>NZ_GL890815.1 GCF_000211815.1 Moorena producens 3L
GTTGTCATCCGAACACCGATATATGGATGGACAACTTTTTGCCCTTGGGCTAGTTTGTTGGAAATCTCTTTGACTTTGTTGATGGGAATAGCAAAACCAATTCCCATGGCATTAGCCCGAATAGCAGTGTTGATGCCAATAACTTCCCCTGTAGCATTCAACAACGGACCACCAGAGTTTCCAGGATTAATAGCAGCATCGGTTTGTATAAAGTCCAGTCGCTTGTCGGGAATACCTGCCTGAGCGCTGGAGCGTCCTATGGTGCTGACAATTCCCAAAGTCACTGTATTATCTAGCCCTAGGGGGTTACCAACAGCAATAGCCCAATCTCCAACCTGAACTTGACTCGAATCCCCTAGAGAGACAATCGGTAAGGAAGTACCGTTAATTTTGACAACAGCTAAGTCAGTGAATTCATCAACACCCTTGACTTGACCATTAAACTTGCGCCCATCCTTGAGGGTAACGGTTACTTTATCTGCACCTTCCACAACATGGGCATTAGTCAGTAGGATGCCACTGTTGTCAATGATAAAGCCAGAGCCTTGACCTTGTAAACGTCTTTCTTGGGGAATTTGGGCTGAAAAGTCATCACCGAAAAAGCGCCGGAAGAAGGGGTCATCAAACAAGGGATCGACGCGCCTGGAAACTGTGCGCTCGGTGTCAATACGCACCACTGCTGCTCCAACCCGATTCACCGCTGCTGTTACAAAACTGCTATTACTAGCTTGCTGTGGACTTAGCAGTTGTTGGGCGATCAGTGGCGGAGTTACTGAGTCTGTGCTGGGTACAGGAGCAGCCTTGGAGGGAGATACACGATAAACGCCAACTGTCAATAAGACTCCAAGTAAAATAGCCAAGAGATAGTTACTAATTGAGCGAAGCCAAATCGAAAATTTAGTTGATGACATAGTATTATCGTATTCTTCTGGTTAATTTTGGGGAATACTATTGCTAAGCCAATCCCACGACCTAAAACCCATGGGATTTACTTGGCTTTGGCTAGTGGTTAGTAGTCAGTTGTTGCTGACCCTTAGTGTTAACCCCTAACTCAAGTTTACCTTCCCTGATATTCCTCCCACCCAGAGCCAGGAGTGGGTTTCGAGGCAGATTTGTAGGATTGTGGATTAGTTGCTACAAGCATCTAATCGCTATTTTGAGAGTTATTACTATGACGTTAGTAGTACCTGGGCGAGTTCCAGACGGTGCGACCCTAGGAGGCGCGCACCGAGAGTGAGAGAGGTTGACCTCAAGGGGTGATCAGCCCTTGAGACCCGAAGAAGTTAAGCTTAATAATTATCAATAATGATATACCCAGGAAGTTGGTTAACCTTGGACTAATAAAACTAATAAAACCGCTATGATCTCGAAAGATAGAGAATATGCCCTGACTCAAGAACTGAATCACAACCATAGTGAACATACCCATGGTCACGTCCATGATGAAGAATCTCTGAGGCGAATTATCAATCGCCTGTCTCGAATCGAGGGGCATATTCGAGGGATTAAGACTATGGTGCAAGAAAGTCGCCCCTGTCCTGATGTTTTGGTACAGATTGCTGCAGTTAGAGGAGCTTTGGATAAAGTAGCACGAATTATCCTGGATGAACATTTAAGCGAGTGTATCGGTCGTGCCGCTGAGCAGGGCAACATTGAGGTAGAAATTGAGGAGTTGAAAGCGGCTTTAGATCAATTTTTACGTTAGCCCTCAGAGGCTCTATGCTGCTCTACAAACTGACGTAGCCTCAGCAAACTTAAGGTTTGACCCCAATTTAATGGTAACAAAGACACCCCTTCTAGGCGAGATTGTACCCAACCATCTCCCCAATACCATTCATGATAACCATCAATTCCCTGGCTCAAGAGCAGTCTTAAACAGTTGGGCTGAACAAGCTCAACTTTGTGTTGTACTGCTACTGGCCCGATGGAAGAAGTAAAGGTCAATCCTAAATCTAGCTGTTCGGGTAACTCGGAAGATAAATTCTCCGGCCACAACCACTGGTGCAGTTGCGCGGTATAGAGCAGACTATCCCGGATAACATTTTGTGGTGCTTCGACTTCAATCCTCAGATGACTTTTTTGAAAGATTCCTAGCATTTTGGTTAGATCGTCCTTACTCGTAGGAAATATTTGTAATTATTGTGAATGAACCAATGGGATAAATCCCGTCTGTTGTTTTAATGCCTCGGCTAAAAGGAGAGGGCAAGCAAGGGACTCGATACTTTCTCAATACTTTGTAAAATAAACATTAATTATATTAAGAAGTGTAAGAGTTTTCTATGGCTGACCAGTTAATTCGCGCCACAGCAGCTTCAGGGGGTATTCGCGCAGTTGGTGTGATTACTACACGCCTGACGGAAGAAGCTAGACAACGTCACCAACTCTCTTATGTGGCAACGGCTGCCCTAGGTCGTACCATGTCTGCAGGTCTTCTGCTGGCTTCTAGTATGAAGCGAGCAGAGTCGAGGGTCAATATTCGTATCAACGGCAATGGTCCACTGGGTGGAATTATGGTGGATGCAGGATTAGATGGTAAAGTTCGAGGTTATGTAGACAACCCAGAGGTGGAACTGCCACCAAATAAGAAGGGCAAATTAGATGTGGGTGGTGCTGTTGGTAGGGATGGTTTCCTATACGTGGTTAGGGATGTGGGTTATGGCTATCCCTATTCGAGTACAGTAGAGTTGGTTTCTGGTGAAATAGGTGATGACATCGCTCACTATCTGCTAAATTCGGAACAAACCCCATCAGCGCTGGTGGTTGGTGTATTCGTAGGTGCTCAAGGGGTCACTGCGGCTGGGGGTATTTTAATCCAAGTTATGCCTAAGGCAGCAACGGATGAGGCATTAGTTCAAACTTTGGAATCTCGCATTACCAAACTATCAGGTTTTACACCACTGCTCCAAGCTAACCAGACCTTACCAGAGATTTTTGAACAGTTGCTGGGGGATATGGAGCTAGAGATTTTTCCAGAAACCCAGATGCTGCATTTTAACTGTGGTTGCTCCTTTGACCGGATGTTGGGGGCTCTGAAAATGCTGGGAAAAGAGGAACTTCAGGATATGATAGAAAAAGACGGTGGCGCTGAGGCAACTTGTCATTTTTGCTCAGAGGTCTATCATGCCAATCCCGATCAACTATCTCAATTGATAAAAGAATTGTAAACTCAGTAGCTACTGGACTTCCTACTGTAACTGGAAGATTAGAATCCTGACTTGTAAAGGATTGCAAGAAATATGGATCAGCATATAAACTCAACCAGAATTATAAGAACACTACTATAAGATAGGGTGTAGACTCTATATGTGTAAGGTGGGTAAAATCTCAACAACTGAGGTTGCTGTAAACAACCTGCTGTCTTCCGGTGTAGGGAGTGTGGAAGTGAATTATGACCAGAAATAGAGAATTTCCAGACCGTTGGCCAACCTCAAATGGTTCAAGTTCAGGTAAGTTTAATGGCTGGCAACCTAACCAGAGCCAGCCGGTTACTCAACCGAACGTAAACTATCCTGACCGAGGAAACCCATCGACACAGCCCCCCCAGCAATCAGAAAAATTTGGGGTTGGTCAACCAGTAGCTAACTCTCGATTAAACACAGCACAAACTACCGGTAGACAAGCTCCCTCAGGAAAAACGACTGGAGTAAAAAACCTCTTGCCTCGCAGTTGGCAGTTTTGGTCAGCTTTAGTTGTGTTGCTTTTCGGTAGTGCTGGATTTGCTTCAGCAATGATGTTGTTAAGGTTGCCAGCTGTACCAAACTGCCGTGCTGTGTTTTGGCCAACGGCTTCAGCATCGATGCGCCTATCTTGTGCTCAGGTGGCAGCAAATCAGCAAACTGTCCCCCAGTTGCTAAAAGCGATCGCATTAGTGGATGCCCTGCCCGAAGATCACCCGTTACGCCCACAAGTTAACCAACATATCGAAGAGTGGTCACAGGTAATCCTAGAGATTGGGGAAGCTAAGTTTCAAGCTGGTCAGCTCAGTGAAGCTCTTAAGATTGCTAAACGTATTCCTTCAAAATCCGTAGCTGGCGCGATAGTAGAAAAGCGGGTAAAACGTTGGCAGAAAATCTGGTCGAGGGCAGAGGGAGTTTATGAGCAAGCGGAAAAACAGTTGAGGTTATCAAACTGGAACTTAGCATTTCGCGAAGCAGTACGATTGACCTATGTGGACAATGACTACTGGGCTACGGCTAAGTATAACCAGCTAACGGATAAGATTAAGATGGGACGGGAAGACTCGGCTAAGCTGGATAAGGCTTATGAGCTGAGTAGAAGTGGCAATATAGAGAAGATCCTGGCAGCTATTGAAAAAGCTAAGGAAATCACAGAGCAAAGTTATGCTTACAAAGAAGCTCAGGATTTAATTAAAGACTCTGGCAACAAGCTGGTGGAGATTGCTCAGAACAAGCTAGAGCAAGGTAAGTGGTCCGAAGTTCTTGACATTGCCTATAAACTTCCCGAAACGATTAAAGTACCTGAACTCAAATCGGATTTAATTGACCTAGCTCATGCCCTATCTCGTGCTGAGTCTGGTACAACCTGGGATTTAGAAGAAGCGATCGCATCTGCCCAAAAGCTGGGATCAGAACGTCCCCTATATAAGAAAGGGCAGCAATTAATTAGCCGTTGGCAACGAGAAGTAGAAGATGTGGCGCGACTTGAGCGAGCCAGAACCTATGCTACCTCGGGTTTACCTAGTGACTTAAGACTGGCAGTAGCTGAAGTGGAACAGATCCCTCGTGGTAATCCCCGCTATGAGGAAGCACGGGGCGAAATTCGAGATTGGACTCGTCAAATTCAGCTGATCGAAGACAGGCCATTCCTGGAACGGGCAGCACAACTGGCTAGTTATGGCAGCATTGATTCTTTGCAAGCTGCTGTTCAAGAAGCCCGTAAAATTTCCCGAGGTCGTAGTCTTTACCAGGAAGCTCAAAGTAAAATTAATCAGTGGTCTAGAAGTATCCAGCAGCAAGAAGACCAACCTTATTTAGACCAAGCACGCACTCTGGCAATCCGGGGTGATCTATATGCAGCCGTGGCAACTGCCCAACAAATTAAGGCAGGTCGGGCTCTGTACAATGAAGCCCAAAGCAAAGTCAGAAGCTGGAAGTTAGAACTAGAGGGTCAGCAGCGTTTACGGGAAGCTTACCAAATTGCTGAGGCTGGAACTCCACAAGCCCTAAGAAAAGCGATTCGAGTAGCTAGGCAAGTGCCAACCTCAACCAAATCCCGTAGCGAGGCGAGAACAGTAGTCAATCGCTGGAGTTACAAAATCCTATCCATAGCCAGAAGTCGTTCTGCCTATAACCTGTCTGAATCCATTGCGATCGCAAACATAGTTCCGTCTGGTACTCGCCCTTACCAGGAAGCCCAACGGCAAATTCAATCATGGCGCAAGATTTTAGCCCCACCTCCCCCACCTCCTGTGCCCGTAAGACGACCAAGACCGGTTCCGCCTCCATCTCCCCCACAAGTGGTGATCCCGAAACCAGCTCCCTCCCCACCATCAGTGGTAAAACCATCATCAGTGGTCAAACCGCCATCACCGGTTCGCTCCTTCCCAATTGTGGTTCCACCACCGGAAGTGACCTCACCATCGGGTATCGTCAAACCACCGACTCAGTTAGAGCCGCCCAGGTTTAATCCCCCCGCTGGTAGGAAGATTGAGTTGATTGATGCTGACTCTTAAGAGTTTCCGAGGGTAGTACAACCGGCTAGGAGCAAACCTGTGGAAATTGAACAAAAATGAGCGACGCATTCCCCCACCACGAGAACGCAGGTGGGGGTCAAGGAGCGGCAAATTGTGATATAATTGAATTATCTTGAGTGGTACGGCAAAGGGCAGAACGAGATTCTGAGCAAACTGGAGGCACGACCTCTCACGATAGGGAAATTAAACCTGTTTTTCCTCGCTCTGTCGGTTTATAAACGTCAGACTCTAGGTGAAAGTTTCTAAGCATAAGCCCCACAGCGGAAGCGATGCAGAGGTGCGACCCGTGGCGAATTTAATTCGCCTACGGAAAGCGCACCATTACGGTCTTGGGGAGGCAGCGCGGTCTTGGGGGTTCCCCCCATGAGCGACTGCCGTGGTTTCCCCCACTCGCTATTGCATCAAGACAACGACTTGGGGGAATAGTCCAGCAAAAGTCCTGGCAACAGGCGCGAGAATGCCGCCTGTCGCGAGGGATAAAACCTTGTAATTAAGACGGATACCCACACCATGAAAACTCAGGTGGGGGAAGCATTCAGAATTAAAAATTCTTAATATTAAATGGAGTGAATTCCATTTAATATAGAAGACTTTAACTTGTCATCAACCATCAAGTCCCGTCTTGACCAGTTCATTCATGCTCCCCAAACTGAATTCACCCTCATTCTGCTAATTCTACTTTCGGTAGTTCTAGTGGTTGTTGAAGCAAGTCTAGAGGGTGCAGGTTTCATATATGGACTGGTCTATGTAAGCGAAGAGCTACTGACGGGCATATTTATCGTAGAACTAACAATCCGCTACCTAGTGGCAAGAAACAAACGTCGGTTCTTGCGTCACTACTGGCTGGATATTGTTGCTGTGCTGCCTTTGTTCCGGGCATTCCGCTTATTGCGAGTTTTACGGATGTTAAGGCTGCTCAGAGTCGGAATTTTGGTAAACCGTAACCTCAACCGTATCTCTTCCTCACTCGCTGCCAGTATTAGTGCTCAGATTGGAGTTTTTCTGATTATCGGCTTAATTACATTAGTCGGTGCTTTAGGGATTTATCTGCTGGAGGGAGGACAGAATGAGTCATTTGCTTCCCTAAGAGACTCTTTATGGTGGAGTTTTTTTACCCTAATATCAGGAGAACCCATTGGTGGTGAACCCCAGACTGATGCTGGGCGTCTGATTACCCTCATGGTAGTCATTGGCGGGTTAACTATGTTTGCCGTCTTCACCGGTGTAGTTTCAGCAGTAATGGTGCAACGACTTAGAACAGTTATGGAGGTGAAATACTTGGAACTGGATGAACTGCGCAATCACATTGTTATCTGCGGCTGGAACCGAGGTGGTCACCTACTCATTGAGGAACTCCAGGCAGACTCTGAGCTCAAGCACTATCCAATGGTGGTTGTGGCAGAGTTTACCGACACACCAGAGTGGGAACTCAAAGGAGTTAACCGTTCCCAAATATATTTCTATATTGGTGATTACACTACTATTGATGTCCTCGAAAGTGTGGGGATCTATCATGCCTCACGGGCAATCCTCCTTGCTGATTCTACCCGTCCTCGAAGTGACCAAGACCGGGATGCACGGACAGTCCTAGCTGCCTTGACCATTGAAAAACTCCAACCCGGAATCTACACTTGTGCTCAACTCCTTGACCGGAAAAACAATGTCCAACTGCGAGTAGCGGGAGTTGAAGATGTTATTGTTGTTGATGAATTAGCCAGTCACTTAATTGCTACCTCAGCTCGGAACCTAGGGGCTGTAGATGTGCTGGCAGAGTTGCTAACTGTGCAAGTGGGAAACCAATTCTACAAAATTGTTTTACCACAGAGGTGGGTTGACATTTCCTTCTGGGAAGCTGCTCGGCGGTTGAAAGAGGAGTTTGATACAACGTTGATCGCAATAGAGCGCCATAGCAATGGAAATCGGGAAACCCTAATTAATCCCCCTAAAGATCAAACACTACTGTCTGGCGATCACTTAGTGATTATTGCTCGTAGTTTGCCGAAAATTGGGGTTCCAGTCCGGTGAAGTCTCAACTTGTCGGCAGGTTTTTATGGTGCGATCGCAAGTTCATATCCCCCTTCAGTTTACCATGATTCCGACGTTTTAAACCCACATTCCGCTTGTCTTTATCTAGATACCCTATCTGGGCAGTTACAATTTTTTAAAACTTACTTCCCTGGCACTTCAAAATTAAACCTCCTCTCCGTAATTGGTACAGGGCTATTTCATTCTAGATGGTAAGATAAGATGCTTTGGCACAACAGGGAGCATGTCACAAATGCCGAACATTTGTACTAAATCTTATGCCCCCTCATGGGTTTAAGCTTGCTGTGATGGTACATAGTTCATTTGTTCTGCAACGCAAGACCTGCTCCCGGCACAAGGGCACAAGAGAATCAACATCAATGGGTCAAATTGCTATTTTAGAAGCCTTTTCTGATTTACCAGATGCTCGATTAGGGCAGCGGATGTTGACACGAGCGTGGCTATATGTCTGGCTATCTTTACCCTAGCAGTAGCTGCAGGGAATAAAAGATTTTTAGCGATCGCTGATTGGATTGAAACAATCGTGAGGAGTTGAGCCAATTGTTTCAAGTCAACCGACTGCCATCATACAGCACAATCCGCCGAGTGTTACTGAACATGGTAACTAATGATTATTCAGCTTCGCTCGCTTGCTTTTTCGAGTACACTCCGGAAGCGGGAGAGTCAAGCTAGAAAAGAAGCTGACCTCAAGCAGCAAGAACAAGAAAATCCAACAGCATCAGCAGTCGGCTCAAAAGCTACTGTTGCAGTTAGGGCAACAGGACTTCGCCTGTGCTGCTGATGCCTTCAGGGCAGGGGAAAAGTTGAATCAACAGTTGCGTTATCATGCGCTTGTCTCAGCTCGAAGTCGTGCCACATCCTTACTACCACAAACCGGGACGACCGCGAATAGGACAACCTCCAGACGGCTATCACTATCGTCTCCAAGGGACTTTGAAAGTTAAACAAGAGGTGGTTGCCCTGGCTCGAAGAAGGGCGGGACGGTTCGTTCAAGCCACCAATGTCTTGGAGTCGAAACAACTTAGCCCAGAGGAGATCCTCTGTGAGTACAAAGGGCAACAATGCACTGAGAGGGGTTTCCGTTTTCTCAAAGACCCGATGTTCGTATGCCTACAGTGTCTTTCTCAAAACTCCTAAACGGGTAGCCGCCAACGCACATGGTGATGGGTCTGTGTTTGTTGGTTTATACTCTGGCTCACAGAGCCTTACGCCAAGCTCTCAGCAGAACCAAACAAACCATTGACAATCAATTAGGTAAGCCGACGGCTACCCCAACAATGCGTTGGGTGTTTCAGTGTTTTCAGTCGATTCACATAGGTCTTGTTGATGGAGTTCAACAGATTATCAACTTAACCCAAGAGCATCAAGGGATTCTACAGTTTCTCGGTGCTCCCTGCCAAAAATATTATTTGTTGATCTGACCCACCTGCGGAATGTGGGGTACATTAGTCCTATTGATTGCGATATTTTAGCTGGCTTTGAGCAAAAGAAACAGAAGTCGTTGCGTTCCCGTAGCGTCGGCAAAGCCGCATCGCAATTAACAGCTGATTCGTAACGTAAATCTCAAAAAGTCTGAAAGCCTTGGTATGATTGTCTTTTGGTTATTAAATAGTTCAGTTTTGCTATTGTAGCGCAAGCCTTATCCTACAAGGTTTAGTGCGAATTTACGAATCAGCTAGTCTTTATCGGTTATCATTATAGATACCGATAAACTTCGCCAAAAGTTAAATAACTGCTTGGCTACTTCTGTTACTGTTTAATTTCATCTAATTCAAATTCATGACCTTAGGTAAGTCCGAACCCAACCAGATTGATAAAATTAATCGCAAATTACCAAAACTAAATACCATCCAACAACCTCTCGTTTCTGAAGAAGAGATGCGCCAAGCGGTACGGACTTTACTTTTAGGATTGGGAGAAAACCCAGACCGCGAAGGCTTGAAAGATACTCCTAAAAGAGTGGTTAAAGCCTTAAAATTTCTGACTTCTGGGTATCATCAATCTTTAGACGAACTCCTCAACGGGGCAGTATTTCACGAAAATACAAATGAAATGGTCTTAGTTCGGGACATTGACCTATTTAGCTCCTGCGAACACCATATCTTACCTATTCTCGGTCACGCTCACGTCGCTTATATTCCCGACGGTAAGGTAATCGGACTGTCAAAAATTGCTCGTATTTGTGAAATGTACGGACGACGTTTGCAGGTACAGGAAAGATTAACTGCCCAAATTGCCGATGCCCTTCAAGGATTATTAAAACCAAAAGGGGTGGCGGTAGTAGTGGAAGCAAGCCATATGTGTATGGTAATGCGAGGAGTCCAAAAACCTGGTTCTTGGACTGCCACTAGTGCGGTTAGAGGCGTATTTGCAGATGATCCAAAAACCCGTCAGGAGTTTATGAGTTTAATTCACTACAACCGTTCAATGCATTAATTAATTCGCGTGACAGCATGAGAGATGGGTATAAAGCTCATCTCTTTTTTTGATACAATAATTATCGTTATCAACAAAACTGCTTATGATTATTGCTGTCGCCAGTCCGACCGGTGGCGGTAAAACCCACTGGATTGGTCAACAAATAGCCCAAACCAATAAACCTGTAGGTTATTTCAGTCCTCAAACTGATTCCGTACCCATTGATGCAATATATCTCCAAAGTGAATACCCTCAACTAAAACTTTATCAGACAGGGGAAGAAGCGGAATTAGACAAAACCATAACTTATCTAGAGATTCCCTGGTATTTGGATTTAGCCGGAATTGAACCTTTACTGCAAACTTTGAACCCCCATCGAGTAGCCATAATCCCCGGCGATACAGATAGTACAGAGTTAAATACTTGGGCGGATGAAGTTATTCCAGGAAATAACATCAGTAAGCCAACCACAGCTTTGCAGATTCATCGGGGGGTTTTGACGGGGGAAATTGTAGATTTTGATAGTTTAGCTACTTTTTGGCTGGAACTTACTCAAGGTGCTTACGGTGAGGTAGCTCGGGTAAAAGGAATTTTCGACCTAGTGGATGGACAAATTTATTATGGTGACTTCATACTAGGGGAATCGGAATTAGCATTTAAACCTTTAAAATTACCCCGTTGGTTAAATGGTAAACCAGATCGTTTTAGTGGTTTTGAAATAGTAGGTAGTAATTTAGATAAAGCTGAAATTGTTCAAACTGTCCGAGATTGCTGTCTTCCCGAATCGGCAATTAATTATTACCAACAACAAGTAAAAGAGTCTTTAGAAAGTGAACCAGAGGTAGAAGTGGTATGAAAATAGCAGTGATATCTTGTATCCATGGTAATTATGCAGCTTTAGATGCAGTTTTACTGGATATTGACGAACAAAAAGCAGAAAAGATTTATTGTCTGGGGGATTTAGTGGGTTATGGTCCCTATCCTAATGCAGTGGTGGAACAAATTCGTTCTTTAGATATTCCCACTGTACAGGGTTGTTGGGATGAAGATATTGTAGAAGGACTAAATGCTTGTGAATGTAGTTATCCTTCCCTGTTGGCGGAAAAAAGAGGTAAAATTGCCCACGAATGGACAAATAAGCACGTCAATGCCGAAGTTAGGGAATATTTAGCCCAACTACCCCATACCTACAAAGAAGATAATCTCTGTTTCGTACATGGTAGTCCTAATAGCAACCACGAATATTTGTTACCCGAAATGGATGCTTTCACTGCTTTAGAAAGAGTTCTCTCCAGCGATGCAGATATATTATTTTGCGGACATACCCACTTTCCCTATGTCCGCACCCTAGATTCTGGACAATTACAGGTTAAAGTTCGTCAACCCAGTAGAAACGAACAACCAACCATAAGTTTTAATACTCCCCTGAAGCGAATTATCAATGTCGGTTCGGTAGGCGAACCCCGTCATGGTCGTCCCAATGCTACCTATGTTATCTATGACACGGAAACACAAGCAGTAAACTTGCGGGAAGTGGAGTATGACTATCAAACAACCTGCGCTGCCATCTTAGATGCTGGTTTACCACCGATTTTCGCTTGGCGTTTGGCTAGAGGTTTGGAATTTGCCGAAAAAGCCGACGATCCGACTCATGTGTGTGAGAGGTAAATTAAATTACTTAAATATTTAAATTGAAAATCAATGTGGGCAATTTTAAGCGGAATTGAAGGAAATATCGCAGCTTACGAAGCAGTGTTGGCAGATATCAAACGCCAGCGCGTTAAGGTGGAAGCATTGTATATTCTGGGCGATATCGTAGCAGCTAACCAAGATAGCGAACAAGTAATTAAACGAATTCAGAATCCTTTACCTGGAGAATTAGAACCCCAAGTATGCTTCGGCTGGTGGGAAGAACAATGCTTTGCTTTACACGGTTTGGGTTCGACAGCAGAACCGACAGAATTAATCGAGCGCTTTGGTAAAGAAACCGCTAAACTTCTTTGGGATTCGGTATCTCGCGAAACCGTACAGTGGTTACGCAACTGTCATTTTGGCTTCTTTGAATTAGATTGTTTGTTAATTCACGGTAGCACTGTTAGCGTCAGCGATGAGTTAACCCCCGAAACCTTACCCTGGCAAATGCTAGACCGCTTGCAAAGAGTCCAGGCAAATCATCTCTTTTGTGGTCGTTCGGGTCAAGTATTTGAATATCAACTACAAAGAGGTTCAGTAAATAGTTCGGTGATGACTTTAGATCGCCAGCAACCCGTGCAAACTATTACTGCACCCAAAAGAAGAGTTGTTGGTGTAGGAAATGTAGGCAAAGAACTAGGAAAGGCTATTTATACGCTTTATAGTCCAAACAGCGATTTTCTGGAGTTTAAAACAGTTTTTTATGGCAATAAAAAGGGATCTGGTAATTAGTTTCAGGTTACTAAAGGTATGGCTAAGTGCAAAAACAGGTAGTCGGAGACAACTTTCTGGAAAATGAGATGATAATTGCTATAGTAAAAAATATTATTGCTGAATCGGTGACGGCTTAGAAGCTACCTTGATTTGGAATTTTGAAATCAGCAATGAGAGCAACCAAGGCATGTGACGCTTGATCAGGACAATCAGCTTGCCGTAGTTTGTTATTACCTGTTCCCGTTGTCGTCGGGAAATAGCTTTAACAATTTGTTTGGCAGTTTGATCAGCAGAAATCAGAAGCCTGGGGGAAATAGGATCCTCCCAGTCTGAATGCCAAATTCCCTGATTGTCTAGCTGACGAATTTCAGTAGCAACGTACCCTGGACAAATGTGTGTGACCGACACCCCATCGGGAGCCAACTCTTGAGACAACGACTCACACAAAGCCCGCATCGCAAATTTGCTCATACTATAGGGAGAATCGCCACTCAAGGCAACGTAACTTTTTACGCTACTAATGATGACCAGTCTTCCTTTAGTTTTCTTGAGGTCATCTAAGGTGGCGTAGATGGTACTCAGTACCCCAAAAACATTGGTTTCCCAAAGACGTCGATAGTCATTCACCCTGAGGTTTTCGACATTACCCTTCAAAGAGGTGCAACTATTAGCCAGATATCTTACTAAGCCTTAGCAAACTTTACTAAAGTTAAGTATACTAGATTTAGTAAGGTTCACGGTCAATGAAAAAATATGTCACTCCAAAAGAGGCAGCCGAGCACCTCGGAGTCTCGATCTCAACTCTTAGGCGGTGGGACAAAGAGGGGAGACTCGACAGTATCAGGACAAAAGGGAATCAAAGGCGGTTCTGTGTCGAAGGAGAAACTCCGCAGATTAAGCCCATTGTCTGCTATGCAAGAGTCTCTACCTACTCCCAACGGGACGACCTTGATCGACAAGCTGAATTTCTACGGTCAAAATACCCAAACGCTGAAATTGTTTCAGAAGTTGGATCAGGACTCAATTTTAAGCGGAAAAAGTTCCTCAAAATATTGGAACGAATTTACAGCTGTGATCTCTCAGCATTTGTCGTTGCCTACCCAGACAGAGCCGTCAGATTTGGATTCCCATTACTTGAATGGTTATGCAAAAAAGCTGGAGTCAAGCTCGTGGTTCTCAATGAACGCAAATTGTCCCCAGAACAAGAGTTGGTCGAAGATATCCTGTCCATCCTCCACTGTTTCTCTGCTAGGCTTTACGGACTCCGAAAATATCAAAAGCAAGTCACGCAAGCGGTACAAGATAAAACCCCGGAACCAGACGATGAAGTTGACACCAAACAGTGTCTTGAGGCTCAGGGTGTTTCCATCTAAAGAGCTTCACAGGGTTTGGAAAACTTGGCTTAATGCATATAGATGGATTTACAACTGGTCGATCGCTGCTATCAAAAACGGCTATCAAGGTAGTACTTATGACCTACAAAAACTGGCTAGAAAATCTGATAGACCAGAGTGGGTAAAAACCCTACCAGGGCACCAATTACAAGAAGCTGTTGCCGATGGGATCGATGCCGTTAAACAAGCCAAGGTCAATGGAGGTTTTGCCAAATTTAAATCCTGTCGGCAGATCACTCAAGTAATCAAATTCAAAGTTGGAGACTTCAAAAAAGGTTCTTGGTATCCCACCAAAGTAAAAGGTCTGTCCTTTCGTTCACCTCAAGGTTTTCCCGATGAATGCATCTACGGTACTCAATTAGTTTGGGTTAAAGGCAAATGGTACGGCATTTTTCCCGAATACATTGAACCTACTCCCACCAAACAGGATAAAGTAATAGCTTTAGATCCAGGTATTAGGACATTCCTTACTGGCTTTGACGGCAAAAATTACCTAGAGATAGGCTCTGGGGATATTGGTCGGGTTCAAAGACTTTGTCAGCAACTAGATCGGTTGATGAGTCGGATTGACTTAAGCTCTGCGAAAAGACAGAGACGAGCAATGAGAAATGCTGCCCATCGCTTACGCCAAAAAATTCAAAACCTAATTAAGGACTGCCATAACAAGTCAGCTTCTTTCCTGGTTAGTAATTACAAGCTTATATTTTTGCCAACGTTTGAAACATCTCAAATGGTAGTCAAATCAGCTAGGAAATTAAACAGGAAAACAGCTCGCAATCTGCTTACCTGGAATCATTATAAGTTTCGCCAGCACTTAACTCAAATGGCGGATCGTCATGAGGTGAAGGTTGTCTTGGTTAACGAATCTTATACCAGCAAAACTTGCCCAGAATGTGGTCAAATTCACGAAAAATTAGGCGGCAGTAAAAAATTCCAATGCCCAAAATGTGGCTTCTCTTTACCACGGGATTGGAATGGCGCGCGGAACATAATGATCCGCGCTTTGTCGGCAACAACCACCAGGTTTTCACCTGGTGCTATACAGATCATTCCTGCTGATGGGTAGGTTTAGAGAGGTTAAATGTTGCACCAGCCAGCATTAGCAACAACGATATCAATTTTGCCGAACTTACTACGGGCAAAGGTTGCGGCTTTATCCAGGTCACCATCCTTTGTGACATCACAGGGCATAGCAAGTACACGTTGACCGTTGGGATCAATTTGTGAAGCTATGGCTTCTAATCGTTCTGCTCGCCGAGCTAGGAGTACCACATTGGCTCCTTGACGGGCTAATTCATGAGCAAGAGCTGCTCCAATGCCAGAGGAAGCTCCTGTGATTAGTGCCACTTGATCCTTAAAGTTGCTCATCTATTGCTTGCTTAAAGTTAATTTCAATCGCTAGTATAAGGTCTAATGAATCTGCCTGCTTTTAAGGGTTAAATAAGTCAAATATCCCAGTGATGCCTAAGTCCTAAAAAATTTTTTTGCCAAGGACTTGACACATTTGTAATATACATGTAGTATAAAAGTAAGGTTAAAGAGAAAACATCGCGCTACAAGGAGGGATGCCCAATGATTCATGTTCGGTTTGAAGGTCGTTCCTACGACATTGCTGAAGGTCAGCTGGGTATAGCCAAAAGTATGAACGATACCGCTGTTAAACAGCAACTCGCGAAGTACTTTGATGTAGCCCCAGAGCGCTTGACCTCTTATGTCATCGACCGCAGTACCAACCGCAATCTGATTATAAGACCTGAAGCGGTTTATGGTTAAGGTTTGTGGTTAAAAGGTTTATGGTTAAAAGGTGTTAAAAGGTTAAACCTTTTGTCCTGTGCCCTAATCTCAAGAAGCCTACACACAGATAACGATCCTAAGGTAGCGAACTCGGGTAACCGAGGAGCGCGAGCACTAAGCCATTGTCTTACAGAGATTTGGCGTGCGTGTCCACTGCTAAGCCATGCTTGGTGAGGACGGTCGTAAGTTGCTATAAAGCTTTTGTTAACTTGCACAGGAGCAATTGTTCGGAATTTCCCCCCGCGCCCTAACTGCTGAAGCTTACATACTACCGATCTACTAATCGGAAGGTTATAGGTTCGAATCCTATCAGCGGCGCTATTTGCCGCTGTAGCTCAAATGGATAGAGCATCATTTTATTAAAAGCTTTACTGACTTGCGCGGGCACCCCAATTCTAGTGCAATTAGAGTGGTTTTACTGGCATAACTAAACAATTTAAAAAATAACTGAGTCACCTTCGCGCCCTGACCCGGAAAGCTTTCATACTAGCCAAATGGTAAGGCACTTGACTCATCATCGAGAATATGCGGGTTCAAATCCCGTGTGTGAAACAACGGCTTTCTGAACTTGCGCGATTGATTCAACCTTCTAGGAATAATTTCCAAATTATGCTACAGAGTGATAAAAGTACTGGTTAAAAAACTATTATAAGTTCCTATCAATTTTGTATTAACTTGCACAGAAGCAAGTGTTACAAATTTACCCCCGCGCCCTAACCGCTGAAGCTTACATACTACCGACTACGAATCGGAAGGTTATAGGTTCGAATCCTATCAGTGGCGCTATTTGCCGCTGTAGCTCAAATGGATAGAGCATCATTTTATTAAAAGCTTTATTGACTTGCGCGGGGACCCTAATTCTAATCGTTTTCACTGCCATAACCAAACAATTTTAAAAATTCACTGAGTCACCTTCGCGCCCTGACCCGGAAAGCTTTCATACTCGCCAAATGGTAAGGCACTTGATTCTGTTCAAGTATATACGGGTTCAAATCCCGTGTGTGAAACAATGGCTTTCTGAACTTGCGCGGATTGATTCAATCTTCTATAGCAAAGGAAACAGGGAATAGGGAGTAGAGAGTAGGGAGTAGGGAGTAAGGAGTAGATAAATTCGGTTCAAAATTATGACAATTAATTTAGGCTTGCTATAGGAATAATTTAAAATTAATTACAGATATTATTAGTTTATCATTGTTAATTAATTTAGATTATTATTCACGATTAATGATTTAAATGAGGTAGTAATAGCCACCATTAATTTTATTATTATTGGGATGATAAATTATTTAATTAATGGTGGCATTTTTGTTGGTTTTAGTAAACCAAACAACCTTCAACCTTCAACCTTCAACCAAACAACCTTCAACCAACTTTCAACCAAACAATCAAATAACTTATAGATTTGTCCAGAAATTACATAGGAGCATAGGAGGTTAATCCTATGAAAACTGAAGAGCGTGACCTGCGTTTAGAATTACTAAACAGTTTATTAACTACACCCCATCGTAAGCTGGAGCAAGTGACAGAATTGCACCAACTGATGGTAGAACTTGACCCAATTTTTTACGGTCACTTAGCCGTTTGGTACGAAAATCACGGGGATGTCCGGGACCACAAAGAAGTGTTTCTAGGTCATATGTTGACTAGCAATTTGACCGAACACCGAGATGCTGGCTTTGTAATGCTGCAAAAATTCCCACCCTACCAGGTGGCACGAGTAGTGGATTTTATGAAGCAGCAGCGCAATAAGGTGCCTCGTTCGGCTCGGACAGCAGTGCGGCGCTACCTTAAGACACGGGAAAAAACTCCAGCCTTGTTTGACCGAGCAGCATTGCGGGGTCGAAAGGCGATGAAGCATCTCTATGCTAGTTTACATATTAAGCCTAGCTCTAGAGCAGATGCTGTATTATTTAAGGACAATCCTCCAGAAGGTTCCTTAGCTTGGATACTGAAGCAGCTAGGGAAAACTGAAACTGCTGCTGAACAGGCGCAATTGATTGTTGAACATAAGATTCCCTATACCATCGCCATTGGTGCTGTGCGCTCTGTCACTCCTACGGTGTTGGTAGCACTAATCAATGCTATGACACCCCAAGAGGTAATTAATAATCTCAAATCCCTCCAAGGGCGGGGTGCGATGGAACACCCACAGGTCAAGGAGTTGATTGAGGCAAAGCTAGAACAGGCACAGACAAGCGATCGCGTTTCTGCATTCAAGGCACAAGTTGCCGCTGAGGCTGCTCAGTTAGATACTCAAACTCTTGCTAAGTTAAAACAAGTTACCAATGAGCAAGTAAAGCGCAAAGGTACCATTACCAAGCCCACTGCTCTACTAGTGGACAAGTCCGGTTCAATGGACAAAGCCATTGAAGTTGGTAAGCGGCTGGCAGCCCTAATCTCTGGTATTACTGAAGCTGAGCTGTTTGTCTATGCCTTCGATACCATGCCTTACCCAGTTAAGGCTCAAGGAAAAAAGTTGAGTGACTGGGAACGTGCCTTCAGGCACATCAAGGCAGGGGGTGGGACTAGCATTGGTTGTGCTTTAGAAGTAATGCGTTCTCGGAAGCAGGCGGTTGACCAGATTATCTTGGTTACCGATGAAGGTGAAAACACAGCACCTTACTTTGGTAAGGTTTACAAGACCTACTCTCGTGAATTGGGATTGATGCCCAATGTGATTATTGTCCGAGTTGGTTACTCCTACGACTGGGTGGAAAGTAAACTCAAGGAGCAACAGGTGCCAGTAGAAACCTTTACCTTTGCTGGAGATTACTATTCTCTACCAAACCTGGTTCCACTGATGACTCGTCCATCACGGCTAGACTTATTGATGGAGATTCTGGATACACCGCTACCGGTGCGAAATGATAAGTAGTGCAACATTTAACCTGTACAAACCTACTCACAAGCAGATAAGACGATGGTATAGCAAAGCGTGAAAACTAATGGTTGTTGCCGACAAAGCAATGCCAAAAGCATTGCGCTAATTTTATTAATGGAGGCTCTGCTGCCTACTCTCAAACCGCACTGTAACTTCACTCAGTCCATTATTTTACGTCGCTTAACTTACGACCAGCTGCCTTCGCTTTTAGTTCTTCGTTGGGCGGTAGTGTTCCGAAGTTAAACAAGTTACTAACTTAGTTAATTATAAAACAATGGATAATGTTTGACAAGGTTTAGATAGCTATAAGTAGTTGCACCTCTAAGAATTGGACTGACTTGATAACTCCTGATGAAGCAGTATATCCAGTCACCCAGTCTAATCTTGGGATCAAACTTGGCTTATAAGTTTGGAATCCGCACCTCTATAAATTTCACCGACTTGTGTGCCCTAACAGCCAGAGCTTACATACATAGTACGAGAGGAATAGTACCGTTACTCTAACGTAACGGGCGTGAAGCGAGGAAGGCGCGAAGAACCCGGAATGTGGGCTTAGAAGTAGCCATCATTTAAAGAGTGTGTAGTAACTCACCGGCGGAGTTCCTTCTAAGTGACGAACGCTTTTGCTCTGGCGACTTGCACATTATTAATACAATCGAGCAGGATCATGGCAAATATCCTCGACCTCATCAATCAAATTGCTGCAAAGGAAACGCAACTGAGTGAAAATCAATTCCTCGCTCCCTGTGTACGTGGGGGAAGGGTAAGAACTCGTGTTGCTGGAATGATTTATACCTTCTCCCCTAAGCCTCGTAAGTTTGAAGGATGGGGTATTTTTCAGCCAGTCAGCGATCAAGTCGCAACTGTGATAGAAGAGCCAGATGTGTTTCAACTTGAGGACTATTGGCAACTGCTCCAACCGTTGCGTTTACGACTAGCTTATCAATTGTCGGGAAAGACCTGGCTAGGGTATCCAGTCAATGAATCCGATGCTCGTCAGCGCTTTGGCACGGTTAAACCTATTGCTGTCCATCTGGTAGAGGGCGGGGTAGCCTTTGAACAAGTGGTAGCTCGTGGGGATGGTAAGGCTTGGTGGTTTCAGCAGCTTGACCGTAAGGGAGATCCTTTACTAGCAGAACAACTCACAGAGCAGTTAAAGCAAGTAACACCACCTGAAGAACTGGATTTAAAGGGGGTGACCCCAGAAATGAGAATAGTTTATGACTTGGTAAGACAACAGACTAAAGAGTTTAAAGATAAAAGGCAGCATCAACGGGATCACAAACGGCTGGAGCAAGCTTTGGAAATGGGTGGGGGAGCACTGCAACAGTTCCATGACCGGGGAGAATTCTGGCAGGTGCGCTGGAGCACTGCTGACGGTAAACACCATATATCAGCGATATCTAAACAGGATCTAACTGTAATCAGTTCCGGGATTTGTCTAAGTGGACGCGATCGCGATTTTGATTTACAGTCCTTGGTTGGGGTGATTGAGGCACGATATTGGGATTAGGATGATGTCAATTTTTTACCACGAACAACTCTACCGTACCTCCCAAGTCATGGCCCAGTTACGTGACTACCCCGTGACCGTGTGTGGTGCCGGAGCACTTGGAGCTAATATTACCGAAAATTTGGCTCGTTCAGGCTTTGGAAAGCTCAAGGTTATTGATTGCGATCGCATTGAAGAGCGCAATCTTTCTACCCAACCCTACTACCGCTCTGATATTGGTGCCCATAAAGCCAAAATCCTGGCTCATTCCCTCTACCAAGCGGTTGGGGTAAAATTGGAGGCTAAGGTCAAGGAATTAACCACAGCTAATACCAAACAATTACTGACTAATTCTACTTTAGTCATTGACACCTTTGATAACAGTGTCGCTCGTCAAGCCGTAAAAGATTACTGTGATAGTTCCCAAACTCCTTGTCTTCATGTTGGGTTAGCAGAAGACTACAGTGAGATAATTTGGACTGAAAATTATCGAGTCCCTTCCCCAGTTAATGATGATGTTTGTGATTATCCATTAGCTCGGAATTTAGTGCTGATGACTACAGCAGTTGCTACTGAAGTCATCATTGAATTTATTAACACAACCAAAAAACTCGACTTCACCTTCACCTTGAGAGATTTAAGTATCAAGCCCATAGATCGCAGCTAATTGGGTGATGGACTTTCGTCTTAGGGAATCGGGAGTCGGGAGTAGGGAGTAGGGAGTAGGGAGTAGGGAGTAGGGAGTAGGGAGTAGCGTTGCATCGCTATTCCCTTTTGCCTTTTGCCTCTTGCCTTTTGCCTTAAGTCCCTCAAACGTTGCTAATAGTTGCTATATCTCTATTAATTCTTTATCCATCAACTTAGGATTAGTATCAACTAACTGTCTTCCAATTTCATCTCGGACAATTTGACGATATTCGAGAAAGTGTTCGTTGTGAGCGCATAGAGTAAGGTAATGTTCCCACACAGCTGGATTGTGCCTGAAAATACCAAATAAATGATGCCAGAATTTCCAGCGAGTACTGCGCTTAAACCCTTGACGCCAAATTACAGTCGCCAAAGCTTTCAAATCTACCAACTCTGGCATTTTGAATGGGGCTTTGCATTTAGGGGGGCCAAGCTTTAAGAAACATTTATAGGCACGGTCTATATAGCGTTCAGGTTCGTATAGCTTCCAGAATGCTTCGATATATTCTTGACTAATCTCTTCAATGGGACGAGTAGGAACAAAGTTCATTAAGGTGGTTTGATTGATATCTTTTTTAGTGTTATCTCGCAAACGCCCTTCTTTTTCTAAACGATTCCACAGAGCAGTATTGGGTAACGCTTGTAACATGCCAAACATGGCTGTAGGGATAGCAGCCTGTTCAACAAAACTAATAATCCGGGAACCTGCTCCTTGTTTCTCTCCATCAAAACCAATAATAAACCCTGCCATTGGTCGCAATCCCGCACGAATTATTTTATCTACATCATCCGTTAGAGAGCTGCGAGTATTTTGGAATTTTTTGGTTAGTTTAAGGCTTTCTTCGTCCGGTGTTTCAATTCCTAAAAATACAGCATCAAAGTTAGACTCCACCATCAATTCCATCAATTCTGAATCCGCAGCTAGGTCTACAGATGCCTCAGTATTAAATCGAAAGGGATACTGATGCTCCTTCTGCCATACTTTTAGCTCTTTCAGAAGTAGCTTAACGTTACGCTTATTCCCAATAAAATTGTCATCCACCATAAAGATACCACGCCGCCAGCCTAATTCATACAGATAATCCAATTCCTTGAGAAGCTGGGCTGGTTCCTTTGTTCTCGATTTGCGGCCATAGAGAATAATGATGTCGCAGAATTCGCACTGAAAAGGACATCCCCGCGAAAACTGCACTGACATTGAATCATAGGCATCAAGCTCTAACAAATCATAGCGGGGAATTGGGGTTTGAGTGACATCGGGTTTCTCTGTAGTGCGAAACGTTCCACTAGTTTCCCCTCGCTGTAAAGCTTCTACAAACATCGGTAGGGTGATTTCTCCTTCATCTAGGATGAGAAAATCCACCCCTGCCTTCTTTCCTTCGTCTGGTAAAGAGGTAGGATAAGGTCCCCCAAATGCCACTAATTTACCACGTCGTTTGGCTTCTTTAATTTGGTTTAGGGCATCGGTTTTTTGGACAATCATTGCTGAGATTATCACCAGATCTGCCCATTCAAATTCTGCTTCGGTTACGTCTCGGATATTGCGGTCAACAAGTTTAAATTCCCAGTCTTGAGGTAATAATGCAGCAACAGTAATTAGACCTAAGGGTGGCAATAAAACTTTGCGATTAACTAATTCAAGGATTTTGTCATAAGACCAAAACGTTTTCGGAAATAAGGGATACAGTAATAAAACTCGCATTTAGAGAAATCCTCACACACGTGGCCATATAGCCTATAGCGATCTTACATCCTAATTAAGATTGCGATCAGCTATCAGTATTGAGCTATCAGTATTCAGCTATTAGCTTATGGGTTAGGTCACAGCGTCGAAGCCTGTGTCACGCTAGAAGCCTGTGCCACGCTACTTGAGGTGCTTTTGAAGAAAATGACCATGATAGCTGACCACTGACCACTGTTCGCGTAGCGTGCGCGTAGCGCATATGCTTACTGGCTGAAGGGGTGTCCAGTTCTATTGAGCTCCCAACTTGGCTAAAAAATTATCACTAAACAATGACAGGTAATTATAAACGGATGCCTAGGCTAAGTTCAAGTTAATCAATATAGTCTAGGGTTTAAATGACGGCTGCAATGATTCTCTACACCCCAAACCCAGTGCCAAGCTGGAGCTCTACACCCTTAGGAGCTAAAAAGGCTGCTTGTTACCCCCTGAGGTTTAATCAGCTACTCTAGTAAGCCTGTCAAGAATTTGCATGATTGACAAATCCCGCAAGAAATCCTCTTTACTCTCGGTTTCAGAGCGGTTCGAGTCATCGCGGTTCCGGTCATCGCGGTTGATGTATGTGAGAATGCGATCGCATTCTGTGGTGCTAACTATACTACAACCCTGGGTCAGGAAACTATCCACTGAAGTACGTCTACCCTTATGATTATACAGAATTGACCCATAATTAAACCTTTGACCATTTGGATAGTAAAAAATAGACCCATAATTAAATCTTTTGACATTTGGATAGTAAAAAATAGACTCATAATTAAATCTTTTGACATTTGGATAGTAAAAAATAGATCCATAATTAAGCCTATTACCGTTTGGATAATACCAATTTGATCCCCATTTGGCTGTTTTACCATTTGGCCAGTATAACGAAGACCTCTGATCTTGCCTAGGAAGTTTGCAGGTAACTTGTTTTAAACTTTCAATCATACCCAGAAAGCTTTTTGCCTCTTCTGTCATACTGGCTAGTTTGGCCATGACGGTCAGGTCGAAGCAATCTTGAGAAGAAGTTTGTAGTGACTCAATACTTGATGAACGTGGGTTACTATTTCCACAGTATTTATATTCTAGGGTAGCTAGATTATCGCTATCTAAGTTTTCGCTAATCGCCAAGCGACGCACAGCACGAATCTGGCCACATCGATTCGATTCAGCAGATACGTTATCGGTCCCTAAGCCAATAGTACATAGGGTCACGAGTGATAATAACACTCGAATCGGATATTTCATTGAGATCAATCTTCCTCAACACATCAATAGTCTGAACAGCCAGGATTATCAAATGCTGTAGCTTCTGGCTGACTACTACAGACGTTGCATGATATCAAAAGTTTCAGCATCGAAATAATCTTGGTCGCGATTCCAAGGTAAGCATGCAGGCGTCAGCTATTAGCTATCAGAAGTTATCTCTAGGTACTTATAGCAGTTCTCAATTGAGCTATCCTCACTATGAGGTACACAAGATTTTTTCCCTGTTCCCTAAAACCAAGGAATTTCTACCTCACCCAATTGAAAACTGCTTTCAGAAAATCCTGTTGCATAAAAAATTACCAAAAGGCTGAGAAGTATATAGGGATGTGTCCAAGAGGCGCGACCCAAGAGGCGCGACCCCGTAATTTAATTCTTCAAGCGGAAAGCGCGCCTTAGGCAGTTTACCTGCCCATTGGAACGCGCGCCTCCCCTGAACTTTTGCGAGAGGTCAAGGGTACTAAGTATGATGCTGGTATCAAGTGTTAATTCAATTGTTAGGTGCGCTTGACCCATTAAGAATTAAATTCGCCACGGGTCGCACCTGAAGTTAGCATAGATCATCCTCTCATAGTTCATTACCAGGACTTATGTCAAATCGGGTAACAAACGCAAATGCCCTTATATAGTATCGTGTGTTATCAACCCACCCTAGCGGCAGAGTTTATGGGTAAGTCCTGAGTAATTGACACAATTGACCGATTATTGCGGTAATCTGGAGTGACACGAAACATGCTTAAAACTATACTTATCAACTCTCAAACCAACGAGTTACAGGAAAAAACTCTGAAACCGGAAACTGGGATTCAAGGTGAGTATCTTATTGGTCGTCACCCGAGTTGTGACCTAGTTCTGGATAGTCCTGTAGTGAGTCGTGTACATGCCAGAATCCTATGCCAAGGGAGAAAGTATTACTTTGCTGACCTCGGTAGCACCGATGGCTCTCGGATCAATAATGAGGAGATGGATGTTAACCAGAACTGGCTCCTGAGGGAACAGGATATTATCCGCATCGGTGACTTTGTCCTGCTGGTCAAAGAACTACAGCTGTATGATTCTAACCAGGAACAGAAGCCAGTGGTAGATGACAATAGCACTGGGATGAAGCGGTGGACTAAGGGTAAGATTACTGTCCGCTGTATACAGATCATTGATCAGACCCATGATGTCAAGACCTTTCGCTTTGTCGCTGACCCGCCAATGTTGTTCAGCTACAAGCCAGGTCAGTTCGTCACTCTGGATTTGGATATTGATGGCAAAGCAGTTAAGCGTTCCTACTCCATCTCGTCAGCCCCCTCACGTCCTTATACTTTGGAAATTACCGTCAAGCGAGTGCCAGCACCAGCGGATGCTCCTAATGTACCAGCGGGTTTGGTGTCTAACTGGTTGCACGACAACATCAAAGTTGGATCCGAGGTAAGATTAAATGGCCCAATGGGGAAATTTACCTGTGCTGACCATTCTGCTAATAAACTGCTGTTCATTTCAGCAGGTAGCGGGATTACTCCGATGATGTCCATGTCTGAGTGGCTTTGTGACATTGGGGCTGATGTGGATGTGGTTTTTGTCCACAGCGCTCGTAGCCCAAAAGATATCATCTTCCGTCAGAAATTAGAGTTGATGGCGGCTTTGCACCCCAACTTTAAGCCTGCTATTACCACCACTCGTCCAGAACTAGACCAAGCTTGGTGGGGTTATATCGGAAGACTTAATCAAGCCATGCTGGAAGAGATGGCTCCTGATTTTCGCGATCGCATTATTTATGTCTGTGGTCCGAATCCCTTTATGGCAGGGGTGAAAGCCATGCTAGCCGGTCTAGACTTCCCGATGGAGAACTACTATGAAGAGAGTTTTGGTGGCAAAAAGCCCTCAAAAAAGACAGCAGCAGCACCGACTCCTGAACCAGTCAAAGCAGAAGGTCGTCCTAAACTACAGTTAGTGAAATCACCATCAACCTGTTCAGAACCAACTGTAGTCTTTGCTAAGTCTGGGAAAGAAGTCACCTGTGATGCAGAGGATGTGATCCTAGATGTGGCGGAACAAGAAGGGGTGGCATTACCAAGCGGTTGCCGCATGGGAGCCTGTGGTGCTTGTAAGCAAAAGCTTCTAAAAGGGAAAGTAGAGTATGACGAGGAACCTGATGCTCTCGAAGAGGATGAACGGAAGGAAGGCATGATTTTGACTTGTGTGGCTCATCCTGTCGGACAAGTGGTAGTTAGCGCTTGAGCTATAGCAGTTCTCAATTCGGTGAGGTACTTTCGTCCTAGGTTTTAGGGAGTCGGGAGTCGGGAGTCGGGAGTACCTTATACATTATCTGTCTTTTACAACAGTCATCTTTTCGCTTTTTGTCACATAACGTGAATAATTTTTGATTGGCGCACGTTGCATGTAGTTTGGCGTAACTTGCTAGTGAAATTTCCCCCTTCGTTAGTATAGGATCAAACTGAATCGACATTCAAGCATGAATTGTCATAGTCAAATAACAAAAATTAGTTTGAATCCAAAATGAGTAAGACAATTTTAATTACAGGAGCAAGCAGCGGTATTGGAAAAGCAACTGCAAAATTGTTCCAGGAAAAAGGTTGGAACGTGGTTGCAACCATGAGAAGTCCAGAACAGGAAACAGAACTAACCACCCTTGATAATGTATTGGTGACAAGACTAGATGTTTTAGACCAAAATTCAATTACAAAAGCCATTCAGCTAGGTATTGAAAAGTTCGCTAAAATTGATGTTTTGGTAAATAATGCTGGTTATGGTGCTTTTGGCCCTTTAGAAGCAACCCCCAGGGAAAAGATAAAAAGACAATTTGATGTTAATGTTATTGGGCTGTTAGATGTAACCAAAGCAATCCTACCCCATTTCAGACAAAATAAAGATGGTATATTAATTAATATTTCATCGATTGGTGGCAAAATGACCTTTCCATTATTTTCATTATATAACGGGACTAAATTTGCTGTTGAGGGGATTTCCGAAGGTCTGAGTTTTGAAATGGAAGCAATTGGCTGCAAAGTGAAAATTATTGAGCCAGGCATTATCAACACTGATTTTGCTGGCCGCTCCCTTGATATGAGCAACGATGAAAGCCTAACTGAGTATCAAGAATTAATTGGTAAGCTGTTCAATTCGATGGAATCTTTCCCTGATCAGGCTTCTGAGCCTATTGTTGTCGCTAACGTGATTTATGAAGCAGCGACAGACGGCACTGATAAATTGCGATATACTGCTGGCGAAGATGCCAGGATGATGGTTGCTAATCGAAAAGAATTGGATGATAAGACGTTTATCCAAGGTATTAAAGAGCAATTTGGCATCTAGTTCAAATAGAGGGTTTATCCTGAAGGGGCGACGAAACAACCTGAAATGCTTGGTATGTAAAGTTGCGTAGGGATTGAGGTGGGAACCATGATTAAAAATCAAAGACAGTATGACTACAGCCAAGAATTAGTTCGTCAATTTGAATCTGACTTATCTGTTTATGACGCTCAAGATGAAGAGCTCAAAAAAAATGATTGTTGGTGGAAGATTAAGCGCGATTCATTACAAAGTCATCTTAATGCTTTAAAAACCGAAGTTGCTGAAGACGAAACCCTCATCAACCATGACAATCGTACTCCAATTGTTCTGAAACTTGATGATATTAAAAATCTCCCAAAACTTCTGCTCAAAGCTCGTATAGCTGCTAATCTAAGCCAAAAACAACTGGCGGATATCGCTGGTTTAACCGAGGGAAAAATCATAGACTATGAAGCTAAAGACTACCAAACAGCGAGCCTTATAGATTTTTTGTTTGTCCTTGATGCCCTGGATATTAAGCTCCAAAAAGGTGAGTTTTTAGTTCCTCTAGATACTCTCAGAATAACCCCAATTACCGCAGAAGAATTGATGGGTAATACATCTAGTGAAACCTCTCAATCAATTGGGTGCAATAGACTTAAACAGGATCAGAAATGGGTTACCAATCGGTAACCCATCAGTTACCTATCAGTTGGGATCATGCAACCTGAAGCAATGACTCCTTCAAGCGAGTTTGGTCAAACCCTTGCTGATGAAGCAATACCCAGGATTCGATCAAATCAGGACCATTGACATCCCCAGTTAGTGCAGCACGAAGCGATCGCATAACCAATCCTTTCTTGACCTTTTGCGCTTTTGTGACTTGGTTAATAATCTGCTTAGCTTCCTCTGGACTCAGCTGTTGGTAATTACCCAGTTGCTCAAGAATAGCTTGCACCACCTCACTAGCACCAGCTTTTTTCAGCTGCTCTACGGCCTGCTCAGTGTACTCAACTGACTCAGTAAAGAACATCCGAGTCATCTCTACTGCTTCTGGCAAGCGAGTCAAACTTGGCCCAATCATAGCAGTCAACCGTTCCAGCCAAGGGCGATTTTCCACAGGATCACAGTTGTGCCCAGCACTTTCCCAGTAGGGAATCAACAAGTCCACTAACTCAGATGCACTGATCTGGTGGATATATTGACTATTAATCCAATCCAGCTTAGCCCAGTCAAACTTTGCCCCAGCTGGGTTAACCCGTTCAAAACCGAACTTTTGAGCGGCTTGAGCCAAGGTAAAGATTTCCTGAGTGGAATCAGGGGGAGACCATCCCAGCAATGTCATATAATTAACCATCGCCTCAGGGGTAAAGCCCATGGCTTTGAAGTCAAAAATAGAGGTTACACCATCGCGCTTGGATAGCTTCCGTCCCTCATGGTTAAGAATCAGAGGTGTATGGGAAAATTCTGGGACTACACTCCCTAGGGCTTCATAGAGCAAAATCTGTTTAGCAGTATTAGCAATATGGTCTTCACCGCGAATGACATGGGTAATCTGCATATCAATGTCATCCACCACCACAGCTAGGTTGTAGAGAGGCTGACCGATATCATTCTCTTGAGATGCCCTAGCAATCACCATATCACCCCCAAGGTCACTCCCTTTCCAGGTGACTTTACCTCGGACTAGATCATTCCAGACAATCTCCCGGTCATTATCAATCATAAAGCGGATCACCGGCTTGCGCCCTTCCGCCTCAAATGCTGCTTGTTGTTCTGGTGTCAGATTTCGATGGCGATTGTCATAGCGGGGGGCTTCTTTTCTTGCCTTTTGAGCTTCCCGCAGTTGTTCTAGTTCCTCAGCTGTGGTGTAGCAGCGATAAGCCAATCCCTGGTCTAAGAGTTGTTGAATAGCAGCACTATAAAGGTCAAGACGTTGGGATTGGAAAAATGGTCCTTCGTCCCACTCCAGTCCCAGCCAACTTAAACCATCGAGGATATTTTGGGTATATTCCTCTCGCGATCGCGTTTGGTCGGTGTCTTCAATGCGCAGAATAAACTTACCGCTGTGGCGACAGGCAAATAGCCAGTTAAATACAGCGGTTCTAGCGGTACCAATGTGTAAATTTCCGGTTGGACTTGGGGCAATACGGACTCTAACTGTCACAGCTGATTGCTAAGAACCTAATTACTATAGTCTTTTCGTCTCTATTGTACCTGCAACAATCAACTACTCCGACTAGATCATCTTCAGGATCATCTTTAGGAGGAGTCGATAGTATCCTACATTTCTTCTACGGGACTGACGGGGCTCGAACCCGCAACTTCCGCCGTGACAGGGCGGTGCTCTAACCAATTGAACTACAGTCCCAATCTCTGAACCATTTACTATTGTTATCTATGACTGGTGTATTTGTCAAGGCTTTTTTTGAAAAAACCGAAAAATACTTTGAGCAGTCACTTTAGAGCTCTGAGCTCTCAGCCGATTTGCCTTGAGCTTACCCTCGACCAATGACCGAAGGCTCAGTTTATGGCTGTGATCAGTATAACCTATCCCAGGGCTTAAGCAATAGGGTGCGTGAATCAAGCACCCTAGGGCTCACTATTTTTTTTCAAGACCAAAAACCTTATTTACTACTATGGCAGAATCACCATTCTCTTTTGGTGTTGGAGACTTTTGAGATTAAGATTGCCTCTGAAGCTGTTCTGCTGAATGGATAAAATCGTTCCAGGCTAAGAATTAATAGGAGCATCAAAACCTGTACTGGCCAAGGTGCCATAGCAAAACCAAATATTAGACAGACAATGGTACTGCCTACTCCCAATAGGCGAGGGATTTCGTGAGAGACTCTCCAAGATATCAAGATGCTCCCTAGGGCAGTTACCAAAAGAATTAGAAAAAGTGGAAGCATATTAATCACCTCTTATCAAATAAATTTTAGACCTCAATAAATTCTAGACCTCTAAATTCTAGACCTCTTAAAATTCTAGAGAGGGCTCCCCTCCATCCAATGATGGCGAAAGCCCCCTTTAGATTTAATTTAGCATCTACCTATACATTGTGTGTGTCAGCTAGATTACAAAATCTAATAACTTAATAAATTGTTGCATAACTTCATGCTAAGTTTTGAAAGTTAATCGTATTGGGCAAAGTGTTGGGCAAAGTGTTGGACAAAGTGTTGGACAAAAAGTTGACTAGCCACTCCTTGAGGTGATATGTAGCGCGGCAGTCATCTTCATTGTAGCGCTGGATCATTTCGAGAATAGAGTGATTGCCTGTTTGTAACCACTGGTCATACAAACACACAGATTGGGAGCCAGTCATATCGGGGTCTCGCCACTCAAAGCCCAAGCATCTCGCCAAATTTTTCAGAGAATAACTCTCCACTGGCATGGTCACAGTATCAATAACTATTTGATGAACATCCACGAAACGATTTAGCAGGGGTTTAACTATCTGTCGTGGAGTTTGGTAAAGGGTTGCTAAGCGCTTGACCGTGTCAACTTCATACTTGGAAAAATGGAAGATTGGGGCATCTGGATAACGCTCAACTAAGTCTAAAAATTGTAGCCAGATGAATCCTTCTTGCCAAGAATGTTCTGCGAATAGGTTATGGAAAGTCTCTGTTTCAGTGCGTCGATCAATCACCAACACCCCTAGCAAATACTCCAGGGGCAAATCAGGCTGTGCTTCAATATCAAAATAAAGCTCAACAGATGCTGTCGGTAAAGAGTCTTGATTCGGGAGGTCTGCCGAGATTTTGGCATTACCATTCCCTCGCTCTAGTTGTTCGTATTCAAGTATACTAAAGTAATGTTTGGGATAAAGCAGCACCCGGTTTTGTACCTGAGATTGGGCTTGCTGCACCAACTGGAAAGCTACTGAGCTACCAAAGCTGGGCTCTAATTCAGTAATCGTAGACGTGGCTAAGGATTCGATTGTGGTTACTCCCAAAGCCTCCAAATCCCGATAGCGGCTGGGTGTTACTCCAGGCAATAGGGAAATGTGCTCCACAGATTTAGCGATCGCATAACAACTGTGATACCAACAGCAAAGACTACACCGCTGACGGGAAATGAACACCTCTGGTTCTTGTCGCTGCAATAGAGTCTCAATACATTCCGATAGCAGTTGTTCCATCAGTGGCACCCATCGTTCTATTACCACGGTGTAGCACTTTTGGTTACGCAAAATTAATGAGCCAGTGGTGGGCCAATGTCCTTGTACTGCTGCTAACAGCTGAGCACGAAAAGCAGTAAGGATTTTATACTCTGGCTTGGGTCGTTTGCTGAGCTTAATGGTGGTGGGAACATAGATCCAATCACCAAAATTAGAACGTCCCGGCTGTTTGACCAGCAAATCAGGAAAACATAGCAATGTCACCCCGTCACCAGTTGGCATCAACAGTACCCCTCCAGAAATGTACTCCGTCCCTTGTTGCATCAGTTTCAAGGTGGCCTGTGCAGCAGCGTGCCAATCTGTTCTGGGGTAGCGGGGTGAGTGGTGGGGCACAGTAGCCAGAATCTGTTGTTTATGGTCTCGGCTTTTCTGTTGCAGTTTCAGCAGAAAATCTGAGGGTAGGTCTTGCTCTGTGGGGTCTCCATAAATGTCCAAAAACGCTCGACGCCGACAGCGTTTGTAATCTAAAAGTAATGCGTCCGTCAGCAGCATAATTATAGTTTCAGGTGACATACTCCCACACTCACCTTGTCAGGTTGAGTGTGGGCTTCTTACCAACACCAGCCATCGCTATCGGCTTTCGCCGACGCGGGGCGCGTTCGGTTACTCGGTAAGCTTTATTAACGATACGGGATGCCCCTCCGCACCGGAACAATTAAAAAAAGTTCTTTTTTTTACTTAGCAGGTGGCGGTTAGCTCTTAATTTGTTTTCCCTACTATTTTCAGTATAACGTTTTTCAGGCTGTTTATCAGAGTTCCTGTCCGGGATTCATCCCTGGAGACGAAACCTTAGGATAGTGGAGCCAAAATCGGCAAAGTTTTAACCCTTTTACGCATAACCGACTAACCATAAAGGCGACCCTATCCTTACGGTAACTTTAAACACTCATGGCGTAGCATTGAGGTGTGGGGCATAAGAGCGGAGGAAGCTAACCCCCCATGGCTAGTGATACTCGCCGCTAGGCGTAAGATATCACCAGCCATGCAGGATGAATTAATCCGGTCAACCCGGATTGATTGATCAATCCAGGGTTTATCCCGCTTTTATTAATTTATGTAAATTTACCGAAACATTGACTGAGCAACCAGGGATTACTTAACAATTATTTACATAAAGGCTTGATTTAATTTTACCGAATCCCACCGCCCAAAAGTCTAGTAATCACGGGCTTTCGCTCTCTAATCAAGGGTAATCAAAGCAAGACTGGCAACGGAATCGACTTTTCCAAAAAAATTAATTATGAGACCGTGCTGGTAAAATCTTTATAAAAGATTAAATCTTTAAGAGATCACTGTAAGAGTCTATCAAAAACAGGAGAACACAAATTGACTTACTCAATCTTGCTTGCTGCTGCATCTGCCGTTCCCAACACCCTGGAATGGAGCCCGACAGTCGGAATCATCATGATTGTCTGCAATGTCCTAGCGATTGCCTTCGGAAAAGCTACTATCCAGAATCCTAGCGCAGGTCCGGCATTGCCTATGCCTGAGTTCTTCGGTGGCATGGGTCTTCCCGCCCTACTGGCAACCACCAGCTTCGGTCACATCCTAGGACTAGGCACTATCTTAGGATTGGCTAACATGGGGATTATCTAGAAGTTAGTAGCTGTGGGGTATAGGGCGAACGGGAGTAGAGATGATGGTCAGGTTGAGCCAGAGGTGATGACTCAGAGCAGATTCTCACCCGGTCACCCTACACTCGGTCACCCTCTAGCCGATCACCCTATACCCGATCTTCTAACAGGCATCCCTGCTTTGCTAATAGTGCTGTACCATAAGCAGCCGCTGTGTGAAGGGATGTCAACATCGGTACCATGAGCTGACGCTCTCGAATCCTTGTCCAGGTAGGATTTTTGGCACCACCACCAGCAGTATAGACACCGGTTAAGGGACTTGCTCCGAGCTGTTGCAACAAGCTATATCCCCTAGCTTCAATTCGCGCTATGCTTTCGAGCATTCCTTGGAGAAATTCCACGGAATTATCGGGTTTGGGTTCCAATCTTGGCCGGAGATCAGGGTCATTAATGGGAAAGCGATCGCCTGGTCTAAGTAAGGGATAATAATCCAAGGCACTTTCTTGCTCCGGGTCGATTTGAGAGCTGAGACTTTCTAATTCTCTGTCACTGAAAAAGTGGCGTAGTACTGCTCCACCCGTGTTGGATGCGCCACCGGTAAGCCATAAATTTCCCAATCGATGACTGTAAATCCCAAATTTGGCGTCTTCTAGAGGAGTGGTACTCAATAGTTTCAATACCACGGTAGACCCAAGGGAGGTTACCGCTTCACCTGGTTGTTTGGCACCACTAGCGATAAATGCGGCAATACTATCGGTGGTACCTGTACAGACTAGACAATCTGGTGATAATCCCAAGCCGTGAGCTACCTCAGGGGTTACAACTCCTACTGGTGTACCGGGAGCCAAGACGTTGGGTAGCATGGGTGACACCGGTAGCTGTTTGAGCCAGTCAGGATAGCAAAGATTTTCAGGATTATAACCGAGCTTTAAGGCATTGTGATCATCACTTATGCCTAGTTTTCCATGCAATAGAAAGGCTAACCAGTCCGCTTGATGGAGGAAGTATAGGGGATTAGTTTCAGCAGAGCTTTTGCTGATCAGATCTGTACAGTCATACCACCAGAGAAGTTTGGCAAGGCTGGAGGTAGCACTTAAAACGACATGGTTGGGAGGAGCAATGGTTCTAAGTTGTTCCATCACAGCTACTCCTCGTGGATCGTTGTAAAGGATGGGTGCATCTACAGGTTGACCGATGCGATCGCATAACAAAACTGTTGCGGAGGTGCCATTAATTGCGATCGCATTAATTTCACCCTTGATTGACTGGGGAATTTGCTCAATCAGGGAAAATAATACCTTCTGCCAGTGTGTTGCGGTATCGATGGTGATGGCTTGGATTGGAAAGGGATATTGAGTCTCGGCAAAGATAGTACCAACAGAGTCGATCACTACTGCCCGTGCGCCAGAGGTTCCGAAATCGATGCCTAGATAGACAGTCATTAGGGATTAGGGATTAGGGAATTTAGAATGTAGAATTTAGAATATTAGAATTTGGAATTTTACCTCATTCTACATTCTGCATTCTACATTCTGCATTCCACCTTTAGCCTACTGCAAAACCTGTATATTGTCTTACTTGAGGATGGCGGAAACCAAGTACAATATCGTTTGCGGGAATACCTGCTTCCAGTAAATCGGTAGCAATCCCCTCTTCCGTATCATCGTATTGAATCCAGATTTTGTCACCAATTAAATCTAGGTGAATGGGTGTAGCGTGTAGGTACTGGTCATCATTCCAACCTATGTCTAATACTAAATAGTGTCCTCGCTGATCATCGAAAAGCACTTTAGAGTCATAGCTGTCAGGTAGGGAAGCACGATACTCAGCGTGTTCCATTAATACTTTTTTGATGATGTCTTGGTAGTTTAATCTGGTATCCATTGAATCAGCGTTTCACTATCGTGATCAAAAACAATTAATTTAATAATTTGGTTCCTTAGCAATACCTTTCCCAATTCTATGGTAAACACGTTTTTAAAGGTCAGTCTAGAAACGGCAAGATAAAGACAGCGCTCTACACCCATTTCATCCAGGACTTGACGATACAGGATATACTGCCCTAAAGCCTGCTCTAAATCTTTTACATCAGACTTTCCTACAAAACTCTTGACTTCAACAACAATTTTTTGTATTCCTTTTTCAGCACTAATTAGACGTTCCGCACCAAGATCAGCAGATAAGCGTTTGTGGCCTATCTGTAGGGGAAATGGATCATGGGTAATTGTCCAGCCATCCTTTTGTAAGGCACGCTTAACCGTATTGTGGTATATGTCTCGCCTTGCCATCTCAATCTCTTCCCTCTAGCATCATCCTCAACTAGGATGGAAACTCAAATAGCGATCGCATCAGAAAAGCCATCCCTGAAACATGCCCTATAACTGACCCACTAAGCACTAAGCACTTAGCAGTCCTTCCTGTCGCGGGTACTCCTGCAAAACCTCCTTCAAATACTGCCCTGTATAGGAATTAGGATGCTCTGCTACCTCCTCTGGTGTTCCAGAGGCAATTACTTCTCCCCCTTTATCCCCACCTTCTGGTCCTAAGTCTATTACCCAATCAGCACAGCGAATCACATCTAAATTGTGTTCAATCACCAAAACAGAATTTCCTTTATCTACCAACCGCTGCAATACATTTAACAAGTGATGAACATCATAAAATGACAATCCTGTTGTCGGTTCATCGATTAAATACAATGTCTTTCCCGTTGCCCGACGTGACAATTCTGTTGCCAACTTCACCCGCTGTGCTTCTCCACCAGATAATGTCGGTGCTGGTTGCCCTAAGTGAATATATCCTAACCCCACATCTACTAAGGTTTGTAACCGAGATGCTGCTCTTGGAATATTCTTAAATACCTCCAACGCTTCTTCCACTGGCATATTTAAAATATCAGCAATGGAATATCCTTTATACTTCACTTGCAACGTTTCTCTATTATATCTCGCTCCCTTACAAACATCGCATTGTACATAGACATCGGGCAAAAAGTTCATCTCAATGATATTCACCCCCTGTCCCGAACAAGCTTCGCAACGTCCTCCTTTGACATTAAATGAAAATTGGCCTGGCTTGTAACCTCTAGCTTTAGCTTCAATAGTTTTAGAAAATACCTCTCGAATGGTATCAAATACTCCTGTATAGGTAGCAGTATTAGACCGAGGAGTGCGACCAATGGGAGATTGATCGATTACGATTGCTTTATTAATAGCGTTGAGTCCCTCAACTTGATCCAATTGTTTGGGAAAGGGTACTTTACGAGTCAGATGATGTTGTAATGCTGGGTAAAGTAATTCGTTTACTAACGTAGATTTACCAGAACCAGATACACCTGTAATGCTGACTAATTTCCCTAGTGGTATCTCTACTTCAATGTGTTTGAGATTGTTACGATGAGCATTTTTAATCACAAATGAACGACCATTTCCCTCTCGACGTTGACTAGGAGTTTCAATTACTTGGCGTTTTGATAAATACGCTCCCGTCAGGGAATTTTCACTTTTTATTATAGTTTCTAAATCCCCTTGAGCAACAATTTCTCCCCCATGAATTCCAGCTTTCGGACCAATATCGACAATATGATCGGCAGTGCGAATGGTTTCTTCATCATGTTCTACAACAATCAAGGTATTCCCCAAATCTCGCAATTTGATCAGGGTAGTGAGTAACCGTCCATTATCTCTTTGGTGCAATCCAATACTCGGTTCATCTAATACATACAAAACTCCAGTCAAGCCTGCTCCAATCTGAGTCGCTAGGCGAATCCGTTGAGCTTCTCCACCAGAAAGGGTCATGGCTGGACGGTCAAGGGTAAGATAATCTAATCCTACATCAAGCAGAAATTGTAATCGGGCTTTAATTTCTTTGAGGGCAAGGTCACCAATTTGAGCTTGGCGGGGGGAGAGTTGTAAGTTATCAATCCGTTGACGACATTGGCGAATTGAGACACTAGTTAAATCATCAATATGATATTGTCCTAACCGCACCGATAGTGCTTCTGGTTTGAGCCGTTTACCATGACACTCTGGACAGGGTTGATAAATTAAATACTGCTCTAGTTTGTGTTTTGATGCTTCAGAGCTAGTGTCTTTGTACTGTTTTTCGAGGATCGGGATAATGCCAGCATAGCGCTTGTAGTACCCTTTTTCTTTGCCATAAGCAGAATTATTTTGAATGTAGATTTTTTCGTCGGTGCCGTAGAGCAGGATGTCTTGTTGTTCAGAGGTTAGCTGATTCCAGGGAGTTTGGATTTCAAAACCATAGGCTTGTCCTACGCTATAGAGTAGGGAGATGTAGTAGGTGTTGTCTTTTTCTGACCAGGGGGCAATAGCACTATATAAGGGTTGAGTAGGGTCAGGTACTACTAGTTCTGGAGAAAAGGTTTGTAAATTACCGATACCGTGACAAAATGGACAAGCGCCGTAGGGGGAGTTAAAGGAAAATAATCGGGGAGATAATTCTTCCATTACTGCCCCATGTTCTGGGCAAGCAAAGTTTTCTGAAAAGACGATTTCTTGGGGAAGGTCTTGGTCAGATGAACTACCCTTTTTGCGAGCCGTACGTTTATAATTATGATCAGATTTGACCTCTGCTGGCTGTGCTGATGTATTATCTAAAACTTGGATAACTGCAATTCCAGTAGAACGTTTTAGGCAAGTAGCAAGGGAATCGGTAATCCGTTCTTGAATACTAGGCTTTTTGATGAGACGGTCAACCACCACTTCAATGTTGTGGGTATAATTTTTATCCAATTCGATGGTATCGGAGAGGTCAAAGGTTTCACCATCGACTCTGACTCGCACAAATCCTTCGGTGGCTAAGCTGGATAATAGTTTCTTGTGAGTGCCTTTTTTGCCTCGGATAACGGGAGCCAGGATATGGAAGCGAGTCCGGTCAGGGAGTTCCATAATGCGATCGCACATCTGGTCGATGGTCTGGGGAGCAATATTGCGATCGCATCGGGGACAATAGGGTTCACCAGCCCTTCCAAACAGTAATCGCAGGTAATCGTAAATCTCTGTAACTGTACCAACGGTGGAACGGGGGTTATGGGATGTAGATTTCTGGTCAATGGAGATAGCGGGGCTTAAGCCTTCGATGGCATCCACATCCGGTTTATCCAGTTGTCCCAGGAATTGACGAGCATAGGCACTAAGGGATTCTACATAACGGCGTTGTCCTTCCGCAAAGATAGTGTCGAATGCCAGGGAGGATTTGCCGGAACCGGAAACACCAGTAAAGACAATAATGCGATCGCGTGGCAGTTCCAGATCAATATTTTTCAGGTTATGCTGTCTAGCCCCCCGAATCCGAATGGTGTTTTGAGCAGAGTTAGGGGTGTGGTCTTGGGTGTGGTTGGGGTTAGAGGATTTTGGCATGACCGACAGCGGCTTTAAACTCCTTAACAATAGTAGCGCTATCCGTTCCTATAGTAATGTTAAACCTAAGCATTCAGACCTTTGCCGAACGCCCTCTAGCTTTCAGCTTGAGCGATCGCAGATTGAAATTGTATAGTTTTTGTATAGTTTTCAGTAAACTTGAAACACTCCAAACCCCACTCCCGAGCTCCTGAGCCCCCCTGCACCCTTGCCGATTCAATCTATAAATTAGATGCACCCGCAGCTTAGCCATTACCCGAGAATAGATCCCCGTGAAGGGATATTATAGTTACTTAAACCGACATGATCTAACCATTACCTCTAAGTCAAATGATCTTACTATGGAATCGAAAATTCTGGAATTTTTTGCGCAGTGAAAACCTTGATAAAGTAATGATTATTATTATAATAATTATTACTATTAACACCATCACTATATCATGGCTGGAACCAGATATCTCAAAAGCAGATGCTTTCTGGTGGAGCATCGTCACCCTAACAACTGTTGGCTATGGTGATATCACACCTGTCACAGTTGGTGGTCGCTTTATTGCTATTCTCGATATGTTTGTGGGGATTGGATTCTTAGCCATCTTCACCGCTACCCTCGCTGGTATTTTTGTCGATCAAAAAATTAAAAATGATCTAGGTATGGGGTCTTATAAATTTAACAATCACTTGATTATTTCCGAATGGAATTCTAGAGCACAATTTATTATAAATGAGTTGCGAAAGTTTCCTAAAACTCAAGATGATAAAATTATTTTAATTGCCAATATAGACCGGAAGCCTATCGAAGACAATAATTTGTTTTTTATTAAGGGCAACGTATGTGATGAAACCTTGAATCGAGCCAACTTGATCCAGGCTAGAACTGTTATAATTTTAGGGGATGACAGCATAGATGAAACAGCTCGCGACGCCAAAGTTATACTATCTACCCTGACAGTAGAAAGTATTAATCCCAACGCTTACACAGTTGTGGAGCTGGTAGATGAAACTCATGTTAAATCCTGTCAGCGGGCTAAGGTTGACGAAATAATCGTTAGCAGTGAGTTAAGTAGCATGCTCATTTCCCAAGCTGCTCTTAACCATGGAATTACCAAAGTTGTCTCTGAAATATTAAGTACTCAAAGTGGCAACAAGCTTTATAAAATTGCGATACCTGAATCTCGGGTGGGTAGTTCCTTTATGGAAGTATTTACGTATATGAAGCAAGCCTATCAAAGTATTGTCCTAGCAGTACAAAAAGGAATTGAAGGAGATGTTATCTCCAATCCACCGACAGATTATAAACTTGAGAATGGTGACTATTTAATTGTCGTTGCTCAAGATGAACCACGACCGCTACAGAAATCTTCAACGTAAGTGTGATATGTCACCTGTAATGTGTTAATTAACCATTGTAAATGGTTAATTTTAAATGGTTAATTTTAATTAAATTAACGAACACCCTTCCAGCATAAGTAGTCAACCCTAGATAATATCACGTCATGAGACAAGGCTGAGAGAGGCGGAAAATTATCAGTAAATTATCAGCAAATTTTCAGCCTCTATTCAGCAACAATTAAACCAAGAAACCAATAATTCTAGTCAAGCTACTAACCTAGGATTAACCACTTGATACGGTGCCAGCAAAATCAGTTTTGAACACTAAGTTTTGAACACTTAGCTGATTAACTCTACGGTAAGCATTCAGCTATCAGCCGTCAGTCGTCAGCTAATCAACGGTCGGTAGTAAACAAGCTGGGGCTGCTGATACGGCTGCTTGAAAATCCCTGCTTGTTTTACTCATCCAACCCCGAGCAGTTAAAGCATCTAATAGCTGTTCGCGTAGCGTGGCCATTCGCGTAGCGTGGCCAACGGCCAAGGCCTTTAGCTGTTCGCGTAGCGTGCGCGTAGCGCATTAGCTGATAGCTGAATACTTACACTCTACGGATAATGATGTAGCTGTATAGATAGTTGAGCAACACACTCATTGACAAATCTACCATATTGATCTCATTGATCAGAATCACCATGAAGCATTCAATTATTAAATCACTCAAAATCGTGACCATGGTTACGGTAACCTCTACACTAGCCATGGCATCTAGGGCAACAGCAGCCACCCTTAAGGTGACAATTGAAAGCCTGGCACCGGAAAACGGCACGTTATTGACTCCAGTCTGGGTTGGTTTTCATAATGGTTTGTTTGATATTTATGATCGGGGTGAGGCAGCTTCACCAGGACTTGAGCGGATTGCAGAGGATGGCAATGCAGCAGTGCTTAGTCAAGAGTTTTTTGCTAGTGGTGCGGGTTCAGTTGATGGGGTAATTCCTGGTCCAAATGGTCCAGTTGCTTCTGGGGATATTGCCCAAGCCACATTTACTGTAGATTCTACTAGCCGTTACTTCAGCTACGCAGCAATGATTCTTCCCAGTAATGATGCTTTCATTGCTAATGGCAACCCCTTGGCTTTTGAGATTTTTGATGAAGAAGGTAATTTCACTGGAGCTGACTTTACCGTTCTCGGTTCTCAAGTTCTGGATGCAGGTACGGAAGTTAACGACGAGCAGCAGACGACTACTGCCTTCTTCGGTCAAACTATTCCTGATACCGGTACACCAGAAAACGGAGTTGTCACCCTGCATCCAGGTTTTATCCCAGGTGGACCGATTTTATCAACTGAGACATTTGCTCAAGGTGACTTCACAGTGGATGGCTACCAGATAGCACGTATTAAAGTCGAGAAAGTGCCAGAATCTTCTACTACTGGAGGATTACTTGCTATCGGTGGGTTGTTATGGCTGGGTAGCCGCTGGCGTCAGAGTCTTAACAGATTCGCGTAAATCCCTTTGGCAATTGACCATTGAAAATTTTCAATTTTCCCTTCTTGATTAACAACAGTATAAAAATAACTAGTTCACTAGACTCAAGATACATGCGATCGCTTACATGTCAGGCTTGACTTGGCATAGTGCGATCGCTTTTTTTAGACCAGTCTAGGGAAACTCAACAACTCAACACTGACACGGCATCAATATTTCCCGCTGTTGTTGACGACACCCGACACCCGACACCCGACACCCGACACCCGACACCCGACACCCGACACCCGACTCCCTACTCCCTACTCCCTACTCCCTACTCCCTACTCCCGACCCCTTGACCAACCGCAAAGTTCAAGAGATAATTTTCTTGTAATTATTTAACAAATCTTAAAATACTAACCTTGCAGTACGAGCCAAGAACCATTTCTGACTACTACCGCCAGCGTTCTCGGCTAGTCTGGGGGCGCAGGATAGCTTTAGTAGGGGCACTGATTACCTTTAGCATCAGGCTAGCGTGGGATTTCGTCACCGGTAGCCTTACCCAAAATCAGCCTCAACGAGCCTGGGAATTTCGCGAAAAGCTGACTGAACTTGGTCCAACCTTCATTAAATTGGGACAAATCCTTTCCTGTCGTCCGGATATTGTTCCTCCTATTTATTTAGAGGAACTCACTAAATTACAAGACCAATTACCTCCTTTCCCTAATCACATTGCCTATCAGTTAATTCAAGAAGAATTAGGGGATAACTATAACAACATCTATGGCTCACTGAGCGACAAACCCGTAGCTGCTGCTTCCCTAGGACAAGTGTACAAAGGGACACTCAAAACTGGTGAAATGGTAGCAGTAAAGGTGCAACGCCCTGGTCTGGTAGAGTGTATTTCCCTAGATATCTATATCCTGCGGAAAATAGCAGCATGGGCGCAAGAATCAATATCCTTTGTTCACAGCGACCTAGTAGCACTTATCGACGAACTAGCTATTTGCTTGTTTGAAGAAATGGACTATACCCAGGAAGGTCGCAATGCGGAAAGATTTGCCCAACTTTACGGTGACATTAATAATATCGCTGTACCACGTATATACTGGCAATACTCGGGGCGGCGGGTGTTAACCATGGAGTGGATCACTGGGACTAAATTGACGGAACTAGAAACCATTAAAGCCCAGGGATTAGACCCGAATACCCTGATTGATGTGGGATTTCAGTGTTGCTTGCGGCAACTTTTAGAAGAAGGTTACTTCCATGCTGACCCTCACCCTGGCAATTTATTGGCTACCCCTGATGGGAAATTGGCTTATCTTGACTTTGGCATGATGAGCTCAGTAGAACCGTCTTATCGGTATCGGTTACTCGAATCCGTTGTCCATATGATTACTGGTGATTTTGAAGGTTTAGCACAAGACTATAAGAAACTCGACTTTTTGCCACCGGAGACAGATGTGACCTCGCTGATTCCTGAACTCACTGATATTTTTGGTGGGGTGATGGAAGCTACTGTGTCAACATTCGGCTTTAATCGTATTATTCGGAAGCTATCCCCGTTACTTTATAAATATCCATTTAAATTACCCACTTACTACCTCCTGATTTTCCGCAGTGCCGCTACCTTAGAAGGGATAGCAATTAAGCTCAATCCTAATTTTCAGCCCTTCAATCAAACGTATCCCTATGTTGCTCAACGGCTGTTAACGGATTCATCCCCTGAATTAAGGACTTGTTTACAGGAGATTGTCTATCAGGATGATGAAATTCAATGGCATGTTTTGGAGGAGTTATTAGGTCAGGTGCGCACCAGTAGGAAGTTTGATATTAGTGCGCTCTTACACCAGGGTTTAGAATTTCTCTACTCCGAGCAAGGGAGTATATTGCGTAATGCTCTGGTTGAAGAGATGGTTACCAGTTTAGAGAATCTCTCATACAAGACTCTTGGCCAGATAACTGCATCGGTGGGCTTGGCGGTTAATGTAACTGGAAAATTAGAGTCTCCTAACCTGGAGCGGATGGAAAAGATTGGGGCTATGATTATTGAATCCTCTAGGTTTGACCTAGAATCGGTACCGAAGATGCTGGAACTTTTGTTAAAGCAGGAAACTCAACGGCTAGGTCAACAAATTGCTTCCGAAATTGCCAGGCGAATGTTTCGCTTGAGCGAAGAATCCCCGTCCTTATAGGCCGGGGAGTGTCAACATGATTAACGGTAAACTAACGGTAAATGTAGTACCATCTCCCAACTGACTCTTGAGAGAAATCTCACCACCATGAGCTTCCACACACTGTTGAACAATAGCTAGTCCTAAGCCACTACCAGGAATTGTGCCAACATTGCTAGCACGATGGAAAGGCTGAAACAGTTGCTGTTGGTCTTCTGGAGGAATGCCCATCCCCTGGTCTTGAATCCGGAAGATAACACATTCTGTCTGAGCAATCAGTTCAAACTGAACTGTTCCCCCTGTGGGTGAGTACTTAATAGCGTTGGTGAGCAAATTGCTAAAAATGTGTCGCAGCAATCGTTCATCCCATAGGGCTTCCCTCAATTCCCCTTGACTGGTAAAAACTAGCTGATGGTTGTTGTTGGTACTGATTTGTAACTCTTCCACTAATTGGTGACAAAACCGTTTCAAATCCAACCGAGTAGGTTGACACAGGAGTCTACCGGAATCAGCTTTACTGATTAATGAAACCTCATCCAACAACTGGGCCATGTTTTTGATGGCCGAGCGAATTAGCCGCAAATGAACCAGTTTTTTTTCTTGAGGTAATTGTTCCTCTTTGTCTTGGAGCAATCCAGAACAAAGGAGGATTGTATTTAAGGGATTACGAAAGTCGTGAGAGAGCATGGAAACAAATTCAGCTTTGCGCTGGTTGACTTCTTTGGCTCTAACCAACTCAGCGGTTTGTTCCTGAACCTGACTTTCTAGGGCTTGATTTTCTTGTCGTAATGCAACTGCTGCCTGCTTACGTTCAATAGCATAGCGCAAGGAACGAACCAGCATTTTTGCCTTGACTTGCCGCTTGACTAGATAATCTTGTGCTCCTTGACGAACTGCTTCAATCGCTAATTCATCATCATTGGTATTGGTTAGCACTACAATCGGTAAACTAGGCGCTTGCTTCATCAAGGGTCCGAGGGATGCTAGTCCGTGGCTGTCCGGTAGAGTCAGATCTAATAAGATCACATCGTAGGGAATTGAGATTGCTCTAGCCTCAGCGATTTCCTGGAGTGCATCCCGCAACCGCTTGACATGAACTAGACTAAAGTGCCTGAACTGAGCTTCTTTCAAAAACTCTTGTAACAATCTGGCTTCTGCCAGGTTGTCCTCAATTAACAAGATTTTTACTGAGCCTTCAGGCATTACCTTTGAGTATTTCTTCCTGCAAGTTTCTGTTAGTCAACCCTGATGTCTCATCCCTAGGGCGTGTTTTCAAAGTTTTCCGCAAGATTATGATCCCCCCCAGCCCCCCTTAAAAAAGGGGGGAGCCATACTCAAAGTCCCCCTTTTTTAAGGGGGATTTAGGGGGATCTCCGAGTTTGAAGACACGCCCTAGTGTCTCATGGTTTATGGCTAATCTGTCACCCTGCCATCCCTAATCCTTTTATTGGGATGGCAGGGTGACAGTCGAGAGCCAAAAGTCTTCAATTCCTCTGACGATTTTGAATAATTCGCTAAGATTGCGGGATTTGGTAATGTAGCAATTCACATGCAAGTCATAACTCTGGAAAATGTCATCCTGATTTCTTGAGGTAGTTAATACCACCACAGGAATTCGTTTGAGATTAGAGTCAGCCTTAATCTCTGCGAGCACCTCTCGACCATCCTTTTTTGGCAAGTTTAAATCTAGCACGATCAGGTCTGGACGGACGGCATCAGCATACTCTCCTTCTTGGTGTAAGTAAGCCATAGCGTCCATGCCATTTCGGACTGTTACTACCTGGTGGGGTACCGAGCTATTTTTTAACGCTTCTTGGATTAAGCGAATATCGGCTTTATTGTCTTCAACCAAAAATATGATTTTGTGTCTTTCGTGCAACATTTAACCTCTCTAAACCTACCCATCAGCAGGAATGATCTGTATAGCACCAGGTGAAAACCTGGTGGTTGTTGCCGACAAAGCGCGGATCATTATGTTCCGCGCGCCATTCCAATCCCGTGGTAAAGAGAAGCCACATTTTGGGCATTGGAATTTTTTACTGCCGCCTAATTTTTCGTGAATTTGACCACATTCTGGGCAAGTTTTACTGGTGTAAGATTCGTTAACTAAGACAACCAAAACATCATGACGATCTGCCATTTGAGTTAAGTGCTGGCGAAACTTGTAGTGACTCCAAGTGAGCATGTTACGAGCTGTTTTCTTGTTTAATTTCCTAGCTGACTTTACTACCATCACAGATGTCTCAAACGTTGGTAAAAAGATAAGCTTGTAATTATTGACAAGGAAAGAAGCTGACTTGTTATGGCAGTCCTTGATTAGATTTTGAATCTTTTGGCGTAAACGATGAGCAGCATTTTTCATTGCTCGTCTCTGTCTTTTTGCAGAGCTTAAGTCAATACGACTCATCAACCGATCTAGTTGCTGACAGAGTCTTTGAATCCTGCCAATATCACCAGAACCTATTTCTACATAAGTTTTACCATCAAAACCGGTAATAAATGTTCTAACGCCTGGGTCTAAAGCTATTACTTTATCCTGAGCAGTAGGGATAGGTTCAATATATTCCGGAAAAATCCCGTACCATTTCCCTTTAATCCATACTAACTGAGTTCCATATATGCATTCTTCAGGGAAACCTTGAGGTGAACGATAAGACAAGCCTTTTACTTTTGTTGGGTACCAGCATTTTTTTTTGAAGTCTCCCGCTTTAAATTTAATAACTTGCCTTGTTTCTCGACAAGATTTAAACTTAACATAACCCTGATTGGCTTTGGCTTGCTTGAAACTATCAATTGCATCGGCTACTGCTTCTTGTAATTGATGACCTGGAAGTTGGTTTACCCAATCTGGTCTATCAACTTTTCTCGCTAGTTTTTGTAAATCATAAGCACTACCTTTATAACCGTTTTTAAGCATGGCTACTGACCAATTATAGATCCAACGATAAGCATTAAGCCAAGTTTTCCAGATTTTATGAAGTTCTTTAGACGGAAACACCCTGATCTTTGAGACACTGTTGGGTGTCAACTTCACCGTCTGATTCCGAGGTTTTTTCTTGTACCGCTTTCGTGACTTGTTTTTGGTATTTTCGGAGTCCGTAAAGCCTAGCAGAGAAACAGTGGAGGATGGACAAGATATCTTCGACGAGTTCTTGCTCTGGGGATAATTTACGTTCATTGAGAACCAAGAGTTTAACTCCACTTTTTTGGCACAACCATTCAAGTAACGGAAATCCAAATCGGACTGCTCTATCTGGGTATGCAATGACAAATGCCGAGATATCACAGCTGTATATTCGTTCCAATATTTTGAGAAACTTTCGCCGTTTAAAATTGAGTCCCGATCCAACTTCTGAAATAACTTCAGCGTTTGGGTATTTTGACCGTAAAAATTCAGCTTGTCGATCAAGGTCGTCTCGTTGGGAGTGTGTAGAGACTCTTGCATAAGCGACAATGGGCTTACTCTGCGTGTGTTGTCCTTCAACACAAAACCTTCTTTGATTCCCTTGAGTCCTGATGCTGTCAAGTCTTCCGTCTTTATCCCATCTCCTGAGTGTTGTAATGGAGACACCGTAATATTGGGCTGCCTCTTTTGGGGTGACATATTTTTTCATAACAGCTTAACCTTTACAAATCTATACTTACATATTTGTAAAGGTATGACAAGGTTTGATAAGATTAAATGCTCATAGTTACACCTCCGTTTCTACGCTCACGCTCGCGTCCCCTTACTGGAATTGTAAAATAGAAGGTGGCACCGTGACCTAGTTCTGACTCTACCCAAATTTTGCCCCGGTGGCACTCCAGAATCTTTTTACATATAGCCAAACCCATACCTGTGCCAGGATACTCATCCCGGGTGTGCAGACGTTGGAAGATCACGAAAATGCGATCGCTAAACTGCGGTTCAATGCCAATCCCATTATCCTGCACTGAAAATAGCCATGAATCTTCGAGTCGTTTTGCCCCCACATGGATTTCCGGTGGCTGTTCACTGCGGAACTTGATCGCATTACCGATTAAGTTCTGGAACAGTTGCATCAACTGGGTGCTATCAGCCATAACTGTTGGGAAGGGGTCATGGGTAACCACTGCTCCAGTTTCACGGATGCGTCCCCGCAAATTAGCCAGAGCATGGTCTAAGGCCGTTTCCACTTCCGTCAGTTTAAACTCAATGCCCTGCAAATCGACTTTCGAGTAAGCCAACACATCATCAATTAGGGTTTGCATGAGGCTGACTCCCTCAACCGCAAAGGTAATAAACTCGCTGGCATCTTCGTCAAGCTTGTCATTATAGCGCATTTCTAAAAGCTGCACATAATTCGCCACTTGATTCAGGGGTTCTTGCAGGTCATGGGATGCCACATAAGCAAACTTTTTCAGTTCAGCATTGGAACGTTCTAGATCCTGAGCCAATTGAGCCAATTCATCAGCTTGGCGCAGAACAATATTAATCAGTGCTTTCCTCAGTTCCAGTGCTGTCTTAATTTCTACCTGTTTCCAGGGTAAAGAGGTTAAGCGAACGGTTTCTTTCCATAGTTCAAAGGATTTACGGGGCGACAGTTGCAAAGTCCCCTCTGTGTGGGTTGTTTCAAAGGCTTTATTGGGGTCACCCCCCCAATTAACCGTTTGAATCACCTCTGATCGGAACCACAGTACATAGTTTCTCTTGGAAATGGGGATGGCTAGCAGGCCACTACCAATATCTTTAAACCGTTGTGCATCAGGATAAATGCGAGGCAGAGAATCAGTATAGAAAACCTCTTGATTAACATTCTGTTTCAGCCATTGCACCAAAAACTTCAGGTCTTCTTCACTAGGGGTTTCACCAATAACCGTAAAATTATCCCCAAAACAAATTGCTGCACCTTGAGCACTGGTTAAGTCCAGTAAATTGGGGTCATGCTTAACTAAGCCATCAATAAAGTTTTCTTCTTGGGACATATACTCAATCAATATTGATTGAATATAGGACAACTTCATCTGATAGTCATAGTCTTCCGTCTCTTCTCGGGCTGAAATTTCTGAGAAAATCACTCGTCCTAAAAATTCGCAAGCTTTGCGCAACTCATAGGATACATACTTAGGAGTTTGATGATGACAAGCAATAAGTCCCCAGAGTTTTTTATCTTTAATCAATGAAATAGTCAAAGACGCCCCAACTCCCATATTGTGGAGGTACTTGATATGACAGGGGGAAGCACTTCTGAGAATTGATAATGTTAAATCAAGGGGGCGATTGGTGATGGGATTATCGGTAGGAAAAATCTCAACAGGTTGGGAATTGGCATCTGGAATTAAGCGGATCCAATTGGAACAGAATAATCGTCTAGCTGGTTTAGGAATATCGGATTCTGGATAGTGTAAGCCTAGGTAAGATTCCAGACTGTCTAGTTTTTCTTCGGCAATAACTGCTCCATGGTCATCATCTTCAAACTTATAGAGCATCACCCGGTCAAACCCAGTGACTTTTCGCACCTCTTTGACAATGATCTGACAAAAATCTCGGAGGTTTGAGGTTTGTTGGAGCTGGTTGATGGAGGCTCTTGCTAGATGATAAAAGCTTAAAAATGGGATAGTTTCCCGGGAAACTGCTGGTTCTAATTCCAGAATCAGACAGCCATCTGAGTTACGATGAAACACACCATCAAAGACTGCGTAATCATCGCCTTTTTTCCTCGCCCAAATTTTAGTAGGATTGATTAGGTCTAGATTTTCCTCAGATAACCCAGCTTTAATTCTCTCCACTTGGAATGGGTCAAGTACATCTTCTAGGGTTTTTTCTAGCATGGCTTCGGCAGGGATTCCCAAAACCCTAGAGGTATTGTTGCTAACTTGTAATATTTTTAGCTCAGGCTCTTCCAGTACCAACAGTCCCCCATGAGGCTGAATCTGACCAATCACATGAATCGGTTCGTGATCCAATTTGGTTTGTTGTGCTGGTAAATCTATTCCTAGCATAATTCTCTGACCTTAATCCAGGATTATCAACAGTTATACGAGTTCTAGAAGGAAGGCTCTCCGATTATCGATATCATTCCTAATACTATTTTGCCTAATACTATTTGGTCTAATACTTGTGGATCTTTAACCGAACTTACCTATGACTAGCTAGCAATCTCTAGTATATCCCAGGAAGTCAACGACTAGGTCTAGAGTAATTTTTAAAAAAACATTAAATTTTTTGTCCTGCCTTTAGATCTTCTGCTGTTTCTGGGATTCCTCTTGATTGCAAGAGCAATGTTAGCCTTGCTTCTAAAAAAATATTAATAATAATACGTAAAAACTCAATATTTAATAATTTAACTTAACAAAAAACGTTAACTTCTGATGGACAAACGTAAACGCAAATCAGGTTGTTACCCCTACTCCCTACTCCCCACACTCCATTAAGGGAGTAGGGAGTAGGGAGTAGGGGTAACTAAGTTGACTGTATCTCCCCACACTTCCCACACCTCCCACACTCTTATCCCCTACAGCCGCAGATGCAATTTGTCGCAAAGCTGATCAAAATAGGATTGAAAGTCTTTTGTCGTTGATACCTCAGAGGGGAAGATGGCTTTATGGATTGCTTCTCCAACTGCTTTGGCTAACCGTGGTGGTACAGCATTACCAACCTGTCTGTATCGTGATGTTTTAGAACCTTTGAATACAAAATGATCAGGAAAGGATTGGAGTCTAGCTGATTCCCGTACCGTCAGCCGTCTTACCCCTTCAACTGTTCCTGATCTCGGCTTTCCCCCATTCATTAAATGACGGTGATACACCAGTAAAACACCTTCAGGATCAATAATGTGGGTGCAGTAACCGACTGTAGTAGCGGTAATGGTAGGACTTGGTGCATCGAAATTGATGGGTTTTCCCCCACCTTTGACTAGAGTTGCTGTCCAAGGGGTAGGACGAATAACGGGTTTATTGGCATAGGAAACTTTAGTGGTATTGGGCTCATAGTCAGGAACATCAGTTAAGGCTGAACCCGATGAAATATAGGGATTAGATGTCCCTAAACCATGGGTTTTCCGGGGAAACGTAAAATCATTTTTTGTGGCTAAACCGACGAAAAATAGACGTTCACGATACTGGGGAATTCCATAGGATGCTGCCTCTAACACCTCTACATAAACTGAATAATCTAGGGTTTGAAGCTGCTGCTCAATCCATTGATAATAGTGATTTTTTTTAGACCTTTGCAACCCAGGCATAGTTTCCATTAAAAATGCCTTTGGTCGAATATCCCTTACCGCTCGAATAAATTCTGGAACTAAATCCTTAGGCTTGGCTCGGGATAACTGTTTATTTCGCTCTTGGTTTGGGACAGAAAAAGGTTGACATGGCGGTGAACCTACTACTAGGTCAATACCTTGAAATTGAGTAAAGTCTATAGCTCGAACATCGGAGCGAATAACATTAGTGCTAGGAAAGTTTTCTCGATAAGTGGAAACAGCAGACTTATCAATTTCTATTGCTGTGGTGATCTGCCACCCAGCCATATGGAAACCTAGAGAAAGGCCACCTGCCCCTGCAAATAGATCGATGGCGTTTTTTGAATCATTCATGACTTAGGGAGCAGTTTTTAGCTATCAGCTATAGCATTTTTATTTGGAGTAGGGAGTAGGGAGCAGCGGTAAGAAAATTTACTGTACCTCATAATTATGATCAGGGCTATATTTGGACTAATTGTAGTTTAAGGGTATCAGCTGATTTTGTTATGCCAAATTGGTACATATTTGATTATTTACGATCAGGTTAGTAAGGTTTAAGGGTTAAGGTTGAAGGTTGTAAATTGAAGGTTTAAACTTGGAGGTTTAAGGTTGAATGTTAAAGGTTGAAAGTTTAAATTTGAAAGTTGTTAGCCTTTGGCGTCCCTTGTAGGGTAGGGTGAAAATACTGAGTGATCTGAATTAGCTAAAACCATGCTATAAATACCCTGTTTTTTCCCACTCTCCTCACCCTCCCCAAACTTCCTAGTTTTTACCCTATTCCCTATTCCCTATTCTCTGTTCAATACTTCTGATGCTAGAGTTATGCTAAATCAGCAAGACAATGACAGAGTTTAGCCAGGGTAATAAAACTAAAAAACTAACTATTGCCGCCTCTTCAAAAGGTGTCGAAACAGCGAAAAAAGCTTTGGAAAAGCTAGAGTTTGAGCTAAAAAGTAACTTTCCTAAGTCACAAGGTATAAGTCACTATACAGTTACAAAATTTTTGAAATCAGAGCCAATTCAGCTTGATTTATTTAAACGGATATGCGAGGGATTGACCCTAGACTGGAAAGAAATTGCGGGAATAGTAGAAGAAAAATCATCAGAACAACTAAACAAAACTGATGGCAGTAGCTCAGAGCCGGTGCAGGGTGTAGAGCAAAGTCAAACCCTGACGCACCAAGAGACTATAATCGAAAGACAAAGTCAAACAATAAAAGCTGTTCTTGTATTAGAAGGAGATATAAATTCAGTTCAACCTTCAAAACTGATTGAATCTATTTTACAACAATCTTCAGGATACACGATCAACATTATTGATATCAAACCAAGCCGCTTAATCTTAGAGGGGTTTCAAGAAGCTATCGAAGGGCTTGAAGCTCGGATAAAATCAGAAGACCTAAAAGAATTAAGTGGTTTTCCTGTTAAAGATATTCAAATTTTGAACGAAAGTTCAGATGATGAAGATAATAGCAAGCTTGATCATAAATGGCGTCTAGTCGCAGAGATTGCTAGTGGTGGAGCTGTGGGTCGAGACTTGAGGGGTGCGAACCTCAGTGATGCGGACCTCAGTGATACCAAGCTCAGTGGTGCTAACCTATGTGATGCAGACTTGAGTGGTGCAGACTTGAGTGGTGCCGACTTAAGTGGTGCCGACTTCAATGATGCAAACCTTAGTGGTGCCGACCTCAGTAGTGCTAACCTGATTCGTGCTAATTTGATTCGTGCGAACTTGAGTGGTGCTAACCTCAGTGATGTTAAGGTGATTGGTGGGAACCTCGGTAATGCTAACCTCAGCAATGCCAACTTCAGTAGTGCGAAGCTAATTCGTGCCAATCTTAGTGGTGCCGACCTTAGTGGTGCCGACCTCAGTAATGCGAACTTCAGTGGTGCCTCTCTGTATAGTGCCAACCTCAGTAATGCCAATCTCAGTAGTGCTAACCTCAGGGGTACTGAGCTGAGTGGTGCCAATCTCAGTGGTGCCGATCTGCGGGGTACCAAGCTCAGTGGTGCCAACCTCAGTGGTGCCAACCTCAGTAATGCCAAGCTGATTGATAGCAATCTCAGGGGTACTGAGCTGAGTGGTGCCAACCTCAGTGGTGCCAACCTCAGGGGTGCCTCTCTTTATAGTGCTAACCTCAGTGGTGCCAACCTCAGGGGTGCCTCTCTTTATAGTGCCAACCTCAGTGGTGCCAATCTTAGTGGTGCCAACCTTAGTCTTGCCAACTTGTGTCCTATGAGGGTGTCTGGTACCGATTTTAGTGCTGCAAACCTCAGTGGCGCTAACCTTGGTGGTGCCTACTTGTATCGTGCTGACCTTAAAGATACCGATCTCAGTAGTGCCAACCTCACTGGTGCCGATCTCAGTAGTGCTAACCTTAATGGTGCTGACGTGAAAAATGCCCGATTCGGATATATTGTAGGAATTGATGAATCCACAAAGCTTAAGCTAATTAAAAGAGGAGCAATTTTTTAGAATTTTCCAGGTGAACCCTCTGAAATTAGTTCTTGAAAACTTACCAGTTATGTGTATTAAAAAAGAGCGATCGCCTAATTTACCTAACTGGTAATTCGACTGATAATTTATCTGTATTAAAAAAGAGCGATCGCTCTTTTTTACCTAACTGGTAATTCGTCTGATAATTTATCTGTATTAAAAAAGAGCGATCGCCTAATTTACCTAACTGGTAATTCGACACTAATTTCATTAGCTATATCCAATAACAGTCAAACGGTTAACCTTTAACCATCAACAACCTTGTTATTAATAACATAAATCAGGTTTATCAACAATAATTTCGGGACTTATAAAGGGATTTTAACCTAAAAAAAACTCCTAATTTTCAATGCTTAAGCTAAGCTTTAAACAAAGCGATCCATCACGTTTTTAAAACGTTAATGTTCAGGGGAAGCAGCCATGATTTCTAGGTGGCCACCATTGTAGCTAAGGGCTAAGCAGCGATAAGTTTACAATTTATTGAGTAATGTTTCATAGTTTTGCTAACTGATAGCATAGCGTTATATTCCTGATAATGCTGGGGTGAAGGGAGTGATGGTGATGGGGAGAGTGCTTGTGAATTTTAATTATTTTAGCAGTATAATTTAATTATAAGGAGAATTTTAATGAATCAAACAATGACACTAATCAGGAGTAACGATTATGAAAGATTACAAGAACAACGATGTAGTCAACTCTTATGAAATTGTCAACCGAGAGGAAGGGTATACTCACAACCGTAATACTGAAGAAGTCTTGTTAGCAGACCTGACTGGAATAGAAGACCCTGACCGGATTTTTGAGGGTGTGGTTGACCGTGACACTGGGATGGGACGCACCTTGGAGAAGTTGAGAATTAGCAAACTATCCGGTGGCAATGTGACCGGTGGCGATATTTATGATAATTGGTATCAGGCTGAAGTAGTGGGGGAAGAAGCAGTTGGAGGACAAACGCCCACTCCTGACCAAAATGTAACTGAAGACTTGCTGGAGTCCATGGGGATTTCTTCAGTTGATGGTGAAGCTGTGCAAACTCGAGACAAGTTAGAGGTTCGTGATCACCTCCGCTGGGAGCTGAACCCTGAATCTTCTGAAGATTACTCCGAGCACTCGAAATAAGGTACTGTTGGCAACGGATGGCTTAACGGATGTCAGGGATAGGGAGAGGGATTGATGTTTTTTTGGGGATTATTTTGGGAATTGATTAGTTTGGGAATATCGGGACTTAAACCATAAAAAACGTCTAAAAGAGGGGATATTTGCTGCCAACCTTAGTTTTCCCCTCTAGTTCAATCCCGATGAATCAGACAACTACCGCAAAGGAAACAATGATGATTTATACTAAAAAAAATTCTGGTAATTTCCTGGCGGTTTTTGTGTGACAAAATACTACAATTGAATTATGTAAGGGGCTTGAAAAATTAGACAAATTCACGTAAAGTCATTAAAGTAATCTCAACCATAGAATAGTGAAACAAATTTTCCTGAGAAGCTTTCAAGCTTTTGTGATGACAGTTCTGTTGATGCTTTCGATAGTAGCATCACTGACTAGTTACCCCGATATAGCCCTAGCCCAAACAGATTCTAACATCTCCAGCCCTGGTTCTCAGGTTGAAATCCTACATCCAACTGCTTTTGTTAACCTAAATAATGGCTCGTTCACACCTAATTTTGGAGCTGTAGCTAACATTTTCAATGGCAATGGACTGACTGGTAGCGGCACGGAACTGGATCAACTCCACGTAGCTGGAGGAAATTCAGCTAACTTTCTCTCAGCTAAGCTAAATCATTGTGCAACCGCAGCTGATGTCAACTTTGACTTTGACTTTGGCAGCCCAGTCCTATTCAATACACTAGCCCTCTGGAATTACAATGCTTTCAATACAACGGCAACTAATCGGGGCATCAAAGACTTTATCTTAGTTCTCTCTAACAATTCAGATTTTAGTGATCCAGTTTTTGAATCTTCAACCCTAACTCTGCCTAAAGGACCTGCAACCAATATTCCGGCTACTATCTTCTCTTTTCCTAATGTGGAAGCTCAGTTTGCCAGAATCGATGTTGTCTCCAACTATGGACCGACAAGTCTGATTGGCTTATCTGAGGTTCGTTTTGCCAAGATGGTTAGTAACACAACACCTATCTCGTCTCCTGATCTACAACCTGAATTGCCCAATTGCGTGAATTCAGATTGCAATTGTTCAGATTTCAGTACTCAAGCTGAAGCCCAACAGGTGCTTGATGCCTTTCCCGGCGACCCCCACCGGCTAGACCGTGATAAAGATGGTATCGCTTGTGAGTCACTGCCGTAAACAAAGTAATTGTATTTTTGGTTTTGGGGAGTTTCACAGTTACTTAATGTGATCCGGAGGCACCCCACCAAAAAGCCCTAACCTACTACACCAGCACTACCCCGACGAGTTAACTTTTGGGGGGTTTGGCGGGCTATAAGTCCGCGCGCGAAATCTTTGATTTGGCGTTGGGATACATGGACAAGCCAAGCCAATTGAAACCCTCGATGGGGTGATAATTGGCAATCGGATAAATAGTCTAACAAGACGGCAATATTTGTTAGACTATTTGTATGGAAAGCATGACTTACACATATCGCATTCATCCAGATATCGACCAAGAAGCAAAGATGCTTGATTGGCTCGAACAATGTCGGCGTGTTTATAATTACGCACTACGACAAAGAAAAGACTGGATCAATAGCCGTAAGTGTAGAGTTGACGCTTGTAGTCTCAGGCAGGAATATATTATCTCTGCTGACGAACCATATCCTGACTACTACAAACAACAGAACGCACTGACAGTCGCCAAGAAAAGCATTCGTGAATTTCAGGCTGTACATTCTCAAGTCCTTCAAGATGCTCTCAAGAGACTTGATAGAGCATTTAAGATTAGACAACAGAGACAGTTTGGGTTTCCACGCTTCAAGAAGGTTGGACGTTATCGTTCGTTTGTATTCCCTCAGTTCAAATCGAATCCGATTACTGGGTGGCAAATCAAACTCCCTAAGATTGGTAAGATGCCGATTGTTCTGCATCGAGCTATTCCAAAAGGATTTGTTATCAAGCAGGTTCGAGTCCTGATGAAAGCTTCGGGGTGGTATGCTCAACTGATTTTGCATTCTGACATATCTATCCCCGATCCGATGCCTCATGGTGAACCCTTGGGTATTGATTGGGGGATTTCCAGTTTTGTCGCTACCAGCCAAGGTGAATTGATTGATAATCCTCGGTTCTACATTCAGTCTCAAAGCAAGCTTAAATGGCTGCAACGCAGATTGAGTAAGAAACAAAAAGGAAGTAAATCTTATCAAGCTTTGACACACAAAATATCTTTGCTGCACGAAAAGATTGGTAATCAGCGAAAAGATTTTCACTACAAAGTTAGCCATCATCTTTGCCGTCAGGCAGGAATGATCTTTGCTGAAGATTTGAACATTTTGGGATTGAGCAAAGGTATGCTTGCCAAGCACGTCTTGGATAGTGCGCCTGGTCAATTCTTGAATATCTTGGATTGGGTTTGTCGCAAGACTGGGACTTACTATCAAAAAGTTGATGCTAAAGGCAGTAGTCAACTTTGTCCTGAATGTGGGGCTGATGTGCCTAAAGACTTGAGTGTCAGAATACATAGTTGTCCAGAATGTCAGATCGTCATGCCTCGCGATGTGGCTAGTGGCAAAATTATCGTAAATAGAGGTATTGCAGCCGTTGAAGGTCTAGCGGTCGTCAAGCTGGGTGTGGAGGAAGAATCGTAGGATTACCAATGAAGCACCAAGTTCTCGCAAGTTGAGAAGCCCAGGCTATATTACGTAGCGATAGCGAAGTAATTAGCGTTGGGAGTATGTCACGGAAACTTAGCACAATCCTGCCAAATTAAAAAATCTGAGCTTTAATCAATAGTGGAAGCTGCAAGAGGAAAATCTAGGCACGCCATGGGTAGGGTAATTAAAACAGCCATAGGGTTATTACTGGGATTATCTCTCATCCTAGGTATAATAAGCTGTGATAGCGCTAAACTAACTTCAGGGTTTGAACCCTTACCAGCAGTAGCTCCCCTACCGATGCCTCAAATCCCAGAGTGGATTGAGCAAATTAGTCCCATCGGCATAGCTGAGCCCCTCTCTCAAATTCGGATTCGCTTCAAAGACCCCTTGATTCCCGTTGAACGCTTGGGAAGTCCGAATCAGCGGGAAATATTACAGAAATTTGAAATCATACCCCCTATCCCTGGGCAATTTCGTTTCTTAACCCCACGGATGGTAGGATTCCAAGCTGACCAAGCTCTGCCTCTAGCCACTCGTGTCCAAGTTACCCTCAAAGCTGGATTAACTGACCTAAACAATCATAGTCTAGAACAAGACTTAGCCTGGACCTTCAATACTGCCCCGATCCAGTTAACCAATCTGCCAGCAACTCAGAGGAATCCAGAAGCCGAACCACAACCGATTGCCCTGGAGCCTAAGTTAGAGTTTACCTCCAATACTCAATTGGATCTCGCTTCAGTAAACGAGCACTTGACCATGACACCAAAAGGTCAGACTCAGAGTGTCAAGCTAGATGTAGCCCTTAAAGAACAAGAGGATGTTTCCTCAGAGTATAGGCAACCCGCTCAGGAATTTAACCCCTCCTTGCGGCCATGGATTTATACGATCACCCCTAAGCAACCCCTAACTAAAGCTACCGATTACAAATTAGCCTTTGCCCCTGGTGTGCGTCCCGCTCGCGGCAATATCGCGACCGAAACCCCTTTCGTTAGTCAAGTCAAAACCTTTGACCCCTTGACCTATCAGGAAACCACATTTTACGGACAGCCAGAGGCGGGAGGCGCTTATGGACGGTTTGTGAACGGGGCAGCTCAGTTGGAATTTAATAATCCTTTGCTAGCCTCTTCCGCCATGGAGAATATTACGGTTGAGCCTGCTCCCAAGGAAGCTCCCAAATTGGTGCAAGCTTATGATGGCAATCGATTCGTTAACCTTAATCCTTGGGCATTAGAACCAGAAACTACCTATACCGTTACTCTCGGTGCTAATCTCACTGACCAATTTGGGCAAACCTTGGGTGAACCAATAACCTTTAAGTACGAAACAGGGGATTTAGCAGGGGATATCTGGGCTCCCTCGGATTTGCATATCTTTCCCTCTACCCTAAAAAGCAATTCCGAGTCCCTACAGTTGAATATTTCTACAGTCAATTTACCGCAACCGGAGTATAAAGCCGCTTATCGCATTGTTCAACCTACTGACTTGGTCTATAAAGATTCCGCTTATCCGAGTGGCAAGAGCAATGATTTATTACCGAAGCCAACTCAATGGGAACGTTTCCGGGTAGCGGGAAAGAAAAATAAAACCACTAATATCGCGGTTTCCCTGAGGAAACGACTGGGAGGTCCAACGGGAATGTTGGCCTATGGGGTGCAAGCGAAAACCAATCGCTATCAGGATGGCAATGGAAACGAAAAGTGGTGGGAACCAACCTTTTATGGCATGGTGCAGCTGACCAATTTGGGAGTGTTTGCGCAATGGTTCCCTGATTCCGGTTTGGTGCAAGTGAATCATCTGTCCGATGGCTCACCAGCAGCAGCAACGGTAGAGATATATAAGTCTGAGCTGAATGCTTCCTATCGAGGCTCACCAAAACCCTGTGCGATCGCAAAAACTGACAGAACTGGCACCATCGCCCTAAACAGCCAAGCTCTACGTCAATGTATGAATGGGGCAACGCGCTTCACTAAAGGTCCGCAATTACTGGTAATTGCTAAAGAAGGCAAAGACTGGGCATTTACTCGAACCAATGAATATAGTGGGTATTATGGCTACGGGATTTATTCAGACTGGGACAATGGCAAACCAAAATCCCGAGGCACTATTTTCTCAGACAGACAGCTTTACCAACCAGGAGAAAAGGCTTGGTTCACTGCAGCAGCCTATTATCTAGAAAAAGATAACCTCACCCAAGACAAAAATGCCTCCTATCAGGTCACCCTGGTAGAACCCAATGGTAAGAAGACAGGTTTAGGCACTAAGAAAACCAATGAATTTGGTACCTTTTCCCTAGAATTACCCCTGAAAGAGAATCAACCCCTAGGTTTCTATACCGTCCAGGCCAGGGGAAGCAATGGCAGAGAAATTTCAGGTGGTTTCCGAGTAGCTGAGTTTAATCCTCCTAACTTTAAAGTTGACCTAACCCTTGCTCAAAAATTTGCTAACATGGGCGAGAAGGTGGACGCTAATGTCCAAGGAAATTATTGGTTTGGTTCAAATGTAGATGGGGGCAAGGTGGCTTATTACGTCACCCGCACCCCCGTCTACTTTACTCCAGAAGGATGGGAAGAGTTTTCCTTTGGTCAGCAGTGGTTTTGGCCCCAGGAAAGACCGCAAGTTACCAGTGATGTCCTCCAAACTAATCAAACCTTGAGTGAGTCTGGGGAAAGTAGTCTAACTATTCCGGTGACGAAAGACCTGCCCTATCCCATGACTTACCGGGTAGATTCCCAAGTTACCGATGTCTCGAATCTGTCGGTATCCGATTCTAAAACATTTACAGCTTTACCTAGCGATAAACTAATTGGATTAAAAGGGGATTGGGTGGCGGATGCCGGAAAACCATTCCCTGTAGAAGTGATTGTTACTGACCCCACCGGTAAATTAATTAAAGGACAATCAGTACGCCTGGAACTGCAAGAAATGAAATACAGCAGTGTTACCCAGGTGTTGGCAGGGAGTCAGCGAGAAAAGAATCAGGTGGAATACAAAACCGTTAAAGAGGTAACTGTCCGTTCCGGTAGTAGTCCAAAATCCATCAAGCTCACTCCCCCCTCATCCGGTTCTTATCGAATTCGCGCTAATTTGGCTAAAGCTAAAAATGACTTAGCAGCAACAGACTTACAAATTTGGGCAACCGGTGGAAACTCAGTGTACTGGGGGTCTCGCTATGATAACTCTCGTCTGGATATCAAACTAGACAAGGATAGCTATAAGCCGGGGGAAACAGCTACAGCCTTGATTCAATCTCCCTATCCTGAAGGGGAATTGTATTTTTCAGTAGTTCGGAACAATACTCTCTATCGCAAAGTAGTCAAAGTTAAAGGGGGTGCGCCAGAGATTAAGTTCAAAGTCACTCCCGAGATGGTACCTAATGCAGCAGTAGAAGCAGTAGTAGTGCGCCAAGGCAAACCCCTATCCCAAGTGGAGCCGGGGAGTGTAGAAAATCTGGTGCGGATCGGTTTTGCTCCGTTTAATACCAAGTTGGATGATAACTATCTCAAGGTAACAGAGACATTGCAGTCTAAGTCCATTGAACCTGGTGCTAAGCAAACAGTGGAATTATCATTGCAAAATTCTAAGGGTAAACCAGTAAAGGGACAGTTTACCGTGATGGTTGTCAATGAAGCCATCTTGCAACTGAGTGGCTACCAAGTACCGGATTTAGTAGAGACCGTGTATGCTCAGCAAGATATTTCCACTCGCTTCAGTGATAACCGTCCTAAGGTGGTGCTAGAAAAGCTAGCGACGCGAATGATGGACAAAGGCTGGGGCTATGGTGGAGGAGAGTCTTCTGGCGCAGCTAGTACTCGGATTCGCACGGAATTCAAACCCTTAGCCTACTACAATGGTTCACTGGTAACAGATGCCAATGGTAAAGCAAAGGTAACCTTTAAACTACCAGATAATTTAACCACTTGGCGGGTGATGGCAGTAGCAACGGATGGCAACCTACACTTTGGTAATGGCCAGGCTACCTTTATCACCACCAAGCGGCTGATGGCTAATCCAGTATTACCTCAATTTGCTCGTCCAGGCGATCGCTTTAAAGCTGGGATAGCGCTAATTAATAATACTGGGAAAACGGGAGATTTACAGATTAATGCACAACTGACCGGTGGGGTTCAGTTTGATGGTGGTAAAGGGCCTACGCTGAATCAAAAAACCTCAGCCAAGACCGGAACCAGTGGTTATCGTTTTCCGATGGTAGCCAATAACTTGGGTAAAGCTAAAGTCAAGTTTACGACTAAGCTCAATGGTAATCAAGATGGGTTTGAAGTGCCTTTAGCTGTCAAACCCGTTGACATTACTGAGCAAGTGGTGGAATCGGGAGTAACCAGGAATCAAGTAAAAATCCCAGTGAATATAGCTAGTAACGTGGTACCTGACAGCGGAGGGTTAGAGATTTCCCTGGCTAGTACTCTGATTCCTGAAATTACTGCTCCGGCTAAGCAAGTCTTGGGTAACGAAGACTTACCCTTCTTAGAACCGGTAGCAAGTAAATTAGCGATCGCATCCAATTTGGAAATACTCGGCAAACAATATGGTCAGACCTTTGCTGAGTTTAACCCTAGCCAACAAGGCACTGAGGCTATCAAACAGTTACAGAAACTCCAGCGACCAGATGGTGGCTTTGCCAGATGGCCCGGACAAAAATCCTCAGACCCCTTCGTCTCTCCCTATGCTGCTACTGCTCTAGCTCGGGCTAAAGCAGCAGGATTATCAGTAGATTCCGGGATGGTGAGCCGTCTCCAGAACTACTTGCAGAAAATATTGGCCAATCCTGGTCAGTATGATTATTGCAAGAGCGTAGTGTGTAAGAGTAAGGTGCGATTAGAAGCACTGATGGGATTAGCAGAACTCGGTCAAACCCGCAGTGACTTCCTAGGATACCTTTATGAACAAAGCAGTAACTTCGACCGGGTCACTCAGATTAAATTAGCGCGTTACTTATTACAGTTTCGTCAGTGGCGGAGCCAAGCCCAAACTCTAGTTAATCAGTTTCAGGAAAGCATCTATCAAACTGGGCGTTCAGCTCGGATAAATTTACCCCAAAGCTGGCGTTGGCTGGATTCGTCTACTACTGCACAAGCTCAAGCCTTGCGTCTATTTATTGCCCAAAACAGTTCAGCCGAGGTTCGCAGTAAACTATTACAAGGGTTATTAGAGTTACGGCGAGATGGCACTTGGCAAACTAGCTACGATAATGCCCAAGCCTTGAGTGCCTTAGTAGACTATAGTCGATTACAGCCTACACCCCCCAGCTTTGGAGCAACGGTGCAACTAGCAGGGAAAAAACTTGGCTCAGCCCAGTTCCAGGGGTATAAGAAACCTAGTCAATCGATTCAGGTTACCATGGATAACTTACCCCGAGGTCGCCATGACCTGATTGTCAAAAAATCTGGTTCAGGGACTCTACACTACTTAACCAGCTATCGTTATCGCTTACAAGGCAATCAACCCGGTCGGTTTAATGGATTACGAGTAAACAAGACCATACGTCCCGCTAATCAGGAAAAGGTGTTGCGAAAGATTGGACTGTATGCTCTCAAAGACCCATTAACAGTACCAGCCGGACAAGTGTTTGATATTGGCGTGGAGGTGATTACCGATCATCCAGTGGATCATGTGGTGATCGAAGATCTCTTACCAGCTGGGTTGGAAGCAGTGGATACTAGTTTCCAAACTGCTACTCCTTACTTCCAAGCTCAACAGGATAGCTGGCAAATAGATTATCAGAAAATTCATCGCGATCGCATTGTGGCTTATGCCGATCGATTGGAGGCTGGTGTCTATAATTTACATTATCTGGTGCGCTCAGTTACACCAGGAACCTATTTATGGCCCCCTGCCCAAGCACACCTCAACTATGCCCCAGAAGAATTTGGCAGGTCGGCTTCCTCTACGTTAGTGATTAATGATTAGTGATTAGTGATTAGTAATTAGTTAATTGTTAATTGTTAATTGTTAATTACCATTATGCCTTTGCCTTAAATTGACAAACGAGTAGTGATTGAATACCCTTTTAAAGTTGATGGTGCTAAATCCATATCCGAATCAAAAAACGAATCCCAATAAAAAACCAAATGTCCGCCCCTTGGAGGTCAAGCTAATGTTAGAGTTTAATAAATCTTCAGCTATCGACATCGAGAAAGGAAATTCGACAACAACTCATAATCATGAAACCATTGAAACCGTTGTCAAAACGGAGAATCAGGAAACTAATAAAATAGGCTTAACTCAGCCAAAATTTTGGTCTAAGCCACTGATTGGACATATCGCCTTAACTTCTGTATTGGTTTTACTGATTACTGTAGGAGTAATCTTTCTCTATTCCTTAGGTAACTACCAAACCCAAAAGTGGTTGTTACCCCCAAGAGCACCAGTTGCCTATACTGAGACCATCGCTGAGGCTGCTCCCCTTGAACAAGAAAGAATTAGTGACCAAATCCAAGAAATCCAAGCGCGAGACCAAAGGCATTTTAAAATGATGACATTCTTCTACAACAATTACTATATGTCTAAGTTAATGACCTATGGTACAGCGATTGTAGCAGGAATTTGTTTACTCTTTATTATTCGAGCAGGTTGGAATAGTACTCACCCTTATGTGATTAATATCTTCGTAGTGGTTTCAGCATCAGCTATTATGTTTGGAAATCTTCCTGGATTATTCCGGTATGAGGACAGTATTGTCAATAACAAACAGTTATACCTGAACTATGCATCTCTAAAGAATGAGGTAAATAGCTACTTGGTCACAGGTCAAGATATCCATGGTAATCCTAGAGAAATGAAGTACTTCATTAATCACATTGATCAGGAATTAAGTCGATTAAATCAACTACCAATTGGGTTTGAGAGAACTCGACTCTTAGATTATCCCAATTTATATAGCAGCTCTCAATTGGATCAGGGACTTTAGTCCTGGGTTATAGGGAGTAGGGAGTAGGGAGTAGGGAGTAGGGAGTAGGGATGCAGTTGCTGTTTCCGTGTTCAATTTAGTCTAATGATATTTTGGCTGAAATGGATTTTACTAGGTGTTATGCTAGCAGTGAGCATCCTACTCCTAAGGCAAGTCCTCTATGACCGTTGCTCAAGAATCTACTTAGGTCTGAAATATCCAGCACCAGGTAAATTGGTAGATGTGGGCGCTAAACCTTGGCCAATAGGCACGCGCGTCGCGTTCAACCAACCGGTTAATCTACCCTACACCGAACGCCAAAGGCGAACAAGCAAATAACCTTTAACCTAACAACTAACCTAACAACCGGTTAACCTTCAACTAAATAACCTTCAACCAAATAACCTTGGCCAATAGGCCAAGCGATCGCGTTCAACCTAACCACCGAAGTTACGACCCATCCCTAACCCTCTGTTGGCTTTAACCCGATCACCTCTGCCACAGCAGCAGTTGTCGGCTCAATCCCTTCTGTCAATGGGTTGTTGCTGTGTTCGATTGCAGTATCTGGATCTTTGAGACCATTACCTGTCAGTACACAAACCACGGTTGCTCCTGTGGGTACCTGGTCTTTTACTTTCAACAAACCAGCTACTGATGTAGCGCTCGCTGGTTCACAAAAAATTCCTTCTTGGGATGCCAATAACCGATAGGCATCTAAAATTTCTTGATCGGTAACGCTATTAAATGCCCCTTTACTAGCTTCTTGGGCTGCGATCGCTTTTTCCCAGCTAGCTGGGTTGCCCACCCGAATTGCGGTTGCAATGGTTTCGGGATGCTCTAGGACTTTGCCAGCGACAATCGGAGATGCTCCAGATGCTTGAAATCCCATCATTTGGGGTAAGCGATCGCATTTCCCGTGTTCATGGTACTCGCAAAATCCCATCCAGTAGGCACAAATATTGCCAGCATTCCCCACTGGTATGCACAGCCAATCAGGAGCATCACCTAAGTTGTCCACTATTTCAAACGCAGCTGTCTTTTGACCTTCTAAGCGATAAGGATTGACGGAATTGACCAAGGTCACGGGATACTTTGATGCCATTTTCCGGACAATTTTCAAGCAGTCATCAAAATTTCCCTTAATCGCTATTACTGTTGCTCCATATACCAACGCTTGGGCTAATTTCCCCAGAGCCACATAACCATCAGGAACAATCACAAATGCCCGCATTCCCCCCCGACTAGCGTAGGCTGCTGCTGATGCCGAGGTATTTCCGGTACTAGCACAGATTACCGCCTGGTCTCCTGCTTCCTTAGCTTTTGAAATCGCCATGGTCATTCCCCGGTCTTTAAAACTACCGGTAGGATTGAGACCGTCATATTTCACCAGTACCTTTACTCCTCTGCCAATAATTTTGGCAATAGTGGGCACAGGAATTAGGGGAGTATTACCTTCGAGTAAGGTTACCACTGGTGTGGAGTCAGTGACTGGCAAATAAGGACGGTAAGCCTCAACTAAGCCAGGCCAGTTGAGTGAAGTAGAAATGCCACCACTCACAGTAGACGAATCAGAAACAGACAGACTTGAAGCCACGTTTGGTTAGGGAAGTATTAAGGGTGAAGTATCAAGTGTGAAGTGTGAAGTATGAAGCATGAAGCATGAAGCATGAAGGTTATGAGATGTCAACCCTTCCATTGATTTTTATTGCTTACTCAGCAACTGGTATATTTTGCTACTTCATCCAATACGCCTTCATCCTTTACACTTCATCTTTGTCTATCTTATCTTGACTGATTCTGAATCACAGGCTTTCTGGGTTTTTCTGTGCGATGGCGTTTATCTGTGTTAAGCCGCAGTTTGGGACGTTCCACCATTCGTTCTTCGAGATCGTCACTAATGGGGGGTTGAGTTTTGTCATAGAACAATTGCAATGCTGCCGCTGCGATCGCATGAGCATCATATTCTTCTTCCAACTCCCGTACAACTGGCAAGAAAGAAGCCATCCGTTCCCCTGATAAAGCTTCCCGTAACTCTGCCTGCAGTCTTTCTAAGCGCCGGGTCTCAATTTGTGAGCGGGTCGGAATCCGGGTAACTTCCAACCGTTGCCGCACCTTGCGCTCAATCTGGTAGAGTTTACGGCGTTCAAAAGGTTGAATCAGGGTAATTGCTGTTCCTGTCTTACCAGCACGACCGGTACGACCAATGCGGTGAATGTAGCTTTCTACTTGATCTGGCAGGTCAAAATTGATCACGTGGGTGAGATGATCCACATCTAGACCACGGGCAGCAATATCGGTTGCTACTACCCAACGCACTTGATTTTTCCGGAACCGATACAATAACCGCTCCCGCTGACTCTGACTCAAATCACCGTGGTACTCATCCACACTGTGACCAGCCGCTTGTAATTGGTTCGTTAGTTCAGCAGCAGCTTTTCGTGTCCGCACAAAAATGATTGAAGCTTCTGGGTCTTCCAGTTCCAGAATCGGATGGAGAGCCCTGATTTTGGAGCAGCCACGGGGTACCATGTAAACTCGCTGTTCAATGCGCGCTGGTGCTGCTTTCGATTGCTGAACTTTAACAGTGACGGGGGATTTCAGGAACTTGCTGACTAGCTCCTGAATTGGCCGGGGCATGGTTGCTGAGAAGCAAGTAGTCTGACGCTCTTCGGGAGTCTGTTGGAGGATTTTCTTAACATCATCGATAAAGCCCATGCTTAACATTTCATCGGCTTCATCAAGTACCACCCAGCTCAGGTTTTCCAGCTTAAGGTCTCCCCGGTCTAGCAAGTCAATCACCCGTCCGGGAGTTCCTACCACAATCTGAGCGCCTTTGTACAGCATCCGAATTTGCCGCTCAATGGACTGACCACCGCAGACGGTTAGTATATGCAATCGACGGTCCTCACTGAAGTCCCGAATCGCTTGGTTAACTTGCTGGGCTAACTCTCGGGTTGGGGTTAGAATTAAGGCTTGTACGGTTCGCTTGTCCAAGTCAATGCGATCTAGCATTGGTAGGGAAAACGCTGCTGTTTTGCCAGTACCGGTTTGAGACATACCGAGTACATCATGGCCATTGAGCAGTTCAGGAATAGCTTGGGCTTGGATAGTAGTAGGTGTAGTGAAGCCGATTTTTTCGAGTTGGCTTACACAAGATTCAGACAATCCCAGGCTTTGGAAAGAAACGGTCATAAGTTATTTTTCGATTTTTCGTTGGTTAGTTGTGGTTTTTTTTCTGGTAAGTCAGAAAGTTAAGTTAGTAGTTGAACGTGTCAGGAAACATTGTCATGGCTATAAAGACAGTGAGCCATCAAGTTTGACTCACCATGGCTTTTGCCTTGAGACACCTATGATGAGATTACATGAGTAGAAAGCGGTTTAGTTTCCACCCATTTGGTGTTGATAGGCATCAACTCCGCGCGTTGCACCTTGTCTTGATGCAGTCGCGCTTTGGGTTAACCCCCCTCAGGTCGGTAATGGTGCGTTTGACCTTGGCGAATTAAATTCGCCACGGGTCGCACCTCTGCATGGCTGTCACCATCAGCTGGGGTCTGTTGCGACCTATTTAGTGTGCCTAAAAGCTTGAGAGTAGGTTCATCCCACAAGAACACGTCTTACAGACGCAATGGTTAATGCCCTAGACACAGTGTCTTGATGCAATAGCGAGTGGGGGAAACCACGGCAGTCGCTCATGGGGGGAACCCCCAAGACCGCGCTGCCTCCCCAAGACCGTAATGGTGCGCTTTCCGTTGGCGAATTAAATTCGCCACGGGTCGCACCTCTGCATCGCTTGTCAGGTTGAGGGTGGCTCCTTGTCTTGATGCAATAGCGAGTGGGGGAAACCACGGCAGTCGCTCATGGGGGGAACCCCCAAGACCGCGCTGCCTCCCCAAGACCGTAATGGTGCGTTTGACCTTGGCGAATTAAATTCGCCACGGGTCGCACCTCTGCATCGCTAGCTAGGTATTGCCCGTTGGATTCGGGTGGGGTAAATCATCCCAAATTTGACCCTCAAAGCTGAATTGATGCACCGCTCAGCTAGTTTTTACCCCCTAAGCAGGTCTTTTAAGTGTGCCGTTTACTGTGCCGTTTAGTCTGCCGTTTAGTCTGCCATTACTATGGGCGACAGAACTATGGGCGACAGACACCGGCTTTTCACAAGGCTAGACACCTTGTCTACAGCTCCATAATCTAAAAGACCTTGGATCAGGTCTGGTTCAGGATTGACCAGATTACTTCCCCTAGTGGTGGAGTGTTTAATTCCAGCCCCTAGTTAAAGCCTGTAGCTTTTTTAAGGAGGTAGTACTACAGAACCATACAAGTCGTAGACATCACTATCAGTAATTTCTACTGATACTATGGTTCCTAAAGAGGCATCACCTTGAACGTAGACCAATCCATCCACCTCAGGAGCAAACCTGGCACTACGACCAATTAATTCACCCGTTAAGGGATTTTCTTGTTCTATGAGAACATCAACTATCTTGCCCAGACAGTTTTGATTTTTTTTTAAGGAAATCGGTTGCTGAACTGCCATCAGGGCATCCCGTCTGGCATCCATCACCCCTTGGGGCAACTGATTAGGCAATTTGTATGCTGCTGTTCCCTCCTCCGCAGAAAAGGTAAACACTCCAACATGGTCACATTCATGATGCTGGACAAATTCCAGCAAGTGTTCAAAGTGCTGCTCTGTCTCGCCGGGAAACCCGACAATAAAGGTGGTTCGCAACACTGCATCAGGAAGTGCAGTTTTGAGTTGCTTGATGATAGCGTCATTTACTCGTCCCTGCCAAGGACGGTTCATGGAGCGGAGGATTTCTGGATGGGAGTGCTGTAGAGGCAAATCGAGATAAGGAAGAACATTATGAGTTTCCTGAATGGCTTTAATGACGGATGGGGTTAAACCGGTGGGATAGGCGTAGTGGATCCGAATCCAGGGGATGTCTACTTCACCTAATGCTCTCAACAGTTCTGCCAGTTTTGGTTCACTGTATATGTCTAAACCATAGTTGGTGGTGATTTGCGAAATTAAAATCAGCTCTTGAACCCCTTGAGATGCCAACTGCTCGGCTTCCGCAACAATGGATTCTATGGTACGCGATCGCTGCTTTCCCCGGAGGTGCGGAATGATACAGAAGGAACAGCGGTAATCACACCCTTCTGCCACCCGCAGGTAAGCAACCCCTTCAGAAGTTGTTCGGTAGCGTGGCGTTGTTTCGTCAGCAATGTAGCTTGGTTCAGTAGAAACCTCTTGAACGCGATCGCCTGTTTCTACTCTTTGGATTACATCTACTATTTTATGGTAGTCCCCGGTTCCCACCACTGCCACTGCCTCAGGCAACTCTTCCAGTAGTTGGCTTTGGAAGTGTTGAGCCATACAGCCGGTGATCACAATTTTTTGATTAGCTTCCGCCAGTTCTACCAGCGTCCGGACTGATTCTCGCCGCGCTTCTTCTATAAAACTACAGGTATTTACAATAACATAGTCAGCTAATTCTTCATTGGCATCAACCTGGTATCCTGCCTGAACCAGCAGACCCAGCATATGTTCGGTATCAATGCGATTTTTCTCGCAGCCCAAGTGAGATATTGCTACAGTTGGCTTTTTGCCCATTCATTCATCATCTTATATTGTACTACAGCTTAGTCACATAACCTACTGCCCAATAGCCGCACCTTACACCATTGATTGAGCTTGGTGTGATTGAGCTTGGTGTGATTGAGCTTGGTGTGATTGAGCTTGGTGTGATTGAGCTTAGTGTGATTGAGCTTGGTGTGATTGAGCTTGGTGTGATTGAGTTTGGTGTGTCAGTGATGTGCTCAACTCCTAATCTGCTCTCCTAATTTACTAGTACTGATGTTCCATGTTGATTTCACTATCAAAACCTATACACTAATTGTAAATTAAATTTTATTAAAATATTCAAAAAAAAATTAGGAAATCTAAAAATATTCCCCACAGCCAATCATGCCATCGTCGGGATCGTGACTCCAACAGACCCCCGTTGGTAATATTCCTCTATGGGGGAGCGGGGGAGCGCTACTACAGTTATTAAATCGAGTAGTGCTGATCTCGGCTGTTAAGCAATTGCGGTCGGAAAGCTCAAAGTTGACAGGACAAAGGTTAGTAAACAGCTAGAGAAAATGTTGCAGAGTCTACCAAAAACTCTTATTATTTGTTAGAATTGAATTAGGGTAACACCGACAGGGATTATTATGTAACTTAAATTAAAGCCGAAAACCAAGGGTTTAATAGTTGCGCTCTCGACCTACGGTGGAACCAAATTTTTTGGAATTTTTATGGCGCTCGCGGGATATTCCGTCAGAGAAGCGCGGAGATACCCCCTGGATGTGAAAGCATCTTGCATTGGCGGGCTAGGGTCTATCTTGGTAGACTTTGGTAGCTAAAAAGTATCGGTACAATCTACTGGTAATATATATAATCCTATTTTACCTTTGACCTAGAATAAGTACGCATCAAAAACAGATGCAGTAGTTTTACGGCTAACCTCTCTCTTGGTGCGCGTTCCCTTGGCGAGGGAACCTCGCGCCTTGTCTTGATGCAAAGCGCGAGTGGGGGTTCCCCCCAAGACCGCGCTACCTCGCTGCATCGCTGTCGCACCGCTGTTAACCTAGCACCACTAGAAATGGTCTTCAGGAATTTTGGTGCTTGCTTTGGGGATAGCACTGACCGATACAATTGGTTTGAGCGACTGGTTTTAGCAACCGGTCGAACTAAATCCCAGGTTTGATCAAAAGAGTAAGCACCATAGCTTTTCTCTTGGTGCGCGTTCGGTGTGGGCGTTGAACCTCGCGCCTTGTCGCACCGCACCATTAATGCCAGTGGTAGACCGATGCCAGAAACGGCATCCGACCCTACTCTCAATTCCCAAGTTTTCTACAGGGGGCGCTGGTCCGCTCTATCTGTACCTTTTCCTCCCCGCTCCCTGATGAGATGGGGCTTCCAAACATCCCAGGATTGTGAACTTAGAGCAAATTTTCCAGACACCGAATCCAATCATAGGAGTTGTGCATTTGCTGCCACTCCCTACTTCCCCGCGCTGGGGCGGTAGCCTGCAAGCTGTGATTGACCGAGCCGAGCAAGAGGTCACCGCCTTAGGCTCTGGTGGAGTGGATGGGGTGATTGTTGAGAATTTTTTCGACGCCCCATTTACCAAAAACCAGGTCGATCCAGCAGTAGTCAGTACCATGACGATCATAGTCCAGCGACTGATGAACCTGGTTCCCATACCAATAGGGATCAATATTTTACGCAATGATGCTCATAGTGCTTTGGCAATTGCTACTTGTGTAGGGGCTAAATTTATCCGCGTTAATGTTCTGACTGGGATTATGGCAACAGATCAGGGCTTAATTGAGGGACAGGCTCATACACTCTTGCGCTACCGTCGGGCACTGGGTAGTGATGTTAAGATTCTTGCTGATGTTCTGGTTAAACATGGACAACCTTTGGAATCACCGAATATCACCATAGCTGTACAAGAAACTATAGAGCGGGGGTTAGCTGATGGTGTGATTCTATCTGGCTGGGGAACCGGTACTCCTACTAATCCCCAAGACCTGGTGTTAGCCTCGGCGGCGGCTAAGGGCAAACCAGTGTTTATTGGCAGTGGCGCTAATTGGGAAAATATTTCCACCCTGATGCAATATGCTGATGGGGTAATTGTTTCTAGTTCCCTCAAGCGTCGTGGACAAATTGATCAACCTATTGACCCGATTCGGGTCAGTCAATTTGTGGAAGCAGTACGCAGTAGTGTGTCTGCTAAACAAGAACAAAAACCAATTGTTTGACCGTTGAAGGTTGAAGGTTGGCCGGTTGAAGGTTGGCCGGTTGAAGGTTGGCCGGTTGAAGGTTGGCCGGTTGAAGGTTGTTCGCCCTAGGCGTTCCCTTAGGGTAGGTTGTCTGTCAGAATGCAGAATGTAGAATGCAGAATGTAGAATTCTAAATTCTAAATTCTACATTCTAAATTAAAAAATGTTGTTGGCCCTTGGCGTTCCCCTAGGGTAGGTTCAAGGTTGAGCATCAACAGTATCTCACCTTGGTTTCTGTCTATTGGTTGTTTGACTTGATAACGTAGTAGTTAGAACTTTCAAGCAACCCCTATTCCTAATTATCTAGATTATGAGTGTGAGTCGCAGGCGTTCTGCCCCCTGGATTTATCGTTGGTCCCGTCAGCTGATTGCTGCGATCGCTGTCGTGGGTGCCCTGTTAACTGCTTATCTGACTGTGGTTAAACTGACAGGTGGTACTGCAGTTTGCAGCGCGGGTGCAGGTAATGCTTCTAGCTGTAATGATGTCCTTTCCAGCCCTTATGCTAGTATATTTGGTCAGCCACTAACCTTGTTTGGCTTCCTGGCATACACCAGTATGGCTACATTTGCCTTGGCTCCGTTGTTAGTCAAGGGAGACCCAAAGAAGGGACTTCGCTCAAAACTAGAAAATTGGACTTGGTTATTGCTGTTGGCAGGTGCAGCAGCTATGACAGTTTTCAGTAGCTACTTGATGTACTTGCTAGCGTTTGAGATCCAAGCAGTATGTCTATACTGCATCAGTTCAGCATTATTTGCCATTAGCCTGCTAGTCCTAACCCTTGTGGGTCGCAGTTGGGAAGATATTGGTCAAATTTTCTTTATCGGTATGATCGTGGGCATGATCACCTTGGTGGGTACCTTAGGAGTTTATGCTAATGTTGGAGAATCCGTGGCCACATCAGCAGACAATGGTGGTCCAATTCCCACAGCCTCTGGTGCGCCAAACGCAGCTATTGGTGGCTGGAAAGTTACCACAACCTCTGGTCAATCAGAAATTGATCTGGCGCGTCATTTGACTGAGGTTGGTGCTAAGAAATACGGAGCTTACTGGTGTCCACACTGCTATGAGCAGAAGCAACTGTTTGGAAAACAGGCATTCTCTCAAATAGATTATATAGAGTGTGCTCGTGATGGCAAAAATGCTCAGACAGAAGCCTGTATCGCTGCTGGAATTCAATCCTATCCTACTTGGCAAATTAATGGCGAATTACTCCCTGGTGTCCAAACTCTAGAAGAATTGGCTAATGTCACTGACTATCAAGGCTCAAGGGACTTTAAGTACTATTTGCCAGGACGATCCTAGGATTTGAAGGCAAAAGGTAAAGAGATGGAAGTATGGGGAAATGGGGAGATGGGGAGATGGGGAGATTTTGATTAAGGGTAATTATCGGTTCTGATAGTAATAAGGTAAACCAGATTTTTTCCCTGTTTCCAATTCCCGATTCCCGATTCCCGATTCCCGATTCCCGATTCCCGATTCCCGATTCCCTTGGATAATTCACAAAATCTCAATGTCGTAGTCATTGGTGGTGGAGCCGCTGGTTTTTTTGGGGCAATTACCTGTGCAACGACTCATCCCCATACCAATGTCACTCTGCTAGAAGCCTCACGCCATCCATTATCGAAGGTGCGCATCTCTGGTGGTGGACGCTGTAATGTTACTCATGCTTGCTTTGACCCAGCCCAGTTGGTGCAAGCTTACCCGAGGGGAAGCAAAGCATTGCGAGGAGCTTACACTCGCTTTCAACCGAAGGATACCATTGCTTGGTTTGGGGCTCACGGTGTTGAGCTGAAAACTGAGACGGATGGCAGGATGTTTCCGATTACTGATAGTTCTGAAACTATTGTTGATTGTCTCTTACAAGTGGCTAAGAGGGCAGGGGTGACGATTCGCACTAGTAATCCCGTTAAGTGGATCTCTCGGCAATCTTCCCAACACCCGACTCCTGACACCCCACACCAGACCCCAGGAGGATTTGAAATTGGGTTGAGGAATGGTGAGACTATAAAATGCGATCGCGTTTTGATTGCTACTGGTAGCAATCCCCTAGGCTACCGTTGGGCAAAAGCCTTAGGTCATACCATCGAAACCCCGGTTCCTTCTCTATTCACCTTTAATATCCCAGACTCTCGTTTACAGGATTTAGCTGGGGTGAGTGTTAAACAGGTCTGCCTCAAATTACCCGATGCTGGTAAAACTTTGAAGGAACAAACGGGACCATTGCTAATTACCCACTGGGGTTTAAGTGGTCCAGCGGTACTCAAGCTTTCTGCTTGGGGGGCGAGAGTGTTGCACGAACACCATTATCAAATGCCGTTGTTGGTCAATTGGCTTCCTGATTACAACCCAGACCGATTGCGTAAATTACTCCTCGATGTTAAATCCCAGTTACCTCGACGCTTCATTACTACTAGTTGTCCTATTCCTATCCCAAAGCGCCTTTGGGTGAGCTTAGTGACTAGTGTGGGAGTGGGAGCACAAAACCGTTGGGCTGAGTTATCGAAAAAAACCGTACATCAGTTAGTTCAAGAACTGACTCAAGGACGCTATTTGATTCAAGGTAAAGGAGTTTTTAAGGAAGAGTTTGTTACTTGTGGTGGTGTTAGTCTCAAACAGGTTAATTTCAAGACTATGGAAAGCCGCCAATGTCCAGGTCTTTACTTTGCTGGGGAAATTCTCGATATTGATGGAATTACCGGGGGATTTAATTTTCAGAGTGCTTGGACAACGGGTTGGTTGGGAGGTCAAGGGATTGGAAATAGTTAGGAACGAAAAGTTTGTACAACAGTTAATTGATTTGCGGTATCACTAAATTTAGAGAGCATACGCAAACCACCACTAATGTTTTGTAATGTGAGAGCTAACCTTAATCAGCGTTCTTCCAAATTCTGAACTTCTGTATTTCTATGTTATTATTACCACGGATAAATATAACATAGCAGTCAAAATATCTCCATTCCTTCTCCCAGAACTCAACCACTGAGGTTATTGTTGGTGCGATCGCTTTTTAATTACCTCAATAACAAACTAAACAAACTCAGGAAACAAATTTTTTCCGCGCTACGTGAGTAGTTTCAAAGATTGTTTCCAGACTCGACCAATCTTCCTGTTCAATCACCTCAATTATCTGGTCAAGGCGATCGCGATACCCTACAAGCGTACGCATTATCGACTCCTGATTGTAACGAGCCATCATTACTCGCAGTTCTGGATTACCACCCCCCACACGGCTAGTATCACGAAAACCAGAACTAGCTAACTGTTGGGCTAACCTCAAAACCACTGGGTCAGTCTCCTGCATACAAGCATCAATCAAACTCCCACTCACCATCACCGGTAGATGAGAAATCCATGCTACCGCTTGGTCATGGTTTTCCGGGCTTGTGATGTAAACCAATGACTTAAGCGATCGCACAATCTCCTCCACCTTCTCAAGTGCTGGTTGTGGTGTTGTCTCAATCGGGGTCAGTACATAAGGGTTTCCTACAAATAGATTCGACACCGCAGCTTCCACACCACTGTATTCCCTTCCTGACATCGGATGACCACCTACAAAATTTTCCCACAGGGGAGCTATTTCTCTAACCACTGGCATTTTGACCGAACCAATATCAGTGATTACGGTATCCTTGTAAAGATAGTTGACTAAATGCTTGACAGTAGAGGCGATCGCGGCTATTGGGGTGCAAATAAACACAACCTCTGCTGTGGCTAGGATACTTAAGTCAATACTCGCATCATCAACAATGCCGTGATCAAGTGCGAATCGACAGGTTTTTGGTTGACGAGAGACTCCCAAGACCTGATGACCTTGTGCTCTCAAGTCCAATCCCAGGGACCCACCCATCAATCCCAGTCCTACAATACCAATTTTCATTATCTCTCACCCAGATTGAGCCTATGCCATGATAAATATTAATTTTTGTTAGATTGTAATGAATGTCAGGGAAATTATCCAACAATATGCAGCAGGGGTAAGAGATTTTACAGCTGCGGATCTTACGGAACTGAACCTAAGCGGCGCTACTCTTAGTGGTGCCGACTTGAGTGAAGCTAACCTGAGTATAACTAACTTAAGTGGTGCTAACTTGAGCGGCACAAACCTCCGCCGAGCCAACTTAAACATTGCTAGACTCAGTGGTGCCAATCTCTATAAAGCCAAGTTAACACAAGCAAAGCTCAATGTCGCAAATTTGATTCGGGCTGATTTAAGAGGTGCCCAACTGATTCAGGCATCACTGATTCGTGCTGAGATGGTTCGTGGTTCCCTAAGTGGAGCAAATCTAACTGGGGCAAACCTCTCTGGTGCTGATTTACGAGAAGCCACCCTCAGACAAGCCAATCTCAGCCGCGCTACCTTCAATGAAGCCAATCTAGGGGGGGCAACCCTTAGTCAAGCCAATTTGAAGGGAGCGCACTTAAACGGAACAAATCTGCACAAAGCCGATTTCAGTGGTAGCAATCTCAAAGGGGTTGAAATCAGACAAGGAAATCTCACCTGTGCCAATTTTAGGGGAGCTGATCTCAGTGGGGCAAATCTACGCTGGGCTGATTTAAGTGGAGCAAACCTCAGTTGGGCTGATCTGAGCAACGCTAAATTAAGTGGAGCTACCTTAGTTGGGGCTGATTTGAGCAATGCCAATTTAGTTAATACCAGTTTAGTACACGCTGATCTTAGTAAGGCCAGGCTGATTAAAGCCAATTGGATTGGAGCGGATTTGACTGGTGCTACCCTGACTGGGGCAAAACTATATGCTGTTTCCCGGTTTGGTCTCAAAACCGAAGGACTGATCTGTGAATGGGTTGACTTAAGTCCCGATGGTGATCAAAGTCAAATTATCCATCTGTCTTCCGAAGCTGCCAAAACCTTTTTCAACGAGACCCTCCCAACAGTAAAGATTATCGTTGATACACCATTAGACCTCAAAGGGAATTTGGCTTTAGCCTCGATTTATAATCAGATAGCCAATGTTTCTGAAGTCCTCAATCAACCGCCCAGCATTGAGGTGGGTGTCCGCAGAACAACCATTACCTTTACGAGCAACAACGCTGACTTATTCATTATCGCTTACTTGGCCATTGTCCCCTTCAAAGATGGAGGTCAAACTCATCGCAATATTGTGACCCTATTAAATAGCCTACCCTCACGATCAATATACACTTTAAGTAATCAAAACAAACAGCAAATCAATAAATTAATTACAAATATTTGCCAAGCTATTGAGCAGATTAAACCAATTAAAACCGTTAAGTTAGCACCAGAAATTAAATCATCGGCTAACTTTTTTATTGCTCCGACTCAGACAATTATTACTAACTCTAGAGACTACTCATTAAGTATTTATTCTAATCAAGATTTTGGGAAGTATCTGATGAATCAATCAAGCTGGAGCGAGCAATCTGAAGACACTACAACACCATCAAGACCAGTATCAACCCTGCCTCCAGTGAGCCAAATTGTTGAATTTATTAAAGCCTGGGATTATTTGACCGGTTAATGGTGTAGACAACACCTAAATCTATTATAGCAATTTTTTATAGCAATTATCAGCAACGTTTGAGCGACATTGCTTATCCTTTTAAGGCAATAGGCAATAGGCAATAGGCAATAGTCAAGAGGGTTTTAAGGGAATCAGCGTCAAAAAAGACTCTACTTCATAAGTGCGATCAACCCTATCAATTAACAGAACCCAATTTTAACCAGATATCTAGCAATCCGTGTAGGAATTGTGATAATTTTTGTTCCCTACTCCCTACTCCCTACTCCCTGCTCCCTGTTCCCAGATCCGCTGTTCCCTTTGCTATCAATTACTGCTTTAGGAGTGCGTTCGCGTTCGCCTTTGGCGTGGCCTACGGCCAAGCGTCGGCTTTGCCGAATCGCTTATCTTGAACTCAGGTTAATTAGATATTTGCTTGCTCCAAATTCTAATCTGCTGATCCCAACCACCACTAACTAGGGTTTGACCATCCTGGCTCAAAGCAACAGCAACAACATAGCCCGAATGACCATTTAAGGTGCTTTTCAACTGAGCGCTCCTCATATCCCACAACTTAATGGTCTTATCCCAACTACCGCTAATCAGGGTGCTTCCATCTCTAGTCATCGTTACTGACCACACCCCATCTGTGTGACCCGTCAAGGTCCTAGTCAATTTACCAGTGTTAAGATTCCACAAGCGAATCGTGCCGTCTCCTCCACCACTGGCTAAAGTCTTCCCATCCAGACTAATCGCTACAGACGACACCGATCGAGAATGTCCCTTGAAGATACGCACTAACTTACCTGTAGCTAGATTCCACAGCCGAATAGTTGTATCTTGAGAACCACTGACTAAGGTTTTGCCATCAGGAGAGATTTCAACAGAATTCACCGAACCTAAATGTCCGGTAAGGGTATGCAACAGTTTACCCTTAGGCAGCTGCCAAATCTTAATAGTGTTGTCCCAGCTACCACTAACTAAGGTTTTGCTATCGCCACTGAAGGCTAAAGTCGCCACTGTATCTTGATGTCCAGTCAGGGTACTTAAAGGTTTACCCGTGTTAAGATTCCAGGTCTTGATCATACGGTCATCACCGCCACTGACTAAAGTTTGACCATCCGGACTAATCGCCACAGCATTCACTGCACCACCGTGACCTCGCCAGGTACGAATTAATTGACCAGTGGACAGATTCCACAGGGAGATAGTGCCATCACTATGACCACTAGCGGCCATCAATTTTTGTACTGATTTTTGTATTGATCTCCCTTGAGCAACGGTGCCAATCGCCACAGAACTCACTGAGCCAGTCCCTACTTTGAGAGTATTCGTCAACTTGTAGAAAACTGTTCCGGTCTTGGCAGACGCAGCTGTAGGAGAAACACCGACTTGAGGAGTCTTTACAGGAGTTGGCAGTTTCAGCTGAGAGCGCCAGGTTAAATAGGTGTCAATGCTAATCCCAGATGCCACAATTGTGTCAGAATCGCCCACTAATCTGACCATACCATTAATGCCAATTACCCGCCCCTGATCGTCTAATACTGGTCCACCACTCATCCCAATTCTCACCAAATTGGTATAACTCAGAGCATATCCCCTAGGAAGTTTAGAACTAGCATCCGTGAGCAGTCCTTCGCTATTAATAAACCGCCGTTGTTGAGAAGCACCTCCAGAACGGGGCCATCCAGCCACATAAACCCTTTGACCTGCACTGATTTGCTGGGAATTCCCTAACCTAGCCACTGGGTAGTTAGAGGTGCTAGTGAAAGGTAAGATCGCTAAATCTACCCCTGGCATCCGTCTGATGTAGCGGGAGTCTACAGGATAACGATTGCCATCAGGGGTTTGAATCCTGTAGATGCCAGCTTTTTGTAGCACATGAGCACTGGTCAGGATATAATATATATTTGCTTGGCGTTCAACAATTATCCCACTCCCTCCCTGTTTTGGGCCATCAATCCGGACAGTAATCTGTTGCGCAATATTTTTAGCAGCTGGTGTTGATATCACCACTGTGGGAATTGCGGCAATGATGGCGATGCTCCCAATTAAAAACCCTGGAACTAAAAACCCTGGAACTGTTTTAGATAAGATGTTCATCAAGCTTGACCGGAATCAATGGCTACGTCTCCTCTAGTTTTCCCTGTCTTGATATACCCTTTTATCTTTGAACAAGTTTCCAAAATGCTTTAGCAAATCGTTTTCCAACAATCAAATAACTTTCCGTTGTTAAGTGGACATAGTCTTGCAAAGCCAAGTCATCTGTAGTAATCATCCTCGTAGCTGGTAACTGGACTGTTTCCTGTTGCGCTTTCACGGTTTCCCAGTTCGGGAGCTTTTCTGGATCAGTAGTGGTGCCAATTTGAGCAAAAACTACTGGTAACTCAGGTTTCCCTAAGTCTTGACGGAAATCTTTTACCAAGGTAACAAATTTATCAGCCCACTGATTGGGGAAAAACGTTATCTCATCGTCTTGAGAAGGCTTTTGAGCATCTTTTTCCCCTTGAAAGAAAAGTATACCGGTGATTTCTCCCATCACAGAAGCAGCACCTACTCGCTTTAAGCAAGAGCCATAAAGGGTATCCTCACTCAGGCTTCTTTGCCACTGTTGAATGGCAGTGCCAGACTTGGCACAAGGAATCAAACCGATGATTAGCTCAGGATTGTATTTCAATAATTCAGTAGCAAACGCCATCCCCGGACCTACCCCAGCTGACTTATCTTCCGAGACTTTATCAACTTGTCCACTTGGTGAATCAATCGGTTCTTTGCCTAGATGCCAGCGGTAATCGTTTCCAAAGACAAAAACGTTGGGGTGAGTAACGGAACTAGCAGGTGTTAGCTTACCTGTTCCGGACATATTCGACTGTCCTGCCAAAATAAACAGGGACATCTTGCCTTGAAAATCTGGTGGAATCACATTGATTTCCCGAGACTCAGATTTCCGCTTAACTAAGAAGCGACTAATAATACCGTAGCGTCTGATCAACTTACCGACTGGATAATACTTCTGGAGAATAATACCAAGAAAAAGACCGATAGCTAGAACGAAAATAACTGTCCAGGTTTCCATTAATTAATTGATGCCATAATCCTCGAATAGTAAATTCAAAACATGATGTCACTGATCAGTAAGTTTCCAAAACGCTTTAGCAAATCTTTTTCCAAGAATCAAATAACTTTCCGTTGTCAAGTGGACATGGTCTTGCAAAGCCAAGTCATCTGTGGTAATCATCCCAGTAGCTGGTAACTGGACTGTTTCCTGTTGCGCTTTCACGGTTTCCCAGTTCGGGAGCTTTTCTGGATCAGTAGTGGTGCCAATTTGAGCAAAAACTACTGGTAACTCAGGTTTCCCTAGGTCTTGACGGAAATCTTTTACTAACCTAACAAATTTATCAGCCCACTGATTAGGGAAGAATCTTCGACTTGGGTAGGCTTGAGGATTAAGGGCATCACTTTCTCCCTGAAAGAATAGTAAACCTTGAATTTCTCCCATTGGTGAAGCAGCATAGGCTCGCTTTAAGCAAGAGCCATACAAAGTATCTTCACTTAGATTTTTTTGCCACTGTTGAATAGTAGTGTCCCATTTAGCACAGGGAATTAAACCAACAATCAGCTCAGGATCGTATTTGAGCAATTCAGTAGCAAATGCTATACCTGGACTGACTCCAGCTGACTTATCTTCCGAGACGTGATCAACTTGTCCACTTGGTGAATCAATCGGTTCTTTGCCTAGATGCCAGCGGTAATCGTTTCCAAAGACAAAAACTCTGGGGTGAGTAATGGAACTAGCAGGTGTCAGCTTACCACTTCCTGACATATTCGACTGTCCTGCCAAAATAAATAAGGAGATATTGCCTTGAAAATTGGCAGGAACTGGTTTGCTTTGATTATCCTTAATGGTAGAAGTGCTGAGGATACCGTAGCGTCTGAACAACTGGTCTACTTGAGCAGACTTTTGTAGTATAATACCTAAAAAAGCACCGATAAGTATACCGATAACTAGATAGGAAATTATTGACCAAGCTTTCATGATATAGCATTTTTATTTGAGATGTTAAACACTTAGGATTTTACAGTTCTCGTAGTAATGAGGTCTACAGGATTTTTTCCTTATTCCGAAGTTCCCTAGTCTGACTTTACTACTCCCTACTCCCTACTCCCTACTCCCTACTCCCTACTCCCTAAGACTTTGGAGCTCACCAAACTAATAATTGCTATCATTATCAATGACTTGTGAACTTTGTGGAAGAGATGTAGAGCGATTGACAGTTCATCACTTGATTCCTAGACAAAACACTAAGCGAAAAAAGATGAAACCTGGTCCAACGATTACTATTTGCCCTGCTTGTCATCGACAAATACATGCTTTATTCCCAAATACTCGTTTAGCTCTGGAATTGAATACCTGTGAAGCTTTGAAAAATGACCCTCAGATGCAGAAGTTTTTAGCCTGGGTCAGAAAGCAAAAGCCTGATAAGCGGGTGAGGGTTCATCGTTCTTAAGCGTTCGCGTAGCTTGACCAAAGGTCAATCGCATAAGCGCGTTTGTATCTGGGTTGTAAACACACGTATTCCATAAAAAGGCAAAAGGCAAGAGGAATCCCCCCTAACCCCCCTTAGTAAGATACTGCTGGCGAATTTAACATTTAGAAATATCAGCCTGAAGACAGCAGTCTTTATAGCCCCCCAACCCCCAATTCTGGGGGAGCATGAACTTAAAGTTACCCATCTGCTACCCTTGTGTAAACAAATATTAATTTCGCCAACGGTATCTAGTAAGGGGGGCAGGCAAGAGGGGAAAGATATACGGAGTTTTATTGGATAAAAAAATACCTCTTAGGTTTACATCTCAAATAAAAATGCTATACCTGCCATTTTTATGAAAATGATCAAAAAAATCGCTTTTTACTCTTGGTCGATGTGATTCAAACCTCGCTGGTTCATGCTTTCAAGCTGCTTGTCACCCCGTGAAAGTCTTGGCTCAGATAACTTGAAAATCCGAGATAGTCTCAATCCACACCCTTGCGCCACAATGTAACGGATTATCAGGGCGATACATCACCCGACAAGGGCCATTGACTTCTACCGTATGACCGTAAATGTTTTTAGAGCCTCGTTTTACCGTAATCACTGGATTGCGTTCCCCGGTGTTGTGATTTTGGCGAATGACTTTCTGATTAACGTGGATCACAGCCTTCGTGTAATTTGTACGCTTTGACCAATTCCGCTTTGGTCCACGAGTGCCAGGGGTGACCACTGGCATGCCATCAAACAGAGGAATCACCCAAGTTCTACCCACCTTATACGCTCCTTTGACTCTGCCCTTGCCCAGAAGGAAACGAACCCGAGTGGCAGAAACACCCAGTAATTCAGCGGCTTGTGCGGTAGAAATCATCATGAGGCAATAACCATTGCTTTAACGATACTATTATTATAACCACATTTTGGAGAAGATTCAAGGGATTAGAAAAACTATTGCATTTTCGCAAGGAGCTGGAGTGGGTGGAGTAGGTTAAGTGAGCTAAATATGTGGTGTGGGCGCTTTGAAACTATTGCATTGTCGCCATCTTAAGGAGTATCGGGGGAAGGATGGGTGGAGTGCTAGCAATAGGAGTAGTAGACTAAATAGGAGTAATGGGTTTAGTGGGTGCTGTAAAACTATTGCATTGTGGTAACAAAAAGTAGCCGGAGTGGGTGTAGTGGGTTAAGCGAGTTTAATCGGTGGTGTAGGTGTTGTAAAACTATTGCATTGTCGCCATCTCAATCAGGATCGGGCGCGGGGAGATGGGGGAAATGGGGAGACGAAATTGATCTCTAGCTGTAATTTACAGAATTGGTATAACTACAAATCAGATTTGAAACTACCCCCTGCTTCAGTCATTAATCGTAGTGGGCAGTAGGGTGGGCAGTGCCTAGGCTGTTGAGTTTGAATCCCTTATGCCGATAAAAGTTCATGCAGTTTATATGTCAATTTTTGTAGTCTGAAAAATAGCCCGACGCTTGGCCAAGGGAGATTCTCCAAAGTGCTGTCGATACCAATGTTGGACATCACAGAAGGAAACTGTTTCCATGGCAGTTTTAACAAGTTCAGAGGTCAACTGGGTGGTGAGCAGAGGCAGTGTCAAGAGTAAATGCCCCATATGCTTCAGGGATGACCTTTGGGAAAACAGTTTATATTTACCAAACACAGACTCGATGAGATCAGAAGAGGCAAGTAGGGGCTGATTAGGAGGCAATGCTGTGGTTTCATGGTCAATATAGGCAATTAACTTGGCCAAAAAGTCCTCTAATCGTTTCGATAAGGTTAAATCAGCTGTTTGTTTGATAAAGTCTGTTTTCGAGTGTTGGTTAAACCCTTGATGCTTAAGCTGGTATTGGAGGGTGCGCACTAAGAAAAGCATCTGGTTGAAGGGTTCGAGGGCCTCCTGATAGTCCGACACCCAACCCAATTTTTCCTCAAAGTACCGTCTACCGAGGTCAGCGGTTTGGCAAATTAAGGAACCAACGTCACAGAAAACTGCCTCTGAAAGACACCCTTTGAGGGCTTCAATAAAGGCTTTCTGGTCAGGAAATGGCTTTTGTTTAAGGGGTTTTAAGGCCGCATTGACCTCAGTAGTCAACTGCTCACTCAAGGTTTTTAAGGCACTCGAATCTAAGCAGTAGCCAGGATTGACCCTTGAGAAATCCTGCTGCTTCTGATAGGCCAATACGAGTTTGGCCCACTTCAATAAGGTGTCAATATTGAAGTATCGAGCTTTGGATCGTTGTGCGGGTGGTCTTAAAAAAGATAATCGACTCTGCTGCAACTGTTGACGAGTACGGGTACACCGACTGACAAAGCGCTGATAGATTGGATCGAGCTCTAACTCACCTTTGAGTAATCGGGCACTTTGATGAGTCACATCATAGGTCACCTGCACAGAAGGATGAGCTTGATGGTATAAGCGAATGCCCTTATAGAGATCACTGCCTTGGTCTGAGACAAGCTGTAAGGGGACCCCGACCTGGTCACCAACCGCTTCGAGGATGGGGTAGATCAAGTCTCCTTTAGTGCTCTTCATGACCTTTAACGCTAGTAGTGACAAGTCCTGATAGCACAATTTCCCAGCTGATTGCTCGACGATTTGCTTCCACCGAGCTTGGCTGATTCCTAACACTACTAAGCATTTGTGAGCCCCTAATTCCAGGGTAAGATCGGCAATGTATAGCCAGTCGTGACGATACTCGCACGGACGCTGTAGCAAGTATAGTCCCATCCGCAATACCCATTGCCGAATACTACTATAACTCGGTAAAATTTGACCGATGAACCGACTCAATAGGGCAAAATTTTTCGAGGCTCCCCGGAAACTGCTTAAACTTTCAACCACAAACGAGATGGCTAAGCTAATCGTCAATGCTCCATAATGGTGGCTGGCTAACAGGGTGCCTTGGGTTTCAACGATCCCAACGGTGGCAGAGCCGCCTAAGGACGGGGGGGGACTGCTGTCTGATCAGACAGGGGGCTAAGCGATGGGGATGAGGTCTGTTGACGATACCCTCGCACTTCCTTTTCCGCTATCTGGGCTCGTCGTTTCCACAGGGCTCGACTTTTCTCTAAGTCCCGAATCCGGATTTCTTGTGCTCGCAATTTCTTTTGCTTCTCACTCGCTCTTTGCTTCCAACGATCACGGCTTTGCTTAAATAAATTGGCCAGACGCTCAATTGAGCTTTTGTATCCTTGTATCATGGGCAGATCCTGGCAACCTCTTCACACAGATTATGCATGAACTCATCCCATCAATCAAGTCCTAGAGTGAACAGCCTAGGCAGTGCCTACCAAAGCGCTTTGCAAGCTTGATTATCTGTCTGGTGCACTGCCCACCCGACATGAACCAAGCAGTAGGGTGGGCAGTGCCTACCAAAGCGCTTTGCAAGCTTGATTATCTGTCTGGTGCACTGCCCACCCGACATGAACCAAGCAGTAGGGTGGGCAGTGCCTACCAAAGCGCTTTGCAAGCTTGATTATCTGTCTGGTGCACTGCCCACCCGACATAACCAAG
>NZ_GL890816.1 GCF_000211815.1 Moorena producens 3L
ACTGGCGCGGAGCTACATTTCCTGAACCCCTTTACTCGCCGTTACTTTAGAGAATACCAAGAAGAAAAACAAAAAGAACAAACAGATGTAAAGTTCAAATACAGTGCCATTGGCAGTGGTGGTGGGATTAGACGATTTCTGAATCAGTCCGTTGACTTCGGAGCGAGCAATGTGATTCCAACTCCTGTAGAGAGAAACTCCATGAAACGGGGTTTGTTGATGGTACCAACGGCTGGGGGGTCTTTGGCTGTCGTTTATAATCTTCAAGGAATAACCACCGATGTTAAGCTATCCCGAGACACTCTCGGTAAAATTTTTTCAGGTCAGATTTCTAATTGGAAGCAGGTTAACTCCCGCCTGCCAAACCGGAAAATCCAAGTAGTTGTCCACTCAGGCAGTAGCGGCACTAGCTTTATTTTTACTAAATATTTGAACGAAATTACTAATGGCAGAATCCGAGCAAGTAAAAGACCTAATTGGGGCTTTAAGGTCTTCTCTAGTGTTCCGGGAAATGCAGCAGTAGCTAGCGAAGTTAGGCGAATTGACGGTGCCATTGGCTATGTACCGGCGAGTTATGCTAAACAGCTTAACCTACCGATGGCCAGGCTGGAAAACCGAGCTGGTCGCTACGTCAAGCCTACCGTTGATCAAGCCAATAAAGCCCTAGGCAATGTGCAGTTCAATGAGGACTTCACCATCGAAAATATAGATGACCCAGAACAGGGTTATCCAATTGTAGGTATAACTTGGCTGTTTCTCTACGAAAAGTATCCTAAACCAGAACTAGCCCAAGGGGTTAAAGACCTGATAAATTGGATTCTGACTGAGGGTCAAGACTTGAACGAAGATCTACAGTACACTCGGATACCCGAAGATGTTGCTAATCGAGCCATCGAAGCTGTGAATAACAACATCAGGGTTGTTCCATAGAAGGACAAAAGTCAAAAGTACTTTGGTATCGGTGTATCGCTGTTATCGGTGTGGTATAGCCTTCGAGCTTTTATAGCACTACGCATTAAGGTGTTTGACATAGATAAAAGCTGAAAAGCTCTTGTAGTTAACTTTTGCCTTTTGCCTCTTGCCAATGCCATTGCGCGTAGCGCTATACCTTTTATTTTTGTTGTGTGAGGAGAGTTGTGAAAAAATTTTGCGGTGGATTACCACTGACACCGATAGTACTTGGTGTCCATTTGGTAACCATTACCCCCGCTATGGCTGATAGCGAACCAGAAACCTTGACTGCCATAGACCCTAAACCATCACCAGATAGGTCAGATCTTAATCCCAGACCGAAATATATAGCGCGAGAGTACTTAAAAACTCCCCCAAAAACTCCTCAGTTAACCGACCAATTCCACGATGAACTGGAGTTTAAGACTACTACGTCTATTCCTAATTATGGGATATCGACAGCTAGCTTGACTAGTCTGGAGTCACCGCCAGACCTAGAGATGGCAGACACTGTGAGTAATCCGTCTATGGGTCAGGTAGCACCGATTTCTAAACTATTAGACATGCCATCTACCCAGACTAACTCCAATAGTCTAGATAATAGTCCAGATAATAGTTTAGATATATCCCAAAACTTAGGTGTGACAGACCCGTTGAGTAATGGACCAATGGAGCGGGTAACACCAGTTTATGAACTGTCTGATGTCCAACCTACGGATTGGGCTTACGAAGCACTACAGTCTTTGTTGAAGCGCTATAGATGCCTGACTGGTTACGAGGATGACACCTATCGCGGTAACCGTGCCCTGACTCGCTACGAGTTTGCTTTTGGCTTGAATTTTTGCCTAAATCGGGTGAATGCCATGATTATTGGTAAAACAGCCAACTTGGTAACCGAAGCTGATTTAGCAGCAATGCAAAGGCTACAAGAAGAGTTCAGTGGTGAATTAGCTACTGTACAGGCTCGGGTCGATAACTTGGAAGGGCGAGTGACTTTCCTAGAAGACCATCAGTTCTCGACTACTACTATATTGCGTGGGAGTGTAGATATTGCTCTAGCTACTGGCTTTGGCGGGAAAAAAGCAGTTCCTTCTGGTCAAAGCCCAACAGAAGATTTTGATGATACTAATACTCTGTTGGGAGGCCGGGCAATTCTCAACTTCGACACCAGTTTCACCGGTCGAGACCTTTTGCGCACTAGACTTCGGGCAGGGAATACCAGTAATTTTAGCACTGGTTTCACCGGTACAGCCATGACCAAGTTTGGTTTTGCCACTAATACCGGCAATGATGTTAAATTAAACCAGCTGTTCTATCGGTTTCCCCTAGGTAATAAAGGTCTGGTATCTATAGCAGCAGCAGGTCAGGGAGCAACTGCTTTGATTCCCGCCCTCAATCCAGCATTTTCCATTTCCAGTTTTGGATTCAATAATTACATCTACGACTTGGGTTTTGGTGCTGGTGCTGGAATCTACTATCAATTCAATGACCTGATTGCTACTGGAGCAGCCTATTACACTGGTTCTGCCTCTAATTCAGACTTTGGACTGTTCAATGGTGCCTTTGGTGCTTTGGCTCAGGTGACCCTTACTCCCTCTGATCGTTTTGGTATGGCCTTGACCTATGTCCGGTACTACTCTCCTCAAACAGCCAATACTGCATCGTTTCTCGGTAGCCAATTCGCTCAATCTCCCTTTGGCTCAAATACAGCAACCTCATCAAATAGCTTAGGTGTATCGACTAGCTATCGATTTAGCGATCGCTTTACCCTAGGCGGTTGGCTTGGTTATAGCAATGCGATCGCAGAATCCTCAAGCATTAACAATAACAATGGTTTCGATGTGTCAAGCGGATCAGAAGCAGATATTTGGAGCTGGGCAGTTACCGCCGCTTTCCCAGACATCGGAAAACTAGGCAGCCAGTTGAATCTCATTGTTGGCATGCCTCCAAGACTAGCTAGTAATGATGTTGCTGGTCGTCGCGATCGCGATGTATCATACCATCTTGAACTGTCTTATCGCTACCCACTGACTGATAGAATCTTTATCACTCCTGGTGTTTTGGTGATTATCGATCCAGAACACAATGATGAAAATGACACCATTGGGGTTGGACTGCTCCGAACCCAGTTTAATTTCTAGAGCATTGGTTGATTATTATTCGATGACAAAGCTTGAGGGTTAATGGTTTATGCTCAAAACCCTAGCACTGACAATGATTAGAGCATCATAGTAAATGGGATTTACCTACGGTCACGCTACGCGATGCTCGGTACGAGCCGCTACGCGAACCCATGAGCCAGCCATCAAACTATCTTGGACTATCATGGTGTTGGAGCAAGCCATAGAAGTTGACAAAATGACCAAAAATATTGGGTTTCAAGCCCCGCCCTTTTAGGGCGGCTTTAAAAAGATTTTATGTTTGAATTAAGGATGGGCGTTAATTCAAGAATGTGATATCCTTGAATTAAGGAGGCAAGTAAAGTGTTCAATCTAACCTACGAGTTCAAATTAAAACCTACCGCTAAGCAAGTATCTTTGTTTGAAAACTGGCTTGAACAGTGTCGCAAAGTCTATAACTATGCACTAGCAGAAAGGAAGGATTGGTATAAATCTCGTAGTTGTCAGGTTAATGCTTGCTCTGTTCGTAGTGAATACATCATTCCAGCAGAGCAAACCCGTCCTACTTATGCCAGTCAATGCCGTGGGTTAACCGCTGCCAGAAAAGCTATTGAAGAGCTTAGAGCTGTTCAAGTTCATGTCTTACAACAAACGCTCAAAAGGCTAGAAAAAGCTTTTGTTAGTATGTGGGAACAAGGTCATGGCTTTCCTCGCTTTAAGAAGCAGGGACAAATGCGATCTTTTGTTTTTCCACAACTAGGAGTCAAACCAGTTGAATCTGGAAAAATTAAATTGCCCAAAATTGGCTGGGTAAAGATGCGGCAATCACGGGAAATACCTTCTGATGCTGTAGTTAAACAAGCCAGAGTGGTCAGACGTGCTACTGGCTGGTATGTGATGTTGACTTTGCAATGGGATGTTGATGTTCCTCAGATTATGCCTCATGGGGAACCCTTGGGCATTGATGTGGGAATTTCACATTTTGCTGCTGTTAGTAACGGGAGGTTATTTCCTAATCCACGTCCTTTCAAGGGTCTCGAACGCAAGCTTAAATTGCTGCAAAAGAGGGTAAGCAGAAAGCGTAAAGGAAGTAGCAACCGTTGTAAGGCACAAGCAAAAGTCAGCAAGCTACACGAACGAATCGTTAACATTAGAAAAAATTATTACTGGAAATTAGCTCATAATCTTTGCGATTGGGCTGGGATGATCTTTGTTGAAGATCTAAATCTCAAAGGATTGGCTAAGGGAATGCTAGGAAAGCACTGTCTAGATGCGGGATGGGGACAGTTTTTTAAGATATTAGAGCAGTGTTGCGCCCATCGTGGTGTCTATTTTCAAAAAGTAGATTCTAAAAAGACTAGCCAAATTTGTCCCAATTGTTTAACTGAAACTGGCAAAAAGACCTTAGCTGAGCGCATACATCATTGCGAACATTGTGGCTACACAACCGACAGAGATGTGGCAGCTGCTCAAATAATCGCTATACGCGGACTTGCAGCCGTGGGGCACACGGTCAAGATGCTTTCTGAGGGCAAGTTCATTGGAATCCCTGGGAAGAAAGAATCCTCGTCCTTGTAGGACGGGGAGTGTCAACAGCATAACCAAGACCGAAGCAGTATCGCCAACTGCAACCGATAGTATGGATTGGGAGCCCCCCATGCCACCAACGGATTTAATCTTTGATGATGGAGAACCTTTGGAGAGTGACCGCCACCGCATAGCCATGAACGCCCTCATCCGTTCACTGCGCGTTGCTTTAGCTGACCGAGACGATTACTTTGTTGGGGGCAATATGTTTGTTTACTTCAGTAGTGAACAAGCACGAAACCAGGACTTTCGCGGGCCAGATTTCTTTGTAGTCTTGAATGTAGACGGTAGCCGAGAACGTCTTGGCTGGGTAGTATGGGAAGAACAGGGTCGCTACCCAGATGTGATCATCGAGCTGATGTCCCCCTCCACAAAGCAAGTTGATACAGGTAAAAAGAAGAGCATCTACTGCCAGACCTTCCGCACTCCAAATTATTTTGTCTACCAACCCTTTGACCCAGATTCATTGCAAGGATGGTATTTAGATATAGACAATGGCTACCAGGAGCTAACCCCAAATGAACAAGGGTGGCTATGGTGTCAGCCCTTAGGCTTGTGGTTGGGACAATGGTCTGGAACCATTGAGGAAACCTCAGCAGTATGGCTGCGCTTTTATGACCGGGATGGGAATCTAGTTCCCTTACCAGAAGAAGCAGCTGAGCAACGAGCTGAAGTAGCTGAACAACGAGCTGAAAAATTAGCAGAACGACTGCGACAGGCAGGGATTGACCCAGATTAAATTTAAGGTGAATGGCCATAAAAAGTGCTGAGTGCATCAGTGCAAAGCAGACTGAGTAACTGTTATAAACTAGGGGTTTTTCCGAATCACCTTTTATAATTTTATCTTTTTACCCTTTTCCAAAATAACTAATGACTACTATTAATTCAAACCCCAAAATTCGTATTGAACATCTGATTAAAATTTATGGAGAGAAACCCCAAGCTGCCCTCAAACTGTTTCGCCAAGGTGGGAGTAGGGATTCTATCTTAGAAAAAACCGGTCAAGTCTTAGGCATTGCCGATGTCTCTCTGACCGTTAATAAAGGAGAATTGTTCGTGGTAATGGGGTTATCCGGTTCCGGGAAATCCACCCTAGCTCGCTGTATTAACCGCTTAATTAATCCCACCAGCGGCAATATCTATATCGATGATGAAGACATTGCCCATGTTGATGAGAAGCGGATGCGAGAGATTCGCCAGAGCAAGGTATCAATGGTGTTTCAGCGATTTGGATTATTTCCCCACAAAACAGTTGCAGAAAATGTCGGGTATGGTCTCAAGGTTCGGGGGATAGATCAAGCCAAACGCCGCAAAAAAGCTCTGGAAACCTTAGAAGTGGTAGGTTTATCCCAATGGGCCGATTATTTACCTTCTTCTCTGAGTGGTGGGATGCGTCAACGGGTGGGTTTAGCCCGCGCCTTAGCCACAGATGCCGAGATTTTACTTATGGATGAGGCATTCAGCGCCCTCGACCCCCTGATTCGGCGGGACATGCAGGATGAATTACTGCGACTTCAGACAGAACTGCACAAAACCATTGTATTTATCAGCCATGATATTCAAGAAGCCCTCAAGATGGGCGATCACATAGCGGTGATGAAAGACGGTTATATTGTCCAAATTGGCACACCAGAAGAACTGATTAACCAACCAGCTGACGACTACATCCGTGCATTCATCCAAGATGTTAACCGCGCCCAAGTCCTAAAAACTGGGTCAATTGCTCGTCAAACCCCTGCCTTAGTTCTTAAAGAAAACTCTGCTAGAGCTGGACTGGAACAAATGATAGACCATCACCTCCAACAAATCTATGTTGTCGATGAACACAGCAAACCTGTTGGAATTGTCAAGAAACAATGGCTCGAAGCAGTCCTCCAAAAAGGAAGCGAAGACATTACTGAAGTGATGGAAACGGACTTCCCCACAGTCAACCCTTCAACCCACCTAGAAGATATATTTCACCTCTACCGAGACGGACTTCCTGTTGCTGTAGTCGATACTGACGGTACATTCAAAGGAATGGTCGAACAGTCTGATCTTATCGCTAGTATTGGCAAACCTCAAAAGCTTGTCCAAGACAACAGCTGATAGCACCTCAAGTAGCGTGGCCTTTGGCCTTTAGCTGATAGCTGATAGCTGAATGCTTAAAAACGAAATATCTAGATAAATTGACAATCTATACTAGAAGAGTGTTGCTTTGAATAGTATTGTGTTCAATTATTTAATTCTATCCCTTAATAATATCGCAACAAGCCAAGTCGGTCTAGATATTATCTTGAATCCCTTTGAGCTTTATACCTTACCCCTTGACGAGTGGATTACCGCAGTAGTTAATTTCCTAGTTGACAACTTCCGTCCCTTTTTTCAAGCAATTAGCTTGCCCATTACCTGGACTCTGGAAGGGATACAATCGCTGTTCCTATCCATTCCTCCCCTAATTTTTCTGATTATTCTGGCTTTGATAGTATGGCAAATTGCTGGGGGAAAAATTGCTATTTATAGCCTTTTTGCCTTGACCTTGATTGGTTTTTTTGGAGCTTGGGAACAAGCAATGACTACCCTGGCGCTAGTGGTAACAGCCGTAGTCTTTTGCGTGCTCATTGGCATTTCCCTTGGCATTGCCTGTGCTAGTAGCGATCGCGTCGAGAAATTCCTGCGACCCCTGCTTGATGCCATGCAAACCCTCCCGTCATTCGTCTATCTTGTCCCAGTGGTAATGCTGTTTGGCATTGGTGCAGTCCCTGGAGTAATCGCTACTTTAGTCTTTGCTGTTCCCCCCTTGATTCGCCTGACCAACCTAGGCATCCGACAAGTATCTACAGAAGTTGTCGAAGCTGCGATCGCATTTGGCTCAACCCCAAGACAAATGCTTTGGGAAGTGCAAATTCCCCTAGCAATGCCAACTATCCTAGCTGGAGTCAACCAAGCGATCCTATTAGCACTATCGATGTCGGTAGTGACTTCTATGATTGGTGTCGGGGGATTGGGACAGATGGTCTTACAAGGTCTCGGTCGGGTGAATGTCGGACTGGCTGCTGTGGGAGGATTAAGCATCGTTCTGATTGCGGTGATGCTCGACCGGATCACTCAAGTGGTGAGTCAAGGCAACAACCAAATCCCTTGGCTAGAGCGAGGACCCATTGGTTTTGTGCGTTTGAGGTTAACCAGTAAACCACGGACTGGGACTACTACTGTTGCTGCAATGGTTTTAGTGGCATTGCTTGTGGGTTTCATCAGCTCGCAACAAATTCCCCAAGCTACAACCGAATTAACCTCATCAGAAATAGCCCTACCTGGGAAAGGGGTGAAAGTACGCTCTACCTATGGTTATCTAGCCGATTCACAATTCATGACACACATCGTTAACACGGCTCTGGAAAAGCTCGGTTACGAGATTGAAAAACCCAAACAACTCCAGCCAACTACCAGCCACATCGCTTTGGGTAATAACGACCTCGATTTTACCGCTAACCACTGGGAAAAGTTGCACACAGAATTCTTTGAAAAAAATGGTGGCGACAAGAAATTAGAGCGAGTTGGGGTTATTGTTTCTGATCTGTTGCAAGGGTATCAGATTGATAAAAAAACTGCTGAAAAATACAAGATCACCAATTTAGAGCAACTCAAAGACCCTAAAATTGCCAAACTCTTTGACTCCGATGGAGATGGTAAGGCAAATTTAGCCGGTTGTATTCCCGGTTGGGGATGTGAGTTAGTTATTGAGCATCACTTAGATGCTTATGGGCTCAGGGATACTGTCGAACACGACCAAGGAGAATATAGCGTCCTAATTGCGAATAGCATTGCTCGCTACAAACAAGGAAAACCAGTCCTATACTACACTTGGACTCCTCTGTGGCTGGCTACGGTATTAAAACCAGGTGAGGATGTGGTTTGGCTAGAAGTTGCCCAAACCAATCTACCAGAAGCCCAGAAAGGGTTGACAGAAAAACATACTTCAATCGATGGTAAAAATCTCGGATTCGCGGTGGATCAGATCCGCTTTGTGGCAAACAAAAAATTCCTAGCAACTAACCCAGCAGCCAGAGACTTGTTTGAGCGATTTAAGATGCCGATTGAGGAGCTTAATGCTGAAAGCTTACGGGCCAAAAAGGGGGAAGATAGCCCAGCAGATATCCGTCGCCATAGCCAAGAATGGATTAAAAAGAATCAAAAGTTGTTTGATAGCTGGCTTGAAGAAGCTAGAAAAGTTGGAGAAACTTCTGGAATTTGAGGTTTCCTATAATTTACGAGAACATTAATATTGTCAAGGTTGAGTAATTGGTATTTGGTAAAGGGGAATTGGTATTTGTGATTAATCCCGACCTTTTACCCTTTACCCTTTACCCTTTACCTGCAAGTATCTTGGGTCAACTACCAGACACTCACCTATCGGTTACATCCCCTTGAACGATCCGTTGCCCCATCTTCCAACTATCACAACTAATAACAGATTGCTATATTCCCAAATTATCCGGATTAACCTGATCTACCCAGTAAAAAGAAAGTGGTAGATGCACCCTGGTAAAGTCCTAGAGATAAACTCTGGGGCTTTTTTTATTTAGATACCGTATCCCACTGCTGATTATCGACTGGAACAACATCTGGCAAAGACCGACCGATCCAATACAGCCACCCTAAACCAGCAACTCCCAATGCGATCGCAACTAAACTGACCACTTGAGCAATGCGTAATGGACCGAGCATCAGACTATCCATCCGCAATGCCTCAATCCAGAAGCGACCAGTACTATAGGCGACCATATAAACTAGAGCCATCGTCCCTACCTTCAGATGGGGTTTGCGGCGTAAATCCCGAAAGAACAGAGTCATCAGTAACCCAAAGACCAATAAGTTCCACACAGACTCATACAGAAAAGTCGGATGGAAATAGTCAAAATTATTAAAGCTTAGGGGACGCTGTCCTAGTGGAATATACAATTTCCAAGGCAAATCCGTGGGAGCCCCAAAGGCTTCGGAATTAAAGAAATTACCCCAACGTCCGATGGCTTGACCTAATATCAGGGAAGGAACTACTAGATCAACTAACAGCCAGACAGACAGTTTATTGAGGCGGGCAAAAATTATTGCAGCTAAGATACCACCCAAGATAGCGCCATGAATGGCAATCCCACCATTCCAAATCGCAATAATTTGGTCTGGACGCTGGGCGTATTGTTTCCACTGAAACAAGACATAGTAAAGTCTGGCTCCAGGAATCGCAGAAATCACCAGCCAGATAGCCAAGTCGCCCAACAAATCTGGGTTAACGTTACGACTCTTGGCTAGGTATTGGGAAAGGCTAACTCCAATTAACACTGCTGAGGCAATCAATAGTCCGTACCAGCGGATTGTTAGGGGTCCGAGTTCAACGATGATTGGCCCAGGAGAAGTAAATTGGAACCCTAGGGTTAGAGCAGAGATTGCTTGCAGCATTGATTTATCCATAGGCAGCAAACCACAAGTTTCATTGTAGTCCCCTAGAGCATCGGTTAAGGTAAGCATTCAGCTATCAGCGTGTCGCGTATCAGCTAATGGGCTACGGGAACGCTACTGTTCGCGCAGGGTTCCCGTAGCGCCTTCAGGGGTGATGAGATGATGAGATGATGGGGTGATCAGGTTATAGAAATATCCTGATCAAGTGCTTGGTCTAGGTCTTGGTAATTTTGTCAACTTCTATTACTTGACCAACTCTCTACCATTCCCTAATCTGGAATGCGATGGTGCCAACCAAAGGCTTGGATCAGCTTCTCCCATAACTGCTATGAGAGATTATAAATGGACTATATAGCTGTCAAAGTTTTGCGCTGTAAAGAAATTCCTGTAACAGCCTTGATTATGGCAAGTCACTTGTCCATATAAAAACCTTGACCTTCGGTCACGCTTTGCGAACAACCAAATCACCTTGGCCTTTCGGCCAGGCTACGGGAACAACCTACCCAACCAGGGACACCAAAGGCGAACAACCAAATCACCTTCAACCCAAGATGAATTCCGAACAACTAGAATTAACTATAGGCTGGCTTTACCCTACCCTAATGAGTACCTACGGTGATCGTGGTAATGTCATCTGCTTACAACAACGAACCCAGTGGCGAGGCATTAGAGTCAATCTAATCCCCCTGGATCAGCAAACCCCTGCTGAGCAATTCTATAAAGTGGATATCTTCATGGGTGGTGGTGCTCAAGATAGACAGCAAGAAATTGTTATGCGAGACTTACAAGGTAGCAAAGCCAATGCCCTACAAGAAAAAATTGAAGCAGGTGTACCGGGAGTATTTACCTGTGGCTCACCTCAATTGCTAGGTAACTACTATGAACCCGCTCTAGGTAAGCGGATTCAGGGATTAGGGTTGCTGGATTTGGTCAGCAAGCATCCTGGCGTAGATGCTCGCCGTTGCATTGGTAATGTGGTATTTGAGATTACTGCATCACCCCTAGCCCAAGACTTAAAGGCTATGCTGGGGAAAAATCCAGTAGTGATTGGCTTTGAAAATCACGGTGGTCGTACCTATTTAGGTAATGTCGAACCCCTAGCTCAAGTGGTCAAAGGATATGGTAACAATGGGGAAGATGGCACAGAAGGAGCATTTTATCGAAATGCGATCGCAACCTACTCCCACGGTCCGCTGTTACCGAAAAACCCCTTTCTTGCTGATTGGCTGATCCAAACTGCCCTCAAGCAAAAGTATGATATACCAGTGTCCTTAGAACCACTGGATGATACCTTAGCAACCAAGGCAAGGGTGGCGATGTTTAAACGTCTTGCCCTGACTAACCTGAGTTGACTAGGACTAGTAGCAAGAAGTCGTGACTCTTACGGCTAATCGGTAATCGGTAATAGTAGAAATGTTTACCAATTACTAATCATCCACAGTCCCGACTTGAGTGGATAGCCCCTCAATGCCTCGTAAACGAATAAACTATTAACTATACCCCCTCCCAAGCACTTGAGCGAGGGATGAGGTTCTTTGACGGCGGTTAAAACCGCTGGTTTCGTAGTTCCTCCGCGCTTTAAAAAGCGGTGCGACCCCGGCGAGGTTCCCTCGCCATGGGAACGCGCACCAAGACAGACGCGGTTTCCCTACCCCGTAAAGTCAGATGACTGGAAAAGTAATCGATAGCAGTGCCACTGGAATTCTCATTCTAATCATCCCCTTCGCATTGGTGATGGTTCTGTTGCTAAAGGCATGGCCGATCGTACTGGCAATGCTAATCTTGATTATCATCATCAGGCTTTGGCAGCAATATCAATGGCAGAAGTGGACTCGGAAAGTTAATCCCTTCTTCAATCAACTGATTAAAGATAACCAAGGCTGTCTGACACCCATGGATTTGTCGATCAAGGCGGATATTTCTGGAACTGCAGCCAAACAGTATTTAGACAAAAAGGCAGAGGAGTTTGGAGCTCAGAGTAAAACCTATGATGACATTGGCACTGTTTATTACTTTCTGACTGCTAGCGCTCTCGGTAGTATCTTTGATCAGAGTGAACCCTCCTTCGACCCTGAAAGTGAATCCTCCTTCGAGCCTGAGAGTGAATCCAACACCAGTCAAGCAACCCCGTCTTTGGAACTACAGCTCCAACAAGATGAGTTCTCTAGCAATGACATCCCAAAACTGCAAGAAAATCCACGATCACAAGAATCTGTTGCCTCTAAACTAGCTGCCTTGACTGCTGACGCTTCAGGTGATCAAAAAAACCGGGTCAAAAAGAAGCAGGATAAGAAAGTTTATCAACCTCTGATCCAAGCCGAATTAGCCAAGCGACTGAATGTTCATGCCAGCACAGTTGGTAAACGTAAATCTGATGCCGACTTTTCACAATGGAGTCAAAGTAAAGATCCAGACGGAATTGCCTGGGAATATTCATCACAGAGAAAGGAGTTTTTGCCAATTGTGAACAATTAGGAAAATCTCGATAATTAGTTTGTTATTTGTCATATGTACCGAATAACTAATGACTAATCAGCCAGCTGGCCACAATGATAAGTATTCAACGGTAAATTATATCATACTAGCAATGATATAATACTACCTAAGGTTATAAAAAGCTAGGAACTAGGAAATGGAATGAGCAAGTTCTGGCTGGGTTGGGTAATTAAACCTGTCCAGAGCATCCCATTTATTCAACAGTTGGGATTTTAGTTGTTCAAATTTGAGCTTTAGTATGCGTCTGCTGACTATGGGTTGAGCTATAGGTTGTGAGGTTTGACCAGTATTAGCCGACTCTTGTAACATTTGGCATTGTTGGGGTTTAAGCGTTACGGTCATTACCTGGTTACAGCGTTGTGGTTCTTCAGTGGAAAACAAAAGTAGTCGATAGAAGCCTTTATCTGCTAAGCAACGAGTAATGGTCTGAACTTTCGAGGTTTTCAAGTCTAGATAACAAGGGAGTAACCGAGAGTCCTGTGCTTTAGACTGAAGTACAGTAACCCATAGTAGCATCGGATGAGGCGAATTGATGAAGACAAATTGACTGTGGGGCTTGCTGAATAGATAATACTGAATTTCTTCTGGAGATAACATCAAGCATAAGGTGGCAAAATTTCCCAAGCTGCTTGGTAAAATTGCTGGAAATATAATTTTGCTAATTGGTTTATCCTGGGGCCAGGATTGCTGTAGACACACTTGTAACATTTTAACTCCTGATTATCTATTTATAGTCTAATAAACCTATGAATAGCATCATTGAAAACTTCCTAAGCTGAAGGCAGAATCAATGAAATATTCCCCGCTAACCGTTGATGCTGTTAATTGGTTAAACTTGACATGCCATAAGGTTTCAGGTAAACTATCTACGCTCCCTAAGAATGATAGTGATGAAATATTCAACGGGTAAGTAGATTGTTGAGCGACTACTTCCTTAACCCCATCCTTATAATTCTGGAAAAACTTATTATTTATCAGGGTTCCAGAGATAAAATTTTCAGTCATTGGGGGAATCCCATTGACAAACATCAGGCAGGTAGTGAGAGCAGCTGCTTCGATAAAGGTTCTCCAATAACGATGGTTCATAAGTATAGTTAAGTTGATTGAGATATAGAAATAAGGCTTACTAGGATCCCAATTCAGTAATCAATGGCGGTCGTTATCCTAGGGTTATTCATGGTTCACAGTCCTCTTCACCGAACGCCTAAAGTGTACGAAAAATTACTGAATTGATGCTATAGTTTAAGGATGAAGTTTGGATGTTTGCGATTGCGTTTTTGTTGTGTTTGAGTTGATGTATACCAATCACTCACCAGAAATGGAAGAGGGTGAAAAGGGAAAAGGCTTGCAGGCAAAATCGATATCTTCTTGCCTGACGTTTAACATCATCTTTTGTCCGAGAACAACCAACGGTCGGACTGGGAGAGTGGGATAGAATAAAATATATAGCAGTCGCCAGGGCAGTTAGGACATGACAAAAGTCTCACACCCTTTGTAAGCGATGCAGAGGTGCGACCCGTGGCGAATTTAATTCGCCAACGGAAAGCGCACCATTACGGTCTTGGGGGTTTCCCCCACTCGCTATTGCATCAAGAAGCGCAAGAGTTTGACTTCTGACAAATGACTTCTGACAAATGACTTCTGACTTCTGCTATAGCAATCCGATTTGAGTTGTGAAACACCAGAAGAGGGGGAGAGGGGTCTGAGACCGGAAGTGGAGGAAGAGAAGTAAGAATCTCACCATGGGTTCTTTTTCACAAATGATTGAGGATTTCTATATACTTCTGACCCCATCACCTGATCACGTCATCACCCCATCACCCCATCACCCCATCACCCCCTCTGATCAAAAATTTCCCATTGTGATCCGTTCGTTGTGGCTCTTGACCTATTTTTCGGGAAATCTATAGGTGAGTGTCGAAAGATTTTTCAGTAAATTAAGCTTGAGCTATGGCAAAGCGATCTCTCCAGGCATCTCCAGACGGCATCAGAAAAGCCAAACAGGCTTTTGAACGCAAGGGATGGACACAAGAATATTTTGCGGGTGAAATCGGCATAGAAACTCGCCAACCGATTTGGAAGTTTTTTGCCGGTAAACCCGTTGACCGCCGCGTTTTTAGCGAAATCTGCTTTCATCTGGATTTGGAGATGGAAGAGATTGTCGCTATACCAGAAGATGCTCAGATAGATGCAGAACAGAAAGCAGCTGAGGACAAAAGTAGAGTTGATGCCATCGTCACCAAAGTGCGATCGCACTACCATGACAAAATTCAAAATCAGTGTGGCACTCTGCGCCTATTAGATATTGCTCGACCGGTGAGTTTAGATCACATCTACGTAGATGTGAATATTCTCGAAGAAATCACTAGTCAACGATGGTTGGAAATTGAGGATTTGCAAGGCTTCCCACCGGAGGAATTTGACCGCTTGGGTATAGGCAAAGTGCGCCGGGAAAGCATACCAGGAGTGCAAGCGGTAGAACGCTATCCTAAAATGATGGTGCTAGGTAAACCTGGCTCTGGGAAAACCACCTTTTTGCAATATCTGGCTATTCAGTGCAATCAAGGAAATTTTCAATCGGATCGGGTTCCGATTTTGATTCGATTGAAAAACTTTGCCGAGGATGCTATGATCGAATGTAGTTTCAGCCTATTTAACTACATTAATCAAGAGTTCCAAAGTTGTGGTATTTCAGAACAAGATATTGAAACTATCCTCAGCTATGGCAGAGGCTTGATCTTAATGGATGGCTTGGATGAAGTCCCGGAAACTGCCAGTAATCAAGTTATTCAACAAATCCGCAAGATTTCAGAAAAGTATTACAAAAATCAGCTGATCATCACATGTCGTATTGCAGCTCAACAGTATCGATTTCGGGGATTTACTGAGGTTGAGATTGCTGACTTCAAACCAGCACAAATTCAACACTTTGCTAAAAAGTGGTTTGTGGCGATAGCAAGGAATGACCCAGAATCAGGTTTGGAGAAAGCATCTCTGTTTATCGAGCAGATGAAGCTGCCAGAAAATCAGCAAATTAGAGAACTAGCAACAACACCAGTCTTGCTGAATCTAGCCTGTCTGGTGTTTCAAACCAAAGCTGACTTTCCTGTTAAACGCTCTGATCTTTACCAGCAAGGACTAGACTTACTACTGATTCGCTGGGATGAAGCCCGGGGTGTTAAGCGAGATGATATTTATCGTAATTTATCCTTGCCCCACAAGCTAGAATTACTTTCTCAATTAGCAGTTATCACCTTTGAGCAAGGGGAGTATTTCTTTGAAGAAATTCGGCTGCAACAATTAATTGCTGATTATTTACGGAAATTACCAGCAACTCAAAGCAACCAGGCAGCTTTAGAATTAGATAGCTTAGCAGTACTCAAATCTATCGAGGTGCAGCATGGACTATTGGTAGAGCGGGCACGACGAATTTACTCATTCTCTCATCTGACATTTCAAGAGTATTTTACCGCCAGAGCGATTGTGATCGGCAATGGGATGTCTTTGTTACAGCTAGTCGAACACCTACAGGAGAAACGTTGGCGGGAAGTATTTTTACTCACAGCACAAATGTTGCCAGATGCTGATCAGCTATTGTTGCTGATCAAGCAACAGGTTAATCGGTTAGTCTGTGCAGAAATGGTGTTTGACTCAGTCAAACAGACACCAGGCGTTATGGCTTTAGATGATACCTTGAGCAAGTTCTTGAACTGGATCGAGATCAAATCCCTCGACATCGATACTCCCTACAAGCCAGCAGCAGTGCGTGCCTTTTACATGACCCTTGCCCTTCCTCCTAACCATCCTCTTTCCCGGAATCAAGCCTTAGCTTTGGCTATTGATCACAGACTAGGAGGGGAGTTGGGTAGTGAACTTGCCCTAGATTTAGCTTTAGATCATGCTTTAGCTGTTGCCCAAGCTATGACACCAGAACTAGTTTACGACCGACTCAGTGCTCTTTACCTTGCCCTTGACTTGAATCACCTGACTGGGATTGAGTCTATAGGAGACTATCTAGAGAAGCTTAAAAATCAGCTACCTGACCTAGATGATGACGACCGAGATAGTATTCAACAATGGTGGCAAAGTCATGGTCCGGAATGGTTATCACAATTAAGGGCTTTGATGATTGAGCATCGTAATATGGGTCACCAATGGGATTTGAGCAAGACATCCCAAGATTGGTTAGAGCAGTATAGTCGTGCTAATCACTTGCTAGTAGAGTGCCTCAATAGTAATTGTCAGCTGAGTCTGACGGTGCGCAAAGAAATAGAAGATACGTTGTTTTTGCCGCTGTGCCACTCGTAATTGATCCCTCACGGTCGATGTTGACCTGAAGGGGTGAAAAGTAGCTTCTCACCCCTTCACCCTTTAACCTACCGTAAACCGAATCGCCTTGGGCGAACAACCTTGGCCTTGGCCTTGGCCAAAAGGCCACGCTACGCGAACAAGCCCTAACCCTTAAACCGTTTTGACCCGTGCTACGGTGAGAATGTCGTAAGGCTTACTTACCTAAATGGAGCAATAAGGCTCACACCATAACGCTAGTTTGGTGTTGGGACGGGGCTTTCAAGGTGCTGAACTAAATTCCGCACACAGCCCCTCATGAATTGCGACCCACAAAAAAAAGAATCCAGAACTTTTGGTGATCCGCATTTGTTTGTTGTAAAATAGGCTGATGATAGTCAGAGAAGCCAAGCTTTTAAACGGGTCTAAGGCACAATACCAAGCAATAGACTCAGCCATAAGAACTGCTCAATTCATTAGAAACAAAGCAGTTAGATTATGGCGCGACGAGCCGGATGTAAATAAGGCTCGTCTGTCTGAGCTGTGTAAAGAACTGGCACGCGCATATCCTTTTGCCAAAAAGTTGAACTCAATGGCGCGTCAGGCATCGGCACAGAGGGCTTGGAATTCAATCTCTAGCTTCTATCGTCGCTGTAGAGAGGGATCCAAAAAGAAAGGTTATCCTCAGTTCAAAAAGCATTCTCGCAACGGCTTTGCCGACGCTGCGCGAACAGTTGAGTATAAAACTACGGGCTGGAAGCTATCAGAGGATTGTTTAACGATTAATTTCACCGATGGTTTTCAAGCAGGTACGTTCTCTCTATTCTGTAATCATGAAACCAGAGAGGACTTATTTAGGCTAAAAATTAATCGGGTGAGAGTGGTTAGACGAGCTGATGGTTATTATGCTCAATTCTGTTTTGATGTTAATCGTAAAGAAGCGGGAAACTATACAGGGAACTTTGTAGGCATTGATTTGGGATTGAAGTATTTCTACAAAGACCAAAACGACAATGGTGCAATATATCCTAAGTATTTAAGAAGAGCACAGAAGCGAATTAAGAAACTACAGCGACGGTTGTCCAGAAAGTTTGTTAAGGGTAAGAAACCTCAATCCAACAACTACCACAAAGCCAGAATTAGACTCGGTAAGGCACATTTGAAGGTTCAAAGACAGCGTAAAGACGAAGTCTTCGCAGCTCTCGGAGCTTGCATCCGAGAGAACGAAGACTGGGCGGTGAAGCTCGCTCGGTGCGTAGTCCACTCTAATGATGTGGTTGTCTACGTTGGCGCTAGCCTGCCGACGCTAGGAGGCATAGACCTAAAGATACAAAACATGGTCAAGAATCATCATCTGGCTCAGTCTATTTCTGATGCTTCGTGGTATCAATTCACTCAATGGTTAGATTATTTTGGCAAGGTTTGGGACAAGACAGTGATTGCTGTTGCCCCTAACTATACCTCCCAAGATTGTTCAAATTGTGGTCATCGAGTGAAGAAATCACTCAGCACTCGAACTCATCAATGCCCTAAATGCAGGGAGCATCCCATTTTTGCCCATAACACTTTCAATTATGTTTTTAAACCCTAGTACTCTCGTTAGTTTGAGCCATGGATTTGCCAAATTGGGATGCTCCCTAAATGCAAGACAGAAATATGTCGGGATACGAATGCGGCATTAAATATTTTAAACAAAGGTATGAACATTCTAGGTGTTGAGTGCAATAACAACAGTACCCTAGGGCATAGGGGATCTGCCGGGGAACCGGGAACGCTTGAGGAGAGTTCGACCGCTGTTGATGAAGAGAAATCTAATTCAATAAGTTGTCTCGATGAATCAAGAATCACTGTCTGTGAGAATCCCGCCCTGTAATCTTTGATTCAGCGCCGGGAGTATGTCAATATTGTTGATCGCTTTTTTATGCCTTTTCCCAGATCTAGTGGTCTTTTGCTCCATCCGACATCCCTACCCAGTCCCTTTGGTATTGGTGACTTAGGTTTACAGGCTTATCAATTCATTGACTTTTTGGCACAAAGCGCCCAGCAATACTGGCAAATCTTGCCCCTTGGTCCGATTGGGTATGGTAACTCTCCCTATGGCTCTTACTCAGCCATGGCAGGCAATCCCCTGCTCATTAGCCCAGAACAATTGCAAAAGCAGGGACTGCTCAAGGATGAAGACTTTGCCAATCTACCAGAGTTTCCCCTCGACTCAGTGGATTATAATCAGGTAATTCAAACCAAGATGCCCCTGTTATACCAAGCTTGCGATCGCTTCCGTGCCAACGCCTCACCCCAACAGCACCATAAATTTACAGAATTTTGTCAAGCAAAAGCCAGCTGGTTGGAAGACTATGCTTTATTTATGGCTGTTCGTGATGTGTTTGACCAGAGTAGCTGGCATACTTGGGAACGAGACATTGCTATGGCTCAACCCAAAGCAGTTGAGTATTGGCGGCAGAAATTGCAAGATGAAATTTATTTCTACAAATACCTACAGTTTGAGTTTTTCTGCCAGTGGTCAGCTCTCACACAGTACGCCAACCATCACCAGATCCAGATTATTGGTGATATTCCAATTTATGTGGCTCACGATAGTGCTGATGTCTGGGCTCATCGGGAAATCTTTGCCATTGATCACGAAACTGGCGAACCCACACTCATGGCTGGGGTGCCTCCGGACTATTTCAGTGCCACAGGTCAGTTGTGGGGTAATCCAGTTTATAACTGGGAACAGTTACAGGCAGATAACTTCCGATGGTGGATACAACGCTTCCAAACCATCTTGGAGTATGTAGACATTGTGCGGATTGACCATTTCCGGGGATTTGAGGCCTACTGGCAAGTCAAGCAAGGAGAAACAACTGCCATCACTGGAGAATGGGTTAAGGCACCAGGAAAAGAATTTTTTGAAGTACTCCAAGACAAGTTGGGCAATTTGCCAATTATTGCGGAAGATTTAGGGATCATCACTTCAGAAGTAGAAGCATTACGCTCACGCTTCCAGTTTCCTGGTATGAAAATTTTACAGTTTGCCTTTAGTGGGGGATCAAGTAACCCTTACTTACCCTTTAACTATATCCAAAACTGTGTGGTTTACACCGGCACCCATGATAATGACACAACAGTGGGTTGGTTTAAAAAACTCTCTGCTGAAGATAAGCAGATTATAATTAATTACTCCGGACCAGTCAGCCAAGAAGGCATCCATTGGGATTTAATCCGATTAGCGCTCAGTAGTATTGCCAACCAAGCAATTATTCCTGTGCAAGATATTTTAGGTCTGGACACAGATGCTCGAATGAATTTTCCGAGTACCGTGGAAGGTAACTGGCAATGGCGCTATCAACCGAATGCGTTGAGTGAAGAATTGGCTAATCGCCTCAAAATCCTCACTCACACTTACGGTCGCGCTCCCAGTTCTGACTAGCAAGCCTAGTTATATTGTATTGGAATAGTTTGAACAATTAATCCTATTAAGTTCATTATTGGTTGTTTATTTTTTGACAAAAATGTTAATTATTAGTTGACAATCTTCAACTCACAATCCTACACAATTCTAGTCTATACAAGGGATTAACTGGACTTTATATAAGTTAAGTGCTATAGCATTTGAATTTGATATGTTCAAATTTAATTGATTAACAAAGGTAACAGGTAACATTAGGAAAGAGAGCCGACAATTGTTTCGTGTTATGGTAAATCAGCATTGGTTTTCATGAATCTATTTTTAATTTTAAATGCTATAGGTTGCGATTTTTTTATTAAAATCTATAGGTTTTTGCCCCCAATTATATGCTTTTTTAATGTTTAAGATTGATGAATTTAATGCTTTTCCCCTAGAAAGCTTGACTACTGGAGAGAGGGTCTAGGTTTAGCGGCAAAGGTTAATGCTTGTACTGCACCAGGAGCCCCCATCTGCTTTGCCTGTTGGTTATTGAACTCAACGATTACATTGCCAGCATCCCCAGCTTTAACAAATAGTTTTTCGTTAGCAACCCAAGTCTTCTGGGTTCCTTCTTCTAGGATGCCTTCATATTTTTTCTTGCCATCTGCCACGATCAGAAGCCAAGATCTACCTTTGAGAGTGATATCCACCTGAACTGGCTTATGTGGACTGGACGGTATCTTGGTTAAGGCTAACTGCGCTTGCGAGTTAGTTTGATCTAAATTACCGGGTGTCGGTAATGATTGAGCTGGAGACAAGTTTGGTTCCTTATCAGTTATTTGTGGCTTAGAAGGGTTGATTAGGACAGATAAGCCACTCACCGAACCAATAACCAAGCCAATGTAGAACAAATAAAGATGAAACGGTCGCAGTTGAGGAATCCAACTGTTACCCCACGAAAGTGTTGACCTTTGTACAGTTACCCCAGTGGGAAAAGCCTTGGCAAACTCGTCTCCATCTAAGCCTAGTGCATCCGCAAAGTGCTTGATAAACCCTTGAACATACACAGCTTCTGGTAATTGGTCTAGCTTGCCTTGCTCTATTGCCCTCAAAAATCGTGCATTAATTCGGGTGCAAGTGGCAATTTCCCCAATGCTTTTAGACTGTTGAGTGCGTAACTGGCACAGGTATGAACCCATTTCTGCCAGCTTCTTCTGTTGTTGTTCCTGCAACGGGACTTTGTTTTCATTCATACACGGTACTCCTCGACATCTGCTGGCATTTTTACTGAACAATGGTGGATTTACTGGTAAGAAAACTCACCTCTACATCATTCAAGGCACGGTAGTCACCACAAGGAAGAATTGGCTCTCCTGGTAGATTTAATTTAATCGGGCCAATAGCAGTACGATGTAGATGAATCACTGGATAGCTTAGCAGTTGAGCAACACGACGGATCTGTCGGTTTCTACCTTCGGTTAAGACCACCTCCAAAAGTGTGGATTGACCCTTACGCTTAAGTACACGGACTTGAGCGGGTAACGTTTTTTTACCCAGCAGATTAACACCTTCACGCCAAGTTTGCAGGACCGATTCTGGGGGATTACCCCGTACCCAAACCTGATACGTCTTAGGTATGTGATGACTAGGATGGGTCAGGCGAAATGTTAGCTCACCATCATTGGTCAGTAGTAATGCACCTGTAGAATCGGCATCCAGCCTTCCTACAGGATGAATCCCCTGACCCTTGGTTAGTTTATCCGGTAATAAGTCAATTACTGTCGGACGATTCCGGGAATCTCGGCAAGTGGAAACTACTCCAGCAGGCTTGTTCAGTAAAAGGTAGATAGATTGAGGTCGCTGATAGGGGTTTATCGGTTTGCCATCCACTTCGATTACATCTGTTTCTGGATCAGCTTTCTGCCCCAAATGTACAGTCGTACCATTTAGGCGCACTTGTCCTGCGGCTATCATCTTCTCGGCTCGACGCCGTGACGCAATACCCCACTGTGAAAGAATTTTTTGTACTCTTTCCTCCATGACCCAACATTTGGCTTGAGCTTTGTCTTCTGGACTATGGTGATGCTGAATTTAGTTTGCCTTATGCTTATAGTGTGCCCAGGAGTTGATTTCCATTAGACAACGACTTCAAAATACTATGTACAAATAGTACAAGAAGGTGTTCTTTTGGTTAAAACTCCGAAAAGCTCGAAGCAAAAGCCAAGCCAGATTATCAGCAAAGTTATTTCCCCAGCGCTACGGCTGTGGCTGCGATCGCAAGTAGAGGAAGTTGCTACATTGCAACTAAGCATTGTGGGACGCGATCGCCAAATCCTGACTGGTTACATTCCTCAGGTTGCCCTTGCTGCCAACCAAGCAGTTTATCAAGGACTGCATCTAACCCAAATTCAGCTCGAAGGCAGTAATATTAAACTTAACCTGGGTCAGATAATTAAGGGTAAACCCCTACGTCTTTTAGAACCAGTTCCCGTAGTGGGTCAGCTATTACTCCTAGAACCAGACCTGCAATCATCTCTTGAAGCACCCTTGTTATCTAACGCTTTGACGGAGTTATTATATACATTCCTTAAATCAGATGATATCATTAAACCCGGTAACGACCCAAAACAGCCACAAATACGCTGGCAAAAGATTAATATCAATATAGGACAGCTGACCTTAAGAGGCATTTCAACTAATCCTGATGTTGGTACCAAGCTGATAGTAATTCGTGCTGGTATCCAACTGGCGACCCCCAACCAACTGGAACTGAACCCCTTGCAAGTTCAGATAGACCCTGATGCCCCCCCGATTAGCTTAGATGGGTTTCTAATAAATTTAGGACCAGAGGTGGAGCTTCTTGAACTTACCCTCACAACTGGACAACTGATATGTCGTGGAGGACTGAAGGTAATGCCTTAGGTGTTAGTCCTTACTTTGTATAGCACTACCCATTCAGATGTTTGACATTCCTAAACTCCGAAACGTAAGTAATCGCTTACTTTTGACTTCTGACTTCGTTCCTTCTCACGCTAAGCGTAGCGCTATAAGACCCGTGGAGATTGTCGTTGGCCTCACCATCGCTACCTTTGAGGGCGCTCCATCCCTTGCCAACTAAATCCTATTCCATATCAATAAGATAACCATCTTCCTTCCGCCCCCTAATATTAAGTAATGTAACAATTATGCCGTCATAGCAGCTTAATGTCTTGACAGCTAGAGAGGAAGCCGATAAGGTTAAATACATACCCGGGTACAACGATATAAAAAATATATGCAAGACAAGCAAAAAGTTACTCTTTATCTTCCACCAGGATTGCACCGTCGGCTCAAAATAAAAGCGGCTGTTGATTCTGAATCAATGTCAGCTATGGTTGAGAGGGCGATTATATTCTACATAGAACACCAAGATGTGGTTGAAGAGGTAGACCAATATGGACAAACCCATCAAGTATACTCCTGTCCTGAGTGTTCTAGTGACTTGGTTCTCTCAGAGGGACAATTAGTTGCTCTGAAAAACCAACCTGGTGTGATATCGGAAGAACTCCCAGTAGAAAAGGTAACAGCGAAAGTATGCTCCATTACCGATTCTCACGGAGAAGAGGAATTGGTTCCTTGTTAAGGTAGCCAAAGTTAAGGTAGACAAATTAATCTACTCCCAGAGCAGACTTAGTTAGCTCAGTGGTTCAGTTGAAGATGTTTGGGCAGTTGTAAGCCGTCTCTAATATTAGGTAGAGTTATGCAAGAAGAGATAAACGTTCTCATTCAAGCTCAATATCCTCTAATCTACCTCGTGACTCCCGAGGAGGAGCGGGCAGAGAGGGCAATAGCAATGATTGCTCAAAGGAAGTCTCAACAGCAACGAGTCTTTGTTTGGACCGTCACTCACGGGATTGTTGAGTATGGTCAATCGCGCCACACCACTCAGCACAATACGGTCTCTCCTGAGGCAGCAGTTCAGTGGGTAATTCAACAAAAAGAACCTGGTATATACATCTTTAAGGACTTACATCCCTTTATCGATGCACCAGCAACTACCCGATGGTTGCGGGATGCGATGGCAAGCTTTAGGGAGGAAGCTAAGAAGTCTCTTAAAAAGTCTATCATCGTAATGTCCCCGGTGCAGCAGATTCCTATTGAGTTGGAAAAGGAAGTGGTCGTGCTTGACTTTCCCCTACCAAACCTTAAGGAACTTAACCAAGTCCTATCCCACCAACTGGATCAGAGCAAAACTCGTCGAACTACTACAGAAACTAGGGAAAAGCTGCTCAAAGCAGCATTAGGCTTGACCCGGGATGAAGCAGAGAAGGTTTATCGCAAAGCCTACGTTAAAGCTGGTCGTCTCACCGAAGCTGAAGTCGATATTGTTCTATCCGAGAAGAAGCAGATCATCCGCCGCAACGGTATCCTAGAGTATATCGAAGAAGATGAAACCCTCGATTCTATAGGAGGGTTAGAGGAACTGAAGCGTTGGCTAAAGCAGCGCTCTAATGCCTTTACAGAGAGGGCGAGAGAATATGGTTTGCCTCAACCGAAGGGAATGTTGATTCTAGGGGTTCCTGGCTGTGGTAAATCTCTGATTGCCAAAACTACGTCTCGTTTATGGGGTCTGCCACTATTGCGCCTGGATATGGGGCGGGTATACGATGGCTCGATGGTAGGGCGCTCGGAAGCCAACCTGCGCAATGCTTTGAAGACGGCAGAATCAATCTCTCCAGCTATTCTCTTCATAGATGAGCTTGATAAGTCGTTTGCTGGTAGCAGTGGTTCTTCTGACTCTGATGGGGGTACTTCAAGTCGAATCTTTGGTTCTTTCCTGACCTGGATGCAAGAAAAAACCTCACCAGTTTTTGTGATGGCGACAGCCAACCGAGTGGAGCGCCTACCAGGAGAATTCCTGCGCAAAGGTCGTTTTGATGAGATATTTTTTGTTGATTTACCCAACACCCAAGAACGCCAGCAAATCTTTGAAATTCACCTGAAAAAGCGGCGTGGAGATATTGACCGCTTTGACATTGAACAGTTAGCTAAGGTTTCTGAAGGTTTTTCTGGGGCTGAGATTGAACAAGCCCTGGTGGCAGCGATGTACGAGGCATTTGCTCAAGACCGGGAGTTTACTCAACTGGATATTATTGCCGCGATTAAATCAACTCAGCCTCTATCGCGCACGATGACAGAGCAGGTTGCAGCCCTGAGGGACTGGGCTAGGCAACGCGCGCGACCTGCTGCATCCTCCGTAGCTGAATATCAGCGTATGGAGTTCTAACAGGCTTTCTCCTGCTCCCAACAGGAGTAAAGGCTAGCAAAAAATTGCTAGCAGTTTGATAAGTAGCCGCTTGTAATTGTTGAGGGCGGCTAGCCATAAAAGTAAAACGCTACGTTGTCCTTTCTCTGATACCTTTTCTGGAGGAAATCCACATGTCTCACTTTAGCACTCTGCGCACTAAAATCACCGATGCCGAAATCCTGAAGACTTCCCTGTGTGACCTGGGAATCAATGTTAAGACAGAAGCTGATGTTCGCGGCTACAATGGTCAACGAGTTCGCGCTGACTTGGTTGCCGTTCTCGAAGGCGAATATGATCTAGGTTGGTCTCGCAACAGTGATGGCACCTTTGACCTGATTGGTGACCTTTGGGGTGTGGCGAAGAAGCACAACCAAACCGAGTTGATCAACTCCATCAACCAGAAGTATGCCGTTAACAAGACCTTGGCAGAAGTCAAGCAGCGTGGCCTAAACAATGCCAACGTTAAGTTGGTGCTACAAAAGTAGTCCATTTAGGCGTTCCCAAGCTCACGGGTTGACCAATTGTATAGCGGGTTAACCCGTTTTTTTGTGCAAATTTTTGTGCAATTGTATAAATTTCGATTTTATAAAAGCCGATAAAGCATAAAGGCTGACAACTCCGACGGCTTGATTAAAACTTCTTTTTCAAGGAAGTTTTAATATTATGCAAACGGTATGATGTTTTCAGTCATAGTAAAATATCCTATACTCAACCTGTCCAGATGCGGCTCTACGCCCATATCGTAACAATTGTTGATAATCCCCCATGCTTGAGCTGGGGGAAAGTTCAAGCAATTAATATATAGATTGTGTCAATGCAGTCTAATCTAGTATTTTGAGGGGATACCGTTGTGAGTAATGTGATTACAATCGAAGATCAAGAGTTTGAAGCCGAAGTTTTAAAAGCCGAGAAGCCAGTACTGGTATACTTTTGGGCAACTTGGTGTGGACCATGCCGCTTAGTATCCTCATCAATAAACTGGGTTGCGGAAAATTATAGCGATCGCTTAAAAGTCATTAAGATGGAAGTAGACCAAAATAAAGATGCCGTTGCCAAGTGCAAGGTAGAGGGTGTCCCTGCTCTAAGACTGTTTAAAAATGGTGAGCTAGCCAAATCCCATGAAGGAGCAATTAGCAAAGCTAAATTGCAGACTATGCTGGATGAGAATTTAAATTAGGGAAGTAAGGGGCAATGGGAGGAATGCCAGCGCAACCGATGGGAAAGACTCGTGCATGAATAGACAAAAGAAAAAGACTAAAGATTAAAATGCAGTTTGCCCAACGTTTACAACCCCTGCAAGCAAATGTATTTGCCGATATGGATCAGGCAAAAGCGTTGGCAGCTGCTGGGAAAGAAATCATTGACCTATCATTAGGGTCTTCCGATTTACCAGCTCCCAAGCATGTGTGTGCTGCGATTGAAGCTTCGTTGTATGATCCCAGCACTCACGGTTACTTGCTGTTTCATGGTACTAAAGCTTTTCGTCAGGCAGCAGCTAGCTGGTATACTAAAAAATTCGGTATTCCGGTTGACCCAGAAACTGAGGTGCTACAACTGATTGGTTCTCAGGAAGGCACAGCTCATTTACCTTTAGCTGTGCTTAATCCAGGGGATTTTGCTCTGCTACAAGACCCAGGCTATCCTTCCCATGCCGGTGGTGTCCACCTAGCCAGTGGTCAGATTTATCCCATGCCCCTATTGGCAGAAAATAATTTTTTGCCTGTATTTGAGGATATCCCCCAGGCAGTGCTAGCTCAAGCACGGATGATGGTGTTGAGTTATCCCCATAATCCCACTACTGCGATCGCACCCTTATCTTTTTTTCAGGAAGCAGTAGCGTTTTGTCAGTGCCATAATCTGGTATTAGTTCACGATTTTCCCTACGTTGATATCGTTTTTGAAGATACCACAGGGAATGGGGAGCAGATCGGGAAAATCCCAGAAAGCCTTAATCCCACCTCTGTTGCTCCCTCAGTTTTGCAAGCAGACCCAGATAAAACTGTATCGATTGAGTTTTTTAGCTTTTCCAAGTCTTACAATATGGGAGGCTTCCGGATTGGCTATGCTATCGGTAATGCTCAAGTGATTCGAGCTTTGCGGCAGGTGAAAGCGGCCATTGACTTTAACCAATACAGGGGGATTCTCAATGGTGCGATCGCAGCGTTGAATGGTTCTCAAGACATTGTTAAACCTGTAGTCACCACCTATCAACAGCGACGGGATACCTTTGTCGATGCTTTAAACCGGATTGGTTGGTCAGTGCCAGTGCCACTAGCCACTATGTATGTCTGGGCAAAATTGCCAGAACCTTGGGCAGGGAACTCAGTGAAATTTTGTACTAGCTTGGTAGAAGCCACTGGGGTTGCTGTTGCTCCAGGAGCTGGTTTTGGCAAGGCTGGTGAAGGCTATGTGCGTTTTGCCTTAGTACAGGAACCAGAAGTTTTGGAAAGAGCAGTGGAGAGAATTTCAGGATTTTTGCAATCTCATCAATAGGTACCTAATACCCTGTCGAATTTAATGTTAAGGGTTAGGGCAAGGTATTAGGAGCAACAGCTCAGAATGAGTTTTTAGTAGGTTAAACCCTAATCAGCTATGGGGCGGCCCTTGAAAACCATAGGTTTACCTACACCCTATGTTATTGCCCGATGTTATTTATTGTTAACGTGTTACAGCACCTGATTAGTATCCTCATTGATAGGCAGATCGAAAACTACTTCAAACTTTGCTTCTGGCATATACCGATCCAAAAATCGGAGATGGTTATCAGCATCCTGACGATTAAAGAACCTAGCAACTGTGTACCTTTGGCATTTAGGCAGTAGACGCATAAGAGCCCAAGGGCGAGTGTAGTCTTCTGTTAGTGGGATTTGTCGATTAGTCATGCTTACCCCTGATTTGACCTAATAAGATCACTGGATGATTGCTTGATGAAAGGCGATCACAGGCTGATATGCGTTCGCTGAAAGCGGGACGCGCGTCCATCGCCTAGCTTATGAAAGACCTTTGTTTTCTGTCGAATCTTTAGTCACATTAATCTAAAATCGCTGACTAAAAAACAGCCGGGTGATCTGGACATTAAGATGATTCTGTGATATCGCTACACTCCTGATCACGACAGGGAAAGATGATGAGCTGATTGCGGTGCGACCCCGGTCGGGTTTCCCGACAAGGGTGAACGCGCACCAAGAGAAAAGCTCACCTATTAACAGAGCTGTCCGCCGTAACCCACCAATATTCACCAAGTAATCGCTGTCTTAAGATTTACTTTATAAACAGTCTCTAATTTTCATCAGCTAGCCTAGCCATTAAACGTAAGTATTTAGTTAAAAAAAGCCCTTTAACATTACACTTACGACATTATAGCGTAAGACACATTTGCTATAATAATGGTATGTAAAAAGGTCGAACAATTACCAAGCTGGAAACATCAAAAGTTACCTAAAAATTGTTAACTTGAATCCTGCCAGTAATTGCAATGATTGACGCTGTAGCTAATGAAATAGTGTACATTAATGGGAATAGTGGACAAAAAATGCCCTAAGTTCCATCAATAAACTTAACCCTTAATCATAACATCCAATGACTACTGCTGCACCAGCTAAAACTCAATACGAAGCAATCATTGGTTTAGAAACCCATTGTCAGCTTAGTACCGAAACCAAGATTTTTTCTAACTCTTCCACAAAATTTGGTGCTACCCCTAATACCAATATTGACCCAATTTGTATGGGGATGCCAGGGGTGTTACCGGTTCTGAATCAAAAGGTACTAGAGTATGCTGTCAAAGCGGGTTTAGCACTCAATTGCCAGATTGCTCCCTACAGCAAATTTGACCGGAAACAGTATTTTTATCCTGACCTACCCAAAAACTACCAGATTTCCCAATACGACTTGCCCATTGCTGAGCATGGCTCACTGGAAATTGAAGTGTCCGATGATGACGGTAATCCTATCCGTAAAACGATTGGCATCACTCGCCTACACATGGAGGAAGATGCAGGGAAACTGGTTCATGCTGGTAGTGACCGACTGGCTGGTTCTACCTACTCCCTAGTAGATTTCAACCGTGCTGGGGTACCCCTGATTGAAATAGTATCAGAACCGGATCTGCGCTCTGGTCAAGAGGCAGCAGAATACGCTCAAGAGCTGCGTCGGATTGTACGCTACATCGGTGTCAGTGATGGCAACATGCAAGAAGGGTCCCTGCGTTGTGATGTCAATATCTCTGTACGTCCTGTGGGTCAAAAGGAGTTTGGCACCAAAGTTGAAATCAAAAATATGAACTCCTTCAATGCTATCCAGAAGGCGATTGAGTACGAAATTGACCGGCAAATCGCAGCTGTGGAAGCTGGAAAATCGATTATTCAAGAAACTCGCCTTTGGGAAGAGGGTAGTCAACGCACCATTAGTATGCGGACTAAGGAAGGATCTAGCGATTACCGCTATTTTCCTGAACCTGACTTACCACCGATTGAAGTGTCAACGGAACAATTAGAGCAATGGCGCAGTGAGCTAGCAGAACTTCCTGCCCAGAAGCGGCATCGTTATGAAAGTGAACTGGGACTTTCTGCCTATGATGCCCGGGTGTTGACGGATGATCGTCAAGTGGCAGAGTATTTTGAAACAAGTGTTGCTGCTAATGCTAATCCCAAACAAGCCGCAAATTGGGTAATGGGAGATATTGCTGCTTATCTTAAGACTGAGAAACTGGCTATTACAGAGATTGCTCTGAAACCCAATACTCTGGCAGAACTGATTAACTTGATTGATGATGACACCATTAGTGGTAAGATTGCCAAGGAGATTTTGCCAGAATTACTGTCTCAAGGTGGTTCTGCTAGGGAACTGGTGGAACGTAAGGGTTTGATTAAGATCTCTGACCCGGATCAACTCTCAACCATTATTGATGAGGTACTGGCTGCCAATCCTAAGAAACTCGAACAGTATCGCAATGGTAAGACCAAGCTGCAAGGTTTCTTTGTGGGACAGGTGATGAAGAAAACTAGCGGACGAGCTGATCCTAAGCTGACTAACCAAATTTTGGGCAAGAAGCTCAAGGGTGATTGAGGTAACGGGCTTGCCAGCTGTTGCTGATCACCAATCACTAATGACCAATCACAAATAACAAATAACAAAGAAAAGGAGAGTCACTGTCGTGACCCTCCCGATCATCAGGGTGCATCTACATATCAAAATATACACTATTTTGTATGAGGGGTGTAACCCCTTTTTTTGTTTTTTTGTAAAGTTTTGAGATTTTATAGCAATTCTGGAAATTACGGCTACACATCAAGCTACAGATCAATACCCTTGGTGCGTAAGTCCAGAAGACTTGGTATAATCCCGGATTGGGCATGAATTATGGTTTAAATGGAGGAATCATGTCGGACTGGCAAGAGATTAGTGGTGGGATAACAGCTCCCAGGGGCTATCAGGCAGCAGGCATTACCGCAGGTTTAAAACCTTCGGGTCAGCCAGACTTAGGGTTGATATTATCAGAGGTGGATGCGATCGCAGCTGGGGTGTTCACCACCAGTCATGTCCGGGCTGCTTGTGTAGATTATTGCCGTCAACGCTTACAAGCTAAAGCTAGTGCTCGTGCTATTTTGTGTAATGCTGGACAAGCCAATGCAGCAACGGGTGAGCAGGGTTGGCAGGATGCTCTAGCTAGTGCTAAAGCTTTGGGTGAAGCACTCAATGTTTCTCCTAATTCGATTTTGTTGGCATCGACAGGGGTGATTGGTCAACGTATCAAGATGGATGCTCTATTGTCAGGAATTCCCCAATTGGTAGCACAAGCATCCGAAACTGGTTCCGATGCAGCAGCTCAAGCGATTATTACCACGGATTTAGTCACTAAATCCATTGCTATGGAAACCATGATTGATGACCGTCCGGTCAGGATTGGTGGTATGGCTAAGGGATCTGGTATGATTCATCCCAACATGGCGACTATGCTAGCATTTGTAACTTGTGATGCTGCAGTTTCTACTTCCCTGTGGCAAGAGATGTTACAGCGGGCAGCGGATAAAAGTTTTAATCAAATTACGGTAGATGGGGATACCAGCACCAATGACACTCTAATTGCCTTGGCTAATGGTCAGTCCCGAACATCAGCAATTACAGAAATGGGACCAGCAGCTCAGAAGTTGGAGGGGATGCTGACAGCAGTATGTCAGCATTTGGCAAAAGCGATCGCACGGGATGGAGAAGGGGCAACCTGTTTGATTGAAGTCCAAGTCACTGGCGCACCGGATGATAAAGGGGCTCGTCAAATTGCTAAGACGATTGTTGGGTCATCCTTGGTCAAGTCTGCCATCTTTGGACGAGACCCAAACTGGGGCAGAATTGCCGCAGCCGCTGGCCGTGCAGGAGTACCCTTTGAGCAAGAAAACCTGCGGATTCAGTTAGGGGATGTGTTGCTGATGGAAAATGGTCAACCCTTAGGGTTTGACCGTCAACAGGCTAGTGATTATCTCAAGCAGGCTGCTGCTGGTGCTTATCTTAAAGAAGATACGGTTTTAATTCAGATTAATGTGGGCAATGGTCATGGTGTTGGTCAGGCTTGGGGTTGTGATTTGAGTTATGACTATGTCCGGATTAATGCGGAATATACCACTTGATTAGCCTTGTTACCAAAGACGTCTTAAAAAATAACAAACCATAACAAATCCTGATAGCAAAGGGAACAGGGAACAAAAATTATCACAATTCCTACACGGATACCGATAATGATTAATCAATAAACCGGTTAATTGGTTATTGTTTATTGGTTAAGCTGTCCCGCATTTAAACTGCCTTTTATTAAATCAGGAAACCACCCCTGAAACTCTTGTCAATTCTGCATTCTGCATTCTGCATTCTGCATTCTGCATTCTGCATTCTGCATTCTACCTTGCTGTTAGGCATAAAAATTCCTAACAGCTTATTGTTTATTCAAAGACCAATCATAGTTCAGATATTTTATCTTGTAATTCCCCCGCTCAAGATACTCCTGATCCTCTGGACTAAGGTAGTTACTGATAAAGTTTAACACCGCCCGTTGATTGGCGTTACCAGTAAATTTGTCATCGACACCATAGGTTTTTTTCCAATCTTCCCCAAACCACTTAAAGATGGAAGAAAGATATACGCTACCTTCTTGACGGTCAATACGAAAGCCATGGGGACTAACTAGAAAATTCTGTGTCTGGTCATCCAGTTGCTGATCGATTTTTTCCCCAGTATAAGGTTCGTTTCTTAAGGGAGGACAACTGATAGCGGCGCAAACTAAAGCCATATGAATTCGGGGTTCGTTGAATTCCGCACGCAGTGTCTTGTGTTCAATATTATCTAAGGTTTTAGATTCTCCAGTAATGTTGAATTCGCGTCCTTTCCAGACTCCTTTAATATCCCGAATACTCTTTTTGAGCGGGTTTTGGTCAATAATGGATTCTAGAGTAAAGGAGTTGTAAGCATTTATCAGAAAAGCAATTTTTTCTGCTTCATCCCAAGACTGATAGGTGCTAGGCTCAACAGCACCTAAGGAGGCATTAAATGTCTCCAGCTGCTCTGGATTTTGCTGCAATTTTTGGTAATTAACTAGCGCTTTATTGTTGACATGGGTTTTTAGGACAGTAGCATAGTCGTCATAATTCAATAGAGTTGTGTCAGAGCCTCTATTTACTTGTACTTGGGACTCTTTTGCTGGTGCTTTATTTATCGGTACGGAAAGTGTACAACTTGTCAGGATAATCAGGGTTGGAACTAGGGTTAGTAATCTCTTGGATGTATTCATAGTAATTCAGATGACTTAGCTGATAAGATGCTTGACCTGTAAGCATTCAGCCGTCAGCCGTCAGCCGTCAGCCGTCAGCCGTCAGCCGTCAGCCGTCAGCTAATGTAACTCAGATTAAAGCAATGCTTACCTGTTTTATTCAAAAGATGTAACTCAGATTAAAGCAATGCTTACCTGTTTTATTCAAAAGCTGATAGCACCTCAAGAAGCGTGCGCGTAGCGCTAATCGCTGATAGCTGATAGCTGATAGCTGATAGCTGATAGCTGATAGCTGATAGCTGATAGCTGATAGCTGATAGCTGATAGCTGATAGCTGATAGCTTACCTTGACCTAGGCAATTTTGATTAAAGCTAATCAATCTGAGTTTTGGTTGAGAGCAACATTAGGATTGCGGTAATGGGTCCACAACCAACCCAAAACAAAGGGTAACCATAAACACCATCGCTCCTGAGGAGTTAGATACCAGCTGTAGTTACCTAAAGCCATGCGATGCTGAAGTACAAAGTAAATAAAAGCAGAGATACTGACTAAACGTACTCCCAGATTCCGATAAGGAACAGCAAAAGGAATTATCCAAGTGAAGTACCAAGCATGGATAATCGGAGATAGGATTAGCAGGGAAAAAAAGTACCATTCGGTGAATTGTTGAAAATTGCGCGATCGCAAAATTAGCCAACTTACCGTTAAGCCTAGGGGAAAAGCATAAATCCAATTAACCCAGCGAGAGGGTTCCCAATATTCGCTAACAATATAAGGAATCAATTCCGCACTGCGACCATGGGACACAAACACTGATCCAGTAGGAATCAAAGGACATTCTCCACTAGAGCAAAATTGGAGAGCAGTGATGCCAAAAGGTAAGAAACCGCACAATAGCACTACTATTGCTAGTTTTACCCCTACTTTTCGGAAAGCTTGCCAGGTCAGAAACCCTAAAATTGGCAAAGACATCCACTTCACTGCCATACTAATTCCTACCAGCAAAGCCGAAGCAATCCAGTGCCACCAGGTCAGGGAGTGATCCGATGAAGACATCAATGGGTTAGGAAATGAGGATTTTTCTGCTACTGTTCCAATCTCCAACTTTTCCTCTATTTCTGTTATTTCTGTCTGCCTTAAACTCTCTGTTTTTCGGTCAAAGACTAACCAAGCTGCAACTAGGGGGAAAACAAACCAACTGTCGTAATGAGCACCACCAGCAAAGGAGTAAATTATTAAAGGATTCCAGGCATAGAAAATTGCCTGGTGATAACCAAATCGACGACTGAGTAACCAACAGATTAATAAGTCAGCTAAGATAAATGCAATTTTGAATAACCAAACCTTAAGGTCAATCAGCGCTAACATCCGAAAACCTAATTGCGCTACTGGTGGATAGATAGCAGAAACAGTAGGATGATTGATTAGTGACCACCATTCCGTATGGTAGGGAATCAGTTCAGTAGCATTAGGTGGCAAATGGTATGGACTAAACCCTAATGTTTGAATATACCCTTCCCATAGATAGCGCCATACATCATCTCCAGGATACATTGGTAGCAGTAGCAGCCTGCTGAGGATAGTAGTACTCCAAAAATTTAGTCCTGAGTGCTGAGTTTTGAGTTTTCGTAAGTACTTTATACTAAGAGATTTAGAGGTTGTCTGAGAAGTATCATTTGCTACATTAAAGCCCCCTAAATCCCCCAATTTTGGGGGACTTTTGCCATCAAATTGGATTCTAGTCCCCCCCAAATTTGGGGGGCTAGGGGGGCGAAATTCAGTATCAAAAAACTTTTCAGATATCCTCTTAGTAAATCCTTTGTAGACTCCTTGCCAAAGTCTGGTCTTGATACTGTTGTTGTTAATTCTGTTGTTAATTCTTTTTGCTTGTTGGGAAATCCCAAGTTTACTGTTGCTAACTTCCGCAGGATATCTAGTATAGACGCTTAATCCCCAAGACAACAGAAAACCTAAGCTAATCACACTGATACCTAACCAAAATCGAGGCACAGCTCCCACCTCTCGGAAATCTCCATGAGGTACAATCAAGATACAACCTAACAACAGGAGTAGAGAACTAAGCCATATATATAGCGTTTTCATTTGAGATGTGAAACTAGGATTGATGGAAATTCCCTATTCCCTTTTCAACACTTCTAGCAATTGTCCCATCTGCGTGGCTAAGCTTAAGGCGACGTAGATATAGACGACCTAAAGTCATCAAAATTATTGTTCCTGCTTGGACACTACCAGAAAGGGTACCAGATATTTTCGAGCGTCCCCCTTGTCGGCGACGGTAACCAACAGGAATTTCACAGATTCGCAAACTACATTCAATCGCACGGGCTTGCATTTCTACTGTCCAGCCAAACCCTCTATCTTGCATTTGGATTTCATCCAAAGCTGAACGGCGAATTAGCCGCAATGGTCCTAAATCCTGATACCAGTGTCCCCAACCCCAACCGATCAGGAAGGTAGCTAGCCAGTTGCCAAAATTTTGCACTGGGGTCATCGCGTTACGTCCATCTACTGTGGCGCGGCGGTTACCTAAAATTAGGTCATACTTATTCCTAGCAGCTAGAAACTGGGGTAAATAACTTAAGTCATCACTGCCATCGCCATCACAGAATAATATCCAATTAATATCTCGGTCTAGTTGCTGCAATCCCCGCCAACAGGCTCGACCGTAACCAGGAATAGGCTCACAGATTACCTCGGCACCGGCTTCTTTTGCTTTAATAATACTGTTGTCGGTGCTGCCATTATCGACTACCCGAATATTGTTCAAATTATAGGATTGAAGAGACTTAATTACCCCAGTGATAGTGGTTTCTTCATTGAGAACAGGGATAATTACTAAGATATTGTGGTTATTAGTCATGGTTATAGCGGTTTTTAATTGGGTGAGGTACAAATATTTTGGTTTTAGGGAGTAGGGAGTAGGGAGCAGGTAACAGGTAACAGGTAACAGGTAACAGGGAAAAAATTCTGTTTAACTAATGAGGATATAAACCGCTATATTAGTCATGAGTTATTGCAGTTTTCAATTGGGTTAAGTCCTTTGTCTATAACGTTATTTACCAAAGTAAGCTGCATACACAAAGGCAAAAGCAGTAGAACTGGGGATGGGAGTGCCGTCGAATTCTTCTACTAATACAGTTTGGAGTTGGCTATCCCAACGTGCTCTAATGGGACGACCATTGAATTCTACAACTTTTTCGCCGACTTTTTTTAATTGGTCATGGACAAATTGATAGCTAGCCCCAGAAAATAGGTTTTTAGGGGTTTGTTGATCCGCTTCCCACACATAGCTAACAATAGCTTTGGGATGAAGGGTAAGTCGTTGTTGATTCCTGACTGGGAAAATAATTTGCTTATCGGTATAGTAGCTACCATAGGGATAGCTGAAGTAAGCCCGGTTATGACCTGTGTTAGTGGATAGAATTTTACTGTTGGGATACTTGTTTAACCAAGAACCAAGAGTAGTTTTGATAGCGGGAATTGTTTTAAGATTACGATTGACTTTAGCACCAATAATACCCATCCCCCAAGGTTGAGAGTAAAGGGTATCATCGGCACGGTCATACATTACTAGGCAACTTTGATAAAGTTTGCCTGTAACACCGTAGGTTGTATTGCTGCGATTAAAGGCAACTATAGTATCACAAAGGGGACAATAGGATACACTAACATTAAGGCCACCTACTGTGTCATTCACCAATTCATGCCAATTCATGACCCCAAAAGGATAGGCTTTGGCTTCTCCATTAATTACCACACCAATCACAGTTTCTGTTTTAGAAAATGGTGTGGTTTGAGACGTATCAAACTTGGGATTATCGATACTAGGAATACCGTCTTTTGGGGGACCACCATTGAGGAGTTCCGTTAAATTAATGCGAGTGGATTTGGCTAGATTAAGGTTTTGTTTTTGGAGGTCAGTGATTTCTTGGTCTTGGTTGTGGAGATAGGCAGTGAGATGGAAGTAACGGAGTTTGAAATTATCCCAGCTCCCGGCTTGTACGACTAGTGCCATCAAACACAGCCCGACTAAGGAAGTAGTGCTGAGGGCTATTTTAAGTAATTTATTCATAATCGTGCTTTCCCTGCCTAGATGTCACTGCAAACCTAATGAGTGCGAGCCTGTGGGTGGTGCGTTACGGGACGGACTATCCCAAGGCTGGCTAGGATAGGAAAAATCAGAATTAGTCCGCCCCTAACGCACCCTACGCACCTGGCACCCTACGCAACTGCCCAACCCCAGCATCAGAAGCTGTGCCTGGAATCCCTAACCTTAGGGTGAGGGGGTAACATGAAACCAAGGTGAGTGATATCTGAGAATTGGATTAAGGATTGATAGCTAGACCATTTTCAAATCGATCATCAAACTCAATGGTGATTAAAGTCCCAAACCGCTACATGAGATTTACCCCCTAAGATTCCTCATCGATCCGATTATTACCAACATCAAAAACAATTATAAATTCTGCATCCGGCATCAATCGTTTCAGGGCCCATAAATGTCCTTCGGCATCCGATCGATTGCGGAAGCGAGCAACAACAACTCGTTGCATTTGTGGTAACAGCCGAATGACCACCCACGGATGAAGGCGTTCAGAATAGGTCATCATTAAAGTATCTCCTTTTTATAGGGGAGCCAGAGCTAGCCCGTAGAGATTGGACTGTTCCCGGGCTAGCTCTTGACTCTGGGCGTCTCAGCGCCCACTCTTATACTATAGCACAAAAATATTTTATTATAACATATTTTGAAAATTTTTGTAACAAATTGTTTGAGGGAGTCGGGAGCAGGGACTTTTGAGCAGGTAAAAGAAATATGTCCTAAGCTTTGCTTAGACTGCTATAACAAAAACATCCTTGTCTCTGTTTGATAATCTTCTCTGTTTCCTATTCCCTCTTCTCTGTGGTCTAGGAATTTTTTCAAATAATGCTATACTTGAATTAGGCAAGAAAGGTTAATATATAGCATTTCTCTTTTTTAATTAGAAATTAAAGAATCTCCAGAAAAACTTAAAGCACTTAGGATGCCACCGCACCAAGGTATCAGAGTGGTTTAGTCTATATCGTCGGGGTAGAATGTAAGCGTTTTTAGAGCATAAAAAAAAGCCAGGTAGACCAATAAATATCCCCCTAGACGTAGAGGAAAAATTACGAGTTAAATTACAACAATCGGAAGGATTTAGTAGTTATGGGGAAGTGCAACTTTGGTTAAAGGGATTGTGTGGCATGGATATACCCTATGCCACAGTATATAAATATGTGCGCACTCGTCTGAAAACTAAATTAAATAAGTTAGATTAAATTTGTTAGAGTCAGTTAGTAGTAACAAAGCTGAGGGAATTTAAAACAGTTGTAAACTACCAGACGCCAAGCTTAAGCTATGGCGCTGGGTAAGGTTGGTTTAAATGTAAAGGTGCGATAGCTGTCGATAGCTTGGGATTGGCTTTTAGGACAAACAGCTCAGTTTTTAATTAGTAAAATTAGGATAATAATCGATAAACTTTAGTTAACTGAAATGCTACCTTCTCTTACCAATTCACTAACTTTCCCTGGCATTCTGCAACGAAGATAGCGTGGTTGTGCCCCGATAGAGCATGACGTTTCAAAGTCCTCACTTTTGTTTATCCAGCCGCCAACGCATTTCTTTAAGGCAAAAGTAGTGCTCCAACATAATCGAACAGACCATCTAGCGGTGATTGGTACACTTCCATTACTAATAGAACCTCTGGTCATAGAAAAGACTTTGATGTTACTAACCCACTTCTCTTTTGACTCAACATTGAAACTAGGATTAGCAGATATAAAATTATCAAGCTCTTGTCCCAGAGTTCCTGTTTCCGGAAGGCGTACAGAAAATATTCCATCCTCAAAGTTTGCACTACGTCCAGATGCAATCAAAAAATCATTGCTTTGTCCTATCCCTTCACTGGTTGACTGATTAGGAGATGTATAGGCAAAGGTTTCCAGTGGTTTGGCAATATCTACTATGGCTAAAGTGGTGATAATGGATGCTACACCGAGGGTGGTTAATAAGTTCGGTAGTTTCATTAATTTTTCGGTCTTTTTAGGATTTTAGTGTTTTGGTAATAGCACCCTATTTACTTTGATAAAAAATTGATATAGCTCTGGATTTATAGGTAAAAATTGTTGGCTATATAATATATTTTATTCACGGAGTAGCCTTGCTATTATTGAAACTAATAATTACTTACTAGTCTTAAAGCTAGTCAACTGGGGTTGCTGAATTAAAGTATGAAGCGCGATCGTTTGGTTTTGCTAAAGCCCCCTAAATCCCCCAATTTTGGGGGACTTTGAAACTCTTGTTCCCCCCAGAATTGGGGGGCTAGGGGGGCGAAACCATACCCAAAATCAGCAACGCCAGTCAACTAGCCCTAGGGCTTGAAATTGGCAATTATCCTAGGTAATGATGCACAATAGTTGCCTATTTCACTTTCCAATAGATAAATAGATTAATCTCAAAGTTTATATAACTCTTACCATCACCCTGATCAGTGGCGGTAATTTAGTGAGATACTATCAAACTATTACCAATAAATACTAATTTATATATTGATTTTTCTAATCAAAGATAGCATACCTATTATTTCTAGAATGTCAGCCAAGTCATTGATATTACTAAGCAAAATGTATTATTAGTGATTAATTATTGGTGACTAGTTATTCGTTAATTACTCTGGTCAATGTTTAATTTTTACAAAACTAAGGTCAATATCCTTGACTTTAGTACAGCCACTCAACACCATCGCTATGTGCAATTCATCCCTTAACAATTGCAAGACATGGCGTACTCCTGCAACTCCTGCTACAGCTAATCCCCATAACACCGGATGACCTACCAACACCGCTGATGCACCTAAGGCTAGGGCTTTGAGCACATCAGTGCCTCTACGGATACCCCCATCGATTAATACCGGTAGATAATTTCCCACGGCTGCGACCACTTCGGGTAAGGCATCGATAGATGCGATCGCACTATCCAATTGCCGACCCCCATGATTCAATTACAGCCAGTCAGTATAGGTAGCTCACCTACTCGATTGGTAGAGATTTAATTCTCTGTTTGTAAGCATCACTGTCTAAGCCATCACCATCATTGGGATCCCAACCTTTATTGTTGATTCTTTCCTTGAGAGTATCAAGGCGTTTTGCTGGTTCTGGGTGGGTTCTTAGCATTGCCGGTGTATTGCCTTTGGTTAATTTTTGGAGAAATCCAGTCATGCCTGAGGGAGCGTAGCCAGCACGGTGCAACATTTCTAATCCCTTGCGGTCTGCTTCATATTCCTGCTGCCGTCCTCGGGGAAGAGAGAAGGCGATATCCTCAAGAAGATTTATAATGGTTTTGTACTCGACTTCACTATTTTCCTCAAGGTTCTTGTCTTTGATAATCTGGCGCAGCCTCTCGATACTGTGTTTGCTGGTAATGTGAGCAATTTCGTGAGCTATCACTGCAGCTAACTCAGCTTCATTTTCTACCCCTTTGAGCAAGCCCGTATGAACATAAACAAAGCCACCCACCAAGGCAAAGGCATTTATATCGTTGTTCCTGACTACTTGAAAGGTATAGGGAAAATTGGGGCGATCGCTATAGGGGATTAATCTCTGACCAATGTCTTGGACGTATTCAGTGATTTCGCGTCCGCTATAAATCTCCAGCCCGTGATCAACTTCTTGTTGATTCAAACACTTACCCAGCTCTAATTCTGTTGATCAGAAATGGTGATTAACTGAATTATCTCAATTCCTGCATCACCATCTAACCCACAGGAGTCAAATGCTGATGAGGTATTGGGTAACCCTACCCCTAGACCCAGTGCCACAACTACCACAATCAGCAGGTAAAACCATCGACGATGGGAAGCACGTTTAATCCAAAAGAATGGGTTTAACATTGTCGTCTATTTAAGCGTCTATTTGAATAATCAAAAATAGGGTTGTAAGTATTCATTATTCAGCTTTCAGCAGTCAGCTTTCAGCAGTCAGCTTTCAGCAGTCAGCTTTCAGTGATTTAGTTAGCACATTTTTCATAAGCAGCTTGTCGTATACCTTGGTAATAAATCGAGTCAACACCCAAGGATTTTTCCAAAATTATATTCCACCTTAAGTTAGTAATAAATTTATCAATTTTTGTCTTCCATTCTATATCATTATCAGGTAAAATTATTCCGTAAAAATCACAAGTCAACGGTCGGTCAGGAGTTAAGGTAAAATCCTGGAATGTCAGCCCTTGTCTTAAGGCTTCTGCCATTAAGAGCATGCCATCACTGGCAAAAGCATCAATTCTCCTTTCGACGACATCTCTTAGAGCCAATTCTCGACCGTTAGAGCTTCTGTAACGAGTGTCTACTATTTCAGCTAATGGGTAGGTACTGGAGATTAAGGGATGTGTATTTGAACCAGGAAGGACACCAATTTTTTTACCAGCTAGGGAAGTTTCAGGATTAAATATACCCTTCATTTCGGGTCTGATTAGAAAATGTGTCCCGGAAAAATAAAAAGCAGTGGAGTAAGTAACTCCTGATAGTGGTGGAGCACTTTTGATCGTATTGGGACCACAATCTAGATGTACCTTGCCATTGGCTACCATCCCATAACGATTGTTAGGGGAGTCTTCGTCTAGAACAGATGGAATTGCCTCGAACCGAACAGGTCTATTGAGTACTTCACCAAGATGGTTGGCTAGAACATACATTTTAGTCACGCAGTAGCCTTGCCATTGATCTTGCTCTAGAAAACCAAAGGGAGGGGCATCTCTCCTAATTCCTACTTTCAAAACACCAGTGCGCTTAATTTCTGACAAGACTGTTTCAGCTAAACTGGCTGAGGTAAAGGTTAAGGATAAGATAATACTAAGGGTGATAGTGGCTAGCTTATTACTCATTTCTTTTTCGGATTTCAGGCTAATAATTACTTACTGATATCACTTTCCAATAGATAAATCGCTCAAAGCTTATCTAAGAGGATATCTCCCAAGTTTTTTGATACTGAATTTTGCCCCCCTAGCCCCCCAAGCGAGGGATTGCTCGCTTGGGGGGAACAAGAATCAATTTGCTGGTAAAAGTCCCCCAAACTTGGGGGATTTAGGGGGCTTTTATGTAGCAAATGATACTTCTCAGACAACCTCTAACCCTTACCCTAACCCTGATAAGTGCCAGGAAGTTATGGCAATAGTATCAAAGTATTACCAATAACTAATAATTTTTTTCATAAAATTTAACATAAGCAGTCTTGCTATAACTTCAGCCAATTCATTGATATTACTAAGCTATTTGGCTTAATATTTAGGTATGAAAAGCTATTATTAATTTATTAATAATTTAGTCAATAGACATCTCCGACAAAGAATCTGAAACCCCGATCCTATCTAGGTGAAAACCTAATTTCTGGAGATGTCTAATCTTTAATTTTAACCAAACTAGAGTCAATATCCTTGACCTTAGTACAGCCACTTAAGGCCATCGCTATATCCAATTCATCTCGTAACAATTGCAAGACATGGCGTACTCCAGCAACTCCTGCTACAGCTAATCCCCATAACACCGGACGACCTACCAACACCGCTGATGCACCCAAGGCTAGGGCTTTGAGCACATCAGTACCTCGGCGGATACCCCCATCGATTAATACCGGTAGATGATTTCCCACGGCTGCGACCACTTCGGGTAAGGCATCGATAGACGCGATCGCACTATCCAATTGCCTACCCCCATGATTCGATACAATGATTCCTTTCGCTCCATGGTCCAATGCCTTGAGAGCATCATCTCCTCGCAAAATGCCTTTGACTAACACCGGTAGAGTAGTGATCGATTGTAACCATTCCAGATCCCGCCAGGTCAGTGCTGGATCAATTTGCTGGGCAAAATAGCTCAATAAACCCGATTCTCCTGCGGTTTTGGGAATTTCCAGACCAGTCATTGTCGCTAAATTAGCCAGTTCCATCCCTACCGGTAGAGTAAATTGATTGCGTCGATCCCTTTCCCGACACCCCAACACTGGTGCATCTACGGTCAGACAAAGGGCACTAAAACCAGCTGCCTCCGCCCGTTCCACAAGTCTACGGGTGAGAGTGCGATCGCGATGGACATAAAGCTGAAACCATGAGGGATTTTTGATCTCGGATGTTGCCTCCTGCTTCTGTTGGCTCTGTTTGCCAGCTAGGGCTACAGCTTCTAACGGTTTGGTGGACATCGTACTCAACACCATGATTGCCCCTACCTCAGCTGCAGCCCTTGCTGTGGCCAATTCACCTTCTGGATTGGCCAGACATTGGAATGCCATGGGAGCAACCAGAATCGGTATGGGCAGAGACTGATCTAGGATTTGCGTGCTTAAATCTCGTTGACTAACATCCACCAACATCCGAGGACGAAGTTTTATCTGTTCAAACCCTGCACGATTCTCTCGCAGTGTTACTTCATCCCAAGCACCACTGGCGTAATAATCCAGTGCCATGGGAGATAGATACTGCGGCGCTAGGGATTCGTACTCGAATAGATTAATTGGTTGATTCAAGGTAGGTGTTTGGTTGAAGGTTGTTTGGTTGAAGGTTGAAGGTTATGAAGGTTTAAGGTTGAAGGTTGAAGGTTCAAGGTTGTTTGGTTGAAGGTTGTTTGGTTGAAGGTTCAAGGTTTAAGGTTTAAGGTTGAAGGTTCAAGGTTTAAGGTTGAATGGTGAATTCCAAATTCTAAATTCTAAATTCTACATTCTTAATTCAAAAATGTTGTTCGCCTTTGGCGTTCGGTGTAGGTTAAATGGACATCTGGCACCATTCTGAGTAAGGCACCTGAACGGCTGCGGGACTAATTATACAGGCTTTTAGATCCAGTCCACAGGAGAATGGCAAAGAGACTATAAATAGCCCAGAAGCCAGAAGGGGTCGGATTTCTGCTTTATTTATCTAAATTTGTTTTAGTCTTGACAATCAAAAAAAGAAAGATAATATGAAGACTAAGGATAAATAGATATAAGACGAAAGAAAGCCTGAAATTGTTTCTTAAACAAGGATTAACCTAAATTTAACTAAACCTTACGCGATTACTTACCATTACTTAGTAATCGCTCTATAGTCTTGACCAAGTGTGGATTGCGACACCCTAACATTGCTGGGAGTTTTTTACAGTGGTCAAGGCGATGAATTTCAAGAAAAATAGCTGGAAGCTAGCTGGCTTGTTTGCCCTAGTAGCCTCAACTGTTGCGTTAGTGGCACCAACAGTTAACTCTCAAGGTAGACCCACTGTCAGAATTGATGGGTCTAGCACCGTTTACCCAATTACTGAAGCAGTAGCGGAAGAGTTTCAGGATCTCAAGAAAAATGGGGTACGAGTAACCGTTGGTATTTCTGGAACTGGTGGCGGTTTTAAGAAATTCTGCAAAGGTGAAACCGACATCTCTGACGCTTCTCGACCAATTAAGGACAAAGAGAAGGCACTGTGTGCTGAAAATGGCATTGAGTATATGGCCATTCCAGTGGCATACGATGCCATTACCGTCGTAGTCAATAAAGGCAATACTGCGGTTACAGACATTAAAGTTGAAGAACTCAATAAAATCTGGAAGCCTGAATCTGAGGGGACTGTAACCAAATGGAGTCAAGTAAATTCCGCTTGGCCAGACCTGCCCCTAGTTCTGTACGGTCCTGGTGCAGACTCCGGAACCTTTGACTACTTCACCAAAAAGGTTAACGGCAAGTCTGGTGCTAGCCGCACCGATTACACCCCTAGTGAAGATGACAACGTTTTGGTTCAAGGTGTAGAAACGGATCGAAGAGCCCTGGCATACTTCGGTCTTTCCTACTACCTAGAAAACCAAGACAAGCTGAAGGCTGTTGCTATCAATGGGGTGACGCCTTCTCTGACAACGGTACGTAACGGGACTTACACGCCCCTATCCCGACCAATCTTCATCTATGTCAACAAAAACGCTGTTAAGCGTACGGAGGTAAGTGAGTTTGTGACCTATTACCTCCAAAATGCTGAGCGATTAGTCACTGAGGTTAAGTCGGTGCCTCTATCTTCTGCAGACTATGCCAAATCCCTCGCAGAGTTAGAGGTTCTAGTCGGTAGCGGTAACTAAGCCTAGAACTGAATCTAACCTAGAGGACTTAATTGGTTTAATCTCGTCAAGAGCGATTAGTAGTAGAATTATCAATCATCGCTCTTGACTTATGTTGAAAAGAGTCCTAAGTTCTCAGTTAAGAGTTCTCAGGTAAGCATTCAGGCGTCAGCTGTCAGCGGTCAGCTGAAAATAAACTTTGTTACCGTAGTGTGCGCATCGCGCAAACAGAAAAATATAATAGTTCGAGATTAATCAGAATTAAAAGTCTGGGGATTTGCCCATCTAACGCATATGCTGATAGCTGATAGCTGTTCGCGTAGCGTGCGCGTAGCGCTTAAGCTGTTCGCTGATAGCTGTTCGCGTAGCGTGCGCGTAGCGCTTAAGCTGTTCGCTGATAACTGATAGCTGATAGCTGCCTTAAAACAATACTTTTATGACCGATTTTATGACCGAAAAACTGATCCGACTTAACCAGACCAAACGCCTCTCACCAACATTAATTCGCAATTTGCGAGAACGGGGGATTGAAATACTATTGTTTTTGGCGGCATTGTCTTCCGTCGCCACTATGGCAGCAATAATCTTTTTCCTGCTTAGGGAATCTCTGGCATTTTTCAAGGAAGTTTCATTAATTGATTTCCTTACTGATACCAAATGGACACCGATGTTTCTGGAGAAACACTACGGAATTTTGCCATTGATATCAGGAACCCTAGTAACCGCTACGACTGCTCTCCTACTTGCTATCCCGACCGGAACTATTGCTGCGATTTACCTAAGTGAATTTGCTCCTCCTACATTACGAGAAATAATTAAACCAGGTTTGGAACTTTTAGCAGCAATTCCTACAGTAGTTTATGGTTATTTTGCCCTGCTGGTAGTTAGCCCTCTTCTGCGCAATATTTTTACTGAATTGCCAGTTTTTAATATGCTAAGTGCCGGTCTAGTCATGGGTTTGATGATTATTCCCTTTATTAGTTCCATTAGTGAAGATGCCATGCGAGCGGTTCCGGTAGAGTTACGGGAAGGGTCTTATGCTATGGGAGCAACTCGGTTACAGACAGCATGGAACGTGGTGTTTCCTGCTGCTATTTCCGGCATTGCCTCATCCTACATCCTAGGAACATCAAGGGCTGTAGGGGAAACGATGATTGTTGCGATCGCAGCGGGCTTACAACCCAAGATCGCTTGGAATCCCCTGGACCAAGCCGCTACAATCACTGCTTACATCGTCCAGGTAAGTCTTGGGGATTTGCCTCATGGTACTCTAGAATACCAGACCATTTTTGCGGCTGGACTAACCTTAGTCTTAATGACTCTAGTCCTAAACATCATTGGACATTTCTTAGCTAAGCGTTATCGAGAAATTTATTAGTATAGCGATTTTAAATTGGGTGAAGTACATAATGTTTTGATTTTAGTGATTATCCATCAATCCTAGTTTCACATCTAATAGTAAAACGCTATATAAATGTCACAAGAAAATTTACTTACAATTCGAGAAGATATAAATCGCCGTAAGCTTATTAATCAGATTTTTGCCATCGTTGGTTTGGTAGTTATTCTGGTCGCTATATTTATCTTGCTGGGGTTAATCATCTATATGGTAAAATCAGGGATATCCCGGATTTCACCAGAGTTTTTTACATCGTTTCCTAGTCGTAGAGCAGAAAAAGCGGGGATTATGTCGGCCTGGGTAGGCACTAGTCTGGTGATGTTAGTGACCGCCTTAGCTGCAGTGCCCATTGGTGTAGCTTCAGGAATTTATTTAGAAGAATATTCCCGAAAAAACTTGCTAGCGGATTTCATTGAAATTAATGTCACGAATTTGGCAGGAGTTCCCTCCATTGTCTATGGTTTATTAGCCTTGGGCTTATTCGTCTATGAGTTAAATTTAGGTCGAAGCATTCTCTCAGCAGGTTTGACCTTAGCGTTGTTAATTCTGCCAGTGGTGATTGTCACCACAAGAGAGGCACTGCGGGCAATTCCTAATCATCTCCGGGAGGCTGCTTATGCCCTGGGAGCCAGTAAGTGGCAAATGATTTGGGATCATGTTTTGCCCTATTCCTTTGGTAGTATTCTTACAGGCGTAATCATTGGTTTATCTCGGGCAATTGGAGAAACTGCTCCTGTGGTTACCATTGGTGCTCTAGTATTTATTCGCTTTTTGCCAGATTCTCCATTAAACAGCGCATTTCCTTATATTCCCTTTCAGGGTGAATTTCCCTATCTAAACTTACAGCAGCTATTTGCATGGGTTCAAGCTGAATTCACAGTTATGCCGATTCAGATGTTTACCTGGGTATCTAGACCTGAACGGGCATTTGAGGCAAATGCTGCTGCAGCCGGTACAGTCTTGATTGCTATGACCCTGGCTATGAATGGTATTGCTATTTATCTACGCTATCGCTTCCGTAAAGGTCTAAAATGGTAGAGAAACTATCTGATAAATTATCCGACTCAACCATTAGTAACGCCAAAGCTGAGGTGGATAACCTCAGTTTTTACTATGGTTCATTTAAAGCTCTCAAAAGTATTAGTTTAGTGGTGCCAGAAAAACAAGTAACCGCCCTAATTGGACCATCAGGGTGTGGCAAAACCACTTTACTGCGATGCTTCAATCGTATGCATGACCTTTATCCTGGTAATCGCTACGAAGGAGCAATCTGGCTCGACTCCGATGTCAACATTTTAGGTAAGAAAATTGACCCGATAGAAGTGCGGATGCGGATTAGCATGGTATTCCAAAAGCCTAATCCTTTTCCTAAATCAATTTATGATAATGTTGCCTATGGGTTGCGAGTGCGCGGTGAAAATAGGCGTCGTGTGATTGAAGACAAAATGGAGAAAGCCTTGCGGGGAGCGGCTTTGTGGGATGAAGTAAAAGACCGCCTCTATGACTCAGCCTATAACCTATCTGGAGGTCAACAACAACGTCTTTGTATTGCCCGGGCTTTAGTGGCTGACCCAGAGATTATTTTATTCGATGAACCCACCTCTGCCCTTGACCCTATTGCTACTTCCAGCATTGAAGAATTAATCGCTGAGCTGAAGAAACAGGTCACAATTTTGATTGTGACTCACAGCATGCAACAGGCAGCAAGGATATCGGATTATACCGCGTTTATGTACTTAGGGGCAATGATGGAGTTTGGGGAGACTAGGCAAATCTTTGAACGACCCGCGAACTCACAGACAGAAGCTTATATTAGCGGACGCATTGGTTAGAACCTCAGCGTTGCTTAATAATGGAGTTTTGTGGAATAGGCATCTTGCCTGTTCCTTGATATTTTGGGGCGGGCAGGATGCCCACTCTACTCCTATTCATTCTTTGACTGACGCAACGCCAAAAACTCAGCAGGCTCCGGTGAGGGGATTAGCGATTAGCCCGAAGGGCTACGCTACGCGATCGCATATCGTAAACCCTTGTCAAACATCCTGCTTCCTTAAAAAATTGCTATAATTTTCGGTTGATTCCCAGTTTGAGGTCAACCTTGAAAACTGTTGCTGTCTTTTTTGAGGAAGCAGGCACCTTTTCCTACCCATTTAATAAAAAAAGTACATACGACACATTGCCCAACTTGGTGAAGCAATAGAAGCCTTTGGTGCCAATTTTCGTGTTGTTCGTCACCAATCTTCTTATCTAGGGTCAGGACAATTTTCCCAGAGTTGGGAATTACGAGATGGACAAGTTATAGAAACCGGTCCTATCAAAGCTGATGTCATTTTCGATAAAGGATTGTTTAGCTCTGATGGAACTATCCCAGTTCTTAACTGTCAGGAAATTAACGAAATTTGCACCAACAAATATAAAACCTTTCAGCTGTTCAGTGACTATTCTCCCCAAACCTATCTTGTTAACACCAAAGAAGAGTTTATTGAGGCACTCAAAACTATACCAGGACAATATAAAGTTGTCAAGCCAGTAGATGGTCTTGAAGCCAGAAATGTCCACATTGGAGACGATGAGTTCTTAAAGAAGCAACATTGCCCCTATCCCTTCTTAGTCCAAGAGTTTCTCGATTCACGCTCAGGTATACCCGGTATTGTTGATGGTGTCCATGACTTTCGTGTAGCACTCCTCAACGGGGAAATTCTTCACTCTATAGTACGTACTCCAGCTTCAGGAAAATTAGTAGCATCCGTGACTGAAGGAGGCGAGATGCGTGTTGTAGAAATAGAACTCATCCCTAGCACTGTCTTAGAGCTAGTTGAACAAATTGAAAAACATATGGTACAGTACGGTAACCGATTTTATGGCATTGATATTGCCCTAGTTAACGGTCAACCGAAAATCATCGAGCTTAATTCTCGTGTTAGCATTTGGGACAATCAACAACATGAAGTATTCGCTAGCACGAAGAGAAAACTTGCCGAGGTTTTAGTAGCACTCTGATAGTTGGGTAGGGTGCTTGATAAGACGGGCGATCCCTCATTTTATGCGTAGTCGTCACCGTTGGGACAGAACGCCCGAAAATTGTAACGGGCAAGATGCCCATTCCACCCACCGGGTCAAACTGCTTTTAGGATATGCACCCTTATCAATTCCACCAAATATCTAATTATACCAAATAATAAATTATGATCGAGTTTGAAAAAATAATCAACTTAACTGTTGATAAACTCCTTAAGTATTTGCAGGAAAATAAAAATACCGATACCAAGGTAATAGATTACAAAAGCCCTCAAACCCTTAAGGAAAAACTCGATTTAAGCTTACCGGAAAACGGAGTTCCCTTAGCCGATTTAATTCCGATTATTGAATCATACCTCGATCACAGCGTGCGGACTAGTAGCCACAAGTTTTTTAACCAGCTTTGGGGTGGATTTGAGATAACTGGATTATTAGCAGAAATGGTAACTAGTACTGCTAATACTTCTATGTATACCTATGAAGTTGCTCCAGTCGCCACGCTGATAGAGATTAAATTGATTGAGGCTCTCAACGACTTGATCGGTTTTCCTCAAGGTGAGGGGTTGATGGTGACAGGAGGGAGTAATGCTAATCTGATCGCCATGCTTTGTGGGCGACACAAACTCCTACCCGAAGCCAAAAACAAGGGATTGGGAAATCACCAGCTCGTAGCATTCATCTCAGATCAGGCCCACTATTCCTTTTTCAAAGCAGCAAATTTGTTGGGCATGGGCATAGACAATGTAGTTAAAGTCAAATCCGATCACGATCAGCGCATGTGCCCGCAACAATTAGAAGCTGCTATTCAACAAAGCCTAAGGGAAGGAAAAACACCTTTCTTTGTTACAGCGACTGCGGGCACTACCGTTGCCGGTGCATTCGATCCGTTGCTCTCAATTTCAGAAATTACCAGCAAATATGGACTCTGGCTACATGTGGATGGGTCTTGGGGTGCTCCGGTTTTATTCAGCAACCAGCACAAGCACCTGTTACAAGGTAGCTCCTTAGCAGATTCGTTTACTTGGGATGCTCACAAACTTATGGGGGTGCCGTTGATTTGTTCAGCTATTCTGGTTAAACAACCAGGGACTTTATTGGAGGCTTGTTCTAGTCAAGGTACTCACTATATCTTCCACGATGATGAAGATAGTGCCTATAATCTCGGAGCTATGTCCTTGCAGTGTGGGCGGAAAGTAGATGCCCTTAAGCTGTGGCTAGCCTGGAAATACTACGGCAAAAGTGGTTATGAAGCACGGGTTGACCGCTTGTTTGAACTCGCTAGCTACGCGGCGGATTATATTCGCAGTTGTGAGAAATTACAATTGATAGTTCAACCAACATTTTTGAATATCTGTTTTCGCTATAATCCCAGAGATAACAGTCTGTCTAATCATGGTTTAGATCAGCTTAATCTGGAAATACGTGATCAATTAATGCGCTCCGGTCAAGCATTAGTCAATTACTCTCACTATCAAGAACAGATTCTAATTCGCTTCATTCTCAGCAACCCAAATATTAACGAAGCTGATCTAGATAGCTTTTTTGCTAACTTTATCAAAATTGGCGATAGTTTATCCTAGCAGTAGTCGTTTTAGGCGATTGAAATGTAAGCATTCAGCCGTCAGCTGTCAGCCGTTGGCCTTGGCCTTTGGGCCACCCTACGCGAATGGCCACGCTACTTGAGGTGCCTAATGCTTAAAATAAACATCAAAAAATAAACATCAAACGGGAGAATTGAATAGTTCGAGATTTTACAACATTGAAAGTCTGGGGATTTGCCCATCTAAGCATATGTCCTAGGCGCAAGCTACTCGAACAGCAGTCAGCCATTGGACTTTGGCCTTTGGCCAAGCCTGCCCATAAGCTGATAGCTGATACGCGACACGCTGAATGCTTACATAAAAACAAAAAAAAGCTGACGAATCTATAAACGAACGCCAGCATCTAAATTGTAAAGGTGTAAAAATCAGGTAGAGAATGGGAAAGATAAAATGTCTTATCTCATTCTGCTGTCTTGTCTAAACAAACATAGTCGTAAGCATTCAGCCGTCAGCTATCAGTTATCAGCTATCAGCTAACAACCTACGCCCACGCTACTTGAAGTGCTCAAGGTCTGAGGCCATGCTAAGCGAATAGTTTATGCCCATAGCTTAGGCTACTCATGGTGCTTGTGAATAAAATAAGCTGACGGCTGACGGCTGATAGCTGAATGCTTACCATTAGTCTAAACCAACATTAGTCTAAACAAGCCTTTCACCAGACTTGCGACGAATACCAACTACAGAAGGACGGGGTGGTCCAGAGGGATTGCCATCACCACCATCAGCCTTAGGTAAGCTACTAGGCCAGTTACTACCAAGAGGTACAGTCCGGCTCTGAGTAAACAGACTTCCATCCAAGTTCAGGATTTCAATATCTCGTTGCAGAGGCGGCTGACCTGCACCAATGGGTACACTTTCCCCAGGATGCTGTACTGCAACAATTAGAGTATCACCAATAAAGGTTGGACCAGTTATCTCGCAACGCACTGGACCATAAGCAAAGGGGATGACTTCCCCAGCATTAGGCCCACTAGTGGGAACATAGAACACCCAGTTGTTACCATAAACCCCAACCAAAGAACTAGTAGCACCAGTGTCGGTGTGGTCAATGGTGCGTTCTGTTGGCTCAGCACCAGTTCTAAAACCGTTGTGCTGACTAGTAGACATATCGGTGACACCCCAGATATTACCTTTAGTATCGAAGGCTAAGTTATCTACATTAGCAAAACCAGCACCATCGTCTGCTCCAGCTTCTCCAGATTCCACGAATCGAGTCCAGCGGAAGCTAGTACCTGTACCATCAGCGCTGTTTTCAATAATCTTGTAAATCCCACCAGAAGGCTGCTTAGCATCAACATCAGCGTTGAGTTTAGCAGTTTGGAAGATCCGGGAATCTGGATAGCCATCTCCACCAGCAATATGGTCGGTATAGGCAATGAATACCGCTTTAGTCCGGGGATGGACTTCTAGATCCTCAGGGCGGGATGAGGGAGTACCACCAACTAGATTAGCTGCCAGGAAAGAATCAACGACAATAGCACCTTGGCTAGTGTAGAAATCTGCCAGGGTTTTCTTCTTATAACCAGGGAGGGCAGTTGCTTCATTAGTGAGATCTACCACCAACGAGCCACCATCCTCAGTAGCACCAGCAATACCAGCACGCTTTGGTAAGCGCACCCGACCATCTCGTTGTGCCTCACCTAAAGCAGCTAGCTCAACAGAAGCCAGTTCAGAGGGAGCATTGGGATTGGTGGGAGTACTCAAGACCAATGGTATCCACTCACCTGTGCCATTGGAATTGAATTTAGCAACGTAGAGAGTACCTTCTTCAAATAACTTACTGTTATCTTTATCACTGAGGCCCCGCAGTTTGCCCTTACTAACATACTTCCAGGTGTGACCACCCCGGCGGTCATCTCCCATGTAAGCAACTAACTTATTACCAGCCTCAGTACGGAAAGTAATATTTTCGTGACGGAAGCGTCCCAACGCAGTGTGCTTCTTAGCACGAACACTAGGGTTAACTGGATCAATCTCTACCATCCAGCCATACTTTTCACCGACCAGACCGAATACAGACCCAGTGGTACCTTCGGTGTAGCCAGTCTGAGTGCCATTAGGTAGCACAGCTTCAGTAACACCATTGAAGAATCTGGCACTACCCTGGAAATTTTCTTCAGTAGTCAAAATGGTACCCCAAGGGGTAGTTCCACCGGAACAGTTGTAAGCAGTACCGATAATCTTGTTCCCTAAGCCATCGGAACTCAGAGAAAACACTTCAGTTGCTGCTGGTCCTGTTCCCACCAGGTAGTTTTGATCCCCTTGCTGATGGCTTCTGGAGCCCCAAGAGGTAACACTCTTAAACTCATCACTCCGCTGAGCATTGATTCCTAAACCAGAAAGACCGTGAATGCGACGGTTCTTGGAGTCATCCTTAACAACTTGGTAACGTTCACCGGAACCATTGCGACGGATGCGAACAATAGAACCTCCTTGGTTGTAGAAAAATTCTCCAAGCAGTTCTATATCATTCACATTAGACGGTAGAGGATAGCCAATCACCGTCTCAAAGCTAGTGGGGAATCCAGCTAAGCTGCTGGAAGTACCGGGAGCTAGGTCAGAAAATGGAAAAGAAACGTATTCGTGATTGACCCAGAGATAGCCATCATTAGAGCTTCTACCTACAGGAACAAAGCCAGTGTAGTCGTTGTTATAGCCAAAATAATCGTCTGGATTAGGGAAAACGCGATCGCCCCATTTGACAATTACATACCGTTCGTACTCCGGCGGTACTACTACATCATCAATGACCGTGTAGGTAGCCAGACTGATGTCAGAACTTGGTTCAAGCAGTTGGCTTTGATTAATGCCAGTGGGTAAGGCACTTTTTTTAGTTTGATAAATCGGCAAGGGATGGGGTAAACGCACCGGGGTAATACCCATAGTACTGGTAGCTGCATTGGCAACACTATAGTCACCACCTAACAGTTTTTGGCCTATCTGAGGAGCCAACACAGTAGCTGCAGTACTCGCCCCAAAGAAAACTAGCAGTTTTCTGCGAGTTAGCTTAGACATTCTAGTATCTCTTTATCTCTCTACAAGAATCAGCGGAATCACAAAGTTTGAGCACCATTACCACCAGAGCTAGCTGAAAAACAATCGTCAAAAGGCTATAACAAATTCAGCCCTGTTGCTAATAATTTTATAGCTATGCTGCAGTAGAAAACCAGTCCAAGCGTGAGAACACCCCTGTTTGAAAGCATAAGTAGTGAGCCAAGGTTATTAAACCCTGATATTTGTCTACTTTTTGATACCCTGGTGTCGCTCATATGGCTAGCATTGATTACTAAAAAAAATTGCGTTGGTAAACGCTTGTACTAGTTTTTAGCTACTGATTAGATATATCTTTTTAAGGTTAAGAGCGGTTAACTGGATGGTTAAGCATGTCTTAACTTTATAGTGTTTTTTCGTTGATATTAAGATTTACCATACCTTAACTATTTATTAGTTAAGTCTTAACCTGTGAAACTAAATTGTGAAAATAATTACCTAAAAAGGATTAACACTGCTACAGTTAAGGTTAACCGTTGCCAAGTTTTTATTTAAACTAGTTAATTCAACTAGTTAATCATCTCGAAAACCTGGATCATCCTCCAATGAAGCTTCAAGTAATACTGAAGATTTAGGTGGATTTGAAGGAGCTGGAGATGAATCAGAAGCTCTGAACCCCAATAGCATTTCAGAATTGCTAAAATAACTCGCCCATCGCTGGATTATGGGGAATTGTTTCCACTGAGAGCGAGAAACTGTTGCAATCATTAAAGGGACTACTTGACCATTGCGTTCACCTAAAATCATCATAGAAATGCTGGTAATATCAGGATTTCCGGTAAATTCCTGATTTAGTTTAGTTTGAGCCAAATTCTCTGTCTGCTGAATTAGGCGTTCAAATGATTGACTGCTATCAGAGTTAAGGATGACGTGGTATTCCTTAATTTCAGCTGAGGCTGTTGGAATCTGTGTAACTAAACTACTGAATACCAAAATAGTACTCCAGAGAAGGCGGCGATAAAGATCCATCAGCTTAGCTATCCTGACGACCTGGTGACTAACTAGTTAATAGTAATAGATAATAATAGATGAATATTAAGGTGACAGTAACTTTTGGTTAAGAATGAATTATCAAGTAAGCAGTCAGCAGTCAGCAGTCAGCAGTCAGCTGTTGGGCATAGGCTGATAGCTGATACGCGACACGCTGATAGCACCTCAAGTAGCACTATCTTTAGCGCATAGGCTAATAGCTGATATAGCACTACGCGCTACTGTTAGGACATTGTCTTGATGCAGTCGCTCATGGGGGAAACCCCCAAGACCGTAATGGTGCGTTTTCCGTTGGCGAATTAAATTCGCCACGGGTCGCACCTCTGCATCGCTCCTAAACTCCGAAACTTAGTCATAGCTTACTTTTGACTTCTGACTTCTAACTTCTTACTTGCGCGTAGCGCTATAAGTGAATGCTTACATTATCAAGGATGTTCGCCCTTAGCAATTCGGTGTAGGGTAAGATTAACGATTAAGGATCTTCGCCTGATAGCTTTACCGTCGGGTAGGATGAATTATTAATTATCAAGTCAAGGATGAAGGGTGAAGGGTTCATCCTTCATCCTTCAGATTAGCGATTGTCAATGTTAAGGACTAAATCAGACTTCAAGGTTACATCTAAATCTGTGTCAGGGTCGATGACAACTACTTCTACGTCTTCCTGACCTCCTGCAAGGAGAAGTTCTGTAACCAAACCGAGTCCAGCACCAGCTAAAACTTCCCAAAACTCAAGCTTACCAAAGATTTCAGAAAGTACAGCCCCGGCAGCTGCACCAATAGCAGCACCTTTGAGCAAATCCGGATCAGTGTTTTTGGTAATAGTTTCAGTTTTGGTGACAACCTCGGAGGTGGCATCAATAGATAAGGATTGATCACTATCCCTGAGAATCAACTCTTCGGCGACAAACTGAGAACCTCTGTTAACTGGACGCACTTCACCTTCAATCTCACTACCGGCTGGAATTAGGAGGGTTCCTGAAAAGGAGACTACATCTCTAGCTACTATCACCGTTATCGGTAGAGTTTCATTACGAGTGACAATGATTCTCTTGGCGTCGTCGGATTCAACTGGTATCAAAGTCCCAGCAGGAATGATGACTTGGGTAAATTGAGCCAACTGTGGCTCGATGTAGAATCTAGACTGGGCAGTAGCTTGAGTAGCCATCAACATTGGTAACGCCACAGTTGAAGTGATCCCCAATGCTGTGAGTAGAGCGATTCTGGACTGCCAACGATGGGAAATAAACATTAAATATATCTTCCTTGAGGATGAGTATAAGCGATTAATTAGACTCAAAAGAGCATAGTTATGTTTCCCGAGGGGCAGGATACCCTACCTAAACCCGGTCACCCTCCCTTTCAAGCTGCTTGTCACCCCATCACCCCATCACCCCCATCTTCTGCTCCCGGAGCGTTCGCGTAGCGTAGCCCTTCGGGCTAATCGCATCCTGTCTCTTTTAAAACCTAAAATTTGAAAACCTAAAATCTGTAGAATTGAGGTAAGATCAGGTTTTTGAGCCCCATACAACTAAAATTAGGTCTGGGACTGCATAGAGCCACTGCGAGGTTTTACCATGAGTCTAGGCACATGGATTGGTCTACTTGCCTTTATCCTTTCGTTATACATCCTGTGGCAAATCCGTAAAGTACTGCTGCTGATATTTACTGCTGTGGTACTTGCCAATGCCTTAAATATCTTGGTGGAAAAATTCCGCCGGGTTGGCATCAAACGGCTTTTTGCTGTGCTGCTGTCAATTCTTCTGATGGTTGCTCTAACCGTAGGGTTTTACTGGCTAATTGTGCCACCCTTTGCCGACCAAGTCCTAGAGTTAACTGATCAAGTTCCTAGGGGTATAGAAAAATTAGGTCAGTGGTTGGAGGTGTTGTCAGCGCGTCTTCCCCCAGATCTGATTACTTTCCCCGAGCTCCAAATAGATCAGCTAATTCAACAGCTACAACCGTTACTTAATCAGTTATTGGGTGGTGGATTCTCCATTGCCTTTAACTCTTTGGCTGTAGTAGCCCAAGTTTTGCTGGTATTAGTTTTGACCATAATGCTACTGGCTGACCCCAACGCTTATCGTCAAAGCTTTATACGACTTTTCCCGTCTTTCTATCGCCGTCGAGTTGATGAAATTTTGACTCTATGTGATCACTCTTTACGGGGGTGGTTAGTAGGCATTCTCGTTAACATTGCTGCCATTTCTGGCTTAAGTTTTGTGGGTTTGGTCATCCTACAAGTTAAACTGGCACTGGCACAGGCGGCTTTGGCAGGTATCTTGACATTTATCCCCAATATTGGCCCTGGATTGAGTGTAGTCCCACCGATTGCGATCGCTCTACTAGATGCACCCTGGAAAGCGATCGCTGTTTTAATTCTCTACATTATTATTCAGCAGGTGGAAAGTAATTTGCTAACTCCCCTGGTCATGAAGCAACAGGTATCCCTGCTACCAGCAGTAACCCTTTTGGCTCAGGTATTTTTCGCGACATTCTTTGGTTTTTTAGGTTTACTGTTAGCTTTACCATTAACAGTAGTTGGTCAGGTTTGGCTCAAAGAAGTTTTAATTAAAGATATCCTCGATCAATGGAAAACTAGTCCGATATCCATCAGACATACCCAGACCCCTTCAGAAATCGTTGCGATCGCATCACCAGATCCTGATTTAGCCAGCCCGACTACATCACAGGATTCCCAGGATAGCACTGAATCGGACAATCACCCCAAATCCGACAAATCAGATCAAATCGAGAAGGAGGAAGAGTAAACCTTCATAAGCCTTCAACCGTTACAACGCGAGCTATGGATTTTAACAACTTAAGCATTCAGCCGTCAGCCGTCAGCCGTCAGCCGTCAGCCGTCAGCCGTCAGCCGTCAGCCGTGGGCAAAAGGTCCACGCTACTTGAGGTGCTGACGTAACTCAGCATTATTCCAATGCTTACCTGTTGTATTCAAAAGCACCTCAAGTAGCGTGCGCATTAGCTGATAGCTGATAGCTGATATAGCGGTTTTTAGCCTCATGAGGTACACATAATTTTTTACCTTTTCCCTCTTCTGACTTTACTGCTCCCTACTCCCTGCTCCCTGCTCCCTAAAACCCAAAAACTTGTACCTTACTAGCTTAAAAAGCGCTATAGCTGATAGCTGATAGCTGATAGCTGATAGCTGATAGCTGAATACTTACTTAACAACTGCCTATGATCACCCTCGGCTGACGGAGGTAAGCTAAGATACCACTGACAAGTGATATTTTGGAAAACCCTTCTCCTCATTCCCAATCCCTATGCGAACCATTGCTCAAATTAATGACAAAATCGAGGGTAACTGTGCCGTAGTGTGGACAGTGGAAGAATTAAAAGCACGGGTGGCAGACATCGGTGTGACTCAGGCGGCGAAAGAAGTAGACATCATTACTACCGGTACCTTTGAGCAGATGGAGTCTTCCGGAGCAATCATGAATTTGGGACATACTGACCCACCCGTGAAAATACGGAAATGTTGGTTAGATGGGGTTCCAGCTTACACTGGCTTCGGAGCAGTGGATTTGTTTTTGGGAGCAACTCAAGTTGTTGACTACCCAGATAACCGTGAGATTCCAGATATGGAAGAACATAGGCAAAGGGGTGGTGGTCATGTCATTGAAGACCTGATTGCTGGGAAACCGGTCAACCTGCAAGCCCTTGGACAGGTGACAGATTGTTATCCTAGAAGCTCCTTTGAGACCACGATCACTAAGGATAGGATTAATCAGTTTTACTTATTCAATCCCCGCAATCTGTATCAAAACTTCATTGTAGGGGTGAATGGAGGCGATCGCCCCTTGTATACTTATCTGGGTTTGCTGCAGCCCAAACTCTCCAATGCGGTTTACTCTAACCCAGGAGCAATCTCACCCCTAATCAATGATCCGGAACTGAAGCTAGTGGGTATTGGCACACGGATTTTTATGGGTGGAGGTATTGGCTATATTGCTTGGGAAGGGACCCAACACTTCCCACTGCAAAAACGCCTTCCCAATCAGACACCCATAGGACCAGCAGCAACTCTAGCTTTAATTGGAGATGCCAAGCAAATGAACCCCAAATGGGTGCGGGGTTGTTACTTTAAAAATTATGGCCCCTCTCTGATGCTGGGTGTGGGCGTACCAATGCCAGTACTGAATGAAGAAGTAGTGCAACGTTGTGCTGTACAAGATCAAGACATTGTTGCACCAGTGGTAGATTTTGCCATTCCTAGACGGGTGCGTCCAACCTTTGGGTTAGTCAGCTACGCTCAGCTGAAGTCTGGTCGGATCACTATTGATGGTAAATTAGTACGTGTAGCTCCTCTTGCTAGTATTTTCCTCTCCCGGCAAGTTGCTATGGAATTAAAGCAATGGATTGAGAGTGGCAAATTTACCCTAACTGAACCAGTAGCACCAATTCCAATGGACCGCTCATTTCTACCTCAAGACCTATGGGGTTCACAAATTAGTTTGGATTGATTGATTTAGTCATTGGTCATTTTAAAATTAAAAACTGAAAATTGAAAAGGTAAGCATATGCGCTACGCGCAGGCTACGCCAACAGCTATCAGCGTGTCGCGTATCAGCTTATGGGGTACATCACAGGCTAGAAGCCTGTGCTACTTGAGGTGCTATCAGCCAACGGCTGAATACTTAGATAGGCAAATCCCCAAACTTTCAATTCTTTAAAATCTCAAACTATTAAATTATCCTGTTCGATGTTTATTTTAAGCATTAGGCTGACAGCTGAATGCTGACAGCTGAATGCTTACTTGAAAAGTAATAATTAGCAATTACCAATTAGCAATTACCAATTAGCAATTACCAATTAGCAATTACCAATTATCTTTAGCTTACTTGAGCTGTGACATTTGCTCGTCTAACACAGCTAATTTTGAGCGGAGTAGAGGATTGTCCTCTACTGCAAGGATTCGACAAATGCGATCGCGCATTTTTTCGTGGTGTCTGAGCGTGGTATCAGTGTCTGCTTGTAAGCCGTAGTGCCGCTCTTTAATTTGTGTCTCTGGCAAGCAGAAGAACACCCCTCCATCAGTGCGTTGAATGCTGCCTTCAAGCAGGTCAAAGATTCGTGCGTTGCTAGTAATCGAGCCCTTGGAGTTTTCGGTCCCGTATACATGAAGGCTAAAAAAGCAGGATTCTCCGGGGTTGCCCATCTGGTGAATCATATCGTCAGCTACCGCCTTTACCTCTCCAGAGCTATAGTCCAGTCGCTTCAGGGTTTGCAGCACTCCATCTGTTAAGGTATACACGTAGTGTTCCGCCTCGCCAAAGCACTGTACTGCTCCCCATTGGGCTGTGCCGTGGTCATGAATCGTGCTGTAGTCTCCTGGAGCCCAAGACATCACCATAATTTCAAAGGAACCACACTCGTACAGTAGCTTTCGACCGTAGCTGTCGGTGATGGGATGATCAAAGTCAGCCCATCCCATCAAGTCTTCCGGTGAGATGCGTGCATCCAAAATGCACAAACGAGCAATTTTCGGTACCAATACCGACTGACTTTGGATATTACTAATTAAGCGCTGGATACTCTTGGGAAGACTTTGGTCGGATACAGAAGTCTTCATGCCAGTAATAATCTGAATCATTTTGCCATCCTCTAATTTTTTAAAAAACTTGATTCTCTGAAAATAGAGACTTAAAAATTGAAAATTAACAAAATCGGATTAACCATCCTACGAATGGATTAACCGAAATTGATAGTATTACTAGGTGGGAGAATGGTGTTAGGGGAATGCTGTTAGAGTTTACTATTCAAAGCCTAATCCCTAATACTTAATCCCTCATCCCTAGATTTACCTAACTAATAATTCCTCACTGGTTGACTTGACTGTATAAACCTTAAAGCTCTAGGCTGAGAGAAAGCTGATAAATTCCTCACTATCGTCTGAAAAAAATTGAGAAATATCTCAGCTTATTTTGATTCAGAACACATGATGATTATTCCTCATATCATCAAAGATTTATTCAAGCTATAGCAAGCCTGATTGAAACGATAAAGAAATCGCTGCACCTCTTCGACCTCCTTCCCATATTGCTATCCGTTACATCCGCTCGAACTATCCGTTGCAAGCTCCTCCCATGCTCAAAACTAAAACACAGAATGTTATAGTTCAGGACGGTAAGGTAAGATATGGGATAAAACAAGCTGCATAATAACCATGTCGTGCCAGCGTCCCTTGAAAAACCCAATTTCTTTTTGAACACCTACAACCTCAAATCCAAATCGCTTGTGAAATTCAATACTCCCTTGATTGCAGCCCAAAATTTTAGCAACGACATGGTGATAGCAAAACTCCTCAACTTTCTTGAGCAATGCTGTTTGTAAAATACTGCCGTAACCCTTACCGGTTTCCGCTAAAGAAAAATAAATCGAAATCTCGCAGCAAACACGGTAGCCTAAGCGAGGGCTATAGCGCTTGATGACACCCCACCCGATAACACAGCTTTCTCGTTCTGCAACCAGTATGGTTTCGCGATCGCCAAACTTATTCGCGAGTACTTCCATGTCCTCAGCGGTATAAAATTGGCAATCCATCGTACTGTTGCCTGCAACGATAGACTCGTTATAGATAGATGCAATTGCTTGAAAATCAGTCTCTTTATATTGCCTTACCAGAATGTTGGGATGCTCTGATAAATCTGCACAGAAATTCTCTTGTTTAGTTGACATTTTTCTGCACTTATTTTGTTGCCCGTAATTATTTGCTCTCTCTCAATTATAATTTAGAGAACTAAACACTCCTAATCCTCAACCAAAGATAACGATAGGTTTTTTCTCGGCTTTCGATAAAACTCAATCATCCAGCTAAACAATCGCTCCATTATCGATTGGTTGGTTAACAGTTCTAATCTAGCAAAGCCACCAATATTTCCTCCATTGATTTCGCTAATGCACCAGTTACCCTCATCATTCATCAAAAAGTCATATCCCAAGGTATGTATACCCCGACAGCGATAGTGTTTAAAGGTAGCGTGAATTGCTTCTTTTTCTTCAGAGCTGATATCTGATAAGAAACATTCTCCATCTACGCTGACATTATGCACCCAATGACCACTTTTCGAACGGCGGATATAGGCACCGTAAATTTCACCATCTACCACAACAATCCGCTTGTCTCCCACATCAACTCGCTGCAAGTATTTCACAAATTGTAGTGGTTTACCTGTGGAACCTTTCAGATAATTCATCACCTCGGAAAAGTGACTAAACTCCCTGGTAGCTGCAAAGGGATTATCCACTAAGAAATGACCGTTGTGATCCCAAATTTTAAAAACTCCTCTACCACCACAACTATTATATCGCTTAGCCACAATAACTTGGTGCTTTTCAAAAAAAGCCAATCCTTCCATCCAGCTACTGGTTACTATCATGTCTGGTGTAAATTTACTGGCTACTTTGAGGAAGAATTCTTGCTGAATTTGCTCATGAATTCCAGTAGGACTGTTAACAAATTTTACAAACGGTTCCCACAATCGTAGTCTATCTAGATATCCTTCAGGAAAAGGCTTTAAGGTGCGACAAAATACCAAGTCAAACTCCTCTAGCGATCGCAAATCCTGGGCTTGTGAATCTAATTCGAGAAAGGTAGTGTAAGGTAGTATTCCCTTCACCGAAGCTACCTGAATCGATTCAGTCTTCGCTCCTTGGGTGAATACGCCCTCAGTAGGGATGTGGAAGAATTCAAATCGTTCGTCGAGGGCTAGCCGTTGGTAAAATATGGGTATGTCCAGTAACGGACTAGAGTATCGAGAAGGATTGCAAATGGAAAGTAATTTCATCTTACATTACTTCTTATATTACTTCTTACTTTCATTAAATTACAAGCTGATTTTACTATGCTGATTTTACTATACCGATTGCTAACTCTTTTCTACTCCTTTTATAGCAATTATCATACTGATGAGGTACAAAAATTTTTGTCCTAATCCCTACTCCCTACTCCCTACTCCCTACTCCCTACTGGGTGCATCTCATCTTTGTAAAAAAGAAGGGAAGTGCCGGAAGTGTCGGAAGCGTGGGGATTTTAGGGAGGGTGGGTAGTGTAGGCAGTTTGGGAATTTTATTAGAATTTTTGTTTAATTGCAAAAATGAGATGCACCCCTCCCTACTCCCTACTCCCTAACCACTCCTAGTAACTACCTCACTGAATTGATAACTGCTATCTACTTACATAGAAGAGGCAGAACTTTCTCCTCTAGCTGCAATTTCCTGTATCGGTTGGGGCTTTTGTTTACTAAAGTTAGTGATCGACACTCCAATCATGATCACAATAAATGCTATTACTTGCATCAGTGAAGGGCGTTCTCCATTGAGAATTAGCGCATAAATTATCCCAAATACGGGGGATAATACAGTCCACTTACCCACCGTCTTGGAGTCTAACTTTTCCAGGGCAGCGTACCAGAGAAATTGGGTAATCACGATGATAATTAGTGCATAGATCCCCATCACCATCCAAAGCTGACCTGAAAAGACATCTCCAAAATGAGACGGACCAAACAAATAACTAGCGATCGCGAAAAATATTACAGCTGATATAAAGTTACGGCTGAAGACAATTACCGACAAACTCTTGTTTTTAGAAAGGGTCAACTTGCCGATAATCGAAGTAACTGCATACAAAAACGTTGAAGCCAGGATTAAAAGGTCACCCTGATTGATTTGATAATTACTGCTTTTAAAAACAATAGCAACAACACCAACGCCAATCAGAGAAAAGCCAATCCATTCCCATTTCAGAATACGCTTGCCAAATAAAATTGCTCCTGCCAGAGCATAGAGTACCGGACCAAATCGCCCCAATAAGACTGCATTGGTGACAGTAGTGTGTTGTAATCCCAGGAAAATCAGTGCAGACAGTAAGGCGGCTAAACAACCATTAATAAACAATCCCAGAAGCAGCTTTACATTCAACTTTCTAAGTTCATTTAGAATAGGAATTGCTCCAAAAAAAGCCACCACTGCCAAAGACGCACAGAGATTGCCAACAAACAGAACGTTACAAAACGATATTGGTGTTTCCTTCCCGCCACTGAGCATACTAGCGTTTGCAATTAGGAAAGCAATCACCGAGGGTCGCAATGCTGCCAGGGCTCGGGAGACAACCAGCAGCAATTTAGGATTAAGGTTATTGATACTATTGGCAATCATTTCCGTTCTTCAGGAAGAGTGGTATATCCTTTCCTAGTAAAGCATTACTCCAGTAATAACAGGAATGGGTAAATTAATGACGATAGAACACCTAAAAGGGGTGGGATAAGGATACCTAAATCTACCCTTTTCTGTTAATACATATTTAAGATAATTTGTCAAATTCTAGACAAGTGTGGAATAAGGGGGGAGTGTAGGTAATTTCGTTACCCATGGATTGCCCATCATCCCCAGCTTTACTGAGTCACCAGTTCATAACTTTCTGGGTCAGCTTTGAGAACAAACATATCCCCATATTGAACTACTTCCCCAGTGATGCGGATAGGGTCAGCTACCTTATCCAAAATCCGAGAGTTAACCGCCTGGTTTTGCCGATCTACTAGGAGCAGATAAAGATTATCCCCCTGCTGATTGTACACGAAGAACACCGGAGGAACACCACCACTGATGCAGCGAATAGCACAGGAGCGATGGGTTTTAGTTTGTCCTGGTTTCATCACCCCCGGGTAGCATTTACTGTCTACAATCTCTCCTAAGAGGGAGAACTCACCCAGAGATTTACCCGCATCCGGTTTCACTGCTCCCGAAGGAGCGTCAATTGCCTCTGCAGAGCGAGCTGCTATCACCGTAAGGTTGTTGCGATAAACTGGACTACCGGTTAGCTTGACCCACTTTCCCACTTGATCCAAGACGCTGGACTTGGGTGAGGTTTTTCCCGGACCCGTGAGCAAGTAGCGAGAGTAGGAGGCTTGGGAGGAGGTATCCCCTGGACGGGGTACCAGCAAGTGAGGAACAGGTTGTCCTAACAGCAACCCTTCAAACTCTTGAGCCTTATTGACCTTTCCAGAATTAAACTGGTCATGAATTAAGGGGAAGACAGCCCCTAGAATCAGAATCACCAGGGCTAGGACGGGAATCAATATTAACAGAAACCGTTTGATAGCGGTAGGCACCTTACCATAACCGATATAAAATTCATCGGTGTTTTGACCTTGGCTGTTGGTACTCACGTCTTTTCCTCCATGGCGATTACAGCAGGACTAACGCTGGTACCAGGAAGGTTCGGTATAGTTTTCACTAAAATGCGATCGCCCTCTAATTTAATATCAAACGTAGGGATTTTTTCTGTAAACGGTGGCGGGGAAGCACCGTTTTCTGGCAGATACTGGTAGCCGTGCCATGGACAGGTGATGCAGCCATCCACAATTTTTCCCTCCCCTAGAGGGCCATTCTGATGCTGACAGACGTTGGAAACAGCAGAAATCTTACCGTCATACTTAAAAATTGCCACCCGCTCGCCCCCGAGAGTGACTATCTTAGCTCGCTTTTCCGGGATTTCTGCGATGCTGCCCGCATCCACAAATTCTTCGTTTCCTGTAACAAGCTCCTGATTGTCCTGCCCGAACTCCCGAATCCCTGCTGCCAAATGCACTCCCACAATCCACACTAGTCCAACACCAACAGCAAGGGTCAGAACTGGATCCGTGTTAGTTTGCAGTGCTCCTAGCAGGACATGACCTGTCAGTAGTCCGTAGGCAAGATAAACGCTCATATGTAAACCTTTCCAAACCGGAGCCGTTAGGTTAGCCAGCCAGAAATCGTGGCTAGTGGCTGCCATTAGGAACAAGATCACCAGGGGAACAAATCCCAAAACCTGGAAGGGAAAGCGAATAAAGGTAAGATAGTTAGTATTGCTCACAAACAGACTGACCAGAGGTTCGAGATTGCCGAAGTCGTGGTACCATTGCAGGCCAAGGCGGGTGTGCTGGAGAGCCAAGAAGAACATCGTAACCCCCATATGACGCCGATTGTAGAGGAGGGGATAGAATTTTGGACTCAGGCGAGTTAGCGGACCAATGGATAAGATCACATGCAACAGGATGAAAGCAGCTGAGCCAAAGGCGCGAATCCTGACTCCCCTGATGTCGATGTTGCTATCGAACCACTGGGTAACATTGATGAAAAGTACAATATAAAGGGCAACTAGGCTCAGAAGGATAGCATCGTAAATAAACTTCTGGCGGTTCCACAGAACAGCTTTATAGGCAACACTCATTTTTTTACTAAAGGTTAATTGCTATTGCTATTGCTCATTATTCATTAGTTATTAGTTATTATTAACTATCAGTAAACCTTCTTTTATTTACTAAGCACTAATAACGATAAAGTCTAGTCAGTTTGGCTGGCAATGGTAGAGCTGTAATCAGCTTTTGTTGCCCCTGGCTGTATATCAGCAAATGTCCCGCTTTGCCTCGCACACTGGGAGGAAGCAAAAATTGTTTACGAGATAACCCGGCCAGATTGCCTAGCAGTATTGAGCGGACGCTAATTTCTGTGGGGGCTTTTTGCCTAGGGTCCCAATACAGCAAGGGATCGGGAACTTGGAGCAAAGAAAGAGACTTAAGTTCCATCACCAGTTTGCCTTGGTAATTGACAAAGGTTTCAACATGAAACCGAAATGTTCCATCATCAAGTTTAGTTGAGCCAATTGCCTTTCTGGGTTGGGTTTGTGTCACGAACCCTGCCTGTGTAAATAAGTTATTGCTAGCTACATCAACTGGTTCGTAACTAGGACGCAGTAAAATCCCTGCCAAGAAGCACACTGGTAGGACAACTGCTAGTACCACAAAGGAATAAAAGTGAGTTTTACGGCGAGCGAGAATCATAGCATTTCCCTTTCAGGTCAGTCGTTTGGCCGAGATACGGTGAGCATTGCGTTCAGTCGGAAGAGTTTTGCCTCTCAACAGGCGAGTGGCAAACATCGGCCAGAAGGCAGTCACACCGGGAATGATCATAATGCGAAAGCCGATCGCCCATCCCTGGGCATTGGGATCCACCCGTTGCACGCCAAAGATGACGAAAGGAACCGCAAAAATCAAACCTGCGACCAGGTAGACGCGGAACAGTTTTATGATCCACTCGACCATAGCAATGGTGAGGCTTTCCATGTTTCTACTCTTGAGGAGTTATGGATATGATTCAGTTTATACCAAGCTATGATAATGGGTATCTGTTTCTTCTTTAAGATTAGGTAATACCGGAGAATCTGTCTGCCTGAAAAAATCGTATGTTTGTGACACTCCCACCTGGGAAGCCTCTCAAGGCTAGGTTTGTTGAGATAAAGGGCGCTGACTATACCAAGAAGCAAGTCCCGAAAAAATCAGGCAAAAGCAAGCCAAAAGGCAATGTTGATGATTAAGAAAAAATGAGCTAGCAGCAAAACCCAACCCCCAAACCGAGTAGCTAATCAAAAGCTGACTGCATGTAGTGTTGTAGCATCAGCTTATATCCTGCCACCAATACCGGTTGAGCTAGTTCAACTATCGGAAATTCGATCTCTTGATCTGCGGTTGTAGAGTGTAAAGGTTGGTTCAGGCACTGGCAACGGACAAGAGCAACATCAAATCGGCACGGTAAATCAGCTAAATCTGGATGTTCTGACAGAAATAACTCAGCTGTAAGCCGGAGTTTAGCTTGCTTTTGTGGTGTAATTGCTAGCATACCATCGGCATCCCAATTCCCTCGACTGCGAGTTTTAACCTCGACAAAAGCCAATGCCACCGGGTTTCCTTTGGCAATTAGGTCAATCTCTCCCCATCGACAGCGCCAGCTATGGTTTAGGATGATCCAGCCTTGGCTTTGTAACCACCTAGCGACTAACTTCTCTCCCAGTTGCCCAACCTTAGCCATCGTATCATTGTAAAGTCAATTATATCACTGGTATCTTGATTATGATACTTGTAATCGTCATCAACATTATGCTCTCCCTCTTGTGTCTATACATTGCTTGCCAAGTTTGGCGATTGGGACAGTGGCTTTCATCTATCGCTAATCAGTTGGAAAGGGTTGAAGGCCGTATCTCTAAAACGTTACATAGTGCTCCCAAGGCAATTGTTCTTGGGCAAGTAGGTATTCATGGTTTAAGAGAGGAGTATCAACAATTACAGGTTAAGCTACACACACTCAAGCAAATTTTTCTACTGTTGGGTATGCTTCAAAAATTTGGAGGATTTAGGTGGCGCTTTAGTAATAAACCGATGAGCAAGAACAGCTTACTTCCTCAAAAGCGATCGCACTAGTATAGCACTACGCATTCAGATGTTTGACATTCCCAAACTACGAAACGTAAGTAATCGCTGACTTCTGACTTCTGACTTCTGACTTCTGACTTCTGACTTCTGACTTCTGACTTCTGACTTCTGACTTCTGACGCTAAGCGTAGCGCTATATCAGGTAGTGACTAGTATCGGGTTGTAGTATTCCCAGCATAGCCGTCACCAACCCTAAGCGGCAACTGAGATCACCCTCACCGTAGCTCCCGTGATCAACCCACACTCAAGCGCCTACTAACTACTGATTAATTATCAAGCTACTTGTAGGATAATTAATCAAAACCATTTAGTATAAAAGTTTTATCCATCCCATTTATCTAAAATTGTTGGAGGAACACAAATCAAAAGATGTCAAAAAAAAGTGCTGGAACATTTATCGGTGGCATGCTATTGGGTAGTGCCGTAGGAACAGTGGTAGGGTTACTAATTGCCCCCCGTACTGGTCGCGATACGCGCAAGCTATTGAAAAAATCAGCAGATGCCTTACCCGAATTAGCCGAAGATCTTTCTAGCAGTGTGCAACTACAGGCAGATCGCCTTTCCGATTCCACACTGCGTAACTGGGATGATACCCTAGCTCGACTAAAGGTAGCGATCGCAGCAGGTCTTGAAGCTTCTGTCCCTGAAAAAGGTTCTGTCCCTGAAAGCGTAGAGCCTCAAAAGTCCGAGTCGGCAGTTGCCGCAGAGTCCAACTCGTCCGCTAATCAACATTAGCTTTAGGCATCCCGGACGGGGGGTAAGAAGGTTTAGTGCTTTTTTTTGGTGTTACCGATTGACCCAATCTCATGGGTTTTTTCTTACGTGCCCTTCTTCCGCTTCTTCCCCCTCTTCCCCTTCTCCATAAATTATCCCCCTACAAGTGCAAAGTCCTGTTTTTGTGTCGGTTAGCCGACTCACGAATATCGGAAATGGAAAAATTTATCCTATGGTGCAAGTATTAGCCAATAATATTACTAAACGTTGTCAAATACGTTGTCAAATGTCAAGAAAACTGATAGCATACAATTGGTTAAAGTTTGGGCGAGCTTAATGGTGTTTTCTCAAGGGTGTTTTTTCAAGACTCCAAGCTTGCTATTGAATTAAGTTGACTTAAGCTTAATTACTGCAGGCGAGGGCTTGATCAAAAAAGTCGTAAACTCCGATTTTCCATTGCCAGTTACTGAATCATAGCACAGGTTAACCTGTATAATAAATCAACGGTCATCACCCCTCTCCCCCATAGACGGGGCTTCCCAACATCCTAGGATTTTTTGTGATTGATCCTCTATTTTGGCTCGGGCTGTCCTTTCTGCTCGTAGCAGTTAGTTTAACCGCTGTTTTGGTAACGTTATTGCCTGCTGTACAAGAGTTAGCGCGGGCAGCTCGTAGTGTGGAAAAATTAGCTGATACCCTAAATCGGGAATTACCACCGACCCTAGAAGCCATTCGGCTCACAGGCTTAGAAATCAGCGACTTGACGGATGATCTTAATCAAGGAGTCCAAAGTGCTGGTCACGTGGTTCAACAGGTTGATCACAGTATTAGCAGTGCTAAAAACCAAGCCCAAAAAGTCAAAGAGAATACTCGTAATGTGGTTAAGGGTGTCAAAGCTGCCTGGAAAACTTGGAGGGGTACCTCACCAAAATCTTCTAGGTCAATCGATTCCCTACCATCATCTCACAGAAAAGCTCTAGAAATTCCTGAGACTGATCAACGCTCATCAGACGTTAATCAGCCAAGGCTCGGAGATAGTAACTATAACCATAAAGAGGTCAATCACGGGACTCGTGAAACCTCTGGTAACGAAATCCATGATAATTCTATCGATGATAATTCTTTTTAGCGAAGGCAATACCAAGACTCGAACCTGAAGACTATACAGAATAAATAAAGAATAAATGTAATGGCACCCTTTAGTTTATAAATTAAAGGGTGCCATTATACCGTTTTTGTTAATGGATGAGAAATCTAGTTAGTCAGTAATTGAGAACTGGTAAACACCAGCAGATAAAAGTATAGCAATCCTATTCAAACAGGCAGAAAAATCAGTCCGACTCTCGGTAGATGCTTCCCCATCTTCCCTAACTTCGGTCATCTTGCCAATCTTACAACTGGTCAGATTAGGAAAGAAATTCAAGTCTACTGCTGACATCACTCACAGATACATCGTGTAATACTGCAATCAAATCATTCTTAAAATATAAAGCTGTGCTACCGGGTAACCCATTATCAGCGTCAACCAAATCATATTGATCCGCTACACCATAGAGCTGAATGATGTCTTTAGATTCTAAGTCATAAATCTCTGCATAATCATTGTCGCCCTTACCCTGGTAGAAAGCGCGATGATCATCTCCTAGGATAAAAGTATCTGACCAAGCTCCACCAACAAGAACATCAATTTCACCATTACCTCGGGAACCATTTCCAACTCCATTGAGAGTGTCATTACCGGAACCTCCAATCAAATAGTCGTTACCAGAGCCACCCTTAAGGAAGTCATGGTGCTGCCCACCGTCGAGGAGGTCATCACCCGAACCTCCGATCAAATAGTCGTTGCCAGAGCCACCCTCAAGACTATCATGGTCCCGGCCACCGTCGAGGAGGTCATCACCCGAACCTCCGATCAAATAGTTATTCCCAGAGCTACCTTTTAAGGTATCATGGTCACTCCCGCCATCAAGGGTGTCATCACCCGAAGCCCCGATCAAAGAGTCGTTACCAGAGCCACCCTCAAGGCTGTCATTTCCATCGTCTCCTCTAAGGTAGTCATTGCCAGAGCCACCTTTGAGGGTGTCACCTCCCTTACCTCCTCTGAGACTATCATCTTCTGTCCCAGCCTCGATCAGGTCATCACCCGAACCTCCGCTTAGATTGTCCTCACCTGAACTACCTTCTAGGGTATCGTTGCCTACATCTCCCATGATCCTATCATTGCCAACACCCCCAGAAAGGGAGTCATCTCCCTGACCACCTCCGAGAGTGTCATGACCCGAGCCACCATGGAGAGTGTCATTGCCCCAAGTGCCCCTGAGAAAGTCGTTACCGAAACCTCCCACAAGACTGTCATCCCCAGAACCTCCTGAAAGAGTGTCATGACCCGAGCCACCAATTAGTGTGTCATTATTGCGATTACCCCAAAGCCTATCATCACCATGACCGCCTTCAAGGCGGTTATCGTAACGGTCTCCCCTAATCGATTTGCTTTCCCAATTCTGGTTAAGGACTTCAATCGTGAAAATTTCCTCGTAGCTTTTACCTCCGGAATCCGTGGTGCGGATTTTGATCGGGTGACTAGAGTTGACATCAAAGTCTAAGAGAGTGCCATCTTTGACTTTTAGTTGATCGTCAACAATTTTAAAGCGACCCTGAGCATCATCTAATAATTTATAAGTATGGCTATCTCCCCAATCAACATCCTTAGTAGTCAGCCTAGCAATAGTAGTGCCATTTTTACTGAATTCTTTGACACTGTTGCCATCAAGGCTGATATCTGTCGGAGCAAAATTCTGGTTAAGGACCTCAATGGTGAAAATTTCCTCGTAGCTTTTACCTCCGGAATCCGTGGTGCGGATTTTGATCGGGTGACTAGAGTTGACATCAAAGTCTAAGAGAGTGCCATCTTTGACTTTTAGTTGATCGTCAACAATTTTAAAGCGACCCTGAGCATCATCTAATAATTTATAAGTATGGCTATCTCCCCAATCAACATCCTTAGTAGTCAGCCTAGCAATGGTCGTGCCATTTTCACTCAATTCCTTGACACTGTTCCCAGAAAGGGTGATATCCGTTGGAGCACTATTCTGGTTTTCGAGGACTTCGATACTGAAAGTTTCCTCGTAGCTTTTACCCCCGGAATCCGTGGTGCGGATTTTGATCGAGTGACTAGAGTTGTCATCAAAGTCTATGAGGTGGCCATTTTTGACTTTTAGTCGATTGCCATCAATTTTAAAGCGACCTTGAGCATCATCTAATAATTTATAAGTATGGCTATCTCCCCAATCAACATCCTTAGTAGTCAGCCTAGCAATAGTAGTGCCATTTTTACTGAATTCTTTGACACTCCTGCCATCAAGGCTGATATCTGTCGGAGCAAAATTCTGGTTAAGGACCTCAATGGTGAAAATTTCCTCGTAGCTTTTACCTCCGGAGTCGGTGGTGCGGATTTTGATCGAGTGACTAGAGTTGTCATCAAAGTCTATGAGGTGGCCATTTTTGACTTTTAGTCGATTGCCATCAATTTTAAAGCGACCTTGAGCATCATCTAATAATTTATAAGTATGGCTATCTCCCCAATCAACATCCTTAGTAGTCAGCCTAGCAATAGTAGTGCCATTTTTACTGAATTCTTTGACACTCCTGCCATCAAGGCTGATATCTGTCGGAGCAAAATTCTGGTTAAGGACCTCAATGGTGAAAATTTCCTCGTAGCTTTTACCTCCGGAGTCGGTGGTGCGGATTTTGATCGAGTGACTAGAGTTGTCATCAAAGTCTATGAGGTGGCCATTTTTGACTTTTAGTTGATTGCCATCAATTTTAAAGCGACCTTGAGCATCATCTAATAATTTATAAGTATGGCTATCTCCCCAATCAACATCCTTAGTAGTCAGCCTAGCAATAGTAGTGCCATTTTTACTGAATTCTTTGACACTGTTGCCATCAAGGCTGATATCCGTCGGAGCAAAATTCTGGTTAAGGACCTCAATGGTGAAAATTTCCTCGTAGCTTTTACCTCCGGAGTCGGTGGTGCGGATTTTGATCGAGTGACTAGAGTTGTCATCAAAGTCTATGAGGTGGCCATTTTTGACTTTTAGTTGATTGCCATCAATTTTAAAGCGACCTTGAGCATCATCTAATAATTTATAAGTATGGCTATCTCCCCAATCAACATCCTTAGTAGTCAGCCTAGCAATAGTAGTGCCATTTTTACTGAATTCTTTGACACTGTTGCCATCAAGGCTGATATCCGTCGGAGCAAAATTCTGGTTAAGGACCTCAATGGTGAAAGTTTCCTCGTAGCTTTTACCCCCCGAATCGGTGGTGCGGATTTTGATCGAGTGACTAGAGTTGTCATCAAAGTCTATGAGGTGGCCATTTTTGACTTTTAGTCGATTGCCATCAATTTTAAAGCGACCTTGAGCATCATCTAATAATTTATAAGTATGGCTATCTCCCCAATCAACATCCTTAGTAGTCAGCTTAGCAATGGTAGTCCCATTTTTACTGAATTCTTTGACACTGTTGCCATCAAGGGTGATATTCGTCGGAGCAGTGTTGGTAGTTTGAGGCTCCTCTTGAACATACTGAACGTCGCTAATATTTGTTATTGTGTCCGGAATAATAATCTCTTCCCATACAGGTGCTTGACTCTCCTCCTCGAAGATAATCTTAAGGAGATCGCTTTCAGAGACTGTATGGTAGTCTTTGAGGGTAATCGAACTATCCGAGCCTAGACCAAGAATCAGGTCATCACCGCTTTGGGTTTGGGTCACACTAGAGAAAGCATAATTGGAAAGATCTAAAGTATCTAGATAGTTCCAACCTTTAATAAGATCATCACCCGTGGAAATTTCAAGTTCATAACCGCTAAAGATATTGGCCGCACTATTGGCAATGATGTAATCGTTACTGTTGGAGTTGATCAGATTTTCAAAAACTGTACCGAATGCGATCGCAGTCCCAAATTCAGACGTAACGTATTCTCTTCCGCTGTCATCGCTCCTAGCTTTATAAGAGCTATCATTGTAAGCTTCTTGGGTGGTCAGAATACCCCCCTCATTCATATCAAAGTGGTAACCTTTCTCCACAAAAGTCAGGTTTGAAAAGTCTAAGGTATTTACACCACCACTATCCCAGAGGGTTTGCTTAATCTCTTCGATCGGTTTGGTTTTACCATAATACTCACTACCATCTGTGTAGTAATTAACGCTGTCAAAGGAGTAAGTAGTATCCCCGTGGTTATACTCCCTAGCTCCATAGATAGACTGTAATGCTTGAATGTCGTAAATCATTGGGGTAATCGCTGATTTCCCAGCAAAGTTATACGACATTACTGTGTTGGTGGTATTGTCCTCGTTAAAGGGCAAAAATGGACCGTGATCATTATCCTCGTATGGATTCGGATGTTTTAACCCCAGACTATGTCCTATCTCGTGAATCACGGTCATGTAGCCATGATTCCCTGGATCGTCAGCAAATCCGTTATTACCTGTGGTGTCGTAAGCTTGGTTCAAATGCACATCCCCGGCCACATCCGACCAATTGCCAACATTGGTATTAAATCCCTCAGGCAAATAGGTATAGGCATAGCCCGGACCATCAGATACCATGTAGCGCAATAGACCATAGTCTGTTGCTGTATCTGCTACCTCATGGAAATCAACAGCAATGTATCTTTCCAGAGTTTCGAGGATGCTTCTGATATTGTCTTTGGTTTTTTCTGATATCTCTGAAACCCCCGTTTCAGGTCCGTAATAAGAACCACTATTGGCATTGTTATAGAAGCTGTAGGTGATAGTATTAGTGTCCCAATGGTGATGATCCAGAAGTGAATCAGCTGAGGAAAATGTGTTAGACATTGCTTTTAGTTAACTCTTACTGCTTGACAAAGCCTAGTTACGGTAAATGATTTGGCGCTCAGGGAAGTTCCTGATTGTTGATGGTTCATGTTTAATGGCTTATTGCCAGTTGCCATGAATCGTAGCTATAACCCCATTCTATAACTATTAAAAACCACTGAATTTCCTAGGATATTTATGTGAAAAACAATAAATATTAGATAGTTTTTAGACTTAAATTAATCATGAATTATATATGTTTAAAGTCAAGTTTAATATGTGTATACTTTTGGTTTGGTTTTGGTTTTTTTACGGCTTATATGCCCAAAAAAAACCAAAACGTAAATCCGGACAATAATCAGTAATTAAATAAATTAAATTTAAATAAATTAAGTTAGCATTTTTAAGTATGAAATATGAATTTTTATTGAAGTTTTTGATTGTCAATTAAGCCACATTAACATCAGATAGCGTTTTTATTTTAGTTTTGAACATACTACCTTAGGTAATATACAAAATACAAAATGCAAAACGCAATAGGGGAAACAGCTCCAGCGTTTTATTGTCCACTAAAGACCTCCTAGGTTTACATCTCATTTATAAACCCTATAAATAAAGCCTAGGAATAGGGATAAACTCTCAAAATTTTCCAGTTTACGTCGAACTCCAATCCTAGTTATGTGAAGTTAGTATAAAGTTATAACAAATAGATAGAGGCTAAAATCAGTAGTTTTTCTAGGTCACCGTTTATTGGTAAGCATTCAGCATTCAGCTTAAGCTTTTTTTTGTAGGTGATGTCGCCATGATGCCCTTTTGTTCGGTTCGTTCTGTTGCCAGCATCATGAATGGCTGATAGCTGGCAACCATAGCATGGGCTTAGTTGCGTAGGGTGCGTAGGGTGTGTTATATCATGTCAGGATAATTACCCTTAATAAAAATTTCCCCCATCTCCCCATATTCCCCTCCTGGGAGGTTCCCATCTCCCCATCTCCCCACACTTCCCGCGCCCGGGCCCCAAAATTGATGGGTATTCAACCAGACTTGATATTAGGGGCGGGCTTGCCCTCATCTTCAACCTCGTAGCCAGTGTTGCGACAGCCCGCCCCGTAACCCACCACCCAAGGGCGAGCCCTGATTTTCTTGGTAGCCAGTGTTGGGACAGTCGGTCCCGTAACCCACCACCTAGTAGGCTGAAGGGTTACGTTGATCAAGCCTGCCTTTCAAACATAGAGTCTTTCATCTGTGTATTCTGATTTCTCAAGCTTCCCCTCCCTAAGTTGTTGCTCAAGTCATTGAGTGGGGTTATCTTAGAACGGAATTGTACTCACAGTATGAGTGTCATTATTTGCTAAGGCTCATAATTGAAAGATGTTCAGACCCAAATTCTGGATCAAGATAGGTTTTGTCGAACAGATAGGAGAATTTTTGGCGAAATTTAGAACTAAACCGGCTCCTAACACGGTATTTACTACTGTATTTCTAGGTTTATCTTTAGTTTTAGTCGCCTGTGCCCCCAAAGGTAGAGAAAGTAAAAGCAATACGGTTACTATCCTGGGAGTAATGACAGGGGAAGGGGAGCAAATCATCGAACAGATACTAGAACCCTTCACTAAAGAAACGGGTATCAAGGTGGTGTATGAAGCCAGTAGTGATTTCGCCACCCTCCTACCTGTGTTGGTGGAATCTGGAAATGCTCCCGATCTTGCCATGTTCCCTCAACCGGGTTTGATGGCTGACTTTGCTAGGGAAGGTCAACTGGTCCCTCTAGATACCTTCATGGACAAATCCCAGTTATCTGCTGCTTATTCTCAAAACTGGCTAGATTTGGCAACTGTCGATAGTAAAGTATACGGGGTGTGGATTAGGGCGGCGGTCAAAAGCTTAGTTTGGTACAATCGAGCTGCGTTTAAGGCAGCTGGTTACAAAATCCCTAACACCTGGAATGAAATGATGGCACTGTCCGATCAGATTGTGGCAGATGGCGGTGTCCCTTGGTGCATCGGAATAGAAAGCGGTGCGGCTACAGGATGGGTTGGTACCGACTGGATTGAGGATATTATGTTGCGCACGGTTGGTGGGGAAGTGTATGACCAGTGGGTTGCTCACAACATTCCCTTTAATCACCCAGCGGTTAAGAATGCTTTTGAGCAGTTTGGCAACATTGCCCTTAATCCTAAGTATGTGTTTGGTGGTACTGTTGGTATTATTAGCACTCCATTTGGTGACGCAGCCACACCCTTATTTGATAACCCCCCAGTTTGCTATCTGCATCGCCAAGCTAGCTTTCTTACTAGCTTCTTACCTAAAGATGTAGCCCTAGATAAGGATGTGAGTATCTTTCTGTTACCGGGTATTAAACAGGAATTGGGAGTGCCAGTGTTAGTGTCTGGTATTGCGACTGCTATGTTTAAGGATACTCCAGAAGCACGGAAGTTGATGGAGTATTTATCAACTGCCCAACCCCATACTATCTGGGCAAGTCAGGGAGATTATGTTTCACCCCATAAACAGGTTAGTTTGGATGCTTACCCCAATCACATTCTTAAACGTCAAGCGGAAATCTTAGCCAATGCGGATATGGTGCGCTTCGATGGTTCGGATATGATGCCAGGAGCCGTGGGTACCGGGACATTCTGGAGTGGCATTGTTGATTATATTGGTGGGACAGATGTGGATACAGTTCTGAAAACTATTGAGGAAAGTTGGCCAGATTAAGTATGAGGAATTAGGGATTAGTCATTGTCAAAAAAAATATTTATTTAAAATCGCCTTCTAATGTTACTTTAGCAGAATTGCCTGGGAAATCTGTAACTATAAGATACTGAAATCAAATTAAGTCAGTTATTCGCAACCATTTAGCGAAAGGGACAATAGTGCCGTTTAGGCATTAATTACGATTAAATCTCTGAGTGCAATATCAGCAATTGCGCTTCGCTCCGCTGTAACGGCAATCCCTTGGGGTGTAAGCAGGAAGGATATAGTAGGATGTCAGTGACTACTATAAATTTGGCGTTGCTGAATATTTGGGTACTGTATAGTTGGAGCAGTTACCGATTACCGATTACCGATTACCTTTGGATCTTCCATAATTGAGGAACACCGTAAGTTTAGGATTCCCCCTTTAGGCCAAACTCAAGTTTAAATAAGAAATAAGCTATGGATACTAGTCAGATTGATAAATTTGTTTCCTATTGCCAAGGTGAACAGCCACAAAGTGAAGAAGATATGAGACGTTTTTTTATAGGGGTTATTGGTTTTCCCTATGATAAGGAACTTCTATTACAGGCATATCTATTTTTCAATATAAACTCATTATTTCCAACCTGTAGTCAGCTCATCCTGTTTGAAAAGGCTCTAATCCAAGACTATACAAATTTAGGCAAAGTGGATTTTGTTTATCTTAGTAAAAACAAAAAAATATTTTTAATTGAAACAAAATATATTGATACTGAAGCAACAGGAAAACACGAAAGAACTAGAAGAAATAAGCATAGAAATAAGGTAGTGGAACAAGTCATTGATTGGAAATACAAATTGAGGGATTATTGGAATATATCAACTAACCAAATTAATTGTGGAGTATTTACAACCGATCCACAAGTAGGTGATCGTGCAAGGAGCACTGACATTATCGCTAAATCAATATCTATCTATGAACTGGAACGGTGGCAAAAAAATTATAAATTTTATAAATTAGACCATGGCAAGAAACGGGATTCGGTGAGAGATATATATGAGGTGATCAAGTGATCAAGTGATCAAGTGATCAGGTGATGAAGTGATGAGGCAATGAAGGATGGTATTGTTCAAAATTGTTACTTTCATTCTCGCCGTTGTCATAGGCTGTGCTGGGGTGATGGCTTTGTTATATGGCATGAATGGCTTGGTAAATCAGCTACCCAATAAAACGCGATTGACCTTGGCCAAAAGGCCACGCTACGCGAACGGTCACGCTACGCGAAAGCATTTTATGGCTTGGGTATACTTAGCCCCTGCTTTAGCATTACTAACCGCTTACCTGATTCTGCCCACCCTCAATACTATCTATATCAGCTTCTTGGATAAGCGATCGCAAAATTTTGTGGGACTGGACAATTACATCTTTGCCTTTACCAACCCTACTATGCTAATCGCTTTTCGTAACAATGTCCTTTGGTTGGTATTGGTAACAGGGTTTAGTGTAGGATTGGGTTTAATTATTGCGGTGCTGGTGGATCGGGTACGCTATGAACCGGTAGCCAAGTCCATAATCTTTATGCCCATGGCAATTTCCTTTGTGGGGGCTAGCGTGATTTGGCGATTTATCTATGCTTTTCGTCCAGCTGGATCAGAACAAATTGGCTTACTCAATGGCATTATTACCCGTTTAGGATTTGAGCCTGTAGGTTGGTTAGTGGAGCGCGAACTTAATAATTATGCTCTGATTGTGATTATGATTTGGTTGCAGACAGGGTTTTGCTTGATTTTGCTCTCTGCTGCAATCAAAGGTATCCCCAAAGATATTATCGAAGCTGCACGGATAGATGGAGCTAGTGAGTGGCAAATCTTCTGGACAATTACTATTCCGATGATACGAGGGACTATTGCTGTGGTTGTGACTACTGTAGTAATAGCGGTGCTGAAAGTCTTTGATATTGTCTGGGTGATGACCGGTGGTAATCAAAATACGGAAGTGATTGCGTCTCGTATGATTAAGGAAATGTTCAATTATCGGAACTTTGGACGAGGTAGTGCGATCGCAGTTATTTTATTACTAGTTATTATTCCAGTTATGATTAGCAATATCCGTCGATTTCGAGAGCAGGAGAACAGCCGTTGATAGTAATATATAATTATTATTTGAATTGTGAACATACTCCCGCTTGGGAAAGGCAAGAGGCAAGAGGCAAGAGGCAAGAGTTAATCAAGTAGCGATGCAGCAAGGGAACAGGTGAGCCAGTGAGGCCAAAGGGGATTTCCCCCATTCGCGACTGCATCAAGACATAGAAGGATTTTGGTTAAGGTCAAAAACGGTAATTATGATTTATTATTTCTAATTGATTTAGAAATGCTATAGTATTCAGATTAAAGTTAAAATTTGATTCTGATGGCGTCACCGAGTTAAGCAACTGTTCTAGCTATGGTTGAAATTCTATAAGGCTTGGGGTGATGCGATCGCATCTTGCCCAGTTGTTTTGCCCAGTTGTTTTGCCCAGTTGTTTTGCCCAGTTGTTTAACCACTGCTGTTGTGGGATTGGTTGCACAAAGCGCTTATCTTGGAAAAAAATCGACTATTCCAGACATGACTTTAACCCAGCTATGGTACCAAAACCGCTCTTTGTAGCAAAATCCCAACATCTACAGCAATTCTTCTGGAAAATCCCGATTCATCTGACCCTGATTATCATCTCTTTGATCTGGACTCTACCCACTGTTGGCTTGTTCATTAGTTCCCTACGCTACCGAGATGATGTGCTCAAAACCGGTTGGTGGTCAGTCTTCCAACACCCCTTCAATTTCACCCAATACCACCTCGGTAACTATATTGATGTGATTACCTCCGAAGGGATGGGACAGGCATTTCTCAATAGTCTGGTTATCTCGATTCCCGCTACAGTCATTCCGATTGTGATCGCTACTTTTGCTGCCTATGGGTTTGCTTGGATGAAATTTCCTGGTCGCCAAGTCCTGTTTATGGTAGTAGTTGGTTTGCTGGTAGTCCCGTTACAGATGACTCTGATTCCGGTATTGCGAGTCTACGGATATCTAGGACTTTCCGGTACATTATTAGGTATTTGGTTAGCCCACACAGGCTATGGTTTGCCCTTAGGAATTTATTTATTGCGTAATTATATTGCTAGTTTGCCTCAGGAGTTAATCGAAGCAGCAGCAGTGGATGGTGCGTCTCATCTGACCATAGTTACCCAGCTGATTGTGCCTCTATCCATGCCTGCGATCGCATCATTTGCCGTGTTTCAATTTCTCTGGGTATGGAATGACTTGCTAGTTGCTTTAGTCTATCTCGGAGTTACACCAGACGTTGCCCCGTTAACGATCCGATTAACAAATATAGTAGGTTATCGTGGGCAGCAGTGGCATCTTCTTACCTCTGGTGCATTTATCACCATGATTGTACCACTGATTGTGTTTTTTGTTCTACAGCGGTACTTTGTGCGGGGGATTTTAGCCGGTTCGGTTAAGGGTTGAAACTCTTATCTATAGCAGTTCTTAATTGGGAGAGGTACTTTCGTCCTGGGTTTTAGGGAGCTTCAACAGCTGGGAGTAGGGAGTAGGGAGTAGGGAGTAGGGAGTAGGATTCAGTTTATCGAGGGTGAGATTCAGGGCTGACCTACTTTAGGTAATTCTGTTTCATTGGAGAGAGCGAAATTATCTAAAGAAACCTTTGCTGAATAGGCAATAGCATCCCGCTGGTACAAAATTAATAGGCTATTTGCGTTTAGAACCTTGTAACCCAAAAATCTATCTACTCCACTTACTACTTCCTGATAGTCATTACCATTGTAATGGGTAAATGCTATTGTGAGCATATCATTGTTTGTTAATCTTCCATCACCATTGGTATCTTGTTTAATAAGGTGGTATAAAACTGCTATAACTGGTTTAGATTCAACCCTGTTATTAGCTCTATCATTAGTTTCTGAAATGAAGCTATCGCTAGTAATTAGATAGTCATTATTAGCAAAGATCCATTTGCTTTTCCCTGTTTCACTATCCAAAAACAAATAGTTTATAGTTGAGCGTGTCGATTTGCTATAATAGGATTGGGTATAAGATTGGTCTGAGTAAAGCGGCACCATTAGATAGGTTGTGCCATCAACCTCCCTGAGATTACCCAGCTCCCACTCTTGAGAGCTTGAGCTATCGTCATTAACATTAACAATGTTAATCCCCTGGCGCTCTCTCGTAGTGCTTTTGACTATCTCGATAGCAGCAAAAGCTAAAACTGCTATTGCTAGCAATCCAGTAGCCATAATAACAATGGCATTAAAGCGCCACACAAAACGAAAAAATTTATTGTCTTCCATGTTTGTTCACCGTTGACTATTGACGGTTGACTATTGACGGTTGACTATTGCTCTGAGGAATAAGACTCAAGATCAGGTAAAATTAGGTAATATTATTATAATAGTCAATTTTTGGGAGAATAATATGATCTCTGGAGCAATCGCTTACTTTGTAATTCTAGCTGGTGCCACTGTTGTGGCTCTGACTCTATTTTTTGGACTTAGAGCAGTTAAGTTGATCTAACTACTCTTGTTTCCAAAACAATTAAAGCAGTATGGCGGGTTGAAACATTTAATTGTTTTGAGTATAGCCGCATACTGTAGCGCTATAGTTAACCGTAAGCATTCAGCAGTCAGCGGTCAGTGGTCAGCTTATTTTATTCAAAAGTACTGCGCTACGCGCACCCTGCGCAAAAAGTAGCCTAGTGACACAGGCTTCGACGTTGGGACCACCTAACCCATAAGCTGATACGCGACACGCTGATAGCTGAATGCTTACAGTTAACCAGCTATACTTACACCTAGCTATACTTACCCAGATCAACTCTCTAAGTCAAACAAGCTTCAATTGTTGCTAGCACCGACTGAGCTAGAGCAGTGAGTTCATACCCCCCCTCTAAACCAAAAACAATCCGACGAGTTAGTTGCAGACAATAGTTCGTAAATAGCCCATAATCATCTGGCTGCAAGGCAATATTTGCCAAAGGATCTGCGGCATTAGCATCATAACCAGCACTGACAATCAATAAATCTGGCTGAAATTTGGTTAAAAATGGCATCACTTTCTGTTCAAACATAGGCTGGTAATCTGCTAACGTGCTGCCTGGTGCCATGGGAAGATTGAGGACATTATTGTGAAACCCCTGTTCACTGGCTTGGCCTGTACCAGGATAGCAAGGGGATTGATGAAGGGAGATGTAGGCAATGCGAGCATCTCGTTCCACAACATCTTGAGTGCCATTGCCGTGATGGACATCCCAGTCTAAGATGGCAACCCGTTCGACTTCCGATTGCTCTAAGGCGTAGTAAGCTGCGATCGCAGCATTGGAAAATAAGCAAAACCCCATCCCTCTCTGACGTTCAGCATGATGACCAGGGGGACGGGCTAGAACAAAGGCTGAATTATTGGTAGTGAGGACTTGATCTACCGCATCTAGCCAAGCACTAACGGCGAGTAGGGCAACATCGTAACTGCGGGGGGATATCCCTGTGTCCGCATCTAACCTGCCACCATTACTCCTAGCAATTTTTTCAACTGTCTCAATGTAGCGCTGGCTATGAATTTGTTGTACTAGAGGCATCACTCGACGAGTTTCCACCGCTGTCGGTAACTGCCACTTAATTTGGTCAGCCCAAGGTGCAGCTTTGATGGCATTCACAATCGCCGTTAAACGTTCTGGTCGTTCTGGGTGAAACCGACCGTTATCGTGTTCAAGAAACTCATCGGAGTAAATGACAGGGAACATATTATAGCACGATTCAGCCAAAATTATGGAAAAACGTTTTAGAGCAAGGTACTTGTGAATAGATTAACCTTTCCGATTATTTCATCAGGTGATCCCTAAACAGACCAAACACGACACCAAAAGCGATCAGAGCTAGAGCGAGGCTGGCAGGGATTAAATCTGGTCTCAAAATGAAGGCAAAAATAGCTAAGCCGATCAAAACATAGGATAGTTTCATCAAAAACTCCTTAGTTGTTGGGAACTTCTGAGGTTTAGTCAGGGAAGGAAAACAATCTGGTGGTATAGACCGCCAGTCAACATCAGCAAGAAGAGGTGAATGTCCTAAGCTGCCCTAGGAAATTTTCGGTCTTTTTCCCATAATTTTTGCACAAGAAGCGCGAATCTGCTCATTGTCTAAGGCTTGCCCGTGGTTCTGTTACCGGCTATAGTCGAGATTTTGTGTTAAAATTTAAAAATAACCAGCCAAATTTGGAAAATAAAGGTGTTAAAAGCCTCTTTTGAGAGATTTTAACCGATTTTTTTAGCAAAATCCTCGATAATAAGGGAGTTTGTCCAACTATGAGTACATCCCAAGAACGCATTGTCCCGACAAATTTGCGGAACGAAATGTCCCGGTCTTATTTAGAATACGCCATGAGCGTCATAGTAGGTCGGGCATTACCAGATGCCAGGGATGGGCTCAAGCCAGTACACCGAAGGATTCTCTATGCGATGCATGAGCTGGGATTAAGCCCAGAGCGTCCGTTCCGCAAATGCGCTCGTGTGGTGGGGGAAGTGTTGGGTAAGTATCATCCCCATGGGGATACTGCTGTTTATGACGCTTTGGTGCGCATGGCTCAGGATTTCTCCATGCGATCGCCTCTGATTAATGGTCATGGAAATTTTGGCTCAGTAGACAACGACCCCCCAGCGGCAATGCGTTACACAGAGTGCCGCTTGCAAGCGATCGCTACCAATGCCCTACTCCGGGACATTGAGTCAGAAACTGTAGACTTTGTTGATAACTTTGACGGTTCCCAGCAAGAACCGACTGTCTTACCGGCACGGATTCCCCAATTACTGCTCAACGGCTCATCGGGGATTGCTGTGGGTATGGCAACCAATATCCCCCCTCATAACCTGGGAGAGTTGGTGGATGGCTTAGTGGCCGTGATCCATAATCCCGAAATCACTGATAAGGAATTAAGGCGGTATATCCCTGGTCCAGATTTCCCCACTGGGGCACAGATTTTAGGAACATCGGGTATTAAAGATGCTTACACCAGTGGTCGGGGTTCTATCACCATGCGAGGTGTGGCAGAAATTGAAACCATTGGGCAACGAGGTCGTCCAGACAAGGAAGCCATTATTATTACTGAGCTACCTTACCAAACTAATAAGGCAAGTTTAATCGAAAAGATTGCTGAATTGGTCAATGATAAGCGCATTGATGGCATTTCCGATATTCGGGATGAAAGCGATCGCAATGGCATGCGCATCGTAATCGAACTAAAGCGCGATGCTTATCCCAAAGTTGTCCTGAATAATCTCTACAAGCAAACCCCCCTCCAAACTAATTTTGGAGCAAATATGCTAGCCCTGGTGGGCAATGAACCCCAGTTGCTGACCATAAAGCAGTTCTTAAACGTTTTCCTGGATTTCCGCATTGAAACCATTACCCGACGGACTCAATATCAATTGCGCAAAGCTGAGGAACGGGATCATTTACTGCAAGGGTTACTAATTGCCCTAGATAGCTTAGATGCTGTGATTGCGGTGATTCGGGGGGCGGCGGATACGACTACAGCACGAGGACAATTAGTTACAGAATTTAGTCTATCTGAAGCCCAAGCTGATGCTATTTTGCAAATGCAGCTGCGCCGTCTGACTGCTTTGGAAGCCCAAAAGATTCAAGCTGAGCATGAGGAATTACAAGTTCGGATTGCGGATTTAAGGGATATCCTAGCTCGCCGAAGTCGCATCCTGGAGATTATTGAAACTGAAGCCCAGCAACTGAAACAGAACTTTGCCACACCACGCCGCACACAAATTCAACAGGTTGAAGGGGAACTGGATGATACTGACCTGATTGCTAATGAAAAAGCTGTGATTCTGCTGACTGAGCAAGGGTATATCAAACGCATGCCTGTGGATGAGTTTAGAGCTCAAGCTCGGGCAACTCGTGGTAAAGCTGCTGCCAGGATCAAAGATGATGATGAGGTAGAGCATTTCTTCACTTGCTGCGACCACGATAGCATTTTATTTTTTAGCGATCGCGGTGTAGTGTACTCTCTGCGTGCCTACCAAATCCCGGCTGTATCTCGCACCGCCAGGGGGGTACCGATTGTGCAGATGTTACCCATTCCCCACGAAGAAAAAATTACTTCTATTGTACCGGTATCTGAATTTACGGATGATGAATATCTAGTCATGTTAACTCATAAGGGTTACATCAAGAAAACTGCTCTAGATGCTTTCAGCAAAATTCGGGCAAATGGATTAATTGCTATTTCCCTCGGGGAAGGAGACCAGTTGCGGTGGGTACTTCGTGCTAGGGAAGAAGACAGCATCATAATTGGGTCTCGTCATGGCATGGCAATTCACTTCAAGTGTGACAATGATCAACTCCGCCCCCTCGGTCGTGCGACCAGAGGAGTTAAGGCTATGAAACTAAAGGGTGATGATGAATTAATCGGTATGGATATTTTGTCCGGTCAAATCATCGCTAGTCTAGCTGCTGCTGAGGATTCAGAGGAAGAGACAGAAGACCTTAGTGATTCTGAGATGGTGGAAACAGCAGCTCAAGGTCCTTGGGTATTAATTGTCACTATGGGAGGCTATGGTAAGCGGGTACCGGTATCCCAATTCCGGCTACAAAACCGTGCGGGTATGGGAGTTCGCTCAACCAAATTCCGTTTACCCAAAGACCAACTGGCAGCCCTACAGGTAGTTAATGAAGGGGATGAATTGATGATAGTCACTAGTCGAGGGATTATCATTCGTCAAGCTGTTGATGCTATTTCTCCCCAATCTCGCATGGCAACTGGGGTCAGAGTGCAAAAGTTAGATGATGAAGATGCGATCGCAGCGGTTGCTTTGGTTCCCATTTCAGATCAAGAGCAGGAAATCGAAGAGCAGGAACTCCCAGACCAGGAACTCCCAGACCAGGAAGAGTCGGTAGATTCAGATAAATAAACCACTAGAAATAAACCTACAATAGGTTTTTGTAGACGGTTAACCGTCAACCGTCTACAAAACCCACCTTAACTACACTAAGAAAACGGTTTTCTAGGAGGCAACTCAAATGATTCAAACTGCCAAAAAGTTTTACACATTTGAAGACTATCTTTCCTACCATGATGACACTGACTACAAGTATGAGCTTGTTAATGGAGAGCTTATTGCTATGCCACCTGCTAGTGGACTACATGCCCTGATTATGCTTTTTTTATTCAAGCAATTTGATAGAGAAATTGAGAGGGTTAGTTTAGATTGGGTTGTTATGCCTGGTAATCTTGGGGTTCGCACAGCTGAGAATAAATCTAGAATTCCTGATTTAGTCATTATCTCAGAAAATCAGCGGCAAGCTATCAGTTCCATGTCATCAGCGGTGCTGGAATCAGCACCACTACTAGCAGTAGAAATTGTTAGTGCAGGTAATCCCCAAGATGATTACCGCTACAAGCGTTCTGAATACGCGGTGCGGGAAGTGCCTGAATATTGGATTGTTGATCCAATTAAGTCTAAGGTTTCGGTTTTGCGTTTAGTTGATGGGTTTTATGATCTGACAGAATTTACAGGAAATAAAAAGATTGAATCACAAACATTTCCCGAGTTAGCTTTGACAGTTGAACAAGTATTTGCAGTTTAGACTAATTGTTAATGATTAAGTATTAAAATTAGCTCTTGAACCAAGTTTAAAATTTATCTGTATTTCTATCACTCATAAGTTTACATAGCAAAAAATACTATAGCTATAGTAGACTTACTATTACTTCTCAACCCGATATCCCAACTCTAATAACCGTAAGCGAGATTGTCGCCATTTCGGTTTTACTTTCACAAACAATTCCAGGTAAACTTGACCAGCAACTAACTTTTGAAGTTGTTGACGAGCCGCAGTACCAATTTGTTTGAGCATATTACCCTTTTTTCCAATTAAAATACCTTTTTGGGAGTCTCTCTCTACATTGATCGTAGCAAAAATACGGGTAATTTTTGGTTGCTCCTCTACTAAATCAATAGTAATAGCAACCGAGTGGGGGACTTCCTCACGAGTTAGGAGTAAGATTTGCTCTCGAATCAATTCCCCCATGATAAACCGTTCTGGCTGGTCGGTTAAGAAGTCAGGGGGATAATAATATGGCCCTGGTTCTAAGCGTTCAATTAATTTCTGCTGCAATAGGTCTAAGCGATCAGCTGTCAGGGCAGAAAATTTTACGACTTCCCAGCCTTGAGCAGTAGCTAGTTTAGCATAACTAGCATCGATTGATTCTCCCCTACTGTGTCGAGGTTGTATATCTGATTTGTTCACACCCAAAATTACTGGTGTCTTAGTATGGCTCAGTAGATCAACAATAAAGCGATCGCCTCCTCCCGCCTCCACCGTACTATCCACCACCAACAGCACCACATCCACTAACTCAATCGCTATTTGGGCATTTTTCACCAAGACCTTACCCAGTTGATGATGAGGTTTGTGAATCCCTGGCGTATCCACAAAAATCAACTGAGCTTCCGGTGTGGTCAAGATACCTCGCAGCCGATTTCGGGTGGTTTGAGCCACGGGCGAAGTGATAGCAATTTTTTGCCCTACCAGTTTATTCATCAGTGTGGATTTCCCCACATTCGGACGTCCTACAATCGCCACGAAGCCAGACTTAAACCCATCTGGAGCAACCGGAATAGTTCCTAGAACTGATGGCTTGATAACTTTTTCCTCTAGGTTATCTTGGGAAGAGTCTATGGTCGAATCATCTTGGTCTTGGATTTTAGAATTGTCAGTCATTGAACCAATCGTAGTTTTTATTGTTTTATTATGAAATTTATGTTAGCAACATAGATAAGGACTATGTTGAGTATGTTGTTACAGGGGATAACACCCCGGTTAATTGACCAACAATATCATAAATAGAACTGATCGTGGGCTTGAAGTAAAAAATTCCAAGTTAGTTACCCACACTCAAGCAGTTTAGACTACATACTACTTATGACCAATACCGCTACTTTCCCTGACCTGGAAAATCATTGGGCGAGAGATTGTATCAACCAACTGCGGGATCGTAAGTTGGTCAGTGGTTACCCGGATGGTAAATTTCGTCCTAATTCTAGAATTACCCGCGCTGAGTTTGCCGTCTTAATGCTGAATGCCTTTCCCTCAGCACCGATTCAGCGGGGTGGTATTCGTTTTAAGGACGTACCTAGTAATCATTGGGCCAAAAATGTGATTCAAGATGCCTACAAGCGAAGATTTTTTTCGGGCTATCCTGGCAGACGATTTAAACCCAATGAGTCCATTTCTCGAGTGCAAGCGATCGCAGTTTTAGCAGGAGCAAAGAATTTCCCTATCCCGTCAGATCCCGATGGAACTATCAGACGGTATTTTACTGATGCTACCCAGATTCCCCAGTATGCTAAAAATGCGATCGCATCCGCAGCAATTAATACTATTGTGGTTAACTATCCCAATATCAAACAGGTCAAACCAAATCAGAGTGCTACCCGTGGTGAAGTAGCGGCTTTGCTGTGTCGGGCGTTAAACATCTATGCTGTTCCACCTCAGTATATTGCTGGAGTGGAAGTTTATCCTGATGATGTTCGTAGTTTACCAGGGCAATTGGATCAGGTGCCTGTCTTTAATAGCAATAGTCCAGAACTAGTCAGAAGTGAGGGAATTTTGCTGTCTACGTTTTCACCGGAAGGGAAACAAGTTGCTTCTGCCCACCTTGACTATGGCTTTAATGGACGGTTTGATATCTTTAGCCACCATATTGCTAGAGCAGAGACTCAGGCGGAAACCCATCCCCTTTACCAAGGATTGATAGTTTATAATCCCAATGACACACCTGTTACAGTGGACGTCTTGCAAGGGGCGAGTTATCTGTCTACCCCAGATGCACCGTTTATCTCGTTGCCGGATATGGTAGATAATCCCAACGGTACAGTCTATGCTGGTCCTGGCAGTCGGACAATGAATGATGTACTCAGGGGAATTCTCAAAGAAATGTTTCCCGCTAAACTGGTGCTGAAGGCAAAACAAAGCCAGATGTTAATGAATCAGCCAATTCCAGTTAAACGATCACCAGCTTCCAATGGTCGTTCTACCATGATGCGGTTACGAAGTGATGGGATGGTGTATCTGGCTAACTTAGCGATGAAAGCCCCTCGTGATGGCAATGGAAACTATCGGGAACCTACGGTAGCAGAATGGCAAAACCTACTGGATACGGGTAGCTTAGCTCAACCCCGTGGACCGATACCCACTCCTCTCGAACCACCTCAAGAACCGACGGTGTTTGGTCGGGTGGCTGGTGTTTCCCAAGGTTCTCAATGGCAAGTGCTGATTCAAGATAATCCAAATGTTAACTATTTGAGTATTCCTCAGCTCGGGCAGGCATTTTCTTATGTGTTGGGGACCCTACATCTGATTACTCTGAGTACAGGGCAAATTCAAAGTGCACCGATGTTAAGGCGCTATCCCGATACGGCCTACTTTGCCCACAGTAATTATGGGGTAGAATACAATATAACTTTACCATTGAAGAATACTACTAATCAACCCCAAACGGTGACGGTATCGCTGCAAACGCCATTGAAGGATGAGGGGGGTACTGATCGACTGCTGTTTTTGAACCCACGGGTTGAAAACGTGTTCTTTCGGGGTACACTCAGAATAAATTATGATGATGATGATCGAAAGGCTCAGACGCGCTATGTGCATTTAGTGCAGCGACGAGGACAGCCAGGGCATCCATTGGTGACGTTGAATTTAGCCCCTGAAGAAGTTAGGCAGCTACAGGTGGATTTTCTCTATCCCCCGGATTCGACACCACCCCAGGTGCTTACAGTTCGGACTTTGGAGGGTTAGGAGAGTTGGAAATCGGCTCACAAATGCAAGGTCGCAATGGCGCGTACGCACAATCAAATATTAATCTCGATTCTAGTAGTCTGACGGATTTAGCATGAATCTGCTATTGTGTAACGTTAGCACCATACTAAACTTTATCAAAAATAGCTGATGCGAGCAAAAGCGATCAGTATTAACTATTTAGGAGTTTAGTTATTGCTGACGAAGTTTTGCCTAAGATCATCAAACAAGCAGAAATGCTGACTCTAGATGATAGAGATGATCTAGTTACGGCAGGTACTGCCTAGGGATATACCTAGAATTGCTGTCGGCACCAGAACAACTATATCACACTCAGGTTGCTAGATAACTGTTGCTAGATAACTATTGATACGTTGATCACTTATGCCTTCTCAAACCTTTATCGTGCGTGCTCATACTCGTACGATCCATACCCGTCCAGTTACCTTTTTCTGCCCGAAATGCAATCATATGACTACTCGTGAGTGCTATCCTGGTAAGCCTCCTAAATACTGTCTCGAATGTAGTCCGAGGCGGAAACGTCAGCAAGATGAGCTGTATATACCCGAAAAGGGGATGTTCAAGCCAACACACAACTTGGTTAATCTTACCAGTGGTCAGAAGACACCAGTATGTCTGGAGAAGTCCCCCCAAGCTGGGTGGCTTTTTGTGAGGACAGCCCTAGATTGGTTTAGCGGGGAAAGCATCATCAAGTATCACACAACTAAAGGGGTTTACAGCCAGGAGGTGCCGTTGGCAGATTATATCGTCGAAGCTCTACCAGCTGGCGAGATCACCACAGCATTTCCATCAGCTACCTCTGCTAAAAAGAAGATTACTCCTGCTAAATCTTCATCAGAGCTAATTTTAGTAGAACCCTACAGTGTGAAGAAGATGTGCGATCGCTTCCGGTGCGGGGACAGGTTACTCAAGAGGATGCGCACTGACCCAAACTTCAGCCAGTGGAGTCGCTCTCGGGATCCCGAGGGCATCACTTGGGAGTATCGGCAAGGAAAATATTTTCCTTTAGTTGATCAGGTTAATCAGGTTCATCAAGAATCATCAGACACCTTTGAACCTGAGATCGATGAGACTACTCCCACCACTAATGGGTCATCCCAGGGTATTTTAGTAGAACCCTACAGTGTGAAGAAGATGTGCGATCGCTTCCGGTGCGGGGACAGGTTACTCAAGAGGATGCGCACTGACCCAAACTTCAGCCAGTGGAGTCGCTCTCGGGATCCCGAGGGCATCACTTGGGAGTATCGGCAAGGAAAATATTTTCCTTTAGTTGATCAGGTTAATCAGGTTCATCAAGAATCATCAGACACCTTTGAACCTGAAATAGAGGAGACTACTCCCACGACTAATGGGTCATCCCAGGGTATTTTAGTAAAACCCTACAGTGTCAAAGAGATCTGCGATCGCTTCCGTTGCGGGGACAGGTTACTCAAGAGGATGCGCACTGACCCAAACTTCAGCCAGTGGAGTCGCTCTCGGGATCCCGAGGGCATCACTTGGGAGTATCGGCAAGGAAAATATTTTCCTTTAGTTGATCAGGTTAATCAGGTTCATCAAGAATCATCAGACACCTTTGAACCTGAGATCGAGGAGATTACTCCCACGACTAATGGGTCATCCCAGGGTATTTTAGTAAAACCCTACAGTGTCAAAGAGATCTGCGATCGCTTCCGTTGTGGGGACAGGTTACTCAAGAGGATGCGGACTGAGCCAAACTTCAGCCAGTGGAGTCGCTCTCGGGATCCCGAGGGCATCACTTGGGAGTATCGGCAAGGAAAATACTTTCCTTTACTTAATCAGGTTAATCAGGAATCACCAGCCACCTTTGAACCTGAGATCGAGGAGACTACTCCCACGACTAATGGGTCATCCCAGGGTATTTTAGTAAAACCCTACAGTGTCAAACAGATGTGCGATCGCTTCCGTTGTGGGGACAGGTTACTCAAGAGGATGCGCACTGACCCAAACTTCAGCCAGTGGAGTCGCTCTCGGGATCCCGAGGGCATCACTTGGGAGTATCGGCAAGGAAAATATTTTCCTTTACTTAATCACCAATAGTTCATTAGTCTCAAACGGAGTCAGCAGATGCGTTCGCGTAGCGTGGCCGTAGGCCAATCGCGCCCCGCGTGACCTACGGTCAATCGCATCTGCTTTACCAAAAATTTTGGGTCTAAAGCCCCGTCCTTCTAGGACGGCTTTTTTCTTGGACTATTACTTTACAGTTTTATACAACTCTGCTAATATAAAAGTATATAAAATAGGGTCGAAATTCGGTGATTATTTTAGAGTTTAAAGCGAAAGGGAAAGAGTCCCAATACTCAGCCATTGACGAGGCTATTCGGACAGTTAAATTTATCCGAAATAGCTGCATCCGTTTATGGATGGACAATAAAGGGACTGGAAAAGGTGATTTGAGTAAATACTCTAAAATCCTTGCCAAGAATTTCCCTTTTGCGAATGAGTTAAACTCTACTGCTCGACAAGCTGCGTCTGAGAGAGCATGGTCATCGATAGTTCGCTTTTACGATAATTGTAAGAAAAAAGTCTCAGGCAAAAAGGGTTTTCCTAAATTCCAGAAACGCGCTAGATCTGTTGAATACAAAAAGTCGGGATGGAAACTGTCACCTGACAAAAAGTCAATAACATTTACGGATAAAAAAGGGATTGGGAGGCTTAAGCTCAAAGGTACCTGGGACTTGTGGCGCTTTGATAAGAAGCAAATTAACCGGATTCGGATAGTCAAGAGAGCTGATGGGTACTATGTTCAATTTTGCGTTGCAGTCAACGTGAAAGAAGACGTGGAGCACACTGGCGAAATGATCGGATTGGACGTAGGACTTAAAGAGTTCTATACAGACTCCAATGGTCACTCAGAACCTAACCCCCGATTCTACCGGAAGGGAGAAAAGCGACTAAAGTTTTATCAACGTCGAGTATCTCGCAAAAAGAAAGGCTCGTCCAATCGCAGGAAAGCCATTAATAGACTGGATAGGCATCACCTCAAAATAAGTAGGCAACGTGAAGAGCATGCTAAGAGACTGGCACGTTGCGTAATCCGATCTAACGATTTGGTCGCCTATGAAGATTTGAGGGTCAAGAACCTAGTTAAAAATCATTGTCTAGCTAAGTCTATTAATGATGCAGGTTGGTATCAATTCAGAAAATGGTTAGAGCATTTTGGTACTAAGTTTAGCAGGATAACTGTTGCGGTGAATCCTGCTTACACCAGTCAAAACTGCTCTGATTGCGGTGAGGTAGTCAAAAAGTCTTTATCCACTAGGACTCATGTCTGTGAATGTGGATGCGAACTTGATCGCGACCACAATGCTGCAATCAACATTCGCAATAGAGCCGTAAGTACGACGGGGCACGTCGGAACTTGGGTTATCGACCCGAACGCTTCAGGAGATTTGGCCTCTACTCTTCTTGGTTCCGGCCAGGTTGAGCAAGTCGGATCGTTGAGTGAAGAATCCCCGCTCTTATAGGGCGGGGAGTGTCAATTGGACCATCTACCGTTGGCTGGGTAGCAGTCATGGCATGGATGGTAGTCATTAACCCTTCCGCTAGCCCAAAATTGTCATTAATCACTTTAGCAATGGGAGCAAGACAGTTAGTTGTGCAACTGGCATTGGAAACGATACTATCAATACCTGGGTTATAGGTATCGTGATTGACACCCATCAACAGGGTGGGAACCAAATCAGGGTTTTTAGTAGGAGCAGAGATTACCACCCGCTTCGCTCCCGCTTGTAAATGCTTAGATGCCCCATCATAGGTGGTAAATAGACCCGTAGATTCTACTACATATTCCACACCGAGTTTCGTCCAAGGCAGTTCCTCTGGGTTTTTAATTGAGACACAGGGGATTTTCTTGCCATTGACCACAATTCCATCAGCTTCAGCTTCTACGGTACCCTTGAAACGACCATGGGTTGAGTCGTATTTGAGTAAATAGGCGATAGTCTGTGGTGGAACTAGGTCATTAATGCCCAGCACTTCGATTTCTGGGTAGTTGAGGGCAGCACGGAATACGAGTCGTCCGATACGACCAAATCCATTGATACCCACTTTGACAGTTGCCATGGACAAATCTCCTTTAAGAGGTTTACAAATTTACGTTTGTCGATAATTAAGAATCCTGATCCAGCGATGCAGCCTAGTCTTGGGGAAACCCCCACTCGCGCTCTGCATCAAGACAATGTCATCCAATAGAGAAGATTAATTCTTCCTTTATTGTTGACAGCTGGGAGCATCAAAACTATCATTAACGGATTGCAAAGCAACCAGATGTGACTCAATGATTTTTGCTAGGCATCCAAGCTATTGTTTATAGCTCACTCTACTCATTATTTGTTAATCCTTTAACTTAATTTAAGACTGTGGTAATTGGTGTCAATCTCTCCCACTGATCTGTGTTAAACTTCAAATAAATAAAAGAGAAGGTAAGCATTTATAGCGCTACGCGCAAGTCAGAAGTCAGAAGTCAGAAGTCAGAAGTAAGCTATGACTAAGTTTCGGAGTTTAGGAATGTCAAACACCTTAATGGGTAGTGCTATACATGACCGCTGATAGCTAACTGTTAAATGCTTACCAGAGAATTAACCTTTTCTTTAAACCTAGTCTTTAAATTTTTATCTAAAATTTAATTAAGCTTGTTTTGGCATTACATCTATGAAAGTCGCTGTCTTTAGTACCAAAGTCTACGACCGACAGTTTCTGGAAGCTGTTAATTCCCAATATGGTCATGAATTAACTTTTTTTGAACCGCACCTCGATACTCAAACGACTATTTTGGCATCAGGATGTCCAGCAGTATGCGTTTTTGTCAATGATTCCCTCAACGGACAAGTGTTGGAAAAGCTGGCGCAACAGGGAACTCGTCTAATTGCTCTACGCTGCGCTGGTTTTAATAATGTGGATGTCACAAAAGCGACAGAATTGGACATGATAGTAGTGCGTGTTCCGGCTTACTCCCCTTACGCGATCGCTGAACATACGATTGGCTTAATGCTAGCCCTGAATCGCAAGATACATCGTGCTTATTCTCGAGTACGAGAAGGAAATTTTTCCCTAGATGGACTCTTGGGATTCGATATGCATGGTCGCACTGTAGGCATTGTGGGAACTGGTAAAATTGGTGTTGTGGTAGCCCAAATTCTCAATGGTATGGGGTGTCAATTAGTGGCATATGATCCCTATCCCAACCCGGATTGTCAAGCTTTAGGGGTCAAGTATGTAGAGCTAGCTGAACTCTTTGCTATCTCTGATATTGTCACCCTACACTGTCCCTTAACTACTGAAAACTATCATCTGATTAATTCCGAAGCTCTAGAGCAGATGAAACCAGGTGTGATGCTCATTAATACTAGCCGAGGGGGATTGATTGATACCAAAGCCATTATCGCTGCCCTCAAGTCCAAGAAAATTGGCTATCTCGCTCTGGATGTCTATGAGGAAGAATCTGAATTGTTTTTTGAGGATTTGTCTAATGAAGTCATTCAAGATGATATTTTTCAACGTTTACTGACTTTCCCTAATGTAATCATTACTGCTCATCAAGCTTTTTTAACTGAAAATGCCCTCCATAACATTGCTGAAACTACACTATCTAATATTACTAACTTTGAGCAAGGTCTTCCTTGTCCGAATAAAATTATTAATAGGGAATAGGGAATAATATCAAGTCAGGTTTAATACCTATAATTAGAGGGAGAGTGGGAAGTGTGGGGAGATTGGGGGGGTTCCTAGGGAATGCGTTCGCGTAGCGGCTCTTTCATAGCATCCCATTATATCGAATCCCATAATTTTGAAGTTGGAAGACTTATCCAAAATAGTTCAAAACTATGATATGATTCCCTATTTTAACCAAACCTTAACAACTAGTGACCTCGGCAAAATTCAATCAAGATTTTAGTAATCGGTAATCCTAATCCAATTACCAATTACCGATTACCAATTACTAAATTGGCCTAAAACGCACTAGGAGGAGCGGTAACAAAGGAACGAGGAGGGAAGACTTGTAAATCAATATGCTGCTCTGGACTGAAATCAAGACCTGCTTGTAGTTGAGCAAATTGTTGCTCTTCAAAAGACAGAGCACCTGTAGTTTTATTGTAGGAGATTTGATCAATATCAAGTTCCCCAAAACTAACAATTTCAATCCTATCTCCCTGTTGGACATTGAAATCTGTAATCCTGTCAATTCCGCTTTCAGGTCGTGGCACTTCCGAGTCATCGTTCCTCGGCAATAGGAAACTATCAGTTATGTTGATTCCCCTTGAAAATTGTAGCGGTTGTGATGGAGGCATTGAAGGCGGGAAGATTGGTAATGGACGATTTGTAAATGTGAACTTAAAGATATCAGATCCGTGACCACCAGTCAGGGTATCGCTTCCGTTGCCACCTACTAGAGAATCATCACCATTGCCACCAATTAGATAATCATTCCCACCACCAAAGACATTTTGATCATCACCATCACCAATCAGGGTATCATTGCCAGTGCCACCAATGAGAGTATCACTGCTACCCCCACCTTCGAGCACATCATTTCCGTCTCCACCATCCAGGATGTCACGACCTGGATTATAGTTGATGGGAATTCCAGTCAAACGTCTACGAACATCACCTAAAAGGGAATCATCACCAGCTCCGCCTTTTAGGGTATCATTACCATCTGCTCCGTTGAGAGTGTCATTTCCTGTGCCACCGTCGAGGAAATCATGATCAGATGTCTGTTTAACCTCAAACAAACTCAAGCCAAAGCTAGGACCCGGTCCACCAGTAAGGACATCATTCCCTGAGCCACCAATCAGAGTATCATTACCCTCTCCACCGTTGAGAACATCTGAATCCTCCTCCCCTTCAAGACGGTCATTACCCCCTCGACCATTGAGAATATCATCCCCAGCTCTACCTTTGAGGGTATCATCCTGTGAGCCACCGCTGAGAGTATCGTTGCCACTATCACCTATGAGAATTACACTAGTATTTGTAGTATTTGTTTCCAAGTCCACTAAGTTCAAGTTAAACATTTCTTCGAGCACCTATTCCTATCCAACTCCGACCTCCTTTATTGTCTGGTCTTAGGTATGGTAAGGCTAGCCAATTTTGCAGTATTTAGCCAATTTGACCGATTTATTGGTGCCCGTTGACGCTTCTCGGTAAACCCGACCGGGGTCCCAGCGCAAAATACCATTAAAAATGCTCAAAAATTATTCACGTTTTCCGAAAATCTTGCTTCCTAGGCGAATCATCGTTGCTCCTGCTTTAATAGCCTGCAAATAATCTCCCGACATTCCCATTGACACTTCTTTTAAATTTAACTGAGTTGTTTGATTAAGCTGTTCCTTGAATTTAGCAACTTCTACAAATGCATCAAAAATTTCAGCTTCCGATAACTCCAAGGGAAGAATTGTCATTAACCCTTGAATATCTAAGGAATCGCAAGCTTCCAATTCTGGTAACGTTTCTAATAACTGCTCAACAGACCAACCATATTTATTAGGATCGGGCAATATCTTAATTTGTAAACAAACCTTAGGTCGTTTATTTAACTCATTAGCCCGCCGATTTAAACTCTGGGCTAACTTTAAATCATCAACGGAATGGATCCAGTCCATTGTTTGAACAGCTAGTTTAGCTTTATTTTTTTGTAAGTGACCGATAAAATGCCAGGAAATCCCCTCTAAATCTTTTAACTGCTCCTGCTTAGCACAAGCCTCTTGCAATCGATTTTCTCCGAAATCCCGAATTCCCGCACCATAGGCTTCCCGCATTTTTTCCACAGATACGGTTTTGCTCACTGCAATTAAACGGACATTAGGCTTTAACTGTTGAAGAATCTGCTGGATATTATCAGTAATAGGTGTAGTGATAGTTAAAGGTATTTTTTCCATAGTCTTCCTCTTGCCTTTTTCCTCCATGGCTTCACCCACCAATCACTTTGGACAAATCTTGTAGGATTACCTCAGCTGACTGGTATCTGTCAGCGAAATGATAGGTTACCATCTTTTCTATAATTTGGGCAAATTCTTCAGGTACATCTGCCAGATTACGCCAGATCACTTCACCACTTTCTGGAGAAATGGGCAATTGATAGGGACGAATGCCAGTTAATCCTTGAATCCCAATCATACCTAAAGCATAAATATCACTATTGAAACTAGGGTGTCCCGCTAATTGCTCTGGTGGGGCATAACCGCGAGAGCCAATGGCAACCGTAGCATTTTCTTCCTGACTCTGCTCTGGGCTTTTAATCTGTTTAACTGCTCCGAAATCAATTAGTACCAGTTGACCATCAGTTTCACGACGGATAATATTGCCAGGTTTGATATCCCGGTGGATGACGCCGTATTTGTGGATAAAGACAAGAATTTCTAAAATATCTTTCAGGATATCCGCGACTTCCTTTACTCCAAGCCGTTTATCTACGGGCAATTCGTCACTCAGGGACTGACCGGGAATATATTCTTCCACTAAGTAAAATGCTTTATCTTCTTCAAAATAAGCTAGTAGTCGAGGAATCTTTAAATGATTACCCAAGATTTCTAATATTTCTGCTTCAGTGCGGAATAGCCGTCTGGCAATTTTCAAGAATTGCGGATCGCTACGAGCCGGTTTCAATTGCTTGACCACACACTGGGGTGAACCAGGTCGCTGAGTATCTTCTGCTAAATGGATTAGACCAAACCCACCTGAACCAAGAACACGCTTGGTTTGGTAGCGTCCAGCTAGGAGGTTATGTTCGGGTCGGTACTCTACCGATGTGCCATCAGGGTCTGCACCAGCTGTTGGGTTCCAAATTGCTGTGGCATCTTCTTGAGATAAATCGGTTTGTGGTATCGGTATAGTTTTGGTGTTAGTGCTGGAGATGGTTTTGTTTTGTTCTTTCAACAACGCCTGTAACAAGGCCAAGTTCTGTTCCTGTTCTTGAGCTTTGGCTTCAATTTTGCGGCGCTCTTGCTCTGCTTTTATGCTCTCCTGTTTAGCCTTGTAACCGGTGTAAGTCATTACACCAGTACCCGAAAGGATTAATGCCAACGCAGGTGCCACAACAGGTATCCATCCTGAGTTGAGAAATAGCAGGTAGGATGTTCCGAGCAAAATACCTAGAGCAATACTCTCAGATAGTACTAACTGTCGAGTGTTGCGGCTTACCCCAACTAACACGCCCCCTATTAGTGTCCAACCCCAAATCCACAAGCCTTCTGTCCACTCAGACCAAAACCAAAACTGTGCTCTTCCCTCTCCAAGTGCGCCACTGAGCAGTTGACTCACGATTTGACCATGTATCATGACTCCTTGCATATGCTTGCTTTCTTTTTGAGCAAAACTGTAGGGTGTTAAGAAGTCATCATCTTTGATACTAGGAGCATTCATCCCGATTAGGACAATCCGGTCTTTGACCAAGTCCGGTTCAATCTCCTCATTCAGAACCTTAGTTAAGGTAACGGTATCGGCAAGGTGATCAGCAGAGCGGTAATTCAATAAAATTTGGTAGCCTCCCGTATCTCCCTTTTGGTAACCTCCAGCAGTAGGAGATATCTTGTTATAGACTGTTTTTCCTAGCTTCATCTGTTTTCGGGAGATGTTTTCGGGCTTGATTCCCCGCTGTTCCAAATAGCTTCGGGCTAACTGAAAGCCGAATGATAATCTGGTGGTGCAACCCACGATGCTGGTATTATCACTGGTATTGTCAAAAAATAATGGAGCCCGCCGGACGATTCCATCGGGATCTTCAAGTAGATTAACAAAGCCTACACGATGCTGAGAAATGTTTGGGGGGGCTGCAACACTGGATGCTTCTGATTGACCCCGATAGCAAATTGGGATTATGCGATCGCTACTTTGCAGTAGTTCAGAAAATTCGCCATGACCCGGTTCTACTGGACTGTCTCGAAAGATATCGACACCAATGACAGCGGGTTGATGTTGCTCCAACTTCTGTAATACCTCATACATTACAGCATCTTTGATTGAAGACCCTCCTGGAGCTGTTGTGCCTTTTAAATCTGGCTCAGTCACCTCTACTACTAAGAGGCGGTCATCGGGTGGTAAAGCTGGTCGCAGCTCTATCATCCGGTCGAAAGCCTTTAACTCAAAAAACTGTAACATTCCTAGGTGCTTAGACCCTAGCATTAAACCAGTTACCGCCAAACTCGCTACCAATGCTGGGTTTATCCCAACATATTGCCCCAAGCGTTTCAGCCGCGACCAAGCTTTCGCAGATTTTCGGGGCGGGGGGGAGGGATTTTCCACCTGGGGGCTAATAAGTTTTGATTTGTTTGGTGACTCTTCTGTCGCCACTTTTACCAGCTGAGCACTCATATATAATAGTTATTACTAGAAACGATCACCCTTGATGTTCACCCTTGATGATTCTATAAATAATACGATCAACGGTTCGATCACCCTGTAGAGTAGTGACTCATTCCTTGATTCAATGCCCTGACCTAAGTTGGAAACGTTGCTCTTTGTATTTTCCCGATCGATTTAATCGATTGAGCAGAAGCAATGGAAGCGAAGTTGCTTACACTACCATTTGGCTTTTTTTTGGTTAGGAAGCAAGTCGTGCTTATTGTGTCAAGCTATCAATCGGATTATCTGAAATTTGTCTTCAACTTCGCCGTGGTCAACCACCCTTATCCCAATTATTGATGCCCACCTGACTAATATCTTGGGTAATTCTACATTGATAGTTTTGACAGCAAAAACTGGCATTTAGCCTATACAAACAGCTTCCTGCATTTTAGCTTAACAACCGGTGGATAGTCTTCATCCAACATATCGGCAAGTTTTACTACTCACAGGATGCCCTATCGCCAACTTTTCTTTTTTTGATTGCTTTATCAACACTAGAAAATCTGGCTACTGTCATGCTTCAAGTACAGTTTCGGCTTTGGTTATCTACTTGAAAAGACTTCCAATTCGCCGTTGCTTATCTATTGTCACTTATTAGTTAGACAAAAAAAGACAAAAAACACCTATAACTATCAGCCTGGCTTCAATCGCAGGTTGATAGTTCGTACACCCCTACTGCTAATCTATACCGTCATCAACCCTGCCAAGTCATCATCCCACCCTGACCTAACCGGTTCATAGGTGGGATGAATCGTAGGGATTATTGATCACATAGTCTTCCGAGAGACAAACGTTGGTCAGGTAGTGAGGTTACTTTCCCCCGGATTCATCCGTCGGGTTTGTACTACTCCTTTCTGACACAACCTAGAGCTTTTTGGTAGATATGTCTAAATTTGTAGATATTTTCTGATCAAACCAACCCCTAGAGCCAAACCGGTTTTCTAGCGGGGGAGAAGTTTACCGGAAGCCCACGGCGGCTTGCCAGACAAAGGCTAGCAGCAAGAAGAACACAGGGATGACTGGTAGAACGTCCACCACTGGACCAAAAATAGAGTAAGCTTCGGGTAATGTTCCTAACAGGAGTGCAGCTTCCATATCTTAAATCTTCCTTTCCAACACAGATTTAATAATTGACATGTATCTTAACATGAAGTGAACAGCCATTGAGCAAATTGTGTAGTGAATTGATCACTTAAGATGGCTGCCCTGATCGCTTGAGTAAACCGAATTAGCTCAGTCACATTGTGGTGAGAGAGTAACATATAGCCTAGAGATTCACGCGATCGCACTAAATGGTTCAGATAAGCACGACTGAAATTCTGACAGCAATAGCAAGGACAACTGGCATCTAAGGGGGAAAAATCTTCCCGAAACTGGGCGTTTTTCAAGTTCCAGCGTTCCCCCTGGACTAAGGCGCTACCATGACGTCCCAGGCGAGTGGGAATAACGCAATCAAACAAGTCTATGCCAGATGCGATCGCTAAAACCATTTCCCTGTAGGTACCGACCCCCATCAGATAACGAGGCTTATGCCATGGCAGTAATGGAGCGGTTGTCTGGACAATTTGGTGAATCAATTCAGGCGGTTCCCCCACACTGACACCACCAATGGCATAACCTGGTAAGTCCAGCTCGACCAAGGATTCGGCAGCCCTTTGACGCAAATCTAGGTACACCCCACCCTGAACTATACCAAACAAAGCTTGTTGTTCAGGGCGATTGTGGGCAACAATACAGCGTTTGAGCCAGCGATAGGTTCGTTGAGTTGCTAATTCTACCTCAGTTCGCTCAGCTGGATAGGGGGGACACTCATCAAATGCCATGATCACATCTGCTCCCAAGGCATGCTGAATTTCCATACACCGTTCTGGGGTTAGATCAATCATCCGCCCATCCCGAGGAGATCGAAACCTCACCCCCTCTTCAGTAATAGTACGGAGCTGGCTTAAGCTAAACACCTGAAAGCCACCAGAATCAGTTAAGATTGGTCCGTGCCAACCCATAAATCGATGCAGACCACCGGCTTGTTTAATGATGGCTTCTCCCGGTTGCAGATGGAGATGATAGGTATTAGCCAAAACCATTTGCGCCCCAGCTACCTCTAACTGGGCTGGTGTTAGAGTTTTTACCGTTGCTAGGGTGCCTACTGGCATAAACCTGGGAGTTTCCACCACACCATGGGGGGTCACAAACACCCCAGCTCTTGCCTTAGTGTGGCTACAGGAAGCCTGACATTGAAATGAAAAATTAATTTTCTGTTGATTCAAGTTGATCTAGGTCTTGAAATATCGTTAACTAGACCATAGCTTCTAATTCGGTTAACCCAGGTTAAACTCTTGCGTCTTCGATATTTTGTATTAGATGCATCCAACTTGGAGCAAGCCAATACTTATACCCTTGAATTTCATTAATCAACCTGTAACCTTCTAACCTTCTAACCTTCTAAGCTAAAAAGGACTATCTGCATCATCATCAATTTGCACATCCCATTTCGCGCTTAGAACCTGTGTGACCATAGCTTCAAGGGCTTCCGCCTGAAGTTGATCAACACACTCTTGTTGCAAGGGATTCAACAGCGGAATCAGCCGCAACTGACGATTTTCATTAATTAGGTCAAAGTATGCTTCTTGGGTTGGAGACTGACTCAGTTGTAAATAGTCAAAACTATGGACATTGATGTAAAGTGTCCGATTGGCAATCAGGGTCGAGCAATGGGGATCAGCAAATACTTCCTGAACTAACCCTTCCCCCTGGTTCTTTAGTTGACCATCGAGAGTGTGGATGTAACGGACGCAACCTAAATCACCAAGCAAGCGTTTCATATCTCGCTTGTTGATGATAATGCCAGTTTCAATGATGCAAGGAGCTGGGAGTTGGTGTCGAGATTGGTGGTGACTCATGGATAAAAGCCTATAATGCTTTTCAGGGCTGATATTGACATGCAACTGGTATATTTAATTGATTGGCGAGGCAACCCTAAAGGTTAAACCAATTGATGAGAACATAGCTACGGCAACGGGTTAAAACCAACAATAAAGGTTAATGGTTATCGTACTTAATACCTAATCTAAGCATGCTTAATGGTTAATACAAGCGTATAAGCGTGTAAACCTACAAGCGTTTAAGGGTGTAAGGGTGCCTAGTAAGCAGCAAGAGATAATTCCAATAGATGCAGGGGATAATCTCTGTTAGGTGTTTATCTTTAAATAGTTCACAGTAAACTCGTCAAATCTAGTCAACTAGATTACTCCTGTTTAAGGTTTTACCCTTATTGAGTGAACACCAACAGCTTATATCCCAAATGGGGTCAACCCATTGCCAACTACTTTTTATTGATGCAGTCGCGCTATAGCCAGGGGCCGTGTGGAGCACATTCGAGCACCTTGTCAGCCCCGTGGAAACCACGGCAGTTGCTCATAGGGGAGACCCCCTTTGGCCGCACTGCCTCCCCGTTGTTGGCGCTGCATCGCTTCTACCAAGGAATGTTGATTGAGCCGTTTTGGTCGGAACGAACTAACTAGATTGGCAGCCCGTTGCTGTTGAGACCTAACCCATAGGGTGGAGTAACTTGCTGCTTATAACAACAGCTTATGACACCATACTATCCCAATCTTTCGATGGTGCTCAAAGGAAAATTCAGTGACATCCTCCCGGCGCTGATGCTACGCATACAGCGCGGGCTTCCAAGAATCACTTCAAGGATTTCCTGGTTGCTCCCTTGTGGGGTTTCGCCTCTGACCTAGATTGGGTTGCCCCAACCCCCGGTAGACCGACTGCACAGGCAATTTCGATTCCCGACTGTCCATCGGTACTGATCAGTTGTATCCCTCTATTTTTTATGACTTGACCGCTAGCTACATCCCTATCGGTTTTATACCCACAATCAGGGCAATTGTGAACTCTAACACTCAAGTCTTTTTTGACTTGCCCACCACACTCAGGACACTGTTGAGAAGTCCTCCTGGCATCTACTTCACCAAAAAACTTTCCACGCTTCCAGCACACATACTTAACGATGGTTCGGAATTGTCCAAACCCAGCATCAAGCATATACTTACCCAACATCCCTTTGGCACTAGTTTGATAGTCCAAATCTTCCATGAAGATCATATCTCCAGCATCACAAAGAGCATGAGCTTGTTTGAAGTGAAAGTCCTTCCGAGTGTTATCAATTTTGTGGTGAAGTCTAGCAATCTGCATCCGCTGTTTCTCGTAATTCTTAGACCGTTTCTGCTTTCTAGACAACCTACGTTGCAGCACTTTCAGCCTACTTTGCAGGGTCTTAAAAAACTTCGGCGGCTTGACGAGAGCACCATCACTTGTTGCTAAGAATTTTTCCAGCCCGACATCGACGCCAATGGGATGACCATGTGGCATAGGGTCTGGAACACTGACATCACATTGAATGTTGATAGATGCATACCATCGGTCAGCTTTCCGTATGATTCTCACTTGCTTGACCACAAACCCGTTAGGGATTGGGCGATGCAAGTTAATTGGAATCAGTCCTATCTTGGGCAATTTGATGTGCAAGTCCGTAACCGGATTGTCTTTAAACTGAGGGAACAGCAAAGACTTGAACTGCCCATGCTTTTTGAACCGTGGAAAGCCAAAACCACGGGACTGAAAGTACTCCCAACCTTTGTGCAACTGCTTGATAGCTTGCTGAAGAACTTGAGAAGGAACCTCCTTGAGCCTGGGAAATTCTTTCTTAGCGTTGGGCAGGTTGTTCAGTTGATTAATTTCGTTAGGAAACTTTGCTTCAGATGAAATGATGTACTCTTTTTCAAGAGAGCATCTGTCTATCAAGCATTTGCGACTATCACACCAATCTTTGATCTCCCGCAACGCATAGTTGTAAGCACTGCGACAAATTTCCATCGACTCAATTAATCTTTGTTCTTGAGTGGCGTCTGGGTAGATTCGGTAGCGATAGTTCAGAGTCAACATCCTAATATTCTAGAGGATTTACTGGCTGTAGCGCTACTGTTAAATGTTGTTAATTGAGGGGGTGTTTAACCCCCTCAATTAACCTGGGGGAGTCCATGTATCCCGGCGCTAACAAGATCAGATATAGCGCGGGTCTTATCGCTCCCCCAGGTTAATTGATTAGTTGAACCTCCCCACCCTGAAGAGGGATGGGGTATCCTTTGCACAACAACGCTCGTTGCTGTTCTCGACCTGGGCGTGACTTTCCCCCGCACGGTCGGTAGCTGAGTGGGGTCAATACCCAGTTTTTTTTGAGACCCTTACTTTTTATATTAACACTATTGAGAGGGAAAAGAATACCCCGNCCTCTTAGGTCGGGGATGAATTTTCCCTCTCAAACTCTCCCACTCTGATCAATTTCAGTAACAGCAGTAACCCATGAAGTATTTTACCGGACAACAATTTAAACAATGGGGACGTCAACTTTTCTGTTCAATGAGCAGTGCTGTAACTTTTTATACCTGTATTCCCCTACCAGCTAGCTGGGGGATGGAGTTTCGGGGCATTGCCCGTTGGGCACCGATGATTGGATTGCTGATTGGGGGGATACTGGTAATATTAGATACTTTATTGCAACAGTTGGGGATGCCAGTATTCACTCGCTCTGCTGTAGTTGTGGTCAGCTGGCTTGCCCTGACTGGAGGATTACACTTAGATGGGGTGATAGACACAGCGGATGGTTTAGCAGTTCCAGATCCCCAGCGCCGTTTAGATGTGATGGCAGATAGTGCTACAGGAGCGTTTGGGGCAATGGCAGCCTGTACTCTATTACTGTTAAAAACAGCTGCCCTAACTGATATCGGGGCTTATCGGTGGGCAGCTTTGATGGGAGCAGCTGCTTGGGGACGCTGGGGACAAGTAGTAGCGATCGCATTTTATCCCTATCTCAGACCCACCGGTAAAGGAGCATTTCACAAACCATGGATACGTATTCCCCAAGATATTCTCTTGGGATTATTCGTTGTCTTAAGTTTATCTATAGTGCCAGTGTTGCTTGACCCGACAAATGCTTGGTTCTCCTTAACCATGGCCATCGGAGGATGTGCGATCGCTCTACTGACTGGCGGCTGGTTCCACCGCCAGCTGGGGGGACATACTGGAGACACTTACGGAGCAGTGGTGGAATGGACAGAAGCCCTGTTTCTGTGCTTACTGACCCTCATCCTTAACTAATTCTTTCGCTAATTCTTTGGCAAAGACGACCTGTTGGTTAATCGAGTACTTACCGACTCGACCACTAACCCCCTAAATTGGTTTAAGTCGGGTTATCTTTAATCTGAACGTGCCACCGCCCGTTGAGCCAAAGGCACGCACCCTGATAATGTACTCATCTGTCTCAGTGATGCGAGCAAATAACAAGGAGTTAGTACTCCCATCTGGTCCATCATCATTTTCCGCTACCGTAGAACCATCAGAAGCAATCACAGAGATCATCGTGTCAAAGTTGTCTGAGATCAGGTCGATGGCAACTTGGTCTCCCGCATCAAGATTTACTACATAGTCTCGGGCAAAGCCACCGTCCCCGATCGGAATATCTTTTTGAGTCAGGGTGTCAACAATTTCTTTGCTATGGGAAATCGGCTGCGGATTGTACAGGTTTTGTGCTCTGGCTACCGGTGCAGTTAAGCTCGTTGCCAAGAAAGTTGCTGCTACAGGTATAACCCAGCTAAACCAAGCAGCAAAAGCTTTACTCATCTAAACTAGATATCTTTTAGTTGCTAACATTTCTAACACTGTACCCTAACCCCCTTCAAAAAGCAGGGTCGTGTCGAGTATGGGATTGAAGTAGACCCAGGCTATCCCCTGACAATACAACCAGCTTAATCTATTGCTGACGGGATGTTCCACCGCCAAATTTTTGAGATTTTTCCTACTTTACTCTAGTCATTTTATAAGCACAAAAAAGCATAAATTCAACGCGATCGCTATTTCAACCTCACTTCGAGATAACCAACTTTATCCAGGAATTAAAAGCTTTGAGTCTGTTCTGCTCTCTCCTCAAAAAAATCGCCAATTTATGACATCAAACTGAGGTTATTTCCCTCAATATTTACTTCGGAAGAGATTTTTTTTACTAGAACTTGTCAATGATTCATTTATCCTATATAATACTGTTATAGGAAGAGTTAAAACAAGGCAACCAAATGAACAA
>NZ_GL890817.1 GCF_000211815.1 Moorena producens 3L
AAGTATTCAGCCGTCAGCCGTTGGCCTTTGGCCACGCTACTTGAGGTGCCGTCAGCCGTCAGCCGTGAACTTATTTTATTAAAAAGCACCTCGATTAGCACCATCTGTAGCGCATAAAATGTTGGCCTAGCCTGATCTACGGCCAATAGCTGATAGCTGTTCGCGTAGCGTGCGCGTAGCGCTTAAGCTGATAGCTGATAGCTGATAGCTTACATTTATTCTAGTCTTACAATTGTCAGTATTCTTAATCCTAGAGATTACGCGATCGCGTTAATCATCATATAATTTATATGACGACCATTTAAAGTCTAAAGTTTCGCCAATTTTACTGGCGTTATCAGTGGGCAATCAAGTGGGCAATCAAGTGGGTAATCAAATTTCTTTCATCAGAGACTGTACCAGAAAACTCCAAGCCAAGTTTAATGCTATTTTACAAGAAAGCAAACTTTTTTTTGGTGTGACATGGAGATGAGTTTACTGCGAAAATTTAGCTTGACACTGGTTTCATTCCTTGCACTTAGTCTCCCAGCTGGCAAGGGATTTGCCCAAAGCTTTGGGGGGATATATCAGGAGATTTCTATCTCTGAAGTGCCAGCTCCTGCTATCACTGCGGCCACTGTTGCTGCTGGTGTCTCACCCACGGATGCAGCAATCGAGATTGGGGCTGATGGCAAGCTAATCTATGGACTGAGTGGTCAGAACTCCCAGGGTAACCGCTTTGAAGTGGATGTCAATGCCATTGGGGAAATTCAGCAGGTTGAAGAAGAAATTGACCAGAGTCAGGTACCCCCACCAGTACTCAAAGGTCTAAGAGTCTGGCTACCTGACTTCCAGCCTACTGTGATTAGGAGGAGCGTCCGGGCCACAGACGTTATATACGAATTCAATGGTAAGGATGTGCAAGGCAACAACCTTCAAATTGAAATGCCCTCTAAGGGTGGCAGGTTGATACTATTTACCTATTGAACCAGGGACTAACTTTACTGTGCTTGGTGTAAACCGGGTGCATCTCATTAAAGCTGTTTGACCCGGTGGCTGGAACGGGCATCTTGGTGGAACGGGCATCTTGGTGGAACGGGCATCTTGGTGGAACGGGCATCTTGGTGGAACGGGCATCTTGGTGGAACGGGCATCTTGGTGGAACGGGCATCTTGGTGGAACGGGCATCTTGGTGGAACGGGCATCTTGGTGGAACGGGCATCTTGGTGGAACGGGCATCTTGGTGGAACGGGCATCTTGCCCGTTACAATAACCCACCCTACTCCACTACTATGAACCAACGGTGATGTTTTGATTCACTGCTTGAATGGCTTGGCGAGCAATATCCTCTGGAATCCTGGTGTACCCTAGTTCCCCGTTGAGGTCCTGACCTTTAGTGAGAATCCAATTAACCATATCTTTTATCCCCTGGGCTTTGGCCTGATTGGGGTACTTCTGGTACAGTAGCAGCCAAGTTAGACCCACAATTGGATAACCATCGGCTGGATCGTTAAGTTTGAGGGTGAAGTCCTGGTTAAACTCCACATTGACCAGCCCTTTACTGGCTTGGTCAAGGCTAGGCTTGATATAGCGACCCTCTTGATTTTCAATCCTAGCGCTAGGGAAGTTGTTTTCTACAGCATAATTAGCCTCTACATAGCCAATGGCACCGTCAATCCGCCGCACTTCCCCAGCTACTCCACCATTTTGAGGACGGCTTGAGAAGACCTTGAAGCCCCAATCTGGTGTTGGGCTAGGTTTGATCAGACCATGGGTAATCGCACTCAAGTACTTGGTGAATATGAAACTGGTACCGCTACTATCTGAGCGCACAACAACTTTGATGTCTCTTCTGGGCAGGTAAGTGTTAACTTGCTTCCAATTACCAATTTGACCAGTAAAGATTTTCCCTAAAGTATCGCGAGATAGTCTGACAGAAGTCACTACACCTTGGAGATTGTAAATGACTGACACAGCTCCCCCCGCTGTTGGCACCATTTGCAAGCCCCGTTTCATCTGACTTTTTTCCTCATCGGTTGGGGGCATATCAGTGCCAGCGAAATCAACAGACTCGTTAATGAATTCCTCAATACCAGTACCACTGCCAATGGTACTGTAATTTACATTAACGCTGGTTTCTTGTTGGTATTGGGAAAAGTAACGCTGGTAAAGGGGTTGGGGAAATGAAGCACCGGCACCAAACAATGGTATTGCACTTGCTGCCTTGAGTGAAATCAATACAATGGCAACTGTAACTGTTAAGGTTATCAATGTCCGACGGGACTTGATTACAGCTAAAATCATTTGTCTAGAAATATTAAGAATAATTCAAGGGGTAAGCTATCAGCTAATGCGCTACGCGCACCCTATGGGAATAGCTTATGGTCATGGGAAAACCATGACATTTAAATTTTTGTTAAGTGATTCAGGATTAGCTCCGACCGCACCTTAAGTGAAGCAGGGATGATAGTTGCTGGAGTTATGGGATTGACCGTAGGTCACGCTACGCGATGAAGCTTCGCTTCCGCTAAAAGCGATCGCTTTTGTAAATGTTGCGTAGCTGGAGTTATGCGATTGGCCTTTGGGCCACGCTACGCGATGAAGCTTCGCTTCCGCTAAAAGCGATTGACCGTCGGTCACGCTTCGCGATCGCATGATCCTTCTTAAACAAATTATTAGCTGGAATGAAAATCAAGGGTAAGCACAGTAAGAAGAAGTCGTCACCTGGGCAGATTAGTTTTCTGGAGAGCCTGTGCCAGGTATCGGAAAACCCGGAAGTGCAAGAAGTTGCGGAAAAGTTCGTTCGTGCCAACTCTTTCAAGCCTTCTACTTAAATTTGCACTTGTTTAAATTTATGCTATTCTGTTGTATGTGGTTCTTCTCCCACCCACACCCCAACCCTCTTCCTTAATTAAATTTGTGGGTGTCGCAAAATATATAAATCTAAAATATATAATAGAAAATTAATCAATTAGAAAATTAATCGAAAAATATACGTCACGAAAAATTAAATCGAAAAATATACGTCACGAAAAAATATACGTCCAGGAATCGAAAAGTCCCCCGAATCCAAAAGTCCAGGAATCGCGAAGCGGAATCAAAAAATCTTTATTTATTTCATAATTTCCCCAATCGCGAAGCGGAATCCTGCTGTCTGGTAAATTTAATTCCGCACCGAATCGCGAAGCGGAATCCTGTCTGGTAAATTTACAAAGTGTCGTCAAATTCCGGAATGGCGGCGTCCACGAATTGTTAATCGTGGCCGACTGCTGACAGGCAAACCACCCGAGGCAAACCACCTCTCTCCACTAAATTGCCAACTTATTGGAAAAGTTGGTGCGGTTGTTGTGGTGCGGTTGGTGCGGTGGGTAGATAAAATTAAAAGTGTCTTAGTTGCCTTCGCCTCGTCTTCGTGCCAACTCTTTCACCACCCCTCGAAAATTTGCTATATTGTATGTGGTTTCTTTCTCCCGCACCTTGAAAACCCGCCAGAATTACTTGCCTCAGCGCGTTACCAGACACCACAAAAATCGAAAATTTAATACCTTTAAGGGAGTAGCGGCAGAAAGAAATCCGTTTGGTGGCTAGCGCTTGGTGTATTCGGCACTTGAAATGGAGTACCTCATGAGAGGCTCTCGTCTAGAAGTAGAAGTTAATACTTCTCAATTACTTCAGACGCTGGACAGCTGCCTTGAGTCAGCTAGCCAGGGTCAGCCCCATATTATCACCAAAGATGGTGAACAGTATGCGGCTGTCATTTCAATGCCTGAATACGCCCAGTTGCAGTACTATCTTCGGCTTTTGGATTCAACCGCATCACAATTGTTGCAGGAAGCTGAGGATAAGGCGTTGGACTCTGAAGAGTTGTTAAGGAATCAGTCTTCTCCTCAAGACAGCCGACCATTGGGGACTCCTTCTGAAGGAGCTCAGAATGAAGATTGCCGTCATAGAAACAGAACAAGTCCGCTGCGTCAGAAGTCATTTACCTCCTCAGTCCTACACCGCCTATCGAAACTTTTTAGATAGGTTGCGCAAGGGCGAAAACATAGTAGGAGAGAGGCCAGTACCCAATTTCCATAGACCTAACTGCTATCATTTCCAGCTGTCTACGGGAGATTTGATCATTTATTGCGTAGAGCACAAAAGGATTTTGTGGTTTGAATTAACTGAGATAACTGTTGAGGTTTTGTTTCCCAAGGAAAAGGTTGATCAAATAGTTACTCTTGCTCTTGCTCTCATGCACTCTGACCCTGCCAGACCGCCTCAAAATTTACTGCAGCAATTCCTGAGTTCGAGTATATCGATAGCAGATAACTCTCAACGCCTAATTTTCGCTGTGCAATTAGGAACGAAACTTGTGGAATTTATTCTGACTATTGGTATTGTCATGTTGATGCTTTTGCCCCAGTTAACTTCTAGTCCACTGGAAGAAAAAATTCAGCCACCGACCTCTGAGTCTGGGGCAGTTACAGAGGAACGTGATCAGCTCGCTGATACTGAAGACAATCGCAGTCCTTGATCTTACTCTTTTGGAATCTTTACCCTACTTTGGTGATTATCCATTTATAAAAATCGACCTACCAGTAGTTTATAAAACAGATTTTTAAGGGAAATATATTAAGAACAAACGTCATCCATAGTCTAATATGAATATATGACAAATAAGAAAGCGATCGCGGCAGTTTGTAATGGTGCGATCGCTTTCATACAGCTTTTGAATAAAAAAGTAACCATTTGTTTAGTATGAGTGACGTTGCTGAATCTTTTTTTGAATAGGAGTAGAGTGGGCATCCTGCCCGCTCGAAAATAAGCATGAAACTGGCAAGATGCCAGTTTCACGCAAGATGCCCATTCGACCTCACTCTTAAAATCATTCCATTATTAAGCAACGCTGTATTAATGAGTCATTAGTAAATAATCACGATTCGGGATTATACTTAACCTAGACACAAACCGTTACATCTCGAAAACTACTTCTGTCCTATTCCCTTTTGCCTGTTCAACACATCTGGCCTAACCTTTAATTATATCAAATCTAATCACAAATTCGTTCGATAAAAGTACCCCAAAGGGTACTGTCAAAGGATTATTGTATTGCTCATAATCAAAATAGCACTGAAATATTATTGCACCTAAATAGTTAGGGTGGGCAATTATTCCACTCTAAGATTAAGCTAGGGATAACTTAATATACCCTTCAGCTATTAGCTATCAGCTATCAGCTATCAGCCATTCGCGTAGCGTGGCCTTTGGCCAAGGCATGTGGCCAGACTACGGGAAAAGTTTATGCCCATAGCGCAAAATACTTGAGCTGCTTTTGAATAAAATAAGCTGACGGCTGATCACTGACGGCTGTTCGCGGAGCTTGCGCGTAGCGCTATATTGCCGAAGCTACGGCTAGTGACAGTGGTGCAAGATTTCAGGGAAAGCAACTAAAGTAAACCATTGAGTTAGGTATATATCCTAAATTTATAGTTATGAAAGACTATAGCACTCTCGAAAGCAATCTCGAATCAGAACAAACCGATTTTTGTGAAGATTGTCACCAAATTAACCTGATAGATAATCAACTTGAAACCCTGATCCAGACACAAGCGATCGCAAAAAATCGATTAACTACTGTTCGACAGGCTCCTGGCTGCTCTACTTCTGTTCTCCGGGGACTAGACCAGCAGCTGATTGATGAAATGAAAGCATTGCACCCAATAGCTTGGTGAGTTTTGCCGACCTAGATGTGGCTAATGGTCCAGCAGTTCACCCTTTCCTTCAGGCAGCAGCTCAGCAGTCCCTGGCACGGGCAATTAAGGCTCGTGGTCGCACCCTTTCGGTAAATTCTGGTTACCGAACTATTGCTCAGCAACTAATGCTATTCAATCATGGTAAAGTTAGACGGTGTGGTATTCGTTTGGTGGCCCCTCCTGGTAAAAGTGATCACCAACGTGGTTTAGCAATAGATATCAATGACCACCAAGGCTGGAGACCCTATCTAGAGCGGGAAGGGTGGAAGTGGTTTGGACCTGGAGACGAGCCTCACTTTAACTATACGCGCAGAGCAAGACGAGACCTAGGTCGTCTTGCTATAAAAGCGTTTCAGCGACTCTGGAACCAATATAATCCGGACAAACCCATTGCTGAAGATGGGATTTTCGGACCAAATACTGAAGCGCGACTGAATCAAGCCCCCATAGTTGGCTTTGGAAAAACTAACGAATCTCTTCCAGAGAGAAGACTCAGCCTGACTAAACCTTATCTCGAAGGTGATGATGTTCGCGAACTTCAGGAAGCTTTAGTTAAAGCAACTATTACTGTCGAAGTAGATGGCGTTTTTGGTCCGGCTACTGAGGAAGCTGTTAAGGAATTCCAGAAGCTCAAGGATTTAACAGTAGATGGGATTGTCGGACCTGCCACTCGCTCGGCTCTGGGATTGTGACGTTATAGCAAGAGAAGTATAGTTTACGACATAGTATTTCGGTTTAAAGGGAACAGGGAATAGGGAATAGGGAACAGAAATATGTGTTAATCTTTACTTCGACTGCTATATTTGTGAACTTATTATCTCTCTTCTGCCTAGAGTCACAGAAGAGAGATAAAATCAGATCAGTAAAATTAAGATTAAGTCTACAAACCAGTTAAAGGTACCAACTACTAAGCCGAAGCCAGTGCTTGCGATCGCTTCTGCTTGTGCCTGCACTCGTGCCAACAGTTGAGAGCCTCAGATCCGGACATCAACCGGTAAATTGCGCTGATTAACTCACCCACATAGCTTAGAGCACTAAGGGTTACCGATCCAGTTATTAAGATTAGTAGCCAATTGATCAATAACTGTTGAATTAGTGAAAAAATAGAATTCATTGACAATCGTCTCATTTAATAGTAATGACTGGTAGGAGGAGTAAGGTTATCTAATGATTATCCGATCTACCAGTCAGATTGTGAAGTCGTTAATTTTACCTTACTTAGTGTCAATTGTCAATACCTGTTGGTAAAAGATAATTTAGCTCAATAGTCGGGAGCATCGTCTATTATCTATGGAAAAGGAAAACCAAAAGAATCAAAAGAATCAAAAGACTAAAACTAGAGTCTCCAAAACCTGGAATCTTGTCAGGAACTTTGGCTTAAAGGCAATTCCAATTATGATGGTAAGGAATTCTCTGTTTGAGGAATCAGAACTTACCCTCAATTTCTTAGTCTTAATCATTAGCTCTTGCTTAATTGCTACATTTGGACTAGTGCTCGACAGTGCTGCGGTGATTATTGGAGCGATGATTATTGCTCCTCTGATGTTGCCTTTAAGAGGATTGTCCTTTGCTACCTTGGAAGGAGATTGGCAACTGTTACGGCGTAGTTTTGTTTCTATTGCTGTAGGCACCCTACTGGGGATAAGTTGTTCTTGGTTAGTTGGTACAGTTATCGGATTCCCTGAATTTGGAGCCCAAGTTTTAGCAAGAACTCAACCTAATCTGATTGATTTACTAGTTGCGATCGTGGCCGGGGGAATTAGTGGTTTCTCTAAAATTCGTCCGTCTTTAGAAGATGCGGTACCAGGGACAGCAATTGCAGTAGCCCTCATGCCTCCCCTTTGTGTCGTTGGGTTAACCCTATCCCAGGGAGAATGGGCCTATAGTCAGGGCGCATTTCTCCTCTATATTACTAACCTGATTGGGATTAACCTAGCTTGCATGATCGTCTATGTCTTTAGCGGGTATGCTCAGAGTACTGAACTCAGCCGGTCTTTAAACTGGGGATTCTCGTTAGTGCTGATTGCTGTATTAGTCGTGCCCCTAGGACTTACCTTTTGGGACGTGCTTGAGCAAGGAAGAGTTGAGGAGCCAGTTCAGGAATTGATTAATAAGAGTCGAGTGTTTAACAAACCAGGTATAACAGAAGTTTCTACTTGGAAGATCAATCGGAAAACTAATCCTCCTTCTATCGAAATGGATATCCGTTCAACAAAACCGATTACATCGGAACAGGTACAGAGGTTTGAGGATTCGGTTAATATTAAGCTAGGTAAACCCTTTAAAGTGAGAGTTGAGGTTACTCCATTTATACCAGTGGAATCGCCTAATCCTAAACCTAATTAACTTGAATTGGAGTAAGCATTCAGCTGTCAGTGGTCAGCTGTCAGCCTAATGCTTACAGCGGTTTTAAATTCGGTCAGGTACAAAGTTATGGGTTTTAGGGAGCAGGGAATCGGGAATCGGGAATCGGGAATCGGGAATCGGGAAAAATACTGTGTACCTCACTTATGATTATAATTGCTATAATTTGAGCATAGTTTACCTTAGTAAAACGGATCAAGTGATATTTATTTGATGACATAAAAGGACACAAATAATGGCAATAATGGAGCTTTTTGGGGATGATTAGTAAAATTAGTAATACTGGTAGTAATACTGGTAAATTATTCACTATTGGTCATTCTAATCTCAGTATTGAAGATTTTATTGCTTTACTGAAGCAGCACGAAATTACGGCGGTGGCTGATGTGCGATCGCATCCTTACAGCCGTTACTTACCTCATTTTAGTCAAGCCCCCCTCAAGGCTGAACTATTGTCGGCAGGAATTCGCTATGTGTTTCTTGGTAAGGAGTTGGGGGCAAGACCGGCTGATCTCAGTTGTTATGTTGGTGGTAAAGCGTTATATGAAAAAATTGCGGCCACTGACCTGTTTTCAGCGGGTCTTAAACGGGTAATTCAAGGGGCTGAAACTTACCAAATTGCCTTGATGTGTGCTGAAAAAGACCCGATCACTTGCCATCGGACAATTTTAGTCTGCCAACATTTAGTGAAATCCGGGTTAGAGATTAATCATATTCTCAATGATGGCAGCTTAGAGTCCCATCAGGATTTAGAAGAAAGGCTGCTCAGCTCTCATGGGTTAAATGATTCCCAAATCAATCAACCGAAGCAACTTTCCCTATTTGATGACCCGACATCTATGGATAAGTGGGAGAATTGCTCTCGGGAGGATAGACTTAAGGAAGTTTATCATAGGCAAGGGGATACTATTGCTTATCAAGTAAGCAGTCAGCAGTCAGCAGTCAGTGGTCAGCCTAATGCTTGAAATAAACCTTTCGTAGGGTGGGCATAGCGCTATAGCTGATAGCTGATAGCTGAGAGCTGAGAGCTGAGAGCTGATAGCTGATAGCTTGCCTTATCAAGACCCTGACTATGAATAAAACTATTAATTTATTTACAATTGGGTTTACTAAAAAGAGTGCTCAACAGTTCTTTGAGCTTCTGATTAATGCTGGAGTAAGGCGAGTTATCGATACGAGACTGAATAATAAATCTCAATTAGCTGGTTTCACAAAAAAAGACGGATTTTGAATACTTTTTGCAGCAAATTGGGAATATTGACTATATACATCGTCTAGAATTGGCTCCGACCAAGGATATCCTAAATACCTATAAAAAAATAATAGG
>NZ_GL890818.1 GCF_000211815.1 Moorena producens 3L
ACCCGCTACTCCGAAGCTAGGTGCAAAGAACCAGCTGGACTGTCCCAACGGGTACATCAGGAACACGCTGACAAATACTGCAATCGGCGCACTGAATGCGATCGCGTTGTAGGGTCTGATGCCTACTAGACGAGCAATTTCAAATTGCCGCAGCATGAACCCAATCAGGCCAAACGCTCCGTGGAATGCCACAAAGCTCCACAACCCTCCTAGTTGGAACCAGCGGGTCAAGTCTCCTTGAGCTTCTGGTCCCCACAACAGCAGCAGGGAGTGTCCCAGGCTGTTGGGAGGAGAGGATACTGCTACGGTCAGGAAGTTGCAGCCTTCGAGGTAGGAAGACGCTAAGCCGTGGGTGTACCAAGAAGTAACAAAGGTGGTACCAGTTAGCCAGCCCCCCAAAGCCATGTAGGCACAGGGGAACAACAGAATGCCTGACCAGCCAACGAATACAAAGCGGTCGCGCTTGAGCCAGTCGTCGAGGATGTCAAACCATCCTCTGGTGCTGGGGGCGCGTCCTACTGCTACTGTCATAGCAAGGATCTCCAGATATATATAAGTACGGTAAGCCGATTTACTTTCTTGCCAACTTTGCTACCTTACTAAAGGGCGTCTAAGTAAAGAAAAGTAAAGTTCGTCTAATATAACTATCATAATATGTCATAATTCTTAATTTTGCTACCCCCTTAAAAAAAATTAGGTAATAACTGCACCCAAGATACCGCTCTTACCCCGGTTTGGGCTGGGGTCTAAGATAAGAAAAAGAAGTACATTTATAGAACGCGCTACGGCTTGATACTCCATGTTCACCATTGACTTGATTCTAAGGAATACACCCATGCCACTGTCTGTGCAACGTAAGTCAGAAGAAGAGGCGCAAGCGACCTACCAGGAAATTTTGACAGCCATGCGCTCTGGGCATCCTCAGTTGTTAGAACTCAGCTGCGATCACCAGCCAGAGAAGAAAATTGGCGTTCTCAGCGATCAGATCAGTGCAGCAATGATTTCTCAAAAATCTGGAGCCACAGGCTCAGGACGTACTCCCGGCTTCTTTGCCATGGCTGAATAAATTCATGGAACAGCAAGATATATAATGACTCAACCAGCAATTCAAGTAAGAGAGGTTGGCTTCAACTGGCCTAAAGGGGGGACAGTTTTGCAATCTTGCTCCCTGGAAGTCCCTAAGGGGGAGTTTTGGATGCTCTTAGGAACCAATGGCAGTGGTAAATCAACCTTACTTAGATTACTGGCTGGTTTATTGTCCCCCCAATCCGGTGAAATTTACCTAGCGGGTTCAGCAGGTTTTGTTTTCCAGAATCCTGATCATCAGCTAGTGATGCCTACCGTAGGTGCCGATGTAGCCTTTGGACTGGTAGCAGAAAAGCTCGACCTAGCTCAAGTTCAAGCCCGGGTAAAAGAAGCTCTAGCTGCGGTCAATTTACTAGACCTAGAACGACGCCCGATCTATGCCCTCAGCGGTGGTCAGAAGCAGCGAATTGCGATCGCTGGTGCGATCGCAAGACAGTGCGAGATTTTATTGTTAGATGAACCCACTGCCCTACTCGATCCAGATACCCAGATGGATTTAGTATCACAAGTGCGAAATTTAGTCAAAAGTAGAGGATTGACAGCCATTTGGGTTACGCACCGTTTGGATGAGTTGGATTATTGTGATGGAGCATTTTTGTTAGACCAGGGTCGGGTCATTGACCAAGGTCAACCGGAACGCCTGAAGCAAAGACTGGTAAGTCCTAATCACTGATTCTCGGGAAGTTTCCGGAAAGTGGTAGGATTTGTAATCGGCTAACTGTTCTGAGTCGGAGA
>NZ_GL890819.1:0-49101 GCF_000211815.1 Moorena producens 3L
AAATTCTAAAAGTGCGATTGACCTTAGGTCACGCTACGCGATGCTCGGTACGAGCCGCTACGCGATCGCAAAAATGGTTTGTGCTAGGAACCCTCCAACCTCTCCCCATCTCCCCATCTCCCCATCTCCCCATCTCCCCACACTTCCCCCTTCTAAACAACCCGATATATTGTACTCAAGTACAAACCGTTATAATTGATTCAGTCAGTTTCAGTAAATCCCTGTCCCACATTCATCTAGCTATTGATCAGGCAGCATTCCATCGGACTATCCTGTCGGCGGAATGCTAAAAAAAGCACTACTCCCATCACTCTTCTAAACAAAATCTAATGTCTGGTAACTCACCCCCACTGATTCAAACCCTGACCCCAGACCGTTGGGCAGGATGGAGCATGGACTTTATCGGGGCAGGCTATATTGCTTTATTTGTCAAAAATGGTCGGTGTGTGCGGGTATGGAAGCCAGGGCGTCATGTCAGCTTCGCCCTACCCTGGCTAGAAAAATGTGAACTGCTCCTAGTAGACAGCAAACTCCGGCACTTGCCCATTACCTCCCAAGGAGACTTTCTATCCCGGGATCAGTATCTTGTCAATGTCTCTTTGAATGTAATGTATCAAGTGGTAGATGCCAAACGAGTTGCCCTAGAAATATCTGACCCCATTGCTGCCCTAACTAGTGCCGTTAAAGATAGTTTAGGAGTAGCAATTAGTCACCTAAGGATGGAACAGTTAACCAATCAGGGACGAGTAGAAGTCCGACAATACATTCTCGACCATGTTGACGTTTACTATACCGTAGGCTTTTCCATCGAAGATGTGCGAGTCAGTGACATCAGCTTTCCTAACACACGGGGGATAATTCGTCAAGTCGAAGGGATGAGTGCTCGACAGGAAGCAGAACATGAAGCCGTCCTAAAAATGCAGATTGCCAATGCTGGTCGCCCAGAACTCTCCCCACCACCAATCCAGCAAGTCAATATCCTCCCTGGTGGAGAAGCTAACTCTAAACACTCCATTGTCAATCAGGAAGTACCTAGGGCTACAATTCCAGACGAATCAGCCGCCACACCCAGTCTGCCCATTCGCGATCAACCAGTACTTGCCCCAACCGTACTTTTTTCCAATCCTACCCCAGCAAGCAAGGGGCGTTTAGTAAACCGTTCATCCGGTGCCATGATTGTTTTGTCTGCTAATCCTTTCACCATTGGCAGAGAACCCACGAACACCCTAGTGTTAGAAGATGCGATGTGTTCTCGCAACCATGCCCAAATTCTCCAAATTCCAGAGCCTCAGGACAAAGTGCGCTACCAAATCATTGATGTGGGTAGTTCCAATGGTACTTTTGTGGACCAACAGCGGCTTAGTTCCCATCAACCCTTTTGGCTTAGTGCAGGAAATGTGATCCAGATTGGTAATCAGGAATGGACTTTCCAGTTACCTTGAGCAGTTGATCCGCATCTAATACTCTACGAGGCAGCATTACCGTAAAAGTAGTGCCAACGCTAACATCACTGTTTAGACTAATTGTCCCACCATGAATATCGACACATTTTTTGACAATGGCTAACCCCAGTCCAGTACCAGAAATATTTTCTACATTCGAGCCTCGATGAAAAGCATTAAATAGATTATGTTGCTCTTTCCTAGGAATGCCAATCCCGTCATCACTCACCTCAAAAATAACTTGGTTATTTTGACAGGTAAACTTGATCAAAACCTTGCCTCCATTAGGGGAATACTTGATGGCATTGTCAATCAGATGGGTAAGGATTTGCAGTAGCAGCTTAGAATCAAACAACGGTCGCCCACAGTCTTGATCAATGTTTAAAATCAGGTGATGTTTATCACCATAGTGCTGTTGCATGTCATCCACTAGATCACGCACAAATACCCCTAAATCCAAAGGAGTAGGCTGAAACTCCAGTTGTTCAAATTCTGCCTTATTCAGGAACATCACATTACCCATTAAGTCCGTTATCCGTTGAACAGCTGCTCGGATCCGTTGAAAATGTTGGCTTTGTTTAGATTTATCCCATCGATGGCAGTAAGCTTCCAGCAGTTCAGAACTGGAGAGAATGCTGGTCAAGGGCGTGCGGTACTCATGGGAAATGGCTATGATCATCCGAGATTTAAGATGATTGAATTCTTGTTCTTGGGCTAGAGCTTTGCGTAGCTGAGCTTCTAATTCTCGCAGTTGCTGGTTTGCCTGTTGTAGATCAGCAGTGCGTTCCGCTACCCGCTCCTCTAAGTACAAATTTTGGTCTTCTAGTTGTTTGGTCAGGAAATGCAGTTGTAAATGCACCTTGAGACGGGCTAACACTTCTTCAGTCTGAAACGGCTTGGTGATGTAATCTACAGCCCCCAGGGACAAACCTTTGATCTTATCAACCGTGTCATTCAGAGCAGTCATAAAAATCACTGGTATTTCATTAGTTGCCGGATTAGATTTCAGTCGGCGGCAGGTTTCAAAACCATCCATTACCGGCATGATTACATCTAACAAAATTAGATCTGGTGTTGCATATTCGCTCTGATCGATAGCCGTTTCACCATCAGTTGCTACCAATATTTCCCATCCCGAATTTGCGATCGCTTCCGACAACACTTTCAAATTCGTGGGATTGTCATCAACGATCAAGATAGTGGCTTGATCAACTTTAGTGATAGTCATGGATTTACCCCCTGAACGATTTTATAAATTCCCGAATTTGCTTAACCTGAAAGCTAGTTGCTAATTGCCTTAACTCCTTGGCAAAATGCCGATATTTTTTATCGCTCTGTTCCAGTTCAACCAAGGTTTTATCTATGCCATGGATATTGCCTCTTTTGGCCAATTCAAATAGCTGATCAATTACCTCAGCTGGTGGAGCAAAAATTTCACCTGTCTCCAGTGATAGATTTTCTGAAGTTATACTTTCTAGGTTGTTATTATGTTCATAAATCCAATTAATTTTTAAATATTTTTGTAACTGATTAAAAAGATAATCCATGTTAATTGGCTTAGATAAAAATGCATCAGCTCCAGTCTTTATACTGTTTGTTATGTCAGTTTCAAAGGCACTAGCAGATACAACCATAATCACTACATTTGGCAATTGCTGTGATTTCCTAATAGCACCGATCATTTCCAATCCATCCATAATTGGCATCACAATGTCTGTCAAAATTAAATCGGGCTTAATTTCTGTTGCTTGCTGATAACCTTCTTGACCATTACTTGCTTCAAAACAACGAAATCCAATCGACTCTAGTAGGTTAATGAGTAACGAGCGATTGTTGAGATGATCATCCACTATTAGTATGGTTGGACGTTTCCCTTTAATGCCAACAATATTGCTGCTGTCTACGACTGTTTCTTGCTGGGGCGATTCGGTAGTGGTTGCTAGTTCCAAATCTAGCCAAAACCTACTTCCCTCACCTAAGGTACTTTCCACTTTGATTTCACTCCCCATTAGGGAAATAAGCTTCATACTAATTGCCAATCCCAAGCCAGTGCCTTCTGATTGTTTTTTAGTATCTCCTACCTGCTCAAACGGCAAAAAAATCTTTTTCAATTGTTCTGGAGTCATCCCGACACCAGTATCTTCAATTTGAAACCTGATTGTGTGGGAAGGGTCACCATTCAACGATGAACCGATTAAACTTACTTGAAAGGTCACACTTCCAGTATCAGTAAACTTAATCCCATTACCCAGTAAATTAATTAAAACTTGCCGCAGGCGTTTTTCATCCCCATAAATACCCACTGGCAGCTGAGGCTCGGCATGGTAAATAAACGATATACCTTTTTGCTGGGCACGAATCCGACAAATTTCTACCACGCCCATCAAGAATGAAGTAAAATGAATATCACTTTTGTGCAGCTCTAGTTTCCGAGCTTCAATTTTCGATAGGTCTAAAATATCATTGATTAAAGTAAGTAAATGGGAGCCACACTGGTGAATAATACCGATGCCATCCAGGTCTGATTTACTTATATTTGAAGAGCGTTTGAGGATTTGAGCGTATCCCAGAATGCCATTGAGGGGAGTGCGCAGTTCATGGCTCATGTTAGCCAAAAATTCGCTTTTTGCCTGGTTAGCAACATCAGCAGCTACTTTGGCTGTTTCTAATTCTTGAGTGCGCTCCTTAACTTTGACCTCCAGAGTGCGAGAATAATCTTGCAATTGCTGGTTAGCTTGTTTCAATTGCCATTGATTCTGGGTATTAGTTCCTAAAATCGCCGATAAACATAGAGCTATTAATGGGGAAATTACAGGAATCCACCAACCTGTTAGAAAGACTAAATAGCTACCACCGACAATCATGCCCCCTGTCATCAAAATACTCAGAATTAATTTGCTCAGGAGATGTTTTCTTAACCAGTTAGTCTCTGGTAATACCCAACTTCCTACGGCTCCGATCAACGAACAGCAAAAAATCCACAGCCCCTGTGCGTTAACATACCATACTCGCAGCAGAAGTCGTCCATCAAGTGCTGCACTCAACATCTGGCTGGCGATATTGGCATGAATAACAACACCAGGCATTTCCTGAACGATAGAGCTGAGACTGCTATCATAGGGCGTCGGAAAAATGTCGTTAAGGCTCGGTGCAGTCATACCAATCAAAACAATGCGATTGTACAACTGCTCCGGCGAAATTCTATTGCTCAGAACATCACTGATTGAAACTGTATTGAAGCGCTCCTGGGTGCCACGGTAATTCAACAATATTTGGTAGCCTCCAAGATCTGCACCTTGATAACCAGCATTTTTCTCGGTTAGATTGAAAAATCTTGCTTGACCTAATTGGTAATACTCGCGCCTCCCATCGATTTTTTTGAGATTGATTCCTTTGGCTTGAAGATACATCAAGCTCAATCTAACCCCTAAAGTAGGTATATCCTTACCGGATTCATCTGCTGCTGATATCAAGCTTCGCCTTACTTTACCATCCCCATCTAGCACCAAATCTGCTAGAGCAACTTGATCTCGTTGTGCTAAGGTCGGAGGTGGGGCAACTCTTTTATCCCTCACGAGGGACTTCACTCCAATCAAGTTGGGTGTGGACTTCATCACCTCAACGAACTCCTGATAACCAGGTTCCACTGGAAAATCGCGATAAATATCCAGACCAATACCTTGAGGCCGGTATGCTTTAATTTTTGTGATTAACTCAGCTAAAACAGCATCAGAAATCGGCCATCCTCCCAGTTGAGTCAGATCCGATTCATCTATGGTGATAATCACAATGCGATTATCAATGTCTTCAACCGGACGCAGGCGAAAAAATTGATCCAGGGTAGCCCACTCCAGTAGCTGGAACCATCCTGCCGTATCCAAAACAGTGACTAGTGCAGCCACAACTGGAGCTATTATAAATACAAAGCGCCATTGCTTCAAACGCTCTTTAAAGTGAAGCCACATTCCCCTTAGTCAATCTCTAATCTAGGTCAGGTTTGTTCTCTACCAACCTTGGTGAGAAGCCTATAGGCGCTTCTATTGGTTGGCAGGATTCCAGGAATAGCATCGACCGGTAGAACTGCTTTTGTGGTGAGTCACTAACCCGTCGATAACTTACCTACAGAGTTCCCAGTAAATCCTGACTAAGTAACAGTCTTGAGAAAAAAAGCAAAAAAGGGATAAAAATTGACGTTGCCCAATTATGGAATGATTGAGGCTAATTGGTAATGGGTAATTGCTAACTGACTCAACTATAGCAATTATCATAGCTATGAGGTACACAGAATTTTTTACCTCTTCCCTCTTCCGACTTACCTGTTATCTGCTCCGTTATCTGCTCCGAAGTCCCTGCTCCCTGCTCCCTAAAACCGAATAATTTGTACCTCACCCAAAGAATAATTGCTATATACTTGATTGAGTTTCTTAGTTCAGCTATTGACAGGATAGGACGGAATCAATTCCGTAAGTTGTTTTAAGCCCCATGTTAAACCCCTGGTTTAAAACCACGGGTTTAAGAAGCGAGATTTTTTGGATTTATCACAGATCAGCTGCTAACTAACCCCTTGAGCCCCATAGGGTTAAATCCTTGCTTTGCAAGGATTGCAGGATAAGAGTTGATGGCCTGATGTTCAGTGATTTATAGTTTATTTATTGAGCAACGGCTGGTTAGCGATCGCATTTAGTCCTACTGATTGTAACAGTTCTTCCCAATGGGAGCGATAGACTGAATTTCTTGGTTCAGCTCGCCTTAAATCAGCGAGGGTAGCGACAGTATCGACCCAAATCCCATCTTTAGCCAACAATGAGGCTTTTTTCAGTGAGGCTTTTAATGTGTGCTGATTCATCAAGGTAGAATTGGCTTCAACTCGACGAATCCATCCAGTTACCTCAGGACTATCTGGTTCTAAATACTCCCCACAAATCATCACCAAAGACCACTGGTAATTCTTACCGACCTTTAGTGGTGGAGCCTCAGGTGGTAATTGAACCGCCATTACACCTGGCTGATTAGGCAGACGTATAAAGGACTGGTAATGATGGTTTCGCTGTTCATCCTCGAAACTTAAAAAAGCTTCTTGAGCTGAAGTCTGAGGAACATATACCAGCAAAGTTGGACGTTCTGCTACCGTTAAGCCCAAATTAGTGGCTGGCATCAGCGGTGTGACTGATGAAGTGGTGGTTTTAGCATCAGAGAAACAAATATCTTCACCCCGGGAAGCTCCTCCCCTTGCTCTCTCCGGTCTTGGATTCTGCGTATTTCTGAATCCGATCGCCTGAGTTGGCAAACTGTGGATGAGATTCATTCCTAGGAATAGTAAAGTAAAACAAAGTGGTAATCTCACGGCTAATTTGTTTGATTTCATAAAATATTTCCTATTGCTGCAGGACTTTCTTTATGATCATGCTGGGCACAGAAAGCAGAGCAGATTATTTACCGCTTTCTAATTTTTATTTTGAGGGTTGCTAGAACTTTCAATATAAACGCCTAATGTTTGCGTTCATGTTTGTTTTATGTTTTATTTCTAGTATGTTTGATGCCCAATTGTCCTCTAAGAATGTGTTTGAAAAGTCCTTCGATTAGAGATAGAGCAGTCGCCAGGGCAGTTAGGACATGACAAAAGTCTCACACCCTTTGTAAGCGCAAGAGTTTGACTTCTGACTTCTGACTTCTGACTTTTGACTTCTGCTATAGAGCAATTACAACCAATTTCCCACTAACACAAAGGGAGCCCAGTAGACAGGATGGTTATATTCCCCTTTCAATAGCGCTAACTGAGCACGGCGCAATGCTTCAGCTTTAGTTACACCTGCTTGAGCCAGATACTTGTAAAATTCAGCCATCAGCTGAGCAGTAGATTCATCCCTTACTGCCCATAGGGTAGCTAAGGTGCTCCGTGCTCCCGAACGTACTGCTACTCCAGCTAACCCCAAGACAGCACGATTATCCCCTCTAGCAGTTTGGCAAGCACTGAGTACCAATAATTCAATGGGATTAGTGTCTTGTCTTTCTCTTGAGCGCAGTAGTGAATTGAATTGCCGGACATTAATTCGATCGTTCCAGGCTAAAACAAACGTCTCATCGGCAGTACTACTAAACTGACCGTGGGTTGCCAGATGTAATACTGGGAAAGGTTGTGCATCAACAGCGTTTTGGAGGTTGCTATCAGTAAACTCCTGATTCAAAAGCACTGTTGTGGAAATTTTTGAGGAAATCTGTTCTAATTCTCGCTTTACTGCTGGCAACGGCTTAAAACCTTGGCGACCCTCACTCAGCCCAGCAGTTATAGCTTGGATCTGGTTTGATTCAAGGGAGCGTGGATCTAAAAGCTGCAATCCTGGACTTAGAGCTATGCTATATTTCTCGATCAAATACTGTTGACCATCATAGAGAGCGGACATGGGTAAATTCCGCAAAGAACCATCTAGCACAAATACTAGAGTGGTGATGCCGTGGTCTTCTAACTCAGATTCTGCAGGTCTAATCAGCCAATCATAACCTTGCTGATAGAGCTTGAGACGTGCTCGCTCAGAAAAAGCTCTATTCAAAGATTGTCGCATCCGTCGGAAGAACTGCTCCAGCTCTGCTTGAGGTATATAAGTTTGGTAGTGACGGAGGGCTTGTCCTGGCACAGAAACAATCACCTCTAACCGTTCTGGCAAAATAATAGGATAAATAACTGCCGCTTTCTGGTCAATTTGGTCAATCTGCCTCGGTTGACCTTTTAAACAGGCTTCCTGGAAAAAGTTCTCTAATTCAGCTAATTGCAGCGATTCAATAACTTGCATCGCCTTTTTCAGGTGGTCTTGACTAATTTCTGCTGAGCCTTTTGCCTGGGATACCCCTCCTGGCTCAGGGGTGGTGACAGAAGGTTGCAGTAGTAATTCAACTAGCTCTCGATAGATCGGTTCGACAGTTTCAGTGAAAGAAAATTGGACATCTCGATTGATAGCGACTAAGTCTGAGCGCAGTGACTGGAGAGTTTTGACCGCTGAATCGTAAGCTGCGATCGCTTCGTTGATATCCCCCTGCTGTTTGTGCAGCCTCCCCAGTTGCCAAGCTGCACGAGCGGCAATATCTGAGGCATGATTACCTTGGGCAATCTGTAGAGCATTCTCTGTTAACCTCAAAGCCTCGGACCACTGCTGGGTTTGTTCATACAATGAACCTAACTGAGTCATGGCATAAGCTTGAGCTGTTGGATCCCCCAATTCCATGGCTTGTTGCACTGCTCGTGCCAGAATTTTTGCGGCTTTTTGGATAGGTATAGGCACCCCTTGTGACTGTCTAGTTGAAGCAGCTGCCAACTTTGACAAGCTCTCAGCAAAGTTGACCGCAGCATAGACTGTGGTTCGACTGGGGGGCTGCTGAGCTAGATTAGATTCAATGGCAGGCAATAGTGCGATCGCTTTCTTGTGCTGGTCTAGTTCTATATAAAGGCTGAGTTGGTTGAGTTGTGCTTCAGTTTGAATTTGTGGGCTAGTTGCTTTTGTGACCACTTGTTGGTAATACTTCAAGGCGGTTTCCGGCTCTTGTAAGTTTCTGGAAGTATTTCCCAAGCTGAAAAGAATGTGACTGGTATCCGTGGCAGAATCTAACTTCTGGGCGATTTCCAAACTTTGCTCTAAAACTTCCCTGGATTCGTGTACATCTCCCACTACTTGCAAAGCCACTCCCAAACTCCGCAATCCCTTGACTTTAAGCAGGGAATCATCTTGAGCTTGGAGCTTTTCATTGACAGCTTCTAAGAGTTTTCGCGATCGCCTGTAGAAGCCCATAGTTTGTAGGGCTTGAGCCTGGTTAATCTGGCTACCCAAGATGCCAACCTCATCCCCTAGAGATTGATACGTAGCTTCTGAGTTTTGCCAACTTTCCAGAGCAGATTCCGTTTGTCCCATCGCATTTCTGAGACTGCCCTGAATAGTCAGCGCTTGAGCCAAAATCGACCCTTTTTCCCTAAGTTGTATACCCTGCAAAATCTTCAAACTTTGGTCAATAGCACTCTGGGCTTGCTGCCATTTTCCCAATCGTTGGTCAGCTAAGGAGAGATAGCTCAAGCTCAAAGCTTGTCCCACTTCATCACCTTGTTGCTCAAAACCAACAGCTGCCTGTTGCCAGACAGCAGCCGCCTCAGCAAATCGTCCGGCTTCATAGAGAGTTCTGCCTTGCTCTAGCAACTCTGAACCATGCTTGGTGGGTTCTAGCACAAAGGTTTGGGGATTAGAAATAGCACTAACGAGTTGCTGGTTTCCACCGACCTTTGCTCTACTCCCCAGTACCGAATGATCAGGATAGGCTACAGCAGGAACTACCATAGTCACTATCAAAAAGGTTAGTAATCCTAACCAGATAGTATAGTGACTAGATTTGGGAAGCTTACCTAGCTTGCTCATCATCTATGTCCAATAACTACCAGCAAATTTTCTTGGGCTCCCATAAATTTCTGTCATCTTAGTTATTAATTAATTATTAATTAGTTATTAATTAGGTGAATATTAGCCATGACCGGAACATACTCTTCCCCAATATGGGAGCTAATCGGGATTAGTTCTATAGTTCCCACTTTTCTTGGCAAGAGCGTCAACCAACAAACTGCGTAAAAATTGGGTTCGATGACCCATTCCCTGTTACCAGTTGGGTTAACGGGGGTGTGAAACGCTGATTGGGTATCACTATAGATGCTTAATCAACAGCTTTTGTGATAATATACGGTTATATGGCGATTGGGGCTGTGGCTCAGCTGGATAGAGCAAGCGCCTCCTGAAAAATCGGGCACCATGGAAGAAATTCCGTGAGTGAATGTGGTCAAATTCGGTGAAACCTAAGGGGTATTTAGCTTATTCAGTACTCTAAGGCAATACCGAGCCAAGCCTGAATCTGTGTGCGAGTCATCGTCGAGGTTAAATGCAGGAAGGTGGAGAGACTAGACGGCCACCACCTAAGGGGTATTAACCTTAAGAGGTATTAACCTAGGGTGAAGGTATAGTCCAGAGAGTGGGGAAACTCACACCAATCTGAAGCGCTAGGTCGCCGGTTCGAATCCGGCCAGTCCCGTTGATAAGCTATTAGCTATTAGGTACTTTGTAAGCATTCAGTGGTCAGCGGTCAGCTTATTCTATTCAAAAGCACCGATTGCGCTACGCGCACGCTGCGCGAACAGTAGCGTGGCACAGGCTTCGACGCTGTGACCTAACCCATAAGCTGATACGCGACACGCTGATAGCTTACGGTATGTTAACTACTTCAATAACTACTTCAAAACTTCTTCTAATTGGTGCTGCTCCCAAAGAAAGCGATAAATACCAGGTTGTTGTAGAAGTTCACCATGAGAACCAGTTTGGACAATTTCCCCTGCGTCCATTACCAAAATCCGGTCAGCTTTAGCAGCAGCTGAAAGTTGATGGGAGATAAAAATTACAGTTTTGCGCTGGACTCCTTCCGAGAGATTGTCCAGAATTTGGGTTGCTGTCTGATTATCAACACTCGAAAGTGCATCATCAAGAATCAGCACTGGTGCATCCATCAGCAGAGCTCTAGCTAAAGCAGTACGTTGTCGCTGCCCCCCAGACAGGGTTATTCCCCTTTCCCCAACAATTGTTTCGTACTGCTGGGGGAAATTCATAATTTCCGGGTGAATTTGGGATTGCGAAGCCGCGTATTCTACCTCTGAGTGTTCGCTGATTGGTATACCGTAGCAGATATTGTTTTTAATGCTAGTGCTGAACAAGAAGCTGTCTTGAGGAACATATGCGATCGCATTCCGCAAGTTCTGCAAGGGCAGCTTAGTAGTATCATATCCATCCAAAAACAGTTGACTAGCTTGAATATCCAGCAAACGAGGCAAGGCATTAGCCAGGGTAGATTTTCCAGAACCAATGGCTCCCACAATCGCTACTGTCTCACCTGCATTAATCGTGAAGCTAACATTTTTCAGGGCAGGAGTTTGACTGCTGGGGTAAGTGTAACTCAAGTTGACAGCCTTGAGCTGACCTCTTACTGGGGTTGGCAAGCTAACTGAATCTGGGGCATTGGTAATCCGAGGCTGAGCCAAGAGAATCGACTCAATACGATCAATACTCACTTCACCACGTTGATAAGCAGTGATGGTAAACCCTAGCAGTGCTGTGGGGAAGACTAAACGTTCAGTGTAGATAATCAGCGCCACAAAGTCACCAATACTGATAGCACCGGACTCAATGGAACCAGGACCAATAGTTAACAGCACCAGTAAGCTGAGGTAAGTAAGAGCCTCAATTATTGGAAACAGAAAGTTTCGTGTTCTTGCCAAATTGAGATTTGCTCCCAAAAGCTGCTGATTGATTTGATGGAACGCACGACGCTCGTTTTCTTCCTGAGCGTATATTTTAATCATGGCGATACCACTCATATCTTCCTGAATCAGCTCACTGAGGTTAGAAAGTTTCTCCTGGACTTCTTGTTGTTGGCTGCGCAGTTTCTCACTAAATAGCTTGACAATAATCAACATCAACGGATAAACCGCCAAGGCTAAGAACGTCAACCACGGATCAATGCCAATCATAACCGGCACGGTCAAAGAGTAGGCAAACACCGTATTTGCCAGACTCAAAACTGCAAACCCCAATAGACGCCGAATATTATCCACATCACTGGTGGCTCGGTTAATCAAATCACCGATCGTGTTCTGAGAAAAATAGGCTGGTTCCAATGTCAGCAAATGCTTAAAAATCCGTTGCTTCAGGTCAAATTCCACTTTGCGCCCCACTCCAAACAATAGGATGCGCGAAGCCATCCGAATCCCCCACATCAATGAGGTGAGTATCAAAATAAGCAGCACAAAGCTCCAGACTTGGTCGAAGCTCAAGGTTTGACTCAACTCGTCAATAGTATCCCTGATCAGTAAGGGGATATAAACACCAAGTCCATTGACAATAAGGAGGGCAAAAATACCTAGGGCTGACTGTCGCCAGTATGGGCGCAGGTAAAGCAGCAGTTTTTTTAGACGGGAATTCAGCATGTTACAATACTATACAATTCCCATCCTGGTTACAATCTTAAACAATTCCCTTCCTTTAGGCTTAACCTTTCACCAAAAATCGGGGAGTACTTAGCCTCAAGGGAACCGCAAATCATAAATTACCGACCCTTACTGAAGGTGGGAGCCGAGGGTGGTATCGGTTTACTTCCGATGAAACCAGAAACCCACACTATACCCGATTGGGTTCATGTGGGTAGTTAACATAATGTCTATATTTCAAGAAACATCTCTTGCGGTCGGCGATTCAACTTCTGTACTGGTAACTGGTCTTCCTCGTAGTTGGAAGTAAATATTGCTAAAGAAGGTGTTAATTACCCTGGTAGTCTGGTCAAGGGCTCCGATAGAAGGGATAAAAGCTTGGATGCCAAGGGCTTGATTGGGTGGAACAAGTTGAGCCAACACAGCGTCCCTAGGGAAAGGACTAGCATTAGTAGTAAGCTGAATTGATTCCCCATCGGGAACAAAAGCAGTGAGGGTTTCCTCCTGCCACCCGATTGTTTTGGCCATTTGAACCGCAGGTTGGTTTTGAACGACTCCAGGCCCGAGAAGTTGAGCCAGCCGATTAGATAGAAAAGGGGTGCTGGCGACAAGCAAGACAAAAAATCCCGTCCAAATCAAGGTAGGTCCTGGGTTAGAGATATTGTCACCTTTAATTCGCATTGCTCCTAGGAACCAAAGCAGAAGTGCTAAGCCCAATGGTTGAAAGGGAAGTGAGAAAATTGTCCATATCGGTGAAACCAGGGCATTGGTTGGGGTGAAAAACAGCAGGACAATAATGGCAAAAACCAAAAAACCCCCAAGCCAGGTGAAATACTGTTTAGGGATGATTTCGAGCAGCAGCTTGGCGAGCAAAAATCCAAGCACTACCCATAGCAGGACTAGAAATAGTAGTTGCATAGTGAATACCTTGTAAGTTTTTGACCGTTAGCTGTTTGTTGTGGAAGTTTGATCCGACAACTCAACCTCCTATCCGGCTAGTCGTATTCGGCTAATTGATCAACTGTGGTAATTTGATAGGCATAAATCCCTCAAATCGTGGCGACATGCTCAGTTTGAGGAATATCTCAACAGGTAAATCACCCCAGTCTGAATTGCCTTAACACCGGCATTATACTTGCCATTGGCTGCAAAGGGTCACTTTGAAATTGGTGTGAGTGGGATCAAACTAGGAAACGTTTTCTGTCAAAGGGGTTGAAATTTTGCTATTTCAACCAATAATCATAGAATACCCTTGGCGAATTAACAGGGGATATTTGGATCTGACCCCATTTAATAGCAGACTAGGCAAGACTTCATACTCCATGCCTGTTTGCCTCGCGCCGATATTGATGGCCGATATTGATGGCCAATATTGATGTTTGATTGAAAACGTTGCCGGTGGATAAACCAGCTCAAATGGGAAACACTTCATACAACACGACCCCTACCATACAAGAGTCGCTGACGGTGGAAAACCGCATCAGTCGTTTGGAATTAATTGTTGGACAAATCGGAGAGGCAGTGCTTGCCACTACCGAAACTATAGACCGTCTGGCTGACCGGGTCGATAACTTTGTGATTCAAGTGCAAAACCAAGGACAGCAAGTCCAACAACAAGGCTACCAGCTTTTTGCTCTAAGTGATGCGGTGCAAACCTTGGCAGAAACTCAAAATGAGTCTCTAAAACAGCTTGAGCAAGTCACACAAACCTTGCAACAGCTTGCTGCAGCGATTGAAGCAGGGGAACACTGACTTTCCTGGCTGTTGAGTTACGCACCAAGCTTGTCGATTTAGACTGGGTATGGGGTGTGGAAAAGATCGGGTTTGGGGTAAGAATAAGGCTAACCTCCTTTTGGAGCATACTTTCGTCTTTCAAAACCCCTCAAAACTTTTGGGGATTATTGACAGGTTTATTGAGAATAAATTGCTCCAAAGCATTCCCAGGAAACTAAGAAATCTCGTTCAGTTATTTGAACCAGTTAAAATTATGGCTCAATCAGGACTTACGCAGCAACTCTACTTGTAGGGTCTCCCTCAGGACCCTACACCATCAGCATGTTTGTTGCCCAGTTTTGCGTAAGTCCTGTCAAAGTCAGCCTACACCCACGCGCTCACCCTATCCTGACTCTGAACGCCGTGCATTGAAGAGTGGAGTGTTGTGGAAATGAAGCTAAAGCTTTCCAGCATGGTAAAAATATGCTACCACAACGAGAGTACCCAAAACTGATTAGGAGAGCATTAATGCATTTTCCAACGCGGTACTTCCTGCTTGTTCCGGCGACTGTACTCATGAGCTTATTGACCGTTAGCTGTAGTGGCAAAAAAGTTGAATGTCAGAAAATTATTGAAGTGGCGAACCAGGCAGTTGAAGAAGCTAAAACCCTGACTAATGGTGGAGAATCAAGTGATCCCGAGGCAATGCTCCAGGCAGCTAATGCTATGGAGGGGGCATCTCAAGACATGGAATCGATAATAGTTAAGGACGAACAGCTCCAAGACTATCAAGCTGGTTTTATTAAGATGTATCGCAATACCAGCAAGGCGACTCGCGACTTTGTAGAGGCTTTTAACAAGCAAGACCGCTCAGCTGCGGAGGAAGCCTTGAGCAATTTGCAGAAAGCCACCACCCCAGAACCAAAATTAGTGGCGGATATTAATACCTACTGCTCAGCTAACTAGGGGGTTGAAACAGTTAATAAAACCCTATTATTACCTCGACGTCTGTATTGCCAGACAGGTTGTTTAGATGTCTTGTGGTGGGCTGACTGCGCTATAGAATCGCCGTCTAGAGCGCAGCTGAAAAACCCGATATTTTTATATGCTAGTTAGGCAATACCCAAAATACCGTAGCTGCTAGGTCTATAGTAAATTTACCATTCAAGTATATGGTATGTTTCGTTTCTCAAGTACTGCCAGTAGTATATGTGAAGTAACCCAACTTGCTTCGCTAACAGCGAAGCAAGGACGGTCTTATTCGTCTTTAGGATTTCCCGCTTCATCCGCCGATGCCACGTTGGGTACTCCCTAAGAATAGAAAGTCCAGAACTGAATCTGGTGATGGTCTTACTCAGCGTCCACAGGCAGTCGCCCGTCTTCCACAGGCAATAATTCTTTTTGCCGCTTGGTTTTCGCCGTTTGTAACGGTCGTGCCAGTTGATTTATGTCTAAATGACATCTTGCGCTTGCCTTTTCTGCACGCTGTTGCGAACGGTGGTCGAGTTCGTTTACGCGCTTTGACTACATCTCTATTCCACCTAGCTCGACTATCATCAGCCCATGCCTAACCATGTAGACCTAAGCCAGTTATATTCATATTAGCATATAATCAACTATTTGACTATCCATCCCCACCGTCAAAGTTGGATGGGGAATTCCGCCATTTTTGTTAAACAATCTGCCTTTGAGATCTAATGAAATATGCCTTGGTTCATGAGTGGTTGACTCCCAAAGCAACTGGTGGCTCAGAACTGGTAGTGCAAGAAATACTCAAACACATTGATGCTGACCTGTACGCCCTGATTGATTTTGAATCAACCAATCCCCAGAGTTATCTATATCAGCGCTCTATTGGCACAACATTCCTACAGAACTTACCCTTCGCTCGTAACGGGGTTCAGAAATATCTGCCGCTGCTACCCTTAGCGATTGAACAGCTGGAACTAGGGGAGTATAATATTATACTCTCCTCTTCCCATGCTGTTGCCAAGGGTGTCCTTACTAGTCCCCAACAACTGCACATCTGTTACTGCCATACGCCCATGCGTTATGCCTGGGACTTGACCTTTGATTATTTGCGCAGTAGTTCTATGGGACAGGGTTTTCCAGGGTTGATCACTCGCTATCTGCTTCATCGGTTACGTCAGTGGGACGTGATTACAGCAAATCGGGTGGATTACTTTATTGCCAACTCTCATCACACAGCACGGCGGATCTGGCGCTGCTATCGGCGTAGGGCTGAAGTTATTTACCCACCGGTTAATATTGAACGTTTTCCTTTCCAGGAAGAAAAAGAAGATTTTTATCTGACCGTTTCCCGGATAGTAAGTTACAAACAAGTATCTTTAATTGTTCAAGCTTTTAATCAACTGGGATACCCTCTCGTGGTGATTGGTGATGGCTCAGATTTAGCAGGGATTCGCAACTTGGCTCACAAGAATGTAAAATTTATGGGATTTCAACCCAATGAGGTGGTTGAGCAGTATATGGCTAAAGCTAAAGGGTTTGTCTATGCTGCCTGTGAGGATTTCGGCATTGCCCTGGTGGAAGCCCAAGCTTGTGGTACGCCGGTGATTGCCTATGGTGCTGGTGGGGCACTAGAAACAGTTCTAGATATTCGGCAACATTTAGACAGTGGTACAGGTCTATTGTTTCCAGAGCAAAGCTCAAGGGCTTTGATTGAAGCCATGGAAACCTTTGAGACCTTGGCAGGAAAGTTTAATCGGGAAGCGAGCCGGTTAAACGCTGCCAAATTTGCCCCCAACATTTTTGCTGATCGCTACCTGACATTTTTGGAAAACTGTTATCAAGACTACCAGTTTTAATTTCTCTGGTAAAAAATTAAATATCCTAGCTGGCTATGCGCTATAGCGAGTGTCTCGTAGCTTTATGATTATGACGTGTGGTGTGAATTGAAGGAGTGAGATGACTGCCGAAAGCCAACTTAACTCCGTCAAGATATTGCGAGCATTCGTGAAGCGAGGTTTTCAGCCCCTCGTTTCACGTCGTAGACACAAGAATCTGACTCGCTATCGCTTAGACGGAAATTTTGCCAAGCGACTGTTTGATGTGACCTTTTCCCTATCAGTTCTGATTTCGTTTTTTCCCGTTTACCTGCTACTGGCATTGCTAATTGTGATCAGCTCACCTGGACCAATTTTTTATGTTCAGGAGCGGGTGGGTAAAGACTACAAACCTTTTGCTTGCCTGAAATTTAGAACTATGGTGGAAAATGCCGACGAAATGTTGCTAGAGATGATCGAAAAATCCCCTCAGATACGGGAGGAATTTCAGGATAATTACAAGCTCAAGGATGATCCTCGAATTACTGGAATTGGAAAATTTCTACGGCTGACTAGCTTAGATGAGTTTCCTCAGTTCTGGAATGTACTCAACGGACAGATGAGTGTGGTTGGTCCAAGACCGTTAGTGCCAGAGGAATTGCCCAAATACGGGCGTCACATGGATAAAGTCTTGACAATTCGACCCGGAATTACTGGCTTATGGCAGGTTTCTGGACGCAATGACATACCTTACCACCGCCGTGTGCAAATTGATGTTTACTATGTCAGTTTCCGGAATTTTTGGCTGGATTTATGGATCATCGTGAAAACCATTGGTGTTGTTATTTTTCCCAAAAATAACGGTGCTTACTAGAGGTAACTAGTGCCTGCTAGAGGAGAAATTAGGTAATGGGTGACATTAGGTAATGGATCATGGGTAATGGGTAATAAGCCCAGTTGCCAATTACCCATTACTGATACCAAGTTGCTCTCAAACCTATTATTTAAGCTATTATTTATTGCTTAAGGGCTCAATTGAACGGAATGGGGAGATGGGAGTGAACAAGCTCCTATCTCCTACCCATGTCTTGATGCAGTCGCTCATGGGGGTTTCCCCCAAGACCGCTTAGGTGCGCTTTCCGTAGGCGAATTAAATTCGCCACGGGTCGCACCTCTGCATCGCTAAATGCAAGTCGGTATGATTACCTACTATCAGCATAGTTTGTTGATATGATCGCCCTATCAAACCGGAGGGAAGATCAGATGAACAAAGCAGAACTACGCCGATCCCTGCTTCAAAAGCGCCAGTCTATGTCTGTAGAAGAATGGCGGCAAAAAAGCGATCGCATCTGTACCCATCTACAATCTGGCGTCCTAGTTACCCAGTCACAAACAGTTTTAGCCTATTTCAGTTTTCGACAAGAACCAGATCTAAGTCCCCTATTTACAGACACTAAGCACTGCTGGGGACTACCCCGATGTGTGGGAAAATCTCTCTTCTGGCATACCTGGAAGGCGGGCGTTCCATTGCAAAAAGGAAATTATGGTATTTTAGAACCCAAACCTAATGCTACCACCCTAGAGCCAAAGGATGTGAATTTAATCCTTGTACCCGCTGTGGCTTGTGACCAGCGGGGGTATCGTTTGGGCTACGGTGGTGGTTTCTATGACCGACTGCTGAATTCACCAGAGTGGGATTCTATTCCTACCATCGGCATTGTATTTGAATTTGCCTATATACCTCAACTACCCATTGATGAGTGGGACAAAGGCTTGCACAGTGTTTGTACAGAAACAGGATTCAAGAGGGTGGAACAGATCTGAAATTCCGTGTTTCATACTGTTTCATACTCTTGCTGTACAAAAACTTGAGACTTCGTACTTCATTTAGTAGACGATTGACAATTAAGCGCTCCCTTTGGATAAGCAATACGTTGGTGATTATATTGTTGCCAAACTCTGATGAACACTTGGGCAATTTTTGATAAATCCTGCCGGGTTAGCCCAGAATCGACTAATTGGTTGTCCTGCCAGCGAGCTTTGAGAATTTTATTGACCACCGTAAGAGCAGTTTCCGGAGTGACCTCTTTGAGTGAGCGTAGCGCCGCTTCACAGGCATCAGCTAACATAACTACACCAGTTTCCTGGGACTGGGGAATTGGACCGTCATAACGAAAATATGACTCGTCCACAGACCCAGTACCTTCAAGTTGAGCTTTTTGCTGAGCCTGGAAATAAAAATAGGAAATCAGCAATTTCCCCTGATGCTCTGGGATAAAGTCCCGCACTGCCTTGGGTAACTGGTGCTTACGAGCCATAACCAGTCCTTCGGTAACGTGCTTTTTGATAATTTCAGCACTCTTGAAAGGATCATTAATCTGATCATGCTTGTTCGGACCACCCATTTGATTTTCTATAAACCCTAACGGATCGTGCATTTTACCAATGTCATGGTAGAGCGTACCTGCCCGAACCAGTTCCACATTACAGTGGAGTTCTTGAGCCGCTGCTTCTGCCAAAGAAGCAACAAACAGAGTATGTTGAAACGTTCCAGGTGCCTCAGTAGCTAGACGCTTGAGCAAGGGACGGTTGGGATTAGACAATTCTGCCAGACGAATCGGTGTCACCAGGTCAAACAAACGTTCCAGGTAAGGTGATAGCCCCAGGGCGACAATACTCCAAGCTAAGCCAGACAAACCTAATAACAAGGCTCCTGGCAGAACTGCAGACCAAATTGTACTAGCAGTGGCACTAATAATCAGATTGATAATCAGGGAAACGACACCTTGAGTTAAGCCCACCCCAACTCCGAGCAGAGCCAATTCCTCTCGCGATCGCATTCGTCCTGCCATCAAGGCACCCAGTAAACCACCAGCAACATTTGCTAGTACTTGTTCTCCAGTGACTTCCATACTAAAGGTCACTAAGCCTGTCAGTAAACCCACTACTGTCACGCCCATCGTAGACCCATAAAAGTTCCCTACTAACAAAGCAATAGCAGGCATAGTGTAGGGAATCTCGAAGAAGGGACTCTTGAAAAGTATTGATATTGGCATACTCAGGGTCAGTAGCAATACCAAAATGTAGTCCCGCCGTCTCCATTTCGGGTGAACTCGCCGTTGCACTAAGGCAAAGATGCCCACCGTAGTAGTAACCAAACCACCAAATCCCATCAAACCCAGCCAGTTAATTCCTCGACGGCTTAAGTCGAAATAATCCAGTAGTACAAAGTCTGTTTGAGTGATGGTTTCACCTTCGGTTACAATCACATCTCCTTTCCGCACTGAAACCATCATTGGTTCCACTTTTTCTGCTGCCTGTTCTGCTATGAGCTTGGTTAATTCTTTGTTTTCGATCAAGTTGGGTTCTAAAACTCTCACTAGTAAATACTTGGCTAGTGGTTGAGCTTCCTGGGGCATAAGGCTACTCAAGTTTACCTTCACCGCCTCTTGGATCAGATTTGGTGGTAATCCTGGAACAATGCCTTGGGTCAGGATGCGACTAGCAGCCTGCTTAATGACTATGCGGGTTTTCTGCCAATCTTGATCTGATAGATCGAGTACGGAAACATCATTTAGGCTACTGAATTCAGGGCTAAGGTATTCTGAGAGCTGAGGCAACACCTGAGCATACTGTTGGCGAGCAGCAGATATTGACTCAATCAGAGCTGAGAACTCTTGTTCAGAAGACTTTTGACGGTAGCTTTGCAGTTCACTTACTGCCTGAACAAAAGCTACATTTAATGAATTTTCTGGCGGAGTCGGTGGTTTGGCTTCAGAATCAAACCCGTTGCCATGGTTATCGATATCTGAAAATGCCAAGATAGCCCGCCATTCCCATTCCTTACTTTGCCGTAGATACCGCTGGGTGGCGATGGATAGTACATCAGTCTTTACAAAAGGAAAAACACCGCTGTTAGTGCGCAGTTCTTCGACAGCGTCCAGAGACTTATCAAGATTTTGATAAATTCCTTCTGTAACAGATTGGTCAATCATCAAGACTGGTTGAGCACCTCTTTGAGCTTCTTTGCGTCTCTCAGCCGTGGTCTTAGAGTCCTCAACTATAGCATCGAATGGTGCCCGGATTGTCTGTGGTGCTACTCTGTCTTCACGTAGCTGTGGCTGATTGTAAAAGCGCCCTCCCATAACACTGGTCAGGGAAACCACTGCTAAAGTCCACATTACAGGTAGAGTAATTCTCTGTTGAATTTGGTGCTGGCTTTTGCCCCAATCTTTTCCTGAAGTTAGGCTAGTCGAAGTGCCTTCACCATGGGTTGGAGACTCTCTCGGCTGTAGAGGTTGTCCTTTCAAATTCTCCTGCTGTGGGCTAACTGAGGATTTGGCAGCACTAGAGGAGTTAAATCCCAAAAAACTGCGAAGGTGCTGAGATGTTCGCCGTAATTGCGTGATCGGCTGCGTCAGCGAATTGAACGTTTTCATAGCACAGGAATGGCAATGTCTGGTAACAGTAGCGGTCTGCTCACAATTTGCTGTGTGGTGGTGGCATTTTGCTTAAAGACATCTACATTTATTTATTATTCATAAAAAACACTGGAAAGTTTGCCTCCACTCATTTTAAATCCACTCATTTGACATGGGTAGAGCCCACGTTGCGTGGGAAACTTCCAGTGACAATCAGGCCTTGTATACTGTAACAGTAACTGGAGTTTGCGAACAGAAAACTTCATTAAAGTGGTAATTATGGTTTCGTGGTTACCTTGGTCAATCCCCATGGCTATTGGTTGGGTTTGACTTCCAGATGATTCACAGACCAACTTCACCGTAAATACGCCTAGGTCATTATTTACAACTTTAGCTTTTCTTTCTTTGATCCATTCCCTAGGGGAACTTGGGGTAATTTGCATTAGTGGCTGTCGAGTTGGTGATAAAATGGCTACTCCCATGGAGATAATCCTCAATCATGGAGTTATAAGTCCCCTCGACCACCTAATCCAAGATGATTCCTGTCGTTAACCGCGACTGAAGTCAGCAGTCTTGCAGATACTCCAGCTTAGGGGTTGTGGCTGGAAGTTCTTACCAGGATTAGGCTCAATGGTCTAGTCACACTTAGGCTTAAGTCTTACCCCATAAGCACCCTTTATTGCGGGGTCAGTAACAGAATATAATCTCAGACTTCACTGATTTTTAGCTGACAAGGCTCAGAAGCCAGTGTTTTTTTAGATCATCTTAGTTTAACTGGTTTATATTGGTTTTACCTATAGCTGTGGTAGCAAATTCAACACCACGGGTGCAACACAGGCCATGAAAATTTTATGTACCATCAAGTTTCAGGCTACAGCCCCTTGTAGGTGGAGCTTCATTTTTGGTTTGACAGTCCGTTGATTGAACAGCTTATCGCGATCCGATCACTCTTGGTGCTACCACAGCTAGCTTCTGAAACTCAGCTATGGCTGAAACATCATATACACCTGACCACACTGCCAACAACTGGTCTGCTAATTGCCATTGGTCAACCCCAGTACCGCTGAGGTTAAGCGCCATCAGCCAGGGCACTGGAATACCGATGATACCGTTATAGGCACCAGCTAAAGCACCTGTTAAGGCAGCAGTAGTTTGTGATTGATAGCCTGTAAGAGCTGCACGAGTTACACAGAGGCGAAAATCTTCTGGGGTGTTTAGGAAACAGTACAATGCTAAGGCAATCGATAAAGAGCAGTCATCCTCAGACTCATTTCTACGCCTTTGCTCTCGACGCAGCTGGATAACAGTTTGTTCTAAACTTGCCCCAAGCTCGAGTAGAGTTTGTAATTGTTCCAAGTGTTGCACCCAGACCTTTTGATTTTGATAGTTCCCTAGGTAGGCAATGATTCTGGAAATCAGGGTAGGGCAGTCAAGTTTTTCGGTAAGGGCGATCGCTGTCGCCCAAGCTATTGTCAAGACACTCTCAAACCTTTCAGAATCATTTTGCCAAATTGCTGCCGCCTCTAGCAGTTTTTGGCGCAACTTGACTTCATCTTCATGAAAAAATAATGCTATTGGTAAGGTTGCTACTGCTGCTTCGCTACTGTTGGCAGTCCCTTTTAATGAAAGGATAGAGGGTTGAGCCTTTTCACACTGCACTAACCAATCTCCTAAATCGAGGTTGCCACAGCGAATCAAACTTTCAATACCACAAGTAGCAATCTTGCTCCAATGGGAAATCGTCTTACTCAGACCAGCATCCCCTTGGGATGGCGGTCGAAATCTTACTTGAGCTGGTCGTAACTTTTGGCAGCCACTCCCAGCCAGGATTTCTCCCACAAGGCTACCTAACAAGGCACCTCTAAATCGGTTCAAAAGTGAGTACCGCATCCATATTTTGTCAAGAAATCTAGTGTGCTTTTAAATTGCCTTTTTCAACCCGCAAGGCAGCACCCATCAAATTTTTGATTTTAATTACCAATCGATTTTCTCAATGTAAGAACTAGAGCCTGTAACCCCAGTCTATAGCTGTTAGCTCCAAAACCACTAATCTGACCGACTACCACTGGTGCCATGAACGAATGATGTCTAAAGGCTTCTCGTTGATAGATGTTGCTAAGATGAACTTCTACAGTTGGCAAGGCTACCGCAGCTATTGCATCTCGAATAGCCACACTGGTATGGGTATAAGCAGCAGCATTAATTAAAATCCCGTCGTGGTGTCCTAAAGCTTCATGTATCCTATCGACTAAGATACCTTCATGATTAGACTGCAACGCTGTCACGCTTGCCTCAAGCCTTTGCCCTTCTTGCTCTAGGAGATAGTTAATCTCATCCAAGGTGACAGATCCATAAATACCTGGTTCTCGCTGTCCCAGTAAATTAAGATTGGGACCATGGAGAACCAGGATACTTAGACGTTTTCGAGAATCACCGGACACAATGACTATCTAATTCCGACGACACCTTGGGTCATTAACAGGAATGGGGATTGGTTCTGGTTCAGGCTGAGCCTCAGGACCTAATAGCGCTTCAATAAGCTTGCGCGCCCATTCTTGAATTTTTTCCAAAACCTTTTCTATATAGTCCATCAAGCAAAAAGCTCCTATAAGACCACTTGTATCTTTTCTTTTACACTTTCAGTTCCCTAACAGGTTAAAAACCATTACTGCTTTTTGAGCAGATCAGCAAGGGAATCAGTCTTGCCTAAGGTTTTTTTGGCTTGACCATGACTCTGAGAAAGGAAAAAGAACAAAGTGTTGTATCTATTATGTTAATAAGGCTAGCACATTTTATACAATTCATTCAACCAAGATACATTAACCGTGTTTATACCCTCACCAGCATAAGACCTATCAGTTGCCTGACCGAAAAATTGGGGAGTGTGAGGGGTGAGGTCTATACGCCCCTAGCTTTAGATATGGGGTTAGCATCACCCCTGACATAAAACAATTGAGGGATTCGGCGTTTCATTTGTTCTGTTTGTGTTATGATGTTATTACTGGCCTACCACAGGTGAGAAGTCGTCGGTATCACCAATTAATCTACGACGTAAAGCGATGGTAGCAGCAAGGGAGCGAAAAACCCTAAAAACGCATGGACTCTAAAGAGTACCGACCAAAGCGCAAAAGTTAAGTTTTTTAGTCAAAGGTAGGGCGGGGCACGCCCAAACCCTGGGAGAGTTATTCCAGTAAGCTTGTGGAGAGCAGACCGCTGGGTACACTTGCTTAAACTAGATAATGCGTTTGTAGACGGTTATTTGGTGCGAGGAACGGTAAAACCCTTGTGTATTAAAGTCAGCTCGTCGAAACAAGAATCCCCTGGCATAAGCGCCATGGGGAGTGTCAATCAGTCAGTAATATTTGCCGAAAGGCTTGCCTGGTTTCGGGCTTCAAATAATTCTGTTGTAAGGTTTGCCACTGTTGCCATGATTTGTAGCGGTTGGCCTGTAGTAACTGAGCCAACTGGGGAGCGTTATGCTTTAGGTCTGAGTGAAAGACAGAGTTTAAGAATTCGTCTAAAACCATACTGTCCTGAATATCACCTAAGATGCCTTGAATTTGCTTCATATCTTCGACATAGTCCTTATAGGTAGGACTATAGAGTTCAGTAAATAGATTCATTTGGTAACGCACCCGCTTGGCTTGCTTGCGTAGATCGTGAATCATTGATCCACGAATGGCTAGCAGGGACTCAACTGCTGCTGGTTTCAGCTGCTTGGGAGTTTGGCTACCAGTATCCTTAAGATCAACGCCCACTAGCCAAGCGGGGTGGAGTAACAGGCGGCTGACAATGGGTAAGAGTAAATCAGGTAATACTGCAGCCGCTGGCATCTGAGCCATTTCTTTATAGGTGGGTTTTTTTAGCCACAGTTTTAAGGTTTGCTTAAGCTTTTGGTGTGGCTTACCTTGCAGAACGTCCCGAACTTGTTTTAAAGCTTTGCACCGCTTTTTTTCCAAGTAAACGTAGGCTTGCTTCAATGCTTTCCGTTCTTTGGTCGGTAACTTGGGTTGGTAACCTTTGTGGAGGGTTTCTTGGAGGACATCTAGATCTCGAAGACTCCCTAGAATACGGGCAATCTTACCAATCTGTTTTTCAGAGGCTGCTTTGGGCAAGACTACGGCAGGGGTAAAACTAGTGACGGCGGTACGCAAGCGCCGCATTCCGATACGCATTTGGTGCAGCTGTTCGGGATCTCGATCTTCGAGAACGGCGGCTTCGTGACTAAGCATTTTCTGGAAGTGTTTCTGAATTCCCAGATAACTCCATTCTCCAATGGTTTTGGTTTGGGGTAATACTAGTTTGTTCATCGTCCCAGATACGTTTAACCCGGTAATTCGTGGGCTTCGCCGGAATCCGTGTATAGCACGTCAGTAATTGACGAGGAGGTATCTCTCAAAGCTTTCAGGAAAATCCCAAAAGCGCCATTGTGGTCTCGATCAAGTGTGTGTCCGCATTCAGGGCACAAAAACTTCTTAGATCCGCCTAACTTACGGTGAACATGGCCACACCTTGTACAAGTCTTGGAAGTGTACTCTTCAGATACGTCTACTACAAAACAACCTCTTTTAGTTGCCTGATGCTTCAACGTCATCTTGAATCGGTAATGTGCCCAATTCATCATTGCCCTAACTGTTTTACTTCTGATTTTCCTTTTAGCCTTACCGACCATTTGTGATGTTTCAAACTTTGGTAAGTAAATAACTTGATATTCAGAAGTTAGATAGCAAGAAATTTTCTTGTGGGCTTCATCAATTAGGTTACGAATTTTTACCCTAATCCTTTGAGCAGCCTTCCTTAACTTAAACCTCTTTCTCTTGTTAGGGCGTCCCTTGGCCAAGGCTGCCTGACAAATTAATCGATCTAAATGAGAACACAGGCGATAAACCCTTCCAATGTCCCCAGTCCCTAAGTCTATAAATCTCTGGCCATCAAATCCAGTTAAAAAGCTCCTCACGCCTGGGTCTAAGGCGATTGCTTTTTGAGGGATAGGGAAATTATCTTGGTCTGATTCAACGGCAAAGCTAATAAACCACCGACCTCGATCAATGCTAAGTATCGGCTCGTGAGTCATTTTCTCAGGGAGTGGTTCACTGCTAGTGAACGTTAATCCTTTGGTCTGTCTAGGATAAAAGACACCTTTGGAGAAATTAGACTTTTGGAATCGAATAGATTGGACTGGATCGCAGTACCGCCTAAACTTAGTATGACCACCAGATTTAATAGCAGCTTTGTACGCTTCAAAAGCTTGAAACACTGCTAATTGTCTAGGGTTGTAGGGAGTTTGATTTACCCATTCAGGAACATCTAACATCACCTTTTTCCTGAGGTCATACTTCCCAATTTTTGTAGTTTTGAGGATGGCGACCGCTTTATTGTAACACCATCTAGCTGCGTTAATCCAAGTTCTCCATTTAAGCTTCAGTTCAGTTCCCGGGTAAACTCGGATCTTCTTTGATAGCAGTTTTGTACTTCCTGAGACCGTAGAGTCGGCAACTGAAGACATGGACAATGGCGAGGATATTCTCCACCATCTCTCCCTCATAAGATAGGTCTGACTGGTTGAGAACCAAGATCTTGCCACCGTTTTGCGTAACATACCATTCGATAAGTTCAAATCCGAATCTTGGCCTACGGTCTTTGTGTGGGACCACAACCAGGTTGATATCTCTTGACATGACCCGTCCCAATAAGGTTTTAAGACCTTTTCGCTTGTAGTTGAGTTCTCAGCCGATGTCAAAGATGATTTCTGCTTCCGGGAATTGCCCTTGGCAGAACGCCGCTTGCCTTTCGAGGTCGTCTTTTTGTTTTTTGCTTGAAACCCTGGCGTAGATGACGACTGGCTTGTTTGGGACTTGTCCAAGAACGGAGTCAACATCGTACCTCTGTTGATTACTTGGGGTTCTAATGGTTTTGATTTTTCCTGCTTGATCCCAGTATCGGAGTGTTCGCTGTGATACTCCAAGGATTTCGCAAGCCTTTCGGGGTGGAACATAACGCATCAGCGGTTAGTAATAATTGGCTTTCTATATACTGGTACCAGAGTCTGCCGATGAATTCCAGACACTGCCGGAAAAATAATCATCTATTAGCTACAGTCTGAGGTCTAGCAAGCCAGACTCTTGAGATTGAGGTTGAGTGGACTCAGGATAGTTAGAGTCCAAAGCTTAACCTCAAGTTAACCAAAATCCCACTTTGATTAACTTGAGGTTAAGGATAAAAATAATGCTATATATTTTTACTTAGTCAGAGAATATTGTCAAGTTATGATCAGACTTTCCATAGAGGTTTGCAGCTCATGAGTCAGGTCAACTATAGCTTATCTAGCACCATGACGACTGGCTCGATAGGCTGGGTAAAACTCAGAGACCGATATTGGTTTACCAACTCTCATCTGTACCCTTTGCTTACCTAATCGAGGACGATCAAAGGGGTTGCCACCCTTGAGGCGAGTCACCAGATCCCATAGCAGTAAGGTTGTCTCAACAAACCGCTCGACGGTGGGTTTTTCCAGCACATATTGACCTGGTGAGATAAATTTTAGGGGCGGTTGGGCATAACTCATCGGTGTCTGGTCGATAGTGTCTGTTGGATGATACTTGCAGCACTAACTGATTAATCGAAGGTTTGATTGATTGTGATCAGATGTAGTGATCTAAGGATGGATAGTTCCATCAGGCATAATTGTTTCCCTTAGATTAGCTTGGCTTAGTTCAGCTTCAATGATAGTAGCCCCAGTTAAGTTAGCTTTACTGAGGTTAGCGCCCCTCAGCTTAGCTGTAGTGAGGTTAGACCCGCTTAAATTAGCTTTGGTAAGGTTCGCCCATCTAATGTCAACCCCGTAAAGGTCTGCCTCTGCTAGGTTAGCTCCAAACAGATAGCTTCCACTCAGGTGAGCTTCTGCTAGGTTAGCCCCTGGACACTCAGCTTTGTATAGGTAAGCCCCAAGCAGTTCAGCTTGATGAAGATTAGCATTGCTCAGATTAGCATGGCAGAGATTGGCAGCCATAAGGTTAGCCTCAACCAGGTTAGTCCGTCTTAGCTTTGCCCCACTTAAATCTGCTTCTGAGAGATTAGCTTTGAGCAAGCTAGTGCCAATTAGGTTAGCATTACTCAAATCAGCTTCCATCAGGTTAGCTAGGGTCAAGTCAGCCCCAATTAAATTGGCACCATTTAGGTCAGCCCTGATCAGGTTAGCTGCTATAAGTTTAGTCCCAATTAGCTCTGCCGAGATCAGTTTAGCTTTGATTAGTTCAGCATCTTGGAGGTTGGCATTACTGAGGTTAGCTTGACTGAGGTTAGCGCTAATCAGTTTAATATTGCCTAGATTTGCCTTTTTTAGGTTAGCTTTTGCTAAGTTTACCCTTTCAAAGTTAGCCCCATTGAGGTTAACTTCGCTAAGGTCTGGTTCTAGATCTAGATTTGTCTTTCTCCATTCTGTCCATCTCAATGGATCTTGTTTGAGTAGAGCAAGATGTTCTAGATTGGCCATTGAGGTTCTCCTTCACATTATGTAGCGGTGCCAACAAAGACTTTAACCCAATGGCACTACATTAAGGGATCAGGTCAGGAAGAATTCCTTTCTATTCCTTGCGCTTGGCAGCAGGATGTTCACGACCACTCACGCTTTCAATAGCAGTCAGCGCTGCTTGAGACGCTGCTAATATATCCCGTTCTTCTCCGCCTAGGTAGAGGCGTCCAAAGCTGCCCACTGCACTAATTTGTAAGATGTTAATTAAGGCGGATTTCTCTGCTTCATTGGCAGCTAGGGCAGCATAGGCAGCTGGCTCAACTTCTAATACATATAGGGTTTGCCCTGCTAGCAACATTTGACCGCGCCGTGTGCGATTAATTAACTGGGTCTGGTGGGCATCAATATTACGGATAATTTGGCTAGAAATGACCCGAGGTTTGAGCCGATCCTGTTCACGGACGCCCAGTGCGTCTAAAATTGCTTTGCCAGCTGTACGGGTTTCCCCTTGTTTATTAGCATGCACCTCTAGAAGTCCGTAAAGCCGTTCGACCACCAGCACTCCTGGACGCACGGCAGTGGATTTGAGGGCAATATCGGTAATCCGGTTAATTTCAATACCTGGTGAGATTTCAATCCAAAGGGAGGTATCTCCTGGTAAGGGCAAAAATCCTAACGCTACTGTTCCCATGTAAGCGGCGTGCTGAGGCTGCAAGCTGTCTATGTATACGTAACTGCGTAGTTCAATACCCAAAGTTTATATCTGTTCCTTTTTTAGTGACTAGAAGTTGTCCAAAAGGCAATTCGCACTCACAGAAGCCTACCACACCTCTCGACCTTCTGGTTTACCCCAGTGAACCTCTTCACTGATTTCGACTTGATTGGCTAGTAATTCATCTAGGGTATATTCTTCAGGTTATTCTACCGGTCCCAAGACTAATTTTCCGTCTACAACCCTGGAGATTATATTCATCTTTAGTCCCTACTGCTAAGCAATGGCTTTGGGAATTATAATGGCTAAGGAGTTTCTCCACCTACTGATATCCGTTAGTGAAGCATCTCGGTTGGAGATTCGTAATGGTGTTGATTTTATGAATTTTAATTACAGATATACAGCCGCCATAAAACTATGGTAAATTCAGGGGTATTAGTTTCTTTTTAATTCAATTGTCTGCTGCGTTTTTTTGCTATAAATCTGATAATTATTCCAGAAAATATCCATCATGGCTTTTAATATGATTATTTGTTAATTAATTTAATTTTATTGCTAGTTTATTTTTTTTGCCTATAAATTATATATCGTAATTATCTGGATATTTTATTTATATCTAAGTTTTTTTTGATAGCATAAAAACTATTATAATAAAGAGTATTGTTTGATCATAACAATGATCAAAATAGCGTCAAAAACTCTTGTTTATCTTTTATTAATTTTTATTTAAACAGTATGATTTTATTTATAGACAGCAATAAGTATTATCACTATCACTTAAATCTAGTCTTGTTTGGTTGAGCTATGAATTGAAAAACGTCTCCAATATTACATTTTTAAGAGTCCGTTGGTTATCGATAATAATCTGGTTGATAGGGGATTGGTTAATGCTTTGGTTGCTCTTACTGATATCTAGTTTATTTAAAGCTCCGATGGTAACCTGTTCACTAATCAAAGCAAGAAAACGTAAGGTGTTGCGTCAGTCTTAGAATGAATAGGAGTAGAGTGGGCATCCTGCCCGCCCGAAAATATTGATAACAGGCAAGATGCCTGTTCCACAAAACTATTCACATCATTCCATTATTAAGCAACGCCAAACGTAAAGCTTCGCAAGCTAAAACGTCTATAACCAAGATTATGCTAATTGAAATTAAACTAGAAACTAGCCTATAATCACATACCTTCTCAGAGGTTGAAGAGTATGTCAATCCTGGCTGACATACTGTTGATGAAAGTTTTAAACTGATGAGATAATGGTAGTTTGGTCTAAAAAGGAAGTAAGTAATGCGACTGTCTCAGATGCTGTTGGTGACACTGCGGGAAGACCCAGTGGAAGCAGAAATCCCTAGCCATAAACTTTTGCTCCGTGCGGGTTACATTCGACGTATTGGCAGTGGCATATACGCCTATTTACCCATGATGTGGCGTGTCCTCAAAAAAGTTTCTCAGATTGTGCGGGAGGAAATGGATGCCACAGGTGCTCAAGAGTGTCTACTGCCTCAGCTACAACCGTCTGAGCTGTGGAAAGAATCGGGTCGTTGGGACACCTACACCAAAGCTGAGGGCATTATGTTTGCTCTGATTGACCGACAAAAGCGGGAATTGGGGCTTGGACCAACCCATGAAGAGGTAATCACTACTGTTGCTAAGGACATGATTCGCTCCTATCGGCAATTACCTCTAAACCTGTATCAAATTCAAACTAAGTTCCGAGATGAAATTCGCCCCCGATTTGGGCTGATGCGGGGACGGGAATTCATTATGAAGGATGCGTACTCCTTCCATACCGATCACGAAAGCCTGAAAAAGACTTATCAGGCGATGGATCAAGCCTATAGAAATATGTTTAGCCGCAGTGGTTTGGAGTTTAGAGCGGTTGAGGCTGACTCTGGGGCGATTGGGGGTTCGGGTTCTCAAGAATTTATGGTTCTGGCTGATGCTGGGGAAGACGAGATTCTCTACACAGAGGATGGCAAGTATTCTGCCAATGTGGAAAAAGCGGTTTCCTTACCACCAGACCTAGAGCCCTCACCCTATAACACTTATGAAAAACTAGAAACTCCAAACACCTCAACTATTGACACCCTCTGTCAATTCCTGAAGTGCTCTGCCACTAGTGTGGTAAAAAATGTCCTTTACCAAATTGTCTATGACAACGGGATGACGGTGTTGGTTTTAGTGAGCATTCGGGGGGATCAAGATGTAAATGAGGTGAAGTTACAGAATGAATTGGTGAAATTGGCAGACCAATACGATGCCACAACGGTTTTAGCCCTGACGGTACCAGAGGTGGCTACCCAGGAAAAATGGGCATCGAAACCTCTACCTTTGGGCTACATGGCACCTGATTTGGCAGATGATTATATCAAGTCAGCTAAAGATATTGCGCCTCAGTTTTTGCGGTTGGTAGATCAAACAGCAGTGGAACTGAAAAACTTTACTACTGGTTCTAATGAGTCAGGCTATCACGTAGTTGGTGCCAATTGGGGTGAGCAATTCCAGTTACCGAAGCTAGTGGTGGATGTCCGTAAGGCGAGTCCAGGCGATCGCGCCATCCATGACCCGAATCAAACCCTAAAAAGCGCTCGCGGAATAGAAGTTGGCCATATTTTCCAGTTGGGGACGAAATACTCATCGGCGATGGGGGCTACCTACACCAGTGAGCAAGGGGAAGAAATTCCGTTATGTATGGGCTGTTATGGGGTGGGAGTGTCTCGGTTAGCTCAAGCAGCTGTAGAGCAATCCTATGACAAGGATGGGATTATCTGGCCAGTTGCGATCGCACCCTACCATGTGATTATCACGATCCCGAATGTGGGAGATACCCAGCAGATGGCAGCAGCAGAAAAACTTTACACTCAACTCAATGAAGCAGGTATCGAAACCCTGCTTGATGACCGCAACGAACGAGCTGGGGTCAAGTTCAAAGATGCTGATTTAATTGGGATTCCCTACCGGATTGTCACTGGGCGATCGCTTAAAGATGGCAAAGTGGAAGTGGTGGAACGGGCTACCCACAAATCGACAGAACTCTCCCTTGAGGAAGTGCTACCCACCCTGAAGCAGTGGATTGATACAGCTCTAAGGACGGTTTAGGATTGAGGGTTGCAGGTTGAACGCGATTGCGTGGCCTTTTGGCCAAGGTTGTTCGCCCAAGGCGATTTGATCTAGGGTAGGTTGAAGGATACAAGGAAGGATACAAGGATAACCATTGGGTGAATATGACGAATGACTAATCAGTGTTAAACCCATTCTATGGGTAGGGAAACAGTAAACTTCGCTCCCTTACCCAATTCACTGTCCACAGTTATCTGACCCGCCATCAGATCACAGAGCTTTTTCGCGATCGCTAAACCCAACCCAGCCCCACTATACTTGCGGGTGTCCGACTCATCTACCTGAGTGAAGGGTCAGTCAGTTGGAGTTGAGTACTGTCAGTTCGAGCATGCTGCATCATGCTTTGAATGATGCCCTCGGCTCTTTGACCATGAAGTTTGATAGCGAGAGAATTGTCTCGCAGTTCTGTCAAGGTGTCTTTGATATAGCTAGCTGTTGTTGTTTCTATATGCTCTAATTGTATTTTAAATTCTTCGATGAGTTCCTCAGCTAACTCCATCGAACCTTCGGCATAATTGTTGACAAAGTTGAGAGGATTCCTCAGTTCATGGGCAACCCCTGCAGTTAAGGTACCGAGGTATGCTAGTTTCTCTGTGGCAATAATTTGCTCTTGGGCTTCCTTAAGCTGTTGGAAAGTCTTACTTAACCTGGTTTCCGCCGCCGCACGTTCCGCAACTTCTTGTTTCAAACGGGCATTTTGTTCATCAAGGGTTATAGTCAAATGTCTTAGTTGTAGATGTATCCTTACTCTAGCTAATACCTCGTCTTGTTGAAACGGTTTGGTGATGTAATCGACGGCTCCGATGGAAAGACCTTTGACCTGATCAACTGTGTCAGTCAGTGCGGTCATGAAAATTACGGGGATGTCTCGATTTGAAGGGTTTGCTTTTAGTCTTTTGCAAGTCTCAAATCCGTCAATTCCTGGCATCATTACGTCCAATAGAATTAGATCGGGTTGATTATAGTTAACTTGTTCAATCGCGCTTTCACCATCTGTTTCCACAGCAACCGTAAAGCCAGCATTGTGCAAAGCCTGGGATATGACTGATAAATTGGTGGGTGTATCATCTACAACTAAGATGAGATTTTTGTCTTGATCGTATGTCACTGGTTCAGGGTCATATCAACACAAATCGATTTACTCATAAATTGTAAAATATCTATAATTTATCATCCCTTAACCATGTCTAAGTCTAAATTTATTTATTAAAATAAAACAAATAGTTTTGAGTTATAATCCTAGAAAATTTAGTTATTATGAATTTATTTTTATCAATTATTTCACTTATTAGAGTTAGCAAAATCTAAGCCGGAACAAAAAATGGGTAGCCTGATTAATCTGTGCTGCTGCATACTTGAAGCTATTACTGAAAAAGGTGCTTGTTTAGGATTATATAAACTTACCTTGAACTTACCCTCAGGGAAAATACTGACAGGAGGTGGGATTTATGGCAGTTATTGTCAAAAATTGAGAAACGAGCCAGGAGTATATTGGGCTCGGAACAGGATTTGGAGCTTACAAATCATCACGCCCAAGTCATTTCTGGTAGTAACTTTAGACATCAGCTAGTTTGTTGCCTACTTTTGCTTAAGTTCTGATATAGCACTACGCATTCAGATGTAAGACAATTCCTAAACTCCGAAACGTAAGTAATCGCTTACTTCTGACTTCTTACTTCTTACTTCTGACTTGCACGTAGCGCTATAATTTCTGTTTTATCCATGATAAAAACCTCTCCTTGTCTGCTTTTCCATCAGCCTTAACTATGGGTGTTCAACCAGATTTGTTCTGATCGGCTATTGATCTGATCGGCTATTTACCAAAGCCAGAATTTCTTGCCACTCCTGATTTGATAAAGGCTTCTCTACCAACTCCACACCAAAACAATCGGCAGCAGCATGAGTTAGGGCATCCACCACAATGTTTATTAAGGCATCTCCCCGTTGAGCCATGGGTAGATCAAAGGGAGGGGGCGCTTCCCCAAACACTTGAGTATACAGTCCAGCATCTGGTTCTAAGGGAATTGAGCCATGCTGCAAAGTCACATTACCACGGCGCAATTGAGCACTACCAATCAGTTTAGAACCATCTGCCAACACTAAATCGGCACCAGTAGCAGTCCCGAAACAGTTGGGATTGTGAATATACCCCCGTCCGGCTGAACCATAGTGCAACTCTACACCAAGCGAGCGCCACCCCTGAATCAAAAACTCACAAATTTGGTGATAGGCATCAAGACGTTTACCAGTCAACCCGGAATTAACCACCATATAGGTCAAATCTCCCTGATGTAGCACAGCTCTACCACCAGTGGGACGCCTTACCAGCTCTACTGGTTGTGATGCCCAAGTGAGTTGTTCCCAGAACTCAGGCCAACGGCGTTGATGGTAGCCAACAGAGATGGTTGGTGATGCCCAGGTATAAAATCGCAATACTGGGGGATGTTTTCCCCGTTGGTGCTGGGCTAGTAGCCACTGGTCAATGGCCATCTGAAGCCGCCCTGATGCCTGTAGTAAGGGAATTAAACGCCAGGATGAACTCTGAAGTGGTAAGTCTGAACTATCAGAAGTCTCAAGTGGTAAGTCTGAAGTATTAAACAATGCCATTGTTGGCTGATTTGTTCGCTAACTGGTATGTTTTAATCTTTATCCTTCACCTGTGTGGTAATATCAACTGGAATCAGAAGATTTTAGGCCGCACCAAACTCAGCTTGTAATAAGTCATCATTGTCATCGGCTATAGTGGCTACCACGGTAATGGCGCGAGAAATTTCTCCTGGGGACAATTCAGCAACAGTTCGCGTGGATAACACGACAACTTGATCCTCAACAATAGCAAAGCGGGATTCAAAGGTGTCATACCAGTTCATTTCCAGGAGCTTGCGCATCAATTTTGCCTCGTCCTTGGCAGGTAGATGCATCACAGAAGACCAAGCTGTGAAGGTGTCATCATCTGTGGAACCAGTGAGCTGAACGAATACTTCCACGCTACCGTACTGAAACTTCCACAAGTAGCCTTCTTCACTGTGGCTTACCATAGCGCTATTGTTTTGTTCCAGGCTGGAGATGACCGTTTCAATGTTTTCGACATAGTTAACGGCAGTCATAGTCTGGTTGAACTCACTGGCAACGATTTCTGCCATTGACAAGTCTTGACTAGATAGAGTGTCAGGATTCGGCTGTGGGTTTGTCATAATCTATTTCTCTGTGCTGGTCTTGGGGTTTGCCTAAGACCCAGTATCACCTGTAGCTATGCTTCTTGACACGTTGAGTGATTTTCTTAAATCAAGGGTCGAGACATGCAATTAGGTGAGACAGGCAAAAAGGAAAGGGTCAAGGGGAAAAAATGATTTTGCCTTAACCTTTTTCCTTGAACCCTTGTCTTAGATTTTACCTTTGAGATACCGAAACACTAACAAATGCCCTTGAACAGCTTCTGACTTCTTGACCAATTTTCTAGGAGACAGCTTTTTGCTGATGTTTAGATACCTGATTCAGACCGTTCAAAAACATTGGCACAAATTTTTCGATAAACCCTTGTGGATCTTGCTGCCAAGCCTTTTGTGCTACCTGAATCCTGGTCATTTGCAGTTCAGGGGCTAGCAAGGTTTGGGGTAAGCGCTCGATCAGGTACTGAGGACGTTCCCACACTGGCAAAGTATTGGCAACCTCTAGCAAGTTATTGAGTCGGCGCAGTTCAGCACCTGCCATCAGATCTATACCAGATTCATAAGCCGCCTGTTCTATCGCTACATACTGGCGCTTTGCCTGTTCGACCTTCTGTCGATGTTCTGGGCTTTTCTTGGCAATTTGTGCCAACCACCGATTCCCCCAACGCACATGACCAACTTCCTCTGGGAAAATCTGTTCAATGGTTTTAAGAATCTTAATATTTTCTTCCGTTTTCGGTGCCTCTTTCAATGCTTTGATGTGAGCTGAGAAGTACTCACATCCCCGTTTTTCGGTGACATTAATCGCTGCCAAACCACCGATCAGTCCATCGTTCAGCTTTCCTGGTTGTTTATAGCTTTCCTGGTCGATCAGTCGATCAAATTCCTTGATGTAGGACACTCCAGGGGGCTTACCAATATCTGCCCCCAGTTTCATGAGTAGGTCAGTCAGCCACATGGCATGACGAGCTTCGTCAGCAATGTGATGAGATAGGTCACGCACCAGTTCTTTTGGCTGACCATCCAGCTTTTCTACCAAATCCGTGAGATCCAGGCAACTGTGTTGTTCGTTGTAGCGATAGCGGTTGAGCATGACCAGGTGAAGTTTGCGATCGCGTACCACATGTGGCAGGATTTCACGGGCACCCATGCCATTGTTTGATTTGTGAGGATATGCAACTGTCATAGATTTTCTTAGCTAAACCCGCACCAAACCCACGTCTGACCCGATAGGGGAACGGTCGTTGAATTGGGGACAGGAATTATTTATGACCAAGTCTACTGTAGACTATAATAGCGTTTAGATCTCGGTTGTTAACATACTCCCAAAGGCCAAGAGGCATGCATGTAAGAGGCAAAAGGCAAAAGGGGCAAGAGCTCCGGAGTTTTATTCGACAATAAAAAAAGACAATACAGGTTTACATCTCAAATACAAACGCGCTTATCATGAAAAAAATTACTGGACCTCGTAGCAGCAAAAAACATGATTCAGTAATAAAATCAATCTAAAATCAGTGTGGCTCGAAGTGTTCCTCAATGGACACTGAACCTACGGTTTCAGCTGTCCGAGGAATTGCCGTCAAACAAACAATTGAGCGATAGTAAATCCGCTGTTCAGGAGCCATATTCGTATCCATCAGCAAAGTGAATAGTTTTCAAATATTTTGGATGAACGTCAAACCTTTTGCCGACTGTGGTTAGTTTGAAACTTGGTTTAAATCGAATCGCCACTCGACCGGTGTAGATTCCTAGGTACTTCCCAGNTAAAACATTAGCTTTCACTAAATCCCCTGTCTGGAAACCCATAAAGAACTTTTGGGATGGAGCATGACGGATTGGGAAGCCGTAGCGGTCAGTCCCGCAACGCTGACGAGTTCCATGACCTTTTGCCTTGATTAATAGTGGCTTAACTCCCTTTAAAAGTAGCTTTTCCGGTGTAGAGGCACCTACGCAAGCCGCATCAGTCCAGTGGTGTTTCTCGATGCCTCTGGTCTTACGGTTAAACTTGGTTGTACCCCCTGTACCTGTTTCTAATAGCAAACTGAACGATTGCAGCCTTCTGAACAGTTCCCATCGGGTAGCGTTAACGGCTGCCGCATCTTTCAATGGTGCTAATGCTTGTGCCAAAATTCGTTTGAGAACTAATGGTTTTTTTTTCAGGAACTCTTCAACAGGTTGGTTTCCTTTGGCTTGATTACAATAATGACAAGCCAATGTTAAGTTGCTCACACGGTTACTACCTCCCCTTGATTTGGCGATGATATGTTCAATCTCTAAGGGGACATTTTCAACGCCGCAATAAGTGCATTTTCTACCCCATTTGGTCAATAGATACTCTTTTACTTCAAAGCCAAAGAGCTCTCCGTGTTGATACTCAACACCGCTAATCTCAGGATTTTGTAATTCCTGAGTATCGAACCTAACCAGCTCAGTAGAGATGGCTGTAATAGGACAAACTTTGAGCATCCGTCTGACCCATGTTTCAATGTTGGCAATCCGACTCTCAAGAGAGGGAGGTAACCATCCTTGTTTACGGGTTCGATTCAGAAATCGAGGTTTACGGTAACGGGTTTTACGGTTACGGCGTGCCCTTCTTAATGCCCTACGAGATTCAAGGGCGTCTTTAATTTGTTGCCCTCTGTGAGAGATTTCTAACGCTCCTACAACACGTCCTGTCTCCTCTTGAACTACGGCAATTCCAGTTACTTTGCTTCCAGGGTCAATCTTAATCCTATGAGGATGAACTATCGATTCTTCCGCCGTTCTCTCCTGTAGCACGATCGTGAATGGATAGCGCTTGTAGACTTTCGCTCGTCCTTTTGTGAGTAGTTCTCTCGCCCGTGCTGGATGGCAAGGGTCAAGAGGCAAAATGTTTTTGTCTACTACGAAAACTCGCATTACTTTGAACGCTCAACATAAGTTGGTAAGGTTTGCCTCGACGTGTTAAGACTCGGTACTTTCTGAGTAACACTGGCTTTCCCGAATGACCTGTTTAATTACCCAGTTGTAGTGCTTGAAACTGGCACGCATTTCAAGGTACGAATTTTAACGCTTAGTCTTAACGGCTGCGCGAGGCGAGGATTTCTTGCCTCGCGCCGTCTGGTCAACAGGCTTTATTCAAGCCCACACTGTACCTTGAGGGTCAGTGTGCGGTAGTTGACCCTAGAGGATGGCTAATGGTCTTAGTTCACCATTGACAAAGTATTAGACATCGTAGTATAGTGCGAACTCATAGGGATGAGGCCGCAACCGCATGGGGTTGACTTCGTTGTCTAGTTTGAATTCAATCCAGTTGGTAATGAAGTCTTCGGTAAATACTCCTGATTCAGTCAAGAAGGTATGATCCTTTTCTAAGGCTGCCAGAGCATCCTCTAGAGAACCGGGGGTGGATGGAATTTTGCTCAATTCCTCTGGAGAGAGGTCGTAAATATCCACATCTAGAGAGTCACCTGGTTCAATCTCGTTCTTGATGCCATCAATACCAGCACAGAGCATGGCAGCGAAGGCGAGATAGGGGTTACAGGTGGCATCAGGGCAACGGAACTCTAACCGCTTGGCCTTAGGATTGGGGCCAGACAGAGGAATGCGGATGGAAGCTGAACGGTTGCCTTGGGAGTAAGCTAAGTTGACTGGGGCTTCAAACCCAGGAACCAGACGCTTGTAGGAGTTCGTGCTGGGGTTGGTAAGTGCTAACAGAGCCGGGGCGTGCTTGAGTAAACCACCGATGTAATGGAGCGCCATGGTACTTAGGTTGGCGTAACCATCACCCCAGAACAAGGGTTCCCCATCCTTCCAGATAGATTGGTGGGTATGCATTCCCGAACCATTGTCATTAAAGATTGGTTTGGGCATGAAGGTGACAGTTCTGCCATACTTTTTGGCAACATTTTTGATGACATACTTATAAGTCATCAGATCGTCAGCAGCCTTAATTAGGGTGCCAAAGCGGAAACCCAACTCGTTCTGTCCACCTGTAGCTACCTCGTGGTGGTGCTTTTCAATGGGTACGCCGCACTCTGCCATGGTTAGCAGCATTTCGGTACGCATGTCTTGCAGGGTGTCTGTGGGGGAGACAGGGAAATAACCTTCTTTATAGCGAGGCTTATATCCGAGGTTACCACCTGCTTCTTCTCGACCAGAATTCCAACGACCTTCAACGCTGTCTACATAGTAGTAGCACTGGCTCTCGGTTTGGTCAAAGCGAACATCATCAAACACAAAGAATTCAGCTTCTGGACCAAAGAAGGCGGTATCCCCAATGCCAGTGCTGATCAGATAGTCAAGGGCTTTCTGAGCAATGCTGCGTGGATCGCGGCTGTACCATTCCCCAGTACGCGGTTCCTTAATGCTGCAAATCATGCTCAGGGTTGGTTCTTTCATGAATGGGTCGATCCAAGCCGTTGTGGCATCAGGAACCATTGCCATGTCAGATTCGTTGATTGCTTTCCAACCCCGAATACTTGAACCATCGAAGGGAACTCCATCGACAAAGGAATCCTCTTCTATTTGGTCTTGGTAAAACGAGCAGTGCTGCCAGATCCCTGGCATATCAATGAATTTAAGGTCGATGATTTTTATGTTTTGGTCTTGAATCATTTTCAAGACTTCTTGTGGGGTTTCAGGCATGAATGACTCCTTTGATCAGCTTTACGTTTGTTTACAAAGAAACAATCTTAGAAAATTACTTGAGTTAGTGAATCTACCAAAATTGGCGACACTTAAGCTTTCCCAAACCGAGGACGGGCTAGGTAAGCATCCGAGTCAGTTATTCCTGGGGAGATACTTTTTTTTGAGTGGTGCAAGCAGCACGATTTTCTTAAAAGCATCTTGATGGGCTTTTCCCTTGAACAGTGAAAAGTTGTAGTTCCCTGATTCCTGACTCATCCTAGGGATAGAAAGTAGGACATTATGTATCTAACAATACAGAATGTCCTAAGATGATCGGATCTCATATGAATAAAAAATTAAATTTTCGAGTTCTAGACTAAGTCAGGTTCGCACAAAGGCTCGCACAAAGGCTCAACAGAAGGTCTTTGTCTGGTCACCATGGCACAGAGGCGAAGACTAGGCTCTGGTTAGTGGCAGGTTTTGCCTAAATCCCTCTATATGGCCTCTATATGGGCAATGGGGTTAGTGGGAGCATTTGGTCGGTCGGTTCTAGTTTCCCTGTTTCCCCCCTCTGGAAGTGTCTTGCTCAACTATAAGGTCACATCTATGGTGGGCAACGCCCAATTCTCAAGAAGCATTAAGGATGAAAGCAACAAGCAACAGGGTACAATCTAGTGATGAAAGATATGTATACGCTTAGCTCCAGCCAATTATAGCGTCTGGAATTGAGCACACATTCAACTTGCTGTTTAACTCCTGTGGAGTGCATAGTGTAGCGCTCTGTACCTGTTGAGTGCTCGCCCTATATCTAGGGAAGAGGTCAATAGTAAATCAAAAATATCAAGATTGTTGTTGGGAGAATAATTTAATGAGGGATCTAGTCACAAACTTGATTAGGAATTATGATAGCTCAGGTCGCTACCTAGATCGGGATGCCATCGATTCACTTAAGTCTTACTTTGAAACTGGCACCGCTCGGGTGGCTGTAGCTACTTTAATCAATGGCAATGCTGCTTCTATTGTCAAGCAAGCATCAGCACAACTGTATGAGGAAGTTCCTGAACTGTTGCGTCCAGGTGGCAATTCTTATACAACTCGTCGTTATGCTGCTTGTTTACGAGATCTGGATTATTACCTGCGCTATGCTAGTTATGCCCTAGTTGCTGGTGATACCAATGTCCTGGATGAGCGGGTTCTACAAGGGTTGCGGGAAACCTATAACTCCCTAGGTGTGCCAATCGCTCCAACCGTGCGTGGGATTGAGATTATGAAAGATATGGTCAAAGCAATGGCAACAGAAGCTGGTATTGGGAATATCGGATTTGTTGATCAGCCCTTTGACCACATGAATCGTGAGTTTAGCGAAACAGATCTTTAAGACATTGATGGTTGGTTGACAGTTGACGGTTGTACGGGTGACTGGAATGGTTGCCCGTACTATAGCGCTGCGCGCAGGGAATCGGGAATCGGGAATCGGGAATCGGGAATCGGGAATCGGGAATCGGGTAATTGCTGATTATATTGCTAATTTTGTCAAGGTCTATTACTTGAACGCTGCTCCAGTAAGGGACGAAACTAGCAAACCTTCCAGAGCCGACCGCCACAAATGATTGAATTGCTGATTGAAATGCGATTGGCCGTAGGCCACGCTACGCGATCGCTTAATAGCAGGCTTGCTGGTTTGTAGCACTCAGGACGGATAACTTGCTTCTAAAATAGTACATAAATACTAAATCACGTCCAGTATGTGTGGTAGATTCACCCTGACAACTATAGGGGTAAGCCTAGCGCGAGCTTTTGATTTAGATGATGTGCCAACCCAGGAGGCTAGTTACAATATTGCCCCTACTCAGCTGGTGGCAACAGTATTAAACCCCTCAACTGAGACTGAGCGACAATGGCAATTGTTACGTTGGGGTTTGATTCCTAGTTGGGCAAAGGATATAAAAATTGGGGCAAAACTGATTAATGCTAGAGCAGAAACGGTAGCAGAAAAGCCAGCATTTCGCAGTGCATTCCGTCGTCGGCGTTGCTTGGTTATAGCGGATGGTTTTTATGAGTGGCGACGAAAGGATGGCAAGAAGCAACCGTTGTATTTCCATATGAAAGATAAGCGTCCGTTTGCTTTTGCAGGACTTTGGGAACTTTGGAAAAATCCAACGGGTGAGATAATTGCTTCTTGTACAATTATAACCACAGTAGCTAATGACATTATCAGTCCGCTCCATGATCGAATGCCAGTCATATTAGAACCTAGGGATTATGATTTATGGCTGCATCATCAGGTAAGTCAACGGGAGCTATTGCAGCCACTACTGATTCCCTATGATGCCCAGAAGATGAGTGTTTATCCCGTTAGCACTACTGTGAATAATGTCAGAAATAATAGTCCTGAGTGTATCATCCCTGTGGAACTTGATAATAATTAAAATAGTCCCTACAATTCTACATTTTAAATCACCATGACTGCTTTTACAGTAAGTTTCAACTCTATTATTGAACTGACTGATGACCAATTTTATAAGTTATGTCGAAATAACCCGGAAATAAAATTTGAGCGCAATGCCAAGGGAGAAGTGATTATCATGTCACCTACTGGTGGAGAAACTGGTAACCATAATGCTGAAATCATCATCGATTTAGGTATTTGGAATCGAAAAGCTAAATTAGGGGTTTGTTTTGACTCTTCGACGTGCTTTAAACTCCCTAATGGTGCTGACCGTTCTCCGGATGTAGCGTGGATTAAACAACAACGCTGGGATGCACTTAAACCAGAGCAACGCCAGAAGTTTCCACCGATTTGCCCGGATTTTGTGCTAGAATTAATGTCTCCAACTGATCGGTTAACGGTGACTCAAGCCAAGATGGAGGAATATCTAAAAAATGGGGTAAGTCTGGGCTGGTTAATTAATCCTCAAGCACGGCAAGTGGAAATTTATCGACCAGGTCAAGTTGTGGAGGTGTTGGAGTCTCCTAAAACTTTATCAGGGGAGGAGGTTTTGCCTGGGTTTGTCCTGGATTTACACTATCTTTGGTAAATATAAAATTTTACTTTCGTCACTCATCACCTGCCGCTGGAATAATAATTTTTTAAACATTCAACACTAGTTTTCTAGAGGTCTGCTATGGGTCGTGCGTCAAAACTAAAACAACAACGTCGCCAAGAATCTCACGACGGTACTAACAGCACTTCATCCCGACCTAGGTACGTATTATTTGAATCCAATAGCTCTAATTACCTAGCTTCATTAGAGTTATTAGGTGGGATGGAACGGTTAAATTGGTGTCCTCATGCAGGGGGAGCACTCAAATTTGATTCCTTCAGTCAAGCCCAAGCCAAAGCTAAGCGGATTGCTAAGCAAAGAGGATACACCCTACAAGTGGTTGAGCTTAATTCTGAACATGTTAATACTGACCAAAAACCTTAGTTACAACCTCCACATTAGGCTCAACCTCTATCCAAAGGGTGGCACCACTATTCTTGGGAGATTCTGGTCTATAGACTAACCGGGATGGCCCGCTGATTTCTACATAATGACAGTTGATATCGCGATTACCCCGTTTAACTGTAATCACTGGGTCTGTTGTATGGTTTTGTTGATTCTTTTGAAGTACTTCCTCGTTGAGGTAGATGTGAGTCAGGGATTTGCTGGGCTGTTTTCTCCAGGAGCCTTGTGGTCCTCGGCTACCGGGAACTATCTTGGGCATACCGTTATATAGCGGAATCCGCCAAAAGCGACCAACTTTTTCGGCTCCTTGAATTCTGCCCTCTTTCAGGAGTTGGCGAACTCGTTGAGGACAAATACCTAGAAGATAGGCGGCTTGGGTGGTATCTATCATGATCGGGCAACTTACTCTAGCGCTATTAATTTATTCGGAAATATACCATACAATTACAGCAATTGCCAAGTTTTATAGGGAACAGGGAATCGGGAATCGGGAATCGGGAATCGGGAATCGGGAACAGGGAACAGCGGATCTGGGCACAGCGGATCTGGGCACAGGGAAGAGAGACTATTAAGTATTAAGTATTAAGGATTAAGTATTAAGGATTAGGAATTAAGCCAGAAGTCTTGAATCGATTAATAAACGTTTAGCAAAATGGCTGATTTATCTGCAGGAAGTACGATAAAAATCAGCAAAAATATCTTTAACTATACCAAATTATCGAAAACTATTTATTCCCTCTCCCCCCACACTCCGAACACTCCACCCTCTCCCGACACTCTTCCCTATTTCCTGCCCTCAGCCCCATGCTTCTCACAAGAATACCGTCGAAATCGATAACCAGGGACTTTAGATATAGATTGTTTATCCTTAATACAACCTTGGGCTTTTAACTCAACAGAGGCAGAAAAATTGACTACCCACAATTCTAAAGGTTTGGGCAGTTGAGCCACAGTTTTTTGCAGGGTTTCTGTAGCTACCCTTGGCTCGGTGTCTTTATGTGCCAAAAGAAACTGGGGTGAATTAATGGCAGTATCAACTACTTTGCGACGGTTCAATTCCCAAGCTAACCCCATCATTTCTCCTGTTTGTTCATGGCTTTTGTGAACTGTAGCAATCAGGACTGGCAGGGATTGAGACTGGAAATCACTAATCTCTAAGATTTTAGCGATCGCAAGATCTGGTCGATCGGCTTTTTGGTAACTCACATGGGATGCCACTATCACTCCACCTACCAATCCCATCAACAGGATTAGTGCTACCCATTGCTGATCTTTCCCTTGGGCAGCTCTCCAACAACTGGCAAAGCTTGCTGCTAGTAACATAATTACGATGGGGAAGTAGACAAACTGGTAACGAGCGGCTAAGGTCAAATCAATGCCAAGACCGTAAGTGATTAATAAGAATAATGCGATCGCTCCCAGGACGAAACCGCCCAAAACCTGAGTCATGACCTTAGTCTGGGAGTGTAACCTCTGAATTCTGATTCCTCGACGCAACAGTTGCCCTATCAAGAGCACTAATATTACTGTTACTAGTCCAGAGGCGACCATAATCGGTAGGGATTGCCCTTCTACTGGCAGCATCACTACCATAGTGATCAGCCAAGACAAGAGTCTAGCTACCGGTTCGAGCAAATTGCTGAGGGTTGTGTCTTGGTGAACCCACTCTGTCAAACGATTACTGGAGGGGCGTGGCAAAATTGGCAGCCAAACTAAGACTCCCATTAATGTCCCGAGGGCCACCGCGTAAATTCGCCACCAGTACTTCCAAGAAAATACTGAACCCCCTGACCCAATCCGCAACCCAAGCATTACCAGTCCTACAGCTGCGATCACCAGGACGAAAAAGTAATGGACAGCTATGCCCAAGCTATTGACAATAACCCAGATTAATGCTATGTAAATCGGGAAGGGCGTCTGCCGTTGAAGCGATCGCGTAGCGTACACCAAACAACTGACTGAAGCGATAACCAATAGAATCCCTAGAGTGTAGTGTCGAGCTTCTTGAGCCAGATAAATGCCATAGGGTGAAACAGCCATCAGTGCTGCTGCGAAGTGACCCACCAGGCAAGAACGAAACCCTAACCAACCTAACCCAAACATGGCTGGAATTGAAATCACTCCCAGTAGCACACTCAAGGATCGCGCTACCCACAGGGATACCAATTCCCCATGGCCTGGAAACAGCTTCAGCCACAGATGGGTTAGGACGAAGTACAGTGGTGGGTGATTACTCTCCGTGATTAGGTTATTAATAACGGAATTGATGCTAGCACTAGAGTTCGGTTTGAGGGGAGCTAACAGGGTATCTGACGTAATCACCTGATCCAGCGGTACGCTCCGAAAACTATTGCCCAGGCTAAACACTAGGGTGGCAAATTCATCTGACCAGGGGGGTTTTCCGGCCAGATAGGTAAACCGTAAACCTGCTGCGATCGCTATCCACACCAGCAGTAATAGAACTATGACCCAACTACTCCAGCTTTTGTCCACTTGGGATTTTGGGTTGTTAAGAATCATTAGTCATTAATTCTCTTTGTAGCTAGGAATCAAGGTAACGTTTTCCCAAACTACTTTATTATCGTTGATGCCACTGTTTAGTTACTTTAACTGAAATCGGTGCTGGGGCAGAGGAATAATACCGCGCAATCATACCGCTATGAAATAATTAGATGAGCTAATCATTGGGATAATTTTTGAATACTGATGAAGGACAAGCTCAAACCAGACTGGGCGGGGGATGACTTACTCTCCCGGTTCGTTAATCTGTTGATCGACACCAAGCCGATCTACAAGGTGATGCAACACCAGGCCAGGCAGGTGCTAATTAAAACCGCAGAAAAAAATGGGATTGAGTGGCGGAAAAACTACCAGGAGTTAGAAAAATCAGGAGCGAAGACCTTACTATCCGAGATTACTAACCCTAGCCTGGTCTACCCAGACTACTACAAAGTCCCTTTCCATGCTTATGACCAGGGAAACCTATGCTGGGAAGCTGCCTTTGAAGCTGCCAGTGCTACCCAGGCTATGGGGTTGAGGGTTTGGCCCAAAGAAAAACTTACTTGGCTTTCGGCACAAGAGCGATTACGAAGTAGTTTTCATCAAGTACTAGGAGAGTATAATCCCGAGATAGTCACAGATGTGCTAGACATTGGCTGCTCAGTAGGGATATCTACCTTAGCGCTACACCGCTACTACTCCAGGATCAAAAAGGGCAAAATCCGCACCGTTGGGTTAGACTTATCCCCTTATATGCTGGCTGTGGCCAAGACCATGGATCAGACAGCAGAAATATCCGAATGGATCCATGGCAAAGGAGAGGAAACCAGTTTACCAGACAATTCCTTTGATGTGGTCACCTTACAGTTGGTTCTTCATGAACTACCGCACCAAGCAACAGAGGAAATTTTTTCCGAAGCGCTACGTATTCTACGACCTGGTGGCTGCCTTGGTGTTGTAGATAATAATCCTGCCTCCCCAGTCATCCAGAATCTGCCCCCTGCACTGTTTGTGTTGATGAAAAGTACAGAACCTTGGAGTGATGACTACTACAGCTTTGATGTGGAAGGGGCGATGATTAAAGTTGGTTTTGACTATCAGACCACGGTAGCCAGCGATCCTCGTCACCGCACTATTATTGCTACAAAACCGTAAGCTATAGCAGTCGCCAGGGCAGTTAGGACATGACAAAAGTCTCACACCCAAAGTAAGCGCAAGAGTTTGACTTCTGACTTCTGACTTCTGACTTCTGACTTCTGACTTCTGCTATATCAGCTATCAGCTATCAGCTATCAGCTATCAGCTATCAGCTATCAGCTATTGCGCGTAGGGCATATGCTTACACAAAACCTGCTTGAGGTGAGTGGGTGAAGTGTGGGGAGTTTGGGAAGTCAAATCAGCAACTCTTGTCCACTGTTACCTGATCTCTGTTCCCAAATCCGCTGATCCCTGTTCCCGACTTCTGAAAGAAATCTAAAGGTTGTAGCAATTCCTCTTGATGCAGTGGCTAATCTAGCGTTTTTTAGCCTAATGAGGTACACATAATTTTTTACCTCTTCCCTCTTATGACTTTACTGCTTCCTGGTCCCTGGTCCCTGGTCCCTGGTCCCTGGTCCCTGGTCCCTGGTCCCTGGTCCCTGGTCCCTGGTCCCTGGTCCCTAAAACTTGTACCTTACTAGCTTGAAAACCGCTAGAGTAATAATTACGAGTCAATCCCAAATGAACTAGTTTGGGATTGACTCGCTGTTTGCAGCTTCCTGTGCCGTTCAAAGGTGCTGTAAAAACAACCCAGTTAGGTTATATAAGTAAGGATATGAAAAAATCAGTATAATTTTTATAAATTTATCATGAAGACTACCCAAATTTTTTGAAAGCTTTTTTGAACTAAATGTGAAGATTTGGTTAATTGTGAAAAAAAAGTAAAAATTTGGTGAATCAAGTCCAGGTGGTTGTCGAGTTTCCTAGTCTTGCCCAACCTGAGTTCGACATCACCAACTTTATCCAGGAGTCAGGAGCTTCGATTCAGGATTCAGGAGCCATAATAACTGAATTTTATAGTTAATTAGGAATTAATCAGAGTTTAATGGGCAATTAACCTATGTATTCTCCCAATAACTTCTGAATTATTCTCCTGAATTCTTAATTATGTCTCCTATATCCTCAAAAAACCAGCCAATTTCTTACATAAAACTGAGGTTGTCCAAGACCGATTGCCCAAGACCGATTGCCCAAGACCGATTGCCCATGCTGGGATTTTGGCATCAACAGGCTCGGGGTAGACTCATAATCTAATCCCTTTACCCTTTCCCCTTTGCCCTGATAACTGCGGCGAAGTCTAATCAGCGCCCAAAGCCGCTTAGGCCAAAGCAGGGGCAGAATTTAGGGCAGCACTATGGTATTGATTGGACTAATAGCAGTCAAACCGAATTGGACTAATAGCCATCGGAGGAGGATATCCTGATCTGGTCAGCCTTGGGGTTTATCACCTTTCTCGTCAGAGAGATAACATAAAAGGAGTTCTTGCCAGCAGCACCTACACTAGGAGGTGGGACCCTAGGGCGATTTACTCGCCCTAGGAGGCGCGCACCTATGGAAATTTATAGCCACCATCTACGAGGTCTTCTGGTTATGATCACAGATCTGTCCCAATTGGGATCAGGACTGAAACAGGTTGTTAGGACTAATCAGGGGGATGTTGATAGAAGGGATTACTGGCT
>NZ_GL890819.1:49121-62400 GCF_000211815.1 Moorena producens 3L
AAGGTCAAGCGCACCTATAGAAAGTATGGGGTTGGTGACACTCGATGGCAATCAGGCGAAGCCAAGCTGTCAGTTGTATCGTCTCTATTTTCGTCTTGCAGTTGGCAGGGAAGGTATTCGAACCATTTCCTAGATTTCTTTAGATGTCTTTTGTTAAGAACAAACACAATCACTATTAATTATGTCAGAAATTCTAACACTAATCAAAAAACCAGAGATTCCCAGGAAATTAGTAAAACCATCTCAACCAATTGAACTAATTCAGCCATCAGAACCAAAGTTTATGGCTGTTGGGGTTGTAACTGGTGAGGTAGATTTGTCTGAGAAAATTCCTACCATTACCATTCAGGGTAAGGCTTACCCACTCTTTTTTCTGCTTAAGCACAACCGGAAAAGGTATGTGCTGGATATTCTCAAGGGGCACATAGAGGCCGGAAACCGAGAGCATCGCCTCGTGGTATATCCTAAGCCGATCCACTTCCCAGACAGGAACAAATTCCAGGATATCCGGTTTGAGGTAATTGGGATTTTACAGGAAGACAGACCCCATGCTTGGGCTGAAGCGATTGGCAATGGGTATTTCATCTTGGCTGGATTGTGGCAGTTCATCCCTGTTTGTAAAGTTCCCTGTGTGTCAGTCTTTAGGAACCACAGTGAACAATTAGTGAACTATCTCAAAAGCCACCAGGCTACAGAAAGAACTCGGGTACTCAAAGCTGGTCACTGTCCATTATTCTGGCGGGACTCCTCGGTCAAACCATTCCGATTCAATCCTAAGCTCAAGGAGCAGGGCAAGCCAAAATTCATCCAGGTCAAAGCCCGATTCCTTCCCCACAAAAATGCCTTCGCGTTTGTGGAAGAATTGGCACCCCCAATGGATCAGCCTCCACGGTTCTGCAAAGTTCGGAAAGAAGATAAGCAGGAAGCCTTGGCGGAAGCTAAGAAAAGAGCTGCTGAAATGGCTGAAAAAAGAGCTGCTGAAAGTTCTGAAAGTCCTGAAAAAACAGCTGCTGAAAGTCCTAAAAAAAGACCTGCTGAAGGTCCTGAACGTCCTGAAAGTTGAGTACTTCTATTCACAATACCAACTGTGCTCAGTACCAACCCAACGCCCAGTCGAGCCGTTGAGACTTGACTGCTGAGGCGTTTGGTGCTGGCAAGGCTGGTAGGGTGATAGTTAAGACTTAAGCACAAGTCAGGTAAGCCAGCGCTGTCGGATAACTTGGTTGACTGACTATATATTTTCCAGAGCTTAACTATAGCGCTAGTATAAACCACGAGTAACTATAGCGGTTTTCAATTAGGTGAGGTACATTTTTATAGGGAGCAGGCAGCAGGGAACAGGGAACAGTGATAGGAATTATTTGACCAACGACTTTACTTAATATAGCCAATCATTGATAATAATAAGTTATAATTAAGGGTTAACCTATTTTATTAAGGTTTAGGGTATTGCTTTGACAAGGATGCGATCGCAACTGCCCCCGTTGGTACTTTTCTGTCAAAAAGCGAAGCATCCGCAGTTTCTGTACTTAATTTTGGTAATTAAGAGTAATTATCTCTAATTATCTTCTATTTTATTGACAATCAAATATCCCTGCTCTTAGAATCGCGAATGGCGCAGGACTTCTTGACCCGAACTCCAATCTTTTCCAAAGTCCGATGGGGCAGGAAACCTGACTATTCCTGAATTCCCCGGAACCAGAAGCCACAAGGAGACCCTATGGTTAAATCTTTCGAGTGCTCAATCCAAATTGACCCGGCCTTAAGGGGATGGCAGACTTGAGGGTCTCCATCATCTCGACCGTCCTGTCCCTTTAACATCAGGCCAAAATTCGGAAAATTAATAATTCAAACATCATGCTAAATACACCATTCAACCGCTTCAAGCCAGCTGCTCTTCCCTTGAAGAAAGCACTCTCAAGACTGGCACTTGGTCTAGGGACCCTGCTCTTTGCCGCAGTGGCAGTATTCTGTGTCACAGCTCCCACGGCTTTAGCAGCAACGGTAGAACCATTGCATGGAATACAAGTTACTGAAAAAAGTGTCACGATCGTAGTGACGAGCAACGGCTGCACGCAGAAAGAGGACTTCACAACCATATTGGCAAAATCCCAGCCTCCCATTGTTACCTTCATCCGCCTGAAACCGGATCTTTGTAAAGGTGTTTCCCGTCCCTACCCGATTCAGTTCTCGCTGTCGGAAGTGGGTGCGAAAGAGTTTAAAGTGGCCAATCTCTTTGTACCTTCCGCCAGTTTCTATTAGCGGCGGAAGTTCTTAAAACAGGACTCTAAGTCGAAAAAAATGTCACAAACTGCCTGGTGATATGGTTCTAGTTATAGAGGGCACACAGCTAACTTTGGAGTAGGCGAGTGTGGCGAACACGAGTTAAACAAGGTTTAACTCTTACCCTATAGTCTCAATTTAATAATTCCGCTGAAATTCCTCCCGATGCTCACCTTACGGTAGAGTGCGGGAGGAATTTTTTATATTGATTTCAGTTATAATAAACCTTAAAAACCCTAAGTCATTTCCAATTGCCCATCTGTCTATGCCAGCCAAGGATATTTTTCACAACACTGTTCGGTTAGCCCTGGAAAAAGATGGCTGGCTGATAACTAAAGATCCTCTATACATCAAAGTTGGCGGATCGGAAATGTATATAGACTTAGCAGCAGAACAATTAATTGCAGCCCAGAAAGATAATCAAAGCATAGCTGTAGAAATCAAAAGTTTTTTACAAGAATCAGAAATGTCAGAGTTTCATGTCGCCCTTGGTCAATGTCTTGATGCAGTCGCTCATGAGCGACTGCCGTGGTCCCCCCCATGAGCGACTGCCGTGGTCCCCCCCATGAGCGACTGCCGTGGTCCCCCCCATGAGCGACTGCCGTGGTCCCCCCCATGAGCGACTGCCGTGGTCCCCCCCATGAGCGACTGCCGTGGTCCCCCCCATGAGCGACTGCCGTGGTCCCCCCCATGAGCGACTGCCGTGGTTTCCCCCATGAGCGACTGCCGTGGTTTCCCCCATGAGCGACTGCCGTGGTTTCCCCCATGAGCGACTGCATCAAGACAATGTATTTTTAGTTTATTGAATCCCTTGCTATTTAAGGGGTTAAACTCATTTAAACTACTCATTTACTATTATCAGTCTAGGAGAGCCCCATTTATTAAATCTTTCGTCAAAAATAATTTCCAAAAAGGGGGTCTTATTCTAGTTATCATTGATAGGACTAAGTGGCAAGATAACAATCTATTAATGGTGAGTGTCCGCTATCAGAAAAGAGCCATACCAGTGTAATTGATTGCATACTGTCATCAACCTAAGAAACCTAGCCTTCATCTTGACTGGCTTTTGCCTCAATCTGCGCGGGCCCGAACTCAGGTTACAGATCAGGGCAAACGCATCTAAATTACAAAACCCTTATCCAGTAAGGATTTCATCAATTGATTAAAAACAGGACTCGACCTCTGAAATCTTGGCACCGCCAGCATGTACAAAAATAAGATGCGTTTGCCCTGGGTTACATATAGTGTTTATTTAATTAAATAAACACTATATGTAGGAATAAAAAATTAGATGCGTTTACCCTGTGGGGTATTCGGCGATTTCGATAATTTATTCCGCGATTAGTCTACATACCATCTTTGATCTGTATCTGGTTTACCAAACTCACAAGTGTAAAGTTGTATGTTGTCTTCGTTATTTACACCTGGAGAACCATATACATCTATGCACTTTCCGGATAGTTGATTTTGGATAAATCCGTCAGGTCTCACTGTCCATTGTTGATCTGTATGTGGTTGACCAAACTCACAAGTGTAAAGTTGTATGTTGTCTTCGTTATTTACACCTGGAGAACCATATACATCTATGCACTTCTCTGATAGTTGATTCTGGATAAATCCGTCAGGTCTCACTGTCCATTGTTGATCTGTATGTGGTTTACCAAACTCACAAGTGTAAAGTTGTATGTTGTCTTCGTTATTTACACCTGGATTACCATATACATCTATGCACTTCTCTGATAGTTGATTAACAATAAAACCAGAGGAGGCGACCGCAGGTTGAATGACGATCGCAAACATGAACACAACTGTGATCAGAAAAGCCTGAAAGCTTTTCAGTATAATCTTTTTCACGATTTTATCCTCATTAAAAAATGATCAGGAAATGATCAGTCGCTCTTGACTAGGGGGCAGGTTGCTCCTTGTAGGGCTTCTTCACTTTCCTCTGTTTATAAGACGGGGTAAGTGACTCTTTTGTGACTGGCGACGGAGAAGTTTTTCTCCCCTGTTTTTTCCTTGATATATGTCTTTTTTGTGGGGATTGTTCCTTTGGATAGTTGGCTTATTACCAGTGCTCATAGCCATGAGTAGATTATCCCTTCTCTGCTATTTTTTAAAGCTTTGAAGGAACTTTTTTACCGTTTTTTGTTTGGCTTTTTGTCATGGGAATACTAGCTGGTTGTGAAAAAACACACCAGCCTTTCTTGTAAGCATTCAGCTATCAGTCTATGGGCTACTTGAGGTGCTACTTGAGGTGCTATCAGCGTGTCGCGTATCAGCTATCAGCCTATGGGCTACGCGCACCCTAAGCGAACAGCTATCAGCCATCAGTCAAAGGACTATGGCTTACGGCTGACCGCTGACTTCTGAATGCTTACCTTTTTTTAGTAGCTACTCTAGGTAATGCCCTTGAGCTGCTATGAGCAAATTAGCCATGACCAGAAATTAAAGCTGATCTGGGGGTCCTCTATCCCCTTTATCTGACCTCTGATTCCAGCTTGACTCTACTTTCGTTTTAAAAATGCCCCACCAAGACGCAATTGTCGCCAAAATTGGGATGGGAAATTGGGAAATATCCTTTGCTATTGGTGCTTGAATGCTCCCATGCTCTAGCGGTGGTGGAGAAATTCCTATCTCTTGGGGCGTAAGCAGTTTAACGCCATGGCTCTGGATAGTATTGCGATCGCTCCCGTGATTTGATTGGGGATTTGGAGTACTCTCCAATAGTAATTGTCCAGCCAAGGGGAGTAATGCTTGGGAGCTTCTTGGTCTGCTCAAAATTAGCTGGCTTTTGGTGTCCCTAGTTCTGGGCTCTTTTTTAATTGGGATTACTTGTGTTACTTCAGATTCTGGCTCAACTGCCAATGCTGGCTTATCCAGTGACGTTATCTCCACTCCTGGCTTAACTGCCAAATCTGGCTTATCCAGTGACGTTATCTCTACTCCCGTTTTGTCTAAATCCTTGGAGCATCCTTCGACCGTAGCCGAGTCCGAGGCTGTGATCGGACAAAAAGACTCCAACTTCTCAGTTGTCTGCTGCTCCCCTTTTCCTATTTCTTTGTTTGAGGGAGTTAGATCGCTTTCTTCGTCTTTTTCGTCTCTACTCTCCTGCTCTTCTACTCCCCTAATCTCCTGCAATTTGGCAATCTCCCCGTAAGCCTTCTCATCCAACCCGGCCCGATACTTAGTCAACTGCTGCTGCAGTATCCCCCTAGCTCGTTGGATACGTTTACGAACGCTATCGTTAGAAATTGCCAGTCGTTGAGCTATCTCTTGGTGAGACAACTCCTGCTCAAAGCGCAAGACACATACCTGGCGCTGATTCTCGGGCAAATCCTCTAGAGCACTTTGGATTACCTCTAATAGTTCGTTCTTTTCTACAACTAAATCTGGGGTATCGAATTCCGTAACCAAGCCATTCCCCTCTGGCACTGCCATCCCTTCCAGGTTTTCTACTCCGATTGCCCCAGAGTTGTTTTCTCGATGTCGGTCTATACAGAAGTTACGGGCAAATTTGGTCAGCCATGCTTTGAGATTGGTAATCTTTGCGGCAAATTTGGGCAATTTTTCCCAAGCCTTGACCATAATCTCAGAAAGAGCATCTTGTGCTTCAGTGGTATTACCCCCCATCCAGCTCAAGCAGCGATGGTAAAGATAGTCTTTATAGTTTTCCCACAGGGGCCAAAAGACGCTGCTATCGCCATCAGACAATTTTTCCAGGAGGGACTCGACCCAAAAAGCGGTATCGTTTTCAGCATTTTCGCCCGATGGGGGATGAGAACTGAGGTTTGTTGCCAGCATAAGTCCTGTTGATGCACCGAAATTAAGTATTCCATACTCGTTCTAGTAAAACAAGTTAGGTTGGTCAACTTAATCCTTGAAGTGCAGTCAGAGCTTGAGTTAGGATTGTTTATTAATTTTTTTTTTAGCCTTTTTTTCTCTTTTTATCCTCTTTTTATTAACTTTAACTTAACTTGAAATCTCCACTACACATTAACCTTTAAGCTTCAACTTTTAACCTTCAACATACCAAGGTTAATAAATTACCAATCACGTCCTGATTAGGCTATTTAGGTAGTAAAAATAATCAAAAATTTTATTAAAATAAAATTTTTGATTATTTTTACTCTATCTAAAGGGTGAAATAGAGATAACGACTCTACCGTACCTGTTATGCTAAATAAACAGTCTGTAAGAGGGAACAGCGGATCACCGGAACAGGGAACAGTGGGAAGAGGCTCTATTCAGGAATTTTTGTTAGTTTAAGATCCTTATTTTCCTGTCTTGATGCAGTCGCTCATGGGGAGGGGTTGCGTGGGTCACCTGCATCAAGACAACAGGTAAGCATTGGAATAATGCTGAGTAAAGTCACAGCGTCGTTCGCACAGCGTGGCCAAACGCGCACGCGTGGCCGAAAGGCCAAGGCCAAAGCCTGTGCCACAAAGCTGTTCGCGCAGCGTGGGCCAAAAGCCCACGGCTGACGGCACCTCAAGTAGCGTGAGCTAAAAGCTCACGGCTGACGGCTGAATGCTTACCCAGCAGCAGCTTGGACAACGGCTGCGATCGCACCTTCCACTAAAGGAGCTTCGCACAATCTTACCTTGGGTTTCTGGTCTTGATCCAGAAACTCCAGTCCCATTTCCGCACTCAGCACGGCATTGAAATATTATTAATTTGGTTATTGCATACCCATCAAAGTAAACAGAAGTATACAGCGTTTTGCAATTGGGTGAGGTACAAATTCTTGGGTTTTAGGGAACAGGGAATAGGTAACAGGGAATAGAGAAGAGGGAAGAGGGAAGTTTCTAACTTAATGAGGTACACAGGATTTTTTCTCTCTTGCCTGTTGCCTGTTGCCTCTTGCCTGTTGCCTCTTGCCTATTGCCTATTGCCTATTGCCTATTGCCGCCTATTCCCTATTCCCTATTCCCTACTCCCTACTCCCTAAAAACATGTACCTGACCTAATTTAAAACCCCTATATCCTCAAGCAATCAGCCAGGGTAACCATATTGCTAAACTCAGCAAACTTACAAACAAAACTGGCATGGTAAGAATAAAACTTAAGCGAATATAATAAACCCAACTTATTTGGATTCCTCTAAAAGCCAAGACATTCAACCAAAGTAGAGTTGATAGACTTCCTAAGGGAGTAATTTTCGCTCCTAAGTTGCACCCAATTAAATTCCCATATATCATCACTTCTTTGACAGCTGGATCAATATCCGTAATGCTTTCAATTGCCTTAGCATTCAGCAGTACTGTTGGTAAATTATTGAGTACACTGGCAAGAAATGTGGCTAAGAAACCACTACCACTAGCTGCTAAAGTGAGTCCCCAATTAGAAAGGATTTCCAACCGCTGGCTCAACAGAGCAGTTATGCCCAGATTGTCCAAACCGATGCCGAATAGAAACAGGACTAAGATAAGTAAAATAATTCGCCATGGCAGTTGACCTGCTAGTTGTAAGATATAGCGAAGTGTACTAGCCCGACCGTTAAGGAAACGTGCTGCTAATGCCACCATCACTAAAGCTGCCATAGCAGCAATCCAGGCAATGGGGAAATTTAGGACTTTTGCCAACAAGTAGCCAATTAGGAGTAGTCCTAAAATAGGAAAACTCAATTTAAAGATTAAGGAATCTCGAATCGCACGATTAGGTGGTGGTAGACGGGCAAGGTTATAGGTCAGGGGGATTTGGGGTTCAAAATAGAACCAGAGAATGATGATACTAGTCGCTATTGTGGCAACGGTTACGGGCAACATCACCATCACATAGCGCAACCAGGAAATCTGTAAATAATCAACATAAATCAGATTTACTGGATTACTCATTGGCAGTAGTAAGCTAGCGGCATCGGTAATAAAACCACTAGTAAATACAAATGCCAGAGTAGCTTTGGCACTAAAGCCAAGCAGCAGCAAAATTTCCATGACAGCAGCTGTCCAGACTATGGTCGTGGCTAGGTTAGTAAACACATTGCTCAATAACATCCCGACTAGGATCACTAAGGAGAAAAGCAAATGGCCACGACCACATCCCCAATTAGCTATGTGAAGCGCTAACCACCGAAACCAACCTGCTTGACCTAAACTTAGGGCAAGAATAATTAGAGAAATAAGGGTGAAAGTGGCGTTTCCCACTCTCGCCCAGACTATGGGAATATTCTGGAATAGCAAAGGGAATAGGGAGTAGGGAGTAGGGAGCGGTGCGACCCGTGGCGAATTTAATTACGGGTCAAGCGCACCGTAGGGAGTAGCGATGCAGAGGTGCGACCCGTGGCGAATTTAATTCGCCTACGGAAAAAGCACCATTACGGTCTTGGGGGTTCCCCCCATGAGCGACTGCATCAAGACGGGAGTAGGGAACAAAAATTGTCACAATTCCTACACGCATCCCTATATAACTAATAACTAATTACACTAATTACTGGTAATCCGATGCTAGGGATAAGTGATCATTTTATGGTACTATCAACCGTCAACGGTTAACCGTAAACGGTGAACTGTCAAGAAAATATAAACCATTAGGTAAAATGAACTATTAGGTCACAAATAGTGTTATATTACTTAAGTTAAAGATTAAACCACTAGATATAGCGTGACCTCTGCCAGAGTCTTCCCCAAACCCATGAACCATATCCAGGAGTGGACAGCTAGTAGTGTTGATGAACAGCTGACTCGCCTCAATGTAAGGTCTCTCGAAGGCTCTAGCCCATTTGAGTATCTCTTCTATTCCGACTCCCTGCCCAGACGCAATGATGGTCGAGTGCTAAACTCGATTCTGAAACGCTATCAACACCTCGAACAAGGGGGATGGTGGTGTTCTGGTATTGACTTGCTTACTGGTCAGGAGGATATTTGGGGCTGTTTCAAACCCAGCCAACCCCGTCACAGTGGGGAAACTAGGAAGCTAATTAAATATGAACATCCCCCCAAAACCCCCACAGGCTTGTTTGCTCTGCGAGTACCTTTCCACCTGTGGCAACGGATTGCTGAACGCAATGATATTACTATTCTCCCCACAGACCTTGACCACAATCAACCGGATCTAGGGTTTTGGCAGTGGCTAATCTCTCACCCCTCAATTCCGTTGTGTATTACTGAGGGCGCTAAGAAAGCTGGAGCTTTACTCACTGCTGGTTACGCTGCGATCGCATTACCAGGAATTAATGGTGGGTATCGAATCCGTAGGGATGCCCAGGGAAATCGGATTGGCAAGTCTGACTTGATTCCCCAACTACAGAAACTAGCGACTCCGGAGCGAGAGATTTACATAGTCTTTGACCAAGACTCGAAACCGAATACCATCAAAGCTGTCAATGCTGCGATTCGTAGAATGGGATATCTGCTCAATCAAGCAGGTTGCCCTGTTAAGGTGATTACTTGGGATGCCCAGCTAGGCAAAGGGGTAGATGATTTAATTGCTGATCAAGGTCAGAAGACCTTTGAGCAAGTTTACCAACGAGCACTCCCCCTCGATACTTGGAAAGCTAAATCCCTAACCCAGCTGACCTATCGAGCTAACCTTAAGGTAAATTGCCGCTATCTGCAAGAACTTCCGATTCCGGATACAGCCCAACTGATTGGGATTAAATCCCCTAAGGGTACTGGAAAAACCCAACTACTGGAAAAAATTGTCTCTCAAGCCCTAGCCCGAAACCAATGGGTATTGGTGCTTGGTCATCGGGTGCGATTAGTAGAAGCATTGTGTCAACGCTTTGGCATCAAGTATATCACTGAGGTCAGGGATGACCAGAAGCAAGGCGTCTTAGGTTATGGTTTATGTCTCGACTCCTTGCATGGGAATTCTCAGGCTCGCTTCAATGCTGCTAACTGGTCTGATGGCGTAGTAATTATCGATGAAGTGGAGCAAGTGCTCTGGCATGGATTGAACTCTAGCACCTGTCAGAGTAATCGGGTTGCTATTCTCAAATCTCTGAAAACCCTAATCCAGAATGTCTTGGGGGGGTCTGGTCAAGTTTATATTGCGGATGCGGACTTGAGTGATATATCGATAGATTACTTACTGAGCTTGTCTGGAGTTGACCTTGAACCCTTCATCATTGAGAATGACTGGAAACCGAACATTGACGGGTCCTGGCAAGTTCATAACTATACCGATAGCACACCAAAAAAACTAGTGCGAGAGCTAGAAGCACACATTGCTCAAGGAGGCAAACCCTTTGTGTGTCTTTCCGCTCAAAAACCCAAGAGCCAATGGGGTACTTGCACTCTAGAAGCGTACCTAAAAAAGCAATTTCCCCACCTCCGGATATTGCGCATTGATTCGGAATCCCTTGGTGAAACAAATCATCCAGCCATGGGGTGTATCAATAACCTCAACAATGTTTTACGGGACTATGACATTGTATTAGCTAGTCCTGCTATTGAAACGGGAGTGAGTATTGATCTGCGGGGACACTTTACCTCTGTGTGGTGTATTGCCCAAGGGGTGCAAGGAGAAAATAGTGTCAGACAAACCTTAGGCCGAATCCGAGAAAATCTCCCCCGGTTCATCTGGGTAGCCCCTTATGGCTTTAATCACGTCGGTAATGGCTCCACGTCTCTATCCTCACTACTGGCATCTGGACAGCGTTTGACCCAAATGAATATTCGGTTGCTACAACAATCGGATTTCGATGCTGTGGATGATTTAGATACAGGCTTTCAAGCAGAATCCTTGATGTGCTGGGCGAAAATGGCTGTCCGATTCAATGCCGCCATGGTCAACTATCGGGAATCGGTGCTAGCAGGATTGCGTGCTGAAGGTCATCTGGTGATGGATGTTTCCCCAGTCAGTTCCACTAAAGCTGGGAAAAAGAAGTCTAAGGGTTCACCCCAAGCGGAAGAGTTGGGAGCACAGAATGCTCTGATGGCAGCGATTACTGCAGTTAGAGACCAAAACTATCAGGCTGAGTGTAATGCGATCGCATCTAGTCAAGACTTCAGTGATAGCCAATATCAAACGATTAGCAAACGCCTAGTCAAAAAACCATCGGAACGTCGCTCACTACGGAAGTACGATTTAAAGCAGCGTTATGCCATCCCAGTCACACCAGAACTGGTACTCAAAGATGACCAAGGCTGGTATAAGCAGCTACGGCTCCATTATTTTCTTACCCTAGGTCAGCAACATCTAGCAGAACGGGATGCTAAGGTAGCGCGACTGTTAATTGAGCAAGGTCAAGGGAGTATATTTATACCGGATTTCAATCGTGCTGTGCTAGGAGCAATGATTGGTACTATGAAAGTTTTGGGGATACCAATTCTATTAGAAAATCTGGAACGAGAACTCAAAAATACTGATCAGGACTTGCAGGAGATGGCTGCGATCGCATTAGCAAACCGTTGTGCTATCAAAACCATCACCGGAATAGGACTAGCTAAGAAAGCAACTCCGATTGTTATTATTAGGCGCTTCTTGGATAAAATCGGCTATGGCTTACAGTGTATTCGTTATCAGAGCCAAGGAAAAAAGCGGTTCAGAGTTTATCAGCTAGTTAGTCCAGAAGATGGTCGCATGGAAGTGTTCCAGAGGTGGTTAGCTAGTGATGCTCTGAGGTTAGGCACTAGTGAGAGTTGGCTGGATAATGATTTATCTGCTAGGTCTGGTAATACTCAGTCAGTGGATTCAGAAAACAGTAATTATGTTCAATTGTGTCTTAATGTTTAGTCTTAATTTGTAGTCTTAATTTGTAGGATTACGTGGAGGGTGGGGGAAGCTATAATCCCCCACCCTCTAACATTTACCCTAAGAAAGTATCACTAGCTGATAGTGAACTTTGTGCACAACTTAGCTCTTCTTTTCGATGGTAATCTTAAACCCAAGCTTCTCCTCGATTGCTCTGAGCTCACTAATCGCTGGCCACATATTTTTGATATCGTTTTGCCAGAGAATCAAATCCCTTTCTCCTTCTGTCACTTCTGCTTCACCAAACAGCTTACCCAACCACTCAAATAGACCATCTATACTAATATCTTCCGGTGGAGTTACCCGATTCAATGTCTGGTGCCCAGGGGTCGCCAATGCCATCTTCAGCAAGTCGTAGAGCGTGCCTTCAGAGGACAGACATAAACACAAGAGCATCAATATCTGTATTTGCCGAATTTCATCCCTGTCACCACCTCTATCTTTATCTTCTCTATATTCTTTAGGATTATGCTTGATCTTGACCATAGTGTCTTCGAGTAGTTTTTTTTAGTAATGTGTTCGAGTCTGCTTGATTGAACTTATCCCAACTTAGCTTTTTTACCATTACTAGTAAATTTGATCATTATAAATTTGTTCATTATGGATAAGTTTGATGAAGTAATATTTAAGTTTACCCAAGAAGAGTGTAACTCCTTCATCTATTTTTCCTAATCATACCATGTGTACAGTATTGGTATAATTATTTTCTTTAGCAACAAGTCACAGGAGTATTTCACATAAAACATTTTTTAGGCTAGTTTAGAACATAGTTTTTTGATCTCATTTTTTTTATTTCAGTTTGCTGTCAATTTTACCTTAGGCTTGAGTAACTTATTCATCCATTGATCAGAAACGTTAAAGCCAAAACTCCACCGGTTTGCTTGGGTTTTATTAACAATACAATGCCACAGCAACTTGTGTGGCTCGCTTTCGATCTTGAAGAATCTAACCACTTTCGGCTTCTCCTCAAGGGTTACTAACTCTTTGGTTTCGGGATTCATGTAGCGGAAAAATGGTTTGCCATCCCCATTGAATTCACAGCGATCAAAATCAACGCAATACATCCGCCAACCTGGCTGAGTTTCGTTCGTGTGCCACATCCGATAAGCATTCGGCGGATACCATAAGCTTCCTGAGAACCTAATTTCAGCTCCAAAGAACTCTTCCAGGAGTTCGATTAACTTTACTTTCGTCCTAAAATAATCATCGTAAAGGGAATGGTCAACATACCGATCCAGATTAATTAAGTGGAACTGACTCCAGGCATATTCAGGCTGGGATGAAGCCACACCTTGATCCAGGT
>NZ_GL890819.1:62552-101286 GCF_000211815.1 Moorena producens 3L
CTTGATTTTGAGCTTTCCGACCTCCTCAGCAATTTTCTCAAACCCTGGAATCTCGGAAAACTTAAACTCGTAGTGATAAGCGTGGGGGAACCCTTTATCAGAAGCAGACTCAGAACAATCAATGGAAATCAGAGGTTTGTCACTCTTGGGAACATAAGAAGCATTTGCTGCTGCTATATCTTTTTTGGTAAAACAATAACCGTGATTGGCACCAAGTTTAACCAGCTCTTCTTCCGTTGTGATTACCTTAACTTGCTGTCTCAATGCTTCTGTATTTTCAAGAGCTTCATAAAACTTCTCCACCGCTTCTTTTGACATAGCTTTTTCAACCAATTAAACCAACAAAATTACAACCACGACAATAATAATCCCAGAGTCTACCTTCACCGACACAAGCTTTCCCCTCAATCTAGGTCTATCGGCTTATGCTGATGGAGGCGGATCGAGCATCAGAGGGGAAGGGACTCGCTCCGGATAGGCTAGCCGCAAAAAGTGCATTCCGATTCCAGCGATCCCAAGCATCAGATCGGGAAAGAGATCCTTAGTCGTAGAACCACAGAGCCACGTACGAGCTTTCTCAAACCGACGCCATTGGGCTTGAGCTTGGACGTTAGCCTCCATCTGCAAATAAGGTGTGTCCCTCAGTTGAGAAAACCGCAGCAATAGCTCAGCATTGCCAGATCTGCCATGACATAGGGAATCATTACCGAGCTTGTCAAAATTCCGCAAAGTAGCATTGAGAGCTGCGTAAGCCTCCCGCAGAATATCTTCGTCATTTTTCCCTAAAGCTGCCCAACTGGCAATACGGCTCAAACCAATTCCCGCCGACCCATTGCACCAAGCATTGGCAAAATGGGGTTCGTTTCTGTCAGCTACCATGACCGATTTGCGCAGGTCATACCAATCCTTCTGCTCCCGATCAAAGTGAGTCGCTTCATAGGCAAAGCATTGACGACCAGCCTGAATGTACTCTTGCTTGTCAAGATCACACCCCAGCAAAATTAGTGCCCACCCTGAACCACTCGAACCATGGGAAAAACCGGTGGGATTCTGCTGGTTTAGATCCGGTCGCCCACCCTCCCAACTTAGGGTGTCCCCCTGGCGAGTTGCCCCTTGGAGCAAATATTGAGCAGACTGCACAGCACAATCTATGGCACTATCTCTCCCTTGGCCAGAAGTGGTGTTTGCCAACCCCACCATGACAGGAATCACCCCCGTGACTCCGAGCAAAAGGTCAAAGTATTTGTCCTGAGGAATCCGTGGCATTAGTTCGTGAGTCAACTCTACTGCCCGCTCCAGCAATTCTGGTCTGTCCCATAGCTGAGCCAGGTGGGTTAACAGGTAAATCAATCCAGCTGTTCCCTGGTACGCCCCAACGAAGGGTGAACTAGGGTGCTCCATGGCGTGCTTGAAGGCTCGCTCTGCTGCTTGACGAAATTCTGGCTGGGGGTGAAGGGCATCAAGATAAGCCAAAAATAGGCAAATCCCCGCTGAACCCGAGTAAATATCTGGCCCGACATCTACCACACGTTTTCCAGTAGCTGTATAGTCGGAGGTTTGCCATGGAGCCTTACTCGCATCGGGTTCAAGTAATTCCCACAACTGCCAACCAATTTGCTGGGCGTAATTAACCGCTGAAGCGATAAAGTAGGGACTATTCAGTTCGTCTGTGGATAGGCTACTGTAGATGTACTGGTTCTGCCGGATTCGGTTCTCCTCAGATAATTTTTCAATGCGTTTGACTGCATTGTCCAATGGGGAAATCGCGATCGCATCTGGCAGGGATTGTTGGTAATTGTGGATTAAATCTAGAGGGCCAGTTGCCTTAGCTGAGAAGATGGGGATATCCAATTGCCACAGGGATGCTAGTTCTAGCTCAGCCAGTTTCCCTTGATTGTCCCACTTTCGTTGATGCTCTTTTAAGGTGTTGAACAGCAAATCCACTTCTAGGGGTTCGGCAAGACATTTGGGATGGCGAGCAGCAAGGAGCAACTTGCCATAGGCTTGGGTTCCCCAATTAATGAAGCGCACTGATGAGGGAGAAAATAAGTCTTGGAGGGAGGTTGCGGCTTTAGTGGGGTTTTCTCGAAACCAGTTATAAACTCGGTTAAATCCCTCAACAATGGCATCTTTGTACTCCTGTGGCTGTACGAGCTGACCTTGGTAATAGATGCGATTGGTTGCTTCGAATTCGACCCGAATTCCCGATTGATATTCAACACCCAGGGCTAATGACATCCGGCCCTTGTTCACTTTAGGAACTTGATGGGGTACTTCGTAGGAGTCGCCGCCCCTAGACCCGCTCAATTTCATTTCATTTTTATCCCCCGGGTCTGGCCATTCCAGCAAACCCGTCTTGAAAACTGAATCGAGTACTGTACCGGGCATTTTGTCTATGCCAAGGGGCAACACTTCCAAAACCGTTTCGCAGTCGCAAATAAACCCATTCCCATCAGCAACTAGGACGTTTTCAAAATGCAGATCGCATCCCCCTAGGATGTAGAAAATGCTGAGAAATCCCCCTAGTTGCTGATAAAATCCCTCAGCAGAAGCTTGACTTTGGACATGGTTTTTACCAGAAGCAATAAACTCTGCATAACCATAGCCATCTCGACAGAGCACTCCATAGCTGGCAAACTCAACCACCTTATCCCTAGTCAAGGTTTCTAGCAGCCCTTGCATCGCTGCTTCAGATTGAATACAGCGAGGCTTATAAACAATTGTTGCTGGCTCAGAGTTAATCAGCTCCAGTTCCACGATCACTACGCTCTTGCCGCCAGCATGGTAATCCGAGTTGCCTAACTTAAAGGATTTGACTTGGGTTATGGGTTTCCCCGAGAAGAACCTCCCGCTGATTTGCTCGCGATCCCTAGCCAAACGCTGAATCACTTCCTCACCAAAATCACACAAGAAACCAGTTACCTGAGCCAACCAACGTGCTAGTACAGGAAACTGAAAATAAAAGCGGTGATAACTCCAACCGTCTTGAAACGTCTGTTCCAGGTAGGCCAGATAAGCCTCTGGATCATCGGCTGATTTGGCGATCTTATTCTGAAGACAATAGACATTAATATTGGCTTCAACCGTCCAGGTTAAGGCCAGCTCAAAGCGATTAAGCAGGTTAATTTGAAGGTCACTGACGACTTGCTTTGAGATCACCTGAAGCTGATCACATAAAGGTTGCAATCTCTGGTGCAACAGCCGTAGAAAGGGTTCGCAGGCTATCGCCAATTTACCGTGGTAGATATCGGGTTCGTACCAGGAACTCCCTACAAAATCCCCTTTTGGTAAATCCAAGGTCGCGATCGCAGCGCGGTAGGTTTCTAGCCACTGACGGTGAGGTTTTACGAACTCCAATCGGTCTGCTTCCGACAATTCCCCCCAGTTTCGTTCGTATAATTTATAGTCCGTTAATAGTTTTCGTAGGTCTTCAATAATCGATTGACTGACTTTTCCTTGTTGCTCATAGGAATCCTTAAGCAACTGCACAGCCAACTTGCCAGTTAGTTTTTTGATGTTCCAGCTATCCAACGGTTCAAGCTCGTTGGTACACCTAGCTTTACCCTGGCCTTTAGCCAGTCGTTCAACAATGAGAGTTCGCTCAGCCAAATTACTAGCTCGGCAAGCCAGTTCCTCCAGCACAGAATCGTCAACCATAACCCCAACAGTTACCAAGCAATACTAATAAACAGTTAACAACGGGGGCTGGCATCACATCTAAATCTTAAAAAATCCGATGTCATGCCAGCTCCTAGACAGGTACCTAGCCTATTGGATTAGAAACGGTCACAACCTACTTGGTCGTTCCATCACTAGCTTTTGGTTGTTCCATCACAAATGAGGGTTACAATACCGAAGCTGCAGGTGGATTCACAATCCTGAGCAACAATATCAAACTCCCCTAAGGAAGCATTTAACAACTCGATGAAAGCATGATCTTCCTTCTCAACAGATTCAGGCAGGGAAGTAGTAGCTGATAGTCCAAAAGCTTCTGGGTTATTTTGAACTTCGCTACGGAACTCAGCGTCAATAGATGCCTGGTGCAGTACCTTTTCTAGGGTAGCAGTTGACATAATATTGCTCCTTTGTGCCCCTGATGGGCAGTAAGATTTACCATCTGCTCGTTTAGCAGACATTTATTAGTGTATACATAATTTTCATCCTATGGTTCACTTTTTGACATTTCTTAACTTTTATCTGAAGTCTTTTAAAATTCATATATAGTTTAGTTTTTCTGTAACAAAAAATACAGTTTTTTATTGACAAACATCCCTTTGCCTTTCCCTAAGAGCTGCTATCAATAGGACAACTATTCCCAGATATAGCACTACGCATTAAGAGGATATCTGAAAAGTTTTTTTATACTGAATTTTGCCCCCCTAGCCCCCCAACTTTGGGGGAAGAGTCAATTTGCTTCTAAAAGTACCCCGAGCGAGGGATTGCTCGCTCGGGGGATTTAGGGGGCTTGGATGTAACAAATGAAACTTCTCAGACAACCTCTAAGATTAGGACGGGAGCATGTCACAAATGCCTAACATTTGTACGCTTATCTGGGTAATGGGTAATAGGTAATGGGTAATAGGTAATGGGTAATAGGTAATAGGGGGAGCATGTCAGAAATGCCGAATATTTTTACCATTACTATAGCCCCGAAAAGCCAAGCTCTAATGGTACATAGTTGATCTGTTCTGCAACTAAGACCGGCTCAATAACAGAATTTTTGGTGTTTTGTCAAGTAGATCAATCATTTGTTCTGCAAATTTGACCTGCTCCCAGATTAGGACATTTCTAAACTCCGAAACCTAATCAATGGTTACTTTTGACTTCTGACTTCTCACTTGAGACTTGCCCGTAGCGCTATAATCCCTGGTATTTACTTGCAAAAACTGTAAGTTAGGAATCCTTAAGCACCTGCACAGCAAACTTGCCAGTCAGTTTTTTGATGTTCCAGCTATCCAATGGTTCAAGCTGGTTGCTACACCTAGCTTTACCCTGGCCTTTAGCCAGCAACAATGAGAGTTCGCTCAGCCAAATTACTAGCTCGGCAAGCCAGTTCCTCCACCACATAATCCTCAACCATAACCCCGACTAATAAACAGTTAACAACGGGGGCTGGCATCACATCTAATCTTAAAAAATTCGATGTCATGCCAGCTCCTAGACAGGTACCTAGCCGATTAGATTATAAACGGTCACAACCTACTTGGTTACTCCATCACAAACTATGGTTAGAGCACCCAAGTCGCAGCTGGGTTGACACTGAGCAACGATATCAAACTCCCCTAAGGAAGCATTTAACAACTCGATGACAGCATGATCCTGCTTCTCGACAGATTCAGGCAGGGAAGTGGTAGCTGAGAGTCCAAAAGCTTCTGGGTTATTTTGAACTTCGCTACGGAACTCAGCGTCAATACATGCCTGGTGCAGTACCTTTTCTAGAGTAGCATTTGACATTATATTACTCCTTTGTGCCCCTGATGGGTAGTAAGATTTACTATATGCTATTTGAGCATACACTTATTAGTGTATATATCATTACTCCTATGGTTCACTTTTTGACATTTCTTAACTTTTATCTGAAGTCTTTTAAAATGCATATATAGTTTAGTTTTTATGTAACAAAAAATACAGTTTTTTATTGACAAACATCCCTATATACTTAATAAACTCTTGCCTCTTGCCCGCCCCCCTTAAGGGCTGGGGGTTAGGGGGGATTCCTCTTGCCTTTCCTTAAGGGATTCTGTTCACAAATCAAATAGAAATGCTATAGCTGTATGGTGACTTGGTAAGCAGATAAGCAAAATAAACCAGGACTTACGCGGTTAAGTTGATTTCGCCCCCCTAGGGCGTGTTTTCAAAGTTTTCCGCAAGATTATGATCCCCCCCAGCCCCCCTTGAAAAAGGGGGGAGCCATACTCAAATTCCCCCTTTTTTAAGGGGGATTTAGGGGGATCTCCGAGTTTGAAGACACGCCCTAGCCCCCCAATTCTGGGGGGTAATGATGTCAAAGTCCCCCGAGGGGGACCAACGGGGGCGCGTAAATCCTGTAAACATCAGAAATTGGGGGTGAAACCCTACAGGCTATACACCGATTGCACCTGTGCTTAATAAATAAGCAGAATGATTATTGACACTTGCACCGCTTTGACAACTGGGAATTTCTAGATATATGAGTGAAAACCACAGATTTGACGGTAAGTTTGGGCAAAGATTGTTAGGGCTTGTCCAGCCTTACTGGATACCAGTATCGGATCAAAGAGGAACTTTTCTAGGGCTATTGCTGTTGCTAATAGTATTCCTTTTAATAATTTCTTTTACTATTGTCAGCCTCATTAGCTTAGGAGGACAGCACTATTTTCCAGAAATAATTAATAGTGTTGCTCCCGGTTTAGTGGACTCTGTTGCCATGATCAATAAGTCGCCAGCTATCTATGTCATTGCTTTACTTTTCCTAGCTACGATTGCTGCTTTTGCCTACTACAGGCAACAGTTACAAGATAATTGGCAACCATGGTTGATGTCAATAGTGATAGTGTTGTTACTGCTATCAAGTACTGGGGTGAATGTCTTAAGCAGCTACTTGAATCGGGACTTGATCACGGTCATGGCTCGACACCAGGCGTCAAACTACCTGACCCTGCTCTTACTCTACAGCAGTTCCCTATTGGCCATTGTGCCCTTAATGGTTTTTTCCAACTACATCAAAAAGAGACTTTGTCTCGACTGGCAACAATGGTTAACCAAATATTTCCTCGATCAGTATCTATACAATAGAGCCTATTACGAACTCAAGACTAATCTGGATATCGATAACCCAGACCAGCGCATCTCCAAAGAAGTTGAATCCTTTACTAAAACCATCTTGGATTTTTGGGTTGCTATACTAAATCAAGTTGTTAATCTAATTGCTTACGGAATCGTTCTTTGGACGATTTCTAAACTGCTGTTGACTGCTATGGTAGTCTATTCCCTGTTCGTCAACGTCAGCGTGATTTTTTTGAGTAAATGGTTAGTTGATCTTAACGGAGAAAAACTCGAATACGAAGCCAACTTCCGGTACAGTTTGGTTCGCATCCGCGACAATGCTGAATCAATCGCCTTCTCTCGTGGAGAAAATCAAGAATTGAGTTTAGTGAAGCAGCGATTTATTCAACTGATGCAGAATCTAAATCTGATTATCGGCTGGGAGCGGAATATAGAATTCTTAACCATAGCGTATCAAAATTCTATCTTTATCATACCTTACTTGACTGTAGGATCATTGTATTTTAGTGGTCAAGTTGAGTTAGGGACAGTTACTCAAGCAAGTATATTGTGCTTTCAGCTTTCGGGGGCACTGGCAGTGATTGTACGTCGGTTTGATACCCTTAGTGCTCTTGCTGCGGTGGTTAATCGCTTAGCTAGCCTGGCGGAGGTTTTGGAAGCGCCGACGGCACAACAGAATGCTGCTAAGATTATTAAGACAGTAGAGGACAACTGCTTTGCCCTCAAAGAGATTACCTTGCAAACTCCTAACAGCCAACAGACCTTGATCAAAGATCTCTCGTTGTCAGTGGAACCGGGTGAGGGGACACTAATTATGGGGGCGAGTGGCTGTGGCAAGAGTTCTTTGCTAAGAGCGATCGCTGGGTTGTGGAACACAGGAACAGGCTGCATCATGCGACCTGCCGTGGAAGACATCTTATTTTTGCCTCAACGTCCTTACATGATTCCAGGATCCTTGCGAGAACAGCTGCTTTACCCAAATGCCAGCCGCGACAGTTCCTTGGAGGAATTGGAGTCCGTGCTGCACCGGGTTAACCTTTCTGAGCTGCTGGCCAAGGTGGGCAGTTTGGAGGTCCAATTAGATTGGAGCAGTGTTCTGTCCCTAGGAGAACAACAGCGTCTAGCCTTTGCCAGACTCTTGCTCAATCAACCTCGCTATGCCTTCTTGGATGAAGCAACCAGTGCATTGGATCAGCAAAACGAGCGGCATCTCTATCAGCAACTACAGCAAACCGAAACCACGTTTATCAGTGTTGGTCACCGAGAGAGTCTGCTGAAGTACCATCAGCAAGTTCTGGAACTATCGAGTGATTCTAGCTGGCAGCTCTGTAAGTCCTAGATTGATTAGTTACAATTAACCCACTCTTGTAAGAGTGGGTTAGACAGGAAATTTAAAGTTAACCACCAATGGCGTTGTTAGTATACGCCAGGATTATAGCGATCGTCGCCCGCATTATAAACCTCTGACCGAGGAGTCGCGGTAAAAGTACCTTCATCAATTTGCGCTTGTAACAGTTTCTTCTGGCGTTCGCTTAGTCCCGGAATTTTCAGAACATCTTCTACTGACTTGTAGGGATGTATTTTACCTTCTTGAATAATCTTACTAGCCAAGTTTGGATAGAATCCGCGATAGTGGCGAAACTTTCGCACATGAGTATTGTTCAGGTCAATCTTCTCACCAAACTCGGTGGATAACTTGCGATCAGCCTCATTGCTCCGGGAACGAGCGATTAAAGCGGTAGATGAGGGCAACGTTAAGTTATTTAAAGAAAATGTGTCTGCTGAAGACATAGGGGAAGCGATCGCACTTTGGGATAAGCCTAAGCAGCCCAAGCTAAGCACTAGAAGGCATAACACTGCCAGATGACGCAATTTTCTCATCATAAAACTCCTTACTTACACAACACAGCACTAAGAGAAATTAATCTCTGTGGGTTTAGTTTAATTTTTGTTTCCTATCATCTCATATTATCGAAGTCCAGACACAAGACCTCAACTTTTTCCAGAAGACGAAGAGTTCCCACCATAGTTACTTGACAAATGTTGCTTCGTAAGCTACTAGCTATCAGCTATCAGCTATCAGCTATCAGCTATCAGCTATCAGCTATCAGCTATCAGTTATCAGCTATCAGCTTATGGGCTACAGATAGTGCTACTGTTCGCGCAGCGTGGCCATTCGCGTAGCGTGGCCAACGGCCAAGGCCAAGGCCAAGGCTGACCGCTGACCGCTGACCCCTGACCCCTGACCCCTGACCCCTGACCGCTGACCCCTGACCCCTGACCCCTGACCGCTGACCCCTGACCGCTGACCCCTGACCGCTGACCCCTGACCGCTGACCCCTGACCGCTGACCGCTGACCGCTGAATAAAGAATTCCTAAGCCAATCCTAAAATAGATCTAAAAGCTGACCGATAAACTTGAGTTTTGTGGCACGATAACTATCCTGACAAGAACAAATAGCAACAGGATTTAGCCATGACTCTACGATTGGGGGATACCGTACCCGACTTTACTCAGAATTCCAGCGAAGGGGAGATTAATTTGTATGAATGGGCAGGAGATAGCTGGGTGGTGCTGTTTTCTCACCCAGCCGACTACACCCCAGTTTGCACTACCGAGTTAGGTATGGTTGCTAAACTCAAGCCCGAATTTGAGAAGCGCAATGTTAAAGTGCTAGCCTTGAGCGTGGATGATGTTGACTCCCACAAAGGCTGGATTGGAGATATCAACGAAACCCAGACAACAACGGTCAACTACCCGATTTTGGCGGATCCAGATAAAAAGGTGTCTGACCTTTACGATATGATCCACCCCAACGCTGACAATACCCTAACCGTACGCTCTGTTTTCGTCATCGACCCACAGAAGAAATTGCGGTTAGTGTTAACCTACCCTGCTAGCACCGGTCGTAACTTTGACGAAATCCTGCGAGTGATTGACTCCCTACAGTTGACCGATGACTATAAAGTTGCTACTCCCGTTAACTGGACAGACGGGGGTGACTGTGTTATTGTACCCTCCATCAAAGATCCAGAAGAGTTGAAGGAACGGTTTCCCAAAGGATATGAGGAAATTAAGCCCTATCTGCGGATGACACCCCAACCGAACAAGTGAAATAATTATCTAGTCTGAAGGATGAAGGATTAAGGATACTTCATCCTTCATTCTTTAGAATTTAGAATTTAGAATTTAGAATTTAGAATTTAGAATTTGTAATTTAAACTTGATTTAAATGGATATCAAAGCAGGTTTTGTTGATACAGTTGGTAATACACCACTTATTCGCTTAAACAGCTTTAGCGAAGAGACGGGTTGTGAAATTCTAGGGAAAGCCGAGTTTCTCAATCCAGGAGGTTCTGTAAAAGACCGAGCTGCCCTCTATATTATTAAAGATGCAGAAGAAAAAGGCTTACTAAAGCCTGGGGGTACAGTTGTTGAAGGAACCGCTGGCAATACGGGCATTGGTCTAGCCCATATCTGTAATGCTAAGGGATACAAGTGCCTGATTATTATCCCGGAAACTCAATCCCAAGAAAAAATGGATACCCTCAGAACCCTGGGAGCTGAAGTTCGCCCAGTGCCAGCAGTACCCTACAAAGACCCGAATAATTATGTAAAGCTTTCTGGACGCATTGCCCAAGAGATGGATAATGCCATCTGGGCGAATCAGTTTGATAATTTGGCAAACCGACAGGCTCATTATGAAACTACTGGGCCAGAACTGTGGCAGCAAACTGACGGGAAAATTGATGCTTGGGTCTCAGCAACTGGGACAGGTGGAACCTATGCAGGGGTAGCGATGTATTTGAAAGAAAAAAATCCTAACCTTCAATGTGTGGTGGCTGACCCCATGGGCAGTGGTTTATACAGTTATGTCAAGACCGGTGAAATTAAACCGGAAGGTAACTCTATTACAGAAGGTATCGGTAACAGCCGTATTACTGGGAATATGGAAGGGGCTCCCATTGATGATGCCATTCAAATTGATGACCACGAATGTCTCCGGGTAGTTTACCAGCTGCTGAGCCGGGATGGATTATTTATGGGAGGGTCTGTCGGGATTAATGTCGGAGCTGCTGTTGCTCTGGCTAAACAAATGGGACCTGGTCATACAATTGTGACTGTACTTTGTGATGGCGGTGGTCGTTATCAGTCACGGCTATTCAATCAGGAATGGTTGGTATCTAAAGGACTTTCTGTGGGTGATTGCAGCTCTTGAGGAAAAAGGCTGAAGGGTCATTAATCTAGTCATCTTTGTAAGTATTCAGCCAATGGCAACGGGAAACGGGGAACAGGGAGCAGACAGAAATCCTTGACACTTATTACTAACTAATCTTTAAGCTTAACACAAATAAAAACAAATAAAAGTACCCTTTCGAGTACTGTCACAGATGCCAGCAAACTTGGTATTGTAATTGATATAGATCAATATCAAGCCTTGCTCTGTCAGCACCTTGAGCAACCTAGGCACCACGGATGTCCCTAAAAAGACACCTACACACACTGGTGCCAAGGCTTTTCACTTTGGAAAGACACCTCAAGTCAACTGAGCTTTTGGTTATAACTTGAACCATTACTCCTTCGCTCTCTGGGGCCTAGGGGCTGATAGCTGTTTGCAGAAAGTGTAGCATGGGCGTCGCGGGTTAGCTGACCGATCAAACTAGATCAGTGTCACAAATCAAGACTTAATTCTCATTATTTATTAAGAATAATGATGAGGCTTCTTCAAGAAAAACTGAAGTAAGAAGCCTGAACTTCGTATGTTGATTTTTCTAGAGGAAGTACACCAGATGCAAACCCAAGACCTCCTAAAATCCCCTAATCGTCAAAAATTTGATGCAGTAGTTGATTCTAGCTGGAAACAAAAAGAAAACTCTGAGGTATATACATTTATTAAACGCCAACTCAAGTACTTCAATCTTGAACAGGAACTTGATATAGGCCAGATACTTTTTGAGGGCTGTATTCGTGGCGTTAGCAAAATTGAATCTGGACAAGATATTCAAGACCCCTCAGACTGGCTAAAATCTACCTGCTTCTACATAATCCTAGACCATATCCGAATCACTTACGTCTACAGCAGTTCTGACTGGGAGCTAAGCACAGGCAATTGGGAGCAAGCATCCCAAGGGCACGCCATGGGCACCTACAACTAATGTGGCAACTAATGTGGCAACTACTGATGTGGTAATTCCTTGATGATCACAAGGGCTATAGTCATTAGGGTCAGCAAGGACAAATGTAAGTAGCGAGGCATACTAAAACACCGCTATGGAAAGATTTTTTATGCCAATTTGGCAACACAGCTCGGTAACCTCATTGTTTCATGGTTATACCCTTGATGAATTTATTTTACCCTACCTACTTATCAATGTCACAAATCGAGACTTAATCGTCACTAAGTGAGTAATAGTGATGATAAGTTTTATCAAATACAATTGAAAGTCAGGGGCATCATGTGCTTTTATTTTTCCCGAGGAACTACACTAGATGCAACCTAGAAAACCTCCAAAGTCCCCTAATCGTAAACAATTTGATGCCGCTGTTAATTCTCTTTTAAACCAAAGAAATAAATCGGGATTGTTTGCATTTATTGAATTTAGACTAAAGCAGTTCAATCTTGAACACAAATTTGATATCTTTGACATATTTATTGAAAGCTATATTCGCGGAGTTAGCAAAATTGAATCTGGACAACATATTGAAAATCCATCAGCTTGGCTAAGAACAACCTGCTTAAATGTGATTAGAGAGCATTTTGCTAAGAAAGGAAAGCATTGGAAAAAAGAACGTGAATTTAGCTCTATAGAATACCAGATTAGCTCTAATGATGCTTCCGATTATTTATCGGATCAATATGTCAAGGAAATACTGTCAGATATTAGACAACTAGTAAGTCCTCTAGATTTTGATATTTTTGTGTTACGAGTCATGGAGGAATTGTCCTGGATTGAAATTGAAGAACGCCTGAACTTGGCAAGTAATACAGCGTTGCGAAAACGATATCAGCGTATGAGGAAAGTTTTGAGAGATTATTTTTTTGATATCGACAACTCTATGCTCGAAGACTATGGCTTATCCTGAAGTAAGCATATGCGCTACGCGCACGCTACTTGAGGTGCCGTCAGCTGTCAGCCGTCAGCTAAAAGCTCACGGGTGCGCGTTCAGCCGTCAGCTGTCAGCCGTTAGCCGTTACCCGTCCGCTTATTTTATTAATAAGCACCTCCAGTAGCACCATCTGGAGCCCATAATCTGATGGCTGATAGCTCCTCAAGTAGCGTGCGCGTAGCGCTAATCGCTGATAGCTGATACGCGACACGCTGATAGCTTAGATTATTCTTAAAGATTTCCAGTGAAACAAGCAAATTTATGACGTAGAGTTTCACTGGTCTTAGGTGATTTCTGGGAAACAAAGATTTCTAAATACTCTTCTAACTTAGCGATTTGGTTTTTATAGGTATCAATATCATTGTCACTCAGCCAGCTAAATTGTTTAGCTATAACTAGATCAGCTTTATCTATCAACAGGTTAAGGATTTGGTCAGCTTCAGCTAGTTCGAGGATCTCAGCCATACGGTTGCTGTCTGACACAGACAAAGTTGGACGCGCTGCCAGTTGGCAATACTCCAGCAATAGTTCCAATCGGCGTAGATTTGATTGGGTTGGGCTTTCTGTTGAGATCGTGTACATAGAAAATCTGTTCATCTCACACTGGTTACTTTGATTGGGCTTCAGTCTTGATTGGGCTTCACTACATTAGTGAGATTTTTGCTGTAATTAGGACAAGAATCCAAGGAATTTTACAAAAGCTTTATATCTCAGAGGTTTTTTGTGAAGCAACCATGAAGCTTGAAGGGTAAAGGTGGAAGGTTTAAGGTTGATCAGGTTGAAGGTTGAAGGTTGAGGTTGATCAGGTTGAATGTTGAAGAGGTTGAATGTTAATCAGGTTGAAGGTTGAATGTTGAAGAGGTTGAAGGTTGAATGTTGACAAGGTTGAAGGTTTAATAACCAGCTAACCTGTAACCAGCTAACCTGTAACCTGTAACCTTCAACCTGATAACCTGATAACCTGATAACCTTCAACCTGATAACCTTCAACCAGATAACCTTCAACCAGATAACCTTCAACCTGATAACCTTCAACCTGATAACCTTCAACCAGATAACCTTCAACCTGATAACCTTCAACCTGATAACCTTCAACCTGATAACCTGTTCCCTATTCCCTGTTCCCTATTCCCTTTGCTATATGACTTAGAATGTCTACCGTAGCTTGCCCAGTTTTTTGCCAACTAAATTCACTGGCTCTAGCAAGACCTGCCATACGAAGATGCGATCGCATTTGAGAATCGGTTGCTACTGCTGCCATAGCTGCTGTGATTTCCTCAGGGTTGTAAGGATTGATTAATATAGCGGCATCTCCAGCTACTTCCGGTAAGGAGGAGAGATTGGCTGTAATTACAGGAGTACCGCAAGCCATTGCCTCTAATACAGGGATACCGAAGCCTTCCCAAAGACTGGGGAATACAAATGCGATCGCATTTCTAATCATGGTCGGTAACTGGTGCTGAGGAACATATCCCAGGAATTTGACCTGACTGGATATATCCAGTTGTTCCGCTTGGGCTTCCAGCAATGGTGTGTAGCGTTTATCCGTTGCGCCAGCAATCCAGAGTTGGTAGTCGTGGCAATTGGCTAGACCAGCGAAAGCCTCAATCAGCCGATGGAGGTTTTTGTGGGGGTCTGGGCGTCCGATGTAGAGAAAATAGGGACAATTTTCCCGGTTTTCCCGATCTTTTTCACCATCTACTGTATCCACATAATTAGGACTTACGAAATTTAGTTGGTTTTGCCCCCCTGCCCCCCAATTCTGGGGGGTAATGATGTCAAAGTCCCCCAGAATTGGGGGATTTAGGGGGCACTTGCGTAAGTCCTGATAATAATAGTGATTGGCATCGTAAGCCAGTAAGATCGGGGTGATTTTTGCGGCTGGAATCTCGAAGAAGTCAGTAAGGTCTCTAGCAGTAGCCCTAGAGTTACAGATGATGTGTTCTGCTTGACCAAGAACTTGGGGGATATAGTAGCGTTGGTAGGTAGTTAAGGGTGAGAAACCCTGGGGAAACCGTAACCCAATCAAATCATGAACCATTACCACATAGCGGCAATTGGTAAAGAGGGGAGCTTCTGGAACTGGAGAAAACAAAAGATGCGTTCGCAATTTTTTATAAATTCGCGGCAGTTGAAACTGAGTCCACAACAGACGGCGAAAATGTCCTTTCGTGCCTTGTTCAGGGCTTAAATTCCCTGGAATTGGGTAGCAAGTGTAGGTAGTAGCACTACAGAAACGGCTAGACGCAGTGGGAGAAATCAGTAGAGTAGGGTCGAGAGGTTTTAAATAAGGAAAAAGATTAGCGGCATAGTTAGCAATACCCGTGGGTTGGGAAAATAGAATCGAGAGATTAACCAACAACTGGCTCATAAGGAAAGAATTAAGAATTAAGAATTAAGAATTAAGAATTAAGAATTAAGAATTAAGTATGAGCTATTTGTAAATGCTATATAAGGCAATAGTAATTATAATTTTAAGGGAATCATCCTCAAAACAAATACTTTACATCATAAGTGCGATCAACGCTATAATTTTTGTTGACTTTTTTAAAAAAATTAACGTTACTTAACCCCTTTCTGTTCCCTACTCTCTACTCCCTACTCCCTATTCCCCTTACAACCAATTACCCACCAGAATAAAAGGTGCCCAAAACAGAGGTTCGTTAAACTTGGTATCCCCAATCAAATCTAGTTGGGCTTTCCTGACCGCTTCTGCTTTCGTAATTTCTGGCTGTTTTAGGTATTAGTAAAACTTGTTGATGAACATAGCAGTGGAGTCATCACGCACTTTCCACAATGTCCCTAAGGTAGAACGCGCTCCCGATTTAATCGCAAAACCCGCTAACCCTAACATGGCTTGATCATCCCCTTTAGCAGTTTGACAAGCACTAAGAACGAGTAAATCAATTTGGTCTTCTCCCAACAATTGTTGACTACGCAGCAGTTGCTCTAATTCTTTGACATTAATTTTATTTTCCCAGGTTAGTATAAAGGTCTCCTCAGCTTTGGAGCTAAACTGACCATGAGTTGCTAAGTGTATCACATTGGAGGTTTTAGTAGTTATTTCCTTAGAGGTTGTCTGAGAAGTCTCATTTGCTACATCCAAGCCCCCGTTGGTCCCCCAATTCTGGGGGACTTTTAGAAGCAAATTGACTCTTGTTCCCCCCAAGCGAGGGATTGCTCGCTTGGGGGGTCAGGGGGGCAAAATTCAGTATCAAAAAACTTGGGAGATATCCTCTTAGACACTCTCTCGCTAGTGAATTCTTGATTGAGCATGACTGAGTCTGGGTTCAAGCTTTTAGCAATTTGCTCAATTTTCTGCTTCACCCCTGGTAAAGCTTTAAAGCCTTGACGAGCTTCACTCAATCCCCCAGCAATTATACTAAATTTCTCTTTTCTTGACACTCCCCGCCCGCTTATGAGCGGGGATTCTTGGCTCTATGACTCGTCGTGGCTCTTTCAAACCGGAGTCAGAAAAAGTAGAGGACAAATCTCCCCAAGCGTTTAGATCCTAGATAATGGTTTCGGTGTGCCCCACCGTACCTTTTTTAGATGAATAGACAGATACTTTTTTATCTAAGTTTTTCATAGACGTTGTAGTCGTTAGACCAAATTACGCAATACGTATCTCATACATATTTTTTACGTTATCTACTTATTTTTAGATAGTATTTATCTAGCTTTTTAGTTTATTGTAAGGGTTTTTATTATAACACGCTCTGTGAAAACTGTCAAGTTTTAGCTGAAAAAGAAGGGAGCATCCCATTTTGGAAACAATATTACCCAAAGCAACGATATTTCAAGGGTTTCAGCCCCCTAAAAAGAGCTAACGTGCCAAATTGGGATGCTCCCAAAAAGAAAGCCGTCTCTAGAAGTTACCGTAAGAGTTAAGAAGCCTTAATTAATAAGTTTTAACCCTTTTGCTCATAGCCTGCTCCCAATAAATGCTTCTTAACTCTGAGGCGCGCGTCTCCTATAAGGACGGGGCTTTAAACCCAATTTTTTCGGTAACGGTTGTGGATCTAGCAGTTGCAACCCTAGAGACACGGAAATATTGTATTTTTCCACTAGATACTGCTCTCCATCGTGTAGGGTGAATCTCAGTTTTGCCTAATTGCAAAAACTGAGATTCACCCTCGCACCGCAAGTGAGAGACAGAGCTATAGCAGAAGTCAGAAGTCAGAAGTCAGAAGTTAAACTCAAGCCAAACTGTAGTTTGAGACTTTTGTCATGTCCTAACTGCCCTGGCGACTGCTATAAATGTATATTGTTGAGTTATCAAAAGTTTTATATCAATGAATTAACGTCACTATTTGGAGTCAATCGAAAAACTATATATAACTGGTTAAATAGATGGGAATATCAAAAAATAAGAGGAATATATAATCAAAAAGGTAGGGGCAGAAAACCTAAGTTGAATCAGGAGCAAAAGACATTTCCATAATACTATAGTAAACTTTTGCCTCTTGCCTCTTGCCTCTTGCCTCTTGCCTCTTGCCTTGTCCGTAGCGCTATATTAGATTACTTCGTACCATACAAGCGATCGCCTGCATCCCCAAGTCCTGGAATAATATAGCCATGGTGATCTAATTCTTGATCAATAGCCGCCGTGTAAATCACTACATCTGGATGGTGCTGTTGGAAATAGTCAAGCCCTTGCTGTGCTGCTAATAAGCACAGAAACTTAATTGACTTCGGGCTAACTTCCTTGAGTCGGTCAACAGCAGCAATGGCAGTATTACCTGTAGCTAACATCGGATCAACCACCAACACATCTCGCTGAGTCATATCATCAGGGAGTTTGAAATAATATTCAATGGGCACAAAGGTATGGGGGTCACGATACAAACCGATATGACCAACACGAGACGATGGGATGAGTTCTAGAATGCCATCTAACAGACCCTGTCCGGCTCGCATAATCGAGACAATCACCATCTTCTTTTCTGAAGCCAGCATCGGAGCTAGCATCGGCGCGATTGGTGTATTGATTGGTTCATACTTTAGGGGCAAGTCCCTTGTTACCTCGTATGCCAACAATAACCCAACTTCTTTAAGGAGTTTACGAAATTTGGCTGTACTCGTTCCAGCCTGACGCATCAGGCTTAACTTATGCTGCACAAGGGGATGGTGAATTACTTTGACATTATTGATCATCAGTGATTGATCATCAGTGATTGGTGGCGACCTATTTGACTTTAACAGAATGTGAGACTATTTCAAAAATAAACGGTTGCGTGGATAATTTGTATATGGCTAATTTTTAGATAAAGTGTGATTAGCGCATTAATTATTGCCACATAAATAATGATATAGCATTTCCGGCTGATTTATCATAACACCAAAAAATATTCCTATTTCCTGCTGTTCCCTATTCCCTGTTCCCTATTCCCTTTTTATATCAATCCTATGTTTACATCTCAACTAAAAATTCTATATTATGAATACTAAATTATTGAGTTATCAGCGCCTAACTCACCTGAGCACCGCGTTGGGTATGCTTTTTCTAGGAGCTTGCATGGGAAAACCCAACCTTATAACCCAGCAAAGGTTTGAGGTCAAATTCTTAGTCGGTAGCGCTTTAGGGCAATTCTGCGAGCAAGCAGCGGAGCAATTTAACCAACAACAGCCGAAATTAGCCAATGGTAAGGGGTTCTCTCTCAGCTGCGACACTAAAAGTAGTAGCGATGTGGTAACTAGTCTGACATCCCTGGCGCAACAACTCAAATCCCGTAGCCTTAAGCGTAATGCGCCAGAATTTCCTAGCTTAGTTTCGGTGGATGGGGAAATCCATCATCGTCAGTTAATCGATCAGATCAATCAGATTTTCCCAGGGCGAGATTACATCGGAGAGATTACCGATGCACCATTGTTAGCCCAGAGCCCCATGGTATTTATGACATCGGCAGAATTAGCCGATGGATTACGCCAGCAACCGGATTTGTACAAAGCCTTGGTGAATACCAAAACCCACCAGGAACTGGATCCCAAGAGCCCTCAATTGCCCATTCACCTTGTCCACACTGCTCCTACTGGCTCCAATTCTGGTTTACAAACCTTAGTGGTTCAATTTGCCAGTGTATCTGGTAAACGACCAGAACAATTAACAGTAGCAGATGTGCAGCGTTATCAGACACAGATCCAAGGGATACAAAGTAAAGTGATTCGCTATGGTGTCTCTAGCAGTTCCTTGGCAAAGGACATGGTAAAGAATGGTTCTTTTTGGGCATCGATTGGTTCAGTGTACGAGTCTTCAGTAATTGCTGCAAATTCCCATCAGCAAGCTGGGCAAAGCCGCTATCAGGCAGTGTATCCCCAGGCAACCTTTACCTCCAATATGCGAGCAATTTTACCCAAAGCCCCTTGGGTGAGTAGGCAGGAAAAGGCTGCTGGGCAACAGGTGATTGATTATTTGCGATCGCCCCAAGTCCAAAAAATTGCCACAGAACTTGGTTTAAGGCCAGGTGTACCAGAAGTGCCATTAGGTGCCAAGTTTTCTGCTCAATTTGGTGTTGACTCCAAGGCCAGATACGATTCCCTGAGTTCCCCTCAACCAGAGGTAGTGGCAGCAATGGTCAAGTCCTGGCAGGAATTTGCCAAAAAACCCTCACAAGTGGTGGTGTTGGTAAACTCTTCCGGTTCTATGTCGGGGAATAAATTAGCAGCGGTTCAAAAGACTTTGCGCGCATACATCGAGAGTTTAGGACCAACAGAACAAATTGCCCTGATTGATTTTGATTCCGAGATTCGTCCACCAGTATTGGTAGATAGCACCCCTCAAAAACGCGATCGCGCTATGGCGTTTATTCTTAATCTCAACCCTGACGGGGGTAATCGGTTATATGATGCTGCCCTCGAAGCCCGTAACTGGTTACAAAAGAATTACCAAGAGCGTGCCATTAATGCTGTGGTGATTTTGACCGATGGCGACGATTCTGATTCTAAGCTTCGTCTTGAGCAACTATCTCAAGAACTGGAAAAAAGTGGCTTTTCCAGCGATAATCGAATTGCCTTTTTCACTATTGGTTACGGTAACGAAGGAGAGTTTAATCCTAAAGTACTAGAACAAATTGCTGAATTTAATTGGGGATACTACCGTCAAGGGGATCCATCAACTATTTTGAACTTAATGGCAGATTTAAAACTGGAGTTTTAAAAATTATGAATTATGACAGATTAATTGATAATGAGTCGCTCTAAATTATAGAGCTATCGTTGATCAGCCAATGATTAAACTTAGCTTACCCTGTTTTATCCCATGTCTTTGCTAGTCGGTGGGTAAGCATATGCGCTACAGATGGTGCTACTTGAGGTGCGGTCAGCGGTCAGCGCTCAGTGGTCAGCGGTCAGCGCTCAGTGGTCAGCATTATTCCAATGCGTACCTGTTTTATTCAAAAGCACCTCAAGTAGCGCATTAGCTGAGAGCTCTCAGCTGAATGCTTACGTCGGTGGTGTACTACTCGTAGTTGCTTTCCGGTTTATACCGAGCTACTGTAGTATCCTGATTTAGGGTAAGTGTTGTGCTCAGTTTACCAGCCGCCTTATTCTACCGATATTATCCTCCAAGAATTTATTGCCCATGGTTCCAATCACCCAGATGTTGCCACCGTTTACCAAAGTATTGCTCTCCATCGGTAGCAATAAGCACCAGATAAATCAGGGTAAACCGGATCAACACTCAGCACTCAGCACTCAGCACTCAGCACTCAGCACTCAGGGCACCTGAGATAATTCAAATCCATAAGACCACCAAATTGTACAGCAATAGCAGATAATTGATTCTTGACGACCAATAAATAATTAATAAATGATAAAGACTGCATGGGTGTTTCCCGGACAAGGTTCTCAGGTACCAGGTATGGGAGTAGACTTATTAGACCTGCCCTCTGCAAAGGTTAAGTTTAAGCAAGCTGAGGAAATTTTAGGCTGGTCTGTCCTAGATATTTGTCAAGGGGAGTCCGATCAGTTATCTCAAACCCTCTACACTCAACCTGCCTTATACGTAGTTGAGAGTATCCTGGCTGATCTGCTCATGGAACAAGGGGAACGACCCCATCTACTAGCGGGTCACAGCTTGGGAGAATATGTTGCCCTCTACACTGCCAGGGTATTTAACTTTGAGGCAGGGCTACGCCTAGTCCAACATCGGGCTAAATTGATGGATAGTGCAACTGAAGGCATGATGGTTGCTCTGATTGGCTTCAAACGCCCAGAACTTGAAGAAAAAATCGAGCAGATACAGGATGTTGTTATTGCTAATGATAACAGTCCTGCTCAAGTGGTAATTTCAGGTAAACCAACAGCAGTTCAGGATTTGCTGAGTCAGATTAAAGTCAAACGGGCTGTTCCTCTAAAAGTGTCCGGAGCCTTTCATTCTCCCTTAATGGCTGAAGCAGCGGCTCAGTTCCAGGAACTCTTGCTGTCTGTCCCCTTTACTGACGCCCAGGTACCAGTATTATCGAATGTGGACCCTGTACCCACGGTCGAGGCAGCTACCTTAAAACATCAACTCCAGTCTCAAATTACTGGTTCAGTACGATGGCGAGAAATTTCTCTGAGGCTACCAGTGGAAGGAATTGAGAAAGTAGTGGAAGTCGGACCAGGTAAGGTGCTGACTGGCTTAATTAAACGGATGTGTCCGGAGTTAAGTTTAGAAAACGTTAATAGCATTGCTGATCTGCAGCAATGCTTAGCAGTAGGCTAACTCGAAGCCCTAACCTCGATCTGATTCATGTCTTGGATGGCGGCGCAATCCTATTTGACGCGCCGCTTTGGTGGAATTCGGCCAATAATTACCAAGGTGTAGGGATGGCAAGTGTGGCAAGTGTGGGGCGTGTGGCAAGTGTGGGGCGTGTGGCGAGATTTTTATTAAGGGTAATTATCCGGACATGATGTCAGGAGCGCGATGAAGCGTTCGCGTAGCGTGGCCTACGGCCTCAGCTTCCGCGCTTATGCGATCGCATATCGATCAAATCCAGAACCATTAGGTTTTTTTGAGTTTTTCAAACTTACCTAACATTCTTGATGCAGTCGCTTTTGAAATCATAAAAATATGAGAAAATGCAAAATCACAGAGTAAATAAGTAAGTCAGTTGACCTTCGATGGCTCGAAAAGGTCTCTGGATTGGTGGTCTCTAGACAAAAGATCAACCACTGTTTCCTTATGGCCACTAAACTGACTTGTGCTGAGTTACCCCTGACCAGTCTAACACCTTGACCCAAGGGGTTTCGGTTAGGGGAAATGTCAGCATTCAGCTTTCAGCATTCAGCTTTCAGCTTTCAGGGACCACTGACCACTGACTACTGACGGCACCTCAAGCAGCGTGCGCGTAGCGCATATGCTTACTCAAAAACTTGTACCTTACTAGCTTAAAAAGCGCTATATTTTCTTAACCATATTCCTAAAACAAATCACTTTTATTACCAAAGGAGTTGCCGATGCTTGAAATAATGAGTATTCACAAAGCGGATGAAATCATTCAAATAAAAAAACCAAAAAATGGAATAGTTTATGGCAAAATGGAAATTACTATCAAAATTAACGAGTTACCGACAGCAAAAACTGTTAAAAACGGCTGGCAGGAATTTAGTGTTGATTGTGATGGCACGATTTTTACGATTAAGGTCAAACCTAAAGTTTGGAAAAAAATCACCACTGCTAATCAGATGTATTCCATGTGGGTGGCTGTTATTACTGGCAAACTGGGAGCCAAAATTAACAAAGGGTTTCGGGTAGAGCAACCAGGCATTCAAGTATTTGAGAAAAAACCCAAGGCACCGAAACCAGATAAAGCACAACTACAAGTACAAGCACAGGAACAACTACAAGTACAAGCACAGGAACAGCGACAGGAACAAGTACAAGCCCAATCACAGGAACAACTACAGGAGCAGCTAGCTCAATCACACGAACAGCTAGAAGCCCAATCACAGGAACAACTACAGGAGCAGCTACAGCAACAGCTAGCCCAATCACAGGAACAGCTACAGCAACAGCTAGCTCAATCACACGAACAGCTACAACCACAAGCCTAAGCAAAGACCAAGAATTGGGCGGTGAACTGATTTAATCTGAACAGTTATTATCAAATTTCGTTAATCGTTAATTGAGAATTAATAATTTTAAATTAACGATTAACAATTAACAATTAACAATTAACAATTAACAATTAACCTGGATTCCTGCTCCGGCGGGTCGGTTCGTCAGCCACCAAGCCAGAAAAGGTAATGTTATGCTAGCGTAAATGGCTAATTGTTCATAGAGTTCATTGGTTTACAGGCTTTAGCCATGAGCGATTTCCTATAGGCTATCTCCATATGAGCGATCGCATAACTCATATCCTTCTGATTGATGATGACCCAGTATTCCGATTGGGTCTCACGACTGCCTTGCAAGCCTTCGAGGAGCTGCTAGTTGTAGCTGAGGCTGATACTGGCACAGAAGCCCTATCAAGATTAGCGGCACTAGAGGCGACCAACTCCGTGGATGTGGCAATTTTGGAACTAGCTTTGGGTCCCCCTAATTCAAGTGAAGGGATAGCCTTATCAGGATTGCCACTGTGTCAGCGATTACAGCAGGAGTACCCTAACTTGCCAATCTTACTACTGACCAGGGAATCTAAACCCACCGTGCTAGCAGCAGCTCAAGCATTGGGTGTAAATGGGTACTGCCCCAAAGGAGTAGCGATCGCTACCATTCTTGAAGCCATTGGTCAAATTATTGAGGGTCAATCCTATTGGCAGACACTGTCTAACTTACCTACTATATCCTATAAAGGTGCAGGTTTTGCTCCCTGGTATCAACAGTGGCGTAACTCAGGATTCCAACAATTTGAAGCAGCTTTAGCCCAGGTCAATAGTCAGCTGCAAAATCCTCGTCTTTCCAATTGGGATTGGCTGTTTTGGACTGGACGCCGTCGAGAACTATTGGTAGCCCGTTGGCTGGCGGATCAGCTATTACCTGCTAGCATCATTCTGGTGGAACCGTCACGGGAGAGTTCCTTAGTTCCAATGCCTAAACCGGAAAGCTCACTGACTGTTGCGCCAAGGGCTCAATCCCAGCTTAGCCCTAAGGCACCACTAGTTGATCGAACATTTGAGCGAACATTTGAGCGGACAATGGTAAAACTTCAATCCGGTTTATCCAACCTCTCTGGTGTTCCCCTAGAAATTGACATTCTCCAAGTAGAGAAAAGAGCAGAGTTACTTGGTTTAGTCTTCCAAACCTTTGAAGCACTTGTTGAAGATTTGCGCTTGTCTGAAGTAAAACTGGAACATTTACCTCAGAAGCAACAGCTGATTCTGAAAGATCTGTGGGAAGCATCAATCACAGATTTCTTCGGCAAGTATTATACCTTGTACACGGACAATACACAACTAGAAGTTGTCACTATTTTGCTGGGTAACTATCCCATCGTAAAAAAGGAAATTATTGATAAAATTCCTCTAGTTATTGACTTATTAGCTCATCGGCTATTTGAGAAATCATTAGTAATTGATAATGTCTCCTATCCTGCCCAGACCCCCGAAGCAATTCAACGGTCAGAATTTCTCCTGGACAATTTAATTATCCAAATTGCTAATGGGGTGATTCAACCGTTATTAAATCAATTGGCAGATGTAGAAGTTATTAAGGTAAATTTTTATCATAAAAATCTAATGTCATCCCGGGAAATAGCCCGATTTCGCAATAATCTATCCTGGCGATATCGCCAAGATCAACTATTTGGTGAGCCACAAGCAATTTTCGAGAGTCGATATGATTTATTTATCCTAACTGACACTGGCATTAAACAAACTAGTATCTATGCTCCCCGACGTCGAGAATTAGAAAAGTTGCGAGGTTTTCAGCTAGCTGTGACTTTAGCCTATGAGCTACGGGATGCTCTTTCTCCCCGTCTGCAAGCGGCTGTTACTTGGATTGGTAATGGCGTGGTGTATCTGTTGACCCAAGTCTTTGGTAGAAGTATTGGTCTAGTAGTTCGTGGTGTAATTCAGGGAATTGGTAGTAGCGTCCAAGAGGCCAGGTTTGGGAAAAATCCTGGACGTGGAAAATAGGGGAAGACAGGGAAGAGGGGAAAGTAAAAAAATACCATGACATCCGGCATTGGGACTGATTCAACCCTCCCCACCTAAACAATTTTAGAAAACAATTTTAGAAGCCCCTGCCTTTAGGCATAGGTTTCATGACTCATTCACAGCCACACCATTTTTGCCATTACTCTGAGTATGCTCTACTACTTCCGAGCCTAGAGGATTAGCTTGATGCTGAGATGGTGGCAAAGCGGGTTCTAATATTTCCCAAGCCTCTTTGGCAATGGGCAAATACTGATCGTGAGCTGCTTTGGCTTCAGCAAATTTTGTTAAGGTTTTGGCAAAATTTCTATCCGTTGCCAGTTTCATATGTTCCGGTGTCAGGGGGTCTGGGGAAAATAAGGCTTCGATCACTGGCCGTAATTCCACCGCTTGTTGGTAAGCTTGTTCCAAGTTGACCCTTAAACTTGCTAAAGATGCGATCGCTTTTACTGACTGAATAATCTCTGCTTCCTCACCATCTGTACTACCGGTAGCTAGTGGCTCAACTAAAATCAAATCGTCAGCACTTAAGCCATCGGCAAAGCTATCCTCATTGACCGTAGTGTCTTCTGAGTCTTCCATGCGCCGTTGAATCTCTTGGATAGCTTTGGCTCTGTTTTTAGCATTGTCGGTTCTGCCTGGGACTTCAACGATGAAGCCGAGTTCCTTTAAATCCTTGGTTGTATATTGCACCGTAGCTTTTGACATAATGTTTACCCTAGTTTCGGTATCCGATTAGATTAATCCTACTTAGATTAATAGTACGCCTGATCGAGTTCCCCATGGAACATGGTTACCCCCAAATCAGCTCTCAGCTCTCAGCTCTCAGCTCTCAGCCATTGGCCAACGGCTGACGGCTTACCACTGACCACTGACCACTGACCACTGACCACTGACCACTGACCACTGACCGCTGACCGCTGACCACTGACCACTGACTGCTTACCGCTGACCGCTGACAAATGACGGTCTAGCTAAGAATTTTTGCTTACTGAGTATTTATTAACTTTTGTAAAAATGAGTGTTCAAGACCTAGAAAACTGATATATACGTCGTTACACTATGCAAAGTGTGTGTTTATACTGATGCGTGAAAGTATTAACGGTGTGAGGCTTGTGGAACCTAGATGATTCCGATCCAACTAACTCTAAAAAACTTCCTCAGCTACCGCGACGCAACTCTAGACTTTCGGGGTCTTCACACTGCCTGTATTTGTGGTCAGAATGGAGCCGGGAAATCGTCCCTGCTAGAAGCCATTACCTGGGCGATTTGGGGACAAAGCCGTGTTGCTTCGGAAAACGATATCATCCATACTGGGGCGAAGGAAGTCCGAGTTGACTTTATTTTTCAAAATAATCAACAAACCCATCGAATTATTCGGACTCGCCATCGGAAACAGGGGACTTCCCTAGAGTTTCAAGTGGAAACACCAAATGGTTTTAAGTCTTTAACCCAGAAAGGAGTACGAGCAACTCAATTATTAATAATAGCGAATCTGAAGCTAGATTACGATACCTTTATCAACTCCTCTTACCTGCGTCAAGGTCGAGCTGATGAGTTTATGGTCAGGCGTCCCAGTGAACGGAAACAAATTCTGGCAGATTTGCTCAAACTAGACCAATACGAAAAATTGGCAGACCAGGCCAAGGATTTGTCAAAGCAGTTGAAAGGTCAAGTAGAACAGCTAGAGCAAAGTTTGCAGGGTATTAAGGAACAACTGGGAGAACGGGATGCGATCGCACAGGAAACAGCTACCCTGGAAACTGCCTTACACCAGCTGCAACAAGACCAAGACCAAGACGCCCAACAACTCAAAAAACTACAAGCGATCGGACATCAGCGGAATAGCTGGGAACAACAGCTGAACTTTGTTAGGACACAATATCTCAATCTCACTCAAGATTGCGATCGCATACAACAAGACATTGCTACTGCTGTTGCTCAACAACAACAACTTTCTGAACTACTCTCTCAAGACCAACAAATTACTGCTGGTTATGCCGAATACCTCCAGCTACAAGAACTTGAAGAAAGTCTTGCCGCCAAATTACAGACTTATCAGAAAGCGCAACAGCAACGACAACAACTCCAACAGCAGCTCGATCAACAAATTAATCAACTTAATCTGCAAATCCGTGATATCCAAGCTCAACTAGAAGCCTTGGGTACTCAAGAGCAAGAGATTCAAGATACCCTCTCCCGTTCAGGGCAAGTGGCTACAGCCCTCGCACAACTTAAGCAAGTTCGTGAACGGCTCAAGCAGCTAGATAATTTACAACTAGAAGTCTCTCCCTTGTTGCAACGTCGTGGGTCTATCCAAAGCGAACTTGACCGGGTTCAAGCCAGACTCAGTGCCAAATTAGAAGAACTGGTTTCTTCTGAAAAACAGTTATCCCAGCAAGTAGCAACAACACCTCAGCTGAGACAGGCCGCACTGCAGTTAGAGGCTGAACTTGGGGAATTAGAGAAAAAGCGGGTCTACCTGTCTCGGTTACAGGACAAAGGACTAGAACGTCGAGGCTTTCGAGAACGCCTCCACGAAAACCAACGTCGCTATGAAAAATTACTGGGGGAACTGACCCAAAAAATCCAATTGCTGCAAGTTCAGAACGCGGTTTGTCCCTTATGCGAGCAGCCTCTAGATGCAGCCCATTCTGACCGGGTGATTCAGAAAACTACTGCTGAGCACAAGGATGTTCAAGATCAATTCTGGGTAGTACGAGAGCAGCTAACAGTTTGTGAACGAGAACTTCAGGTGTTGCGCCATGAATACTCCCAAATTTCCAAACAACTCTCTCCTTATGAAGAGTTGCTAGAACAACGGGGACAACTAGCAGCACAACTAGAAGCCACTGACGAAGTTTACGACCGACTCTATGAAGTATCAGAGGAAAAGAAAGAACTGCAACAATCCCTTAGTATTCCTGGTTATGGGGTAGAATTACACGAAGAACTCAGGCAACTCGACCTCCGAATCCAACAGCTCAACTACGATGAACAAACCCATGCTCTAGCACGGGGGGAAGTAGACCGCTGGCGCTGGGCTGAAATCCACTCGGCTAAGCTAGAAGAAGCAAGGCGGCGTCAGAAAAAAATTGATGCCCAGAAACCACAGCTGCTTCGAAAGCTGGATACTCTTCAAGCCTCAGTGCATCAGTTACAAACCAATTCCCCGTTGAAGCAGCAATTGGATCAGCTGGATCGATACATAGCTGAGATTGGCTATAACTTGGATGCTCATAATCAGGTTAGAGCCTCGTTGCGTCAAGCCCAATCTTGGCAACTGCCTTATCAGGAATTACAAACTGCCCAAGAGCAACAGCCCCAAGTCGGTCAACGCTTGGCAAGCCTAACTCAAACCCTCCAGAGCAGACGCTCTAATCTCAAGGAGGTTAATACACAAATTGAGGACATTGTCAAGCAAATGGAACAAAGTCCTGATGTCACTAGAGACCTCCAAGCTTTAGAACAGGGGATGAAGCAGCGCCGACAGCAAATGGATAAACAACTATCCCAGCAGGGGCGTCTCCAACAACGGTTGCAGCAACTGGAATCCCTGCAAAGTCAGTATCAACAGCAACTCGAAAAGCTCCAACAACTCCAGCGGCAATATCGGGTGTATCAGGAATTAGCGATCGCATTTGGCAAAAATGGCATCCAGGCTCTAATGATAGAGAATATTTTGCCTCAACTAGAAGCCCAAAGCAATCAAATTTTGGCTAGACTGACTGGGAATCAGTTACACATCCAAATTGTGACCCAAAAGGCCGGGAGTCGGTCTTCTAAGAAAAAAACTAAGCTGATTGATACCTTAGATATTTTAATTGCTGATGCCACTGGTACTCGACCTTATGAAACCTATTCCGGTGGTGAAGCATTTCGGATTAATTTTGCCATTCGTCTGGCATTAGCACAACTGTTGGCCCAACGCTCAGGAACATCGTTGCAAATGTTGATTGTGGATGAGGGGTTTGGCACCCAAGATGCCGAGGGGTGTGAGCGATTGATTGCAGCAATTAATGCGATCGCATCCGATTTTGCTTGTATTCTAACCGTGACTCATATGCCTCAGTTTAAAGAAGCCTTTCAGACCAGGATTGAAGTATCTAAGACATCCCTTGGCTCTCAGTTAAGTTTGACCATGTGATCAATGCTAATATTTGTAGCAAAGGGAGTCGGGAGTCGGGAGTCGGGAGTCGGGAGTCGGGAGTCGGGAGTCGGGAGTCGGGAGTCGGGAATAGGGAATAGGGAATAGGGCATCAATAATTATAACAATTCCTACATGGATTGCTAATAACTGATATAGCACTACGCATTAAAGTTAGGACATTGATACAAGTAGCAAAAGCTGTTCTAGTAAGCTATTGCCTATTGCCTCTTGCCTCTTGCCTTCCCCTCCTGGGAGGGGTTAGGGGTGGGTTCCTCTTGCCTATTGCCTCTTGCCTATTGCCTAGCGCTATAGCTAATAACTGATTGCTGACGGCTGTTCGCGTAGCGTGCGCGTAGCGCTTAAGCTGATAGCCCTACAAAATCAAATCCATTGCTGTTTTTATAATTTCCTCGCGCTCCACCATTTTAGCAATTTCTTCAGCTTCATAAGTTCCTTGAAATGCTTCTAATGAGGCTCGATCTAGAGCGGATTCATAGGCATCTTCTAAAGTTTCTAATAATTCCTCTTCGGTTAGATAAGTTCCTTTAGCCTTGTGGCGCTTATTAGTCCGTTGAATTTGTTTAACCGCATTGCGGATTGATACTTCCCAAGATTTAGTCGTTCGTTTCTCAGCAGCTTTTTTAATTAGATGTAACAGCAGAATAATTCCGTAACTAAATAGTTTATTCAGTTTATCCGATTTGCTCATCTCCTCCAATTCTTCAATCAGTTCCAGGGCTTCAGGGATTTTGCCTTCGTAGAGCAATTCCTTTAGAGTCATTAATTCTTCCATTGGCTATTATTCCTCCGCTTTTAAATTGACCCGTCGCGACTAATACTGGAATAACCAAAGATAGTTTGTAAGCATTCAGCTAATGCGCTACGCGCACGCTACGCGAACAGCCGTCAGCCGTCAGCTCATCAACGGGAGGTAGTAAACAAGCTGGGGGGTGCTGGTACGGCTGCTTGAAAATCCCTGCTCGTTTTACTCAGCTGATAGCTGATAGCTGAGAGCGGAATACTTACTTATGAACTACATTCAATTCCCGACTCCCGACTCCCAACTCCCGATTTCCAACTCCCGATTCCCGACTCCCGATTCCCGACTCCCGATTCCCGATTCCCGATTCCCGATTCCCTACTCCCTACTCCCTACTCCCGATTCCCTACTCCCCTTAACCCATTACCCATTACCAAAATAACCGTAAAATTGCCCAATGTCTCCAATTAGGCTATTCAACTAATTCCGCAATTGTACGGTTATTTTAATCTTGAAATAGCTTCTACTATAGTAATATCTCAACCAAAATCCCGGCAGTATAGAGGCTGTTATAAACGAGCTAGTTTCGGGTCTTTTGTTGACTAACGTTAGAAAGACGGTAGGACGATAACTAGTCCAACGGGAATCAACTATCAGGGCATCTACACATAGGGTTGCAAAAAGGTTGTTGTAAACTAAGAAGCTGATTTAACTGTTGGCTGTAAACTGTTGACGACTTACTGACAACAGTTTACCACAGGCTAAGAGTACAAATGACGCTAATTGGATTATAGCACCTCTAATCAGGGTTGCATCTACTTTTTTTCTGGTTTATTATTACTTAGTTTAGAGTTTATTCCGGAGAACCTTTATAAATTCTTGCTTGCTGCTGAGGTGTTATCCATGCTCCTCTTGAAAACTGGGTTTGAGGGGGTAAAAACTGCTTTTGCAGTGGACTATATTCCAGAACCTCTCCCGTTTCTATCTTATAGACCCAGCCATGAAGCCGAATTTCCTCACTTCTGAGTCGAGATTGAATAACTGGGTAAGTACGTAAATTTTGTAGTTGGTTAAGGACGTTTTCCTCCACCGCCCCATTCAGGAGTTCATCACCTTCATAGTCTTGATAGTGTTCTTTGATAATCCGGCGAGTGGCTTCGGCATGCTTGAGCCATTGGTAAACGGCTGGCATGTCCTCTTCTAGCTTGTCGATTTTCAGTAAACCTTTCATCGCTCCACAGCGATAGTGACCGCATACGACAATTTCATTAATGCCTAAGGCATAAATAGCATACTCTACTGCTGCTGGTTCACCCCCATTACTTGCTCCATAAGGCGGTATGATATTCCCGGCATTGCGGATGATGAACATTTCACCAGGCTCAGTTTGAGTAATCAGACTCGGGTCAATGCGAGAATCTGAACAGGTGATGAATAGTACTCTGGGATGCTGCCCGTGAGACAGTAACTCAAATAGGTCTCGGTGGGTCTCGAAGTAATTGGTCTGGAATTGATGCAGACCTTGAATCAACTGCTTCATTTCAGGCTTACAGCTAGATGCTCTATAATTGGGATCTTCAATAATTTTATAGGCAATAGCGGTCTTAAATGACTTTTAGGTTTGTATTTCGGTAAGCATTCAGCATTCAGCTATCAGCTATCAGTTATCAGCTATCAGCTATCAGCTATCAGCTTATGCGCGTAGGGCATAGGCTTACCAGGTAAGTATTGGTTTAATCTCTGTTAGGTCTGCTGACCGCTGACCGCTGACCGCTGAATGCTGACCGCTGACCGCTGACCGCTGAATGCTGACCGCTGACCGCTGACCGCTGAATGCTGACCGCTGACCGCTGACCGCTGAATGCTGACCGCTGACCGCTGACCGCTGAATGCTGACCGCTGACCGCTGACCGCTGAATGCTGACCGCTGACCGCTGACCGCTGAATGCTGACCGCTGACCGCTGACCGCTGAATGCTGACCGCTGACCGCTGACCGCTGAATGCTGACCGCTGACCGCTGACCGCTGAATGCTGACCGCTGACCGCTGACCGCTGAATGCTGACCGCTGACCGCTGACCGCTGAATGCTGACCGCTGACCGCTGACCGCTGACCGCTGACCGCTGACTGCTGAATGCTCACGCCAGCATACTGATAGTATTGATTGAATTGCTACGGAGAGGGAGGGATTCGAACCCTCGTTAAAGTTGCCCCTAAACAGCATTTCCAGTGCTGCGCCTTCAACCACTCGGCCACCTCTCCAGGTAAAGTATTCAGTTAGAGCTTTGAATCTTTTTCAACTCATCGCCCGATTTCTGATTATACAGAAAATTATATAGGAAGTCAATGACTCAATCGTACACCATTCAGATTCATAATCGCCAAACTGGTGCTAAGCACAAGGTAAACGTGCCAACTGACCGCTATATCTTGCATTCCGCAGAAAACCAGGGTGTGGAGCTACCCTTTGCCTGCCGCAATGGAGCTTGTACCACTTGCGCAGTGCGAGTGTTGGCTGGAAAAGTCTACCAACCGGAAGCCATGGGACTATCTCCACAATTGCGGGAACAAGGCTATGCTCTATTGTGTGTGAGTTATCCCCGGTCAGACCTAGAGGTAGAGACTCAGGATGAAGATGAAGTGTATGAACTTCAGTTCGGTCGATATTTTGCTAAAGGTAAGGTTCGGTTTGGGCTGCCACTGGATGAGGATTAGGAAACTAGCCAAGCAGAGGTACAGTAGAGCGGGGAGCCTCCTTAGTTGCTTTCTGCTCTTGCTCGGGGGATGCCAATTGACAAATGTCCCCAACCAGATTGAAGCTCAAGTGCAAAAGGTGATCAGTGGACACACGGTGGATGTGTTGATCACCAATCAAGATCCACCATTAATGGCAAGAATCCGGATGATTGGTATTCAGGCACCAAGCTGGAAACAAAAGCCTTGGGGAGATCAGGCAAAAACCTGCTTAAAGAAGATCCTCAGTGAAACTAGTGATCAACAATCGGTTATTTTGGAGCTGGATGTCGAGGAAAAAGACCGCTATAGCCGCTGGTTAGCCTATGTATGGCTAGATGGTGTGTTGGTCAATGAGCAGTTGGTAGCTCAGGGCTGTGCCTTAGCTTCACCCCTAGTTCCTAATAACAAATATGATGATAAAATAGCCCATGCTCAAGAATATGCCAGAATTATGGGCTATGGGATTTGGAACCCAGATCAGCCTTTGCGCTTGACACCAGCAGAATTTCGCCGTCAAAATCCTTAGTGGTTATTAGTTATTAGTCATCAGCTATCAGCCATCAGTTATCAGCTATCAGCTATCAGCTATCAGCAATTAGCTATCAGCTATCAGTTATCAGCTATCAGTTATCAGCCTATGGGCTACTTGCAATCAGTACTTTTGAATAAAATAAGCTGACCGCTGACCGCTGACTGCTGATGGCCATGCTAGTTAAGGTACTTTTGAATAAAATAAGCTGACAGCTGACCGCTGACTGCTTACGGCTGATGGCCAAGCTAGTTGAGTTACTTTTGAATAAAATAAGCTGACAGCTGACCGCTGACTGCTTACGGCTGATGGCCAAGCTAGTTGAGTTACTTTTGAATAAAATAAGCTGAGCGCTGACCGCTGACTGCTGACTGCTTACCGAATTAATTCATAAACTACAGGTTATCTGCTCAATGACAGAACATACCTCCGAACAACTACAAACTTTCCTTGATATTGCCGCTAAAGCTGCCACTGCTGCTGGTGATGTTTTGAAAACTTACTGGGGCAATCTCAAAACTGTAGAAGAGAAAGGTCGTCCTGGAGATTTAGTCACTGCAGCTGATAAAGAAGCAGAAGCAGTAGTCTTAGATATACTCAAAAACGATGTGCCAGACCATTCGATTCTGGCAGAAGAATCCGGTCAACTGGGAGACAATGAAAGTAAATACCTATGGGCGATTGACCCCCTGGATGGTACTACTAATTATGCCCATCAATACCCCATTGCTGCTACCTCTGTGGGGTTGTTGATTGACGGCAAGCCTCAGGTGGGAGCAGTATATAATCCCTTTCGGGATGAGTTATTGTGCGCAGCTGTGGGCTTAGGGGCAACCTGCAATGGTCAGCCAATCCAGGTTTCCCAAGTCTCTGACCTGGGTAAGAGCTTGTTAGTCACTGGATTTGCCTATGACCGGCGGCAGACTTCCGATAACAACTATGCCGAGTTCTGTTACCTGACTCATCTGACTCAAGGCGTTCGCCGTAGTGGTTCTGCATCCATCGATTTGTGTGATGTTGCTAGTGGACGATTGGATGGCTATTGGGAACGAGGGCTTTCTCCTTGGGATGTAGCCGCTGGTATCGTTATCCTAGAAGAAGCTGGTGGTAAAGTTACTGCTTATGATGGCAGTCCTATTGATATTAATTCTGGGCGGATTCTGGCAACTAATGCCAAGATTCACGACAGTCTCAGTGCTGCCTTGTTAGAGACACCACCTTTATCGTCTTGGAAATAAAATATTAAGCTATTAGCTATCAGCTATCAGCTATCAGCTATCAGCTATCAGCTATCAGCTATCAGCATTAAGCTATCAGCTATCAGCTATCAGCTATCAGCATTAAGCTATCAGCTATCAGCTATCAGCTATCAGCATTAAGCTATCAGCTATCAGCTATCAGTTTTCAGCCAAAGGCCAACGGCTGACCACTGACGGCTGACCGCTGACCGCTGACCACTGACCACTGACGGCTGACCGCTGACCGCTGACTAATTATTTATAATAATAGATGTAAACTCGATTAACTGGCGTCCATGAGTGACGCATTTTTTATAGCTAATATCTACAATGTCTACAATCTCTACAGAAAATGTTGCTCAATTTTTCCATGCTATTTCTCTACAAGAAGATTTAAAACAGCAGCTAATAGCTACTAGAAATCCAGAAGAGGTAGTTAAGGTAGCACAGGATTACGATTTTAAGTTTACCGTAGCTGACTGGCAACAGTTTATCCAGGGGCATCACTCTAGTCAGCCTACCAGTGATACTTTTAAAAATGAAATAATAGGATTAGATGTTACTGAAGAACAGTTAGATGCTTGGTGGAAATTTGCTTGGGAAACAGGAGATATCAATCTGATCGGGTGGGTTTATGACAAGAGAGATGCTATCACTTGGGTGCAATTGCTAGATGAGTTTAAAGTAATTAAAAAAGACGATTAATTGTCAGCTATCAGCGGTCAGCGGTCAGCGGTCAGCGGTCAGCGGTCAGCGGTCAGCCTTCAGCGGTCAGTGGTCAGTGGTCAGCGGTCAGTGGTCAGCGGTCAGGCTGAAAACTGATAGCTGATAGCTGATCGCTTAAGATTCAATCACTCCATTAATCAGTAACGCTGCTTTAGTTTTGTCTAAAATAACTTTTTCATAGGTTTTGATCGACTCGTTATGAATGGGTGTAGCCATGAACCTATATTGACTGGACGTTGTTAGTTCATCAATCTTCAGGTGAGTCGCCATCGGGTCTTCTATCTGATACTCTTTCTCGAAGTAAAGTAAGCTAATTGTGGTCAGGTGTATTCGATCAGCAATAGCAGCAGCAAGCAATCGATAAAAACGAGCTGCAAAACGGGGGTCTTTCTCTAGTTTATGGGTTAATTTAGCTCGATCAATTGACCACACAATGGAGTCTTCTAAAGCTTTAACTGTAGCGGAAGGGGGATGATCTTTCACAAAAGACATTTCTCCGACTACTTCACCGTTGGATAATCGAGCAATTTCCCGACTTTTCCAAGCTTCAACGGAAACGGTTAAGATGCCATCTAAGACAATGTAGAGTGCATTGATAGATTCTCCTTCATGAATCAAGACATGACCAGCTGGAATTTCTTTACTGCCTAACCATATACTGCTCAGGGTTCCAGTTAATAATGGCTCACCACTTTTGGCAGCAAAAACCCAGGCTGGATTGGTTTCTCCACCTTTGGATGTGATCTGGTAATCCATGATGGTGAATTCATCAGTTTTTTCGTGATTGATATCTCTCCTGAGATTTAATTCAGTGCCAAGGTTGAACTCAATTTGATGGGAAGTAGGGTCTAAACCCATGGACATCTTATTGTCATGGTGAATTTTACTACCTTGCTTTGACCTTCGCTTTTTCTCTATGGAAACTTTAAAATCATCATTGAAACCACGGTGATAATAGGGAAGTTTGCCATTGGTTAAGTTCAGCCTTAGCTCTCCACCGGTTAGCCCAAGTTTGATGCTACCACCGGGTAGTTCTAAAAATTGATCATGAAAGTTTATAGTTAAGAATAGGTCAATTTTATCTGGCTGAACGATAGTCCCCTCTAATTTCATGAACAGGCAATCTTCGTATTTATTATCAATTTCAATAGTTTCTAGTTCTTTTCGCAAATCCTGCGTTATTACCATGCCAGTTGAAATTGGAATCATGAAGTTATTTTGATTAAAACCTAACATAATAATTTATAGTTTTTTAATCTATGTTGATCAGAAATTAAGATTTACGAAAGCTACAATAATCCTCGATTTATTCCGAGAAATTACTGAATTAGTAAGCAGTCAGCTGTCAGCGGTCAGTGGTCAGCTTTCCGTAACTCAGATTAAACCAATGCTTACCTATTTTAGGCGTTGCTGAATAATAGAATGATTTGAAGAGTAGGTGCGCGCCTCCTAGGGCGAGTAAATCGCCCTTGGGTCACACCTGTAGAATGGGCATCTTGGTGGAACGGGCATCTTGCCCGTTATCAATATCTGGTCGAGCGGGCAGGATGCCCACTCTACTGCTATTCATTACTTGATTCAGGAACGCCAAAAGCCAAGCTAGCTAGCCACAGTTAATCTGAAACGACATAAAGGTAAAGTTGAGCGGTGTGAAACCATTTTATAACAAAGCTAAACACTTTTGGTTTCACATCCGCTCCAATGCCATATTAGGCCAAAAAAAGGGGAGCATCCCAATTTGGCACGTTAGCTCTTTTTAGGGGGCTGAAACCCTTGAAATATCGTTGCTTTGGGTAATATTGTTTCCAAAATGGGATGCTCCCAAAAAAAGTTGCTTGGTGGTGGTTGGATTGAGGTATAAAATCCAATTTACAAGATTGCCGACCACTCAAACTTCTTGATGGGCAAATTATTTGTAGAAGGTTTTTCCTTCCTCGACAAGTCCTAAGCTTTGGAGGGTGTCGTTGATAGCATCCATCATACCCACGTCTTGCAGGGTTCCTTTACCATTTACTACGCGACGCAGAGCGACATAGAAGGTAATTTCCCCAACCGCCATTTCGTCGGTCTTGCTACCGCCAGAAACAATCTTCTGAGCATAATAGTTTAATTTTTCTTCGATCAAGTCATTCAGGTTCATTATTAGTTGTCTCCTTTGAAAGGTTCAAAATCCTTGCCTAAAGCCCTTTGATTGGGCCTGCACAGTAGCTTTTTGCCAACCGATCCTACCATGAAATGTGGGACAATGCTTACTGAATTACAGCAGTTTTCAATTGGGTGAGGAGTCGGGAATCGGGAATCGGGAATCGGGAATCGGGAATCGGGAACAGTTCAGGAGCAATTTAGGTTGACCCGGTGGGTGGAATGGGCATCTTGGTGGAATGGGCATCTTGCCCGTTATCAATATTTTCGGACGGACTTTCCCAACTGGCGAAGAGGTGGAAAATCAGGGCGAGCCCGTCTTATCACGCACCCTACGTACTAGGCTGGCTAATGCTAAAAATTAATTCTAAATTCTTCATTCTAAATTCTTCATTAGTCTATTGCCTTTTGACTTGTTCAGCGAAGCTTCCTAATTTCCTCTACAGGTATGCCAGTAGTTTGGCTAATCGTTTCATCATCCAAAAGAGGCAGAAGTTGGCGTGCAATTGTTTGGGCTTTTTCTTTCTCCCCTTCTTCTCTCCCTTGTTTCATTCCTTTTTCTATCCCTTGTTTCTCAGCAAAAAGAATCAGCCCTTGTTGGTCATGAATAAACATTTCTCGTTTTCCTAGTTCCTCCAACTCTTTTCTCGTTAAATTCGCCTGAGAAGCAATCCCAAATGCCTGTTGAAACTCTGGTATTTGTGCCATTTTATCTGGGACTGTATCTAAAGAAGGGGCATTTTTTAAAAAATACATCCACAACTCATCCAATTCTTCTAACTCCTCCAACTGTTTCTCAAATTTCGGTAACTCTACAAACAATAATTGTAAGTAATTTTCTACGTAGCTGATGTTGGTACTTTTTTCTCGGAACTCAAAATGATTAATTACCTGATTATTCTCAGGAAACATAATAAAATCGGTAATGGTCAGAGCAATCACTGGTTTGAGATAACGGTAGCCTTCCCCTTTACCTAATTGTAGTGAGTAAGCTTTAGCTGCGTTATACAAAACTCGACGAGCAAAAGACTCTACCTGCAAAACCTGCATTTCAATAATCACTAGAGAACCATCCTTCAGCTTAGCTTTCACATCCAGGAAAGAGTCTTTGAGGATTGGCAGAGGAGAAGACTGATAAGGATCAATAATTTCTAAATCTTGGATGAGAGGTTGATTGTGATAGACAAGAGCATTGAGGAAGCTAATCAGAATCGGCTTACTTTCCTGGGAGGCAAAGATTTTTTTAAAGGCAAAGTCGGTTTTGGGGCTGATGAATTTCATGGCTGATATTGGGCTGAGGGTGCCTTTACTAAAACAAGTAGTAGACTACAACTATAGCAATTCTAAGACTTGTGAGGTACAAATATCTAGGTTTTAGGGAGCAGGGAGCAGCGATGCAGCGCGGTCTTGGGGGTTTCCCCCATGAGCGACTGCATCAAGACGGGAGCAGGGAAGAGGGAAGAGGGAAGAGGGAAAAAAATCCTGTGAGCTTACACTCCCCATC
>NZ_GL890820.1:0-37679 GCF_000211815.1 Moorena producens 3L
ACTCCATTGAAAGAAAAGCGCAAAGCGATCGCTCGCAGACGCAAGCGTCGGTACCGCTAAACCTTCAAGTCACTGTTACCACTCCCGGTCATGAGACGCGGGTTTTGTGCTACTCTATCATCTTACCGGTTTAACCAACCAAAGTATAAGGAATCGGGAATCGGGAATCGGGAATCGGGAATCGGGAATCGGGAATCGAGAATCGGGAATCGGGAATCGGGAATCGGGAATCGAGAATCGGGAATCGGTAACGTAGATTTGTTTGGAATACGTTCAGTTAAAGCAAGTCCAATAGCTGGGATTCAGTTAATTGGGTAATTCCTAATTTTTGAGCCTTTTCTAACTTAGAACCGGCATCTTCCCCAACCACCAAATAATCAGTTTTGGCACTAACGGCACTAGTAACCTTACCACCAGCGTTTTGAATCAAGTCTTTCGCGTCACTACGCTTAAGGGTAGGCAAGGTGCCAGTAATCACAAAGATTTTTCCAGTTAAGGGTAGAGATTTATCTAGCGCTATAGTTTTAGTAGAGGCTTCTAACTGTAAACCCGCTTCTCGCAATCGAGCAATCAAGGTCTGGTTGCTGGAAATCTGAAACCAACCCCAGACAGACTGAGCAATTTCTGGTCCAATGCCATAGATTCCCTCAATATCAGTGACGGTTGCTTGAGCCAACTGCTCAATGGTAGGAAAAGTCTGGACAAGGGTTTGAGCATTGACACTACCCACATGACGAATCCCTAACCCATAAAGGACTCGTGACCAAGGTTGAGTTTTGGATTTTGCGATCGCATTTAGCAACTTTTGGGCTAACTTATGCCCAATACCATTCAATGACACCAGCTGCTCTAGGGTTAAATTATAAAGGTCAGCAACAGATGTCACCAAGCCTTGGTCTACCAATTGTTCTACAATCTTTTTCCCCAAACCATTAATATCAAGAGCATAACGACTTGCCCAGTGGGTCAGAGGTCTCTTGTCAATCGACTGTAAACCTGCCTCTCGCAATCGATCAATCAAGGTCTGGTTGCTGGAATTCTGAAACCAATCCCGGACAGACTTAGCAATTTTTGGTCCAATGCTGTAGATTCCCTCAATATCGGGGATTGTTGCTTGAGCCAACTGCTCAATGTTACGGAATTTCTTGGCAAGGGTTTTAGCCTTGTCACTACCCACATGACGAATCCCTAAGCCATAAAGGACTCGTGACCAAGGTTGGGTTTTGGATTTTGCGATCGCATTTAGCAACTTCTGGGCTAACTTATACCCAATACCCTTCAATGACACCAGCTGCTCTAGGGTTAAATCATAAAGGTCAGCAACAGATGTTACCAAGCCTTGGTCTACCAATTGTTCTATAATCTTTTTTCCCAAACCATTAATATCAAGAGCATTACGACTTGCCCAGTGGGTGAGAGCCCGTTGTTGTACTTTTGTCCCTGCCAATTGCACTGTGGGAGCTTCTTCAGTAGCAGGAAACTTCTGGGATTTTACTAATAGCTGGGATTCAGTTAATTGGGTAATTCCTAATTTTTGAGCCTTTTCTAACTTAGAACCGGCATCTTCCCCAACCACCAAATAATCAGTTTTGGCACTAACGGCACTAGTAACCTTACCACCAGCGTTTTGAATCAAGTCTTTCGCGTCACTACGCTTAAGGGTAGGCAAAGTGCCAGTAATCACAAAGGTTTTTCCGGTTAAGGGTTGGGTTTGGTCTAGCGCTATAGTTTTAGTAGAAGCTTCTAACTGTAAACCCGCTTCTCGCAATCGAGCAATCAAGGTCTGGTTGCTGGAAATCTGAAACCAACCCCAGACAGACTGAGCAATTTCTGGTCCAATGCCATAGATTCCCTCAATATCAGTGACGGTTGCTTGAGCCAACTGCTCAATGGTAGGAAAAGTCTGGACAAGGGTTTGAGCATTGACACTACCCACATGACGAATCCCTAACCCATAAAGGACTCGTGACCAAGGTTGAGTTTTGGATTTTGCGATCGCATTTAGCAACTTCTGGGCTAACTTATGCCCCATACGCTCCAATGACACCAACTGGTCTAGGGTTAAATCATAAAGGTCAGCAACAGATGTCACTAAGCCTTGGTCTACCAATTGTTCTACAATTTTTTCCCCCAAACCATTAATATCAAGAGCATTACGACTTGCCCAGTGGGTGAGAGTGCCCTTAACAATCGCAGGACAAGATGAATTAATACAGCGAGTCACTGCTTCACCCTTAGGACGCACCAAGGGTTGACTACAAACAGGGCAATGGGTAGGCATCTCGAAGGGTTTAGCATGATCAGGACGTAACTCTGGTAAGACACGTACCACCTCCGGGATAATCTCCCCCGCTTTCCGTACAATCACCGTATCCCCAACTCGCAAATCTAATTGGGCAACATAATCACCATTGTGTAGGGCAGCCCGTTGTACTGTTGTGCCTGCCAATTGCACTGGTTCTAAAATAGCCAAGGGTGTCACTGCTCCGGTGCGTCCCACATTAACGGTAATTGCTTCCACACGACTGGGAGCTTCTTCAGCCGGATATTTCAGAGCAATCGCCCAACGAGGAAACTTCTGGGTAAACCCCAATTGTTGTTGTATCCCGAAAGCATTGATTTTTACCACTACCCCATCGGTCAGGTAGGGTAAATCTTGCCGTCTCGCATCCCAGTAATTGTAATAATCCTGAACATCCTGTAAGGAAGCACAACATTGGCGATGGGGATTCACCGGAAAACCCAGCTTTTGCAGCAATTCTAGAGCATCCCATTGGCAATTGGGCATTGGGATGGTGTACTCCTCACTACTATCCTGATTCGGAATATGTAAGGTATAAGCAAAGAAAGCCAATTGCCGTTTAGCAACAATTCGAGGTTCTAATTGGCGCAAGGTACCAGCAGCGGCATTACGAGGATTAGCAAATAATGGTTCACCTGCTTGTGCTCGTTCCTGATTAATCCTCTCAAATACATCCAGAGGTAAGAATGCCTCACCACGCACTTCTACTAAAGCTGGCAGTTGGTCTAGATTAAGTTGGTCTAGATTGAGCCGCAAAGGAATAGAGCGAATAGTGCGGACATTCTGAGTAATATCTTCTCCTGTGGACCCATCACCCCTGGTCACTCCCCTGACCAAAATCCCATTTTCATAGGTCAGTGCTAATGCTGAACCGTCAATTTTGAGTTCACAAACGTATTCAGTATTAAATCCTGAGTCTTGGGAAATATCACCAGAAATATGACGCTGCCATCGTTCTTGCCATTGGCTAAATTCCTCAAGGTTAAAGGCATTATCCAGACTATAGAGTGGGATATTGTGGCGCACGGAAACAAAACCAGTAGCTGGTTTTTCTCCTACCCGCTGGGTTGGACTATCAGAGGTTACTAACTCAGGATACTCTGTTTCCAGCTCTTGCAGTTCCCGGTAGAGTTGATCGTAGATGGCATCTGCCATGATGGGATTGTCCAGGACGTAGTAGGCATAACTAGCGTTTTGCAACAGTCGCCGCAGTTCCTGAATTCGCTGGTTTACGTCGGGGGTTACTGGTGCCACAGGGGTGATTATCCTTGATGGAGATTGACTCTAGTTTATCGGTCAGATTAACCAGATTAACTATAGCCCTGCTTGAGGTGAAAGAGAAAACTTTGGCAAAGTCTAGTCACAAGTTCAGTATTTCTACTAATTCCGTTTGCGGTCACCAATGTCATCTTGGTATTAACTAAGGTACTTTTCCAAGAGACAACAACAATGGGTCTGTTTGACAAAATTTCAATTAGTCGTCAACACAGCCAAATAACACTCGGACCAGCTGAAGCCTTTGCTGCGATCGCATTAATTGCTGGTGCTGCTGACGGATACGCGACTAATTCTGAGGTCCAAGCTATTATTACTGCCTTATCTCGCATGCAGCTGTTCAGGAGCTACTCAGCTGATGTAATGGCAAGAATGTTTGAACGACTTTTGATGCTCCTCCAGCGGCAAGGTTCTGAGCCTCTTCTTAGTGCAGCCCTAAAATCACTCCCCTATGAGCTACAAGGAACAGCCTTTGCGCTCGCCACTGATATTATTTTAGCAGATGGAGAAATTACCGATGATGAAGAAGAGTTTTTAAACGAGCTTTATCATGCTTTAGAGATATCAGAAGAAACGGCTATAAAAATTATAGACGTAATGTTAATTAAAAATCAAGGGTAATAGGATTTTTCGTTTAATTAACAATTACTAACTTAATTAAGTTTGACAAAACTGGCTAAATCTATTTAGTTGAGGGTTCACTGTTGAAAGTGAACCCTCAACTGTTAATTGTGATCTGATCTAAATTGTGATCATCTGGCACTTTATAGAATTACTAACAGATTCACTTTCTAGTATCCCAACTGTACTTCACAAGAACCAGTCAACGCACTGTATTTGGTTCCCTAGGATTGCCACAGCGATTGATGTCACGAGTACAGGGCACACCAATATCAGCCGGATCTAGTACACAAGGGCCAATGGGTTGTGCGATCGCAGGGGTTGCGCTACTTATAGCAGAAGTCAGAAGTCAGAAGTCAAACTCTTGCGCTTACAAAGGGTGTGAGACTTTTGTCATGTCCTAACTGCCCTGGCGACTGCTATAAAAACAGTTGTGCCGCTACCAACAAAGCGCACAGGACTTTCAACGCTTGGTCGAATTTGAAGTCCATGCCGTTTTTGAGAACCTTTAAGATTTTCATAACCTAACTTATCTCTAATGTTGAGTTAAAAACATCCTTCTACCCATGCCACTTCCGGTAGTTTACCAGCGCGGAAAGTAGTTACCTTACCCTCTGGATTGGTTTCAAAAATCAATCGATAATTTTTATCTGAACTATCCGTTGGTACGAAGGTTGCATATTTACCACCCGGTACATATTGATGGGGTTCAAGTTCTATTTTGTTACCATATACAGACATGACTTTCTCTAATTTATCCCCCACTTTGATACCGCTAATGGTGCTAATCTGGGGAGAACGTGTGTCTACCCTGGCAATTTTTCCTTCTATTGCCATAAACCACAGATTTTCTATGCCTTCTGGCTGAGATATTAAGCAACCATAGTCTCTTCGACTACTAGCGTCTTCTGGCAGTAGTTTAACTTGGCCAGCCTGGGATGCTTCTTCCAGCGTCATGCCCACGGTGATGGGGCCAATGCCATTAATTGCTATTTTAGATTTAGTAGAAAGTCTTTCTCCCTTGCTCCCAGTCTTCAAACAGAGGTTTTCACCACTTAAGTCCCCAAAACAATTGCCGTCTTTGTTGAGGATAACTACCGATTTGATAGTTGAGAACTGTTTGAGGGTAGATTCAATAGCACTGGTAGCTCTGGCATCATAGCCTACCCCAGGGGAAGGAATGGCACGGCAAAACTTGAGGGTGGCGGTTTCTGCTGCAATAGAGAGGGTAAAATCTTTGCCACAGTTGGATTGACCCTTAAGTTGTAGTGCTTCGGTGAAACCAATTTTAGTTTCTGCTTTGGTCGGACCAATAATCAACTGTTCAATGGCAAAAGTAGCCACTGCACGACTAGTGGTGCTTCTGACTACAGGTTCCACATACCTAAAATCCTGATTACTTTGAGGTTGCTTGGGAAAAAAAACCTTAACGTTTTTTTGCTTAGGAGTAGTTTGAGTTTGGGTAGGAGTTGGGGATATTTCTACTTCTGTTATAGGAGATGGAGAGGAAGTGGATGTATCTGGTGGCGGTGTCTGTTGTTCATTACAAGCATTGAGACTCAAGTATGCCAAGAGTATGCTACTCAAGAGTATAGTTTTAGATTTGTGTAGATCCATTGCGCACCTCACAGTTATCCTTGTTAAAGTTAATATAGCGTTTTTTATCCTAATGAGGTGCAAATAATTTTTACCTTCTTACCTGTTCCCTGTTCCCTAAAATCCATGAATTGTGTACCTCATAGCACTGACATGCTCCCTACGGACTATATAGCAATTCTATATCCCATAAGGTACCTATTATCCCCCTAAATCCCCCTTAATAAGGGGGACTTTGAAGTTGATAAGCGTACCTCATAACTGCAAGAAACGCTATACCTTACTTATTAAATAAATGCTATAGTTATAGCAAAGTAGCTTTCCCCTTGATTATGTATCAAGTTACCCTATCTGTTCCAGAAGAAACCGCACAGGCTTTAAACCTAACACCAAACTAGGACAAGAATTATGTTTAAGTGCTGCGATGAAACTTTATGAATTAGGTAAACTTTCCTCTGGTGCTGCTGCTCAACTAGCTGGTATTGAGCGAGTAGTTTTTTTATCTAAGTTGAGTGACTATGGTATCAACACTTTCAGATTAACAGAAGCGGAATTAACAGAGGATTTAGCGAATGCCTAATGTGATTGCTGATACCTCACCAATTCAATATCTCTATCAAACAAATTTACTGGATTTACTACCACAACTTTATGGATCGGTTATTGTACCTCAAGCTGTGGCGAATGAATTAGCTGCTCTAGTATTTCGTCTTGATTACTCCACACGAATGGCTGTTTTGAAACTTGCTGGTGAATTATCTTGGTAAGCCTATTTCTGTCTTAACCCTCAATCCGCAAAATCGCTTCTTTCACTTCCACCTCTGATTCAATTACTGCCATAATTCCTGGTAAATATTCATCCATTGTCATGACGTTAGCGTAAACGATTGGTTTAATTAAAGCAAAACTAAGATTGTCCTCTTTTACATCAATGCTGGTTTTGTAGCGGATTTCTCCATCGTCGAAATCGAATTCAAAATTACCCATAATCATGCCATAGTTGGCGCGAGTGATAAATTCTGTGATGGCTAAGCGCTTGTTTTCTGGAGTCTTAACGGGACAAATTGAATAAAAAACGAATTGTCTGTGTTCTTCTCTGGCTTGGGCGTAGCAAGTCCATTGTCCGTTTTCACCCCGAAATAAAAGACGCAAGGCTGATGTTTCTGGTATCTTGACAAATTGCCATTGATCTGATTCAAAAAAGTTAACTATTGCCGTAAATATTGATTGGTTTGTGGTGGTATCTTCTTCCGTTTCAGAGAATGTTTCATCAACTAATTCGTTGAAAACGCTGCTAATTCCCTCAAGAAATTCAGAGGTAGCGTTTTGGGTAGCTTCAGCTAAATTTGCTTGGGTCCATTCTTGGAAAAAGTTAACAATTCCTGCGGAAAGTTCTTCGCTGGTGGCTTCTGGGTCGTTAATGGTGGAAGGATTAAGGTAGTTCCAGAAGGTGTTATAACCCACTTCACCGTTTGGTTGTTGTTGTTTGACGGATAAGCATAGCCAGCTTTCGGTGTTGAGTAGTTTGTTTGTTAAGGGGTTTTCGGGTTGTTGACAAAGCTGAAGCAGGTAGTTAGCAGCTTCTTCTGCGGTGGAAGCCTTTTCTAATAGCTGTGGCAGTAAATCCGGTTGGAGAGTGGTTTCAATTTGGATATCACCACTGGGGAGAAAGTTACCACCACTCATGGGTGCCCGTACTTCTGGTTTGAGGTTGAATAGTTTTTCGGTGTCGATGCGGTGATAAAGTTCGGGAGTTACGTGGAAGGTAAGACGACATTCGATGATTTGGTCGTTTTGTTTGGTGAGGGATAGGGAAGTTGTGGGAATGGTTAAGGGATTGGAGGACTCGCTTAAGGTTAACTCTTTGTCTAAAGGGAAGTTTTCAGTATAATCATTCATTTTTTTGATAAATTAAAGTAAAGCCAGTTGTCGTTAATCGCAGTCCTGGTTTTAGTTCCAGTACTTTTTTTCGGTGTAAATTTTGAGGAAATTATCGAATGGAAACCACCAATCAACGTTTAGAACAATGGCGTGAAACCCTAGAAAATATTTTAAAGTATTACGCCAATCTTCCTGACCGCTATGGTGATGTGACAACCTCTGTAATTATCAGTGGCGAACGCAATCATTTTCTGCTAGTCCATGAAGGCTGGGAAAATCATCGCCGTGTATATGGTACGATTGTTCATGGTGAAATCCGCGATGGTAAAATCTGGATTCACTACGACGGTATTGAAGATGGTATCACGGATGAATTGGTTGCTTCAGGAGTACCGAAGGATAGGATTGTTCTTGCTTTTCATCCCCCCGAGATTCGTGAACATAGTGGGTATGCGATCGCATAGCATTGGCTTTGGTGGGTTACGCTGTCGAAGGGCGCACCCTACAATATCATGGGATTAGCCCAAAGGGCTACGCTTCGCGATACTCCAAAAGAGCCGCTAAAAGCGATTGGCCGTAGGCCACGCTACGCGAAGGCACTCAGCCACTCCTTTTTTTTTTGATGAGGATACGCTCTAAAATAAAAAAAATATAAGCCAAAATCTTTGCTAAATAAGGCTTTGAGAGATTTATACCCAAGAGTGAATTTGTTCTCCATGTCAAAAAGCAAGCACAGTAAGCTTTGATGTATTGATAGTACACGTGTATGGGTGACTTCAGTTATAATGGTATTGCCTGGAAAATAATTTCATTATTTATAAAAAAAAATGACTATAAAGCTTCAATTTAAACCAGAAGTAGAGGCTCGTATAATTGCTAAAGCTGCTGCCAAAGGTGTATCAGTACAAACCTATCTTGAATCTGTGATTGAAGATAGTTTGATGAACCAAGAACAAACATGTTTCTATGAAACAGTAACCGATAAAGAATGGAACTCGGAATTAATGGATTTAATCAATAGTCCAGCTTTTACTGTAGCACCGCCACTTGCCGATACAGCAGTTGTCCGAGAAAGTATATACACAAGAGAAGAAGAAATGTTATGAGCTATTTGGTGGATACAAATGTTTTGCTGCGTTTGGTGCAGAAGAATAGCCCGATGCATCCCGATGCTCGAAAAGCGATTTTTATGCTTAGAAGACAAGGTGTGTCTTTATGTATTATTCCACAGAATCTTATCGAGTTTTGGGCTGTTGCCACACGACCAATTAGCAATAATGGTTTAGGTTTATCTATTGATGAAGCTTCACAAGCAACAGATAAAATCAAGAGAATATTTTTAGTATATCCTGATACTCCTGGGATTTTGGCTGAGTGGGAAAGTATTGTTATTAAACATCAGGTTAAGGGAAAACAAGTACATGATGCTCGTTTAGTTGCTGCGATGGTAACTCATAAAATTACACATTTACTTACATTTAACATTGATGACTTCAAACGTTTTACTGAGATTATAAGTGTTAATCCCCAAAGTGTTGCTTCACAGGCTTAGATATATTCGGTGATGTGACAATTCATATGATTATCAGTGGCGATTGACCTATGGTCACGCGGGGCGCGTTCGCAACCATTTTCTGCTGGTCCATGAAGGCTGGGAAAATCATCGCCGTGTATATGGTACGATTGTTCATGGTGAAATCCGCGATGGTAAAATTTGGATTCACTACGACGGTATGGAAGATGGGATCACGGATGAATTGGTTGCTTCAGGAGTACCGAAGGATAGGATTGTTCTTGCTTTTCATCCCCCCGAGATTCGTGAACATACTGGGTATGCGATCGCATAGTGTTTGCTGATAAGTTCTATGACAGTCAATTTACCTCTCAAATTATAAAAACTGCCGATAAATTTACTCTAATTCACTGCGAAGTCAGTATATTGACGTACAGCAGGTTCTTGAAATGCTAGTACAATATCAGTCTTTGGTACTCCCAATTTGACGAGTTCGTTGGCAAAACCAATTTCAGTTCCATCATGATGTATCCAAATTTTGGCATTTTTGATGCTGAAATGTAGAACACAACCATACATGGGTTGGCGGTTTTTCCAACCAGTGTAAACAACTTGATAATGGTCGTGGTCTGAGTCAAAAATTAAGGCAGCTTCAACATCTTGATCAGATGGACTTTTACTGGCATAATCACTCAGAAGTTGTTTAATGTATTGGCGATACTGGATTATTTTTTCCATTCTAAAATCACCTCTTCAGATAAGCAATCTATGCAAATCTTGATACAAAACCATTATACAATAATCAACTTCTTTTAGAGTTCTAAGTTATTGTGGGTTAGATCGGCGATTGACCGTAGGTCACGCTACGCGATGAAGCGTTTCGGCAAAGCCGACGCTACGCGAACGCAAAGCGTGGCCTACGGCCTCAGCTTCCGCGCTTGTGCGATTGACCGTAGGTCACGCTACGCGATCGCGTATAGCCCTAGGCCAATAAGTTAGGACATAAGATTCAGGGAGCGGTCAGGATTCCGCCTTGAAAAATGTCCTAAGCTGAACGCCTCTTACCATACTATATGAGGTATGTCTAGAGTGTGTCATGGGCTTGTTTGCTTGAGGTAAGAGACATTTGGCTCTTTTGCGCCGTAACCCACCAATAATCTTTTGATTTTCTCTTTTATCTCAGTGTCTGCATTCTTCGGCAGCCTTTCTATTGGTTTTCGGTAATCGTTATCAATTACTTCCGGATCGGCATCTCGATCGAGAAGCGTTTTAATTATAGGAATATTCAGCTTACTTACCGCGATCCCTAATGCATTCATTCCACTAAATCCGCCAGCTTCATTGATTGTGTCTTTTGCTCCGTGATTGAGGAGCAGTTTAACCATTTCTATATTTTCTTCCTCTACACTCCATCTCAGAGGAGAATTGCCTTCATTATCCTTGACATTAGGATTAGCTCCCGCTTTCAATAGTAAGCTTACTATCTCTTTGTGGCCGCCCCACATAGCCATGAGTAATGGATTAGAATCCCGGTCTAGATTCCAAGCATTGACATCAGCTCCGGCTTTTATCAAAAGTTTTACAATTTCTATTTTTCCTCCATAATCAACTTCATCTATCGCTTCTTGTAAGGGAGTCCAGAAAGGGGGATTAGGCATGTAAAAATTAACGTCGAGACCTTGTTCAATCATCTTCGCAAGATTACTATCATCATGGTATCGAATTATCTCAAAAATATCTTTATTGTTCATTTTAATTAACAAAAATAAGATGAGGATAAACTACTTTAAACTCAATCCTTGAGATTACTAGTAACGTTCAAGGCTTGAGCTAAAAATATTCTTTATATATAATCTCCATAATTGTCTAATAGCTCTTGGCAGTTTTCCAGTGCATTCCTCATTTGATTGAGAGCATCTGTGTGTCTTTGATCCGGTTTTCCACCAAAGCATTCATCTTGTATTTGTTGTCTTTGATCAATACATTCTTGTAGAATTTTAATTCTGTTAATAACATGGTTTTTCGTTATTCCTTTGACTGATCTTCCTTTGAGTTTTTTCCCGGCTTTTAGCTTATCCAAAGCTGGCTTACACCCAGGCAGTGGTATAGAACCACAAATTGCATCTTTTTCCCCTTGGAGTCTCTCAAGGACTTCATCTTCACAGGTCTGATTTGAATGTTTTCTATCTCTTTCCGCTTTTTTTTTGCCATCTTCACTTTTACTTCTTCGACTTGTATAATCATAATCCCAATCTTTTCCCCCATCAATAACTGTGATAGAGCTGAAGATAGGATGTTTATTCTTGGTAAGATTGGCAGCTTTTATTGCATTAGCTTTAGGTAAGCATTCAGCTATCAGCCAAAGGCCTTTGGCCACGCTTTCGGCAAAGCCGACGCTTCGCGAACGCGAACAGCTATCAGCCAAAGGCCTTTGGCCACTGGGCATAGCCCACGCTACTTGATGTGCTTATGGGCTATGGGCAAGCTACACCGAACAGCTTTTGAATAAGCGATGCAGCTTCGGAACAGGGGAGGCAGTGCCGACCTGCGGGGGTTCCCACGGGGCAAACAGCGGTGCGGACGCAGGTTCCGCACACAGCCCCTCCCCACTCGCGGTCTGCCGTGGTTTCCCCCACTCGCGCTTGGGATCAAGAAAACAGGTAAGTATTCGTTTAATCTATGTTACGGAAAGCACCTCAAGTAGCGTGAGCTTTTAGCTCACGGCTGACCGCTGACGGCTGAATGCTTACAGCTTTAGTTATTTTATTGTCCTTTAAATATTTATTCTCTTCAACATGTAAGTCTCTAAGTCCGCCTTCAACTACTTTTTCTTTACTTTGCTGATTCTTACTCCCCTTACCGTTTTTGCCCTTTAAATAACCCCTTCGCTTTCAACAACACCTTATCAATCGCCTGATCAATCCGCTGGCGAATCTTACCAATAATTTTCTCAACCTTCTTCGCCAAACCACCAATACCCAACAGCGAAGCCAAGAACCCAATCACCACTGGTACAGCTTTCGCTAAAGCATTCTCTACCAACTTCGCAGCACCACCAACTGCACCGGATGCGATTAGCCCAAAGGGCTACGCTACGCGATTGACCGTAGGTCACGCGGGGCGCGTTCGCACTCACGGCATCCACAACTGCATTTACCAATTCCAGCACCTGACTACCGCGATTAACAAAGAACATGATGATGTCATAAATTGCCATGGCGGCTTTGACAAATGCTGATGCTGGATTTAACAAGCTCAGAATCCACTTCACCCCGGCGGTGATCACCTGGGTAACTACCATGTTATTGATTTGTTCGATGACTGTTTGTTTCAGGTCGTTGAACTGTTCCTTAACATGTTCCCACAGTCCCATGGCTCCGCGATCGCGTAATACCTGGAATATTTCGACGGCTTTCTCCATGCCAGCTACTACTTCCCAAAGAGTTTGGCTGCATTACCACGAATGTAGGCAAATATCAAGCCCAAGACTTGGGTTACTAAGCTGAATATTCCCGGTAAGCTAAAGATGTCAATTGAAGATGGGATCACGGATGAATTGGTTGCCACAGGAGTACCGAAGGATAGGATTGTTCTGGCTTTTCATCCCCCCGAGATTCGTGAACATACTGGGTATGCGATCGCATAGTGTTTGGTTTGGTGGGTTACCCTGTCGAAGGGCGCACCCTACAAGATCAGCGATTAGGCCAAAGGGCTACGCTACGCGATTGACCGTAGGTCACGCTACGCGAACGCACTACGCTGCCTTACTAATAGTTGGTTCAGGAAGAGTTTCACCTGTTTCTTGATAGGCTATTACCAAAGATTCTAAGGCTTCAGTTCCATTCTTAACTGCTTCTTCATAAGTTTCTCCATGAGTCCGCCATTTTTGTCCGGGGAAGTCAGGGAAACCAACTAAAAAACAATTATCTTCTTCTGACCATTGAATTATCATTTGATATTTAAGTTGGCTTATCATTAATGTTACCTTCTACTTCATCAATAGCTTTTTTTACATTCTTTTCTTGATAGGGCTTAGCATCGTTTCCGTCTTTACCTGAAACTGTGAGTTTCCCAGAATAAAGAGGATGTACCCAGTTTGTATGGCTTCCTTTACCTGGTATTTCTCTAAAACCCGCTTGGCGAAGCATTTGTTTGAGAACCCTGATTTTCTTTGGCATTTACTAGAAATTTTACATATTTCCTATTTTATCTAACTCAAAATGGTTACTCATCATCATTATAATTAATTTTATGGTTAAGTCAATCCACTACTAAGCCACTCCGTAGTCTGTGTAAGGACGTTTATAACTGGGATGTAAACCGAAAATAATGTCTGCTTTCGGTATACCCATGTCTACCAAATCTTGCGCCAAATCAGCCTCTGTCATATTGCGCTGAATCCAAACGTTGCCATCTTTGATATCTAAATGGATGAAACTGTTGTAAACTCGTTTGAGTCCATCCCAGCCGATATCTAAAAGTTGATAATGGTCATGTTTTGTGTCAAAAATTAGTTGACACTCAATCTCTGAATTTGGATTATTTGCTTCTAAGGTGGCATGATTAGTTAATAGCTGGCGGATGATTAATCGGTACTTTTATAGTTTTTCCATTGGATGATTACCTACTCAACAGGATTGTAATGCTACGATTGTTCATGGTTCAATCCGCGATGGTAAAATTTGGATTCACTACGACGGTATGGAAGATGGGATCACTGATGAATTGGTTGCCACAGGAGTACCGAAGGATAGGATTGTTCTTGCTTTTCATCCCCCCGAGATTCGTGAACATACTGGGTATGGGGTTTTATAGGGTGTGCTTTGGTGGGTTACACTGTCGAAGGGCGCACCCTAGAATATCATGCGATCGCACTTTTATTTAGTCCCCGTAATCATTAGAGGATTTAGTACTCCCATAAAGACCAGTGCGTATTGACTTTATCTGGGTCACAAAAGTATAACTTTTTTTTATTGTGCATTAGTGCTTCAGCAATACTCTTAAAGCACTCATTTTGACTTGGCAACTCATCATTTAAAATATCTGGATGATGCCAGTCTTCCAATTTTATAAACTCTGTTATTTCCTCTTCTACTAGAGCTTTAATGAGCGCATCACCTGATAAAAATAAGTCATTAGGAGTTACAAATGCAAGCAGCTTTAGTAAACTTAACTCTATGGTATCTCCACAAGTCAGATCAACTCCTGCAATCTCATAATCATCCCTATAAAAAACGAAATCTTTAACTTTACCATCAACAGATGATACAAAACTGAATCTATTAACAAATGATCCTTCTGTATCTTCAAAGATGCTGAGGTTATCAAGCAAACTTATGTCATGGGCAAGACGCATTCCTTGTTCAAATAAATGGTTGCCGTACCCATAAATCAGATTAACAAAAAGATTCTGGCTATTAGCGAAAGCTATCACCTCAAAAGCTAACAACCATTCTTTATCACTACGAAAGACTGTTAGACGCATATCTACAGCAGAGAAATTATTATTTTCAAATGTTGGAAAGTTCATATCCTCAGCATGAGAATCCAGAGTTTCCAGAATTTGCACAGCCCAATTGCCTGACATAACAGTGTCACTTTTCATCTATGGCTTACTTTCCTTTTAATTCCTTAAGTTCTCTATGCTTTTTCAGGATTTGCTTCACTTTATTTCCTTGCTTCCCTGATGCAGACCAGGAATGAGGATATAGTCTCTGTTTCCCACTTGCAAGACCATGATTAAGCAACCCTGTTGGAGGCTGGTGATCTCCAATCCAAGTTCCGTTGCCCCCAGGTTCCTTTACCCCTGTACTATGGCAACCATAATTACCACCAATTTGCTGTATTTGTTTGCTCTCATCTTTAGATACAATTGGTCCGCTTGACGAGATAGACTCCTTTGCGTAAGGACCAGGCTTTAAGAGTGGATCTTTCAAAAGTTCTTGGATTGCTTCCTCTAATTTCTGTACTTCTTCTGGAACCTCAGGTTTATCGGTTATAAATAATTTACCTTGTCTTAAGTTTTCGGCAAAAACGCTTAACTTGGTCTTTTTACGAGCAGTTTTACTAATCTCTAGAATGATTGAGTCCTTACTTTGATCAAACGAAATTATTTTGCTGATGTTACCTGAAGACTTATTTTCAATTCTATTGCCGATCTTTATTTGTGGTGGCAATCCTTGCTTTTTAGTTGGTGTATCTACCTTAGCCCTAAAAACATATTGATAATCCCAACTATCTTTGCCATCAACAACAGTGATTGAGTTAAATACTGGATGTTTTTTATTGACGATATTGGCAACTTTTTTAGCATGTTTTTGACTTATACCACCATTCTGAATAAAAGGCTTTTCTTCTTTTTCAAAAGCAGCTAATCCAGCTTTACGATCTTTCTTAGTAAACTTACCATCCTTATTCCCCTTACCCTTCTTACCCTTAAACAACCCCTTAGCCTTCAACAACACCTTATCAATCGCCTGATCAATCCGCTCCCGAATCTTACCAATAATCCCCTCAACCTTCTTCGCCAAACCACCAATACCCAACAAGGAAGCCAAGAACCCTATTACCACTGGTACAGCTTTCGCTAAAGCATTCTCTACCAACTTCGCTGCACCACCAACAGCACCAGATGCGATCGCACTCACGGCATCCACAACTGCATTTACCAATTCCAGCACCTGACTACCGCGATTAACAAAGAACATGATGATGTCATAGATTGCCATGGCGGCTTTCACAAAGGCTGATGCAGGATTCAACAAGCTCAGAACCCACTTCACCCCGGCGGTGATCACCTCGGTAACGACCATGGTCTTGATTTCTTCGATGACTGTTTGTTTCAGGTCGTTGAACTGTTCCTTAACATGTTCCCACAGTCCCATGGGTCCGCGATCGCGTAATATCTGGAATATTTCCACGCTTTTCTCCATGCCAGCTACTACTGGTTCCCCAAAGAGCTTGACTGCTTTACCACGAATATAGGTAAATGTCAAGTTCAAGACTTGGGTTACTAAGCTGAATATTCCCGGTAAGCTAAAGATGTCATCGGGTAGTTGAATACCCATCGGTCCCAGGGTTCCAGTTAACCAGCCAATTAAACCGGCTTGTAGATGTTGCCCAATATTAGCGACAAAATTCTCAAAGCCTTGTTTAATACCACTAATTAAATTGCCTAGGAAGCCGATGGGGTCTTTAATAATGTTACCAATTACATCAGACGCTTTACTCAAGACACTCAGCAACATGTCTTTGAGTTTATTAATGGTATCGATGACTCCAGTTATGGCATTGGCTGCTTGATCAACTAACCCCTGATTAGCAGCCTTCATCTCATCGATGCGGGCATTAACAGCTTGCAGCTTTTCGTTATAGTTCTCGGCCAGAGTATTAATTAGCTGATCTTGTTTGCTGTCAACGCTTTGTTCCAACTGGTCGAATTGACTTTGAATATCCGTAGCGGCTTGTTGACCTACAGTTTTCAGGTTTTCGGGTAATTTAGCTACATAGTCTTTAATTTCTTGCCTACCCTTGGCAATTTCTGCTTTAGCATCGGTTAAGGCAGTACCAATAATGTTGACGATTTTATTGAGGACAACATCCATTTTTGCCAGGTAAAGTTGTCGTCCTTCTTGATAAAAAGCATTAACCTCTGATGGTAAACCTAGTAATTTATCCTTACCCCAAAGATACCAACCGAAATCGCCACTATAACGCTCATCTTTGTAAGCCTTCATTTTTTCATCAACGTAGTTCTCGAAGGCTTTGGTGGCTTGATTGGCACCAGCGTCAAATTCTTGATTAACCTTACCATCTAAGCCATTGAGAATGTCCTCAACCTTAGTTTTAGTTTGGTTGTAAATCTTTTGAATATCCCCAGCAACCTTAGCTCGTTCTTGCTCATCCTTACCCTTAGTTTTAATTTGCTGATTGGTAACCTGAGCTAATAACTGAGCCCGGGAGCCATGCATTCCTTGGAGTTGTTGCCCCGCTGTGGTTGCAGCTTCCCCTTGGGCTTGGGTTAACTGGTCTTGTTCAAACTGACGATAGGCTTGGGGTGCTTGGCTGGCATTAGTTTGAGCCTCTTGTTTTGCTGCTAAAGCTGTTTGGAATTGGGGTTCATTGGATTTAGCTAACTGTTCCGAAGTAACATCAGCCTCAGCCATCTGTTGGTCAAGTTTTTGGCTACTTTCTTGTAGCGGTGCCTCCACTTCACCTTGTCCCTTGGCTTTAGGAATAGCTTTGTCAGCACCAATATTTTTGGTTACTGCTCCCGCTTCATTGGCAGCTAGGGGAGTTACTGATTTCGGTTTAATACTGCTGGTATCCGGTGCTTGTTTCGCCTTCTGTTCTAAGGGTGCTTGAGATGCAGTTTGCTCTTGCTTAACGGTATTTTGCATCTGGCTCTTGACAGAAGCCAGTTTGTTACTATCCTTAAACTCATCCGCTTGTTCAAGAGTTTCCGGAGCTGCTGACTGGATGCGCTCCATTAATTTAGCCTTGAAAGCAGCAGCATCAAAACCAGGAGTGGGAGCTTGTGCCATCTCACCCACTTGATTGGCCTGAGCTTTGCTTTCTATTTCCTTGGCTGGACTTACCGCTGCAGCTTGGGCTTGTTTCGCTTTTGTACTAGCTGGGGCGTGTTGTTTTTGCTTATTGGCAATTCCCTTAGCTTTAGCAACCACTGCTTTAAAATCTGGATCTGACTCTGGGGAAGCAGCAGTAGTTTCTAGGGGTGTTGTTTCAGCAGGTGTTGCCGTGGTTTCTTGATTTACCTCCGCTTTCATCCCTTGATTAGCTGCTTCTGGAGCCATTGCCTCCTGGTTTTTCCCTGGAGAAACTCCAGAACTAACCGATGTTGCCTGGCTTTCCGGCTTTGGGGCTGTTTCAGCCTTAGTCTCAGCAGTTTCTTGAGGTGCAACTACCTCTGTGTTAACTGTATTTTCCCCCTCGACTTCTGGTTTTATATCAGTATCCTTGACAAGAGTCGGAGATTCTTGATTGACCCCATTCCCGGGAGTATCCTTGATCGGAACAGCAAACCCAGCCTTCTTTTCGACTTTATTTGCCTTCTTGGCCTGTTGATCAATTACTTTCGCCTGAATTCCCCCGTTCTGCTGGATAGTATGGGTCAACTCATGAGCCGTCAAACTATTCTTACCAGGAGACTTCCCCGCACCATAGAAAATATCCCTACCATGGGTAAAGGCTTGCGCTCCCAACTCCTTATTCATCTGTACGGCACTAGAGTCTGTATGCACCCGCACCCCACTAAAGTTAGCCCCAAATCTGGGTTCCATGAAAGCACGGGTAGAGTCTGGCAGAGGTTGACCGGTACCCCGTCGGGATTGGATTTTAGTTTCTAAATTAGATGATACTTGTGGGGTTTGACCAGGATTTGCTTTAGTTTGTATTTCTTCTTCCCCGGATTGTAACTGTAGCGCTATCGGCTTAGTTTGTATTTCCTCTTCCTGGGATTGTAACTGTAGCGCTATGGGCTTAGTTTGTATTTCTTCTTCGTCCGATTGTAACTGTAGCGCTATCGGCTTAGTTTGTATTTCTTCTTCGTCCGATTGTAACTGTAGGGCTATCGGCTTAGTTTGTATTTCCTCTTCGTCGGATTGTAACTGTAGGGCTATCGGCTTAGTTTGTATTTCTTCTTCGTCCGATTGTAACTGTAAGGCGATCGGCTTAGTTTGTATTTCCTCTTCCTCCATGGAATTTTGCACTGGTGGTGCTGCCATGCGCATTACTTGGGCTGCAACACTGTCTGCCTCCTTTTCGTACACATCATTGGCTTCCCCCACTTGCATTTTTGTCTGGATGAGACGATTAACTGCTTGGTTTCCCAGTTTTCGTTGGAGTTGCAGGAGGGGGTGAACCGGACTATGGGTAGCCAAGGGGGTTGGCTTGGCTTGAACGGTTTTTCCCTTTGGGGTTATTTGGTTGTTTTTGGTTTGGCTTGCCCGTTGATATCCCATATGGTTCACCTTTTCCTTGGCCGTTCCTACTAATATGATGATGCAATTTTTACAGACTGAGTGTATGCTAATGTTCTGGTTGTAACGCCAGTAAGCTTTAAACCGTTAGCTTTACCTTTCTTGCTCAGGGTCTGTCTAGGGCGAGTTTGGGTCACGAATCTCTGGGTTAGGACTAGGACCAGGGTCAGTACCAGGGCGAGGATCAGGGTCAGGATCAGCGACAGGAAAATCTCTCCCTACAGGAGGCTCACCTATACCTCCCAATAGCCGTTCTATATTTGCGATTCGCCCTTGTATACTTCTGATTTGCGTTTGTAGACTTTGGAGCTCAGAAGCGTTATTCAGTTCCCTCCTAGTCACAGCATCAAGTTTATCCATACTAATACTGTTATTAGCAATTTTGGCATTGGTCACGGAGTTATTGGCTAACTCAGCAGTACCCACGGTGCCGTTTTGAATCTTGGCAGCGTTGACTGCATCATTGGCAATTTTGGCATTGGTCACGGAGTTATTGGCTAACTCAGCATTACCTACAGAACTATCCCCTTCAAATTTAGTGGCCTTCACAGTTCCAGCCACCTCTAATTTTTCACTAGGATTGGTTGTCCCAATGCCGACATTGCCGTTTGGCTGTAACCTCATTATTTCTTGACCATCTGCAGCACCGCCTGAAGCCGCAAAAATGAATCTGAATGCATCATTCGTATTATCTCCCCATGCCAGTACAGAATCTTTGCGATCTGCCCCTTCATCTTTCAATCCTAGAAATACAGTGTCACTATTCCAAGCAACTTGTAGTCCTCTTGTCATCCAGGGGCGATTACCACCTCCTAATCCATCTCCAACTTGCAAAAGGGATTGTGGATTATTTGTCCCAATGCCGACATTGCCAGCATTATAGTAAATCTTGTTACTACTACCATCAGACCACTTTGTGCCACCAGCGCTAATACCAGTTAAACCAGAACCATCCCCTTCAAACCTAGTGGCTTGGACAGTTCCATCCACCTCTAATTTTGTACTAGGATTTGTTGTCCCAATGCCAACATTACCAGAAGTAGGATGAACTGTTAACCCATCCCGCGAAAGCAGATCAGAAACACTAGGAAGCCAGCTATCATTATCTAAATTGGCTAGGTATGGTAAGGCTAGATATACTTCAAAAGATCCGTCAGCGTCGTCACCCGCTATACCCATAGAAAAACTCTGACCACCCAACTTCGTTACCTCAGATGTGGGAATTACGCCATCTACTCGATACCAACCATCTGGAGCATTATCACTTTGTTCCTTGGTAATTATCAATCCACTATTAGGCTTTCCGTTACCCCACCCAGCAAGTTCGCCAAATCCCACTTGTTTACCGGAAGAAATCTTGAGCCAAGCTTTGAGATGTACGTACTTTTTGGTTAAAAAATTACCTCGGGACTCAAAGGGAAAAAGTATCATGGTATGTTGTCCTGAATTATCCCCAGTAATTTTCAAAATCCTACCGTCACGAAAAGAAGCCCAACCATCAGCTAAACCACCTCTTTTTATTCGCGAACCTTTGTTAGATATGCCAAACCAATAAGGATTTTCTTCGGTTGCATCATCTACACTATCGGCAGCATTGGCTGGTTTTGTTCCTACATAGGGTCCTTCAAACCCTTTCGTGAAAGGGTGGGCTGCTTCTAAAGTAAGATTCCCAAGGGTGTTGTACCCAGCAGGCTTGTTGCCATCGAGTATATTCATGTAGGAATTTCTGATTAGATTAGGCGGCATTGATGACCCCCTAATCATGCCAGAGGTTGTAATATTGCCATTGACAGTGAGGTTGTCTTCGATAGTCAGCGACTTTGCCTTAACAGCTCCATCCACCTCTAGTTTTTCAGTAGGATTATTTGTGCCAATGCCGACATGGCCAGCATTATAGTAAATCCTGTTACTACCACCATCAGACCACTTTCCAGCACTAATACCAGTTAAAGCAGAACCATCCCCTTCAAAGTGAGTGGCCTTAACAGTTCCAGCCACCTCTAATTTTTCACTAGGATTGGTTGTCCCAATACCGACATTACCATCCACGGTCAGAGCACCAGTAGTATGTAAAGCATCATCCACCCTCAGTGCCCCAGATGAATGCCCTGAGCGAATTACCCCTGTAACTTTCACTTCATCATTATCTGCATCCCCCAAGGACACATTCCCTTTTACTTCCAGCAAACCATTCACTGTCAGGGAACCATCGATGGTTGAGTCTCCTGCCCCCTCAAATTTAGTGGCCTTAACAGTTCCAGCCACCTCTAATTTTTCACTAGGATTATTTGTGCTAATGCCTACATTACCATTTCCTTTAATAACAAGGGCAGTTTCTTCAACTCCATCGTTACCCGTATTAACAAAAGCAATTCCTCCATCAGGGTTAGGGTGATTCCCGTCGGTTTTTTCAATCACTAAAGCATCTTGACTAGTCCCAAAGAAATTGTTGTCGTACCTGAGTCGAAAACCATCTCCACTAGGTGTACCGGATTCATTAGTACTATGAAAAATCTGAGTTCCTGTAGTCCCTAATTTTAAAGCCCCAGATACTTCTAAAGTGCTAGCCAGCACACCACCCACAGTTAAGTTATTTTCTATGGTGAGGGAACCTGTTACCCGATCGGTCACACTTAATTGAGCAGTAGCGATCGCATCCCTAACACTGAGATTCCCATCCACTGTCAGAGCACCAGTGGTATGTAACGCATCATCCACCCTCAGCGCCGCAGATGAATCCCCTGAGCGAATTACCCCTGCAATTGTCACTTGATCATTATCCGCATCCCCCAAGGACACATTCCCTTTTACTTCCAGCAAACCATTCACTGTCAGGGAACCATCGATGGTTGAATTTCCTGCCCCCTCAAATTTAGTGGCCTTAACAGTTCCAGCCACCTCTAATTTTTCACTAGGATTATTTGTGCCAATGCCGACATTGCCGTTTGGCTGTAACCTCATTATTTCTTGACCATCTGCAGCACCACCGGTCGCCGCAAAAATGAATCTGAATACATCATTGGTATTATCTCCCCATGCCAGTACAGAATCTTTGCGATCTGCCCCTTGATCTTTCAATCCTAGAAATAGATGGTCAGTATCCCAAGCAACCTGTAGTCCTCTTGTCATCCAGGGGCGATTACCACCTCCTAATCCATCTCCAACTTGCAAAAGGGATTGTGGATTAGTTGTCCCAATACCCACATTGCCATTGGGGTCAATCGTCATACGGTGTTGATAGTTAGTAGCAAAGGTCAATGGGTGGTTCGATTCCGTTCCAATTACGCCTCTGGCTCCATTCCAACTATCATTACTAAAAACACTGGTTACTACCCCACCACCAGACCTGACATTTAACCGAGCATGCTGTGAACCTAAGATGTCTAAAACTTTGTGCCAATCCTGAGGATTATGAATAGAGGTTGTGCCAATACCGACATTGCCATCCACTGTCAGAGCACCAGTGGTATGTAACGCATCATCCACCCTCAGCGCCCCAGATGAATGCCCTGAGCGAATTACCCCTGCAATTGTCACTTGATCATTATCACCATTCCCCAAGGACACATTCCCAGGCATATGCTCGGTATCACGGGCAATCACATCCCCCTGTACTTCCAGGCTTCCAGCAACGGTTAGGGAACCATCTATGGTTGAGTCTCCTGTCAGGTTTAAGTTGGTGGCCTTAACAGTTCCAGCCACCTCTAATTTTTGACTAGGATTATTTGTCCCAATACCTACATTGCCATTTCCTTTAATAACAAGGGCAGTTTCTACAACTCCATCGTCACCCGTATTAACAAAAGCAATCCCTCGATCAGGCTTAGTGGGATTAATATCTCTTTGTTCAATCACTAAAGCATCTCCACTAGCCCCAAAGAAATTGTGGTCGTACCTGACTCGAAAACCATCTGCAGTAGATAACTTAGCACCAGCAAGCTTGCGTACATAATTATGCACTTCACTAACCTTACCGTCGTTGTCTAGTTTCACCTGTGCCAACAGAATCACATTATCCTCGGGAGGAGGACTATCAGCATTTTTTAAATCTACATTACCGTCTTGGAGATTGTCTTGACTTGTGTTACTCCCGTAAATGACAAACTTGGGACGTTCAGTGGTGCGAGTGTATTTGATCTCGCTACCTACTCGGTAACCCTTGTCCTTAATTTCCCGATACATGACGGTAATTTCAATAGTTGCCTTGAGTGGTAATCCATCTAAGTTAATCGTGTTAATCGTGTCCGGTACTGTACAATTGGGTAAAACAATAATTTCTTGACCATCTTTATCAATGGCCATGCCTTCACTAACGGCAATTTTTTTATCCCCGGCTCTGGTTACTTCTAATCCTTCCACCACACCCCATTCATGGAGTAAACGATTGTGACGCAGGCGCATGTCACGATGGTAGGCTTGCTCATCCTTAAAATCTTCTTCTACTAGAAACTGGGAAGTAAAGTAATTGGGACGTTGAATATTTTTCATTATGGTTATTATATTAGTTTGAAATTGGGTCTGGTAAAAATTATTGGTTTTAGGGAACAGGGAACAGGGAGCAGGGAGCAGGGAATAGGGAAGAAGTAAAAAAATCTGTTTAGCTGATTAGGCTAAAAAGCGCTAGATTGACTTTTCTGTTCCAAAGTTTGTACCTTCTCCATTAGCAAGGAAATCGTATTGTTTTGCTCCTTCACCACTTTAGTTAAAACCGCCACGATATCCATCGGACTGAGGGTTTTCCGATCATGACTGGCCACTAAATCCGGCACATCTTCGGCAATAAATCCAATGTGGGTTTCTTTTTGGTGATCTTTTTTGTAGCTGAATTGGACCGGATTGAGTCCTTCCAGGGTTTCTATGGCGTCTTCTATTGCCAGGGTATTAATATTCTCTTTCAACTCTCGTGAGGATACTTGCCCAATAGTGCGATATGTTAAATGACCATTCACATGCACATTACCCTCGAAGTAGCCAGCATAACTAGTCTTGCCACCACTGGCAACACCGTATACACCATATACAATTGCACTGCTATTATTCTGAGCATCGGCTCTGCCGTAGACACCAAATCGGGTACCACTCGGACCACCTGTTGCTCGTGCATACAAACCATATTTAGTGCCATTTTCATTGCCAGTTACAGTGCTGTGAACTCCGAAGGCGGTAGTATTGCCGGTATTAGTAGCAGTGAAATGGCCACCATATTGAGTTTGTCCTCCAGAGGCAATACCCCTGACACCAAATCGGGCACCACTGCTACCACCCGTTGCTTGTGCATGCAAACCAAATTTAGTGCCATTGCCATTGCCCGCTACTTGGCTCCAAACTCCGAAGGCGTTAGTATTGCCCCTATTAGTAGCAATGAAATAGCCACCATATTGAGTTTGTCCACCAGAAGCATTACCGTAGACACCAAATCGGGTACCACTGCTACCACCCGTTGCTTGTGCATGCAAACCATATTTAGTGCCATTGCCATTGCCACTTACAACGCTTTGAACTCCATAGGCCGTTCTATTGCCCGTATGAGTAGCAGTGAAATAGCCACCATATTGAGCGCTACCACCAGAAGCACCACCATAGACACCAAATCGGGTACCACTGCTACCACCCGTTGCTTGTGCATACAAACCAAATTTAGAGCCACTGTCACTCCCATGTGCTTGGCTGTAAACTCCGTAGGCTGAATCTCTGCCCGTATGAGTAGCAATGGCCTTAACAGTTCCAGCCACCTCTAATTTTTGAGTAGGATTATTTGTCCCAATCCCGACATTGCCAGCATTATAGTAAATCCTGTTACTACCACCATCAGACCACTTTGTGCCACCAGCGCTAATACCAGTTAAACCAGAACCATCCCCTTCAAACCTAGTGGCTTTAACAGTTCCAACTACCTCTAATTTTTCCGTAGGATTTGTAATGCCAATACCAACTTTTTTAGAACCAAGACCAACTGATAAAACTGGTTCTCCGCTTCCTTGAAAAACCATTAGATCTCCGTGTTCTCGGTATTCAACTCCCCAGTTTCGATAACGTGGGGAATGAGCAATGATTGGTCGAGGTGCATTGTTTGTACCACTTTGATGGATGTACATCATGGGGGCTGTCCCATTGGCAAATCCGATTGAGCCGTTAACCGTGAGTTCAGCATAGGTACTATTTGTACCAATACCTACATTGCCATGGTTATAGTAAATACTGTTATTACTACCATCATACCACTTGGTTTCACTGCCAGCCCTAATACCAGTTAAACCAGAACCATCCCCTTCAAACCTAGTGGCTTTAACAGTTCCAGCTACCTCTAATTTTTCCGTAGGATTTGTAATGCCAATACCAACTTTTTTAGAACGAAGAGCAACTGATAAAACTGGTTCTCCGCTTCCTTGAAAAACCATTAGATCTTCGTGATCTCGGTATTCAACTCCCCAGTTTGGATGAGATGGGGAATGAGCAATGATTGGTCGAGGTGCATTGTTTGTACCTCTTTGATGGATGTACATCATGGGGGCTGTCCCGTTGGCAAATCCGATTGAGCCGTTAACCGTGAGTTCAGCATAGGTGCGATTTGTACAAATACCTACATTGCCATGGTTATAGTAAATACTGTTATTACTACCATCAGACCACTTTGTGCCACCAGCGCTAATACCAGTTAAACCAGAACCATCCCCTTCAAACCTAGTGGCTTTAACAGTTCCATCTACCTCTAATTTTTCCGTAGGATTTGTAATGCCAATACCAACTTTTTTAGAACGAAGACCAACTGATAAAACTGGTTGTCCGCTTCCTTGAAAAACCATTAGATCTTCGTGATCTCGGTATTCAACTCCCCAGTTTCGATAACGTGGGGAATGAGCAATGATTGGTCGAGGTGCATTGTTTGTACCACTTTGATGGATGTACATCATGGGGGCTGTCCCGTTGGCAAATCCGATTGAGCCGTTAACCGTGAGTTCAGCATAGGTGCTATTTGTACCAATACCTACATTGCCATGGTTATAGTAAATACCGTTACTACCACCATCAGACCACTTTCCAGCACCAATACCAGTTAAACCAGAACCATCCCCTTCAAACCTAGTGGCTTTAACAGTTCCAGCTACCTCTAATTTCTGCCTAGGATTATTTGTGCCAATACCAACATTACCATCCACTGTCAGAGCACCAGTGGTATGTAACCCATCATCCACCCTCAACGCTCCAGATGAATGCCCTGAGCGAATTACCCCTGTAACTTTCACTTCATGATTATCCGCATCCCCCAAGGACACATCCCCAGCAATATGCTCGGTATCACGGGCAATCACATCCCCTTTTACTTCCAGGTTTCCATTCACTGTCAGGGAACCATCGATGGTTGAATTTCCGGTCAGATTTAAGTTTTCGGCGGAAATGGTACCATCTAGCTCTAACTTATCGAGGTTAGATAACTTAGGACCAGCAAGCTTGCGTACAGAATTATCCACTGCATTTTCACTAACCTCACCGTTGTTGTCTAGGGTCACCCGTGCCAACAGAATCACATTATCATCGGTAGGGGCAAAACCAGTTTTTACATCTACATTACCGTCTTGGAGATTGTCTTTACTTGTTTTACTCCCGTAAATGACAAACTTGGGACGTTCAGTGGTGCGAGTGTATTTTTTATCATTACCTACCGCTACTTCGTCACCATCATCCTTAATTTCATCATAGATGACGGTAATTTCAATAGTTGTAGTTGTATTGGGTTCTAGTTCTAATCCATCTAAGTTAATCGTGTTAATCGTGTCCGGTACTGTACAATCCGGTAAAACAATAATTTCTCGACCATATTTATCAATGGCCATGCCCTCACTAACCGCAATTTTTTTCTGCCCGGCTCGGGTTACTTCTAATCCTTCCACCACACCCCAGTCATGGAGTAAGCTATTGTGACGCAGGCGCATGTCACGATGGTAGGCTTGCTCATCGTTAAAGTCTTTTTCTACTAGAAACTGGGAAGTAAAGTAATTGGGACGTTGAATATATTTCATAATCCTTAAGTAGTCAGAGAAAAGTAAAATTAACTAGACTTCTTGCAGAAGTCGGGAACAGGGAACAGGGAACAGGGAGTAGGGAGCAGGGAGCAGAGGGACTTTTGGCAACTTTACACAAGTTAGTACAGTCGTCCAGGTATAGCAGTCGCCAGCGATGCAGCGCGGTCTTGGGGGTTTCCCCCATGAGCGACTGCATCAAGACAGGGCAGTTAGGACATGACAAAAGTCTCAAACCTAAGTAAGCGATGCAGAGGTGCGACCCGTGGCGAATTTAATTCGCCTACGGAAAGCGCACCTAAGCGGTCTTGGGGGTTTCCACGGGGCTTACAAGGTGCGGACGCAGGTTCCGCACACAGCCCCTCCCCATGAGCGACTGCATCAAGACAGGGCAGTTAGGACATGACAAAAGTCTCAAACCTAAGTAAGCGCAAGAGTTTGACTTCTGACTTCTGACTTCTGACTTCTGACTTCTGACTTCTGACTTCTGACTTCTGCTACACTTACTCTCCTAAGATAGATTCCTCATTTTCGGTAATCTTGCCCAAAATAGTATTAATTCCAATCTGGGAACCCGTAACTTCTTCAGAATCAGAATCAGAATCAAAAGTACCACCAATCTGCGTGGTGTAAATAATTTCTAGTCTGTACTTGCTATGGGCTGGTTTTTCCTGTTCGATGATGGCATTAGCGATTTCTATTTGTCGTTGGAGTTGCTCTGGGTTTAATCCTTGAGCTGGAGTGATTCTTACTATAAAAAAGTGGGGGATACCACCACCAAGGTAAGTGCCTCTACCCAGCAGCGATCGCGAGGGAAGTCCTTCGGGGTAAATTGGAATTTCTTCGAGGTCAATTGGGTTTTCGGGCTCCAGGAGTTGGGTGTCACCAATTTGAAATTCGGCATTGGAAGCGTCGATAATGGTGACTTTTTCCTCGTCCTCTAGAAATAATTCTAGCAGTTCTTGTAAATTGTCTTTAGTCCCTCGAAAACGATACAGTCTGACGGTATTGGCCAGAAATTTCCGTTGTTTTTGGACATCTAAATCTGCTCTGAGACTCAAAGCTACCCAGCTAGATAACCAGGGCAGAAAGTCTGGGGGTGTTTTGTTGGGATGGAAGTAATTAGAAATACGGGCAATTTTTTCTTCTAAACCCTGCTCACAAAAGTTGATCCCATCTGCACGACCCAAAAGAATATTTTCAAAGGGTAGTAAAAATTGACCGACGAAAGGATCGCTTTGATAAATCTCTGGCAGATAGTCTAAAAGTTTACTGGGGGAACGGGCTGAGTTTTTCATTGGTTTTTAACCGTTGAAATCAAGGGTTTCTAAGGGGGATATGATGTCTATATCGCTGGCGGTAAGATCTAAATACACTAGTTCTTCTGGTTTGACCTGGATAGCACTTAGCTGTCCGTTGGTTTTAACTAGGCGTTGTTGATTGTTTATGGCATCAGGACGAGGAAAAAATACTTCGTCTTGCTGGTTGGTTTTGGTGACATAATCCACACCTTCTAGTTCATCAAGTAGTTGATAAAGTTCCGAAACATAAACATTTCGACCAAATGGCCAACCTTGAGGATTGTCAGGATTTGGTAGGGGATCGAAAAAGTTTTCCAGTGCGTTATTTATGTTGGCCCTAGTGGTTGCTACGTCTGCTTCTCGGTTGAGGTGTATGGTTAATCTGATGCTAATGGTGATGTAGCGTGGCATAACTACATGGATTGCGGTGCCAATCAATCGCCGTTCTTCTAAGTGGTTTTTTACCTCGTTAATCAGCCTTGAGCTTGGTTGAGGGGGGCTATTTTCACGATTATTGCTGTCGGGGATAATCACAATACTCACATGACCTGGTTGATCCACAGGTTCGACTAAGGCATTTTCGACTAAGGCATTTTCCGAGTCCAGGTTACGTCGAGGTATACAGTGTGCCCTGGCAACGGTATCATCTGTATCATCTGGTTTCATGTCTCGGGCTAATTCCACAAAGTCGGCACAGGTGATGGCTCGGTAGCGATCGCGTACTTGGGTAATTGCCTCTTTAATCTCTTTCTGTAAATCCTCCTTTTGCTGCCAATCTGGTCCATTCAGCAGTTGTAAAAACATCCGCATATTGGCCTCTGTCACCCGATTTTGCCGATAGAGCAGCATTTCGGTAAGGTAGGCAAACAGCTCAATGACGGTAATACCAGGATCAGAAGGATTGTGATTAGTCCATTGGGGCGCATAGCTGGGAATCATACCCAGGGCTTCTTGCACCAAGTCGTCATAGGTGCGGTCATCAAGATTAGGCAATTCTATTGGCATGAGTTACCCTCCTCAGGATTCCACAAAGGTTAAATTGATGGTGTGGTTGCCGGAATAAACTAAAAAGCGATTAGTCTGGCTAGCACCTTCTAGTTCTTCGATGTCATTCACCTCCAAGCTAGAAACATGGTCTACTCCCGGCACTCTCTCCAGTAGTCGGTATAAGTCCGATTTATAGGGTTGACGACCAAAATTCCAACCCATTCCGTCAAAACCACCGGTTAGGGGATGCAGAAAACTAGCTAAGGTTTGTTCCACGGTTTGTGCTACCTCACGAGATCCTTCTAGGGAAGTAACCGCAATTTCAGTGGTAATATTGACACGGACATAGAGAGCGCCCACTACAGAGATTGCCACTGTGGGTTCAGTGTAGGCTTGTAGGTAGTTTTGGACGCGCTTGATTAGCTCCAAACTGGGTAGGGGTTTAGCCTCAGTGGAGCGGGGTACAATAATTACACTCACTGTTCCCGATGAATCTAGCTTGGTATCCAGTCCAGCCAGGGGATTGGTTTTCAAATTGGCTAAGGGTACACACTTGGCTCTGCTTACCTCTGGTGAAGCCAGCTTGGCTAAATCTTCGTAGTCTTCCCTAGTCACAGCACGCTGACGATGGCGAATTTCCTTAGGTGCGCGCTCGATTAGGGAGTCAATGGTTTCAGCTTCTGCCCCCCCTGCTGCTGCTTGATGGTTAATCACTTTGTCCACATAGGGGACTGTGGTTTTGAGTTGGACAATCGCCCCAGCGGGTTTGTTTCCAGCAGTTCCACCACCAGTTTGATAGCGACTCATGCGGATATTGCCTTGACCAGGAGGAGGAATCAGTCCATTGCGTCCATCCCCAAAGGTGATTTTTCCGGTAAGATTATCAAAGACATAATGGCGATCCCGTGGTTTTGATTGATAGAAATCCGGGACTTGATGCCAACGAACCCAAATCTCTTGCGGTCTTCCGGTTTCATTAGTAGTAACCGTAATCGCCTTTTCCCCTTCTTCAAGGAGAATTTTGTCCTTTTCTAGGGCAGACGGTATTTCCGGTTCCCGCACTTCCAGCTCTTGACCTGCTAATATTGGCTGACTAGTTGTATTAAATTTTTGATTTTCAGTCCCGTCACTGGAGCCAACAATTTCCTTTTGGATCGTAGCTGTTTGTGCTGCCATGGTAGTATTCAGCAGTACTTGTTTCAGCCTAGGTTCAACGTCGTAGTCACCCTTTAACCATTTAACCCGGAGCCAATAACGGGGAGGTAAATTAAAGTCTTCCCTTGGTGAAAAATCCCCTGGTGGCAGAAATTCAATTAAACCGGAACGGGTAAAGTTTTCGGTTTCATCTCTTATGGTTAGTTGTTGCCATGCTTGGCCATCCCAATATTCCCATACTAGTTGAACTTGTTCAGTTTTATTCAATTGTTTAACAGCCGTTGCATTAGGTACTAATGTAACATTATTATCTCCATATTTTACCTCAGTTACACAGTAAAAAATGCTGATTTTACGATTGGTAAATTCTGTTCTAGCTAATGGTAAGCTAAAACCCATATAGAAAGCTTTTTGAACAAGTTCGCTTCTTTGAAAAGGAAAGAAAGGTTTAGGACTATTAGTTAAATAAACGAAGTCATTGTAGGTGATAACGTCTTCTGGTTCTTCGTCTGATAGTGTTAAGGTGTGGCTAACTACAATTGATTCAATCAAGGGTGGCGCAAATGTTGCTGGCTGAAATTGATAGCTGTCTCCTACTTGTTGATAAGATGCTTCTCTACCATAGTTACCTGCACTAATTCGCACACGAATCCAGAAACTTTCTACGCCATTAATAGTTATGGGAGCAGGTTTTTCAAATAAGGGAAACTCTACCTGACCATTTTGAGTAAAAACTTGAGTAGTGTCTCTGAATCCATAATTTTCTAAGCTAGAAATACCTAATTCTTGCCAAATTTTTCCATTCCAAAATTCCCACTTAAGTCTTAAATTATTTGAAGCGTCTGTAGGCAAAGGAAAGTCATCTGGTTCACCGCGACTTTCTGTGGCGGGATTTCTCAAGTTAACCTGAAGAGTAATTTGAGCATTTTCTTGAGAAAAAATCTGACTATTGGCTAAATATAAGGTATCTCCTAGCTTCGGTTTTTCACCAAACGGGAAAAACTCTTTAGTTAAATCAACGGGTAATTGATTAAGAAAAGCCGTTTCGATTAATAGTTCAGTGGAACGAATATTAGCTTCAAGTTTGATATCCTCAATTTTCGGTAATTGATTGACACTGGTAATGGGAGTTACTAAACAGCAACGAATCCAACGATTAGTTACTGAATTAACAGTAGTTAACGGTAAAGCGGTAATATTACTAAATTGAATGTCGCGATCGCCAATTTGAGTCAAGCCTTCAGTAGTTTCATTATTTCTCGGTGTAATATCTTGCCAATTAACTCCATCTTCCGTTTCCTGCCAAATTTGCCATTGTACTTCTCCTGGAGTACCAAGGGCTTGTGATAAATTAATCTTTACTTTAAAGGTATCAATTTCAGCAAACCCTAAAAGTTTGCTATGCCCAATGTATAAACTATGTTCAATCTCTTGGTTGCCACGAAAAATATCAACACCTGGTGATGCTGGCGTAGTAATAATTGAACTATGATTACTATACAAATACTGTTCTGGATCCCGCACAAAAATAGAGTCTAATTTTGCGGCTGTTACTACCAATTCCCGTTCAGTTTCAAAAATAACAGGGTCTTGTTCTCCTTCCCCTGGAGGTGCAGCAACTTGTGTCCCTTTTGGGACTACTGCATCAACGATAGTTCCGGCAGCTAAGGAAAATGTCAAGGGTACTCGTGCTGGTTGGGGTGGTAACCGAGACGCTCCTAATAAATCTAAAAAGGCTAAAAAGTTTTTATTTGGAACTTGATTGAGTCGCTCGATAATAATCTCGGCAAAACGGGCAAAGATATTAACTATAGCAGCACTCCTTCCTTGAACAGGTTGAGTTTTTCCTGTATAGTGTGTGATAAGTTCCTGAAGAGGTTTAGTTTCTCCTGTATCTGTATGTTTTCTAAATTCCTGAAGTAGTAATGCGAGTCGATATAACCTGCTCTGTATAAGGAGCGAGAAGGCAAAAATCACTACTTTACAGGAATTTTGTCCATAGAGAACTTGATTGGCAATATCCTTTGCTGTCCGTTGATAAATTTTGGGCGCTAGTTTAACCATCAACCTGCACTTCCTTCTAGATAAAATGGATAAACTAGGTTAAAAACATTATTGGTTGCTCGCACTTGATAGTCGATATTGACCAGCATTTGTTCTGGAATAGGGGATTGAACGCGCACATCTATAACATCAATGCGGGGTTCAAAGAACAGTAGGGCTTCCTGTATAGCTTGGGATACTTTACCAGCAGTGGCAGGTGAATTGGGCTCAAAAACTAAGTCATAAATGCTGCAACCAAAGTCGGGACGCATCGCTCGCTCACCTTTGGCAGTACCAAGGATAATTACAATTGACTGGCGTACACTCTCTTCATATTCGGCAACTTGGAAATCTCCCTTAGTATCTAAATTGATGGGAAATCCTACTCCAATACCTAAAAATGGTTTAGACATATAGCGTTTTTAAATTATGTGAGATACAAATTTTTTTTTGGGCTTTAGGGAACAGGGAACAGGGAACAGGGAACAGGGAATCATATCCCCCCCTTATTAAGGGGGGTTAGGGGGGATATCATCTCCCTTATTAAGGGTATTTAGGGGGGATATCATCTTCTCCGTTTCAGCCAATAAAAACTGTACCGACTGCGATTACTTGTCCGATTGGTAAATCGGCAGGATCATTACAAGTCTCAGCAATATCTCCATTTCTTGCTGCTTGTTTACCGTTAATTTTTACCGTTGGGCTACCAATTTTAATCGTTCCTTTATTAGCAGGAGGACTTTGAAAGGCAGTGCCAGGAGGTGTGGGAATATGAGGTGGAGTATTATCCGCAGTGCTATCTACAGTTGCTGCTGGCATTCCCATAATATTGACATCACTGCTGAGGTTGCCATTGATAATGCCCGCAAAAGGATGAGGTAGGGGAGTTGGTACTGTTACTGGTCCTGAGGGTACCATCACAATATGAGTATCAATAGCGGTAATTTGGTCCCCTTGTTTGGCTGCTGGTTGTCCCATAATTAAATTAGACTAGTTTAGATTAATAGTTTGACCTTTAAGATTCATGGTGCTACTGGCTTTAATATCCATTGCTGCACCGGATTCAACTTTGGTATCTGCTGAAGATTTGATTTCAATATTTTCTGCCTCTAGTTTAATATTACCTTGGGATGCTGATAAAGTAATGTCTCCATCGGTGGTAATAGCAATAGTGTTGTTAGCTGTATCAAAAATAATGCTGTTTTTATCGGTTTTATCAACAATTTCAATAGTTTCTGCCCCCTCTTCATCATTGAGACGGATGACATGACCGCTACGAGATTTGATTACCCGGATATTATTAGCACCATCTTCATTAGTTGCTGGTGGTAATTCTTTACCATTCCACAAAGACCCGATAATATAGGGCAAACGGACATCACCATGTTCAAAAGCTACTAATACTTCGTCATCTACTTCTGGCAAAAAATAAATCCCTCGTTCATTTCCCGCCATTAGTGTAGCTATCCGCGCCCAGTCACTTTCGTCTTCATCACTTAGCCAGGGGTATTTCACTTTAACCCGACCTAGTCCTTCTGGGTCTTCATTGTTGGTCACTACACCAACTACGACACCATAAATACGAGATGCGATCGCTCGGTGGGATTGACTATCCAAAAGTAGTTCAGACAATTTCATTGAGCATTCCTCCGCACTGTAAATTTAGTATGATATTGGCTATTACAATAGCGATGCAGGACACTGGTAAGATAGTATTGACCGCTAAAGCGCTTGCCTACACCATCAATTTGAACTACTATTCCTGCTCGTAAATCTGTACGCCCTCGACAAATTCCTTCTCCACTAATTAACTCTAGATTGAGTTGCTGAAAACGGGCTTGAGCCAGCTGATCTGCTTCCGCTTGGGTAATCATTGGGTGATTGCTCAGGGTTTTTACTGCTGTACCAAAAGCATCTTCGCTTAAAGCTGCACCACTAGTTTCTCCCCCCATTTTGCTTCCTTCATCACCAGTGGCGGCGCGTCCGATAATTGCTTGCTTTTCTTTAGGATTCCAACCCTGTACTTTGACTTCATTCACTTGACTTGCAGAGGACATACAGGGATAAAATTCCAGTAGGTCATCAGTAAACATTAGGGTGAGAATTTCACTATCTTGATTAGCCGTAGGTCGAAATACTAAATTTCGATCTTCCACCATCACCTCATAATTAATTTTTCCTGCCCTTTCTTGCAAAAACTCCATATGAGTTTGATTAGCTTGTAAAATATAGTCATGCACCACCCCACTATCTTCTACTTGGGCAGAAAGTCCAACCTGCTGGGAAATTTGTGCTGCGATGTCACTATCTTTTAGTTGCACAAAAGTCTGGGTATGACGACCACGATGTAAGCGATGGCTGCGATCATAACCCCTAATCATTACTTTGGGTAATCGCTGAATCGTAAACTCTGGTTCTATAGCGGTAATTTCCCCAACCATGAGGGTAGTTAGGTTTCCCCGGTAACCCAATTTCACTTCTAGGGTATTCCCAATACTGAACAAAGAGTTATCCAACCACAATACTTCCCCTTCCTGCACATCCAAACTGCCCAATTCTAAGGTAAACATACTGGGCAAATTAATCTCTTCGTCTACTGTTAACCCAGTAATATGGAACTGTGCTGACTCTGGTAAACGCGAACCATTAACTAGAATTTCATACTTGGTAAATATTGAGGATTGGGGTTGGGTAAATGGCATTTTTAAAAGTTAAAAGGGAGTAGGGAGTAGGGAGTAGGGAGTAGGGAGCAGCGGATCTGGGAACAGGGAACAGGCAAGAGGCAATAGGCATGCTAGCAATAGGCAATAGTAACGCATAACCCTTGGGCTTGCTACAGCAATCAATCATAACTATCAAAGCAATTTGGGAATAGTTAAGGTTTTACCAATGTCAAGCTGACGGGGATTATCCAGTTGATTTTCTTGGGCAATGAGTCGCCACAGCTTAGGATTACCATAGACATCCGCCGCAATGCTGCTGAGGGTTTCACCGCTTTTGACAATACGAGTAGTTAATTCTGGATCGGTACGCCGTTTATCATCTTCTGGATTGAGATATTCCGAAAAAGTGATGTTGACTTTTGCTCGTATCGGTTTACCATCACTTTTGAACAGGGTGAAGGTTTGGGTCAGATTAGTAATCACCCCGACAAAAGGGAAGTCAGAATTAGTTGGTGCTTTACCCCAGTAAACCTTACAAGCTGGTGGTGGTTGTTCTTTACCCCCAACACGTTGAATGCGGGTAAGGGCAACAAGTTTATTGGTTTCCTCCCGTACATCCTCGATGGCGGTACTGTCTATTAAACGATTTTGATTTTGATTTTGATTTTGATTTTGAAGTCGTGAATTTCTAACCCCTTCGGAAACATCAAATAACAATTCCAGAGTTAATTCCCGACTTCCCCCGCCACCAAAATCTAAGATGGGGGCATTATATTCTTTTTGACTTGAACCACTCCAACTAACTCCTTTTTTGATAGCGTAGGATTCGGGGTTAAACAAAACCGTAATCTCTGGATAATTGGCTCTGTCTTCCGACTCTACAGCACGGTACTTAGTGTCTTGAGTTTTTTCCCACTTCAAAGGAATAATAGTTAGTTTAGCTAATGCCATTTTTCTATCCCCCGACGTTCTTGTTCCATCGTTAGCTGACGAGTTAGAATACGACTAACTTGTTCGGCTATTGCCTCGATATCTATATCTACCCCGTCAGCTGGAGTGGTTGCTAGATTTGACGTGGCTGTGGTTGAAGTAACTGGTGCTGTCATGGGAATGGAATTAGCTCCAGTTAGATTAGCTTGACGAGCAATCACCCCATCGCTTAACTGTTGGAGTTTCGATACTTTGGCTACAGATTCGTTATCAGTTTTGCGCCAAACTAAATCCGGTGTCGAGCTAGTTTTTCCTGTCTCGGTATCTAAATTGATATTTCTATTTGGGGTTGTAGTTGTTGTCAGTAAGGGCTGACTTGCTTTGACAACAACCGATTTAGTTTGAACTAAAGAGATATCATGATTGGGGTTAGAATCCGAGAGCTTGGTTTGTACCAAACTACTGTCTGATTCCTCTTCCTCCTGGGACCGCCAAACTAAATCCTGTGCCGAGTTATTGCTTACTGTATCCTTAGTCAGATTAGTATTTATAGTTGGGGTTGTAGTTGTTGTCGGTAAATGCTGACTTGGTTTGACAACAACCGATTTGGTTTGAACTAAAGAGATTTCATGATTTTGGTTAGAATCCGAGAGCTTGGTTTGTACCAAACTACTGTCTGATTCCTCTTCTTCCTCGGAGCGCCAGATTAAATCTGTTGCTGAGCTAGTTTTTACTTTATTCGTAGTTAAATTGATGTTGGAATTTGGGGTTGTATTTGTTGTTGGTAAATGCTGACTTTGTTTGAGGAAAACCGATTTGGTTTGAACCAAAGATATATCCTGATTGGGCTTAGAATTTGATAGCTTAGTTTGTAGCAAACTACTGTCTGATTCCTCTTGCTCCTGGGAGCGCCAAACTAAATCCTGTGCCGAGTTATTGCTTACTGTATTCTTGGTGAGATTAGTAGTTTTAGTTGGGAGTGTAGTTGTTGTTAGTGAGGGCTGACTTGGTTTGGCAACAACCGATTTAGTTTGAACTAAAGAGATATCCTGATTGGGCTTAGAATCCGAGAGCTTAGTTTGTAGCAAACTACTGTCTGATTCTTCTTCCTCCTGGGAGCGCCAAACCAAATCCGGTGTCGAGCTAGTTTTTCCTGTCGGTAAAGGCTGACTTGCCTTAGCTACAAGCAATTTAGTTTGTACAACAGAAGCTGGAGTGACTGGAGAGGGGGAATGGGAAGCACCATCTGTTTTCGGTGGGACAACCTGAGACTGAATACTTTCTGGAGGTGTAAACTCATGCTGGAGTGCAGATAAGGTTGCCTGACGATTAATCTTGACTTGCCTTGGTAAAGATTTTGGAGGTTGAGGACTAGGGCGTGTCTTCAAACTCGGAG
>NZ_GL890820.1:37770-44512 GCF_000211815.1 Moorena producens 3L
TCTAAATCTTGCGGAAAACTTTTAAAACACGCACTAGACCTGGATACAGTAGAAGATTTAATTTGGCTGATAATCGGGACTTTGGGACTAGTTGATGGGACAGATCCAGATGGTGGTTGGGATCTCCCCTGATGCCCTAGGTTGTCGGGAAACTGGCGAGAATTAGTCCTAGTTGCCATTGACCTTTGCACCCCTTCTCCCCTCCCTGAAGGGGCAACATTAGAAGGGGCAACATTAATCGGCTCCAGATAGGTATTACTGACATCAGCCGATTCTACTCTAGGGCGACTAAAACGCTCCAGATTTAACTTGGGTTGTAAACCACTCGCACCATAACGGGAGTTAATTTGTTCTGGTAGGGTTAATCGTTGGGTCAGCCTAGCCGTAGTTGCTTGGGTAGATTGGTAATGGCGGTGCAGTTGGCGGGTATTAATTACGCCACCAGACTTTTCTTGTCGCCGTTGCAGACGACTTAGTAAAGGGGAATTTTCTGGACTTCCCGATTCCTGGAAATTATTGGCTGGTGAAGCTGAATTATCCATCTTATTTAGACTTATTTAGAAAGGGAAAAAATCCCCAATTACCCACTACTGAACTAAGTACCTGGACATAAATAAACGAAACTGTGTTAACTTTTGTAAAGCTACTCAAAGTATCTCTGTTCCCTGTTCCCTGTTCCCTGTTCCCTTTACGAACTATTCAAACGCTGATTGATTTTGGCGACTTCAGTAACCCATTTTCGGCGTTCCCGGTGTTCCATGGTCATGATTGATTCATAATGCCAGTGGAAGTGATAGGCCAGATAGGCTACCTCCTCATGGATTTGGGTAAGGGGGTAGCCTAGGATTCCCCCGATAAATCGAGTTCGACAGCAAAATTTTGCTCACAGTGGGGGCAGCTAATTTGAAGCGATCGCATTCCATTGCCATTGATCCGATTGTACAGATCCTGCAAATACGCTAAATCAGAGGCAAATAAACTTTCGATAATCTTAGGATTAACTACCTCCACCGAACCAAGACGAGTGACAACACGGGAGAGCAACAGGACAATCAGATAGGCTGGGTTGTTTTGCACACGAGGATCTTTGAGGGGCAGAATTTCATCCGCCGCTGTCGCCATCCGCATGACTCCTTCCTGATGCAAATTCCCTTCTTTATCTATATACCCTGCTGGTAAGATAAATTCGTATTCCGTCTGTAGCATTTTGGTTCTTGGTTATGGCTGATTGCTAACTGATGACTGTTAACTGATTACTGTTAACTGACATTAACTCTCTGCAAACGTTCACAGGTGATTGTTAGGGAATCAATCCCAACATCGCTACCCTTAGCATCTAAGCTGGGTGCTTCATACTTACTCGCCCAAGCATTAAAGAAATCCCAGCGCACTTTTTCTTCCCCATCATCATTGAGCAGGATAATCGAGCCATTTTTGCGCTCAATTGTCCCATTCACTGCTTGTAAATGCCAATCGTAAAGTTCCTTGGAGTCAGTAATACCATACTTGAGGGCAATATCAGGGTAACTAGCTTTGCCCCGCAACTTACGTACTGTGGCATCATCTCCCCCTTCACGGTATTCGACAACTTCTACTTCTGAACCAAAACCACTACACTCAGAAAATCCTGCTTGAACAATTCCATCCAGTTCTACCAGAAAGCGATAGTTTTTATACGGATCTACTCTGGGCATAACTCACATCTCCTTGTTGTTTAGTAATAGGTAAGGTAATGGGTAATTCAAGAAATATCTATTCTCCAGCCATCTGTTGAATGCGGAAGATGACAAACTCCGCTGGTTTAACAATAGCGACACCAATTAGAGCAACAACTTGTCCTGCTTCCCGTACTTCTTTGGGATTGGTTTCCGCGTCACACTTAACAAAGAAAGCTTGCTCCGGAGTTGCTCCAAACAAGGCTCCATCCCGCCACTGATTCAACAGAAAGTCACCGACTGTACGCTTAATACGCTGCCAAAGTGCGAGGTTATTAGGCTCAAACACCGCAAATTGAGTACCCTCATCAATGGACTCTCGCAGGAAATTAAAATAACGACGGGTGCTAATGTACTTATATTCTCCGTTGTCATCCCCTCCCAGGGTGCGCGCTCCCCAAACTTTGATATTGCCTTTAAAAGAGCGAATGATATTAATTCCTAGAGGATTTAAACCGTCTTGCTCTGCTTTAGTGAGGTTGTATTCCAAATCTAGAGCGCCTCGAATCACTTCATTAGCTGGCGCTTTAAACACACCCCTTTCTCCATCGACTCGTGCGTAAACCCCAGCCATGTGTCCACTGGGAGGCAGGATTATACTGCCAGTGCTTGATGGGTCTAGAATTTGTTGGGCAGGGTCAAAAACTGTAATCCAGGGGAAGTAAAGAGCCGCGTAGTTACTATCTCTGGTACTACCTTTAATGCTGTCTCGGTCAAAAGTGGTAGGATTTTGTTGCCCATCAAGAATGGCAAACCTGTCTTGGAGGTTTTCACAGTGGTCTATGACAGCTTGTTGTTCTGCTTGGCTGGTAATGCCAGGAATAGCCACCATGGTGATTTCGTCAATAGCAGCAAAACTATTGAGAGCAGCAGCTAACTCGGTATTAGCACTAATCCGGATCACATAGCACCTGGTGCCACCGTTATTGAAGAAACCGTAAACTGCTTGAGCAAAACGACTCCAGGCGTTGAGTTGATTGGCATCAAAACTAGCTTCATCTACCTCTGTGAGATCCTCAAGAGTCTTGTCCCCAAGTAAGTCAGCAAAGGTAGTGACGAACTGACTCCAATTAGTTACCAAATTAGGGGTTCCGGCTTCCGGAAGAGTTTTTTCTTCCACTTTGAGGGTAACAGTAGTCGTGTCATCACTAGTAGTTTCGACACGCTCGGCAGGGAGTTGGATACTTTGGGGTACGATACCGATAAATCCGGCTACACTGGTAGCGACTCCAGCAATAGGTCGAGATGAGGGTGGAACTTCTTCAACATATACGCCTGGCGAAAGATACTGTGGCATAATCTTTAACTCCTTGATTAAACAGAATTTACTGTTGTATAGGAAAGGGAATAGGGAACAGGGAGTAGGGAGTAGGGAGTAGGGAGTAGGGAGTAGGGAATATGGCATCAAAAATTCTCACAATTCCTACACCGATCCCTATAGTTGTACGTTGTAATTACTTGCTGCGGATTCTACTGGGATAGTGATATTAACCTCCTGTACTAGATCTTCTAACTGCACCCGTAAGGTATAAGCACCAGCAGGAATTGCCCCGATGGTGTAGTTTCCATCTCTATCAGTGGCTGCGCTCAGATTACGCTCAACCAAAATAACCGTTGCGCCTACAACAGGTTTATTGTCAGCATCCGTAACTCGCCCACCAATCCGGAAAAATCGTTGTGCGGTGCTTGGCACAAGTTGTGGTGAGGATGGTGAAATCCGCTGACCTAATTGCCAATCTTGAGTAATGACAATGGGGGTTGGGTCTGGCTCAAATAGTTCCTTGATCGCAATGGTTACTTTAACTGTGATGGAAGGACGTAATTGATTCCCCAATGCAGTCCAAAACTCAGCAGTGCTTTGTACGCCATCTACTTGAGCAGTTACCATTGGTAAGGCTGGTTCTTGCCCAGCAAGTCGGGTATTTTCTAAAAAAGGTATTTCTGGAATAGTTGGATAAGCTGAGAATACTTGCAGCACTTGGCTGAGTAATCGGTGTTCTTGCAGGGGTAATTCTTCGCCACCAATGGGCCAAGCTGTGACTAAATAAGAACAGGCTATGCGCTTTGGAGGATTATGAATAATTGCCTTTCCATCGCGCCTCTCGATCGTTGGTTCATTATTACGTAATTCCAGGTGTTCCCGAATATCGTACAGAAATAAATTCACCGTCGTCTGTCCAGGACTAAACGTTTCTGAGGGACGCTCAAAGGAAATTTGAGCCTCCGCTAATTCTGGAAACCTCGACGATAGGCTGGTCTGTTCCAAAATTCTTCTCAACACTTGACTCAGATCGCTAATCATCCTAACTGACCGGGTTGGATTTACTGAGCAGCCACGTACCAGACTCTGAAAGCCTAGGGCGTGTTTGTCAACGTAATTATTATTAATTTTTCAGAGATTCTGTACAAGTCACGTTTTCTAGCTAGTCAAGTTTGACTAACTCATTTGAACTAATCGATTTGGACTAGCAAAATTTTGTGACTTGTTTGTGAAATCCAAAATTGATAAATTAACGCTATTCCTCTGCAGATAGGGAGATGGCTAGATGGGTAGATGGGCAAATAGAGAGATGGAGAGATGGGGAAATGAGGAGATAAAATTGATGGCTAGCCGTAATTTACATAATTGGGATAAAAACTGCTATTTTAATGGGAGTGACGTCTTGAAAATGCTGATAACTCCCCTTTTCAGCCAACTTGATTCCAAGCAATGGATCTGTGTACTGGATCCAGCCTTGGCGCTCTCCTATTATGGAGTCCACATAGCTCAGCAGCTAGGAGAAATAATCGAAATCTGGATAGCAAGAGAGCTTTGGCATATTCTTAACAATACTAAGTTTTATTTAGAACAACCAGAACTACTTATTCCCAAAAGCACTCTCAATAAAAAGGCATCTGAACAGGAGAGAGCAACCTTAGAGAGTGTGATTTGGTCACTTCAAGAGTGGAAACGATTACAAACTGAGCATGATTTGCTAGGACTCAATCTATTCTGGCTGGGAGATAGTCTCAGGGAGTCTTTACTGCCAAAAGGTACAACTATCAAGCTCTTGGCACGATGGGAATATTTAGCACGCTTATTAGATCGACGCATTAATCAGTCACAGGGGACCAATGATACTTTAATGGCGTCATTCCGGGATACTGTAGCCCTAAGTGCGAGTTTGGGTTCTGCTTTTATACTGAGCTATCAGAAACCTACAGATTTTAGTGATAATCGTCCTCCAGATATCTGCAAAGCTTTGGACAAATTGGGAATCTCTTGCGAACTGGTCAGTCCGCAGGATCGAATTGTGGCTTTGGAATCGGAGTACTTACGCCAGTTGATGATTTACACCGGACTGGCAAAACTTTTATGGGAAGGGCTTCATCTGTGTGTTATACATCTTGTGACACCAGCAGTTCCAGTATCTGACAGAATGTCTAAGCCCTCTTGGAGCGATAACTCTGCCTGTGATCCTGAAGACTTGGGGAATTGCCCAGAGTTGAAGGAGGATCTATGGATAAATACTAAAGCGTTCTGGTATAGTCTTTCTATTTGAGATGTAAACATAGAACGACACGCTTTCGGTAACATAAAACTACGGATAGGGTAACAGGAGTAAGGAATACAGCGTTTTTTTGATAATCAAAAATTACAATCTAGTTTTACAACTCATTTGTAAAGCCTAGAGAAACTATAAGTTTTTTAACAATTTAATTCCTTTTTGATTGATATTTAACAGAATAGAAGGGGGGGGGAAGACCATCCATGGATCTGATCTTCCTAAATCATTTGTGAATACTTATAGCAATCGGTGTAATGGTGTTGACAAATTCAAGCAACGAAGCTATGCAGCGAAGTCTTGGGGAGCTAAATCATTCCCTGGTCCGATGTTACCTATTCCCTACGCACAGCGCTATAGTTTTGCGTAAGCATTCAGCAGTCAGCAGTCAGCAGTCAGCCGTCAGCCATCAGCCGTCAGCCATCAGCCGTCAGCCGTCAGCCGTAGCCCATAAGCTGTTCGCGTAGCGTGGGCGTAGCCCATAAACTGATAGCTAATAGCTGATAGCACCTCAAGTAGCGTGGGCGTAGCCCATAAACTGATAGCTGATAGCTGAATGCTTACTTTTATCCTTCCCCAGGTTCCGCTCATCAATCAAACAGGATGTCTATAGGTACTTGACATTTTTCTTATGAAAGAGAAACTTAATTTTCCTCTTTATCGTCAAGATATAGCTACTAAAGATATACAATCAGAGTTAGGAAATCAAGTGATTGGTAAGCTGTTTATCAATAATTCTTGTTTTTTAGTTTGTGAAACAAACCACGAATTTAAACCTAGTTTAGGGTCTAGCTCTAATTCACCCCCTCAAAGCAGTTGTCCTTTGAATGCAGTTGGTTATATGGAGGTAAATGGTAAATGTTATGCAATTACAGAATTCCAAGACAATACTACTTCCGTTACATCTCATCTTGCTAGTCTCTTAACAGAACGAGAGTTACAAATTGTTACTCTTGTTGCTTCAGGTCAGTCTAATAAGCTAATTGCTAAACAGCTTGAAATTAGTGAATGGACAGTTTCCGCTCATCTACGTCGGATCTTCCTGAAGCTGGATGTAGATAGTCGAGCCGCTATGGTTTATCAATGTGCTCCTTTGATTCAGCAATTACAAATGAAGTCGCTATAGGCTGAGTAACTGGTATCAGCGGTCAGCCGTCAGCTATCAGCTGTCAGCGGTCAGCTATCAGCGGTTAGCCGTCAGCTATTAGCTGATAGCTGAATGCTTATCCATTATTAGCCGTCAGCCGTCAGCCGTCAGCCGTCAGCTATTAGCTGATAGCTGAATGCTTATCCATAATCTTGTATGGCACTGGATGCGATCGCATTATCTTGTCGGGCACTGGATGCGATCGCATTATCTTGTCGGGCACTGGATGCGATCGCATTATCTTGTCGGGCACTGGATGCGATCGCATTATCTTGTCGGGCACTGGATGCGATCGCATTATCTTGTCGGGCACTGGATGCGATCGCATTATCTTG
>NZ_GL890820.1:48227-78782 GCF_000211815.1 Moorena producens 3L
AATTAAACATAAATGAGTCTATAAATGGCTATTTAGGCTATTTGTAAATAAATGTAAATATTTTTTATTACCCCTTGCATTTTTTCGAGGATTTATCTATACTATAGAAGGTACACACTGAAACTAATAACCGCGCTGGTGAAGGTTAACGGCTATTACCAGCGCGGCTTTTCTCCCAACCAAGTAGGAGTTACTTCCATAATGGCAGAAAAATCACGATCATTAATCCCGACGTTTCAGCAACCTACCGGAGCTAATGATGCTGGTTTGGTTAAGAGTTGGAACTTTTTGCTTTTTTGCGCTTGCTGCGTTACCCTTTCGAGGGCGCACCCTACAAGATCGTGGGATTAGCCCAAAGGGCTAGGGCTTGGGGCGTTGCTTAATAATGGCATGATTTTAAGAGTAGGTGCGCGCCTCCTAGGGCTAGTAAATCGCCCTTGGGTCGTATGTAGCATGGGCATCTTGCCCGTTACAATATATTTTCGGGCGGGCAGGATGCCCACTCTACTCCTATTCAAAGGAAGACTGACGCAACGCCGGTAAATCAAGTCTTGAGGTTCCAATTGGGACTCTTAAAAATATATGGCGACAAGCTCAAATAGATGAGGATAAAATCTAATGCGCTATGCAGTTGTTATTGAAAAAGGAAAAAATAGCTACGGTGCTTATGTTCGAGATCTTCCTGGGTGTGTTGCGGTGGCAGAAACATTAGAAGACGTTAAACAATTAATTACTGAGGCAGTGATGTTTCATTTGGAAGGATTGAAAGAAGATGGATTAAGTGCTCCTGAATCAGTGTCATTCTGTGAGTATATTGAGGTGGCTTAGGGCACACCCATCACACTCAACCAGAAACAATCCCTTGCCGTAAGTACCTGGACAAAAATAAACTTCACTATATTAACTTATGTAAAGTTGCCACAAGTCCCTCTGCTCCCTGCTCCCTGCTCCCTGTTCCCTATTTCAACAGTTAATTTTGCTTTTGTCCGACTACTTATCAGATTAGATTAGTAATTTATGATGTGAAACAGGAGGTAATTGTTCAATGGCTGTAGAGCAATATCGCCAGTATATTCGACATCTTCTTTCCGAACGTGCTCAACGGGCTTCACGGCAAACAATTGCGCCAGAATACGTAGGTGCGCGCCTCCTAGGGCGAGTAAATCGCCCTTGGGTCGCACCTGAGGTTCAGACCGTCTTTGATACAGAGCAGGATCACTACCAACTGCTGTATGTTGGTTGGCGTGGGAATAAACGTGATTTTGGCTGTGTTTTGCATCTTGATATCAAAGGTGGAAAAATTTGGATTCAGCATGATGGCACGGAAGAGGGACTTGCCAACCGATTAGTGGAAATGGGAGTGCCAAAAGAAGATATTGTTTTAGCTTTTCATGAACCTGAAGTACGCCAGTTTACGGGTTTTGGTACAGGTGAATAGATTGTCAATTAATCTATCGGTATCATTATCAGTAGTGGTTTTGTTAGGTTTTATTTTTTAAGCCAATTTTCCGAATGTAGTAAGTAATTTCTTGGAATTGCTATTTAGTAGTAACCCTTCTCTGTCTTCGACATCTGAAAGGTCTTCCACCATTTCTACTAAATAACCGTTTGGTTCTGCTACACACCAACAATAGGGATTAATTTTGTCCGGATGTCCTTCTGGTAAATCTGTTGCCACCATAGTTTGATAATGCCTAGCAATAAGTTTCGCTAACCACAAATAGTCTTTCCCTAGTGAAACTCCCTTTCTATAGGAAATAGTGATATCCATAGGAAAACCTATGTCATAGTCGTTTATCATTACAAAGGCTTCAGCTTGACTATCAGGATAGTTTAAGGTTTCACATCTTAGAGGATATCTGAAAAGTTTTTTGATACTGAATTTTGCCCCCCTGACCCCCCAACTTTGGGGGAAGAGTCAATTTGCTTCTAAAAGTCCCCCAGAATTGGGGGACCAACGGGGGCTTGGATGTAGCAAATGAGACTTCTCAGACAACCTCTTAAATCGAGGCTTTTAGACAAAAATTGAATCAACTCATATTCATCTACTACTTTATTTAGGTAAAATTGTATTTCTGTAGACAACATCACTTACGGAGGTTTGCATAACTATCAGGTACACAGAACGGGCTAAGATAGGATTACATTATCTTATGAAGCTTTTTGATATGACAAGTTTATTACAGTATGTCACGAATGAGCAGGGGGAAAGAGTTGGGGTTTTATTGGACTGGAACACCTATTCTCGACTCGCTAATCCATTAGGGTTGGATGAGGAGTGTTTGCTTGGTTTGAGTGTAGATGAGTTAGAAGCACTGGCAAGTTGTAAATTGGCTGTGGCAGATCAAACTCGTTTGGATGATTTAGTGGCGAGAAATGTAGAATCATTGCTCTGCACTGATGAGGTGGCTGAGTTAGAGGACTTGTTGGGAAAGGCGGATCAATTGACAATTCTCAAAACTCGCGCCAGATATAAACTCTCTGTGCTTAGAAAATGTTTCAACGGCAGGGTGAGCAGTTGTAGGGTGGGCAAAGACCGTTTAGTTTTTTTTTATAATTCTAGATACTATAACTTTGCCCACCCTACTTTTTGTTATTTTCAGTTTACATTCGGATTGAGTTACAGCGACAAATTCGTAATCGCTTTAGTTATTCTATTTATCGGCAATTTTAATTATTATTTTTCAGACGTTGAGCGAGTAGACAATCCTCAAAGCTCAATGCTTCTTCGTCTAGGAAGTTGGAAATTGCCATTTCAATGGTAGCTTCCAGGGAACATTCTAATTCAGTAGACTTTTCATTGAGTGCAACTTTGATGTAGTCAGGTAAATAATTGACAAGCTGAGCGATCGCTTCTGGGGAAAGGTGTTGGGTAGTGAAGGTTTGATTCATAAGACTAGGGTTGGTTAAACCAGTTGTCATTTTTATATTTATCTTTATCCTAGTCTTTCTTAGTATACTATTCCTTGGTTCAGTAACGCCCATTTACGGCATTGCTTAATAATGGAATGATTTGAAGAGTTTTTAGGTGCGCTTGACCCATTAAGAATTTAATTCGCGTGATTGTCGCAGCTGTGGAATGGGCATCAGGCGTGGAATGGGCATCTTGCCCGTTTCATTAAGGGCTAGGGCTTTGCGATCGCACTAAGATAATCAATACTCGATTTGATCGATTGACCAGCATTTTCAAGGACTCTTACCGATCAGCATAAATCTGTAATTGGGATAGAAATCATACCAATTCGCGATCGCTAATTCCCCTCCATTCCGAAAAAGCGATGCTCCAAAAGAGCCGCTAAAAGCGAACGCACTTTCTTCTGGTGTTATCTTTTTATGCCAAATAAGGTATACTGTTTGGTGAGGTAAGGTAATGACAGATAAAGTAATTTACTGGGTTGGCTCTTCTAGAGAAGAATTATCGGATCTTCCCTTGGAAGCACGGCGGAAGGCTGGTTTTCAATTGAGAGCTATCCAAAGGGGTCAAAAACCTACAGATTATAAGCCGATGCCCACAATTGGCAAGGGAGTTGAAGAGATTCGCATTTGGACCGGAGAAGCCTATCGGATTTTATATGTCGCTAGATTTGAAGAGGCAATTTATGTGCTTCATGTTTTCCATAAAAAAACACAGAAGACCTCCAAAGGAGATATTCAACTAGGACAGAAGCGTTATCAGGAGATGGTTCAGTTTAGAAAGGAACAAAAGGATAAACATAAAAATGACTGATGAAAAAACCGTCAATGTCGTGTTAGGGGACGACAATGTATTTAAAGATTTGGGATTTGAGGCAGAAGAAGCAATGAATCTCAAGGTAAGAGCGGATCTGATCTTAGATTTGCGTTCCTATATTCAGGAGCGGGGATGGACTCAAAATGAAGCAGCAGAGTTTTTGGGAGAAACCCAACCGAGGATTAGTAATTTAATGAATGGTGAAATTAGTCGATTCAGTGTGGATAAGTTGATTAATTTGCTAGGAAAAATAGGGATGGAAGTGAAGGTAGAAGTCTTCCCGAAAGTTTGATAGTTGTAAGCTATCAGCTATCAGCTATCAGCTTTCAGCTTTCAGCTTTCAGCTTTCAGCTTTCAGCTTTCAGCTTTCAGACATCAGCTTAAGCGCTACGCGCACGCTTCGCGAACAGCTATCAGACATCAGCTTTCAGCTAAAGGCTGACGGCTGACGGCTTAATGCTTACAGTAAGGTAATTGAGCAATGGATAGATTAAAGCATTATCGGGAAATTGTCCAGGAAGTTTTAAGAGACTATCATCATATCAATCAAAAATCTGGTTCTACCACTGAAAGTGCTTTAGGGTTTGATGAGGTACAGGATCAGTATCTTTTGCTGCTGATGGGTTGGTGGAAAGATGAACGGATTAAGAGTGTTATGATTCATATCCGTTTGAAGGATGACAAGATTTGGATTGAGGAAGATTGGACTGAGGATGGGGTGGCGACAGATTTGTTACAGAAAGGGATACCACGAGAGGAGATTGTTTTAGGATTTCATCCACCCCATCTGAGACAATATACTGAATTTGCAATCGCATAGGTCACGGGGGGCGCGATTGACCGTAGGTCACGCGGGGCGCGTTCGCATTAGACAAAACAGTTTCAAGCTATTAACATTAAATTATCAAATAATTTATTAAAACTATCATGTTTAGTCTGAGTGACATCCATCCACTCTCAGAATTCCAACGGGGCGCTAAAGCCTTTATCGCAAGGCTCAAAGAAACTAAAGCACCAATGGTTCTGACTGTTAATGGCAAAGCTGCTGCAGTTGTTCAAGATGCTGAAAGCTATCAGCAACTTCTCGATCGGATGGAATTGCTTGAGTCTATTGCAGGCATCAGAAAGAGTATTGAGGAGTTTGAGCAAGGACAAGGTATTCCGTTAAAGGAAGCATTTCAGCAGCTCCAGGAAAAATATGGCCTACCAGATTGAAATCTCTCCTACTGCAGTGGCAGATATTGAAAGTATTTTTATTTGGATAAAGGAGGATTCAGCAGAACGAGCTTATCGCTGGGTAAGAGGATGTTATGAAGTGATGTTGACCCTGGAAAACTTTCCGAGGCGTTGCTCACTAGCCCTCGAAAGTAAGTATATGGGTATTGAGGTGCGCCAACTTCTCTATAAAAAGCAATTCTATATTTTATTCACGGTGAGTGAAGCAGTCGAAGAACAGGAAGGAATTGTCCGCATTCATCGTGTTCGCCGTGGTTCTCAACAAAGGATCGAAAGTATAGATCAACTTTTAGGTGATGATCCAGAAATCTAAAGCACTTTTATTAAGCTATTGAATAGAGTGAGTGCTGGGTTCGAGATCCGAGCAACTACCAAGGTCGAAATTTCTGAAGTAACGCACTATAAAAGATCGGCGATTAGCGGAAAGGGCGAGGGATTTGCGATGCTCCAAAAGAGCTGCTAAAAGCGATTGACCTACGGTCACGCTACGCGAACGCACTATGCTAATAGACCAGCAATCGCGCTAAGATAAGCTAAGGTAAGGTCCACTAATGCTACTGCCAATGGAAGTTCTAAAACTGACCACTAAGACTGATGAATCGGGTTGTTTGAATCTTAATATTCCAACCCAGTTAAGGGCAGTTGAGGTTAACGTTGTCCTTGTTTTAGATCCAGTTTCATCAGTTGATAAGCAGGAATTAAACTATGATTTTTCAGATTTGGTGGGGCGATTAACCTTTGGGGGAGATGCGGTAGCAATGCAAAGGAATCTAAGGGATGAGTGGTAATCGCTATTTCCTAGATACAAATGCAATTGTGGCTCTACTGCAAGGAAATGCTAAAGTAATTCAATTATTACAAAATGCTGACTGGATCTGGATTTCAGTCATTAGCCAAATTGAGTTTCTGGCTTTTTCTGGGCTAGCCGAAAGCGACCGCCAACTTTTTAAACAGTTTCTTCAGCGAGTAGAGGTGATCGGTTTAGTGTCGATTGACACTGGGTTGATTGAGAAAATTATCGAAATTCGCCAGCAATATAGGTTGAAATTGCCCGATGCTATAATTGCAGCGATGGCTATACAAAATTAGGCCAGTTTGGTGACAGCTGATCAAGAATTTGCCAAGGTAACGGTTTTAAGAGTAATTAATTGGTAGCGATCGCCCTATAGTCATGATTAGCATGGGTTAAGCGCTTGTTTGCTCAAGATTTAGACTATAATGAGTCGAGAATTTAATGTAATTATCGAGCGCGATGCTGATGGCTACTTTGTAGCTTCTGTTCCCAGTCTTAAAGGGTGTCATACCCAAGCAAAATCTTTAGATGAATTGATGGAGCGTATTCGAGAAGCAATAGGCCGTAGGCCACGCTACGCGAACACCCTTTGTTTTAAATTTGAAGAAAATGTAGAAGATTCCCTTCACTTCGTTATATCGTTATCCTCTTGCCTCTTGCCTTTTTCGTCAATAAGTGTGTTTAGAACCCAGATACAAAAGCGCTGATAGCTGATAGCTGATAGCTGAAGGCTTACTCCTCAATCCCAGATCTGATCCATCTGGAGCACAAACCCAGGTAAAACTGGCTCACCACTCACCGTCGCTGGATTATCCAGCTGTTCAACTTCCGCCCCAAGACGATATACATAAACTTGGCGCTGATCTGGGTCAATCAGCCAACCGAGCAAAGTCCCATTTGACCTATACTCTGCCATTTTGTCTTGCAAGTTTTGCAGGCGATCACTCCCAGAACGTAGCTCAATCACAAAATCAGGGCATAGGGGTACAAACTTCTTTCGTTGTTCTTTAGTTAGGGATTCCCACCTCTCAAGCTTGACCCAAGCAACATCAGGAGAACGATTTGCTCCATTGGGAAGTATAAAGCCAGTAGAAGAATCAAAACCTTTCCCTGTACCATCTTGGCATACCCAAATGCCAAACTGAACAATCAAATCAAAATTGCGACTGCCAGTTTCCCCTCCTGTAGGAGTCATAATAATCAGCCTTCCATCTTGCTCCCGTTCGATTCGTAACTCCCGATTGAGCTGACAAAAAGCAAAGAATTCCTCATCACTCATATCAAAAGCCGGACGAGTCTTGAGCTCTAAGGGCGTTGCTAGTTGTGGTGTGATCGATCCAGTCATAATTATCAGGCGCGATTTGCCTTCCGCAACCCTACCGCAAGCACACAGTGATTCTATTTTAGAGCTTATTGCTTTACCTCGGCATTAGCCCATTGTCGATGCCAATAATTGATTGTAAGTATTAACCTATCAGCGTGTTGCGTATCAGCTAATGCGCTACGCGCACGCTACGCGAAAAGCTTTTGAATAGAACAGGTAAGCATTGGAATAATGCTGAGTTACGTCAGCACCTCAAGTAGTGTGAGCTAAAAGCTGAAGGCTGAAGGCTGACGGCTGACGGCTGAATGCTTACCAAGAGTTTAGATCAATTCGCGATCAGCTCCATAGCTGCCCATGTCATCCAACCTCGACCCAAAGAATAGAAACGTTAAACTAGAAACGCTGCTTTCCCATCTGCCACTATGCCATCTACCAGTCAACCCCTGAACTATCCCAAAAGCCGCAAAGCCGACCAAGTCGATGATTACCACGGTACTCTAGTTGCTGACCCTTACCGCTGGCTAGAAGACCCAGATTCAGAGGAAACAAAGGCTTGGGTAGAAGCACAGAATCAAGTCACCTTTGGTTATCTCAGCGAAATACCAACACGGGAAACACTTAAGCAGCGCATCACCAAGCTATGGAATTACGAGAAATATAGCACTCCCTTTAAAAAAGGCGATCGCTACTTTTATTTCAAAAACGATGGTCTCCAGAACCAAAGTGTTCTCTACACCTTGACCTCCCTCGATGCTGAACCAACCCTATTACTTGACCCCAACAGCCTTTCAGAAGATGGTACCGTTGCCCTATCAGGTTTAGCCTTTAGTAAAGATGGCAAGCTGCTGGCCTATGGTCTGTCTAGGTCTGGTTCTGACTGGCAAGAGTGGCAAGTGCGGGAGGTGGAAACCGGTCTTGACCTCTCGGATCAGATTAAGTGGGTGAAGTTTTCTGGGGCATCTTGGACTGACGACAATCAAGGTTTCTTCTATAGCCGCTTCGATGAACCCAATGAAGCCACTAAGTTAGAAGACCTCAATTATTATCAAAAGCTCTATTACCATAAGCTGGGAACACCCCAGTCAGAGGATAGTCTGATTTATGAGCGCCCTGACCAGAAAGAATGGGGTTTCAGTGGTCAAGTCACTGAAGATGGTAATTATCTGATCATTACAGTCTTCCTCGGTACTGACCCAAAGAATCTGGTGTTTTATAAAAATTTGCAAGACCCAGATTCCCCGGTTGTGGAACTCATTAACGAATTTGATGCCAGCTATAGCTTCATCGGCAATGATCAATCAGTATTTTGGTTCCGCACAGACTTAGATGCCCCTCGTAGTCGAGTGATTGCCATTGATACTAATCATCCTGCTCAGGCACAGTGGCAAGAAGTAATTCCCCAAGCCGATGAAACCCTAGAAGGTGTTGGCTTACTCAACAACCAATTTGTGGCCGATTACCTCAAAGATGCTCACTCATCCATCAAAATTTTTGACCTGGATGGTTCCTTTGTACGGGAAGTCGAATTACCAGGTATTGGTTCCGTTGGTGGTTTCAATGGGTTACGTTATGATACTGAAACCTTCTACAGCTATACCAGCTTCACCACCCCTGCAACCATCTATCGCTACGACATGGTAAGTGGGGAAAGTACCATTTTTCGGCAGCCCCAGGTAGACTTTAATCCCGATGACTACGAGACCAAACAAGTTTTCTACCCTAGCAAAGATGGCACCCAAGTGCCTATGTTTATCACCCACAAGAAGGGATTGCCCTTAGATAGCAATAACCCCACTTACCTCTATGGCTACGGCGGCTTTAATATCTCGATAACCCCCAATTTCTCCATTAGCAATCTGGTATGGATGGAAATGGGAGGTGTTTATGCTGTTGCCAATCTCCGTGGTGGTGGTGAATATGGGGAAGATTGGCACCAATCTGGCACAAAACTCAACAAGCAAAATGTATTTGATGATTTCATAGGGGCGGCGGAGTGGCTAATTGGTGCTCAGTACACCTCACCACAAAAACTTGCGATCGCAGGCGGTAGCAATGGGGGATTATTGGTCGGTGCTTGCATGACTCAGCGTCCAGACTTATTCGGTGCAGCCCTACCAGCAGTGGGAGTACTGGATATGTTGCGCTTCCATAAGTTTACTATTGGTTGGGCCTGGTGTTCCGACTACGGTTCCCCAGATAACCCAGAAGAATTTAAAGCCCTTTACGCCTATTCCCCATTACACAATCTCAAACCAGGAACCGCTTATCCCCCTACCCTGATTACCACCGCTGACCATGATGACCGGGTTGTCCCTGCCCATAGTTTCAAATTTGCCGCAGCCTTGCAGGAGGCCCATGAAGGGGAACAACCAGTGTTAATTCGGATTGAGACCAAAGCAGGGCATGGTGCAGGCAAGCCCACCAGTAAGATAATTGAGGAGATTGCTGATAAGTGGGCGTTCTTAGTCAGAAGGCTAGAGGTAGAGGTTTAAAGAGTAAACAGACCATAACTTGCCTAGGATTTTCAGGCTAGGATTTAGGACACAGTTCACGATAAGATATAGCGATCAGTGTAGGAATTGTGATAATTTTTTTCCCCTGTTCCCTACTCCCTACTCCCTGTTCCCCTCCTGGGAGGGGTTAGGGGTGGGTTCCTGTTCCCTTTGCTGCTCTTTTTGACAAGACTGCTGGTTACTCATGGACTTATCTGCTATTTTAAACGTTGCCCTTGGCTTATTTTTTGTCTACCTGATCACCAGTCTGTTAGCCTCTGAAATCCAAGAATATCTCGCTAGCGTTTTACAATGGCGAGCTAAACACTTACAGAGGGCTATCGAAAATTTAATTAATGGTGGGATTCAGTTACGAAATATAACCCTGAAAGATGTGGTCGATGAGTCAGATGGAGAATCAGTTAACGTAACCGTTGATCAGATTAACAATTTAAAAAAGACCAAACGGCTTTTAAAGAAACTCTATCAAAATCCCTTGCTTAAATCAGTTAATCACGAAGCCAAAGACCTAGATAACAAAAATGAATTAAAGTCAAACTCTAACTCAACGGTTAGTGGACCTTCCTATATTCCATCAGATACCTTTGCCACCGCTTTAATCATGATCATTGTTCAGCAGGCATCAACCTTCAAAAATAATGCCGAGATTACTCTGGACAATTTTAAAACAGCCCTTGAAGAAGATAAGATCAAAAATTTACTTCCTGAAGACTTAAAGATAACTCTTTTAACCCTGATTGATAAAGCGAAATTTGAATACTCTGACCGGAACAAAGACCTAAAAAAACTCCAGGAAGAACTGGCGACATGGTTTGACGAATCCATGGCACGAGCTGCCGGGGTATACAAGCGTCAGTCTAAAGCCATATCTTTTTTAATTGGATTAGTGATTTCCCTAGCCTTGAATATCGATACCATCAATATCAGCAATCAATTCTATAAAAACCACAGTGTAAGAGCTGCTGCCAATCAAGTCACTAATAGGATTGTTAATGAAACTAGTGCCTGTTTACAGCAAGAATCAAACAATAATGACTGTTATGATAGTATAACCTCAGCTGTAGATGACCTAGCCTTCCTTCCCATTGGCTGGGGAGAAACTAATCTTGTAGAGCAGTTTGAAGAACCCAATCACCTTCCCAGAGAGCTGGGTTTGACTTGGGTTTACTTCAAATTCGTTGTAGGGATTATTTTGAGTGCGATCGCAATCTGTATGGGAGCCCCCTTTTGGTTTGAAGTACTAAATAAGTTAGTCAACGTTCGTAATACTGGAGACAAACCAAAATCTTCGCGCATAGACTCCCAGTAAGCATTCAGCCGTCAGCCATCAGCCGTCAGTGGTCAGCCGTCAGCCGTCAGCCGTCAGCCCTTGGCTTTTGGCCACGCTACTGTTCGCGTAGCCTGCCCGTAGCGCATTAGCTGATACGCGACACGCGCTATAGCTTACGACTGCCCACTGCTATTCCTGATTATGATAGCAATTTCCATCCTAATGAGGAACACAGGATTTTTTCCCTGTTCCCTGTTCCCTGTTCCCTGTTCCCTGTTCCCTGTTCCCTGTTCCCTGTTCCCTAAAACCAGGTACTCTGTACCTCACCAAATTGAACAGGACGTGAGACGCATTCCCCCACCTCGTTCAGGTGGGGGTTAGTCCACGCTAAGAACAATAGCCAAAAACCTAGAACATCAATCAATCTATTGTCGTCTACATTTTTGTAGGCTAAAATATTAACTAGCAATATTTTATTAGACCAGTGAAAACGCCGACCAAAGTTATCAGAACTGACAAGTGGAAACTCAATCCGTCCCTAGAACAAAAAATGTTGTTTACGGAGACGGTCAAAGTTTATCGTCAGGCTTGCAGGTACTTAGTCGGTATTATTTATACTCATTGGTCTGAGCTTGGTGTCTTGACTGCTGATCAGCTAACTCCTGCTGTCGAAAAGTTGATGCATAAAACAGCCAAGCGTCCAAATATAAAATATCCACAATTCAACAAGGCTTTTTATAAGTTCCCTAGTTACTACCGTCGAGCTGCGATTCGGCAAAGCCGACGCTTCGCGAACGCATTTGCAGCTGGACAGGTTAGTAGTTATGTGACTCGATAAGCTGTTCGGCATTTAAATTGGTATAATAAAAATTAATAAATAACCCAATAATAGGAAATATGCCAGCAAAAAATTATCTGACAGCAAAAAACAATACTTCAAAAAGCCTTAAAAATAGAAGAAAATGGAAATATTAGAGAACGTATTTTAATTTTGCTGTTGTTGAATAGTGGAAAAACACAGTTAGAAATTGCTGAAGTTTTGGGTTGTTCAAAGAACACAGTCTGTTATTGGTGTGTCCACGGAGATCCAGATGACTTAGAGAGTCTTAAAGATAAAAGAATGAAAGGCAATCACCAAAAAGCAACAAAACAATATATAGAAGTATTATTAGAATTAGTCGAAAAAGAACCCGAAGAATTAGGATATGAATTTGGTCGATGGACAGCTCAAAAATTAGCCGTTAATTTAGAAGATACAACAGGCATCAAGTTAAGTGGGTCTCAAGTTCGTAGGATACTAGTCAAGAAAAAATATGTTTACCTTTGGTCAAAGTATAGCTTAGATTCTAAAAAAGACCCTAAAAAAAGGGAAGCATTTAAAAAGAAACTAGATGAGTATTTAAAAATAGAAAAAGAAAGCCCAGAGCGTCTTCAGGTATGGTTTTGGGATGAAAGCGGATTTAGTTTGAGAGTCATCAGAAGAAAAAACTGGTGTAAAAGAGGAAAGCGAAAAAAAGTTAGAGGAGACCGTTCGCGCAGCGTCGGGCTTTGCCCGAAAGGCAAGGGAGAGTTAATGTGATGGGAGCTTTGCGATATTCAGATAAAAAAAGATTTGTAGATTTCCTCAAAAAAAGCAATAGTCAAACTTTTTATGAAGTTTTAAAAACCTTTTATAAAGAGCTAGAAAATGAATGGATGGAAGCGGGTAATCAACTAGAAGACTTTGCTAATAAAGGACCGAAAATCGTCATTATTTTAGACAATGCTAGTTTTCACAAAAAAGCCGAATATATTCATAAAATAGAAGAAGATATGCCGAATATTTATTTAGAATATCTTCCCGAGTATAGTCCTGATTATAACTTAATTGAATTGGTTTGGCATTCAGCAAAAGAATATATTGCCAATCGAGTTTTCAAATCAATTGAAGAATTAGAATGTTTGTTAAATCATCTTTTAAATGAAGGAGGGTTAATTATAAAATGGGTACGAAAAATAAAAAACAAAGGCAATGCTGTTATCACAGTTTAAATGCGCAACAGCTTACCGTGAATGGCAGTCTGGTAGTCGAAAAAGGAAAGATAGCAAACCACCAAGATTAAATGCTGATACTGGCTGCTATCCAGTTTTGTACAAAGGTCAATGTTACAAGTTACATGGTTTTGAGAAAATCGAAATCAAAGTTTTTGATGGGAAGAATTGGATCTGGACTAAAGTTCAGATTACCGGCTTAAGAGAACGCCATCAGGTAGCTACTAACAAAATGATGTCCCCGTCGTTGATTTTCAATGATAGGTACTGCCATCTGTCTGTTCCGTTTACTTGTAATCCAGAAAAGCGTAAACCAGAAGCTAATGTTACTGCGGTAGATTTAGGTATTAATACTACCGCAACAATAGCAGTCGTAACCCAAACCGGCACTGTAATCCATCGCGATTTTATTCATCCAGGGGGAGACATAGACCGCAGGGATAAGCGACTAAAATCTGTATCCGTACGGGCATCCAAAACCATGGGCAAGGGCGGCAAACTTCATAAGGGTTTCTGTTCTAAGACTTATCAAAAATGCCAAAGAATCAACAACCGAATTGGCCATATCGTTTCTAAACGAATTGTTGAGATTGCTGAGAAGTTTAATTCTGAAGCGATTCGGCAAAGCCGACGCTTCGCGAACGTCTTTGAGAATCTCAAAGGATGGTTTGAAGTTACCGTAAGAATAGTGGAGCCTTTACAGTTGGCAGGTTATGCATAAAAGGGTTAAGGATTATTAATTAAGGCTCCACTATTCTAAGGTTTCGTCTCCGGAAACCAAAGGGTGGACGAAAGCGGTCTAATCTAAGCCAAAGATTCCACGGTTGGCTCAAAGCAAAGATTCGTGATTTTACGGAAATGAAATGGGCTGAATTGGGAGGTAAAGTTATAGAGGTCGTGGCGGCTTACACTTCAAAACTGGCCTATGATGGTTCTGGTACGGTTAGACGTAATTCAAAAAATTATGCCCTAGCAACCTTCCCTTCAGCTAAGCGATTCAATGCCGACCTTAATGGCGCTTACAACATTGGTGCTAGAGGTGTACTTAAACTCGTTCGTAGAAATAGCAACGAGGGTAGTTCCAGCAAAAGATCTGGACGACCGCCTAGAAGCTGGGCTTGCCTCTGTGATTTGTGGGTTAAGGCTAACTCCAAATTAGCATAGGACACCACCACCTCGGCGCTTAACGGTGGTGGAAGCTTCATAAACGCTATACTCCTATTGAGGTTGCAAGGCAAGAACTATAGCCTGAGTCCAGTGTAACTTGATCGGTGTAAACCTACAGGGTAAGTAGAACGAACGGCTATTTCCAGTATTTGGTTCAAAGAAATTAAATAATAATTGGAGATTAAATTTGCCACCATTTTTAATCGCATTCTTCAAGTCTTTTACTGGAAACAACGCATTTTTAATATTTTCATCACTAAGCTTAAATTCGCAATTTTGACCAGGACGAATTTTCCCAACGTCTTGGCTTTTGGGAGCCTCTTCCATATCATCAGAATTTACCCAAATCATGGGTCGGGAATTATTTTCCAAGTCAGTGATCAGACTCTTGTCCCAGTCTATTTCAATATAAACAGGATTCTCGTTGGATTTATTTTTAACACTCAGTTTAAGATCCTTTAAGTCATCCAATTTATAGCTAGGATCGAAGCCAAAGTTGACTTCCATGAAATCCTTAAGATTGTTCTTTTCCAGTTCCTGATTGATAGCATCAGAGTCTACCTTAACCGTTATGAGTTGGTCTATTTCCTGGAAAGCTTTGTACAAAACGTAAGTAACGCCGATTATATAAATCGTCAGGATTAGCAAGTTTTGGTCGTTATCCATTTATTGTAAACCTCTGAAAAATAGTAGTTGAAGGTTTTATTCCTTAATGGGAAGAAGTAGAGTATAGCACTACGCATTAAAGTTAGGACATTGCTAAAAGCTGAAAACCTGTTGTAGTAAACTTTTGACTTCTGACTTGTGACTTCTGACGCTAAGCGTAGCGCTATATGGATAAGGATTGGTAAATTATACCCCATAAATGAGTTTACTCAATATTGATTCACCCCATTACTAATCACCAACAGGACTTACGCGGTTAAGTTGATTTCGCCCCCCTAGCCCCCCAATTCTGGGGGGTAATGATGTCAAAGTCCCCCAAGCGAGGGATTGCTCGCTTGGGGGACCCACGGGGGCAAATGCGTAAGTCCTAACCAATCAAAAAGCAGCCTGTCCTCAGGGACAAGCCGCTTTAAGGCTTTATGCTAGCAAAGCAAGAGACTAGCTAATGGCACTAGCTAATGGCACTAGATCATGACACTACATCATGCCCATGCCGCCCATGCCGCCCATGCCACCCATGCCGCCCATGCCGCCCATGCCGCCCATGTCGGGAGCAGGAGCAGCAGATTTAGGTTCAGGTTTCTCTACCACCAGGGCTTCTGTGGTCAAGACCATACCAGCGATAGACGCAGCATTCTGTAGGGATGAGCGTACTACCTTAGCAGGGTCAATAATACCTGCAACAATCAAGTCTTCAATTGTGTCAGTAGCAGCATTATAGCCAACGTTACCAGTACTCTCCCGTACTTTCTCTACAATGACGGAACCTTCAACACCAGCATTATCCGCCATCTGAGCCAGGGGAGCTTCTAATGACTTGGCTACAATCCTTCCACCAACTTTCTCTTCTTCCTCTAGGTCGTTTGTCAGTGCAGGAATTTTTTCTATTAAGCGAATCAAGGTTGTACCACCACCAGGAACAATCCCTTCATCTACCGCAGCTTTAGTAGCGTTGAGGGCATCTTCAATCCGCAGCTTGCGGTCTTTGAGTTCTGTTTCAGTAGCCGCACCAACCTTAATGACTGCTACACCACCGGCCAGTTTAGCAATCCGTTCTTGCAGTTTCTCCTTATCGTATTCAGAGTCAGTTTCTGCTAGCTGGCGGCGGATTTGCTCAACTCGCTTTTCTACATCTGCCTTAGTTTGACCACCAGCTACTATGGTAGTAGTGTCTTTGTCAATGCTAACTTTGGTAGCATTTCCCAGCATATCTAGGGAGACAGTATCCAGGCTCAAACCAACGTCTTCGGATATTACCTGACCACCGGTCAAAACTGCAATATCCTGTAACATTTGCTTGCGGCGATCGCCAAATCCCGGTGCCTTGACCGCAGCGGCATTCAACACACCCCTGGCCTTATTCACCACCAGAGTTGCCAAGGCTTCTCCATCTAGATCTTCGGAAATAATCAGCAAGGGTTTGCTGTCACGAGCCACTTTTTCCAGAATCGGTACCAAATCCTGGATAACACTAATCTTTTTATCGGTAATCAGGATGTAGGGGTTTTCAAATTCCACTGTCATCCGTTCGTTATCGGTCACGAAGTAAGGGGAAATATAACCGCGATCGATCTGCATCCCTTCCACTACCTCTAATTCGGTGGAGAGGGATTTGGATTCTTCAACGGTGATCACACCATCTTTGGTGACCTTTTCCATGGCTTGGGCAATCATGTCACCCACTTCTTGATCGTTACCAGCGGAGACTGTAGCAACTTGAGCGATCCCAGTTCCCTGAACCGGCTGTGCCATGGCCTCAATCTCTTTGACCAGCTCGGCAACAGTTTTCTCGATTCCTCGGCGCACAGCTACAGGATTTGCCCCAGCTGCCACATTCTTAAGACCTTCCCGAATCATGGCCTGAGCCAGAATGGTAGCTGTGGTAGTGCCATCCCCAGCAACGTCTTTAGTCTTGGATGCGACTTCTTGAATCAGTCTAGCGCCAGTATTTTCTAATGGGTCTTCCAGTTCAATATCTTTGGCAACGGTAATACCATCATTGACAATCTGGGGTGCCCCATACTGTTTTTCCAGAAGCACATTACGACCTTTTGGACCAAGGGTAATACGTACAGCATCAGCTAAGGCATTGACCCCCCGCTCCAATGAGCGTCTGGATTCTTCGTCAAACGAAACGATTTTTGCCATTGGTTATTTGAACTTGCTTTGTGTCTCCATTAGCAAATTTAGCACTCTTACACGAAGAGTGCTAATTCGTCTGACAATTTTCAACTTTCCGGAAGTTGAAACACAGACCTGCCGGGGGGTTCAAGCCATAACCATACCACCATCGACATTAAACACTTGTCCAGTGATATAGGCAGCAGCTAGATCAGCTGCCAAAAACCTCACCATCCCAGCTACTTCTTCTGGCTTACCGTAACGACCTAGAGGAATCTGCTCGATAATGGCTTCTGACTTAAGGTCACTGGTCATATCAGTGTCAATAAAACCGGGAGCTACGGCATTGACTGTAATGCCACGACTAGCAAACTCTTTGGCAACGGTTTTGGTCAAGGCAATCACACCAGCCTTGGCAGCACTGTAATTGGCTTGACCAGAGTTTCCCATCTGTCCTGACACTGAAGCAATATTGATAATCCGACCAGACTTTTGCTTTAGCATCAGTTTGCTCACTGCTTTGATACATAAAAATACTCCAGTCAGGTTCAGATCAATTACTGCCTGCCAATCTGAGGGTTTCATGCGCAATAACAAGTTGTCGCGGGTAATCCCAGCATTATTCACTAGCACGTCTATACGACCAAACTTTTCGAGAGTCCCTTTAACTAGGGCATCGACTTGTTCAGCTTGAGACACATCAGCCTGAAGTGCTAAGGCTTCACCCCCAGCATCAATGATAGCCCCTACGACCTGATCAGCTGCATTACTGGAACTGGCGTAGTTGACTACAACCTTTGCCCCTGACCCAGCTAAGGCCAGGGCCACAGCTCGACCAATTCCTCGCGAGGCACCGGTCACGATGGCAATGCGATCGCTTAATTGTTGCGAAGATGGTTGCCCAGATGTCTGTAATGTTTCCATAAACCTTGAATTGTTTTCTATCCTGCCTGATCTTGTGCTGTGGGCAGGACAGGTTTCCTCCAAAGTTAACTTTACCGGAATCTTTAGCTTAGTCCAGCTCCAATCATTTTGGACTAGAATCGAGCAGAAGGACTAGGAAAGGTTTCTTGCTCATGGCCGTTAAAAAGCAGTTCAAAACGTTCCAAGAATTATTATCTGGCTCAGATGTGCCGGTGTTGGTAGATTTCTATGCCACTTGGTGTGGGCCATGTCAGATGATGGCTCCTATCCTAGAACAGGTCAATGCTGAGCTGAAAGATCGTTTGAAAGTTGTAAAAATTGATACAGAAAAATACCCCCAGCTAGCTTCCCAGTATCAGATTGAGGCGTTACCAACCTTGGTACTGTTTAAAAACGGTCAGCCTCAACAACGGATAGAGGGGCTCAGACCAGCGGAAGACCTGATTCAACAATTACAAGCTTTGATTTAAGATCATTTGGGGTGAAATTGTCCTTGATACCCAGACTGAGATGATCAGCTGATCGCTGATCGCTGATCGCTGATCGCTTACCGACCTTGCCCTTTGACCTTTTTTACCAGGGTTATGGAATTAGCCCCCGTGATTTATCTGGGATTTATCCGGGGGATATCAGTCTGTTAGATCAAAAAAACCTAGCTAGGAAGATGGGGCTTCATCCTCAGAAGAATCCGAAGAGGAATCTGATTCTTCTGGGGCAGATGGGGTGGAATCGCTGCTAGGTGTCGCTGATTTTTCTTCTTTCTCTTTAGCACGCTCCTCCCGCTTTTTGCGATCAGCTTGAATGGCATCTTCTATCACTACCCGAGCCTGTGCCATTTTTTCCAGGTTGCTGCGGTACAACTCCAAGTCTTTTTGTAGCTTTTCCGAAGGAAGGTTTAATCCACTGCTAATGTTGTTAATTACTTCTTCGAGCTGCTTTTGGTCTTGAGCTAACTCCGAGTCCGTCTGCTCTAGTAGTGAAAATAAACCAATGGCAAACAATCTGCTGTACTTAAACTGAGAATTTTGTGCGATCGCAGCTATAGTGGTTGCCAAATCCCCACTCCCATTTTCAGAGGTTGGGGAACTTAACCAGGAGATCAAATCTTGCCCAGACATAGAATCTACGCTGGTTTTGAGCCGTTGGGCATCTTCCTGGTACTGCTGAGCTTCACCTCCGACTGCTTGACACAGAGCATTAAAAATTGATTCTTTATCATTTTCCGGTTGATAGCTCTGCATAAACCGGTCAAAGCATGTCACCACACCTAAGCCATAGATGGGGTCGTAGTTAAAATCCACATTAACCGACAGCAAATGCATCTCTACCATCAACTCTTCTACTACACGTCGGTAAATAGAGTTAATGGGACGAGTGTGATAGGTGTAGAAATCCCGTTTAGTATCCGAGACTGTGCGAACAGTATTCACAAGGCAGATCAGAATTGAAGCTTTATATTATTTTTATTATCTCCCATGAAGCACCTACCACCAAATCCAAGATGATGGTGGGGGTTTCCAGTTTCATCCGCTGATGCCAGATTGGTCTTAATCAACGTCCGGAGGTTTTGCTCTGTCGCACTTACTCCCGCAGTAGGATTTCAATGCTTTGTTCCCCTACTACCCTGGCCGCAACCCGCCTCCCGCAGGTCCTTTGATTTATTGGACTTCAACTTGCTGTGGACTTATTTTTACAAAGCTCAGCCAAGTTATTTTCCCGAGCTGCCGCTAGTAGCATTCAAGCCCTTTTCGTCGGTCGGGTCAATCAGCACCTTTGCTATTTTAACACGCTCTGATCACACATCTGTGCTAAAAGATTGACCGAAGCCAAACCAAGCTTAATCTCAAACCTAATGGGTCGCAGATGTCTATTCAGGTGACGATACTACTGGATAAACCATCTAAGGCTTCTTCCTCCGTTTCAAAAATTTCAAACACCGTGTCCATCATAGTGACTTCAAACACCAGCTTGGCGTCTGGATGAACAGAACAAATGCGAAAGCTGCCCTTAATTTTGTCAGCATCTCGCATGCCAGCCACTAAGGATGTCAAACCCGAACTATCAATAAAGTCAACCTGACTCAGATTAACCACTACATGCCTGCGCAGTTGGGAAATACACTCTTGCAATTTCAGACGAAAAGGCCAAGCTGTAGTGATGTCCAAGCGTCCAATCGGTTTCAAAACAATCACATTTGTACCATCTTCAGTAGTATGAGTTTTCTGATCGATATGAACCATCAGCACCTCCTACAAAAAAGCTCATCAAAGTTACTTATCATTCAGCAAAACTATAATAATAACCATCCTGGCCATGGACACATTGAATGTAGTGATGTAATTACACATGGTTTTGTGTTTACTCCCGTTGAGGCTAAAGTGTGCCTCCCTCGGCTATCAAGGCTTGTGCATGCTCCTTGTCGCAGCTACCGCTGATTGAAACCTTCCCAAATCTACTTATAAAGATTTGAGAGTGCGTCCCAAACGATTAGGACTATTGCCACCTGTAGTCCCTGACTGCTTCCCACCCGACTGGAAAAGCTCTGAAATTATTGTTAATTCATAGACCCTGACTAACAAAATTAAGCGGGGAAGACTTTTCTTAAAGCAAGCCCTCTGTGATTGGGATCATGGAGGTTCTCACTGCAAGCTAGTTTAGCTTACAGTGATTGGTGAAATGTCAGGGAGCGTATCCAAATTTTTGCACAAATCTGGTCATAAGACCTGAAGATTAAGGGAATAATGGGGATGAATCCTGGATTTCTATTCTATGTTCCCCCAGCTATCAGCTATCAGCTATCAGCTATCAGCTATCAGCTATCAGCTATCAGCTATCAGCTATCAGCTATCAGCTATCAGCTATCAGCTATCAGCTATCAGCTTATGTGCTACGCACACGCGATCGCGTTCAGCTATCAGCTATCAGTCATTGGCCGTAGGCCACGCTAATTGAGGTGCTATCACCTTTTGAATCAAACCGGTAAGCATTGGTTTAATCTCTATTACGTCAGCTGAATGCTGATATCTGACTGCTGATAGCTGATAGCTGATAGTAAAACGACCAGGGAATTTCAACCAGCCCTACCAGCACCCCCGATGCTTATTTACTACCTACCGTTGATTAGCTGACGGCTGATAGCTGACTGCTGATACCTGACTGCTGATACCTGACTGCTGATACCTGACTGCTGTTCGCGTTCGCGGAGCGTGGCCAAAGGCCAAGCGTGCCCGTAGCGCATAAGCTGACGGCTGATAGCTGACTGCTGATACCTGACTGCTGATACCTGACTGCTGATACCTGACTGCTGATACCTGACTGCTGATAACTTACGACTGATAGCTGACATCGAACCATCCTAGTATTGCCATAAGTGATATGACAACAATTTAAGCTGTCCAGTTCGCCCAGTCTTGAGGCTTGAGAAATGTCTCATAGAGTTCAGATTCTGGTGTATTCGGTTCAGGTTGGTAACCGTATTCCCAACGCACTAAGGGGGGTAAGGACATCAGGATGGATTCAGTACGCCCGTTAGTTTGCAGACCAAAAATTGTGCCTCGGTCATACACCAGGTTAAATTCTACATATCGACCCCGACGATAGAGTTGGAAGTTACGTTCTCTGTCTCCATAGTCCATATCGCGACGGCGCTCTACAATGGGTAGATAAGCTGGTAAAAATGCCTCAGAGCAGGTTGTGACAAATGCAAATAAATCTTCCCAACTGCGAGGCTCTAAATCCCCAAGCTTTTCACTGTAAGCTGCTGCGGGACCATCTTGATGGGGACCACGATACAGTTTACCCGTGCCATCTTGATAGTCAAAAAATAAGCCTCCAACACCCCGCATTTCTTGACGGTGTTTCAGATAAAAATACTCATCGCACCAAGACTTGAACACTGGGTAATACTCAGGGTGATGAGCATCACAGGCTTCTTTCAATTGGCGGTGCAAATGGGCAGCATCTTCAGCAAAGGGATAGTAAGGGGTCAAATCGATTCCCCCACCAAACCACCAGACTGGTCCTGCCTCAAAGTAGCGATAATTCAGGTGAACCGTGGGGACATAGGGATTACGAGGATGCAATACTAGGGAGGTACCAGTAGCGAAAAAACCATGTCCAGCTGCCTCGGGGCGCTGTTTCAAAATTGAAGGTGGCAGCTGTTTGCCCCAAACTTCCGAAAAGTTAACCCCACCCTGTTCCAATACTGAACCATCGCGTATCACACGGGAACGACCACCACCCCCTTCGTCTCTGTCCCATTTATCTTCTCTGAAGGTGCCAATTCCGTCTACTTTTACTAGAGCATCACAAATCGTATCTTGCAGCTGTTGCATCAACTGCTTGACTCTCTCCCTAGAGTCGGCAGGAGGTAAAGAAGTGGTATTAGTGGTAGTTGTTGTGTCCGTCTGAAAAGCTGTCATAAACAATCCTAGTGAGTTTGGAAACCTTAGGTGCGCTTGACCCATTAAGAATTAAATTCGCCACGGGTCGCACCTCTGGTTCTTTAGGCTGGGGAGGAAAAACGAGCCGGGGTCTTTACTCCCCGTCCCCCGAATGGGGGTGGGAAGATGTGCAGTTCCTACCCATTCCTGGTTGAGCGCCTAGAAGCGCCTATGCAAACAAAACCTTAAGTTTGCCTTGCCAATGTTATTGGTTGGTAATTATTGGTTGGTAGTTATTGGTTGGTAGTTATTCGTTGCTACCATCCGCTCCCCTCAGGGTAAGCCCTGGGGGTCGGCATAACTTCCAGGCAGTTGAGATCATATCCTAAATAGAGAGGGATTTTTCAACCAAAGCCATTTGGGGAAGATCATAAATCTGCCTGAGCATAGCTGCGGGAGGCGTGTAGTGATTCTTAATTTTTCTTTCAAGTTAATTGCTGGTCACGAGGGGATTTGGTGTAAGTTTTCCCTCTTCAAGACCTATCGCGCCCTGAGTACTGCCCCAGTGGAAGTGCTCTGGCAAAAATTGATCAACTTAGCAGATGTGTCTTGGAATCCCCTGCTGTCAAGTACCAATGCTCCGAAAGGTTTAATGGCTAAACCTGGTTTAATTTATCAGGTAGTCACTCGCTTGATCCCAATTCCGGTCCGAATTTTTGTAGAGCGTGTCTTACCCGGTGAGCTACTCAGTATACGATTTCTGGCAATCCCTGGGGTTGAAAATCGGGTCACTTACCAGGTAGAGTCCACCCTTTGTGGTACCTATATTTCCTACTCAGTTACCCTAAAGGGCTGGTTATCACCCTTAATCTGGTGGATGATTCGCCCCTACGTGGCGCGGGTGGTATTTGAATTAGCCCAGGCGGCGGAGCAGGTCGGAGCAATCTAAACCTATAGCCCTTGACCGTTGGGAGAGGTAGACACCAACAATCCACCAGTGCCAAAGCTGGTCTACCCTCCTTACAAGGGTAGGTTTTTAAACATTGGGGCGACTAAGTACTCTCATTGCGTATAAATTAATAAAAATATGTATCAAAATACACAATTATTTCCGGGATAATTCTCCCCATTTCCCGCTTTTCCCGATTCCCTCGGTGCGCTTACAGTCGTCGAATTAAATTCGCCACGGGTCGCACCGCTCCCGATTCCCTCGGTGCGCTTACAGTCGTCGAATTAAATTCGCCACGGGTCGCACCGCTCCCGATTCCCTCGGTGCGCTTACAGTCGTCGAATTAAATTCGCCACGGGTCGCACCGCTCCCGACCCAAATGTAAAAAACCTACCCCTGTGAGGTTCCCCCTACTCGCGCTTTGCATCAAGACAGGGACAAGAGTTTCAGGTTTTTTGTCCTGATTTAATAAAAGGTCGTAATAGTACCACTTTAATAGAAGTTTATTGATCACTGACACACCTATCCGGACTTAATCGATAAATCTTGAAAATGTTAAAGTACGAGGCTCCTAGCAGAGCCTAACTTTAGGATAGGCTGTAGCAAAATGAGTAACGTTTTTCAGTATACCTGTGGTTATCTTTCGGATATTGATCATGTGATTCAACCTCAGGCTAAGAGCTATCAAAAAAGTGCCCTTACCACCCTTGACCTTGGGCTGCTCACTGAGACCAAACTGAGCCTACCAATAGGACTTACGCAGAAACCCCTTTTATTAAAGTAATTACAGCGATTTCAGCCTTTTAATTATAGCAGTTTTAATTCCTTGAAGTACTTTGCTTATCCTTTTAATGCAGAGGGCAGAAGGCATTTGGCAGCAATATAGCGCTACGCTTAGCGTCAGAAGTCAGAAGTCAGAAGTCATAAGTAAGCGATTACTTACGTTTCGGAGTTTAGGAGCGATGCAGAGGTGCGACCCGTGGCGAATTTCATTCTTAATGCGGAAAACGCACCATTACGGTCTTGGGAAGGCAGCGCGGTCTTGGGGGTCTCCCCCATGAGCGACTGCCGTGGTTTCCCCCATGAGCGACTGCATCAAGACAATGTCCTAATCTGAATGCGTAGTGCTATACAAGAATGTCTGAAAGGCAATCAGCGCCAATAAATACTGTACCTCATATATTTTATAAAGGCTATATTTTTAAACTTTTTAATGGCATTAATTTTAAATATAATTAGATAATTATGATTCTTAATTAATCCCATTTATCTACCATAATTTTCAAATTTTAATCACCATTTTTATTTTTTTAAATTAATTTAAATTAATATATTTAAATACATTATTAATCCGGAATTAAACCCATCGTCAAAAAAAAACTCAATAAAAGTATCGAAAAATGCAGCCATATATTACCAATTATATAGGACAAGATACCGATAACATTATAGAAAAGCCAATCCAAGACTATCTGCCACAACTATTGACCAAAATCGAATCGGCTTTGTTAGCAAATCCGTTAGTTGACGACTGTGTTGTCCTGGAGAGGAAAATTACAGAAGAAAAGAAAAAAATAGCCCTCAGAGACAATTGTAGTTTTTTGCCTATTATTGCCTATGTAGTCTCAGCTGGATCACCTTCATCAGAACAACTGCGATCGCTCCTGCAAGGGGTCGTGTCAGACACCATCTCAGACACTCTGCTATCTAGTGGTGAACCAAAATTTGGTGAACCAAAAGTCCCCCTAATTATTGTTCCGGTAACTACCTTGCCCCTAACTCCCACAGGTGAGATAGATCAACAAGCACTAGCTTCTGTAGAAATAATTGATACCGACTTAGTGCAGCAATGGGAAGAGCAGCTACAGTCATATAGTTATGGAGGGGCAGAAATCAAGGAAGTCGCCGTAGTTCTACAAGACTACACCCAGCCCGACACACCCCTACATCTATTAGACCTACTTCCAGCCTCCACCGAAACTAGTCCAAAGCCAGAATTATCAAAAGCCAAACCCCTACCGAGGGATTACTCCAAGGCATCTTCCGACGATTGCGTTCCCGTAGCAGCTCGTACCGAGCATCCCGTAGCGGCTCAGGGGGAGCATCGCTCAAATTCCACCCCATCAAAACCCGCCATCAGTCATGGTGAAGCGCTACAGTTACCAACAGATATCTCAACTCTCTCCCAAGCGCTACTAAAAACTGCAAGGGTTGCGCCGGAGCAAGGGATTATCTATCTCGACTCTGATAGTCAGGGAAATACTCACCAAAACTATCAATCTTACCCAGCTCTCCTCAAAGAAGCACAGCGGATTCTTGGTGGCTTAAGAAAACTAAATCTAAAGCCTCAAGACAAAGTAATCTTCCAATTTGACCAAAATCAAGACTTCATTCCAACCTTCTGGGCTTGTATTTTGGGCGGTTTTGTCCCAGTCCCGATTGCGATCGCACCGACCTATGAGTCATCTAACAGTACCGTCAATAAGCTGTGCAATGCCTGGAAAATGCTAGAGCAACCGGTCATCCTAACCAGTGATACCCTTGCTCCAGCAATCCGTGCTTTATGCTTTCGCGTAGCGGCTCCTACCGAGCATCCCTTGCCCAAAAAAGAAATTTTAATTGAAACCGTAGACAACTTCCGCTCATCTGAGCCTGACCTAAATTACTATCACAGCCAACCGGATGATTTAGCAATATTGTTACTGACCTCTGGAAGTACAGGAATGCCTAAAGGCGTCAGGTTGACCCATGCCAATTTAATTAATAATGTCGCCGCCAGTGCCCAGAGGAATAATCTGACCCAGGATGATATCTCCTTGAACTGGCTTAATTTAGACCATGTTGGCTCTCTGGTACGCTGTTGTATTCGGGATGTCTATGTCGGTAACCTGCAAATCCATGCTCCCGCTAAAGCTTTCTTGGAAAATCCCCTCAATTGGTTGGATTGGATTGAAAACTATCGGGTTACCTTGGCCTGGGCTCCTAATTTTGCCCTAGGTTTGATAAATCAGAAAATAAATCAGAAATCCGTTGCGAACAGCCACCGGAAATGGGATTTATCTTCCCTCAAATCTGTATTAAGTGTGGCTGAGCCGATTGTACCTCAAACTGCAAAGCGATTCTTGCAGTTGCTTTCTCCCCATGGGTTATCCGTCAATGTCATGCATTCAGCTTGGGGAATGTCTGAAACCTGTGCTGCTGTGGTATTTTCCCATCGGTACTTGTTGAATTTACCGTCGGATAACCAGTCTGTTAACCACTCTGTTGTAGAAGTTGGCAGACCTGTGCCTGGCTTTTCTGTGCGGATTGTGGATGCACTCGGACAAATAGTTGAAGAAGATACAGTGGGTCAGGTACAGATTTCTGGTCCGATGGTGAGTGATGGTTATTACCAGAATCCTGAGCTAAATCGAGAAGCCTTTACACCGGATGGATGGTTAAAAACGGGAGATAATGGTGTACTGCGTGACGGACGTCTCACGATTACCGGTCGAGAAAAAGATGTCATTATTATTAATGGTCTCAATCACTATAGTTATGAAATCGAAGCAGTGGTTGAGCAGGTAGAGGGGGTGATTCCCTCTTACACAGCAGCTTGCGGAATTCGACAACCAAGTAAAGATACTGACCAATTGGTCATTTTATTCCATACTGATTGGTCTGAGGATGACCAGTTAACCCCATTACTCCAGGACATCTCCACTGAGGTGGTTAGCAAACTAGGGGTGAGTCCGAGTTATCTTATTCCTCTACCAAAAGAGGCAATCCCCAAGAGTTCGATTGGGAAAATTTTGCGATCGCAACTCAAGGAGCAGTTTAAGGCTGGTGAATTTGACCCGATTCTCAAACAAGTTGATTGTCTTCTGGGTAATGAGAATACCCTTCCAGACTGGTTTTATCGTAAAGTTTGGCATCGAAAAGAAGCAGTAACCTTAGGTAGGACACCTACAAATGGTCGAACTCTGATATTTCTAGACTCCTTGGGATTAGGAGAAGTATTGTGCTCCAAGCTAGGTAAAGACCAATGTGTAGCAGTGGAACCCGGAGCCCCCGGAGCCGATTTTTTGCGACTTACAGGTGCCAAACTTACAGATGCCCAACTTACAGGCAACCGCTATTCTATTGACCCCACCAATCCTGATCACTATCAGCAATTACTGAAGTCGTTGGTGGAAACCGACCAACCCATCCCACAGATTCTCCATTTGTGGACCTATGACGAGTATCGGGGAGAAATTGAGTCATCCGAAGCACTAGAACAAGCTCAGAATCAGGGGACTTACAGTCTACTATTTTTAATTCAGGCTTTGGATGGTTTGAAGTCACAGTTGAATTCACCCTTGAGAATTCTCAATTCAGAAGTCCAGTTGACTGTGGTTTCTAGCTATACACAGCCTACCTCGCCCCAGGATGACATTGCCTATGAGAAAAGTCCGATTCTGGGTCTGATCAAAACCTGTCCGAGAGAACTGCCTTGGCTGAACTGTCGCCATATCGATATACCTGTGGATGACCACCACATTAATGGGTTTCATATCCTGCGGGAAATGGCTGTATGTCAGAAAGAGCGAGAAGTAGCATACCGCAATCGCAACCGTTTGGTGCCCTTACTCGAAAAAGCTGACCTACCCCAACTCGAAAAACAGGAATTGCCCTTTAAGCAAAAGGGAATGTATTTGATTAGTGGGGGTTTGGGAGGGATTGGAGTAGAAATTGCTAAATTTCTCCTAAACCACTATCAAGCTCCTCTGCTTTTAGTTGGTCGAACCCCCTTACCAGAGCCGAGTACCAAAGGAAACCATTTAAAGGATGGAAATGGGTTCGCACCTGCCGTCAGAGCCTATCAAAACCTAGAGCAACTGGCCGAGCAACTGGGAGGAGAGATACGCTACGAGGCCGTGGATATTTGTGATTTAGCTCAGTTGCAACAGGTGGTTGAACGAGCCCAGTCTGACTGGCAAGCAAACCTTCAAGGGGTCATTCATTTGGCTGGAATTGCCCCAGAACATTTTTTAGTAGAGGAAACCCGCAACAGTTTTGCTGCTACACTTCGTCCCAAGCTTTTAGGGTCGTGGGTACTGCATCAACTAATTAAAGATAAGCCAGACAGTGTTTTTATCAGCCTTTCTTCCGTGCTAGCCTTCTTTGGGGGAGCGACAATTGGTGCTTATGCTGCCGCTAATAATTTTCTAGAGTGCTTCTGCTACTACCAGCGGCACAAGACCTTGGTGCGCAGCTACTGCTATGGCTCAAGCACATGGGTTGAGACCACCCTCAATCGGAGTAAACAGATTAGGGAGTCCCGTCGTGCCTTAGGTCAGTACGGAATTTTCAACCAACAGGGAATCAATTCTATTCTCGCTGGGCTGCACCACGACCAACACTCCCTGATTTTGGGTTTGGATGGCAGCAATCCCTATGTTAGACGATACACCCAACAGCCACCATACCATCGGCAGCGGGTATCGGTATATTTCACGGCGGTTACAGAACTATCTGTTGCTCAGTTGCAGAGGTTAGAGGCATTCGTTCCCTTTGGAACCTCTATCACCCCTAAGTTTAAGCAACTCCAAGCTATGCCCCTAACTCCCGCAGGTGAAATCGACCGAGAGCAGTTGATTTCACCAAGCAAAGACACTGAAAACGTCTTGCCAGTAACTGATATAGAGCGTCAACTGGCTAGCATTTGGCAGAAGGTGTTGGGAGTTTCCCAGATTGGCATCGATGACAACTTCTTCGGGTTAGGAGGAAATTCCCTCCTAGCTGTGCAGCTATCTGGTGAGATTGAGAAGACCTTCGGCAAACAACTGCCCCTAGCTGCTCTATTCCAAGCACCAACCATCAAGCAACTCGCTCACCTTCTGTGCCAGTCAGAATGGTCATCCTCTTGGTTTTCCCTAGTGCCCATTCAACCTAGTGGTTCCAAGCCAGTTCTGTTTGCGATTCACATCCTTGGGGAAGGGTTGATATACTACCGCGATTTGGTACGTTATCTTGGTTGGGACTATCCAGTTTATGGACTAAGTTATGGACTAGCAGCGGCTACTAACGCCAACAACATCAATACCAAACCGGGTATAGGTAATGGACTCAAGGAGTTAGCCGCTCACTACATTGAAGAAATGCGAAGGTTTCAACCCGAAGGGCCTTATTTTCTACAAGGGGTATCCCTCGGAGGTCAAATCGCCTTTGAAATGGCTAAGCAGCTTGATGCTCAAGGTCAGACTGTAGCAATTGTTGCCTTGTTTGATAGCTATGCTATTGGTTATCAGTGGAAGCCCTACGAAAATACCACTGTCTTACAACGGTACACTTTATTTTGGATACAAAAACTACAAACTTATTGGAATAACCTTTGGAGACTTGAACCTGACAAAAGGCGAGCTTACTTGTCTGAGAGAATCAGAGCGTTTGTCAGACATTATAAATCTGGAGCATACAAACGGCAATTCCAGTGGTTTGCTAAAAAGTCTAACTTATCTACCGAACCTGGTTTAGCAAACCCTAATTTGGTTGATGCCATCTCAGATATCCAAAATGTTAACTACGAGACTCAAGCATCTGAGCTGTCATCAGTCTACCCAGGGAAAATAACTCTCTTTCGAGCTAAACAGCAACCTCCAGGACATTACCATGATCCTCTTAATGGTTGGGATGGTATGGCAGCTTCTGGCATTGAAGTTCACCATATTCCTGGTGATCATATCTCAATGATGCTAGAACCCAATGTCCGGGTTTTGGCTGAAAAATTGAAAGCTTGTTTAGCTGTCCGGCAAAATTCATCCCACACCTAATGCGTAGCATTAGGTGTGGGATGAATTTTGCACAGGGTATTATAAAATTGCTATAATATATGTACTGATAAACAAAGCCGTTCGCGTAGCGTGGCCTACGGCCTTAAATGCTGGGCAAGTCAGCCACTTACGTGCCTAAAAAATAGAACTTATTGTATTGTTCCGGTGGGTCGGGGCATCCCGTGTCGTTAATAAAGTAACCCGTGTATCCGAACGCGCCCCGCGTCGGCGAAAGCCGATAGTGATGGCTGGAGTTGGTAAGAAGCCCACACTGTAATCTTCGATGAGCGTGTGGGAGTATGTCACATAAGGTTTAAGAAACTATGAAGGATGAACTATGAAAAGGGAGTCGGGAGTCGGGAGTCGGGAGTCGGGAGTCGGGAGTCGGGAATCGGCAATCGGCAATCGGCAATCGGCAATCGGCAATCGGCAATCGGCAATCGGGAATAGAGCAGCAGTTGCTAGTGGTGCTTTAGGGACGGGCTCGCCCTCATTTCATCGGTAGCCAGTGTTGGTACAGTAACGGGCAAGATGCCCGTTACACCCACCGAGCCAAACAGCTTTTAGGATATGCACCTATAGTGTTTTTCATACCTATGAGCTACACAGGATGTTTTCCTACTCCCGACTCCCTCGGTCGCGCTTTCCGTAGGCG
>NZ_GL890820.1:78926-82832 GCF_000211815.1 Moorena producens 3L
CTCCCCATCTCCCCATCTCCCCATCTCCCCATCTCCCCACCTCCCCATCTCCCCATCTCCCCATCTCCCCATCTCCCCACACCCGGTCACCCCACACCCCACATACGCTAGTTGAGTCTATTACCTTATATATATATATATGCTTCCCTTCTTCAGAGGTATTTTGCGATCCTCTGTAGGAGCCGCTGCGTGAACGCAAAAGCGAAGGAACGAATATTAGATGAACAACCAATCAGTCAACTTAACAGCTAAGAAGACTAACAGTAAGCTTACGATCCTATTTGATGGGGGGTCTCGTGGGAATCCTGGAATAGCTGGTGCTGCTGCTATTATTAAACAACCAGGAGCTCAAACTATTAGCGTTAGTAAATTTTTCCCTCATGCTACCAACAATGAGGCCGAATATAACGGAGCTATTCTTGGGTTGGAGAAAGCCTTGGAAATCGGTGCTGGGCAGGTAGTCCTAAAAGGAGATTCTCAACTGGTTATCAATCAGCTTAAAGGTACCTGGAGAGTTAAAACACCCCACTTACGACCCTTATGGACAAAAGCTAAGTCACTTCTGAATCAGTTTGACTCTGTTAAATTGGAGTGGATTCCCCGAGCACAGAATTCAGAAGCCGATGCCGCTGCGAATCAGGCTATGGATCAACGCAAAGGGGTTAGCGCTGTAAGAAATAAAGCCACTGGGTTGCCCAAGGTTCAACCTTCTTTACCAAAACTTGCTGACCAGTTCTCTGAGTTGCCCAAGGTTCAACCTGTACCAAAACTTGCTAACCAGATCTCTGAGTTGATTGCGGACGCAAAAAATGCTAAATTTAAAAATTTACTTAAGTTAAAAAGTGGTCGGGATGAGTTTACTAGCAAGCGATTACCCACCCTAAAGGAAATGGTACCTGCTTCTGTTCAAAATGCGATCGCATCGGCTATGGCTGATGCTGATGACTCTACCTTAGCCAAGGTATACCGCTGGTATCTTAGAGGATTACCCGCAGACCTAGCCATTAGAAAAGTCCAGGTCGATTTAGAAGTATCTGAAAAGATTATCGAGCGTCGAAAAAAAAATCAACAAACCCTCTAATTATAACACATGATTATCGCTTTAGCAATCCTAGGTAATTTGTAGTAATAAGGAAAAACTCTGAACAAGCCCTCAGTACTTACTAATTAGTACTAGATTTCTTCTACAAAATGCGACTGGTTCACCATTGGGATGGCGAACGCAACCGTGGCTTTTGCCTGTGATCGATATCATAGGCGGAAAGCAAAAGATCAGTTATTATTGTGGTTACCAGACTCACCTGGCTAGGTGTGGGGTTAAGCTCAAACCTAAAAAAATACTAAAAAGCTATTGTTGAGAGTTCCTGACAGGATACATAAAAGCGTAAGCATATGCGCTACGCGCACGCGTGCGCGTTCAGCGGTCAGCGTTCAGCGGTCAGCGGTCAGCCAAAGGCTTACGCTGCTTGAGGTGCCGTCAGCTTTTTGGCACAGGCCACAAGCGCTGTGATTTCACTCAGATTAAACAAATGGTTACCTGTTTTATTCAAAAGCACCTCAAGTAGCGTGGCACAGGCTTCGACGCATCGGACCTAACCCATAAGCTGATACGCGACACGCTGATAGCTAAAAGCTGATAGCTGATAGCTGACGGCTGAATGCTTACATAAAAGCTATCTATAAGTGCTTCACTACAGCAGTAGAAGCTCAGAGCTAATCCAACAGGAGTTCAAAAAATTGGTTACTAAGAAACGGTGACCCCAAGTAGGGTATTTGGCTAGCTGGTTCTTGCGTAGGCAGAACAAAATGTCTTTCACATGGCCATCTTTGATCAAGCCACTCGTCAAGGGCTTTTTATTTATTGCAATATCTAACTGGTTAAGTCATGGAAGCACATCGATTACATCAAGCAATAACCTATCAAAATGTCATGGAAATCTTAGTGGCTCAGGAAGTAGAGCGTCAAAAGTCTCGACTTTCCCCGAAGCTAGCTAAGTATATAAACCATGTAGAAGTGGCTACCTATGCCCTCAATCGTTTACCACCTCTGTATGCTTCCTGTGAAGAGGGGAGGCGTCAGCAGCAGTTAAAGGGTAACAAAAAACTAAGGCAGCAGATTACTACTACTGTGCGTCAAGCCTTTGCTGCCGTGCAACGAGACCCGATCAGACTCTGTACACCGATCAGACCACAAGAAGAAACCGAATCTCTAGCGGCTAAACTGGCTCTGCAAGGAATCCGGGAATTACTCAAAAATAAAGAAATAACATGGTATAATCTGGTCAGTATTGTCAGGCAAACCCTGATTAGAGCAACTCAGATCAGAAAAAATCGGCAAAAAGAGCAGCCAAGAGACCCAATTTATGGTTGGAGTGACTCTCGTTACCAGCTCTAAGTTTGCGATCGCGTAGCGTGACCTACGGTCAATCGCGTTCACAGCTTGACAGGTTGACAAGTTGAAGGTTGACAGGTTGATCAGTTGAAGGTTGACAGGTTGATCAGTTGACAGGTTGACAGGTTGACAGGTTGACAGGTTGACAGGTTGACAGGTTGACAGGCTATAGTCTCCAAACCAGCGTTTTAGATTTATGTCTAATATCATGTTGGGATAATTACCCTTAATAAAAATCTCCCCATCTCCCCATCTCCCCACACTTCCCACCCTCCCTATAATTATGGGTATTCAACCTGACTTGATATAACTGGGTATCTAATGCTGCACTTTAACTATTCTACTGTGATCAATGCACCAGTTGAGATAGTTTGGACCTTTCATGAGCGAGATGATATTCTCGATCTGCTCACTCCACCCTGGCAACCAATCCAGGTGATCCGTCGTGAGGGGGGTTTAGGGATTGGAGCAGTTTCGGAATTTCGGATTTTTCTTGGTCTAATTCCCTTAGAGTGGATTGCTGTTCATACCGAGTATGAGCAATACCGACTCTTCAGTGATCAACAACAAGAAGGACCCTTTGACTATTGGGTTCATCGCCATCAATTTATTCGAGAAGATCAGAAAACTAGGCTAACTGATTCCATTGAATTTGCCTTACCAGGAGGAGCGTTAGTCGAAGATATGTTTGGTTGGTTAGTAACGCTGCAATTAGAGCAAATGTTTCGCTATCGCCATAAAGTAACCCAACGAGAATGTTCTAAGTTGGTGAATTGAGTAGGGTTAGTAGGAAACGGGCAAGATGCCCATTCCACGGAAACGGGCAAGATGCCCATTCCACCCACCGGGTCAAACTCAAAGTATGGAACAGCGAACAGGTAAAAATAATCAGATTTGATGCTTTCAGTACTAAAATTGATTGTTATCGCCTCCCCTATTACGTTTTTTTGTACTGATGTCAGGTAAGCATTCAGCTATCAGCTAATGCGCTACGGAAACAGCTAAAGGCTTGTGGCCAACGGCTGACGGCTGATAGCTGACGGCTGAATGCTTAGGTTTCATCTAACAACTTCTCCATCATTTCCTCTAACTCTTCCTTTGAATCCTTCGCGAATTGGACACTAGTAATAGTCCCCAAAACTCCGCCCGATGCTGTCAAGCTTGCTTCCGACACTTTGTCAATATACAAAAGCCCGACACCACATAAAGTCATCAACGCTGATGCCGCAGTTACACCAAGAGCAAGGTTGTAACTATGTCTTACTTGTCGTAATAATTCCCGGATGATTTCTTCTTTGATATCACTTTTGAGATCACGGTTGTCATCCTTAATTTGTCGCTTCTTAGAAAAACTAAATGCCATTGTTGATCTCCTCAATCTTCTATCGTTGGCTGCTGATATTCGTATCTTATTCAGAGGAAACTATCTACAGCAAGGGCAAATGGGTTTAGTTGATGTTAGGTTTTGCCCTACTGGCTTTTAGGGAGCAGGGAGCAGCGANNNCCNCNCACAC
>NZ_GL890820.1:87977-119630 GCF_000211815.1 Moorena producens 3L
TCCAACAATGATTGGGGATGTCACTAATAAAAATAACGGGGTGAAGGTCATAAAGGGAACGGTAATGGATAAGTCAGACCGACTCAATGCTTGGATATACAAGCTCATCGCTACCACATTCAGAGACCCTCCGACCATTAAGGCTAAGCCAAAATTTTGGCCTAATTCCGGAATTTCAATCACAAAAAGGAGGGGCAGTAAAACAGGTAAAGAAAAAAATAATACTGCCCAAGAAATAATGTAAGCATCAACATTTTTGAGCCCTCGCTTACTCGTCAAATCCTTGCCAGAGGCAAAAAGAGCTGTTAGACTAGCGAATATTAACCAAAGCATAGTAGTGCTAACCTGTAGTTTAGTCAGAATAGGGATAATGAGTGAATAGCAGACTTAACTAGCCTAGCTTAAAGCATAAGTTAAGGCATAAGTTAAGACATAGTTAAATTGAGGATTTATGGTTAACTGTTGACTGTTGACTGTTGACTGTTACCCGTCACTAAGCAACCCTATAAAAGTAGATAAGTTAACTAAAACAGTTAACTAGAACAGTTGACTAAAACAGTTAACTGTGTATTAGCAGAAGCAGTTAGCGATCGCACTGAGTCAGTTAGCTTTTGAATCATCCTCTGTTACCCGATCTCCCCATCAGTGCTAACAGAATGTAAGCTAAGGCACATTTAGCAATGGTTAACTAATGGTTAACTAATGGTTGAGAGTTGGGGGATGCCATAAGTCTCGTGCCATCATAGGCAATTTTGGTCTCGGGATACCTGGACATCCTCCAAGTAATTTTGATCTGGTCAATCCCGGGAAAAAATCCAAATTGATCAACAAAATGATCAAAAATTTACTAGAAACATGATAATGTTGAAAGTTAATCTATCAGCTATCAGCTATCAGCTATCAGCTATCAGCTATCAGCTATCAGCCAAAGGCCAACCTACTGATTGGTGCTTTTGAATAAAATAACGTGACGGCTGACAGCTGACGGCTGAATGCTTATGTTGACAGTAAATTAGATTGACAATAACCAAGTCAAAAAAAACCTGTTGACCTATCCCACGTTCACGTAATCGAAATGCTATCGGTCTGATGGGCGTGGGACTGTTGCAACAGGTCGGGGATGTAAAACCTCAGCTTAGTCGCAAAACTCAACTTAGGCAATCCCCGGTCAAGTGACAAGCCAGTACCGTAGCGTCAGCTTGGAGTCTGGTAATTCACAAGACGATTTCCGCGCCTTGGGTAAAAATCATACCGGTGCGCTAGATGGGTGCAGGGGATAGGGTCAAACCGATGCAGTCGGCCAAAGGGGGAAACCCCTACTCGCCCTTTGCATCAAGAAAATGAACAATTTTCTTTTCTAGTGACCTCCGGAGAACTCAACTGGTATATTATGGGCGGGTGTGTTCACCGAAAAGGGACACATCTGTAAATTCCCTACTTCGACACACAGGTATTAAGTCATGGAAACACAATTCTTGATATCGAATCAGAGTATGAACAAATATATGAGGTTAACTACCAAATTATTAGTCCTGGTTGCTCTCCTAGGAGCAGTTAGTGCTTGTAAGGGTCGCCAAATCGAAGAGGCTCCCCAGAGTGCAAATCAAGTAGAACCAATTCCTGAAGCTGAGGAAGAAAAGGCTTCTCGCTTTAACATTCCCTTCTTTAATCTGGGTAGGAACCAGGAGGAGGCAGAACCAACGGATACAGCACTGTTAGAAGACCCATCAACTACAGAAGCTGAAACACCGAGTATTCAACCAGAGCAACCGATCGCACAAGCACAGCCGACTACAACTGATCCCTTTGCACAGCCAGAGGAGGATACTGTTGCTCAAGGAACTACCGTCATCAGTGAGTCTAGTGCTCCAGCGACTACAGCAAGCTCAGCAACTACAGGAAGTTCTGGTACAGTAGTATACGAAGATAATGACCCCATACCAGCCCTATGGTAAAGGGCACTACCTGTAGTTGTTTAAAAGGTTGGGGAAGAGATTAGAGATTGGGGATTAGGGGATGGGTCAAAAGCAGAAAGGATGAAAAATAAAGGTTGAAGAATAAAGCTTGAAGTAAAAAGGATAAAAAATAAAGGTTGAAGGAGGAAATGGGTTGATCGGACTTAAGGTTGACTAAAAACGTTATCCACAACCTACGAGTTACACTTCCCACTTCCCACTTCATACTTAATAGTTCATCCTTGATACTTCATACTTAATAGTTCATCCTTGATAGTTCATCCTTGATACTTTCCCCAATCCCTAGTCTCCACTCTCCTTAACCTATGAAAGCAGCAAGTGACATTCTGATTATTGGCGGTGGCATTATCGGTTTAGCGATCGCTGTAGAACTGAAACAGCGTGGGGCAACAGTAACTGTTGTCACCCGCAATTTCCAAGAAGGTGCCACCCTAGCTGCAGCGGGAATGTTAGCACCATTCTCAGAAGCGCTCCCCATTGGTCCGATGCTAGATTTAGGCTTGTGGTCCCACTCACTGTATCCTCAATGGTGTACCAAACTGGAACAGATGACTGGTGTGGCAACGGGCTATTGGCCCTGTGGCTTTTTAGCACCGGTCTATGAAGGGGCAGCAGGAAATCAGCAACACCAGCTCAGCAACCAAACCGGAGTTGCTGACTGGTTAGACAAAGATACAATTCATTGCTATCAATCCGGTTTAAGCTCAGAAGTGGTTGGTGGTTGGTGGTACCCAGAAGATGCTCAGGTGGTTCCCCAAGCACTCAGTAAAGCCCTGGGACTGGCTGCCCAAGAATGGGGAGTAGAGCTGCGTGAAGGGATAGCTGTGGAGGCAATTCAGCAGCGCAATCGCTTAGTCTCTGGGATTAGAACCTCCGCAGGGGAACTCCATGCAGACCATTATGTCCTGGCAACTGGAGCCTGGTCTAATCAACTGTTGCCCTTGCCAGTGGCTCCAAAAAAAGGTCAGATGCTGTCAGTAAAAGCCACTAAAAATTATCAACACCCCTTGCCACTACAGCGAGTGTTACATGGCTCTGAGGTTTATCTAGTCCCCCGTCGAGATGGACGAATTCTGATTGGTGCAACAGTAGAGGATGTGGGTTGGCAGCCTGACAACACTACTGCTGGAATTAACCGTTTGTTAGAATCAGCTATCCGGCTATATCCGGAAATCCAACACTGGTCGATTCATGAGTGTTGGTGGGGATTTCGACCAGCAACACCTGACGAATTACCAATTCTTGGCACTGGTCCTTGCCAAAACCTGAGCCTGGCTACGGGTCACTACCGCAACGGTATTTTGCTGGCTCCGGTAACAGCTTTGTTGCTGGCTGACCTGATTGAGAAGCAAAAGTCTGACCCATTGTTAGATCAATTTCGATACGACCGACTTTACCATCAACCAGCCTCAAGTCAAAGCAGTCCTAATCTAATAAGATTATCTAGTAACTCCTCCTCAACACCAGTGCTGCACTATAATTCTGGTACGGTCCGGGACTCTCACTCTGACAATGGGAAGGAACCATCCCCAGCTGATTTACTCACCATTGCGGGAAAAACCTTTCGGTCTCGTCTGATGACTGGCACAGGTAAGTATGACTCTCAACAGGTAATGGCTGAAAGTATTGCCGCTAGTGGCAGTGAAATTGTAACGGTGGCTGTGCGTCGGGTACAAACTAAAGCACCAGGACACGAAGGGCTAGCGGAATCCCTGGATTGGAGGAAACTGTGGATGTTACCCAACACCGCAGGCTGTAAAACGGCGGAAGAAGCGGTGCGAGTGGCACGGCTTGGTCGGGAAATGGCGAAGCTATTGGGTCAAGAAGACAATAATTTTGTGAAACTGGAAGTGATTCCTGATCCTAAGTATTTACTCCCTGACCCCATTGGTACTCTACAGGCAGCAGAGCAACTGGTAAAAGAAGGGTTTGCGGTTTTACCCTATATTAATGCGGATCCGTTATTAGCCAAACGCCTAGAAGAGATAGGATGTGCTACGGTGATGCCTTTGGGTTCACCCATTGGTTCGGGACAGGGCATCAAGAATGCTGCCAATATTGAAATCATCATTGAGGAAGCTGGAGTGCCGGTGGTGGTAGATGCTGGCATAGGTAGCCCCAGTGAAGCCACCTATGGGATGGAGTTAGGGGCAGATGCGTTATTGATTAATAGTGCGATCGCATTAGCAGGTAATCCGATCATGATGGGAAAAGCGATGGGAATGGCCACCGAAGCTGGTCGTCTGGCTTACCTAGCTGGTCGTATTCCAATTAAAAACTATGCTAGCGCTAGCTCACCCTTGACTGGTACCATTAGCTAGCTTACAAATTCATAGATCAAAGAACTTGTCAAGGTCTAGGACTGGATTAATACTTTAACGTAACAAATCAAGCTAATCAGGAAAACTGAAGAGTAGTTATGCCAATTTTTGTTACATTCTTTGTTACATTTATATAAATAAAGTAAAAAAAGGTTGTAATCCATGCCATATACAGTAGAAGAGGGCGGGCGTTTAAACAATTTTGCTAAAGAGCCAAAAGTTTACCAGGCAGAGCCACCCACTGCAGCAGAAAAGCGCAACTACCTGATCTTGGGTCTAACAGCCCTGATTTTAGTAAGTGGCTTGATCTTTGTGGCTTTCTCAGCCTCTGGTGTGAGCTAGGTACTGCACAGAAGAAAGCTGTTGAAAAGCCACTTCAGTTCAAGGGTCTGGTTGCCATTAAAGCTTTTTGATGGCTTCCATCGCTTCTTGATAATTTTCAGTTCTGCCTTGTTCTTGGAATAAATCAGCCGCTTTTTTGAAATCCTGAATCGCTTCCTCAACCTTATTGAGGTCAAGTCTGGCTAGACCCCGTTTATAAAACGCATCGGCAAAAGTGGGTTCAATTTTTAGAGTTTCTGTGTAATCAGCTACAGCAGCTTGATACTGTTTGAGCTTACTGCGAGTTAAACCGCGTTGGTAGTAAGCCATAGCATTTTTAGGGTTAATCGAGAGAGCTCGATCGTAATCCGCAATTGCTTGGAAATAGTTATCTACTTCACTGTAGGCATTACCTCGACTGAGATAAACCGTATCATTATCGGGTGTCAGAGCAATAGCCTTGGAAAAATCAGCGATCGCTTCGATGAACTTCTTTTGCACAAAATAGGCATAACCACGGTTGCTATAGGCTTCACCATAGTCGGTTTTAATCTTGATAGCAGCAGTGTAATTATCAATCGCTTCTTGATAATTCCCCTGAATGTGGTGGACGTAGCCGAGATTGTAGTTTATATCAGGGTCATAGGGTTCCAGCTGCAAAGCCTGTTTGAAATTTGCCATTGCCTCTGGATAATTACCATTATCTAGTTGATCCACGCCCCGGTTGTAGAATTCAACAGCACTCATCCGGGGTATAGTTCTCACTGGCAATTCCGTATTAAAAGGGTCTTTCTCAACAGAGGGTTTTTCAGTAGTAGCTGGTTTCTCCTCCACAGGTTGGGCTTGAGTAGTAGCTGGTTTCTCCTCCACAGGTTGGGCTTGAGTAGTAGCTGGTTTCTCCTCCACAGGTTGGGCTTGAGTAGTAGCTGGTTTCTCCTCCACAGGTTGGGCTTCAGTATTAGTTGGCTCTTGCTTTGACGTAGGCTTTTGATTATCTGGCTCAGATCGGATAATGACTGGAACTGGAAGTGGCTCCTGCTGAGCATAGACAGTTGCGGTAAATCCAGTCAGTATTGTGGCAAGTCCTAGACTAGAGATAGTTAAATAAGTTGGTTTCATGGTATTCCTTACAAAGCCTGATGATTTCCAGAATTGTTACCGTGTGCAGTTGTCTAAAATCGCTCTATTAACTTGACTTAACTATCTATCACACATCTGGTGAGTGTCCAACCGGTAACAGAAAATACATAGGGGCAAGTACGATTAGTTAAAGATGAGACAATTAAGCAGCTGAGTTGACGTTTAATAGAGATGCTCAAAGAGATGCTCAAGAAAATTGCACCACTACTGCTGCTAGTGTTGAGTCTGGCTATACATGGCTGCACAACTGGTGCCAGTGGTCTACAAAGCTATGTAGACAGCCTTAACGGTTATCAGTTTTTGTATCCCAACGGTTGGGTCCCGATCAAGGTGACTGATGGACCCGATGTAGTGTTCCACGATATTATAGAAACCACCGAAAATGTTAGTGTGGTGATTAGCCCAGTGCCGGAAGGCAAGAGCCTTGCTGATTTAGGTACACCCTCAGAAGTGGGGTATCAGCTGCAAAAAAATGCCATTGCTCCTCCCGATTCTGGTCGCACAGCCGAGTTGGTTAATGCTGAAGCTCGTGAGGTAGCAGAAAAGACGTATTACCTTTTAGAATACAACGTCCAACTTCCCAACCAAGAACGGCACAACCTCGCCAGTGTGGTGGTCAACCGTGGCAAGCTCTACACCTTCAATGCTTCCACCACCGAACGACGCTGGGGTAAGACCAAAAATTTATTGGAGGCAGTGGTTAAGTCCTTTTCAGTGAACTATTAAACAGTTGTTCGCGTAGGGTGGCCTAAAGGCCAAGGTAGCAGGTTGTTTGGTTGAAGGTTACAGGTTGTTTGGTTGAAGGTTACAGGTTGTTTGGTTGTTTGGTTGTTTAGTTGTTCGCCAAAGGCGTGCTAATCAGGTACAGTCTTTTTTGACGCTGATTTCCTTAAAACCCTCTTGCCTATTGCCTTAAAAAAATAAGCAATGTCGCTCAAACGTTTCTGAAAATTGCTATATGGATGTGCCGACTTTTGTATTAGCTTCAGCTTCTAATGCTCGCAGACGATTGTTGCAAACTGCTGGTATTGAACCGGTGGTCTGCCAAAGCAATTTTGACGAATCTCAAGTGCAGCATCCAGAACCAGCAACGTTAGTGCAGATTCTAGCTGAACAAAAAGCAAAAACTGTTGCTGATCAATTTAGCGACGCTCTGGTATTAGGCTGTGATTCCCTATTGAGTATCGAAGGTAAGATTTATGGGAAACCCCCTAACCCCTCTGAAGCAATCGCTCGTTGGCAACAGATGCGAGGGACGACTGGGGAACTCTATACAGGTCATGCTTTAATTGACTTATCTCGGAACAAAACCATAGTGCGCTGTGGTGTAACGCGAGTTTATTTTGCCAATGTAAGCGATCGCGCTATAGAAGCCTATGTTGCTACTGGCGAACCCCTTAAATGTGCTGGTGCCTTTGCTTTGGAAGGTAGAGGGGGGCTCTTCGTTGACAAAATCGAAGGCTGTCATAGTAATGTTATTGGTCTGAGCTTACCCCTGCTCCATCGAATGTTAGAGGAACTAGGATATGAAGTTACTGATTTTTGGCAATAGGTATAGTAATTGGTGATTAGTCATTGTCTTGATGCAAAGCGCGAGTGGTTTGAAGTTACCGTAAGAGAGTGGAGCCTTATTAAAAAATATTTAACCCTTTTCTGCATAACCTGCCGACATTAAAGGCGACCCTCTCTAAGGTTTCGTCTCCGGGGAAACCACGGCAAAGCGCGAGTGGTTTGAAGTTACCGTAAGACAGGCTCGCCTTAATCAATAAGTTTTAACCCTTTTTTGCATAACCTACCAACCATAAAGGCGAGCCTGTCTAAGGTTTCGTCTCCGGGGGAACCCCCAAGACCGCGCTGCCTCCCCAAGACCGCGCTGCATCGCTTGTAATTACCAGCAGACTGTGAGCTGACTACTAATAACTAAGAACTAAGGACTAGGGCAACAAAAAAATCTATGACCACTAAAGACGACTTTAAACAACAAATCAAGGCAGGTAACATTAGGGATGCCCTGACCCTATCCCTAGGTGAAGCAGTGGAGTTAGAAATTACGACTTGGGTCTCCTCATCTAGCCCAGCTCCTCATTCCTCAGCTGAGTTAGACCAACCAAGCTCTGATTGCCAAATGCGTAGTCGCATGAATATTGTTGATGGTGAAATCAACAACCAAGTTGGTTCAGAGTTTATGGGCAATGGGCCTTACACTGAACTGAAGCAATTTCACCTACAGCAGGTACAACAAGGACGCCAGACTATTCAGCAAAATTTGGAAAATTTGCAACAACTGTTTACTGTTCTGAGTACTACCATGGGTCGGCTACCCCAAGGGTCTGACCTAGGTACTGATAGTAGCTCTAGTCTATCTGCCAAAAAAGGGAATAGGGAATAGGGAATAGGGAATAGGGAATAGGAAAAAAATCCTGTGTACCTCATTGCTATCAGAACCGCTATAACGATTACGCTGCTTTATTAACGCACCCTACAGATAGCGACAGATAGCATATAGAATGCCAACCATGCGATCGCAAAACCCTGGTAACGACCGTAACAAGCCAAGTGACTACCAATACCACAGTTTAAGCCTGCGTGGTAATGAGACCAACCCTTTAGCCACGGTCATAAATGCAGAAATTCAGGCATAATTTAGTTATTCTTACTGTTAAACAGACCTACTATCGTCAGGGAATAACAACTGCTAAAGGTAATTGATTCAAAGGCGCGCATTGCTTTGGCTTGGCATGCCACGCAAAACCTATTAATTATACCACAAACATACCAGCAAGCCTAACCCAGTAAGCCTAAGATTGAATCAATGTATTGAGGTGATCTGCTACTTCGGCGACAGGCAAAGTGTTCAGCAGTAATGGCCACTGCTAGGTTGCTTAACTGGTTGTGGTCTGATATAAATTTAACCTAAAGAATTTAAATAACCAAGTGTTTGTTGACGGTTGACGGTTGGGTCTTCACAGTCACTGAGAAACTTTCAACAAAAGCTATATCCTTTAAAGAATCCTACCACTATAACCCAAGGGTGGACGTGGGAATATCAAAAACTATTTATTATTAGTCAATCTAAACTAAATTACAAAACTACCCTAATAAGCGCGAGTATATTATTATGGCTCCTAGCGATGACTTCAGACAATACCTTAAGACAGGGAATATTAAAGAGGCTCTTGTCCTAGCCCTGAGCGAAGCAGTTGATTTGAAAATTACCACCTGGGTAGCTGACACCAATACGGATTTAGATGCAGCCCAGGCAAAACCTGGTCATCGTATGTGTACCCGCATTGATACTATTAACGGTGCCATCGATAATGAAGTAGGAGACCAGTTTATCGGCAATGGTCGCTATAGAGAACTGCGGCAATTTCACAATGATCAGGTGGCTCAAGGCAATCAAATTATTCAGAGCAACCTCAAGAGTCTGCATAAGCTCTTTGAGGTTCTACTCACTCTAGGTTACCCAACTAGCACTACTGGGGTTATAGAGCCTGAATCCCCTAGGGGCGAAACCCATTTATTACCAAGCATAGAACCGGTAACTGAAACTAGAGTAGCCATAGAGTCAGTCGAGTCAGTCGAGTCACAGACAGAGCATCGTGTCGATACAGTTACTAAAGCGGTTTTGGGGACTGGATTGGCAGCAGCAGCAGTTGCGTCTGCCTCGGAGTTAGTAGCAGAAACTCCCCCAGCCGAAGTCGAACCGACTCAGGCAGCACCAGAGACACCTCCAACCATCTCTGCTGACCTTGAGTCTGTAACAACTCCTACCCCAGGGAAACTTGATGATTCATTGATGAATCCCTACACCGTAACTGAGCCAATCATAAAACCTGGATTGGTCGATGAAGTAGTCGATGAAGTAGTTTCTGACGCTGGTTTGTTTCCAGAGATTACTGAGAGTAATGAATTGCCAGAAACTACTGAATTGGAGGAGGAAGAAGCAATAGCAAACTTCCTACAGGATAGGTGGTCAGAAAGTGAGTCAGTCTTGGTACCTCCACCCCCCATTGAAGAGGAAACAGACATTAGTCCTGACTTGCTACCAGATACGGCTCCAGAAGTGGAGTCAGTCTTGGTAACTCCACCCCCCATTGACGAAGAAACAGAGATTATTCCTGACTTCCTACCGGATACGGCACCAGAACTGGAGTCAATCTTGGTACCTCCACCCCCAGTTCCAGAAGAAACCCAGGCTAGTCCCGACTCTTTCCTAGAAACTGAGCCGGAATTGCTAGAAGTCCCCTCAGCCGAACTGGAATCCTCACTGATGCCATCCACAGATAGCACCCAGGCATTAGAAGCGGAAACTGAACAGGACGATTGGGATGACTCGATGTGGGAATTACTGGAATCTGTGCCTGATCAGGAGCTAAGTGACCAAGACGTTTCAGATGCAGAAATTGATCAACAATGGCAGGAATTCGTTGAAGAACAATCGGAACCTGCTGATTTAAAGCCATCCGATGCAGTGGATAATCAAAATTGGGAACTCCTGACATTAGAAGATTTGGAGTCAACACCATTATCACCAGAACCCACAACTGAGGCTTCAAACCATGAATTAGAAGAGGAATGGGGTGATTTGTTTGAAGAAGACACACAACAGATTGATGCAGAAACTAACATCCTTAGCCTAGAATCATTGGAGCTAGAAGAAAATGAGGATTGGGATGATTGGATGTTGGAACAACCGCAGGAGTCATCACTAGAATTGACCACTCCTGAGATAGATTCATTGGATGTCTCTGAGGATAATGAGTGGGATACATTAACGAAAAACGCTAATCCGTTCACTGCACCAAGCAATCTCAATGGATCAGCAACAGATTTAGAACTTGATGAAGACTGGGATGATTTCCCAACTGATGAACTGGAATCTTATCCATCTCTAGGAAATAGCTTGGATCTATCGGCACCTTCGGAAGATCCAGATACTTCAGAACTGACCAATGACCTAACTGATGACCTAACTGATAACCATAAAGTTAATCAGGATGAATCTCAAGAGTTAGATCCGTTTCTAGAAATCTCTGAGATCACCGATCAATCAGAGAAAGCATCTGAGGACCTCATGGAAGATTTGTTTGACTTTCCTGTGGCACAACAGACTGAATCTGAGCCCATAAAACTTGATGATGATAATTGGCCTAGCCTAGAAGAGTCACTATTTATTAAAAAACCACGTAAAAAAGAGGATTAATCTGGGGGTAATTAGCTTTTTCTGGCGCTAAAGGATAAGCAGTAAGCTTTACATCATACTCTTAAGTGTGATCTACAGACTGCCCTAGGTCGATTTTGATTCCATGGAGGAGTCGAAATCGATAATTCGTAAGCATTCAGCTATCAGCTATCAGCTATCAGCTATCAGCTATCAGCTATCAGCTATCAGCTATCAGCTATCAGCTATCAGCTATCAGCTATCAGCTAATCAGCTATCAGCTTATGGCTTATGGCTTATGGCTTATGGCTTATGGCTTATGGCTTATGGCTTATGGCCACACTACTGTTCGCGTAGCGAATGGCTGACGGCTGACGGCTGACGGCTGACTGCTGAATGCTTACGATAATTCTTCCACTTATATCCACTTATATTAGGGTAGTTACTATACAATTACGATGGCCGTGACCAAGACCAGAAACCGTAAGCAACCAGCAACTACTGATGCAACATCACCTTTCAAACGAGGTGCCCTTGACCTTGGCGAATTAAATTCGCCACGGGTCGCACCTGATGTTACCTCTAGATTAGGTCAAACCCTTGATGAATTTTATGGCTCTTTGGGGGATGTCTTGATTGACATCACAGCTTTAGAAGTTAACACCATGGTAGTGGAGGAAATTAAGGGAGATAAGTTCATCCCCTGGGAAACTTACCGGGATATTTACCCGATCTCAGCAGACTATCTAGAGCAACAGGGAATTCATCAGTCTTTACGCGATCGCTACCTTGAGTTACGTAAAACCTTAGAACTAGAGTACACCGTGCTTCTGAGTGATCCCCATTCACCCTTGTATGATCCCACTGTTCTAGAGCAGGCTAGAGGAGGCCAAGAAATCCTCACCGACCCAACAGTAGAATTGCACCAAATTAACACCCGACTACCAAACCCTACTAAAACCAGCAGTTCAGAAGAAATGCTTCAAGCGCAACAGATTCTTAAGAACAATCGTTTCTTGCGTTGTTTGCGTAAGCTCAGTGAACTAAAAGCAGCACTGGATAGTCGGAATCAGGCATTGCTAAAAACTAATTCACAGCAACGGGCAAATGTCAAGTCAATCAATGATTTAATTTGCGCCCAAACTGTGATTCAACTAGATGGTGATGTGATCAACCGCTATGCTCAGGAAATTGTTAACCATCCTGATCGAGATTTGATTCTACACATCCATAAGCAAGGAGTCACTGCTAGTCAACAGCAGTGGAGAGGATTGCTAGAGTTTATTTTGGGTTTGGTACAGGGGTCAGTGAGATGGGGTAATGGTGACGGTTTACCTTGGCGCAATTGATGTACTCAGGGTATGAGCTGTCACAACTTACCACTACCGATTAAGTAAAGCAGCGCCATCCTAACCGCAACTCCACTAGTCACCTGTTGAGGAATTAAGCTAATCTCGGGATCATCCATCAGCTCAGAACTAATTTCAACCCCTCGGTTAACTGGACCAGGGTGGAGAATGTGAACATTGGGTTGGCAAAGTTGGAGGCGCTCCCGGGTAATCCCATAACGCTGATGATATTCTCTCAAACTAGGCAACAAATGACTCGTCATACGTTCTTTTTGCAGCCGCAAGGTCATGACAAAGTCAGCATCTTTTAGTGCTGGTTCAATGTCCCAGTGAATATAGAGCTTAGGATGACTAATTGGTAACTGTTGCGTAGACGTAAGGGAATGGCTGGCTTGACTTGTGATCGGTACCGTTGTTTTTAAAATCACAGGGGTTTCGGTGTACTGCCTCTGGTGACCAAGGCTAGACTTAGCCCATAACTCTTGCTGTTGCTTTTCCCTAGGTTGTTGGAGACGAGTACTACTGTATTCAGCAAATAATTGCGGAAGTAGGGTAGGTGGTCCAGCCAGATGAACCTCTGCACCTGTCGCCAGGAGACTCCAGATATTGGAACGGGCAACTCGTGAGTGCAAAATATCTCCAACAATGGTAACTTTTTTTCCAGCAAGCAGTTCTATGCGGGGATTGTCCCAGTCTAAGCAAGAACAAATTGTAAACAAATCCAGCAATCCTTGAGAAGGATGTTCATGTTGACCATCACCAGCGTTAAGTACACTTACCTGGACACCGAGTCGATTCATCTCAGTAGCAATAATTTGAGGAACTCCCGCCTGCCGATGGCGAATCACCATCATATTAGTTCCCATTGCCAGGTAAGTCTTTGCTGTATCAAGAATCGTTTCGCCCTTGCTTAAGGAAGACGTTCCTGGTGCAAAGTTTAGGATATCAGCAGAAAGACGCTTAGCCGCTAGTTCAAAACTGCTACGAGTACGGGTTGATGGTTCAAAAAACAAATTCGCAACCACGTGACCCTGTAGTGCAGGTACCTTTTTGGTGCGTCGGGACAGTACTTCCCGAAAACTAGAGGCAGTTTGTAAAACTGTATTGTATTCATCTGGCGTAAAATCAGCCAGGGCAAGAATATGGCGGCGAGTCCAGGTGGCATTTGCCATATAAGTCGTCAAGCAATTAAATAACTTAGTTTTGCTGCTCGTGACAGCTCCTACACTGACCCGTTGGGTTCAGTGTAGGCAACAAGCGCCAATCCGGCTATTGCTTAGGAGGCGCTGGGCTTTAAGAACGGACTGCCCTTCCGCTCTGTTTTTTATATTTATCGCTGCATTATGGTCTCTATCAAGACTGCACCCGCAATGAGGACAATCGTGCCATCTGACATGCAGTTTTTTAGGAACTTTCCTCCCGCAATTGGAACAATTCTGTGAGGTGTTCTGAGCACTTACTGGAATAGCCAACAAGCCAGCATTCAAGGCTTTGCTTGTCAGTATCGCCAGGAAGCTTGACCACCCAGCATCCAACACAGATTTAGCCAATCGGGATTTAGCCATCCCCTTAACGTTTAGCTTTTCGTGGGCGATTACATCATACTTTGATAGCAAATAATTGGTTGTTTTAAAGTGGAAATCCTTCCGTTTATCTGCTACCTTTTTCTGCTGTTTTCCAAGTTGCTTGATAGCCTTAAGTCTGTTGTTACTTCCCTTCTGGCGTCGGGATACTCGTTTCTGGATAACCTTTAACCGTTTTTGAGACTTCCGATAATACTGAGGAATATTAATGGTTTCCCCTTCAGAAGTAGTCAAAAACTCTTTGAGGCCAACATCAATACCAACTATTGAGTCAGGGTTAATATCAGGTTTGATCTCAGGAACTGTTTTATCTTCCAGAGATAAAACTAAATAGTAGCCATCACATTTTTTGGTGATAGTTGCTGTTTTTATCTTGAATCCAGCAGGTATTGGGCGATGAAGGATGACTTTGAGCTTTCCTAGTTTTGGTAGGTTGATCAGATTACCCTCCAAGCACCCCTCTTTCATTTGTGGATAAGTAAAAGTACGGTAGCGATGACGCTTTTTGAATCTAGGTCTCCCGCTCCGTTTCCCATTACTATCTCCTTTTATGAACCTATCAAAAGCCAATTTAACTCTTTTTACTACATCCTGAAGTACCTGAGAATGAACTGTTTTATACCAAGGATGAGTTTTTTTGAGGTTTGGGAGAGTTTTATTTTGACTAAAATAATCGGGATTATTTCTTAGATCGGGAAGATGGCAGACAAGGGGACAAGCATTGATAGAACAGCGATTTTGTTCATACCAGGAAAACCGGTCGGCCAAAAGGTAGTTATATTGAGCGCATAACATTGACAGCCAATTGTTTATCAATATTTTCTGTACTTTTGTCGGTTTAAATTTATACTGATATGCTATTCTCATGTTCGTTGTCATCCTACTTATCGACCGACTCTAATTATAATAAAGTGTATAAACTTATGACAACCCAAAAATGAAAGACAAGAAACTGATAATCAGGATTACTGACTTCGAGAAAAGACAGTTACAGCAAGAAGCCGAACGACGTGGAATGACTTGATCTGAATTAGTAAGAAGCTTAATAGCTCGCTTCCCTGTCCCGTGCATATCCTGTGCAAAATTCATCCCGGAGATGAAACCTTAGAAGAGTGGAGCCTTATTCCACGAGTTTTAACCAAAGGTGCGCTTGACCCGTAATTAAATTCGCCACGGGTCGCACCTCTTTTATGCATAGCCTGCCAACTATAAAGGCGACCCTCTGATTGCGGTAACTTCTGACCACACTCATGGCGTAGCATTGAGATGTGGGGCTTCTTTTACCGGACAGCTAACAGCTTTGAGAATTTCTGACACCCAGGAAACCCTAGATATCGATTAAGGTTAGCAGGTGGAGGTTTTACCAATTACTAATGACTAACGACAAAAAACAACAGACCATTTTAAAAGTGATTAACTGGACTTGATATAACACATCTATTTAATTGAGGGGTATAACCCGTCATGCTAACTATTCAATAGTATGCTCTACTCAAGAATGTGGATCAAGAGGCACACATTTTTGTTGCTGTGCTTTAATCTTTCGCTGAACTCTAACTGGTACTCCCTTCACTGCTTTGCCATAGAGGCGTTGAAACTCCCGTTCAAAATGGGCAGCAACCATAGGGCTATGAATAACTAACAAGGTCTCATCGTTCCTAGTATTTGCTGCTTTTGACCAGTTGTGAGAGCCTGTAATCACTGTCTTTCCATCGAGAATGGCAAATTTGTGATGTAAGACATCTCCTTCTGGCAACTGAGGCACACCGACGGTAGCAATCGGTTGACGCCAAGGACGGTTACCACTCTCATATTGACACTTGTGAGCAACAGCTACTCCCATCATGTCCAAACCCTCACTGTAATAGCGAAAGGCAAAACTTGGCTCAATTAGCGCTTTGAGCTGAACACCCTGTTGATGGGATTCCTCTAAAACATTGGTTAGCCGTTGCTCGGAAAAGACAAACAAAGCTATGTGAATGGTTTCCCTAGCCTGAGGAAGGATTTGAGCGATCAGACCATTGCTACTCTGATTCCAAGGTTTAGTAGTGGAGGTTGGGGAGAATTGTATAGCGATAGTTGTATCCCCCCCAGTTGTATCCCCCCCAGTTGTATCCCCCAGTGTGACCTGCTCTACTGGTCGCGATGGCTTCTTGAGACCAAACTTACTGTCTGGTTTACCGCCAGCACCATCTCCCCACATCAGGTTAAATTCCTGGGTGAATTGCTTAGCTAACTCTACACTGTCAATCTTGAGTAGATTGTTGGCATTGCCACGACTCTCTCGAAACTGAAAGTCACCATGTAGATCACTAAGAGTGAAGTTGGCTGAGGTAATAATAGAAACTTTGTTATCAATAACTATAAACTTATGATGCATTAAGCCACTGCCCCGAGAACCATCCGCTGTGTCATCAATCATAGGTACACCACCATTTCCTAAGATGATTAAAGCGTCTCCTTCTGAAATTTCCGTTGCACTGAGCTGACCATCTCCGTCACGGTCGATCAATATTAGGGACTCATTGTAGCGTGAGCGTTCTCTTTGGCGGAGTTTTGCCACTGACTCAGCGGTCAGTTGACTTACCGGAAGGCTGTAGTTATTGTCTAAAATGACTCTGACCTTGACACCAGCTTGCTGACGTTCTACTAAAGCTTGGGCAATTCTGGGCATACGCAACTCCTGAACCGCCACATCTACTGTGGACTTTGCTGATGCGATCGCATCCACAATCACTTGCTCCAAGTTATCTCCCTCCCGAGTTACTCCCCGGTAAGGATCTGTGTATTGGGCTGACCTACTATGATTAAAGTAAGCCTGAACCCAAGGGTCTTGGGGCAAAGGGGGTTCAAGAGACACCTGTGGCTGAGCTTGTTGACAGCCACACAAAATCAATAGTATCAGCAAAAGATAATACAAATTCCAGTAAATGCACGCTGGTTGGGAACTCAAGGCATCAAAAAACCCGATTGGATAGCTGATTTCCCCATGCTAACAGCACAATCTTCAAATAGATGCAGTTGTTGAATTAACATAAAATACCAGGGGATATCAGTTGCCATCAAGTTCAACTCCCTCCCCTAATTGCCTTTTTTTATGGAATGGTTTACACCAAAGCCTAATTAGCGGGTTAGGGACTTTAACCCGAACTAGTGTCTTATGCCAAGACGAAAGAAAACATTCCCGTGTGGCCACAAGGGGTATGGTAAAACATGCCACCGATGTGATCAAAAAAACCGAGCACGGGAAGAGAAAAAACAGCAAAAACGGCAGTGGGAGTCTAGTTTTGAAGATGATCCCATTGACTTAAAAAACCTTCCTACCCATGTGGTGGTCAAAGCCCGTGGGATAATCGCTGGTTTGGAAAATCACCAGGATTACAGAGAATTTGGTGGCAAGCGGCTGCGCCACAACCGCTGGATCATCAGTATTCCTGTAACGCGCAACTACCGAATGATTTGTCACGACCAGGGTAGCTTATTGGTTCCTCACGCGGTTTTGTCCCACGAGGACTATAATGTTGGTAAACCAGGTGGTTAGTTATTAGTCATTACTTATTAGTTTTCAGTTATTAGTCATCAGTTGGAGAGAGACCTGGAAAGGTTATATGCTTAAGATAGAGATAGCTGGTTGCCTGAAAACCCATGCAAATTTATCTGGACTATAGCGCCAACACACCACCACGCCCAGAAGTCATTAAAACTATGCAAGATGTGCTTACCCAGCAGTGGGGTAATCCTTCTAGCTTACACCAGTGGGGTCAGCGAGCGGCCATTGTACTGGAACGAGCTAGAATACAGGTAGCTAGGTTAATCAATGCACCAGCGGAATCGATTACATTTACCTCTGGCGGTACTGAAGCGGATAATTTGGCAGTGATGGGGGTTGCCCAAGGCTACAAAAAACCCCAGCATATCATTATTTCTAGTGTAGAGCATTCTGCGATCGCTCAACCAGTGGCCATGTTGGAGCAGTGGGGTTGGCAAGTGACCAGGCTACCAGTGGATTCTCTGGGACGGGTCAATCCCAGTGATTTAAAAGCTGCCCTACAGGCAAATACGGTTTTAGTCTCCGTCATCTACGGTCAAAGTGAAGTAGGTACACTCCAACCTATTGATCAACTAGGACAAATTGCTCGTGAACAGGGTGTGCTGTTTCATACCGATGCAGTTCAAGTAGCCGGACGGCTATCTATCGATGTTCAACGACTACCGGTGGATTTGCTGTCGATTTCCAGTCACAAAATTTATGGTCCGATGGGAGCAGGGGCACTGTATATCCGCCCTGGTGTAGAGTTAGTGCCCCTGATCTCCGGTGGTGGACAAGAATCCCGATTGCGGTCTGGAACCCAGGCGTTGCCAGTAATTGCTGGGTTTGGAATCGCGGCAGAACTAGCAGCAGCGCAAATGCTAACAGAGACACCTCGGTTAATTCGATTACGCGATCGCATGTTTGACCAACTCGCTGATACTCCCTATCTCATTGCCACTGGTTCTAGAGACTATCGCTTACCCCATCACGTTAGTTTCTGTTTGACTTCCCCTACTGGGGGGGTGACTGGCAAAACTATAGTGCGCCAGTTTAATCAGGCTGGTATTGGTATTAGTGCAGGTTCAGCTTGCCACAGTGGTAAACTGAGTCCAAGTCCGATATTGTTAGCAATGGGTTACAACGAGCCAGCTGCTTTGGCTGGAATTCGGTTGACCCTGGGGCGAGATACCACAGAAGCTGATGTAGATTGGACGGTGATGGTACTCAAGCAAATTTGGGAACGACTGATGCCACAACCAGAATTATCTAAGGTCTAACTTTGCTCAAAAAAGGCTCAATTGCTCCTATGGGTAGGGTGGATTGGCGCTCGATTAATGTGGCGAGACATTAGTTTTCCTTTTTCTTTTAAGCCATTAATATTAGAGTTTTTGATTAACACACAGATAGACTCATGAATGAACTTCCTTTGAGCTTAGAAGATGCGATCGCTCAAGCTAAACAAGCGACCAAAGCCGCCCTAGATGACGGTCAAACCAGGGTACAAGTGGAGTTGGTCTTTCCAGAAATTGCCCTCCAAGCCCAGTCAATTGCCCAGGAATTTATTCCTATCTTTGAGCAGTATGGCCCCGGACTGAAAATCTTCTTTCCTGATACCGGTGCTTCAGCCCTTGCCCTTCGTGACTGGGGAGAGGTACCGTTTAAAATTACTGATGTTGGTACCAGTCGCTCCCCAGCAGAAACTAGAATTGAAGATGATGACCAGGTTTTCTTGCTAGTGGGCCCGTCTGCCGTGGAAGTAGCCCAAGTGGAAAAGATTTGCAATTTGGCGGGGGATCGCCCCTGTGTGATCCTAAATCCTCAACTGGAAGATGTCTCTATTGTAGGGATTGGCTATGCCGCACGTCAGTTACGCGATCGCTTTCTGAAAACCCTAGAGTCTTGTTATTATCTGCGACCCTTTCCAGGGGGTGCTCTATGGCGTTGTTATCCTTCTATGTGGCAAGTATGGCTAGAAATAGATGATGAGTATCAGTTGGTGACTGAAGAACCTAGCAAACCGACAGCAGAGGCTCTTGATCAAATTATACTTAAGGCAAGTCTAGTTAACACGACTAGCCCAGAAGATGCTCAAAATATACCATCTGCCCAAAAAAAACAGTCGTTATTCTCAGGTATCCAGAAATTCTTAAATGCTCTGAGTCGTTGAACTCACAGTTGAGCTCAGGTCAGAAAAACGTTATCAAAAATCTACCTAGCGAGGCAAAAAAACCTCGTCTGTATAGAGCGGCGCGTGTTAAGCTACGTCTTGGCTAGTTAGTTGGATGAATGGCGGACAGGAACTTTGATACTTTGTTATCGTCTGTTGTTATCGTCTATAATGAATATAGTAGGGTAATCAAATTAAGAGCTAACCGCCACCTACTAGCTAAAATAGATAAAATTTTTTGGTATTTTTCCGGCGCGGAGGGGCATCTCGTGTCGTCAATAAAGCTTGCCGAGTATCCGTTACCGTTGGGTGGAGTTGGCAAGAAGCCTACACTGAAATCGTTCGCGGAGCGGCTGTGTAAGAGCAGAGTCAGTGTAGGATTATGTCACAACTATCATAGAGGGAAGCGGCGAACTTGCCAAGGCAAAAGGTGAAAAATGTGCGCGTAATGTGGAATTAATGCTTTCCGAATGTCTAACAACCTAGATGCTCAGCCACCAGCAGTAATCAAAGACGAATTTAACCTAGATAACTTCCTAGAAGATATACCTGAGATAGAGGAAGTGGAAAAACCAACTACTGATATCATCCCATACCAGACCGATGATGCTGGAGAACCGAAAGTTGGCATGGAAGAACTAAATAGCTTAGCTGATATATTTGAAGGTCAGACCCCTGATTTGGATCAAACCTGGCAAGAAGAAGAAATTATCGCTCCAGATAACCAGCAGTTGTCTAGCCAATCAGACAATTCTATCACTACAGACGAACCACAGGATTTATCTGACCTGATTAAAGAACTTGATGAGTTGGACATTCCGGAGGCAGCAGAATCTACCGAGGAAGATTTACTCAGTTTGTTCGATGAGGAATTTCCAGAAGAAGCAGCCTTTGAGTTACTACAGTCAAGGGAGTCAACTCGAAAGGATAGTCAACCTAACCTTACTCCAAGCCTGACAGATAAAGACCTTGAAGAATTACTTTCTTTTGGGAGTAGTGAGGGGAGCCTAACTCAAAAAACTAACCCAGCGGACGAATTAAGTAGTTTATTTGATGATACCTTTTTTGAAGAAAATAGCTCAAGCTCGGAAAGTACTCCTCCCACCAAATTAGATAGTTATGGGATGGGCAAACAGCAGCCTATCCCACCAAGCACCCCACACCCGGACCCCACCCACACCGACCTGAATGAAGATTTAAATCTGGTCAATGACTTGGAGCTGATTCCAAATCACCCCCCTGCAAACCATGAACAGCCAGCAATTAATTCCCCATCAACCACAGGGTCTCCAAAGCCCACCTCGACTTCAGCTCGACCCAGTGAGGCGTCTACACCCACTCGTAGTCCAACTGTCAAAGGAAAAAATAGAAAATCCCATCCCATAAAATCAAACAAATTACCAGATTCATCACCAAAACCATTACCAACAACCCAAGATCAATGGCAGCAATTAGAGCAGCTGTTGGCAGAAGCTACCGCACATTACCAAAACGTTGATTTTGACAGTATAAAACCTCTGGATGTGACCTTACCCACTGCTGAGGTGGTATCAGAGCAGAAAAGAATATTTGATGAACTAGAACTCCTATTAAATGAAACTAGTAGCCCTGAACCTAACCACTCCCTAGACCAAGAAACCCCGAAAACCAATCAGGCGGATTCAGTAGAGGATGACTTTAAAGACCTCGAGGACTTGCTACAGCAGGCAAATCAAAGCATCTCTGCTATTCCAGGAGGGATGAATCAGGAGCTGTCTCGCCAAACAAGGCGTCCGAGGTCTAAGCTATTTGAACAAACCATGCGGGTACCGGTTAAACAACTGGACACCCTGAGCAATTTAGTGGGAGAACTGGTGGTTGGTCGCAATACCTTAGAGCAAGATCAAGAACGGCTGCGGCAATTCTTAGATAATTTATCCCATCAGGTATCGAGCCTCAACGATGTGGGTTTGAAAATGCGGGATTTGTATGAGCGAACCCTGCTGGAAAATTCCCTATTGTCTAGTAGTAAGATTTACCGAACTACAAGCATCCAAGAACGGGAACAAGGAAACCAGAATTGCACGAGCTTAGAAGACTATCACCCCCTGGAAATGGACCGCTTTACAGGCTTCCATTTGCTATCCCAAGAGATCATTGAGCTGATTGTCCGGGTTAAGGAGTCGGCGTCTGACATTGAGTTTTTGGTGGATGAAACCGACCAAGTAACTCGTACCCTCAGACAGGTAACCAATCAACTCCAAGAAGGACTGACGCGATCGCGTATGGTGCCCTTTGCCCAAGCAGCAGACCGAATGCCCCGTGCAGTCAGGGAAATTTCCTTGCAGGAAGGCAAGGAAGCCGAGCTACACGTTGAGGGGCGGGAAACCTTGATTGATAAAATGATCTTGGAACACCTCTATGATCCTATGACCCACCTGGTCAACAATGCCATTACCCATGGAATTGAGCTACCAGAGGAACGGCTGGCTGCAGGGAAGCCTAGGGCGGGTAAAATCACCCTCGGGGCATTCTACCAGGGAAATCAGACGGTGATTTCCATCTCGGATAATGGGGGGGGCATTGATCCAGATCGAATTAGAGCTAAAGCCCTTGAAAAGAATCTCATTTCCCCAACTGAGGCAAAAACCCTGAGCGACTTGGAGTTGTTCAATTTTATCTTCCACCCTGGGTTCACCACTGCTGAGAAAGTGACTGACACCAAAGGTCGAGGGGTAGGCATGGATGTGGTGCGCACCTGCTTAAGTGAAATTCGGGGAACCATTACTATCGACTCTACTCTCGGGGAAGGAACCACCTTTACCATTCGCTTACCCCTGACCCTGAGTATTTGTAAAGCCCTCTGCTGTGTAAGCGATCGCGCCAGAATTGCTTTTCCCATGGATGGGGTCGAAGACATGCAGGATGTCTCCCCTGACTGCATTCAGACCAATTCTCAAGGTCAAGCCTTTCTTCAATGGCGGGACAGCCAGATCCCATTCAAACCCCTCTCAGAATTGCTGACCTACCATAGCCAACTCAGCCGGGCGAGCGTCTATGGCAGCCAAAGGGAAGACAACCTGATTTCTGTGGTGGTACTGCGCAGTACAGGTAACATGCTCGCCGTAGAGGTTGATCAGGTATTGGGGGAGCAAGAAATTGTTATTAAGCAAATCGAAGGCCCTGCACCCAAGCCAGTAGGCATTACCGGGGCGACCGTCTTAGGGGATGGTCGAGTAATGCCCATTGCTGACGTCCTAGAACTGATTGACCTTGCTATGGGTCGGATTCGTAAAGATGGTGGTGTTGCGATCTGGCAAAGGATGGAAACTCCGACTGCCAGCGGAGCCGAGGTCAATCTCATCAAATCTGATCCCATGGTGTTGATTGTGGATGATTCAATCACAGTCCGAGAACTGCTTTCTATGACCTTCAGTAAAGCTGGTTATCGGGTAGAACAAGCCCGTGATGGTCAAGAAGCCTGGGATAAACTCCGGTCTGGTTTGCCTTGCGAGATCGTATTCTGTGACATTGAAATGCCCAGAATGGATGGTTTAGAACTGCTATCTCGCCTTCAAAAAGACCCAGATTTGTGTGAAATACCCCTGGCCATGCTCACCTCTCGTGGTGCTGATCGACACCGGAAAGTAGCTGCTGATCTCGGTGCTAGAGGCTATTTTACCAAACCCTATCTAGAAGACGTGTTACTAGATGCTGCCCAACGAATCAGGCAAGGGGAAGTGTTGTTAGCTGGAAGTAATCAAGAATAGATAATGCCAGCTACCCGTTGGCATTAGTCATTGCTCAGCAATTCTCATTTTGGGAAATAGGTGTTCAAATTGTGGAAATGCCGATAGTGTATTAATATCATCTAGATCACTCAAGAGAGTTGAAGCGAGCCAAAGCACCAGAGTTGTTTAACACAATAGTCAGTTCTTTTCGCTCCTGTCTGAAATCTCTGCAAGACTTGCCCACGGGCAAAAACACTCGCTATGGAATGGAAGATGCCGGTTTAAGTGCCTTTGGTGTGTTCTTGACCCACACCCCATCATTTCTAGCTTACCAGCGCCAGATGGAAAAAAGCAAAGGGTGCAGCAACGCCCAAAGCCTGTTTGGAGTGCATCACATGCCTCTCGACAACCAAATTCGAAGTTTACTCCACCAAGTCTTACCTGAGTGTGTGTCACCAGTGTTTGAGTAAATTGTGCAAATGCTGGAAAACGAGGGGCATTTGAGGAAGTTTCCAGGATTTGCTGACACGCTGTTGATGCCACTTGATGGCAAGGAATATTTCAGCTGTGAGAAAATCCACTGTGCCCAATGTTCAACCGGAAAGAGCAAGTCAGGAAAAACGAACTCATAATATGCTATGGGAACCGATGTCACAATCAAGGTATCCAATGGTCATTGGCTTCAATAAACCCACTAAAACCGCCGCAACCAGTCCATTATCCTTACCACTAAAGCCCGCCGGAGATAGTCAACAGCAATAGCCGCAAATGCTCGAACATTTTGAGAAGCTGTCAGACCCAATAGGTAAACAAGGGCTGCTTCATCCATTTATCAGTATTATCACGATTTCACTATTAGCTACCATGGTCGGTGCGAGGGGATGGGAAGATATTGAAACCTATGGAATCAGCCATTACCATTGGTTGTCTACCTTTTTACCATTGCCCAATGGAATTCCCTCGGCAGATACCTACAGGCGAGTGTTTGAACAAATATCCCCCAGTGTGTTTGATGATAGCTTCCAGAGCTGGTTAACTAGTTTAGTGACAGATAATGGGGCACAGGTGATTCCGATTGATGGCAAACAAATCAAGGGTTCCTATGATCTAACCCTCGCACAATCAGCTTTGCATGTGGTTAGTGCGATCGCGAGTGAGCATCGGTTATTTCTAGGGCTTGTTAAAGTGGACGATAAAAGCAATGAGATTACAGCCATCAAGCGCCTTACTAGAATTATTGGATATCTCTGGATGCATAATTACCATTGATGCCATGGGAACTCAGTATGAAATAACCCATGATATCCGTGCTTTGGGTGGAGATTATGTTTTGGCGCTCAAAAAAAATCATCCCACTAAGTTTCACGCAGGTGAAGCAATGGGAAAGAAGCTGCTGTTGCTAATCAGGCAAGAGGATATTGAGTATAGCTATGATATTAGGGTAGAATCAGCACACAATCGTACTGAAAAGCGCGATTGTGTGGGCGGTAACTCTTGCCTCGTTAGACCAAGATTTATATAAGCAGTCCCACTGGTCTGGATTACAGACTATTGTGATGGTTATTCGCACCCGCGATCTGTGGAACAAGACTACTCGTGAGGTGATGTTTTACCTGACTTCTCTACCACCCCATGCTCAAAAGTTAGGCAAAGCTATCCGAAAACACTGGTCCATTGAAAATCAACTTCATTGGGTATTAGATGTGACTTTTGGGGAGGATGGGAGCCGAATTGGTACAGGGCATACCCCACAGAATATGGCTTTACTCAAGCGCGCAAGGGTCTCAATTTACTCAATCTTGAAACAAGCTATAAACGTAGCACTCGTCAATTAGCGTTGCGAGCCAGCATGGATACAAGGTATATGCTGAAGGTTTTGAAAGCTTCGATTCCCTTACAGTCGTGCCTTATCCGAGTCATAATTTTTCGCCGCTGTACCCTGTGTCACCCTCCCAGCAGAAAAATACTTTTGCAAGAGGTCTACTCTAAGTTAGGATGTTTTGAGAGATAAATGCTAGAGAATCTTTCTCTGATGAAAATTGTTGAAGTTTTCCTAGCATTTTATGTTTATTCCAACGGTTGTAAATATCAAAAAAATATCACAGATGCTCACCGCTTTCCTTTCTGGTACATGGCTTGGTTTTTCTTTACTAGTAGCAATTGGAGGACAAAATGCTTTCATATTAAAACAGGGCTTAAAGCAGGAGCATGTTTTTATCATTTGTTTAATTTGTGCTTTATCAGATGCTATTTTGATAGCTTTTGGTGTTTCTGAATTTCATGTAATCATAGAAGAAATACCTTGGATAGAAGAGATTGCCAGAGATTTTGGAGCCATCTTCCTTACAGGCTATGGTATACGTAGTTTCTGGTTAGCTGCTAAATCATCTGATTCTTTAATTCCATCTACTGACGATTCAACATCTCTTGCCATTGCTATTACAACTTGCCTTGCTTTCACATGGCTTAACCCTCATGTGTACTTAGATACAGTTGTGCTTGTGGGATCAATATCCACCCATTATTCTACTGCAAGAATTCAATTTGCACTGGGAGCTATATCGGCATCGTTCATATTCTTTTTCACCTTGGGTTATGGGTCAAGGATGCTGTCACCAATTTTCAGCAATCCAAGATCATGGAAAATTTTAGACATAGTAATCGGAGCTATTATGTTTATGATTGCAATAAGTTTGTTTTTGTGAGGAATAAGCTTACAGCGCTTGGCAATTCAGTTAGGTACAAAGTTCTGGATTTTTAGGGAGCAGGGAGCAGGGATTTCGGAGCATTAAAACAATTCTGTGTAGCTGATAGTTATGCAAACCGCCGTATCGATCTTCAGTTGTTTTTATCCGACTTATTCAGCAGACCTTACTCAGGTAATTAATTGGGGAGCATGTCACTTATGCAGCAACATTAGTACTAAATCTCTAGCCCCTTCATGGGTTTAAGCTTGCTCTGATGATACATAGTTTATTTCTTCTGCAACTTGGACCTGCTCCCATTAATTCTGTGTAGGTGCTTACTACAAACGTATTAATGAGCGTGCACGGGCAAAACGTGGATCTTCAAGGCGAAATCCATCAGGGTTTGTTCCACGTTCCAATGCTAAGTAGTAGGTAAATAGTTGCAATGGCACAAGGCAAGTTATAGAGCAGAAGGGTTCTGGAACTTTAGGTACAGCAACCCAACTGGTTGCGTCAGTTTGCAGTGATTCCGCCGTTCCGTCGCTGATGACCAAGGAGGCAGCACCAATTTCTTGGATGAGTCCCACTAGCTCGATAACGCGCCCCTGTGCCGCCCCTGCTGGCGCAATCAAAACGAAGAGATCTTCTGCTTCAGCGCATTGAAATGGTCCATGCAGAATTGTCTCGATTGACATACCCTCAGCTTGCAAGTAGGAAGTTTCCTTAATTTTTAGTGCGATCTCATGAGCCGTGACAGCATTCGGACCACCACCAACTAACCAAATACGCCGTCGATTAACGTATTCGTGGGCAAGTAGTGCTATCTCATTCTCTGTTTCCAGTGCTGTGAGTAGTGCCTCAGGGAGTTCATGGTGCAGGAAGTTTTTCGTTAGAAAACTTGCCCCAGTGCGATGATAGCCGATACGTTCCGCAAGAGCAGATAGGACTGAAATCGCACCAATGTAACTGACAGTATGAGCTGATGACTTATCTTGTGCAACAGTAGTAAGGGTAATGTCGGTTTGCACAGCCTCATTAGCTCCACCCTCACCTGTAATAAACACTGTGTAACAACCTGCTTCACGGGCATGTTTGAGCGACTCAACTGTATAGAGTTTATTCCCACGATGACTAATACCAATGACGCAATCCCTTGGTGTAATGCGAAGTCCATAAAGCGCAAAGTCAAATGAGTGAACTGCCTGTGTGAACAGCTCTCCTCCATACAAACGCATTAGGTGTTCACCCACCTGAGCAGCATAATGTGAAGTGCCAATCCCAACTGTAAATAGCCGCTCGCAAGAGGCTATACGGGCAGCACACTCATCAATTAATCTTTCATTGCACCTAGCAGCATGGGCAAATGCTTGAGGTTGCTCAAGAATTGCCTCATATATATGAAAGGGATGTTTCACTCTTTGTTCAGTAGACATATTAATAGTTGTCCTCTCTATCGTGCAAGTTTTGCATTAATACAACTGGGCTTCGTTGCATAAAGAGTATGAGTTGAGTGGGATAATCTGTAGATAGAAAAATAAAACTCCCCCCAGCCATGATAGAAGCAACGGCCAAGACCCAATATAAGATTAGGAATTGGAGTGAGTACAACGCAACCCTCAAAAACCGAGGAAGTCTGACAATGGGAAAAACATGGTAAAACAGAAAGGACTATTCTGTTTGATATGGTGTCCAAATTAAAGAGGTCGCTTCAACTCTCGCGACCCAATCACTGCTGTAAAAATTAATAGTGGTTGTATTCCTATATTCAAATCATACTAAGGTTGAGTTTCTATGTGTTTATGCAGAACTTTGAAAGATCTTTACCAAAGAAGCTTAGACAACAATTATACCCCGGTTGTTTCAGATAAGTATATGGCAGCGTACAATAACTATATAAAACCACCGAAACTTAGAGGGCATATTGTTGATCTAACTCATACATTAGGACCACAAACGCCCGTATTCCCAGGGGATAAACCTATGAGACTAGAGATAGCATCAACATATAGTGAGAATGGCTATCAAGATTATGAATTACATCTGAATGAGCATACTGGAACGCACTTAGACGCTCCCATTCATTTTATCAAAGATGGCATTGCTGTGCACGAGATTCCAGTTCATTGTCTGTGTGGACCCTTGGTGGTGTTAGATATTCGAGACCGTGTGCTACATAATCATGATGCTACAGTGATTCCGGACGATATCTTGCGTTGGGAAAAGAAGTATGGAAAGATCCCTAGCAATGCCATCATTATTATGAATAGTGGCTGGGGAAAGTACTTCGGAGATAATAATGCTTTTGTAAACATGGATAAACAAGGAATTCCTCATTTCCCTGGTTGGAGTAAAACGGCTGTAGAGTTTCTGTTGGAAGCAAGATCTGTGCTTGGCATCGGTGTTGATACTCTTAGCCTTGATCAAGGGGCTTCGGAGGATTTCCCAGTTCATAATACTTGGTTGTCGAATGGGCTTTGGGGATTAGAAAATGTGGCTAACCTTGACAACATTCCCCCTTCAGGAGCATTCCTTTTTGTTGGGGCATCTAAAGTTTATGGTGGAACTGGAAGCCCAGTGCGCTTAATAGCAGTCATTTGACAATCTCCGTCCTAAAAGAACGGGGATTCTTGGCTCTACTACTCGTCGTGGCTCTTTCAAACCGGAGTCAGAAAAAGTAGAGGACAAATTTCCCCAAGCGTTTAGATCATAGATCTAGGTTTCGGTGTGCCGGAGACGAAACCTTAGAAGATTGGAGCCTTAATAAAAAAGTTTTAACCAAAGGTGCGCTTTCCGTCGGCGAATTTAATTCGACGACTGTAAGCGCACCTTTATACTTTTTTATCTAAGTTTTTCATAGACGTTGTAGTCGTTAGACCAAATTACGGAATACGTATCTCATACATATTTTTTACGTTGTCTATTTATGATTAGATAGTACCTATCTGACAAAAAGTTTATTGCTTATGCTTTTATTCTATCACATAATCATGAAAAGCCGTCCTAGAAGGACGGGGCTAATGACCCAAACTTTTTGGTAACAGTTCCACTTTTATGACGTGAGTGCCCCTCTCACGTTCAGACAACTACAGGACTAAGCCGCTTCAGAATACCACCCAGAATATCTTGTGCTCGCAGTGACACAAGGCTGATCGAACCGGCATCCCCCAAACCATGTGAAGACTCACATAACCCATTCAAGTATATATCTGGTAAAGAAACTCCTTCTTTCATGGCAATACGGTAGTCCCGCTCCACCTTGAGATAATCGTCTGTCCAAACAAAATTATCTGCTACATCACGGAGTAGTTTTGGCAATCCTTCCTGGCCATTACGACCGATATCTAAGAACCCAGTTGCCAATATCATTAAATCACACGGGAGTTCATCTATATTGCCCTTATAAAGCTGTCGGATAAGGATAGATTTTTTTCCATTCGGGTTGATCTCGTCAACCACACAATTGCGATAAATCTTCAAACGTTCGCGATGGTTTATTTTGTCCTCATACCGTATTAAATACAAGGCATCAAGAATATCCTTATCTACTGAGGAGTAGTTAGTACGGCGAAGCTGTTTATCCAACTCTGCTCTCATTTGAGGTGGTAGCCCATGGTAGTAATCTACAAACTCAGGAAAGTATACTTCATCACTGAAACAGCTAGTATCCTTGAGGCAATATGAAAAAGAACGATGAACCGAATAGATCTGCTGATAGCCTTTGTTAATTAGATCCAAGATAATCTCCACAGCACTCTGTGAAGCTCCAAGCACAACAATAGGTGAGTCTTTATCATATTTTTTAATATGATGGAGGTAATTAACAAAATGAATAACGTTTGGACTATTTACTCCCTTGATTTTAGGAATATTAAGATTCCTACCCGTTCCCACTACTAAACACCGAGTTAAGAAGTTAGTACCTTGGTTATTTGTAAGTCGCCATAGGTATTGACCACTTATATAAGCGAGTTCAATTTTGGTCACAGAACTTCCATACACCACGTTCTGAAATTGACTTCCTGCCCAGACAATATAATCGTAGTAATCTTGTCTAAGGGGATGCGTAACTCCAAGGTTAAGGAAATCGAACAACCGACCACTCTGATGGAGATAATTGACAAAAGTATACTTGCTTCTAGGGTTGACTGGAGTAACCAAATCCCTCAAAGGGTTGTTTTGGATATTACTACCATTTAGTAACATTCCCTCATGCCAAGATACTTGTGTATTACGCTCTATAAAGAGCACTTTGCCTGGATAATTGCCTTCCTCCATAGCAATGGCAAGAGCAATATTAGATGGCCCAAAGCCGACTCCAATAACATCGTATATTATCTCTTCACCAGCAATTTTGGAAGTTCGTGTTGTATATGACAACATGGTACCAATTCCTCCCAATTATAGTTAGATAATTCAAACTTATCACGAATAGATTGTGTATACTTAGGGCAAAAAGGGTCAAGTCCCATTACTAGTAAAACAGGTACGAAGGGAAGTAAAGAATGATTGCCATGTTGGAGGGATTCTCGTAAAAAATCAATGATATTCAGAGCGCGTTGGGCTAAAATACTTGACGAATAATCCTTGAGATCTAGAGGCTTCGACAAGATAGAGATTATTTTCTCTATAGTCTTATTATTCTTGTAGTCATCTCCATTTTCCATACTAGTTAATTTAGCATTGAAAACTTCTACAATATCATTAATTTTTCGGGCAATTTCAGATACTGTCTTTTCAAAGGCTATAAGGGAAAAGTTTGCTTCTTGAAATTCAGGGCCATGCAACGCAAGGAACAAGCGAATAATATCTGCCTCGTAATCCTTCACCAAATCTCGTGCCCAAATGAGATTACCTTTACTGGTTGAGAATTTAGAAGAGCCAAGATAATAAAATTGGTTAGTGATAAATCCACGTGGCAAAGGCCAATCGAACCCACATTTTTGTGCGGCTATCCCTAAGGCGAAATGGACGAAAACATAAAAATAAGAATTATCGAAACCAAGAAACTGGACATATTCATCTTTGTTACTTAGTTGACCTGCTGATTTTTTGAGAAAGTAAATGTGACCAGGATACATCTCTGCCCAAACATTTAGTTTCTGATCAGAAAGAGCAAAATCTATACTAATCCCCCGATTCATTTTATAGGATAGTGGAAAAGGGGTCATAGGTTGATCTAGAAGAGAAGAAATGAGGTGCTTTAGCGCGGGGCGGTGTGTTTCCATCCCAAGCAAATATTGTTCTAGCTCAGAACGGAATTCCTCAAGTTTGAGGACAAGCCTTGGTTCCTTCAAAATCTCTAAGCCAGGATATTGCACTTCAAGAAGATCAATTGCAGAGTTAGGATGTCCACAGGATTCACAAATACCACTACATGTATAACTCAAGCAATTGGGACAGAAACCAGAGATAAATGATTCGATCGGGTAAGTATCCGTCTTCTTATCATAGAAGACCTGCATTTCAGCTACTTCAACAAGGCCAGATGAGTATAACCGTTCAAAGAAAGCCTGAACAAATTCGCGATAGCTCGCATCCTGATTCCCAAAGTGATCGATAGCAATATCATAACTTGAGAGTGAATCACGGATTTCAGTACGAGACTGGTTGATCAAAGATGTAACCTCTATTCCCAATCGCCTAGCTGTCGTATCCACATAGGATTGGTTGTCATCAGTGCTGACAACATAGTGCGCTTGCTGT
>NZ_GL890821.1 GCF_000211815.1 Moorena producens 3L
ATTGCCTATTGCCTATTGCCTATTGCCCTATTGCCTATTGCCTATTGCCTCTTGCCTCTTGCCTATTGCCTCTTGCCTCTTGCCTATTGCCTGTTACCGATTCCCGATTCCCGATTCCCGATTCCCGATTCCCGATTCCCTGTTCCCGATTCCCTGTTCCCTAATATGAAAACCCCTATAGCAAGCAGAATAATGTCAAAATAATCACAACCAGTTTGTCTGAAGAGTCCTCATGGAATGGCATATAACTGATGCTCAAAGTCTGGCAATTATTGACCGTGAAATAGGCGAGCATGTCTTTTCACCAGCGGAATACGAGATTGTGCGGCGGGTGATTTATGCCACAGCCGACTTTGAGTATAAGTCTCTGATTCATTTTTCTGAGCGGGCATTACAAGCAGGAGCAGCAGCTCTAGCTGCTCGTAGCACAATTGTAGTGGATGTGCCAATGGTACAAGTAGGGATCACTCCCCACATTCAAGATACCTTTGCTAATCCTGTGTATTGCAGCATGGAAACCCTCACTCGTCCTCAAAAAGAAAAGACTAAGGCAGCCTGGGGGATGCAAACCTTAGCTAGACGCTATCCAGAAGGAATTTTTGTGATTGGTCAAGCTCAGACAGCTTTAACAGTATTGGTGGAGTTGATTGAGGCAGAGGAAATTCGACCAGCCTTGGTGATTGGGGTACCTGCGGGATTTGTCGAGGTGGATGTGGCTAAATCTCGGTTGACGGACTCTTTGATTCCCCACATTCGGATTGATGGTCGTAAGGGTTCTGCGGTAGTGGCTGCTGCTATTGTTGATGGCTTAGTAGACTTGGCTTGGCAAGCCTATGGCCAGGATGATATTGACTTCTCACACGCCTAAAAGGGCGTTGCCCAATTGTGGAATAATCGAGAATAACGGGTAATCGGTAATCGGTAATCACCTTCGGTCAAGCTCATTGACCGCAACCCTCTGTTGGTGATCGATCAAAATTTGGCTAAGATCCTGTCAGCAACGGTTTAGCAAAGGGATAAGGATGGCAACTGCGGTTAAACTAATAGCTCCAGGTTTTTGTGTAAAGTACCCGAAAACCCCCTGGAGTGTGATATATGTCGAAGATGCTTCAGGCAAGTTTCATTTCCGCCTTAGTAGTCGAGACTTCAAATTTGAACCCCGCGATCGCTACCGTTACCCAACTCATGAGGCGGCTAAACGGGCAGCATTGTGTTTTCTGGAATTACTCAAACGTATAGAGCGATCGCGGATGCGCATGAGCATTCTGCTAGAAATTGGTATTCTTAAATTTCCCCGACAGACCTATCACTCCTATGAAATCTGGTTATTGATTGATCGCACTCGCTATAGTTGGGAGGTAATAACAGCCAATGGTTTTTGTTTCCGCTCCCAGCGCTGGTACAAAAATCCTAACAGTCCGATTCTTAAAGCCAAGAAACATATTGACCGGGAGCTAGCGATCTATCAAATCAAAGATGTGGTTGGCTGGGTTTAGTGACTAATGACTATCATCAGTATCAAAACACTTATGCCCGATAGTGCCATCAGGAAATAAGAAAAGAGGACAAAACGGTAATTTTATGGGTATGCTCACAATTGTCGTAGGCTCCTGCTGCGGTTGATCATTATGAGGCCAACGAATCCTGCGACTTGTACCACCGACAACATCAGTTATTTTATGATCACTACTGTCAGAAACAAAGCTGTCACTCTCTAACCTCTCGGTGAAACCTAAATCAGAGATTTCCATGATAGCCATATATCCAATTTATTTCTATTGATTGTTTATATAAACTTCCCCCATAGCTAATAGAAAAGTCTTGCCATATTGGCCATAAGTTACAAAACTTTAAAATTGTCAACTATCAATTAATTAAGGGAATCGGGAATCGGGAATCGGGAATCCGGAATCGGGAATCGGGAATCGGGAATCCGGAGTAGGGAATCGGGAATCGGGAATCGGGAAAACTAGACCTCTTGCAAAAATAAATATGAAATCAAAATCTATCCCTTTTGTATGCATGCCTTTTGCCTTGTCAACACCCACGGTTTATGAGACTTATGCAAGAGGTCTACTGATCTGACTCCCCATCTCCCCATCTCCCCATCTCCCCATCTCCCCACACTCCCTATTCCCTATTCCCTATTCCCTATTCCCGACTCCCGACTCCCGACTCCCGACTCCCTAAAACTATATAGCTTAACTGATGCGAGTTGCTTTTTCGCGGTACTTGTTGATAAGTTTATTGAACAATTGATTCAGCTGTCCAATGCAAAAACTATTCGGAGTCATCATTTTAGTGTTAGGATAAAAATAGAATTTATTTGAGCTGATCGACCCATAATTTACGTCCTTAAAGTTAATAGCAACCTGCTGATTTCCCACGGATAGAACTTGAAACCAAGTCGCTATCGTAGGGGGTAATTTTTTACTCAGACGCAAGGAAATTTTGGGACTCGAAAGAGATTGAGCGTAGGCTGGGGTTAAAAATGGTTCATAGCGTTCAGCTTCTGGAGTTAGCTGCTTAATAAAGGCTAAACTTACACCTTTGACCAGTTGCCGCAGGCTATGGGCATCGTCTCCAACCACTTCTTTGACTAACGTACTTCTAGCGATCGCATCGTTAAGATTCTTCGGGTCAGTCACACTGAGGTGAGTGCCACCAATGGCGCTAATCAAATACTTAGAACCCCCCAACTGATTAAAAGACCGTAACTGATGGTCTAGAGCTGGTGTAATGGCATCCTCTGTGCCCGTTAACATTAAGGTTGGTACAGTAACTTGACGCAAACCCTTAGTACCAAACAAACGCCCGGTTACACTATTCAAAGCGATCGCTTGCACCACTCGCTGATCAGTAAGATTAACCTCGTCTTCTGGTAAATCAGCCGCTGCACATTGGAACCAATCTGCTGGGGATCTGCCCACAGGAGAGCGATTTTTACAAAACCGTCGCAGTTCCTCTAAATTGAGTTTTCCCCCAGCCAACGCTAAAGCCGTGTAGCCCCCCAAGGAATGACCAATAATTGTAACTTGTTGAGTATTCAGTTTACCAAGCATGGTAGAATATCTATCGTTGATGTCAGCCAACTCATCCAGGAGAAAGCTGACATCTTTGGGACGGTCAATAAACTCCCCCGGAGGTAACAAATCCCCAAGTTTACCAGGTGCTGACAAACTGTTAATCCTGGTAAAGTTGCTGCCAGGATGCTCTAGGGAAGCTACAGTAAGGCCATGGGAGGCTAGATGGCGTGCTAAATATCTCAGAAATTTGCGGTCTGCAGCAAATCCGTGGGAGAGAACTACCATTGGTCCAGTGGTATCCTCAGCCCAGTATAGATCTACAATAATAGTACGTTGCCGTTGTCGGTCTCTTAGTCTTAGTTTACGCTGTTTAACCAATTGGGGACCGGAAGTAGCAGGGTCAAATCTAGGGCGAAAGGTGGCAGCGTCCGCAACAGCCAAATCTTGCTCTAAGATCGGACCAACTGCTAAACTTTTCCAATAAGAGGCATTAAGTTGTAGGGCAATCCCAACAGCAGACGAAGCATCCAAAGTGATCTTTTCTCCTGGGTAAGCCCGTAAGAAACTCAGCACACTTAAACCATTAACTTGCCTTGCTCCTAACAACAGAGCAGCTTTTAATTGCTCTAAACTACTATCGGGGAGTGCTAACCCTAGTCTGTCCAACAACCGTGCGCCATCGCTGGAGAGGAGAAGGTCATTGATAAAGGTTTCTGTGGTCTTAGGGTTGAGTTTGAGGCTATTGGTCAAAATCTTCCGAATCTGTGGCGTGAGGATATCTCGATAGGGTTGCAGTGCTGGTGATAACTCCCCTGTCTCAGCAAACGTTTCTAATTCCTTGATAGCGACAGATTGCTCAAATGGCCCTAAGCGTAGAGTGAGATACTCAGCGGCAAAAACTGGTGGGGTAATTGCCCAAAACAGAGTCACAAAGAGACTACCTAGAGCACCCTGTCTGATTTTTTTAATTTGACCTATTGAACCATTACAGTGTTTTTTCTTCACAGAAGATTCAGAGGTATGGCCGCGATCAGACCATGGCAGCTGAAAATTGATCATTAGCGATGTATGCAGAATGTGAGTGCGGATATTTCGATCAAAGCCGACTTAATCAAGACTCGACAAGCCCATCGAAATATTTTTTCTGCAGCACTTCTGCACTAAAGGGTAAGCTATCAGCTATTAGCTATTAGCGTGTCGCGTATCAGTTCTCAGCTATTAGCTATCAGTTATCCGCTATCAGCTATCAGCTATCAGCCATCAGCTATCAGCCTATGGGCTACTTTAGGTGCTACTTTAGGTGCTATCAGCGCTCAGGCAAAGGCTGACCGCTGACCGCTGACTCCTGACCGCTGACTGCTGACTACTGAATGCTTACTATTAATGAAGTAGACACACCTATTTCTTCCCGATTCCCCACTCCCGACTCCCGACTCCCGATTCCCTACTCCCGACTCCCGACTCCCGACTCCCGACTCCCTACTCCCTTTCCCAAATAACTAAATACTCGTATTTAATATCACTCCATCAAGTTCCGCTTCAATCAGATTAGCCCCCTGAAGGTTGGCATGAGTTAAATCAGCTCCGGTAAGATTCGCTTTTCTGAGGTTGGTTTCACTAAGGTTAGCTTCTCTGAGGTTGGTATAACTAAGATTAGCTTGACTAAGGTTAGCCCCTTTCAGATTCGCCTTCACCAGATCTGCTCCTGTTAAATTAGCTTTATCAAAATTACTACCAATCAGTTGAGCTTCATTAAGATTAGCCCCAGTCATCACCGCTTCAGTGAAGTTGACCCTACTCAGATTGGCTTTGGTGAAATTCACAGCAATCAGGTTAGTTCTAAACAGATTAGCTCCCTCAAGGTCTGCCAGAGAAAAGTTAACCCTAATTAGATTAGCGTCTTCCAAAGATGTCATAGTCAGGTCTGCTCTTTGGAAGGATGTACGGGTAAGCTTGGCTCTATTCAAGTAAGCGTGACGAAGAATAGCTTTATCAAATATTGCCCCAACGACACAAGCCTCAGTCAGGTCAGTATAAATCAGCAATGACCCACTCAAGTTAGCTCCCATTAGCTCTGCTTGAAAGAGATTGAAACCATTGAGGTTTTGCCCACTCAGGTCTACTTCCATCAGGTCAGGGATCAGTTTGGGATGATTGTCTCTCCATTGATTCCAGAGTTTTAGACCCTGCTCAAGCTCAGCCAGATGGGTAGGTTCCGCCATGTAGTTGATTAGTCCTCTAGGTAACAATTCTTAATAAAGTATTAAATTTAATGTAACATAGCGAAAATAAAGTTTACATTTTTGTTAAGATTTTTAAGACTGTCAGCAGCTTTTGTATAAAATGGCGGCCTAAAAAGCCACACCCAAGCTATTACGGCTTGGGTGCAACTATTGTTTGAAGACCAGACATTGGCGAAACAGCGACTTGGACAGGACTTACCCAAAACTGGGCACCAAACCCTACAGGTAGAGTTACTGCGTAAGTCCTAAAGTATTTCTAGGGGTCGGTTGGCGTTATTTGGGCAGGACGGTAAATTAAATTATGCGATCGCATCCCGACTCCCGACTGCCGAGTCGATGCGATCGCATCCATAATCTCTGTCCCGATTTCCCGATTCCCGACTCCCGACTCCCGATTCCCGACTCCCGACTGCCGAGTCGATGCGATCGCATCCATAATCTCTGTCCCGATTTCCCGATTCCCGACTCCCGACTCCCGATTCCCGACTCCCGACTGCCGAGTCGATGCGATCGCATCCATAATCTCTGTCCCGATTTCCCGATTCCCGACTCCCGACTCCCGATTCCCGACTCCCGACTGCCGAGTCGATGCGATCGCATCCATAATCTCTGTCCCGATTTCCCGATTCCCGACTCCCGACTCCCGATTCCCGAGTC
>NZ_GL890822.1 GCF_000211815.1 Moorena producens 3L
CATTTCCAACTTTATTGCGTAGTGCTATAGGAAGAATTCTCCCCATTTCCTGCTTCTGTTGACTCCCGACTTCCGACTGTATATAGGGTTTTTATTTGAGATGTAAACGTGTATGGTCTTTTTTGATTGGACAATAAAACTTTGAATCTCTTGGCCCTATTGCCTTTTGCCTCTTTTCTATTCGCTTTTTGAGCAATAATTTTGTTTACAACCTATATAAAAACCCTAGACATGAGTTTTTACATGAGTTTGCTCTACCGTACTTGTGGTGATAAGTAAAAGTTATTTAATGGTAAAACCCTTTCTCCACAAGGATTTCACCATGATGCCCTTAAAAATTATGTATTGTATTATACATTTTTTAACATAAACCCGATAGAGCCATGAGTTTTTACATGAGTTTTTACATGAGTTTTTACATGAGTTTTTACATGAGTTTTTTCTACCGTACTTGTGGTAAGAAGCAAAAGTTATTTCATGGTGAAACCTTTTTGGAGAAAGGCTATTACCATGAAATAATTCAAATTTATGTATTGTATTATACATTATTTTACCATAAACCCCATATAGCCATGAGTTTTTACATGAGTTTTTACATGAGTTTTTACATGAGTTTTTACATGAGTTTTATGAGATTAACAGACTATAAACTGATGTACCCTCAAATGGTGATCGGGTAATCGAGGTCAAAAATGTGGAGTACAAATCCTAAGCATTCAGCCGTCAGCCGTCAGCCATCAGCTAAAAGCTCACGCTACTTGAGGTGCCGTCAGCCGTGAGCTAAAAGCTCACGCTACTTGAGGTGCTTATTTTATTCAAAAGCGCCGATTGCGCTACGCGCACGGTACTGTTCGCCCAGGGTGGCCACAGACCCAAAGCTGATAGCTGATAGCTGAATGCTTACTACAAATCAGCCCTGGACTCCCGTGGAGAGCATACACCATTGTATTGATCAATTATGATCTCAGATATTCAATTAGAAGCCAGTTCTACTGCATTGGGCCAATCCCATCAGGTTTCAGAGAAAGAGTTTTGGCAGCAATGGCAGCAATATCAAGACTATCTCTATCATCGCTGTCTCAGGTGGATGGGTGGAAACCCTACCGATGCTGAAGATGCCCTGAGTCGGGCCATGCTCAAGGCATGGGAGAAGGTGCAAAAGTTTGGGCGGAAAATCGCTAATTTTAAGGCTTGGCTGACAAAGCTGACTCATAACCTCTGCGTCGATATTCATCGAGAACATAGTCGCAGCGCCAACCACGTTCAGAATATAGAAGGGATTCCAGAGGAAAAAGGACTGCTTTGCTGTAACGATACCCCAGACAGGGCTTTGGAAACAGACGAGAAAAAGATTGCGATCCGCCGTGCCATTGATAACTTACCTGCTCGGCTGCACCAGACCTTTATCCTGCACTTTTATC
>NZ_GL890823.1:0-38351 GCF_000211815.1 Moorena producens 3L
ACGAGTGAGCACTGGCGTGCCCCTATCCCGCACCATTCTGAGTGGATTTTCCCAAGGCGGAGCCATGACATTAGATGTAGGGTTGACCTTGCCAATAGCAGGCTTAGTATCCATGAGTGGCTATTTACATAGCCGAACCCAACCTCCTACAGGCTCATCGTTACCAGCAATTTTGATAGTTCATGGTAGACAAGACGAGGTTGTACCGTTAATGGCTGCTCACAATGCTAGATATACTCTAACTGGTTTAGGGATACAGGTCAAGTATCAAGAATTTGACATGGGACATCAAATCATCCCAGAGGTAGTAGTGCTCTTTCGTAATTTTGTTCTTGAAGTAATGGGTAATCGGTAATCTGAATGACTTTTCGTTAATTTAGTTTAGTAAATTTAATTTTTTCGATAGTTTACACCATTCGCCTTTACGAAATCCTGATAGCAATTTTAAATTCAGTAGAATACAAAAGTTCGTCAGATTAAGCCTCGATCGATCTTCCCCATCTTGCCATCCCTCCCTTTCTACACAACTAGGTGTAGTCTACTTGAGTGCAGACTACTATTATAATTACTCCCCTATCAATCTTGTTTTCAATTAACAGACTACTAGGGAGGAAAGTGTCAAGCTGAGATATTTCACAAAAAGTTTACAAAGTATTGAAATTCTTTCAGTGTAGATAACACAAACTTGATGAGGAGTTGGTCACTTTAAGAGGCTTAGCTAATCAACCAGAGAACTGTATGAACGTTATTGAAACCAAAATACCCGAAGTCTTAATTCTTGAACCCCGTGTCTTTGGTGATGACCGTGGTTTTTTCTTTGAAAGCTACAATAAACGAGTTCTAGCAGATAAAGCTGGGATCACCGCTGAGTTTGTCCAGGATAACTATTCCCGTTCAGCCCAAGGGGTGCTTCGAGGATTACACTACCAGATTCAGCAGCCCCAAGGTAAACTGGTGCGGGTTTTACTCGGAACTATATTTGATGTGGCAGTGGATATTAGAAAAAGCTCCCCGACCTTTGGACAGTGGGTTAGTTGTTTGCTGAGTGCAGAAAATAAACAACAAATCTGGATTCCAGCTGGATTTGCCCACGGATTCCTGGTAGTCTCTGAATTCGCTGAAGTTTTATATAAGACTACTGACTTCTACGCTCCTGATCACGAGCGGACTATTGTGTGGAATGACCCTGACCTAGCCATTCATTGGCCTCTGACCGACTCTCCCAGTCTGTCGGCTAAAGATCAAGCGGGTAAGTCTTTCAAAACAGCCGAGGTTTTTGCATGAAAAAAATCTTACTCACTGGGATTACTGGACAAGTGGGTCAAGAGTTGGAAGATACTCTGAGTCCCCTAGGCCAAGTCATCGGTGTGGGGCGCAGCGATATGGACTTAGCTGAGCCAGAGAGTATTCGTCAGGTAATTCATCAGATTAAGCCTGACGTGATTGTCAATGCAGCGGCTTACACGGCTGTGGATAAAGCAGAGACAGAACTGGCACTGGCTAAATCGATTAATGCTGTTGCTCCAACCATCATGGCAGAGGAAGCTCAGAATTTAGGAGCCATCCTGCTCCATATTTCCACCGACTATGTGTTCGATGGCAAAAAAAATACTCCTTACACGGAGCAAGACACTCCTAATCCCATCGGTTCTTATGGTAAGTCGAAACTGCAAGGGGAAGAAGGGGTGCAGCAAAAATGCGATCGCATTCTCATCCTTAGGACTGCTTGGGTTTATGGTACTCGTGGTCATGGCAACTTTGTCAAAACCATGTTACGACTAGGGGCTGAGCGAGAAGAGCTTCGGGTGGTAGCGGATCAAGTGGGTACTCCTACCTGGGCTAAAGATATAGCAGTAACCATTACTCAACTTTTGCAAGCAATGGATTCTAATCCAATGCTAGGAGGAATCTATCACTTCACCAACACTGGTGTCACCAGTTGGTATGACTTTGCCGTTGCCATCTTTGAAGAAGCCAAACTGCTGGGCTTCCCCTTAAAATTGCAGCGAGTTGTCCCAATTACTACCCCAGAATACCCCACTCCCGCTCAGCGTCCAGCTTACTCAGTTCTCTCAAACCAGAAAATATCCCAAACCTTGGGAAGCTATCCGCCCCATTGGCGTCAATCTTTGAGGCAAATGCTAGCAGAACTTTATCAAAAGCTTGGGTAATTGCTATAAGCATAGGGAGTAGGGAGTAGGGAGTAGGGAATCGGGCATCGGGCATCGGGCATCGGGCATCGGAAAACAATCCTGTGTACCTGATTAGTATGAGAACCGCTATAGTTCAAGTTCAACCAAACAACCTGCCAACCAAACAACCAAACAACCAAACAACCTTCAACCTACCCTACGGGAACGCCAAGGGCGAACAACCTTCAACCTACCCTTCACCGAATGCCAAGGGCGAACAACCTTAATAATTCATATTTCATATTTCAGACTTTATAGTGAGGATTTCATATAGCTTATGAAAGCACTAATTCTTTCTGGGGGAAAAGGCACTCGTTTACGTCCCCTAACTTATACTGGTGCCAAACAGTTAGTACCTGTTGCTAATAAACCAATTTTGTGGTATGGGCTTGAAGCCATTATCGCTGCTGGTATTACTGATATCGGTATTATTATCAGTCCTGAAACTGGGGAAGAAGTTAAGGCTAAAACAGGAAATGGCGATCGCTTCGGAGCTAACATTACCTATATCCTCCAAGACCAACCCTTAGGACTTGCCCACGCCGTTAAAGTCGCCCAACCCTTTCTCGGAGATTCTCCCTTTGTAATGTACTTGGGAGACAACTTGGTTCAAAGTGAACTGAACTTATTTGTCGAGAATTTCCAGAACAAAAATCTGGATGCCCTGACCCTGCTACGGGAGGTAGATAATCCTACTGCCTTTGGTGTTGCCAAAGTCGATGAATTCGGGCGAGTGTTGCAGCTAGTAGAAAAACCGAAAGTTCCTCCTTCTAATCTCGCACTGGTAGGTGTTTACCTATTTTCCCCTGTTATCCATCAAGCAATTGCTAACATCCAGCCTTCTGCTAGAGGGGAACTGGAAATTACCGATGCGATTCAATACTTGATTGATCAGCAAAAAAATGTAGAAGCTTTTCAAATCAAAGGTTGGTGGCTGGATACTGGGAAAAAAGATGACTTGTTAGCTGCTAACCAGATTATTCTAGATACTTGTCTAGAATCTGCTGTTGATGGTGAAATTGACTCCGAAAGTCGAATTAGCGGACGGGTACAGATTGGTAAGGGGTCTTATATTACTAATTGTACCATTCGTGGTCCAGTTACCATTGGGGAAAACTGCCATCTGGAAAACTGCTTCATTGGTCCATATACTAGCATTGCTGACCAAGCTACTCTCTTAGATGCTGACATTGAGCATAGCGTGATTCTAAAAGGTGCTAAATTAACGGGGATTCATCAACGAATTGTTGATAGTTTAATTGGAGAACGAGCTCAAGTTAAAGCTGCACCCCAACATCCAAAAGCTTTACGATTCATGATTGGTGATGACTCTCAAGTTGAACTAACTTAAGGTAATAATTCAGCGGTCAGCCGTCAGCGATCAGCGGTCAGCTGAAAATAAACCTTGAACGATCGAATTTAATAATTCGATATTAATGAGAATTGAAGGTCTGGGTAAAAGCCATTGGCCAATGGCTGATAGCTGATAGCTGATGGCTGAATGCTGATAACTGATAGCTGAATGCTGAATGCTGATAACTGATAGCTGATAGCTCAATGCTTACTTTTCTACTAACCCATTGAAGCACTAACCCACTCAAACTAATCATGAATTCTTTTGAACAAAAATCCCTGACTACTAGACAACCTCGCCAATTACTAGTAACAGGTGGTGCAGGATTTATTGGCTCGAATTTTGTTCATCACTGGTGTGAACAGTACCCAGGCGATCGCGTGGTGGTACTGGATGCTCTGACCTATGCTGGCAACCGGCAGAATCTGGCCGGTCTGGAAGACAAAGCAAATTTGCGGTTTGTCCAGGGAGACATATGCGATCGCATTCTAGTAGACCGCCTGCTTCAGGAAGAAAGCATCGACACTGTCGCCCACTTTGCTGCTGAATCCCATGTTGACCGCTCCATTTTAGGACCCGATGCTTTTATCCGCACTAATGTGGTCGGTTCCTTCACCCTACTAGAATCCTTCCGGCAACAATGGCAAAATCAAGGACAACCAAGGGATTATCGCTTCCTCCATGTTTCCACGGATGAAGTTTATGGCAGTCTAAGTGCTGATGACCCAGCCTTCTGTGAAACCACACCCTATGCCCCCAACAGTCCCTATTCTGCTTCCAAAGCTGGCAGTGACCATCTTGCCCGCGCTTATTACCATACCTATGGGGTTCCGACTATTATCACCAATTGCTCCAATAACTACGGACCCTATCATTTTCCTGAAAAATTAATTCCCCTGATGTGCATCAACATCCTGTTGGGCAAATCTCTACCGGTCTACGGGGATGGACAAAATATTCGAGATTGGCTGTATGTGGGTGATCATTGCCGTGCTTTAGATGTGGTGATTCACAAAGGTCAACCAGGAGAAACCTATAACATTGGTGGCAATAACGAAGTCAAAAACCTAGACCTAGTTCACCAGATTTGCGAGCTGATGAATGAATTAGCCCCTGATCTACCGGTTGCTCCAGCACAACAGTTAATTACCTTTGTCAAAGACCGCCCAGGCCATGACCGTCGCTATGCTATTGATGCGACTAAAATTAAAACTGAACTGGGTTGGGTACCAACAGAAACCTTAGCAGGTGGCCTACGTAAAACTATTGAGTGGTATCTCAGCAATCGGGATTGGTGGCAACCATTGCTATCCCAAGAGTATCAAGCTTACTATCAAAAAGTTTATGCCTAGAAGGATGTTCGCGTAGCCTGGCCAAAAGGCCAAGGGTTAGGTACCCTCGTCCTAGGTTTTAGGGAGTAGGGAGTAGGGAGTAGGGAGTAGCGATGCAGTGTGGTCAAGACCGCTTAGGTGCGCTTTCCGTAGACGAATTAAATTCGCCACGGGTCGCACCTCTGCATCGCTTTTTAATAACACCAAAAAATCTTCCGAGCTTTTTCCTACTAGGACTTAGAGAAAATTAGCGGTGAGATACTGCTCAAAGCTATTATAGCAATCCTAAATCATTTGTAAAATCAGCAAAATCTGTAATCGTTGCTGGGCAAGGGTTATAGCGAACGCTTTGGCCAATATATTTCACGAATCATTTAGGACTGCTATAGTACAAAAGGTACCCTTAAGGGTACTGTCAAGTCTATGTTAAATCAGACATTCTATATAATGTGTTGATTGAAGTAGAGTACACAAATCGGCTTTGGAAACAAGTTTACGGAATGTGATTTTCCGTAGGAGACGCTACGCGATCGCATTCCAGCCGGTTTAAATGCTAATTTGCCCCCGTTAAACCCTTGCTCTGAAAGGGTTTGGGGAAATAGGGGGAAGTTCAGCTATAAGATAATAATCCTCATCTCATGCCTGAACTTCCCCCACATAGAGTCCACTTACATTCTCGAACAATGAATCAATTAATCCAAAAGACCTACACCACAACAGATGTGGCTTCACCTCAAGATAGCCTAGATACTTTTACAAAACTTTACAATTTGTTCTGTTTTCCACGTATTTCGGCATACCCCCATCAGGACTTATCAATTCCTTGGTGTACACAAGTCAATAAACAAATACCTTGTTAAGAAGTAAAATCAGTCAGTGTTATTAGGAAATGAACACTCTGCAGTAATTTTTATGTTACTTTTAGCTGTTCCTTTTGTTATATAAGGAATTCCTGCTTCACCACCGATTTCAATACCAAATTCTAAAGTAACTTTGTTCACATTAACTTTGTCCACATTGGCAATGGCAACTTTTCTAAATGAGTTCAATGTATGGATAGTGTAAAAATAGATTGTCTTTTGAATCTCTTGAAACTTTTTCACCATTAGCTTGGGGGGATTGCCTTTGTTTATTTGTTTTTTAATTGGTTCTTCTTCATCGTCTTCAGCTTCTTCTGACTTAGTTAATGGTGTAGTATCTTCTGAATAACCATCCACATTTTCTGTAGCTTCTATATAGATAACAATGCCTTCTTCTGGGCTAAATGGTATAATTTTACTCACTATAACAAGTCCTTATTTACAACTTTATAAAATTTACAAAAATTTCTGAGTTAACTTAGTCATAAAGTTACCAAATTAAGAAAAGTTTTAATAAATATGAAACGGGACGGAACGTCCTCGTAACAGCTTATAAAGACCTCCTGATTCGTACCTTTGAGAGTACTGTCATAGCCCTACCTATGAAAAAAATTAGACTTTTCACTCAACTTGCTCCGGAAGATGGGGTGGTAGCTTACTATTATACTAATATCTTAGTAGAGTTTGTTGATCTAGACGAGAAAATAGATTTTCTTTATTATGAGCCGGGATGCCTTGGTAGTTGGAATTAATTCCTACAAAGAATTTGAACGGTTGGAATCCCCTGCCAAAGATGCAGAAGCGATCGCTAGTTTGTTAGAGGAGTACGGCGACTTTAGAGTACGACGGTTACCAGAAGCTAAAAAAGGCGGTGCCATTCGCGTTTCTCGGAAATTTCCAGTTTCTGTGAAGGATTTTGAAGAAGCAGTTCTAAAACTATTCCTACCAGAGGCAAATTATATCCCGGATACAGCACTTTTGTATTTTTCCGGCCATGGGTGGCTTAAACCTTTAGGAAGCCTTCAAGAAGGGTTTTTGGCTACAAGCGATTTCAATCCCAATCTATCAAATTACGGCTTGTCACTGAGAACATTGCGCTGGATACTTCAAGAAAGCCGAGTTAGACAGCAGATTGTCTGGTTGGACTGTTGCCATAGTGGTGCATTGTTCAATTTTCAAGAAAACCTCAAGGAGGCAGATCCCGGCAATCTGGGTGAAGGGCGCGATCGCTCTTTCATTGCGGCTTCACGGGGTGATGAACCTGCCTATGCCCAACTTGGTAGCGAACACAGTCTTCTGACCGATGCTCTGCTAAAAGGACTCGATCCTAATCGGCAACCTGATGGTTGTGTAACCAACGACACTCTGGTAAGTTTTATTGATCAGGCATTGAAAGGAGCGCCTCAGCGTCCTATTTTTGGTAACTCTGGTAGTCAGATTATCCTTACCGGTAGAAATCCGGTTGAGTTTGAGCATCAGGTCACAGAAGGTGTGTGTCCTTACAAGGGCTTGTCCTATTTTGACTTCAATGATGAAGACCCTAAATATTTCTACGGTCGAGAAAGACTAACTGACCAACTAGTGGAGCAAGTGAGAAAGAAAAATTTCCTGGCTGTAGTGGGAGCCTCTGGTAATGGTAAATCTTCCGTCGTCAGGGCTGGCTTGCTCTATCAACTCAAGCTAGGAAAGAAGATATCTGGTAGTGACCAGTGGTCAATTTACATTTTCAGACCTGGTGAGCATCCACTACAGAGTTTAGCAAAGGTATTTCTAGAACCAAACCAGTCAACTGTTGACCGTGCTCACCAGTTAAGTAAAGCTCAAGATTTGATTAACTCAGGAGCAATTGGGTTAGGGCAACTGATCGATGCCAATGAAGCAAGTCGTGTGGTGTTAGTAGTAGACCAGTTTGAGGAATGTTTTTCCCCTAGTTGCGATAGCGTTGAACGTCAGCAGTTTTTTGAGTGTCTTTTGGGTGCTGTTGAAAACTCAAATAATAAACTCTGTCTAGTGCTGACAATGCGAGCAGACTTCTTTGGCAAATGTTTTGAGCAAAACTATGCCGGATTAGCTGGGAAAATTCAAGACAATCTGGTGGCAGTGACACCCCTCAACCACGATGAATTGAAGGAGGCGATTACTGAACCTGCCAAGCGGGTAGGGCTAGAAGTGGAGGAGGAACTGGTAACCCAGATGATTAAAGACCTGGAAGATTCCCCTGGTAGTTTGCCCCTACTCCAGTACACACTGACAGAACTATGGAACAAACGAGCTGTCAATTGGCTAACCCTCTCAGCCTATAACCGATTAGGTGGAGTTAGGGGAACTCTGCAAAAACGAGCTGATGAAGTCTATAACTCCCTTTCCCCAGAGGAGAAAGAAGCTGCCAAGCGAATCTTTTTGGAACTAACCCAGTTGGGAGAAGGAACCGAGGATACGCGCAGGCAAGTTTTTAAACGGGATTTAGTCAGTGCCAAACAATCACAAGAGCTAGTAGAGGAAGTACTTCAAAAGTTAGCGGATGAAAAATTAGTAATCACTAACGAATTACAAGAGAAAGCATCCGAGTCGGGTAGGGTTGCCGTTGTCGATATTGCTCACGAATCTTTGATTCGCCATTGGCCTCGCTTGGGTAGTTGGGTAGATAAAAACCGAGAAGCTCTGAGAAAAAAGCGTAATATTGAGAAATCTGCCCAAGAGTGGCTCCAGCAAGAAAAGCGTGAAGAATTAGCCTATCTGCTACAAGGATCAAAGTTGGCTGAGGCAGAAGAATTTCGACAACTTTATACCGACAGCATTTCACTGTCGAGCGTTGCTCAAGAATTCATTTTGATTAGTCAAATAGAACGCGATCGCCAGCATAGACAAGAGCGGTTACGTAAGCGTTGGAAAGTAGCTACTGCTATTGCCTTTCCGGTAATAATTACAATTTCTGCCCTAATTTTTGCGATACAGGAAAATAGGTCTCAGGAAGCTCTTGAAGCTGTTTTCTTGGACACAGATACAACGAAAATTATCAAGGCTTTGCCTCGTGTCCTGAATCAAGCCCGTGAACACAAAAATCGAGTAGATAATTTTGAGAGTGCAGATGATATTGAAGGAGCAATTGTCTACTATAGCAAGCACCAGCGTGACATTGATCAAGCCTTTGCCTACTACCGCCAGATTGTGAGAGCTACTGGCAGGCTAAAAAAGCAAATTCAGAAAAATCCTGAAAGTCTTGAAGATACTTACCAAAAAATCGATGAAGCCTTCAAAGAGGCTGAGGAATCCTTGGCAGCAATGATTTTAAAATACAGAATTCCTGAATTGAAAAAATATCTTTTTATGAAGCCCAATCCGGAATTTGGGGAGCTTTTAGCGAACACTAAGAAGACAGATTTTGAAAACCAATACACAGAGGGGGCTTTACGGACTACCTACGAAATTGTGATGCTTAACTCTGGTGCAGGAGCAGATCTAAATAATGACAGCCACATCAGAGACCAACAGGAAGCAGATCAACTTCCCTGTAAAGTCTTGAAAGAGATTGAGCGATTGTGGCGTGAGGCTACTGGAAATCGCTGTGGTTGGTATGGTCCCCAAGATATATACATGAATCCTGACTGCCGTGAACTCGACATCAATTCAAGCACACTCACAATATCAATTTTTGATTTTGATTCCGTTGATGCTGTAGAAAAAAGGTTCAGGTACTGCGGAATTCTGTCTCCAAAACCTTTAGCATTAGGAGGTTAATCTATGACCTGGTTAAAGTCTCTGCTAAGAAGCACCGCGAAGGTTCGTAATCATACTCATAGTTGGACTCTGGTCTTTTTATTAATTCCGATTTTTACTCTGGTAATCTCTATTAAGAGCAGTGCAAACAATCTTGGTACACAACCAACAATTGCGGCTTTTAATAAATGGAATGGCTACGTCAGAATGCGTCGTGGAAAGGGTCAAGCCACACGTATCAATGCAAATTCTCTTCTTAGGAGTAATACTGATGTTCTGGAGGTTCCTGGTAGTAATGCTGGAAATGAACACTGGGCTCATCTTCAGTTCAGGTTAGGTTTATCTACTGTTTTTCCTCTAGTGCAAGCTGGAACTGACTCTAGTTCTACCAAGTATCGTTTTCCTTGCTATTACCAAGAAGGTGTCGTAGTAATTGGTTGGGGACTTGGAAATAGTCGAGATAATGCCTGTGAAAGGATTACCATTGACTCGACGGAATGGCGGTCTAGTGTTAGTGACAATAACGTCGCTCAGAAATCAAGGCTTCACAAAGGTTCAAAGGATACTTTTATTGCTCAAGTTGATGCGGGTCAATTGACTATTGACCACATAGGCGGTTCGACCTTGATCTATATCCACCAGAACTTCGGTAGAAGGGTGGTTGATGTCCTTGTAGGTTCTGTTAGGGTCAGATCCGCAACTGGTTCACCGATCATTGTGCGAGAAGGTATCAGGTATACTGACGCCAGTGATGGCAGAAGAGGGTCTACAAATACTGTACCGGAAGAGGTATACAACTCACGACCCATTCAGATTTTCCTAGACCCTAATAACTGGTCTCAGGATATCCGTCCTCAAATAGAAGATTTCCAACAAGTCTTAGATTCTACTCAGAACAAACCCCGAGATGATGGAAATAGAATCAGATCAATTCCTGATCGGAACCCCCCCAATGATCCTGACCCTGATCCAACCACACCTATAAACCCAACACCAACCCCAGAAACAACTACTCCTCCTAGAAACCCAACACCAACCCCAGAACCAAATACTCCTGGTAACATACTTGGGTAAATTGCAAATTATAACGATTTTTTTTCACAATTTAAATTGCTCAATTAAATTAACATTGTCTTATGCTGAATTTCAATCAATTCTGGAGCAAACTGCTCCATAAAATTCCATCAATTGGTAAATTCTTTATGCTCATGGCTTTGAGCAGTAGTCTGGTTTTGATGTTTTTTTTAACACCCTCAATAGCACAATTTACTCCGCAACAGCAATTACCAACTGAAGAGGGTTCTGAAACACAATCTTCACCTGAAATAGGATGGGAGTTTTTGGGTAGCCGAGAACTCAATCAAACAGAAATTACAGAAATTGAGTACGAAGGTGAGTGTCCAGGTAATAAATCATTCTATCGGGAAGCTAGGTTTACCTCAAGTGAAACACCTCCAGCTCCTGGCAGACGTGTAGTTGTGAGAACTGTGACCAGAGGAGTGGCTAGTGACCCATATCCTTACACCGACAGAGAGTATGATCAGGGTAGATCTTCAGAAGCTACAAGGATGGCTTTTGGAACAAGGCATAGTAGTAGAAAACTCCACGTTTTAGATGGAGATAATGAATTTGAGTACGAAATTAAAGAAGGCGATAGTATAATTGACTCTGGAGTTTTCACTGCTGTAATTGAAAAATTAGCTGATGTCAGACGACGAGATGCGGAGTCTAGTACGGAATCTGTTTGTATGAACTCAGAAGTTCCTAACTATTTGTGTGCTGATATCAGGACTCGTACTGAGTACACATGTCCGGGTAGCAGCCGGGTTATCCGAACAGTCTTCGAGCCAAATAACACTAAAATTACTACACTTATATCTAATCAGACTCCCCTCTCCGTAAAGTTTTGGATAAATGATACGATACAAACATTGTCATCAGGAAAGCACAACATGTATACCAAGAACTTTTTAACAATAGAGTTTACATCTTGCTATGTACGAAGAGGGCGTAGAATCAATCCTGAAGAATGCACTAACCAAACCATGAGTCTGCAACCAGGTAAACGATACCGGTTTAAACTCTCTAAATTAGACTCTGGATTCCTTAATCTAGAGGATTTTCCACGCTAGTAATAGTTCTTCAGGGTAAACGGATCTTATCAATAAACTGGGGATAGTTTTCAATGCAGTTTACACATATAGTGTTTTTAATTTAGGCAACACTATATATATATAGGACTCAGAAAATTAGATGCGTTTACCCTGAGGTAGCAGGTTGGTTAGGCGCTGCTGCTGGTTCTTACCTTCTGGATCTGTAGAATTGATTCCTGTTTAAAGCGCCATAGTTTAGGAATTTCCATAACGCTATCTTGCTCCTTGTAGTAGTATCCACAAGGGCACTTTTTTTTATTTTCATACACCTCCTACACCCCCCATATCTCCCATATCTCCCACACTTCCTTCTCTTTCCCTGTGCCCTTGTAAATGCTATAGATGATATCCATTGTAGATAAAGGGATAAACTATCGAATTTTATATCATCATATTTTTTTTTATCCAAACTTGATATAGTTAAAGTTTTAGTTATTTTACCTTAAAATTTATAAATTTTAGCTGAGTTAGATATAAACTGATAGTCGAGACAATAATTAAGTACGAACTACTAAGAGTTGATTGAAATATTAATTATTTAAATTCAAGGGAAAACTATGGAGATTTGATAGGTTAGTTGATGGTGTTAGTTTTGGAATGGTTAACAGGCCATTTTTTTTATCAAAACTATTTGAAGATAACGTATTTTTAACAAAAACTTTAGGATTGCTATATCAGTATTATATAGCGTTTTAAAACGATTGGAAAACTGAGAATATCTTATTTGATTTTACTATAAAAATCTGGAGCTATTGCCTATTGTCTATTGCCTTTTTCCACAATCTATGACTTGACAACTCCTTTGAAAACGCTATAGCTGGATTCTTGATTCCTTGAATCGTAGTTTCTACGTCCTCTTACTTAAGCAATTACTACGTTAATTGATAATACATTTATGATCAGTGTTATTACTATAGTTGGTATTGTTTTTTTTCGATTATACTGAAGTGTCTTACCTTTAAATAAAAGCTAATAACTTCTTAGAGGATATCTGAAAAGTTTTTTGATACTGAATTTTGCCCCCCTAGCCCCCCAATTCTGGGGGGAACAAGAATCAATTTGCGGCTAAAAGTCCCCCGAGCGAGGGATTGCTCGCTCGGGGGATTTAGGGGGCTTTGATGTAGCAAATGAGACTTCTCAGACAACCTCTTAGTTAGGATTCATGGAACACAAGTTATTATCTACCTTGATAAAACTCTGACTAGTTTTTATAGAAAAACATTAACTAATAACTAGTCTTTAAATACCATGCGATTTGAGCAAATTTTACCTATTATTAAGTAGTTTTGTCCTAGTGCAAATCTAAGTTTAATAACCACTGCCAACTAGGTAGATGGAGCTCTCTGCTGTTCTATTTTAGTCAAAACTATGGAAAACCTTATCAACCTAATCAAAGAAAGGATATTTGATTCCGACTTCCAGCTCGGCAACATCCCTCTTTCCACGATAGTTATTATGGTGATCATCCTCCTACTCACCCAAATATGTCGAGGTTTGTTCACTGCCATAATCATTGACAGAATTGAGCGTCTGACTAGCGCTACAGAAACTACCCTAGACGATGAGTTTATTAAGATTCTTAGGGCACCATTAGGCTGGCTAATTTGGCTGGCTGGATTATGGCTAGTACATAGTGTTGCGGCAACCCATCTTAGTCCTGAACAGAATCAGAAAATCCCCGAGATGCTCTTTGTGAGCGCTCTGTTCATTGCCACCTATATTCTTTACCGTGCTGCTCCACTACTGGGGGAGCTGCTAGCGGGATTGGCGGCACACACTGAAACTGAACTGGACGATTTGTTCGTCCCCTACTTCCCAAGGCTTTTTCAGACAGCAGCAATCCTGATTGCTGTGATTAAAGCCAGTGAGATTTTGTTGGGGACATCGGCCGGTGCACTGATCGGTCTAGTCGGTGGTGCAGGTGTTGCCTTAGGTTTGTTAATGAAAGATATTATCTATGACTGGTTTTGTACGGTGATTATCTACGCTGATGGTCTCTATAAACCCGGTGACTGGGTAGCAGTGGACGGAGTCAATGGTTTTGTTCAGATCGTCAGTATTGGTCTAAGAAGTACACAGCTTCGTCTGACTGAGTGGGGTTCTATCAAAAAAGTTCCCAATTCTAAAATGATTGCTGGCGTTGTGGAAAATTGGTCCCAGAAGACTGGCGATACCTTTGAGTGGGGCATAAATTTAACTCTGAAAGTTGATGGAATTTCGGCTGAGCAAACTAGCCGCATTTGTCAGGCTATTGAAGATAAAATTCCGTCTATCGATGGCTTGCATAAGCAGAACATGTTAGTTTTATTTTCCCACATTGAAGAGAATGCTCGTGTGATTATAGTTAGGGTATTTGTGATTGATACAAACCTATACATTGCTGCCCAGCAAAACTTGAATCTAGCCCTATTAGAAATCCTGGAAAAAGAGGAGATTGATCACCTGCATGTTGAGCTGGAAAAGCAACTTCAAGACTACAAACAGGTGAAGGAAAATGGCTCTCCTAGTGTGGCTATGATAAATTTTTAGAAAATAATCCCTACAAAGCTTACTAACCAACACTTATAGCGATCGCTAGTAAGCATTCAGCGGTCAGCGGTCAGCGGTCAGTCGTCTCGATTAGCTGACGTAACTCAGATTAAACAAATGGTTACCTGTTTTCTTCAAAAGCACCTGAAGTAGCGATGCAGCGCCACCAAAGCGGGTTTCCCCCACTCGCGCTTTGCATCAAGACAGCGTGGCCGTAGGGCATTAACTGAATGGTAATAGCTAATAACTGATAGCTGAATGCTGATAGCTGAATGCTTACGATCCCTACAAGCCATTTGTGTAAAAATGGCTTTTCATTGTCTTGATGCCGCCCCTCCTCATGAGCGACTGCATCAAGATAGGGATTCCCGACAACAGAAGAAAAAAAATATCCATTGAGGAATAAATTCGTAAACCGATACTTTTTAGCTACCAAAGTCTACCAAGATAGACCAAGGCCCGCCAATGCAAGATGCAATAGCATCCAGGGGGTATCTCCGCGCTTCTCTGACGGAATATCCCGCGAGCGCCATAAAAATGTCAACAAAGTTGGTTCCACCGGGATTACAGCGCAACTATTAAACCCTTGGTTTTCGGCTTTAATTTAAGTTACATAATAATCCCTGTCGGTGTTACCCTAATTTAAGTCTAACAAATAATAAGAGTTTTTGGTAGACTCTGCGACATTTTTTCTAGCTGTTTACTAACCTTGGAATTTGACGGACATGGGCAGTACTGGATTCGAACCAGTGACGTCCTGCTTGTAAGGCAGGCGCTCTACCGCTGAGCTAACCGCCCGTATGCAATACTTACTTACTATAGCATATTTTTCCAAAGACGACAACAACTATAAAAAATATGTCCTCTGGCTATATACATGATCGCATAACCTTGTGGAGTTTGCCAGTAGTCACGGTTTTGAGCCTGGTAGTAACCCGGAGTAGTGATTTGACCTTGATTGTAGCTGGAGGGTTCCTGTTCGGTGGCTTGATGTTTAGCCCTGATTTAGATCTATACTCTCGACCCTTTAAGCGTTGGGGCTGGTTGCGCTGGATTTGGATCCCTTATCAGAGGATGGTGCCTCACCGTTCTATTTTTTCTCATGGACCAGTGATTGGGACAATTTTGCGACTGCTTTATCTAGCCAATTGGATTGTCTTGTTTGGGGGTGTGGGATTGCTGGTGTTTCAGCTATTCCAAGATGAACCGGATCGTTGGCTGGAGCTGATTCAAGGGCTGGGGGGTAGGGTGTGGGAATATCGTACCTGGTTGATGGCCTGTGTGGTGGGATTGGAGTTGGGTGCGATCGCGCATTTTGTGAGTGATTGGGGAAGTTCGGCTTATAAGCAGTTTAAAAAAGGGGGGATCACGGGGTTATGGTCTGGCAAGCAAGGGAGGAGCAAGGCCAGGGGTGCGGGTAAGACAAAACCACAAAGACCCAAAGCACGCAAAAGCAAGAGGTAAGCATATGCGCTACGCGCAGGCTACGCCAACAGCTATCAGCTGTCAGCCCTCAGCTAATCAACGGTCGGTAGTAAACAAGGTGGGGGGTGCTGGTACGGCTGGTTGAAAATCCCTGCTCGCTTTACTAATCCGACCCCGTACAGTTAAAGCGCCTGAAAGCTGATAGCACTTCAAGTAGCGTGGGCATAAGCTGATAGCTAATAGCTGATAGCTGATACGCGACACGCTGATAGCTGAATGCTTACATAAAATTTGGCATTGGTGCTGGATTTCGTTAAGAATAATTAAGTTGCGTTTCGCTTTTCGGTTTTATGTGTAGTTCCCCTCAACAAGCTCAGCCAGTTAATCAGGTGTCGATGTTGGCCGCTTTGCAAGAGTTGATTGATGTAGTAGCCAGATTGCGATCGCCTGAGGGTGGTTGTCCTTGGGATTTGGCTCAGACCCCTCAATCCCTAATTCCTTATGTAATTGAAGAAGCTTATGAAGTAGTGGATGCAATTCGCAGTGAGGAGCAAAATGCGATCGCAGAGGAGTTGGGTGATTTGTTATTGCAGGTAGTTCTGCAAGCTCAAATTAGTAGTGAGCAAGGTCAGTTTACCTTGACCGAGGTAGCTCAGGGGATTACTCAAAAGCTAATCCGCCGTCATCCCCATGTTTTCGGTGATGTCGAGGTTGATAATGTCGAGGAGGTGCGTCAAAACTGGGAGGACATTAAGGCAGCAGAGAAAGGAGAAACCATTGCGGATAAGCAATTATTGAGTCGTAAACTGAGTCGCTATAGTAAAACCATTCCCCCTCTAATGGCTGGGATGAAGATATCGAAAAAGGCCGCTAGTGGTGGGTTTGAGTGGGATAATGTTGAGGGAGTTTGGGATAAGTTTCACGAAGAATTGGCAGAGTTTCAACAAGCACTTGAACAGGACGATAAAGCCCACCAGGAAGCAGAATTGGGAGACGTATTGTTTACTCTGATTAATATTGCGCGTTGGTATGACCTTGACCCTTCAGCTGCTTTGCAGGGAACCCAGGGAAGGTTTATTGAAAGGTTAGCGCAAGTCGAAGCATTGGCTGAGCGCCCACTGTCTGATTACACCTTGGATGAGTTGGATGCTCTGTGGCAAAAGGCTAAAGCACTCTTAGCTCAGAAGTAGGGTCTCCTTAGAAGCATTCAGCAGAAGAAAAGACCCACGCTTAGTGGAAGTAGAAAGTGGGTGCCCAAGCAGATTTGATATTACAGGGGGTATAGCCCCACATCCCCAAGCTCCGGAAAAAGGTTAAAAATATAAACAACAGCCATTACCCTATAGTATAATGTTGGCTCCAGTTCGTCTTATTCCCGGTGCTATACCAGAACTATTTGCTAAAGTTAGCAGCTCTGGAAAAATTACTCTTGCTGATCGATATGGATTGATGGCAGCACTATTGGAGGATTCACTCACCTCCGAAGAGAGAGACTCCATCGACAGATTGCTCCACGCTGTACATCGGGGCAGGGTGAAACTTGCTACCTAGTGCATATACTATAGGTAGTAGATGCGTCTACTTAAGAAAACGATATAGAAAACAATAGATAAAAAGAAATCCCCCATTGATGTGAGGGGCATGGGGGGCTGGAGAAAACATTGAATCTACTCTATTTCATTAAACAAGAATTTGAGTCGATTTGATAGGCATTCTGGCTGTAGTTTAGGATTTCCTGCCTTTGTCCTTGATTTCGTCCCTTTCATCGATTGGTGATTGGGCTTCTGATTTTCCGGTCAGAGGTTGGACCACTTTTGCGATCGCTTCACTGACAAAAGCTTTAATAAACTCATCCCGCTGGTTTAACTGAAACTGCTTTTGGACTACTTCACTCATCCCTCCATCTCCCCAGTCTTGGTCATTGCGGAAGTATTCAATAAAGCTTTTCCCAGCAATTCGGATCAGATAAGCAGCAGTTACCCCCTGAATGGCTTTGCCGACAACATAGGTGGCAAGATTCAGTCTTAGTGTAGTGCTAAGGATTTGAATCGCTCCCTTGACAATACCCAAACTAGCTAAAGTTTTTCCCAAGGATAGGGCTAATTCCCTACCCCGTTCCATATTCAGTTCACAGCCGTAGATTTTGCCAATTTCGACTACCATTTGGGCATTTACTGCTGCAGTTGCTAATAAATCCACCACAGGTAAGGGAGTCAGAGAAATTACACTGGCCCCAATCCACTGGAACCGTTCCACCACTTTCTCTGCTTCTCGCCTGCGCTGCTTGTCGAGGATGTGTCGAGCTTCTTGGCCTAAGCGCTGGGATTGTAACAGAATGTTATCAGCAATCAACTCTTCTCCCTCTGCTCTTAATACAGCAGCTAAGCGACGGATTAAGGGCAAAATTTCCGGTTCAGGTTGGCAAAGTTGACCATTTTCTAGGGTAACAGGCTGGGGATTGGCTGCGATCGCAACTACATCTGAAGCAGGAATAAAGCCCCTTACTCGCTGGCGCAATCGTGCTAGAACCCTTTCTGAGTCTTGTTCCGTGTACAGGTCAATTTTATTGAAGACAAGAAGCGATCGCTTCCCAATCTGTGCCAATTTTTCGAATGGATCATACTCTGAGTGTCGTAAATCGTTATCCACCACAAACAACAACAAATCCGCTTCCGTTGCCAAATGTCGTGCCCATTGCTCTCGCTGAGTGCCAACCACACCAGATTCTAAAATTCCTGGTGTATCAGTAATCAGAATCGGGCGTTCTAATCCCTTCAGCTTTAGTTTGTAGGTTTCCCCAACCTCCGTCGTTCCCATGGGCGCACCCACTTGACCCACCATCCGACCAATCAAAGCATTCACTAGAGAGGTTTTGCCCGCTGAACCAGTACCAAACACTACCACTAACAGTTCCCCACGGGAGAGGATAGCTTCAATTTCTTCAGAGCGGCGCAGCATCGCTTGCCGTGACACTTCATCCTGAATCTGTTTGACCTGTTGCCTTACTGCTTTAAGGGTTTCTTCTGCTGCTTCGGTTTTCACCTCGGGGGCTTTAGGTTCCAGACGACCCTTACCTGGCCGTTTCCGGGATTTACCAAATAACCCCATGGTGTAGATTAAGGCCCATATTAGTAGCCCTAGCAAGGTAATCACCAACAGGAGCAGTAAATTAGCCAGTAGGGGAGCAGTAAAGGAAATTTGGATATACAGTTGGTACAGACCATTAATCAACCAAAGCATTAGCCCCAGAATAATAATGAGACCAATAATTAGGGTTAGTAAGCGTGGCAGGGGCATGGAAGATACGAGAGGTTTTAATTATTAATGTTAGAATATCCGACAAGAATTCCCCGATCTCCATCAGCCCGATCCGCTGTCTAATCACCTCTGTGTATAAGACCTGTAATAAGTGTGGATTGAGGCAACAGTGCAGGAGACAGAAAGCCCTAGCTAACTCGAAGGGTGTAGTGGAGGAGACTTCACATTAAGTAGTCAGCTATCAGCTATAGTGGGAAACTAAATCAGTAATTTATAATTGATTTTGGAAATAACTGTTTAAATCTGAATAAATCTGACTGTTTAAATCTGTAAAAAAAACAATGAGCTTATTCAATACTATTCTCAGTGCCATTAATAGTCCTACACAACAAGCTAGTTCTAGTCAGCTAGGGGATATTCTGGACACGGTACAGCAGTTGAGTGGTAACCATCACACCAATCCCTCAGCCGTGCAATCTGCTACCTCAATTGTAGGTAAGTATGTGCGTTCAGCCCTCCAACAAAAGCGCACAAGTGAAGGAGATGAGCAGGTACAAGCACTAGTTAATCAATTTGGTGGCATTGGTGCTAGTTCTCAAGTGGTCAATATGCTCTTTAGTGCGCCTCAGATCCAGGAGCTTGTTGGAGAAATTACTAGCAAGACAGGCATTAATGCTGGTATCATCCAAGCTATGCTACCCACCCTAGTCCCCGTGGTATTGAATTTCCTCAAGACTGGCACCAATATTGAGAATCCCCTTGGTTCTAATTCTGTACTCAGTGGCTTTCTAGATGCTGATGGGGATGGGGATGTGGATATTTATGATGCCATGCAGCTGGCATCACGGCACTTAGGAAGATAACCAAAAAACCCAGCTTGTTGGCTCTAGGAAGAAGCACGAGTTGCTGGAATCAGTAACTTAACCAGTTTTGACAGCTGGGGTTTATCAAAGGCTTGGATGAGTACCTTGGCAGCGGCTTTTGGTTCTAGCACAATCGTAATTTCCTTACCCTTAGTGGTTCGGCTTCGCCCAGTAGCTCCTACAGCTGCTAGTTTTTGGAGTCCTGAACTTGGAGCGATCGCAGCCGCTGCCTTTCGTAACTCCTCTAGATTACCCTGTGCTGCTTGCAACTGGTCACTAGCTTCCTTGAGTTCTTTGATTACTAATGGTGCTAACTGGATATAGGAGTTTTTAGGATTTGCGATCGCTTTATGGCAAACTCCCACTAATTTATGCCAACTACCAATCCCAGCCCCCAGTTTAGCCAGACGCTTACAAAGCTTTTGAAGTTGTTGGCGATTGGTTGGTGTGGAAGATTGTTTAAACAGCTCTAGCATATCTTTAAGCAGGCTAATCACCTTCGGCCCAAAGTCTGGGGGAAATTTTCCTTTTGCTGAAGAAGAAGCTTTGCTAGTCGAAACTTGATCAGAACGAATTGCTTTTTCAGCAGCAGAGCTAGAAGCCATTGCCGCTGGTAATTGACTCTCACCACTGACCAAAGTTTTGAGATAATTCTGTAATTGTTCAAAGCCTGGCTGAGCTGCTTTTAGAGTTTTTTCTGCTTCACTTTGCTCAAACCCAAACGGTCCTTCCAACAGATCAATCAAAGCTTTGAGGGTATCATAACTCTTTAAAAACAGAGTCTCCAGCTGTTGATCAACCTGAATCTTATTCTCTTGAAGTACTTTGAAAGAATCTTCTAAACGATGGGCAGTCTTTTGAATACTTGTAAACCCCAACATGGCCGCCCCGCCTTTAACAGAATGAGCAGCGCGAAACAATTCATTAACCGTCTCTGGTTCATTGACCACTGAGCCCAGATTTAACAGTCCCTGTTCAATGGTTTCCAGGTGTTCTTTCGCTTCTTCAATGAAATAGCCTAAAATCCTTTGCTGATTCCCAGCTTCCACGGCAATTTTTCCTTATCAGAACGGCTAATCACAACAGATTGATGATAATCATCAGAGCAACATTCGATCTGGTCAACGCAGTTTTAAAATTAGTAGACCATAGCGTTGGTTACAGCAACAGCTTATTCTGAGCTTACCCCAAATCAGCTATTGGGCTATCAATGGTGAAAACTGCTCTTAGATCTTCAGTTGGATCTCTATTGTGGCATCCCACACCAAGTCAGCAAAGACTTTACGCGAGCGTGAACTACCCCAACCTACTACGTAGAGGTTGGGGCTTCCAGTTTCACGGAAGAACGCCTTAGCTTAGACGGACGCCCTCGCTTTGGTCTTACTTCTTCTCCACTGGCGTTGACCTCCCCCGTCCCAGAGGAGGATAGCATTCTGATACCTTCTGCTCTAATATTCTTGGCCGCATTACGGTCTCTATCGTGATGAGTGCCACAACTTGGACAAATCCAAGATCTTACATCTAGCGGCAACTCTTTGATTCGGTAATGACAATTAGAGCAGGTTTTAGAGCTGGGAAACCACCGATCTATCTCGACCAGTACTTTTCCTTCTTTTTCGCATTTATAAGAGAGGAAATTTACAAAAGTTCCCCAACTCAGATCAGATATTGCTTTAGCTAATTTATGGTTACGAACCATGCCCTTGACATTTAGGTTTTCAACTACCACTACCTGGTTCTGGTCTACGATTTTCCTAGATAGTTTATGAAGGTAGTCTTGGCGGACATTTCCAATACGTTCATATACCTTAGCTACAATCTTTCTAGCTTTCCTTCGCCCGCTACTTCCTTTTTTTTTGCGGGCAGCAATACGTTGTTTCCTAGTTAGCTTCTTTTCGTATTTAGCTAAATGTTTAGGATTTCCAAATTTAGAAGTCTTTTCGCCATCGTAGGTGATCGCAAAATCCTTGATACCCAAATCAATACCAATTACTTTCCCTTCCTTAAATAGTTTCACATCTGTTAATTCGTATTCTATCAAAACAGAAGCGTAATACTTACCAGAAGGGTCTCTGCTGACTGTTACAGTTTTGATATCCCCGTCTAGTGGCCGATGAATTCTTGCCTTGACAGTTCCTAGCTTTCCAGGGAACTTAAGGCAGTTACCCACTTGTTTGACATTTTGAGGGTACTGAATTGATTGGCGATGATGATATGACTTGAATCTAGGATATTTTGCTCTGCCTTCAAAAAAATTCTGATATGCACGACTAAGGTTGAGACTTACAGATTGTAATACCTGGGAGTAACAGTCCTTTAGCCATTCAGTCTCTTTTTGTTTTTTGAGTTTTGGCAGCATGGAATTGAGCGCAGATTGTTTTAGTCCTTTTCCAGTTGCCTTGTAAGTTTCTATGCACTGATTTAGTCCATAGTTCCACCACCAGCGAGCGCATCCAAAATGCTGAGCTAATATTTGAACTTGCTCTTGTGTGGGATAAATTCTTACTTTGATGGCTTTATGTCTCACTGCACTCAACCTTATTATCGACCTCTATTACTATTATAGAGATTTCGCAGTAAGGCGTCAACCTTTGCAGTAAAATTCCTGAGTCGCTATCCATCCTAGAGACGCGCGCCTTAGTAGAGTGGAGCCTTAATCAAACAGTTTTAACCCTTTTTACCATAGCCGACCAACCATAAAGGCTCCACTCTACTTACGGTAACTTCAACACCCTGTAAGAGGGTGGGGAATTCCGCTATTTTTATTAAAAGCACAAGGAATAGCTAGGGTTAGCTTGAAGCCGACACTTACCTGTTCGGATAAGCTTCATATTGTATCACCAATCGATTGCAGGCACCGATAAGAATAGCTTATCTCTAGATAAAACTTCCAAATATAACATAATCCTTTACATACAAAAAGTATTCTTAACATTATGTTACATTAAAAGTAACACTATGTCATGTTGGCGCGGCTGCCAGCTATGGATACCCCAATGGATACTAATGAGCTTCTAGAGCGTTATTCAGCAGGTGAGAGGGATTTCCGTGGAGTAGATCTCCAGCAAATCAACCTCAGTGAAGTCAATCTTACTGGAGTAATTTTCAGACGAGTCAACCTAGCTGATGCCAACCTGAGTCTCGCGGTTTTACAGGAAGTCAACCTGAATCAGGCAAATCTGACTGGAGCGAAACTGTGGCGAACTAATTTGAAAAAAACCTCTCTGGTGGAGGCTAACTTGAGTCAGGCATTTATGATTCGGGCGAATCTCACTAGAGTAAACCTGCGCCAAGCCATTCTAACCCGAGCCGATTTAAGATTAACCATTCTTCAGGATACCGATTTGCGAGGAGCCAATTTAACCAGGGCAGACCTGCGCTACGCTGACTTAAGAGGGGCTAACTTGACTGGTGCTTGTCTGCACCAGGCAGACTTGACTAGGGCAAATCTGTGTGATGCTGACCTTTCTCAAGCAAACTTGAGTGGAGCAATTTTGAGTCAGGTAGATTTGAGACGGGTTACTCTCTCAAATGTAGATTTGGGTCAAGCTGAGCTTTCTGGGGCAACGGTACCAGATCAACTGACTAGTGAATATTCAAAATTCCAAAAGCTAACAGCTAACAACTAATAAATAATCCCTTGATCAAAAGGGTTGGTTTGATCACAAGGGTTGGTTTGATCACAAAGGTTTGTTGAGGTAAAACTATCCCCCTCATGAGTGGAGTGGGACTAATTAGGGAGGGATTTCTAGGTGAACAATCCGAATTCGTTACTGGGAGATTTACGGCAAGAGTTACCACATCTGCGCTGCCAAATGTACTTCAAATCTTCCTTGACAGCTCTTTCTCATGCCATGGAAGACCTCGTGCTAGCAGTGGATGACTCTCCCTTGGTGATTGCCAATTTCCAGCATGAGAAGTTTTATCGTCAGGAAGTCCACCGCTATCAGCGAATTGCCCAACGTACAAACCAAGTTTATGTGTTGGCGGCACCAGAATCCGAGTCTGGCTTTGCTGTGGTTGAAGAATCCTTAGAAACTATCCCCTTAGGCCCAAATGATGGTCTTGCCCAAGAGTGGCACCTGGTGATTTTGGCGCAGAAGTATACAGCTTGCCTAATTTGTCGAGAACAACTGACACCAGCAATTTCCATGGATCAGGCGCGCAGGTTTGAGGGATTTTGGTCCTTTGACCCCCGAGTTACCATTCATGCTGCTCGATTGTTACTCGGACGGATTGCTAGTTATCGACCAGAACTAGCCCCAAAAGTGGAGCAGGTATGGCAGCACTATGGTTTGACTACAGAAGTCCCAGAGCAAACATTGTTGCTGACCAGTGCAGGGATTGATATTAGTATTTTTGCCCAGCGGCTAGTAACTTATCTGCAAGCGAGTCAATATAAGCTCCTGAAAGCTTATCGAGTCCTGACCACCAAAGAAAGCAAGGAGCGTCTGATTAATACTATCACCGCCACCATCCGTCGCTCCCTCAATCCCCAAGATGTTCTAGCAGCGACAGTAAAGGAGTTAGGAAACACCTTTAATTCTTGCCGTTGCCTGCTTTATCGCTGTAGTCCTAGTGACCAGCAAGCAAAAATTGAGTATGAATCGGTTGCTACTGGTTTACCGTCCCTAACCGGACAAATGTGGTCGTTAGCAGATAATCCTCTGATTCAAGTCGCTCTAGCTCAGGAACGAGCCATTGCCATTGCTGATGTCACTAAGGCCCCCAATTTACACAATAATCTAGCTCTCAGGACAACTATTCAAGGTTGGCAGATTCGATCTTGGTTACTGGTACCAATACACTATCAAGGAACACTGCTGGGGATGCTGGAACTTCACCATGGCGGTTCGGAACCCTATAGATGGCTCGAAGACGATATTGATTTAGTAGAAGCGATCGCAACTCAAGCTGGGGTAGCCTTGAATCAAGCCCAAGCTTATACTGACTTAACTGAACTCCATAACCAACTAGAAGCCCTAGAACGAACCCGCAATAATCTGATTGCTATCGTTGGTCATGAATTACGAACTCCCTTATCAACTATCCGAGTTTGCCTAGAAAGTTTAGAGAGTGAACCAGAAATGCCAACGGAGTTTCGGGAAACTATGCTTGATACGGCGTTAACCGATGCCGAGCGCATGCGTAAACTGATTCAAGATTTTCTCACTCTCTCTAAGTTAGAAAGTGGTCAGACCTGTCGTTACCCGGAATCAATCCAGATTATCGAAGTCTTAGACTTGGCTCTTTCTGCTCTGAGATCGATTTGGTCACCAGAGACTCTACCAGAAATCAACGTTAAACTACCCTCTGTCTTACCTACAGTCTTAGCAGATGGTGAAGGGTTGGTAGAAGTCTTAACCAAACTCCTAGACAATGCCTGTAAGTTTACTGAGCCAGGGGGTAAAATCACTATCCAAGCCCAAATTAATGAAACTCAAGCAGAGTCGATAGGATTCTTCACCAAGAATCGCCGCCATAATCCCATGTTAGAAGTAATTGTAGCGGATACTGGTAGGGGCATTGAACCCAGTCAGCTAGACGCAATATTTGAGAGTTTTTATCAAGAGGAAGATTCACTCCGACGCACCGTTGGTGGCACAGGTCTTGGTCTAGCTATCTGTCGTCAGATTATTAAAGGTATGGGTGGAAAAATTTGGGCTGAGTCTGAGGGGAAAAATCAAGGTAGTCAATTCCACTTTACCATTCCATTGGAATCATCCCAAACCTTGTTGACTGTTGACTGTTGATCTTCAACCGCCTAACTTTCAATTTTTTAGAATTTAGAATTTAGAATTTAGAATTTAGAATTTAGAATTCACCATTCTGCCTTCTGCCTTCTGCCTTCACCATTCACCATTCTGCCTTCTGCCTTTACCATTCACCCTTCTGACAGACAACCTTCAACCGTTCAACCTTCAACCTTCAACTCTTGATCCTAATTTCTCCAATAACCGAGCAACCTTTTTTAAATCTTTATCACCTGGTCTTCGCTCTACACCACTGGATAGATCAATTCCACTGGGTTGCACCAAAGTGAGGGCATCTAAGACATTATCCGGTGTCAAGCCACCAGCTAGTAACCAAGGGATACTGGGACGAAATTCTTGTAGCCTTTGCCAGTCTAAGGTTTTACCAGTCCCCCCCAACATTTTTCGATGGTAAGCATCTAGTAATAGTGTATCTACACAACTTAAATAACTATGTGCTTGATTTAAACATTCTGAAGTTCTTATCCTTAACGCTTTAATAATTTCAATCTCTGGTAAAGCTTGGCGCAGCTTTTTGCAAAATTCTGGGGATTCATTACTATGCAGCTGAACGGCATTTATCCCTGACTCATCCACAATTTGACTGATTTCTTCCGTAGAGGTATTAGCAAACACACCAATGCGGTCAACTGATACGGACAAGTGGTTGACCACCCCTCGAATTTGCTGTGGTGTAACGTAACGAGGAGAGCCTGGTACACAAATAAACCCTAACGCTGTTGCTCCCAATTTTGCGATCGCATCTGCTTGTTCTGGTTTCGTAATGCCACAAATTTTTACACGCATTGTTACTTGTTACTTGTCCCTTGTTACTCGTTAATTTTAATTTTCCCTATTCCCTCCATATTTCCCGCTCAAAGCGCAGCATTTCCAGAGAGCAATCTCCATAAAGTGCTTCAATATGCTCCCAACAGCAGTCAATGGCAAAATCATTTAAATCTGCTGGCTCCACCCCATACATATCCTGAAATACCTCAGGTTCCACCCGACAGAAACGAGGTCGATGGGGATAAATACGACATTCACGGGTGGTGTGGTCGAAATTTATACACCATCCCCCCTCACCTACCATACTTAAATATAGCGCTAGCTCTTCTGGGAGAAGATATTCCTCTAATCCTGGACGCTCAGCTGGGTCAAGATGACAGCAAGCGCCACATTGCTTTACACAACTCCAAGTTGCCATAACTTTGAAAAAAGAGCTAAAAGCTTAAACTATATCTAGCTTAGCGAGTTTTCACCCGTGATAGGTGTGGTCAGGCTTGCCGTTGAGTTTTGTATATTTTTGTAAACTTACTTAAAAAAAGCAGATCATTACCCAGTAATATCTAAGGGATGGATTGTGATTAGTCACCATCGCCTTTGTTGGGTCAATTCTGGAGAACACATGTATTTAGCTTTTTTAGATTTTATAGGTAACATCGATTGGGTATTAATTGCTCAATTGACTATGCTGGCAGCTGTTGTGATTGCTGGTCCAGTGGTCATTTTCGCCCTATATGCTCTTAGAGGGGACCTTTAATCTAGGGTTGAAGGTGAGGCGGTTGTTCGCCCTTGGCGTTCGGTGTAGGGTAGGTGATGCAGTTGAAGGTTAGCCCGTTGAAGGTTGAAGGTTCGGCGTTGCTTAATAATGGAATGATTTTAAGAGTGAGGTGGAACCGGCATCTTGGTGGAACCGGCATCTTGCCGGTTATCAATATTTTCGGGCAGGCAGGATGCCCACCCTACTTCTATTCATTCCTTGATTCAGCAACGCCAAATTCTATAGGACGGCTTTTATCATCAAGTGCTTTCCAAAACAAATCAATATCATCGGTCTTGAAACGTTGTGCCATGCGATAAACCCCTGGTTCTATACCTTTTTCAGTCGTCGCAAGTTTGACCAAACCCAGGAGTTGCATTGTGACAATTGGATCAATATATTCTGTTTTTACGCCTTTCTCATGTTTAGCAAAAAAGTTGATCACAAAACCATCTGCTAACAGTACTAATCTTTTAGATTGACCATTAAATTGAATATCATAGACCGTACCAATATCATCATGAAAGGATTTGTGAATTGAAATATTCTTTTTGATCTGATGCCGAATCCATTCAACCAAACCAGAAACCCATGTACTAGATTCGACATCCTTTAAACCCATGCTCTTGATCAATTCAGGATAATCTTTTAGTTTAGCTACTAGAGAATCAGATGTTTCCGAAGAAGAAAGCACTTGATGAATGACTTGAGTCTCACTATCTGAAATAAAACACAACTTCTGCTCATAATATCTCTTGTACCAGATTAACTGTTGATGAATATCGATTGTATTTTCGGAAATAATTTCTAATAACTCGTCTAGAAAAACTATTGCCTTTCTAAATTCATAATCCTTCGATGAACCACTGGTAAGAATCAGTTCATCTACAAGATATCCGATATTTTTTCTAGTCAAAAACCCATTGATATCCAGCTCATCCAACACAAGGGAGCCGGTAACACCAATAATTGTATCAATGTGGTTTTGAATAAGGCGCGTTACTTTTCGGAAAGATAGTATTTGTTCAGGAACTAATAAGGTTACCTTTTTGAAGCAATTTTGCTTACTAAAGATTTGACTCATTCCTTGGCCATTGGGTAACAGTTCGATTTTCTCAGGGACATACCCATATTGCTGACGGATAGATTCCCATAAACCATTCAACGTATTTGTTTGATACCATAGCGTCTGCAAGGAAGATTCTGGGCTGGGGAAAGCATTAGTTATAACTAATTCATTAAAAGATTCGTACTTGGGAGAGGGTGAGAAAAATTCTAGCACCGATTTCTCAATCTTATCGCTATACAATTGAGGGTGACGCTCACCAAAAGGTAAATCGACAATCACTGGTAAACAGGTGTCTTCAACAATATATCTGCCCAAATTTAAATAATCAACTTTTGTGGCAGCATAGGGAAATCTTTGACTGTCAATTTCTCTAGAAAATGCTTGATCGACAATATCTACAGCAAAAACATGACTTGTACTATTTTGCATTTCTGTCAGTTCTTCAACCAATCGGGTTCCGATTGCACCATTACCTCCGATGACCGCTACTTTCCGTGTTTCAAATGTCGGCAATCCTAATCGGCCTAAAGCTGTTGAAGTTGAGTCAATAATTGCTTGTGAAACCCCTTTTGTTTCGAAAATTAGCTTGATGTCATCCCGTGCTGTAGAAAGCACAGGAAGCAAAGCTTTTCCTTGATAATATTCTATAGCGGCTCGGTCTCTTTTTTCCCCAGCAGTAGTTACTTCAACAGCACCAATAATAATATTTTTATCGACAGCATTCTTGAACAGAGAATGTAAACCATGATTTGGATCTTGATAAATTTGATAAATTAAAGGTACAGCATATCCTCCATCTTCATAAATCAACAGTTTTTTATTTTGTTTGATACATGTTTGAATGCAGCGAACGAGTTCCGTTTCAACTAACGCTGTCATTGCACTCATATAGTTTCGATTAACTTCCGATTTTTCATACAGGTTAACAAATAACTTTTCATCAGTATTTGGGAGAAAAGAGGACTGCTTAAAGTCAAACTTGTATTGCGTTGGCTTGATCGGGTGTTGAATCATACGTAAACATCGATAGGTTTGACCAGAAACATGATCTAACATCCTCATAATCGGCCAATTACTTTCACCATAGGGAATCCCAATAAATGCATCAATGTTAAACCCTAAGGCATCCAGGGTTTGTAAAGTCATGACAACTTCATGAGTCCGATGGTGAAGCACAAAGAGATGATAGGGGTTACTACGCTGAAGACTTAATTTTTCTGGTAAATTATCATAAACATTATGCTGAATTGGCATATTAATGCTTGATATTAACTCTTCAACTTGTTTGCTAACAGACGGTTCATTCTGGCTTATATAGATAAAAATATTAGCTGTTATTGTTGAAGAGGCTTGATCATAATGTATGCCTTTGACTTCCCATTTAATAAAAAAGGTTTGCTGATGTGAATCGTACTTCTTATGGACAACCAGGCAACCGGATTTTCCTAAATTACCAGGGGTACAGATCACCTCAAATATATCTTTAGGGAGGTCTTCATTTATATGATTATTTCCAATCTGATCAAAGAGGGTATTTAAAACCATTACACCAGAAGGAGTTCCTGGTTCTAAAACTTTTTGAAGTATATTGGGAGTTGAAAAAAATGCCAGATCAATGTCTTCTTTATTGGGAACAACACCTGAAATTGAGTCCAAACCTGACAACATAAAGTGATGTTGATCTCTGATGATGAGCTTTTTGTTTAAGGGAATAATACTATCACATTGATAGGCTTCGGCAGAAAGTTCTTCACATAAAAAATAAAGGTAGTAATTGCTGAGAGCTTGTTGAGCAACTAATGAATTGCGTTCCCGAACTTTAGCAGAGAGAATAGTTGCAATATTTTGGGTAATTTTATAACCAATATCAGGATCATCTTGATAGAGTCTGGCCAATGCGTCTTTTGAAAATCGTAATAATTTGGTGTCCTTTGAAGCACATATTGCTGAATTAGGAGAAGTAGATTTATCAATTAAAGAGATTTCTCCCAAGGATGTTCCCTGAATTTTCTCCGCAATTTTTTTCAGTCCAATTGTTCCTTCTTCCACATTTCCCTGCAAAGCTGGGTCGATCATAATATCAACTTGGCCTTCTAGGACAACATAGAGATCGTGACTGTCTGTTCCTTCGTCAAAAATATGCTCACCATATTGATATTGCTTAATTTCACTAATTTCTAATATCCTTTGATGCTGTGGCTCGGTCAGACCTTTAAAGACAAGAAGTTGTGCTAATAGGTTTTCGATATTCATTTTTTAAATTTCCAATTCAGAGATTGTTTGATGGGTTTTTCAGACCCTGGTGCTTTTTTTATTCCCATGTACGCAATTGTACTATAGGTTAAAGAATTTAAGGTCTTAGGATGAAGATTGGAAGTTATCAATTACTGTTTAACATATGGGGCTAGCTGATCCCACAGGTTAGGAAATTGCTGACGGAATGTTTCAGGTTGAGCAATCTCCATGTCACGGAATTCAAAGCCAGGTGCAACGGCTTCCCCCAGGAGTCCAAACTCTCCTTCTTCTAAGACCGCAGCTTTCCAGTAACCACTGGAAGAATCTGGGGTGTTTCTCCTTTTGCCAGATCCATGCCGAGTTTGAACTTTTGCAAGGTTCCGTTGGGATCAAGAACTAGATAGAGAACGGGAGAACCTGCATGGAAGTAGTGCATAATGTCAGACTTATTGATATGAAAGTGATCAATAGGGCGATCATCTGTCAGCAGGTAGTATATAGAAGTCAACACTGCCCGTGATGACCCTTCTCTATCGGTTTCAATTATTGTTTTAGAACGATAAGTTTATGAATAATAGCCTCCTTCAGGATGCATTTGCATGCCCAACTTTTGAATTAGGTCGTGTTTATTCATAATCTTGTATGGGGATAGGTAAAAATTTTGGGTTCTGTAGTAAGAGCCTATCAAGGAAGGACTAGCTGGCGCAATTCTGGTGCAACAGAGAAGAGAAGTTGCGCTTCTTTTGAGCCACTATCGATAAGCTCAAAACCTGAAAATTTAAAGCCTGGTGCAACGGAACAACCCACCAAAACACTACCTTGAATGGGTACTGCTGCCTGCCACACACCTGAAGGTACAACGTAGCAGAACTGGTTTTCTTCAGATGATAATGTAATACGTTGTGGTGGTGAATCGGTACCATCCCAGAGGTAGAGGTAGATACCCGTGCCTTTGTATAAATTCCAAACTTCATCCCCAATAACCCGATGAAACCGACTCTTTTCATCTTGGTTCAGAGAAAAGTAAATATGAGTAAGAGCAGACTTCACGCTAGAATCACTTGCAGTTACTGAAATCTTTGATCGAAATACCTCCTGATATCTTCCGCCTTCTGGGTGTTCTATCAACTCAAGTGGTTTAGTCATGAGTATTTAATTATATCTTTCAGATTTCAAACAATATACTATGTTAGTAGAGTAGCATTTCAACTTCAGTTAACCACCAAACAGCCAACTCCCAGTAGCTACCTCATCGAATTGCCAAAAGAATAAGAAAAGCTCGTGTTTTTTGTTGGTGTCGCTAACCCCACCTAAATGCAAGATTATAGGTGGGAACTGTACGAGACATTTTGTTCAACTGAGTCCCAACGCACGAGTTGCTGCTTTGATCAACGGGTAGTAGGGCGGTTTAGTGACATTAACTTCTATAGCATCTTCCCGTTTAGTACCCAAAAGTCCAATGCGTTGTCCTTTCTGAATCGCTAGGACTTTTCCTTCCGGGTTTCTAATTCTTAGTTCGTTTAAAGATTCCCAGAGGCTACAGGTGTAACGGCGCTGATTGTAATAAAATTCCGCTTTCTTGGTAGTTGAGGTAGTAGTAACTGTACTAGTAACTACGGGTAGACGGACACCAACTAACTCTAACTCAATGGTCGTGTTGCCCTCCCAATGATGCTCTCGCAACTTGTAGGCAATATCCACTCGCCGAGGTAAAGGGAAGTATTCCCCCCAACGCCAAGCAATAGCCTGAATCGTGACTGGTTGGTTGTCCTGATTCAAAGTAAGCTTAATGTGTCCCTTACCAACCACTCGTTGTTCAAGGATTTGAACATTGGCACTCCAAAAGACAGGGTCCCGATTGCCAATGCCACAGGGGTGAAGCAGATCTAATTGCTGGTAGAGGTTAGAGGTAATTTGAGAGAATTCTAGGCTAGCGTCGATACTAACTAGGGGTTTGAGGTGTTCAGGTTTTAGAGATTGATGGGCAAAACCGCTAAGGGATTGTTCAAAGGCGCTTAAGTTCTCAGCAGGTAGGGAAAATCCACCAGCTGCTTTGTGTCCTCCATATTTACCCAGTAAGTCTTTACAGAACTCTAAGGCTTCAAAAATATTGAATTCAGTGATGCCCCTTGCTGAACCACGAATGTGTTGTTGGTCGTTGTCTTCATAGGTTCCAATAAAGACTGGGACACCATAGCGCTCTACTAATCGGGAGGCAACAATCCCAATCACTCCATGATGCCAATTCGGTTGGACAATCACTAATACCCGCTTCTGTTGCCAATCTAGTCCAGTGTCTTCAATAAATGCGATCGCATCTTGTTCAATATCAGCACACAATTGCTGACGCCGTTGGTTCACTTGTTCACACTGCATTGCCCTCTCACGTGCTACTTCCGGTGCAGTAGTCGTCAGCAGTTCAATTACAATTTGGGGATCCGATAAGCGACCAATAGCGTTAATTCTTGGTCCTAGTCTAAACCCAATATCCTCTGGCTTGAGGGATTTTTGGTCATCTTTGACCCCAGTTATCTCGATTAATGCTTGAACTCCTGCTAATTGAGATTGAGGCAATAACCCTAAGCCTCGCTTTAACCAACGTCGGTTGATACCGGTTAAAGGGGCTAAATCCGCAATAGTTCCCAGAGTAAATAGTTCTAACAGCTGTTGGGTCAAGCCTTTGAGTTGACCCAGTTCTTGTGCTAGACAGATAGCTAAAATGTAAGCTATCCCTACACCCGCTAAACTTCGGTAGGGTGACTCTTCCGGCAGTTGCTTAGGATTGAGAATGGCATCAGCGTCTGGAAGTTCTGGAGGTAGGTCATGGTGGTCAGTTACAATAACCGTTATTCCAAGTTCTACAGCTCTAGCAATAGGTTCATGGGCAGCAATACCATTATCAACCGTTAAAATCACACCCACCCCTTCCTCCGCAAATTCTTCCACAATCCGTGTATTGATGCCATAACCCTCTGTCATCCGGCTGGGTATGGCGTAGTCTACATCAGCCCCCAACCAGCGTAATGCTCTGAGTAACAAAGCCGTGCTGGTCATGCCATCAGCATCGTAGTCTCCACAGATAGCGATTTTTTCTTGATTTGCGATCGCTTCAGTGAGCATCCCGACACTAATTGCCAAATCGGGAAATTCATCAATCGGTGCAGGCATCACCTGAGATAGGGGATTGAGGAAAACCTCGGCTTGTTCAGAGGTTTCAATGCCCCGATTGATCAGGAGTTGAGCGATTAGGGGGGAAATGCCTCTAGCTTGGGCGAGTTGGTCAGCTTGTTCAGTTTTGAGGGGGGCAATTTCCCAACGCTGATTAGGCAATTGGGCATGGGGTTTGGATGGGGTGGGTGAGAGGTGGTTGTGCACAGGTGTCGTGATCGAACAACAATAGCCCATACTACCACCCATACTATCAGTTATTGAATTTGACCGAAATAATTACAATAGGTTATAATCTTAACATTTTGTAATACTCAGCTGCCTGGGTTTGTCAAGCCAGAGATCACCTATCGATAGATATATCTTTAACAGCTATCTGCAAACCCCTTTAATCCTGATTAATTGTCAATTTTAAATTGTTAATTAATCAGGAAAAATTGTCTGGTTTCTATTACTTAACCGTAGTCAATAGGACAGGCTCTGAACCCTATTTTAAATTAAAATTTTTTTATTAAACTTCCCGACTAAAATCAGGAAAGTAAGTCAATTTCAAGGCACGTTTAACAAAATCAGAAGGAACTTTGGTAACTATGGATTACCGCCATATTCAGTTTTGCGATCGCAAATCTCAAATCGACTATTACCAGCTACAGCAATTGTTTAACCTAGGTGCTTTTTGGGCAAAAGACCGAAAAATCGAGGATTGGCAAGTTGCGATCGCTAACAGTAATCCTGTCATCAGCGTTTGGGATAACCAGAAGCTGATTGGATTAGCTAGAGCTACCTCTGACGGAATTTATCGGGGAACCATTTGGGATGTCGTTATCCATCCAGACTATCGAGGAGCTGGGCTAGGGCGTAAGCTAGTGGAAACCGTACTCTCTCATCCTCAGATGAGCCGAGTAGAGAGAGTTTATCTGATGACCACCCATCAACAAAGTTTTTACGAACGCATTGGTTTTGAGGTGAACTCCAGTACCACAATGGTATTGTACAATCAGCCTCTAGCTACTCCAGTGCCTAGTAAGGCTCTACAATCTCAGGAATCCCCTGGGGTATAGAAACTTGAAACCGGGTAAGATTCTCAGCAGAGGTATCATTGTCAGCTTCTTCACTGGGGACCGCTAATACTTCTATACGCCCCTGCATCACTTCCAAGAGTGTTTGAATCATCAACAAGGTCAGTCCAGATGAAGTGGATACCGTTTCACTGGGCTGTTTTGATTGATCTGGTGGTAATTGCAATAAATCAACAGCTTCAGCCCAACAGCTGATAGCACAGGGCATATCAATCCAGATGGAAACTGTTTCAGATTTAGAGGAGAGTGTAGTCGAAACTTTAATTTCACCACTGCTTATCTGAGTAATCGCAGTATCCACAATCATTAGTAATGCTTGTCGAAAACGCCGTGGATCTACTAAAACGTGAATTTGGGGGTCAGGTGGAACTATTTGCAGTTGGAGATTGCGATTGGCAGCTTGCAAATAGGTCAGACGATAGAGGTCTTCCAACAGCTGCTTCAAGGGGACTGAGCAAATCTCCAAAACGTTAGTACCGTGTTCAGTTTTAGCTACAGCAGTCACCTCATCAAGCAGTTTGACCATAGTATGGGCAGAGGCGTTAGCCTGGTTCACAAATTCTCTCTCTTCTTCTGGAGACTCACACAGATCCGACAAAATCAACTGATGTAAACCAATCAACCGACTCAGAGGCGATCGCAACTCGTGGGAAGTTCGTGCCAAAAATCCGGCTTTAAACTGGCTCATTTCCATTGCCATTTGGTAAGCCAATTGATTTTGCTTGAATTCCTGTTTCAGACCCTGGATTTCTTCAGCATCAGTATCAGTTTGATGGCATCCAGAGGTCTTTGAGTCTGTGCTTTCATGGAGGTGCGACCCAAGGCCGGGGAACCCGGCCATTGGAAAGCGCACCTTAAGGTGCGACCCAAGGCCGGGGAACCCGGCCATTGGAAAGCGCACCTTTAAAAATTTCCGGAAGCGACTCCCCATAACTCCTAACCCAATGCCTACTAGCAAATAGATCAGATCTGTCTCACCCATGCTTATTAAGTCTTGCCACACTAAAAACGTCAACAGGTGCGACCCGAAGGTGCGACCCTAGGCCGCGAGGGATTGCTCGCGGCCTTGGAGGCGCGACAATCGCGCGAATTTAATTCGCCAAGGTCAAGCGCACCTAACAAAATTGAAGGATAAAGAATGAAGGTTGAAGATTGTACTGCTGGTAATCGACAAGGGTAGAGTTGGGTAGGCAACGAGGCTAAAAAAATACCTGTTGCTGAGTAACCAATCGATAGAACCTTTTCAGGATTCCTTCACAATTCAGGGTTCCTTCACAATTCAAACTTCATACTTTTTTGTCAGATCTTTTTAAGGATAGCTAGTTTTTTTAAAAGGTGAGTAGAACTATTCAAACTCTGAATCGTCTAATTCAATCCCTCCAGCACGCAAAATTTCCCAGCCACTGCTGGTCCATTTGGCAACAGTAGACGGGACGCCAATCTTGTCTGGTTTGATCGCTTCTAACTCAGCTGGCTGGAGGGTCAATACCTCGGGAAACTGCACCTCAACCGCTGCCATTGTTTGTAAAGGTGGCTCGCCTGAGTAATTAGCACTGGTAGTTGCCAACGGACCAGTCTTGGACAAAATTGCGATCGCTATCCTGGAAGCTGGCACACGCACCCCAATAGTAGTCGGGTCAGAAGGATTCATAACGGTAGGTACTTTATCTGAAGCGGGTAAAACCAATGTTAATGCTCCTGGCCAATACTTAACAGCCATGTGTTCCCAAATCGACCTCTGTGCGGAAGTACCTTGAACAAATGGCCAAAGAGACTTAGGAGATGCCCCCATCAAAATCAAAGGTTTGTCTTGAGGACGCCGCTTTGCCTCAAACACCAACTCTGACTTGTGCGGTAGCACTGCTAGTGCTGGTACTGTATCTGTCGGAAAACTTACCAGCTTACCTGAGAGAGCCCCGGAAATCAGGGTAGCCATAGAAACTTGGGTCATTGCTCACCAGCACACTAAAAAGTAGAAGCTATCACGTCAAAGGTAAAAGCTTGGGAAAATTCTCCAAAGCTTTTTACCTGTGGGCATCTATGCATACCTTGTTTATACTTCATACTTCCTATAAGCTAGAGCAAAGCGGTCAATACCTGCTAAATCTGGAAATATCTGGATCTCAGAGTAACTGCCATGGTTTTGGAGTAGTTGAACAACCTTGTCCGCTTGTCCTGCCATCATTTCAATTAACCAAACACCGCCTGGGCGCAGATAATCCCCAGACATGTCAATCAGCTGTCGGATACAGTCTAGACCATCCCTGCCACCGTCGAGGGCAATATGGGGTTCATGGTAGTATATTTCTGGTTGTAGCTGTTTGAGGGAGTTACTAGGTATATAAGGTGGGTTTGCCACCATACCACTTAACTGACCTTTCAAGGCTTCTAGAGGTGAATACCAATAACCATGGTAGAACTTAATTTTTTCTGCCATGCCCAACTGTTGAGCATTCAATTGAGCGATGGCAAGGGCTTCTTCAGTGCAATCAACGGCATGAATAGTCCCATGGGGAAATACCTCTGCCAGTCCACAAGCGATCGCTCCACTACCAGTCCCCAAATCCGCCCAGTGTCCTGATGATAAGTCAGGTGTAGAGCTCATAGCTACACCATTGACCGCCAGATCAATCAGGGATTCAGTTTCTGGGCGGGGAATCAGGACAGCTGGGGAAACTCTCAAGGAGAAATGACGCCAAGGAGTAACCCCAGCTAGGTATTGAACTGGGCATCGCTGATGGATACGCTTTTGCCACAGTTGGGTGAGTACAGGTAGAGGTTGGGAAAGTTGAATAGTTGAGTTTTCAGTGGCTTGCCCTAACAAGGAACACTGTTGCCATGACTCCAAGCGTAGCACTAATGGGTCAAGCTCAGCTACCTCCTTTAGCAACCAGTCCACTTCAGCTGTAGGGACACCTGCCTCGGCGGCAGACTTGCAGGCATCTTGACGCCACTGCCAGAGTTCTTTTCCCGAGACCACCCACCGCTGACCCATAATCATTGATTTGGACGTTGGAGTTGATTTTGGGACAGACCTTGCAAAAATTTCAGGGATTCCTGGGATGGCACTAGTACGATTTTCTCTAGCTGCTGATCGTTGCTGTCCTGTAAGGTTTTTATAACGCCCTCTAGAGGCACTACCTCTATCTTAACCTGGGAGTTAGGGTCTTGCTGCTTATAGCGATTCACTATACTCTGCAATTGCTCTTTGTTAAAAAAGAACGGAATTGATGAGACCCCATTTTGTTGAATGGTTAGGTATCCGCTGTTGCTAGCTTCTTTGGCCACAAACAGCGGTACGCCCTGAAATGGCTTTTTTTCTTGACCATTTTGGTTCCAGATCGCTTGTGCCTGCTTTACCTGCTGTTGGTTTGGTATGTAGGCAAAATTTAAACCATTGGGAACAGTGCGATTCTTTTGATTTTGCTCATGAACTTCCCCCAAAGATACAGGCACTACTTGAACCTTGTTACCTAGTTGAGGATTCTCCTGCTTTAAACGCTGTACAAAGGCATTAGCATCTTCTTGGCTAATAAACACACCTGCCACTGAGGTAGTCTTCTTTTGATCTTGCTGATCTGGAATTGAGGCTACTAGTGGCGAACCTTTAGTATCAGTAACTGCAAATACAGGTACAGGTGTCAACTTTTCTCTTACCTGCTCTTCGGTCAGAGCCAGTGCCGCTAAATTTTCCGCACTCACTGAGCCTAGTAAGGCACTCCCTACTAAACTTAATGTTGTGCCCCAACGGAACAATGATTTCATAGAAATTACCTCGAATTTTAACGAAGAAGAGCCTGTTACAACTAGAATACCCTGCTC
>NZ_GL890823.1:47925-92243 GCF_000211815.1 Moorena producens 3L
ATCTTGTGGGCTGTAACTTATCGGGTGTTAATGCATTTTTTGTCAGAAAAGATTTGGTTAGTGATCAATTTTTTGCTCCGTTCACGGCTGAAAATCATTATGAACCTGCCAGGTATTATCTCTCGGGATATTTTGCAGGTCATCCTGCCAGCTATCAAACCTTAGCAAAATCTCTGACCATGCGCTCTATTTGAAATTCGCTGAACATCAGCACCCCGCTCTAAAGAGACGGGGCTTTTAGCTTCCCTTTTTAGGTAGCTGACCAGCTATCAGAATTGTTCTTGATCTGAGTTGTCTCTCTATCCTGTGTTTCACAGAAAGTGGAACTTTTGAAATCCCATAAAAATTTTTAAAATTAAGCTTGATTTTTGTTAAAATTTACTATTAAAAATACCAATAAAGTTGATATTTGAGCCGATGAAACTTGCCCGCTTAAACTCAGACAGTCTTATCCCCCGCTTCTACAGGCTTGCGGTCATTAATACTCTCTCCGTAAGTATTCACCGGTCAGTGGTCAGCCGTCAGCTGTCAGTGGTCAGTGGTCAGCCGTCAGCTGTCAGGGGTCAGTGCTCAACAGACGTAACTCAGATTAGACAAATGGTTACCTGTTTTATTCAAAAGCTGAGAGCTGAAAGCTGAGAGCTGAGAGCTGAGAGCTGAGAGCTGAGAGCTGAGAGCTGAGAGCTGAATGCTTACCTCTCTCCAATATCATGATTCCCTTATCGGGCTTAGTCAGCGTGGCTTTCCTGGGACATCTGCCAGAAATTCGTCACTTAGCAGGAGTTGCAGTCGCAACGGTTTTGTTTACCTATCTTTACCGACTTTTACACTTCTTGCGGATGGAACGGGAGCGACGGCTCAAGCTGTAGGCAAAGATGACCGGGAAGCCATGTTATTAGTGGGTTTACGCAATGGATTGATAGGGTTGGTACTGGGTGTATTAATTGTTATTTTACAATATCCTATCGAGAAAATTTGGTTTCTTATACTCGATGCTCCTGATGACGTTAAATCTTCTGGTATTGCTTATTTTAATGCCCGTATTTGGGGTGCTCCCGCAGTGGCACTTAACTTAGTCGTGATCGGTTGGTTATTAGGAAAAGAGATGAGTGGTAAGGTGCTAGTGATAACAATCATTGGCAATTTAGGCAATATAATCTTTGATTATTTTTCCATTATTAAATGGCATTGGGGCAGTATTGGAGCTGGTTTTTATGCTTGTTTGAGTCAATATTTGACCTTATTTGTGGGAATCTTCTTTATCAGTCAGGATGTTCGATTCCAAGAAATTCAGCAGTTAAGTGATTGCATTTGGCAGGGTTCCATTTAGATTAGGATAATATAATCGGGGGTAAGGCCAAAGGAAATAGAGTACAGAAACAAGATACTCTAATAGACCTATGCGCAAAAGTATTTTTCTGATAGTGTTTACCTCAATTCTTGTCCACTGTTCCCTGTTCCCTGTTCCCTGTTCCCTGTTCCCGACAACTGCCGCGAAGTCTAATGTATTTCCGTAGGGATATATCGAGCAAGACTACAATCGAGATCCTCAATGATACTATCGACTGGATCATTAAAGCCGATGGAGAGTCGAATCAGACTATCCGTAATATTTAATGATTTTCTATCCTGGTCGGATAAATAGTAGTAGGTAAAGGGAGCAAGCTGTTCGATATAGGTTTCCGCTGAACCAAAGTTAGAAGCAATATATGGAATTTTTAAGTTGTCAATGAATTCTGATGTCTCACGTTTTGAAAGTTTGAGTTCAAAGGTCACAACACCACCATACCCATTAGTAAAATATTTCTTGGAGAGTTCTCGATGAGGATGAGAATCTAAGCCCAAATAATAGACCTTGGAAACCAAATCATGGGAATTTAAAAACTCAGTCAGTTTTTGCCCTGAAGCATTTAAAGACTCCATTCTCAACTGAAAGGTTTTCAAGTGTTGACCCAATGTAAACACATCCCGAGGGCTAGGAATAACTCCATTGATATTTCTGAAATTTCTAATTTGAGCGATCGCTTCCTTTTTCCCAGCAACACTTCCCAGTACCACATCAGCATGACCATTGAGATATTTAGTACAACTATGAATCACTAAATCTGCCCCCCATAAACAGGGTTGAAAATTATAGGGACTGGCAAAGGTACTATCGACAACCAGAAGCGTATCGGGTTCTAACAACTCTTTGATTTTTTCAATATCTGCCAGGTAAAGATGAGGGTTAGAGGGAAGTTCTAGGAAAAGAATATTAATATCTTGACTGACTTGATCAAGTGTTCTCATCAACTCAGATAGATCCGAATTATCCAAAATCAAAGTTTTGAACCCCAGTTTCTCAAGATTCTCAAAAACACGTCTTGTGTTTTTATAGAGATAGCAAGTTGTTGCGAAACAGCTTTGAGATTTGGCGAATGCCATTAAAGTGCTGTAAATCGCACTCATTCCACTGGGAAATAGTAAGCAATCTTCAGCCTTATCGAGTTGGGCTAAAATTCCCTCTACTTCTTCCCAATTCGGATTATGATACCTGCCATAACGGCCTTTTGTGAGCGATCCTTCGTGTAAGGCTTTAACATAAGTTTCATGATCGTCATAAAAGTAGGCTGTATTTTGATAAATGGGTGTTAGAATTGAGTTGGTGTAGGATTCATGCTTTCTGACTCTGCCCATTCTCTAATCCTCCTGTAATTTCCTGTAATTTTGGACTTCTAGATTAGACTTAGACAACGACTTTATCCAAAAGATTCATAGATTTTATATAAATAAGCAACAATTTCAGAAATGATATCTGTTGTCAGATTTCCATGATGTACAATTATCCGAATAAATGCCGGAAGATTATTAAAACTAGACGAACTGACTTTGATAAAGTCATCCTGGACTACTTGATCATAGATAGCGAGATTAAGTTGATCGATTTTATCAATTTCTGCCGCCGTGTAATCTGTGATGGTTTCCTTCACTTCCATTTCTTCAGGAATAAACCAGAAACAGAGGTTAAAATACTGGGGTTCGACGACATATAAAACCCGATCCGAAAGTTGTTTCCTGAATTCTTTACGATTTTTATAGTATTTTTGAATTAAATTTTGAAAATGTTCAAGACCATGATGTTTGAACATCAACCAAAGCTTAAAGGCATAGGCTTCTCGGGAACATTGTAAAGACTTGATGCTGAGACTATATTTTCTATTCTGGTTGCTGTTAAATGGAGAATTAGGATTATGTGCGATTACTTCATCCACTAAAACAGATTTGTCTTTCACCAGTAAGACTGAGCATAATAGAGGGGCTGAAAGAAATTTATGAAAGTCTAATACAATTGAATCTGACAAAGAACTCAGTTTTCTAGAAAACGCTGCATCTTCACTAAAGTAAACCCCGCCTCCCCAAGCTGCATCAAGATGAATCCAAGGTTGAATCGCGAATTCTTGGAATATTTCCAGTATTTCTTCTACCGGATCGAAAGTTCCCAAGGTAGTCGAACCCAGAACACAAGCAAAGTAAATTAGATTGAGATTATCAGCTTTAATTTTGCTGACTAATTCTCGTAAATGTTCTCGATCAACGACTCCTTTTGTGCTTGTTTTAACATTGATAATATGTTGAATCCCACAAATCTTAGCAGCTTTACTGATAGAGTAATGAGAATGTTCGGAAACCAGAATGACTGATTGTCCTAAATTAACTTTTGCTCTTTGTACTGCTAAGAATACAGATGCCAAATTAGATAAGGTACCACCCGGATAAAAGATACCATCGCCTTCAGGATAACCCACTAACGGCAGGAGAGTTTCTACCATTTCTACTTCACAACGAGTAAAAATTGGCGAACATTCTTCAGTATGAATATTAGAATTAATGTAGTTAGACACGAAATCGGCAAAAACACCGATGGGGTCGGGATAGGAAAATAAGTATTTTAAGTTTTTTGGACTGTAGATATCTGGAGTAATAGACAGGGTAGATTTAACAAATTTGTCAATCCTCTCTAATCTTTCCGGTTCGGATAAACTATAGATGCCATCCAGCATCTTCAAGCATTGATCAATGTCTTGTTCTGTTAGCATCTTAAATGTTTGTACGAAGTTTAGGGTAATTCAGTCTAAGCTGTCTGGATATCGCCAATTCCAATCGTGATCAAGCCACCCAGTGCGCATCAGCGGAGATCGGAGTGGAAAAATTAGCAATTGATACAGATTTTTTGAGGCAGGAAGCCTGAAAAATTTGATACATCAATATTAGAATCTGGCGTTATCACAATAATTACGGAGACAGACCTTTGTATAATACCACATCGAATCACACGGGCAAAAACGAGGAGCTTGATAGCCCCGTGAATGCATTCCGAAAGGCCTATATAAGCCATTTGGTATCTATGGTTATGGTCAGCAATTAGCAAAATCATTATCCTTCAGAAGAGCTTCGCCTACAGCAAATGCGCGTAGCGCACGCTACTTGAGGTGCTATCAACAATTAGCAATTTAATGATGGGGTTATACCGCAGGGTAAGCGCCTTGCGCTTACCCTGTAGATTTTTTTCTCAACTACCATAGATCTCGATCTCAAGGGGAACATCTATAGGAATATCATCTTGCTTTTCCCTCGTACCAATGCCGATCATGATTTTGAACCAAGCGTGAGCCAACTTTTTGTAACCCTCTGGGGTTAGGTGAATACCATCCTCAAGCATGTGTTCAGGGGTGAATATATTGCGGTTATTAATAAATCGAATGTTCTTGTTTTTATAACTTTCTCCAGTCAGCAAATTTGCCAATAGGTTATTGTATTTATCAGCTTTCTGATTCTTGAGAGTACCATCCTTAAGTGCAGAGGGCTTAATGGGGGGAATTGAAGAGACAAACAAATATACCTGATCTGACCAGGCGAGAATTTTATCAATTAGTAAAATCATTTCATTGACTGTATCTTCAGGGCTTTCATTCTGAAAAAGTATGTCGTTTGTGCCAGCCATTAATAAGATAATATCCGGTCTTGCCTGCTTCAGCCAATCTTCTATTTCGGAGTTTAAATCTGACCACGCATTGGATGCTCCAACACCAGCTATGGCAAATCCCCCATGCCCTTGATGCTCTTTGTCAAACACATATGTGTTGTTTTGGCCTAAAACTATTTCGGGATTTTCTGAGGTAGCGCTACCCACAAAATTTACTCTATAGCCATTATCTTTAAACAATGCCCACAGGTCATCTCGATATCCGGCTCGATCCAATGCTTTACCACGAGTGTTTGAGTCTCCTAAAGGCATAATCTTGAGAGACCATTGATCGATGGTGAGCGCCTCTGCGGTGGGAGAAAACTGAAATAGGCTGATGCAATAAGCGGCGATTAAGGTCAATTTTGGGGAGAATTTATGCTTCATACTATAGTTTCCTAGTAAGCTTGAGGTACAGTAACAGCAATGAGCAAACCAATTACGAAGATCATTATTGCTTAGACAATAATTTCCAGACCTGTTGAGATTGCCAAGTTTATGGACACATTCGTATATGTTTGACACCACTGGCAAGATTAGCACTCAGAAAGTTTTAGTGTACATTAGCGACCCGCATCGCGGATGAATCAATTCATCCGTTCGCTTATATCCCCCGACTAAAGTACAGGGGCTTTAGCCATCACACTTGTAAAGCAATCTATATCTTAACAAAGATATGTAACGCAATCATCATAAATTTGATGGTTACTTAACATTTATCAATGATCACCTAAAATTTATCTTAACTATTAGATTCCAGGGATAGTTATTGTGAGACAATTAGTAGTTGATATCAGGCTGTGGGGAGACTCCTCCAGCGATTTCGGCGATTTGTTTTAGTTGTCTATGAGCAGGAGCTGTATGAATGTCTTCAAAGCAATTTACTAAATCCCAGGAAAATAACGATGGCAAGATTTTTACTAGCAACTTAGGGTTTACTGCACTCTGCTTCTTAATCGGTTTAGCTGGATTTGGCTATATTCTCGCCACATTGCCCGGAATCGCAGAATCCCCGACAGACCCTTCTAGAACTTGTATAGTCGATGGTTGGAAACTGGGATTAATTATCACCCACGTGCTGGTTTTTGCCCTCATCCCTCTGGCGATGAGAATTTTTTACAACAGTTTAAAAAATTTAGGACTGACATCAAATATTTTTGCGTCGCAACTGGGGCTAGCTTTTGTGATGGTGGCGATCGCTTCAGAAATTGGTTGGCACGTCACCCAATGCTGGTATTATCAAAACGATTTTACGATGCTGAATTTCATGTTTTACTTTTTCTTGATTTCAGGATTTGCGCTGTGGGCGGATGGGTTAGTGGAGAAGACTACTATCATCACCAATTTAATTAACATTGTGTTTGCCATCAGTCTGTTAGTTGTTTCAATTTTGTACCCTTTAGGTTATCAAGCCGGTAACGATAATTTTAAGATTCCTATCTATATTGTACTTACTCTAGTTTTGGGTGTGTTGACCTATCGAGGCTATACGATACTCCAAGATTGGAAAATTATTCTTTTCCCAATTTTCTCCGTTGGAGTCAATTTAACCTTTGTGTTTCTTCTAGATAAATTTGGAGGGAATCCCTATAGTGATCCGCAAGTGACTTTCAATGCTTTATTTCATATCCTTCACGATTTATTAGGAACCGAAGCTGGATTAGTCATCTTTACCTGGCTTTTCTATAATAAAGGCATTGCTCAAAAAAACTCCAAAGCTACATTAGCGGCAGAAAAAAATTAGTATTTACTAATTTTGATATATACCAGTTTTAAATTTTCCTGGGTAATCCTAGCTATTTAGTATTATTTTTTTTTAAATTATCATTATAAACAAAGTAGTGACAGTGGCGGGGTGAGGAAGTGAGGAGTGAGAAGTGAGGAATGTCGGTTATTAAATTATTGTCAAAAAAAATTTAGATGGCTTTGCCCTGGGGGCTAAAGCCCTGCGTCTCCTTTGCACTAGGGACAAGCAAAGGATCATACCAGTCTTCTAGGATCTGGTATGATTTTTTGTTCACGTTGAACTGCAAGTGTTTGAATTATCTGTTTGTTAGTTTGAGACAAGTGTCAAGGAATCTAAACATCACTATCTGGATATGGTGAGATTTTGTTGCCCAATCAAATTCTGAATATGCTACAAAGATGGTTACCTAAGCTAGGTCAACCTTAATCGAGAGGATAGTTTTACACCGGTGGGAAATTTCAGTCAGCTCTTAGAACCAATTGCTAACCAATTTAGAATTTTAGGTATTCCTGAGCCAGTGGTGCATTGGGGACACCCATTGATGATGGGAATTGTGGTATTGATTATGGGTAGCTTTGTGGGAATAGCAGGATGGCGTGGCCGAGTAGTATCTGATCCTGAAATAGCACTACAGAGTCGCAGTAATCATCGAAAAATAGCACCCTGGATGTTTATTTTTATCGCAGGTGGCTACACGGGTGGGGTTTTGTCTCTGGTAATGCAGTATCAGCCAATTCTAGAAAGCCCCCACTTTTGGACAGGATCAATCGTACTGATTGTGCTGGCTGCTAATGGGGTGATTGCCTTGACTGGCTTTGGCGGAAACAAAGCATTGGTGCGTAGCGTTCATGCCTACTTAGGAAGTACGGCACTTTGCCTGCTATTGCTTCATGTTGTTTTGGGCTTAAAGCTAGGTTTATCGATCTGATGAAGCCTGCCACTGGTACAGTAATAAGTCTTGCTTATATTCTGGGCTTACTGTCTACAGGGATTCTCAACTTACCGACTGGTGAGATTCCCTGGCAAGAGTACAGAGCTTTGGTAACAGGATTAGTTGTCACAGGGATAGTGGCTGCGATCGCATTCCCCAGGTTCTGGCGCACAGGACCAAAACCAAGATTATGGGTAGCAGCAGGACTAATCTCGGCCTTGGCGGTGGTCTATTTTCAATTGCGGGTACCACAACCAGAACTGAATGACATTAGCGAATATGTCCCCTCAACCAATAGCATTGCTCCAGAGCAACTGTTTAAGGTTGAAGGCAAAGTGGAGAGTATGCCTCGCCTGACCCGAACTCAGCGTACACAATTTTGGTTACAAGCTACTCAGTTAACTGAAATTGAAAGTCGCGAAGATGGGGGAGCGATCAGTCAGGGAGTGACAGGCAAGTTGTATGTGACTGTGCCATTACTTCAAGGAACTGGTATCTACCCAGGTCAGATAATTAGCGTAACTGGGGTTTTATATAAACCCAAGCCAGTGACTAATCCCGGAGCCTTCGACTTTGGAGCCTATCTTGCCCGTCAAGGGGCTTTTGCTGGTTTGAGTGGGCGTCAAATAAACTTTGATGAGGAAACTATTGGCAAACCCTGGGGATGGTGGAGACTGCGACAACGTATTATCCGTTCCCAAGTTCGCTTTTTAGGCTCTCCCACAGGTCCGTTAGTCAGTTCAATGGTTTTAGGACGTCGTGCTGTTGATTTGCCCTACGATATCCGGGATCAATTTATTCAGGCTGGGTTAGCCTATACCTTAGCAGCATCTGGATTCCATGTCTCTTTGCTGTTGGGTTTTGTCTTAGCCGTTACCAGGGGTTTAAGCAAGGAAAAGCAGTTCAGTATTAGCTTGAGTGTACTGTTAATTTACGTGGCATTAACTGGACTGCAGCCATCGGTAATGCGGGCGGCTCTGATGGGGGTGGGTGCCCTAATTGCCTTAGTGACGGCACGGAAAGTTAAGCCTTTAGGGTCACTCTTGTTAGCAGCAACACTGTTACTCCTATTTAATCCTTTGTGGATCTGGGATTTGGGATTTCAGCTGAGTTTTCTGGCCACCCTAGGATTACTAATCACTGCACCAGGGATTATCCAACGTTTGGATTGGTTGCCACCTGCGATCGCATCCCTAGTTGCTGTGCCAATTGCAGCAGCAGTTTGGACTCTACCCCTGCAACTGTATGTTTTTCAAGTTGTTGCCAGCTACTCTATACCAGTTAGTGTTATTGCTACACCCCTAATTTCTATTATCACTTTGGGTGGAATTGTCAGTGCCTTGGCAGGACTAATTTGGCCAACAGCAGGAAGTGGACTGGCTTGGTTACTGTATTACCCAACCCATGGACTGATGGGACTAGTGGAATTTTTCAATCAGTTGCCAGGAAGTTCTGTAGCGGTGGGCAAAATTTCCCTAGGGCAACTGTTATTCCTCTACGGGCTAATTGCTCTAGCTTGCTTGATTAAATGGTTACATCCTCGTTGGTGGCTGATTAGTCTAGTTGCTGTCACTGTGGTGGTGTTGCCCCAATGGCAACAAGCGTCAAAATTGTTTCAAGTTACAGTGCTAGCTACAGGAAATAACCAAATTTTAGTGATTCAAGACCAGGGACAAGTCACCTTGGTCAATAGTGGCAACCCTGATACAGTCAGGTTTACAGTGCTGCCTTTTCTGCAAAAGCAAGGTATCAATGATATTAATTGGGCAGTTGCTCTCGACAAGCAGCCCCAACTCAGAAGTGGTTGGGTTCAGCTTCTAGGTAGTTTACCGATCGAGACATTCTACGATAACACTGATTTACAACGACCATTGTCTCAGGGTCAAAATTGGAACGATATTGTCACCCGTAACTCTATCGCTAGTGCAGTAGCCTCTAGGGAGGCTAACTACCAACCAATTCCAGTGGGGGAAATACTCTCTTTTGGGTCTACTTCAATAGAATTAGTCAACACTGAACCACCAGTGTTGCTGATGCGCATCATTGACCAAAATTGGTTACTCTTAGGAGACCTCAAACCAGGCTTCCAAAAACAGTTAGCCAAAACCATCCGTTTCCCTGAGCTACAAGTACTTTGGTGGTCGGGAAAAAGTCTGAGGCCAGAATTCCTCGATGCCCTGCAACCGAAAATTGCGATCGCATCATCCAATGTCGTGGATGCCTACACGGCGAAGCTCATGCGCAATGCTAAGATGACCCTCTATTGGACAGGCCGTGATGGTGCTATCCAGTGGACACCGGATGGTGGTTTTAAGACTACTGTTGAAGATATTGAGATAGACATTGATGTTCCTTGATAGTGATTCCATCATTGAGCACCCAGCAATGCCTGAGTTTTCAACAGCAGGCTTGACAAATTCCACGGTTTTGTGTTCAAATTTCAGATGAAGTCTGGGGTGCGGTTTGACTAGATCATGGAGGGGTGTCCGAGTGGTTTAAGGTGGCAGACTCGAAATCTGTTATGGTGTCAAAGCCATCGGGGGTTCGAATCCCCCCCTCTCCGTATAAAAATTTAACTCAATTTTTGATTAATCTCACTCAGGAATGTGCTAGGTACTGGTAGTAGGTAAGATCAGGTAACTGTCATCCCATAGAATCCCATAGAAGAAATTGGGAAGATCGAAGAAGTTGGGAATATAGGCTTAGAATTAAATTATATTCATATATTGATTCATCTTTATCAGCTCGGGATTTAAGCCAAGTGACTTCTGCTGATTATTCTCCAAAATCGACATTAACTGTTGAACTCTCCCCAAGCTACACACTTCCTATAGTGTTGATTATTGCTGCAGTGACAATAGTGCTCATACAACCCTGGGTGAGTTTAGCGATCGGCGAAGCCGCGCCAAAGGCGATCGCCTTTGGCGCGGCTTCGCCGATCGCTTTGTTGGGATTGTTCTTGTTGTTTCAGGCCGTAACCATACGCCTGCAATTTACTGAAACCGCCTTGGATATTTATCGCTCCGAAACCCTGATCCGGCGTTTTCCTTATCAGGATTGGCAAAACTGGGAAATCTTCTGGACATCAGTACCGATTTTGTTTTATTTTTCAGAAGTCAAAAGCATTCACTTTCTACCAATTATATTTGACCCAAAGCTGCTACGAACTTGCCTAGAAGAACGCTGCCCTAAAGTATAACTGACTTACCTCAAAGTATAGAGTAGAGGTTAGGTAGTTAGTGAATAAGTTATTAATAAATCACTTTAAATGAATTCCGAAGACCCACAAAACCCAGAACAAGAGCAAGATAATAACCAAGCAGTTAAGGGATTAGATAATTCACAGGAGTCAAATTGGCCAGATCAGGATAGGGCTACTCCTAGGGATAACTCTGAAGCTCCCGACCTTCCTCCCATTTCTCTGACCCTATCAGACCATGACAAAGCTAAACCAACACAGTCGATTGATCCGAATCGGAATGATAAAGTTAGTGAAATTCAACTAGGGGAGTCTTCAGATCAAGCAAAAAAAATGGTTAGCTTAGCTCAAACTGTGGCTGAACTTGAGCAAAAAGAACAGGAGTTGAGACAGAGAATTGCCAATCTGCAAAACCATGAAAAGTCACTGGTTTCAAAGGAATTGGGAAGCACCGAAGCAGTTGTAGAGCGGATGGTACTTGAAGGTCTGACCGAACTGGAGCAACGCAAGCAAAAGTTGCAAATTTCTATTGAGCAACTAGAACGCCGCCGGGAACGCATTCGTGAAGAAATGCGCACTAGTTTTGCAGGTGTATCTCAAGAGCTAGCCATTCGAGTTCAAGGCTTTAAAGATTATTTGGTTGGCTCCTTACAAGACCTAGCTGCTGCTGCAGAACAACTCGAACTCTCCCAGCCACCAACCGAAGCACCACGGTCAGAATTAGAAGAAACCCCACCACCCCCGACCAGAGGCAACCCAAAATTTGCTGAACAAGCATTTAAAGACGAAGTCCGACAAATTCGTCAGCTGTTGGATCAATATCGCAAAATGCCAGATTATTATGGTCCTCCCTGGCAACTGCGTCGTACCTTCGAGCCAATTCACGCTGAAAAAGTGTCTCAGTGGTTTTTTTCCCAAGGTGGTCGTGGTGCGTTGCAAACTATGGGCAGCCGCTTACAAAATGTTTTAATTGCCTCAGCGGTTATATCCGTGTTGCGGACACTATATGACAATCGCCTAAGTACTCTTGTGCTGGCCAACACCCCAGAACGACTGGGAGAATGGCGTAGAGGATTACAGGACTGTCTCGGAATCTCCCGCAGTGATTTTGGTCCAGAACGGGGAGTTGTTCTATTTGAAGATCCAATAGCCCTGGTTCAAAAAGCGGAACGACTGATCAAGCGGGATAAGTTAGCGTTAATCATTGTTGACGAAACCGAAGATAAGATCAGTTTGTCATTATTGCAATTTCCCCTATGGTTGGCTTTTGCACCTGATCCTCGGCAGATGTATACCTATGACGATTATTGAATTACTTAGTTTACTGGCTTGAATTTTAGCAAAACAGGCGCGAAACTGCTGCCAATCGGGAGGTTCAGCGAACTGAAAAATCGATGTAGTTGCTCCGACGGGGGTTTCCCCCACTTGCGCTTTACATCAAAACAGTTAGCAATGTTACAGCCGAGCTACCCGTCGCGGTGGTGATCGGGGAATTCTTGCCGGATCTTGTCACAATCTTCAACATGACACCAATGGTACTTAACTTAACTTGGAGTGGGCTACTAGTCATCTCAGCCTATTTATTAGGTTCCCTGCCTACTGGTTACCTAGCAGGACGCTGGCTTAAAGATATTGATATTCGCGAGCATGGCTCTGGATCAACTGGTGCCACCAATATATTGAGAACTGTGGGCAAAGGACCAGCAGTGGTGGTATTACTGATTGATGCCTTGAAAGGAGTAGCGGCTATTAGTCTAGTCAATGGCTTTTATACCCTGACAGACGTTTCCCTACTGCCACTAACCTGGCAACCCTGGTTAGTGGCATTAGCTGCGTTTGCTGCTATCTTTGGTCATAGTAAATCCATTTGGCTAAACTTCACCGGAGGTAAATCCGTTGCCACCAGTATAGGTGTTATCTTCACCATGTCTTGGCCTGTAGGCTTAGGAACCGTAGGTGTATTTGCAGTAGTCTTGGCAATTTCTCGTATTGTCTCTCTCAGTTCCATTGCTGGTGCGATCGCTGTTTCCCTACTGATGTACCTTACCAAAGCTCCTCTTGCCTATGAGTTATTTGGTATTGCTGCTGGCATATATGTCATCATCCGTCACCGCAGTAACATTCAGCGTATAGTTAGAGGTACCGAACCCCAAATCGGGAAACCCCTTTCTCCAGCAGTATCCTTAGAGACTGGAACAGACTAGAACTGTTAAACACAAATCCCTGGTCATGGATTGCTTGAGTAGAAATCTAATAAAGGAGCGGACTTACGCAGCGGTGCGACCCCGGTCGGGTTTACCGACAAGCGTGAACGCGCACCAATAGAGCGAAGCGTGAAAGCCAAGCAAGAGATATCTTTGTATGCTAGGGGTTGAATTGAGACAACAATTCTGGTAAAAGACTCCAGCAATTCTAATTTTTAAACATTAGCTTTGAAAAGCGATTAACCCAAAGTAGTAGCGCTAAGGACAATCGTTTACCTTGGTGATAAAGCATAGATGAGGGAAAACTTGACATAATGATGGACTGTATTAAACTAAGCAATATTCGCTGCTACGGCTACACTGGCTACCTACCCGAAGAACAGACCCTAGGACAGTGGTTTGAAGTAGACCTGACCATGTGGCTAGATCTAAGCCCTGCGGGAGAAAGTGATGACCTTAGCGATACCATGGATTATCGGCAAACTATTGATACTGTCAAGCATTTGGTTAAAACCTCAAAATGTGCCCTGATCGAAAAATTGGCAGTACAAATTGCTAATGCGATCCTAGAATTCGATCAGGTGCAGCAAGTCCAGGTGCAGTTAAGCAAACCTGGTGCCCCAATTCCGGATTTTGGAGGTAAGATCACCCTGGAAGTGACTAGAACCCGTCACAATAGTTAGGAGGATTAATTCAACATCGTGGGTTTTTAGGGGGATCATGACTTTTCGCATACTCAGCTTAGATGGCGGTGGTATTCGGGGCGTTATTGCAGCAGTAATCTTGGCAGAATTGGAAAAAGATATTAACCAGCCCCTCAACAAGTATTTTGATTTAATTGCAGGTACCTCCACTGGTTCAATTTTGGCTGCCGGCATTGCCACTGGCATCCCTAGCCGGGAGATGATTAAACTTTATGAACAGAAAGGGGAAAGAATTTTCCGCTACACCAGCCGTTTTTCACTAAAGCGGCTCAAGGTTATCCTTAAGTATGGTCTTTCTGCTCCTAAACACTCCAATCAGGGGTTAATTGAGGTGATGAAAGAGCAGTTTGGGACGACCAAGCTGTCGGATATCTACGATTCACCTCGGCTGTTGATCACAGCCTATGACACTATGAGTCGGATGCCGATTATATTTAAAAGCTGGCGTGAAGACAAAGATTATTTCCATGTTCCCTTGTGGGAAGCCTGTGTCTGTTCCGCATCTGCCCCCACCTATTTTCCAGCCCATCAGCTCAAGACTCAAAGCAAGACTTACTCAGCGATTGATGGTGGAGTTGGGGCGAATAATCCCTCAAGCTGTGCATTAGCTGAAGCGATCCGGTTAAATCATTCCCTTAAGGAAATTTCTATCATCTCGATTGGCACAGGAGAATCCAACCGCCCCATTCCTTGGGAAAAAGCTAGAGGCTGGGGATTGGGACAATGGGGATGGCAAGGACGATTGATTGAAGTGCTATTTGATGCTCCTTGTGACATTCACCGGTATATTACCAAAGAGTTGATCGGTAGCTTAGAATCTGAGGATGCAACAGTTTCTCGTTACCTGCGTCTACAACCGCAAATCACTAATGACACAATGGATGATGCGACTCGGAGCAATATTGCCCAGTTAAAGCGTGTTGCCAAGAATTACGCCTGGCAAAACCAAGGTTTGTTCCAGAACTTCCTGGAAATAAATTGATGAACCTTTGAGCTCCTGTTCGTCGGTTTACTACTGATAATTCAAGGAACTTGCTTACTTGTTACTGGTTAATTAAACACTAACATTTATGGGATAAACCTGATTAGACGTGATGTAAGCAGTCAGCAGTCAGCAGTCAGCCGTTGGCCGTTGGCAAAGCTAATTGAGGTGCTTTCCGTAACTCAGCATTATTCCAATGCTTACCTCTTTTATTCTAAAGACGTAACTCAGCATTATTCCAATGCTTACCTCTTTTATTATTAACGGTTTCCTACTCAATAAGCTTGCCCATAGCCCATAAGCTGAGAGCTGAGAGCTGATAGCTGTTGGCGTAGCCTGCGCGTAGGGCATATGCTTAACAATTGGGTACTGAATTGAGAAATGCTATAAAATTGGGCAATGACCTTAAAAGCTCGTAAAAAATTTGCTCAACATTGGCTGCGTAGCGAGGAGGCACTGAACCAAATCGTGACAGCTGCTAATTTACAAAAAAGCGATCGCATTCTAGAAATTGGTCCGGGTACTGGCATTCTTACCCAGCGCTTACTGCCTTTTGTTCAGTCTGTAGTGGCCGTAGAAATTGATCGAGACTTGTGCCGATTATTAGTTAAAAAACTCGGTAAAATAGATAATTTTTTACTGCTGCAAGGGGACTTTCTATCCCTAGACTTAGATACCTTGTTAGCTAACTTTTCCAATTTCCAAAAACCTAATAAAGTGGTTGCCAATATCCCCTATAATATTACCGGTCCGATTCTGGAAAAGTTACTAGGTACCATTACTCAGCCAGCTGTGCCAGGGTTTGATTTAATCGTGCTGCTAGTGCAAAAAGAAGTAGCTCAGCGGTTATATGCCAAACCCAGTTCTAGACAATTCGGGGCATTATCAGTGCGGGTGCAGTATCTCGCCGAATGTGAATTGATTTGCGATGTACCTGGGTCGGCCTTCTCTCCTCCCCCCAAGGTCGATTCCGCTGTCGTGCGGTTACATCCGAGCCTAGCCGAACCACCAGCTTCTGACCCCAGATGCTTAGAGACACTATTGAAACTGGGCTTTGGCAGCAAACGTAAAATGTTGCGCAATAATTTAAAATCTGTAATTGAACGCGATCGCATCACCCAATTGCTGGAACAATTAGAAATAAGCCCTCAAGCCCGAGCCGAAGACCTTAGTGTTGCTCAATGGATAGCCCTAGCTAATCAGATCACCATAAAGAATGCATTCTTATTCCCTAAATGCCCCAGCTAAAATCAATCTGTATTTGGAAATCATCGGTGATGCGGGTGATGGTTATCACGAACTCGCAATGATTCTCCAAAGCATCGAATTAGCTGATCAAATCGATATCCGTGCCATTGGTACACAGGAGATTAAAGTCCACTGTCATCATCCCGAAGTGCCAACGGATGAAAGCAACCTCGCTTATAAAGCAGCTGCCTTGATGTGGGAGGAGTTTCCTGAGTATTTTGCTAACTTGGGCGGTGTAGAAATTACTATCCACAAGCGAATTCCTGTAGCCGCTGGACTAGCTGGTGGCTCCACGGATGCAGCGGCTGTGTTAGTAGGAATCGATATGTTGTGGCAATTGGGATTAACCCACCCGGAATTAGAACAATTGGCAGCACAGCTTGGATCGGATGTGCCGTTTTGCCTTGCTGGTGGCACTGCTCTAGCTCTGGGCAGAGGTGAACGGCTGTCTGCCCTACCGGGACTGGATTCTCTATATGTCGTCTTGGGGAAATACCGCAGTCTGATGGTTTCTACTGCTTGGGCTTATCAGACTTATCGGGCTCAGTTTGGGGAAACCTATATCCGGGAGCTTGAGGACTTAGAATCCCGTGCTAATCGTTTTCATAGTGGTCCGATGGTTAAGGAAATCCTCAATAAGGATGGGGGAAAGATCGGAAAACTATTGCGCAATGATTTAGAGAAAGTGGTGTTACCCAATCACCCCCAAGTCTTGGAACTACGGAAAGCCTTTGAGAATAGCGGTGCCATAGGAACCATGATGTCTGGTTCCGGTCCGACGGTATTTGCCCTGTGCGAGTCCCAGGAGCAAGCCCAGGAAATTCAACAGAAAGTAAGCATTGATATTACTGACCCAGATTTGGAATTTTGGGTGACCAAGTTATCGACTCAGGGAATTCAGATAATGTCAACACCTTGAGTCAAGTCGCTTCGCTCCAATTCAAAATTATAAATTCAAAATTCAAAAATACCCCAGGAATTAATTCGGGGGTTTGAAACATCGCTTCGCTCCAATTCAAAAATAGGGGCTTGTATCCGGTGTCAACAATTCAAAATTATCAAGCTATTCATTTTGAATTCAAAAATGGTGGTTAGTCCTGATTCAAAAGTGACTAACCAGAGTTTCAATCACTAATTATGCTTGAAATAAGCCTCCATCACCTGGCGCACAATCGGTCCTGCCACTGAACCTCCACCGCCGCCGGAATGTTCCACAAAAGCAACAACCGCAATCTCGGGTTTATCATAGGGTGCAAAACCACCAAACCAAGCATGAGCTTTGCCAGGAGGAGCCTCTGCTGTTCCACTCTTACCAGCGGCAGGAGGTAACTCTGGCACCCTCAATGCCGCTCCTGTTCCCCCAGTAACCACAGCTCGCAATCCTCGGCGCAGGGTTTGAATCGTTGATGGCTTCATATTAATCGACACTCGCCCTTTGATGGCATCCTGATTGTTCTTGAGCAAGTGAGGTTTAACCCGATAGCCGCCATTGGCAACTACAGAAAACATCACTGAGGATTGTAAGGGTGTTCCTAGGGTAAACCCTTGACCAATAGACATATTGATGGTATCTCCCACGGTCCATCCCCAATTGTAGTTTTTCCGCTTCCAGGCATCATCCACTATCAAACCACGGGATTCCCCAGATAACTCAATACCAGTTTTTTCACCAAAGCCATATCTACGAGCCCATTCAATCAGGGTTTTCCCCCCAACCCCTCGACCGATTTGACCAAAGAAGGTGTTACTGCTCCAAGCCATAGCACCCACAAATCCCATTGGACCAAATCCGGCTCGGTTCCACTCCCCAAAGGCATGACCACCCACATAAAGGTAAGGATAAGTCTGTAAAACAGTTCTGGGAGAATACCGACCAGATTCCATACCCGCCGAAGCCGTGACTACCTTAAATGTACTGGCTGGAGGAAACCCTCGCATTGCCCGGTTGATAAACGGATTCCCTCTGCCTTGTAGCTTTCGCCAGGTTTCTGAGGTGATGCGAGTCGAGAAAATATTCGGGTCAAAGGTTGGACGAGAAACCATTGCGAGGACAGCACCGGTGTTGGGGTCTATAGCCACGACTGCCCCTTTGCGATCGCCTAATGCTGCCTCGGCTGCCTTCTGCACGTCTAGATCGATGCTTATATGGATAGGTTTACCCGGTTTTGCCTGTTTCTGACCCAGAACCCTGACGACTCGTCCAGCACCATCAACTTCTACTTGCTGACCGCCCCATTCTCCCCGTAGCAGATGCTCATAGGACTTCTCCACCCCCATTTTGCCAACCACATCACCGAGGCGGTAGCCGTCCGCTTTACGCCGTTGCAGCTCTTCATAGTCTAACTCTCCAGTATAACCTAGAACATGAGCCGATAGCTTCCCATGGGGATAGTACCGCACTGCATCAATATCCACCTCTATCCCCTGTAATTCATTGCTGTACTCAGCCAAGGCAGTAACTTGAGCGGGAGTAACACCACGGGCAATCCGAAGTAGGTAAGGAGAGTTATAGCCCGCTTGTTCCAGACGCTTTTGAATCTCAGCGTCTGGTATCTTCAAAATTTGGGACAGGCGTTTGCGAGTTTGGGGCCATTGCTCCTGCCTAAGAACCATCGGCCATACAAATACCGAGTGAGACAACCGATAGCTAGCTAATACTCTTCCCTTACGGTCAAAAATATTGCCCCGTATAGGGGGCTTGGGAATCAGACGAATCCGATTATTTTCTGCCAGCTTTTGGTTGCGTTCCCCTTGAACTAGCTGTAAATAAGCTAAACGGGAACCAATTCCCCCCAGCAAGAATAGGCTCATCAGTACCATAATCACTACGGATTGGTATTTGCGTCCGACAGTGCGGGAATTAGATCGATATACTGCAAATGGAGATAAGGAAGGCTGAATTAATGTCATCGTGAGAGGTCTGAGAATGGGGAATCGGACTTGGAGAACACGGGATTGGGCAATTAAGGCGAATAGTCACCTGATCAATGCAGTAACCTATTGGCTTGGATTCCCAATACGTCCCCCTTTTCAATTAAGAATTAAGGATTGACAATTGACAACAAAACAACAGGACTCACGCCCCAAGCTTGTCGGTTAAAACTGGATATGGGGTTTACGGTGACCGGGTGTAGTGAGCAAAATTGGAACATGCCCGATTAATTGCCCACACCGGTTAGCCTACAGCCGCCCCAAATCCTTGATTAAGGAGGCTCTGATTTGCCCCTGTTCAATAGCTCTTACCATTAGCCTAATATCTCCTAGTCAAGCCTAATACCCAGCAATTTACTTCCGCACCTCAGCTACTGGATCAGTGCAGATCTGTTTAGCTACTGCAGGAGTATTTTTAGGTTCGAGGATAAAATAAACCCAAGGAGAGAAACCGTGTTGCACAGATGCAGACAGACGAGGCATGACTCTGGGGGCATCACTACTGCTGAAATAACCACCATGTTTCAAACGACTGTTAAAGAACCACGTCCGACTGCTACGACTACAGCTAAACTTGATGTTGAACTCCGCAAGGTTTTTAAAGTGTTCGACACCGAGACCGTTGTCCGTGGTGTTGACTTAAGTATCCGTCAAGGAGAATTTTTTAGCATTCTTGGTCCGTCTGGCTGTGGCAAAACTACAACCTTGCGTTTAGTAGCAGGATTTGAGATGCCTTCAGCTGGGGAAGTAATGATTCAGGGACGCTCGATGAATCATATTCCACCACACCGCCGACCTGTCAATACGGTCTTTCAAAGTTATGCTCTATTCAATCACCTGAGTGTATCCGAAAATATTGCCTTCGGTCTACGGCTAAAAAAGCTACCCTCATTGGAGGTTGAGGAACGAGTCAAAGCAGCCCTCAAACAAGTGAAACTAGAGGGATTGGCGAATCGGTATCCCCCTCAACTGTCTGGGGGTCAACAGCAACGAGTGGCATTGGCCCGAGCGTTAGTTAATCGACCAGCGGTACTGTTGTTGGATGAACCCTTGGGAGCCCTAGATTTCAAGCTACGCAAACAGATGCAGGTGGAACTTTCAAATCTCCATCAAGACCTGGGGTTAACCTTTGTGATGGTGACCCACGACCAAGACGAAGCCATGAGTCTTTCTGACCGTATCGCTGTGATGCGTGCAGGTAAAATTGAGCAAGTTGGTTCCCCCAGAGAAATCTATGAAAATCCTCGGACAACCTTTGTGGCGGACTTTATCGGTGATACCAATTTATTTAAAGGTCGTCTGCAACGGTCCGATGCCGACTCACTCGAAATTACCACCAAGACTGGTATCAAGATTGTGGTTGAGTCTCCATCCGTTAGAGAAGTCCTGGATAATTCTAATCCTCAGGATATTGTAGTAGGTGTACGACCAGAGAAAATTCGCCTGAGTCTTTCCCCGCCAACAGTAACAACAACTACTACTACTATGAATTGCTTTGAAGGACGTCTCAAACACGCGATGTACCTGGGTACTCATATTCAATGTGTGGTGGAGTTACTCAGTGGCGACTGTCTCAGAGTCATACTTGCCAACACCAATAACAAGTTACCAGACCCTAACACGACAATTTATGCTCGTTGGGCACCCACGGATTGTCGCGTGTTGGCGGAATAATTTAAAGATTTCGGTAGTTTTTGAGCCTAGTTTGCTGGCAAAATAGTGCTCAGGAAAGCCAGATATTTTTAGTTGTTTACTAAATCAATTTTGGTGGATTAATTATCCTATCCATTTTGGGGTAATGGGTAATCGGTAATCGGTTTTGAATAACTTTATTAAACCTACCCTACTTCGGACGCCTGGGCAACAACAAACCTCAACCTTAAACCTTTTCAATCGTGCTTTCTAAGGATCGACAATCATTCCTAAAACGCCCTACAAGGCGCAACTTTTTACAGCTAGCCACTGTCGCTACCCTATCAGGTCTAACCCTGTCTGGATGTGGCTGGACTCTAGCTAAGGTGAAACCAACACCTCCTTCACCAGGTGACAGAAATAAACTATTTATCTACACTTGGACTAACTATACCGATGATGAGCTACTAGACCGCTTTACCGAAATAACTGGAATCAAAGCTTTAGTCGATGTCTTTGATTCCAACGAAGCTATGCTTGCTCGACTTCAGGCTTCTGGGGGCGGAGCCTATAGCATTATCTACCCGTCTGACTACATGGTGCGGAAGATGGTTGAGTTGGATCTGTTGCTCAAACTGGACTTTGAACGCATCATCGGAATGAATCGACTTTTTTCTAAGTTCCTCAATCCTATATATGACCCCAACAATTTGCACAGTATTCCTCTGAGCTGGGGAACAACGGGTTTGATTTACAACTCCAAAAAACTATCTAAAGTACCGGAGGATTGGAGCTATCTTTGGCAAGATAAAGACAAATTATCGAGACGGATGACTTTGCTCAACGATGTGCGAGAAGTGATGGGTGCCACTTTGAAAATGTTGGGTTACTCGTACAACTCTACCAATCCCCAGGAGATTAAAAAAGCCTATGAAACGTTGGTGGACTTAAAACCAAGTATTGCTTCATTTTCTTCTGATGCTTGGCGATCGCAAATTCTGAGTGGGGATTTATGGATTGCGATGTGTTACTCCTCGGATGCTGCTGAAATCATGGCAGAAAACCCAGATTTGCAGTATGTGCTACCGAAAAGCGGTTCTTCCTTGTGGACCGATACCTTGGCAATTCCTAAAACAGCTCCCAATCTTGAGGGTGCCTACGCTTGGATTAACTTTATGTTAGAAGCAGATGTTGCTGCTCAAATTTGTGAACGCTTGAGCTTCGCCACACCAAACCAAAAAGCCTTTAAGCTATTGTCCCGTGAAATCCAAGAGGATCAAAGTTTGTTTCCAGAATCATCAGCGTTAGAACGTTGTGAAGGTCTTGCACCTGTTGACGAAGTTAGCGAACTTTATGACCGCTACTGGACTAAGTTGACCAGTGGTTAGGAGTTAGGAATTAGCCCTTTTTAACACCCTAAAGTTTAGGAAACTAGTACGGAACGGCAGAAATAAACATACCATTCAAAATACCTCTAAAAAAGAGCGTAACGCTATTGATAATTGCTAGAGATAACAAATAACATTCCAAGAATTAGAGTGATAAAATCCTAAAGAATCAAGCACATTTTGAATAGTTTTCAATTTATATATCAAATATACCATTTTTATTAAAAAATGGTATATATCTTGGAATAATGACTAATAACTAATGACTAATAACTAATGATAAATAACACTGAAAGCGTTACTGATAACATTGCTGAGTCCCCAGTTATGCAAGATAAGAGACACTTACGATGGCAGTGGTTAGAACCCCTAGGATTGCTCAGTCCAGCAGGTATATGGTTAGCTTTGTTGTTGGTGCTGCCAACCCTAGTCATTTTTGAACTAAGTTTGGTACCCAACATTAGACCAGGAGATGTGGTCAATCCCTCTGGTATTGATAATTATTTGCGGGTATTTGATCCAGTAATCTTGCAAGTGATAGGGCGATCGCTTTTTTTGGCCATGGGAACCACTGTGATTTGTCTTCTGCTAGGATTTCCTGTGGCTTATTGGATTGCTCAGCTAGCACCCAAGCGGTGGCAAAATTTACTGCTGCTTGGTTTTATCTTACCGTTGTGGACATCTTCTCTACTGCGTTCTTATGCCTGGATTACCATTCTGCGACCGACTGGGGTTCTCAATACAGTCCTGACTAGTCTTGGACTACCAGGGTTGGATTTGCTCAATCGTAGTGCTGCTGTATTGATTGCCATGGCTTACAGCTTTCTGCCATATATGGTGTTGATTCTCTATGCGTCTATAGAAAAATTAGACAAACGTTTGTTAGAAGCGGCGGCAGATTTAGGGGCAAATCCCTATCAAACGTTTTGGAAGGTAACCGTACCCCAAACTCTACCAGGAATTGCTGCAGGTTCTTTGCTGGTATTTATCTCTGGATTAGGGGATTTTGTTAATCCGGAATTGCTAGGGGGAGCATCGAGTATGACTGGAGCAAGATTGATTTATAACCAGTTTTTAGGAGCTACTCAAAACTGGGGATTTGGGTCAGCTTTGAGTATGATGTTAATTTTGGTGGTGAGTATAGCGATCGCACTTTTGATTAAGTATGGTGATCCAAAAGCACAGCCCTAGCACTATAGTAAAGGGAGTAGGGAGTAGGGAGTAGGGAGTAGGGAGTAGGGAGTAGGGAGTAGGGAGTAGGGAGTAGGGAGTAGGGAGTAGGGAGTAGGGAGTAGAGAAATTCGGATCAACAATTCTCACAATTCCTACAGGGATCCCTATCAAAAGAAAATGTTTGCATTCATAAAAATGGAAAATTTTAACTATAAACTTAAAATTAATTAACAAGTAACAAGTAACAAGTAACAAGTAACAATTGACGAATAACAATTGACGAATAACAATTGACGAATAACAATTGACGAATAACTAATGACTAATGAACAACTATACCATCAGCAGGAGGAGCTTACCCTAGACATGGTAAACTCTCAACCAAAACTCCGGGTTTCTTGGCAAGGTATTTTCTCCCTGGTGATGTTCTTTTATATGTACCTACCCCTGCTGGTACTGACGTTTTATAGCTTCAATGACTCTAAATACAGCGCCCAGTGGCAGGGATTCACGTTTAAGTGGTACCTAAAACTATGGGAGGACGAGAGTGTAAAGACCGCACTATTCAATAGTCTCACGGTAGCGCTAGTGGCAGTAGGGATTTCTGCGGTATTGGGTACCATGATGGCAGTCGGTTTAGCCCGTTACCACTTTCCAGGGAAACGCTTGTATCGAGGGATATCCTACTTACCCCTGATTATCCCAGATATTGCGATCGCAGTGGCAACTCTCATCTTTTTGGCAGTTATGGCTATTCCTCTGAGTCTGTGGACTATCATAGCAGCTCATATAGTTTTCTGTTTGGCTTATATTGCCATTGTTGTTTCCTCCCGTATCACCCAGCTTGACCCTCACCTAGAAGAAGCAGCCCTCGATTTAGGAGCAACGCCTCTACAAGCTTTTATAAAAATCTTACTACCGGAATTGATGCCAGGGATTATTGCTGGTTGTTTATTGTCTTTTGTCCTAAGTATGGATGATTTTCTGATTTCTAGTTTTACCGCTGGGACTGGTGCAACTACCCTACCCATGGAAATCTTTAGCCGCATCCGCACTGGTGTTAAACCAGATATAAATGCTCTTAGTGTTTTGCTAATCCTGGTATCAGGTGCAGTTGCTTTTATCGCTGAATGGCTCCGTTATCGGAGTGTGGAAAATCGGCAATAATCGGGAATCGGGAATCGGAACCCACCCCTAACCCCTCCCAGGAGGGGAACGGGAATCGGGAATCGGAACCCACCCCTAACCCCTCCCAGGAGGGGAACGGGAATCGGGAATTTTTCACTGATAGAAGGTTACTTGATATCATTACATTCCTTAGTTCAGCAACCCCAAAATTGATAATTCATTCTTGATAAGTCATCCTTGATTTCAATTTATCTAATTTTTCTTCCAATTGAGTGGTAAGTTGCTCGATCCGATGGTCATTACTTAAGTAGGGAGATGTAGTTTGAGCGATTCTGAATAGTTGAGTAGCGATTAATTGTTGTTTTTCACCCCAAAGTGTCTTGACTGAACGCAACTGATCTTGTTTGAGCCAATTAAACCAAAAGTGAGCATAACGGATTGAGGAACGAATTCCCCGTGCTGTTCTAGGATATAAATCCCAAAGAGGCATGATATATTGGGGTTGGTATTTCAAACCAACGGATAAGCACCAATCCTGCCATTTAAATGCCAATATAGTTGGATTAGTGCAGATGGGAATCCAAGGAATTCGTAGGGCATCGGCTACAATGGCTCCATGCATAGCTTCTGTTAGTAAGATGTTGGTTTTGCTGATGGCAGATAATACTTGCTCGACAGGCAAACTAGGGTCAATATACTTAAAGCCGATTTGTTCACAAATTTGATGCCAGGCTTGACCGCCATATCTGGCAGATTTAGCATGGGGCATAACGGCAAATTGATGGATTTTTTGACTGGTTGGATGGAAGAGTCGTCTGACTAGCACTGCTCCATCGGTAACGGCTAATTGAGGGGAAATGTCTAAGGCTTTGGCGGAGAGGGGTCCTCTTACACAGTAAATTGTCCAGGAATCTTGGAGTTTTGGTAACTTTTCATAACCGACTCCGCTACTAAAAATGATGATTCGGCTAGCATTGGGTAAACGCTTGGGGAGTAAATTATTTAGGAGGGTACCGATTCCAACAAAGGCGGTGCTTTCATCCTCATCTAGTAAGTTAGGGATTAACTGTTGCCATAGCCAAGGGTTTAGGTCATCGCCGAAGTTATTGAGACCACCAGGGAATCGTTTCGATGAATATTGGTAGTAGAATAGTTTCATTATTGTTATCCCCTAATATGTCGTATTTTACTTCGGTAGAGCCACTAAAGATTTATGTTCCGGCCTTGACCAGCTGGTCAACAGTTAGTTTTAGTTCTGGGAAAGTTGGTGATTCAATAGATTCACAGCCTGTAAAGGTTTTGCCTTCTTTATATTCATTATCAGCTAACTCGTATATCCAAACTGTAGGAATTTTAGGAGACCCAATGTATCGGGTTCCTCCCAGAGCTTTATAGTCAACAATCCAGTATTCTGGAATGCAAAATTTTTCATATTCAGCCAGTTTGGTTAGATAGTCATCTTGCCAGTTGGTACTAACGACTTCCACGATTAACTTAGCTGATTTACCGATTGAGATACTTGACCTGTCTTGATGCAGTCGCTCATGGGGGGGACCCCCAAGACCGCTTAGGTGCGCTTTCCGTAGGCGAATTAAATTCGCCACGGGTCGCACCTCTGCATCGCTTTTTTCCAGTATGGATCTTCCGCAACAGTTTGTTTATCCAATACAATGATATCTGGTAAATAGCCTTCTCCCTCTTGATAGGGTTTGACAAGACAAGTTCGAGGAATAAAGTAGGGTAGTGAAAGTCTCTCAATGTCAACATCTATCTTTCTGGCGATGAGAGCTGCTACTTGTTCGTGGAAACCGGTGGGACGCATAGCTACAATTCTACCATTCCGAAGTTCATAGTTTCCTCCATCCTCTGGGTACTGTTCTAAGAATTCATCAAAGGTTAATAGTTTTGATACTGCTTGAACCATAGTTGGGACTGGTTAATAAGTAGTATTGGGTTAGTATCTAGTTTAAGTATAGCGTTTTACAATGATAGGTTAAACTATTGGTTGCTAAAAAAGGGCTGCATCTATACTCCCTATTCCCTAAAAACCAGCGGTGTAAGTACATCAGCAAATTGATAAATGTTATATAATAAGGAGATAAAACCCATGTACCAAAATCCATTTGCCATCGACTTTTATATGGAATTGTTGCTAGCCAATAAAACTCTTGTTAGTTTATTTTTAACTCGATTTCCCTGAAAGCCAATATAACCCTGTCCCAAGGTAATCTGTTGAGACCAATGAGATTGATTGCACCAACGATAATAGGCAGGTAAGGCAATAGTTTCTAAGAAATAACGCCACTTCTTGGTAGTACTTGAAGGGGTAATCGCTTTGGCACGAATTCGACCATTATTAACCATAGCGCTACGTAAATTAGGCTCTTCTTTCAACCGCTTAAGGGCTGAAATTAACGCGCTAGGGGTAGCCACTTCCAGATAGTCTAGTGGGCTATAGCGTTCTACTTGATAAGCAGCTTCACATCCGAGAATAGCAGGAACCCCCGCTAGCCAAGCATTGTAGAGTTTGGTAGCTGGTTTGGTCAGGTAATTGCGGTGGAGGCAGCCTGTGTTGCCCTCAAAGCTACGCACAGCCACAATAGCATCAATCTGACTGTAGTCATGCCAGCGATTGTCTAGGTTGCTATAGTCATGCCAACGATTGCTATTGATTACTGGTTGCCAAGATAACCCTAGTGCTTGGAGTTGTTGTTGCCAGGAGGGATGCTTTAACTGTAGCGCGAGATTAAATTCATGACCAAAGAAGGCGATGGTTTTAAAGCGATCGCATCGTGCTGGATGGCGCTGAATTAACCCTGGCTGAGTCCAGTGGGGTAGGTAGTAACTATTGCGCAAATGCATTGTTTCCAGAGGATTTTGTACCACATGGAGTTGAGCATAGGGATAGGGTCTTTGTTCAGCTTTAATACAAATCAGCAATAACTTTGGTCCTGGCTTGAGCTGGTTTTTGTGAGCTCGTAAGCAATTGCGGTGGCTCAGGACAATCCCTTCTCTGGGCAATTCTGCTACTAGTTCGCAAGGGAAACCATCGGCTTTCAGGCGTAGATAGGTTTGTAAAGTCCAGGCATAGATACCAATCCCAAAGCCTTTCCAGTTCTCATCGGCACTTTTGGGCATGGTGTCCGGCCAGAAACCCTGAGGAATGTAGAAGTAAATTGGTGGTAATTTATCGGTCATGTGAGGTACTTTTATTCTTGGTTTTAGGAAACAGGGAGTCGGGAGTCGGGAGCGGTGCGACCCGTGGCGAATTTAATTCGCCTACGGAAAGCGCACCGAGGGAGTCGGGAGCGGTGCTACCCGTGGCGAATTTAATTACGGGTCAAGGGCACCGAGGGAGTATAAAAAAAAATTTTTTTGTGCCTCATTAGACTAGTAATCCTAGCAATAATGATTAGCCATTAGGGATTACCCTGACCCAAAAATCCAGGGACTATTTGATAAGTGATTAACGGAACTTGATCTCAACTTTGGCGTCAGCTATCAGCGTGTCGCGTATCAGCCCAAGGCCAATGGCTGACGGCTGACAGCTGACAGCTGAATGCTTACACTTTGTCTTTATCTTGTGGCCAAAAAAAGCGCAATTTTACCATATCATCTTTTGGAAAAAATTACCCGTTTGGGTACTGCGAACCTAAGGATCTGTATGAGACAATATGGCACAGCTAAGCAAAAGTGTAAGGATGGTGCCTCTATCGAGATATTGGGAAATTTTAAGACTTGATCCTGCTAGTGTTGGGTGTGGTTACAAAAAACTGTTACTACCGCTGGCATGGGAGTTTTTTCAACAGAAGTGTCTAGAATTAGATGCTCCAGAAACGCGAACGCATTTGTCGGTGGAGCAGCATCGGGACATTCAAACCTCCCTATACGCCTGGTTTCACCCTGAGGCGTCTGGGTCACCCATAAGTCGTGCTAGAGCAGGACTTTGTCTTCGTTGCTATGTCTCTTACCCAATCCTGAAAGCTTGCAAGAAACTCGCTAGTTTATATAGCGCTAGTCATCACTTCACCTATCGGGATTTGCTGCCATTTGTGCTTGATGATGATGGTAAAGTACTCATCATCTTAGATCAGGATGGTACAACTCAACTTATCCTGAATGGCGATAGGGAAACCAAAAAAACCGATTACCAATTTTTTACCGTTGAAGTATTACGAAAATATAATCTGAATTCCCCATCCAAGTCTAGGTTAGATGATTGGGTCTACTATCAAACCAAACAAAATCCCAAACTCAAAGACTTCTTATCGGAGCGGGGACTTTGTTTTCTCAGTGACTGGGCGCTGCTGAATCGAGCTAGACCGACACAATTTGAACAACTCTTGCCACGCGATCGCAATATCCTAGAAGCCTTTCATGGGGTGTACCGTAGGGACAGACGCCAACAGCCAACAAAAAAAGCTAGACGTTGTCCGGATCCCACTCAGTCTCAACTTGAAGAAATGAGACACCTCTTGCAGGAAAAATCGGTAATTGTCAACTCTCTAGTACAGCTGAGGGATGAACTCAAACATCTAGCCAGACTGCTACGGCAATATGACATATGGATTCGCAGCGGATTTCCGCCATCGGAACCCCTAGAGGTGTCGGATCCGGATACTGGACGGAACCGAGAGTTACCAGACCGAAATTTTACCAACCCTTTAGATGCGATCGCACGACAAGAATTACAGCAATTCTGTGGTCAGCAACTCATAGCCTGTTTGGATTTGGGGATAGAGCAAGGGCTAACGGACCACATTACCAAGCTACAGCGCAGTCGAAGTTATGCCCGTTTTGCATCAAAGGTTATATCAGGTCTTGAACTGATCTACTGTCGCGGTAAATCTCAAGCCGAGATTGCCTCTATTTTAGGAATGACCAATCAGTCCCAAGTGAGCCGGGTGCTAAATCCAAAGGATCTGCTCAATCGGGTGCGGTTTTGGACAATAGACAAACTTTTCCACATTATCTCCCATGCAGCACATCAGTTTAATCTAGCAAATATGTCTAGGGATCCAGACTATTTTAAAAACCTAATGGAACACCTAGAAGCTTTCGTGGATGCTGAAGTCTTCCAAGAAGCAGCTGCAGAAATCATGACAGGGAAAAACCGTTCTACTAATAGCCTATATACCCAGCGACTATGCCGCTACCTTGAGAAAGCGATCCAGGAAAATCATGACTAGTTATTCTGTTAATTCCACCGACCTCAGGCTTGTGCAACCAGAATGTATTTGGTTAGAGTCCGAACAGTTTGAGCAAGCAGTACAAATGAGCAATCAAGTCATCTCAGAAGCACGCCAATGGCAAACCTATCTGAATGGACTAGGATTACTTAGTTTTACACAATGGTTAGAGGAAAAGTTATCTAATATCCTGATATCTCATAATTGTTGTTCTTTACGACAACCTAAATACGCTAATGTGATTGAAGCGGTATGTAATCTTATCGTAGGCGAATTTAAGATTTGTTTACTTACCAGTGAGAGTTTAATTGATGAAGTAGTCACTGTACCGATAGCCGCCATTGATTTACCAGAATTTGCTGCTCATTTCTATGTTGTAATTGAAGTGCAAGAAGAGCTAGAAACTGCTATTATTCGAGGCTTTATCCGTTACGACGAACTGGTTAATTATCGACAAGTTTGTAATTTACATCCTGAAGTTGATTGGAACTATAGTTTACCTCTATCATTGTTTGATCCTGAGCCAAATCACCTACTCTTTTATTTACGTTTCTTGGATTCCGCTGCCATTGAGCTACCAGTAACTTCCCCTAATTCACTCCCTAGGCTATCTCTGAATCAACCTGACTTGGAAACATTAGAAACATTATTAGATCGCCTACAATATCCTGAGCAAACTCTTTGGCAAACCTTAACTTGGGAGCAAGGGCTGACTATACTCCAAAGTCCTGAATTACTGGATTTGTTATATCAGTGGCAACTAACTTCCCACAGAACAAAGTCCCTTTCGATTCGGATTACAGAAGTATTTACTATCCTAACTCAAAAGGCTATCAATACCCAGGAATGGTTGGAGGGTAAATTAGACGAATTGGCTCAAGGTTTAGGATTGTTTATCCCTGAAACCATTACTGCGAATTCATCGGTATTTCGGTCAATTGATAAATTCGATAATGTGATTAATGAGCTTAGATATCAAGGAATGGACATTCCTCCCGAACCAGGTCGATCCTATCAGGACATTGATTTAGGTGAAATTGCTTTACGACTATGTGCCGTCACCTGGCCGATTGACTCTCCAATTCCTCCCCCAAAATGGTCATTGCTGCTAATTTTAGGAACCCAGCTTGGTACTCCTTTACCTGATGGATTCAAGCTACAAGTTAGCAATCTAAGGTCTATTATACATGAGCCTGTATCAGCGCTTGATGATCCATTTTTGTTTGCCCGTGTGGAAGGACGCTCAGATGAAAAATTTGTTGTAACTATTATCCCACCGGATAGTTCAGCACAGACCTTATCTCCTTATGCATTCGATCCTAGTTAAACAGCATTTTCAGTTATTGATTAAAAATGAAACAGGGAACATCGAATCTGTCAACAGGGAAATTTCATAAAAATATCCGAGGATTATTTTGGGTAATGACTACAGTTTTTGAAATTAAAATTTGGGATAAAAAAGATGATAATTCTTGTTTCTTTTTGCTGCTATGGGATGACAGAAGAAGGCAGCTATCTGCCAGCCTGAACTATTGCCAGGAAATACAAAGATGTTATCAACGGTGGCGACAGCGCTACACTAGGTTTTACGAATTTACGTCAGTGAAACCTATAGGAGATAGTGGCAGAATTAATCCTGGTTCAGGTGACCCATGTTATGATTTGATGGAGGCAGAAAGAGAGTTCCTCAATGCTTTCCAGCGTTGGTTAGGAGAAGGCGAGGTTCGTAAGATTCAACAGCGGATTCGAGACGAATTCACTCGTGTTGCTCACTTGATATCGGAAGACGGCAAGGGGATTGGTACTCACCCCAGTGTTGATATTTTCGTAGCTTGTGACTCTATAGAAATGGAACGGTTACCATGGGAAACTTGGGAACTTGCTCCTGAAGGCACACCCCTGGGGAGGGTTCGCATTTTCAGAAGCGCTATGGATAATCCGGATCCCATTGCTTGTACTAAGCCCCTGACAGCTTGCAGTGCGACCCCGCGCTTTTTCAAAGCGCTAGGGAACGCGCACCTTAGAAAAACCCGCATTCTAGCTATCTTCGGAGATGATCCCAGACTACCGTTGCAGGATGATTGGAAAGCTGTGCGATCGCTTAAGTCTATTGCTGAGGTCGAGCGAGTAACCTGGCAACCCCATGAAAACCATGTCGATATCAAAACCAAAATTGCTAATGCTATCTGTGATCAACGAGGCTGGGATGTGCTGTTCTTTGCTGGACATAGCGATGAAACCACAACCACAGGAGGAAGACTTGCGATCGCTCCGAATATATCCCTGTCGATTAGTGAACTCGAAGAAAAATTAACTCAAGCTAGAGAACATAGATTGCAGCTGGCCATTTTCAACTCCTGCAGTGGTCTGAGCATTGCCAACTCTCTGATTAAACTTGGGTTACAGGTAATAGTGATGCGGGAACCCATTCGCAATGATGTGGCTCAGAGTTTTCTCCAGCAGTTCTGTAAGCCCCTAGCTGACCATAGAGATGTTTACGATGCACTACTCGAAGCCTGTCAACATCTCCAATCCGTAGAGAAATTTGCCTATCCCTCTGCCTATCTGCTGCCCTCTTTATTTAATCCTCCCGGTTTGATTCCCTATCGCATTGAGCGGTTTGATTGGAAGAAAATGCTGCTGCAGTGGTTACCGACAAGACCAGAAGCGATCGCATTGGGAACAGTTTTACTGCTGAGCGTCATCCCAGCTATTCAAGTAGAATTATTGTTCGATATCCGAGCGTTAGTTCAAGCTGTCTATCGTAATTTGACGAATCAAGTACCAAAGCATACCTTAGCGCCTGTTTTGTTAGTTGCCATCGATCAGGAATCTCTAGATCAAGCTGATGAAGCAATAGAAAGCACACAAGGTAAGTTGATTGATTCCGAATACTTAGCCAAGTTGGTAAGACACCTATACGCCTTGAATGCTCAAGTAATCGGCATTTACTACAGTCGGCATATCTACCAACCTAGATACGAAAACCTTGATCAAGCCATTCGCTCTGCTGTGGAAAAGCAGAATACTTGGTTTGTGCTAGCAACAGATAAACAAGATAAAGTCGCTAGTCGCAAATGGAGTTTAGAAGGGTACATAGACTTTGAGCCTTGGACTATTGAACAGCCTCTAGATCCCACCTGTATAGACGAGTCATGTCCGTTTGCCTATCAGCTAGCAGTAGCTCATCTGCTCAATCACCAGTCATCTTCAGATAGTTTACCCCAGCCAACATTAAACAGTACAGTAGATTTTCAGTCCCAAGTCAGTGATTATCTAAAGCCAGGAAAGACTCACAATCAAGGGCTGATTCCTTTCAATCAATCTGCTCCTCCTTTTGGACTAGCTTCCATTATTGACTTTTCTATTCCTCCTAGACAAGTTTACAAATCTATTACAGCTAAGGAACTTCTCAATTTTCCTGTGCCTAATCCAGAACTCCAACACCATGTGATGCAGCAAGTTGTTATCATCACCCATGGTGACTACAATGACACCGAAGATGACTTTTACTTTCCGTCAGTTGCTGGCTATTGGTGCCATTACTATCAACCTGTTGAACAGGATCTAAAGCAGTGCCTCGAAGTATTAACTAGAGGAGAAGTATTTGCTTATATGGTTCACCATATAATCCGGCAGCATCGGGTAGTTTTTATTCCTGATCATTGGGTTATTTTTCTAGGGGCATTCCTAGGAAAATGGACTACTATTATCCTGGTCAAAAAAACATTACTACAGCGACATGAACAGGTATTAACCTTGGGAAGTATAACAGGAATATACGGATTATTTGTATTGCAGGTTTATATCTCAGCATTAGTATTGATTCCGTGGTTTTTACCGTCAATACTAGTTTGGTTTTACTATAGTTTCGCTATCCAAAAATATTATTTAAGGTAGGAGTGATTTTGAATAAGATATATTCCATGACTAAGCTAAGATCAAAACTTACGAATACTAATACCCAAGTGCCAATGACTCAAACAGAAAAACATCCACGAAAAAGACAAAAAAGACCATGGTGGAAGAAGCCCTTAGATAATTCCATTTTTCAAAACATCGTTAACTCGACAGGGAATGAATTCGAACAGGAAGATAGCTTGACATTAAAGTTATTCATGATTTTAATTATCCTTATTAGTTTTTTTATACTCCCTTTTCTAACTCAGTTTCTAGATTTTCAATGAATAACACTAGTGCTGAGGTAAGCATTCAGCATTCAGCTATCAGCTATCAGCTATCAGCTATCAGCTATCAGCTATCAACTATCAGCTATCAGCTATCAGCTATCAGCTTATGGGTTAGGTCCGATGCGTCGAAGCCTGCCCCACAAGGCTGACCACTGACCGCTGACCACTGACCGCTGACCACTGACCGCTGACCACTGACCGCTGACCGCTGACTGCTGTTGGCGTAGCCTGCGCGTAGCGCATATGCTTACAACTCAACACTGACGCCCTCAAATGAACAAGTGATACCAGAACTGGATAGCTAACTGCATAAGCTCAAAGCCGCTACACCTATGGATTGTAGTAGGAACCTGTAGTAGGGACTTGTAGTAGGTACCTGTAGTAGGTACCTGCTCTGTTGCAGATTCGTAACGTTCACATAGGTCTAGAGGATGAATACTCAGGTAAGACAGTTTAACGGTGTTCTCTTACAAGGGGTAGTAGAAGGATTAATGGATGGTGTCTTGATTCTGAACGCTCAGGGAGAGTTAGTTCATAGCAATTGCTATGGTCGCTTTATTTGTGCTCAACTGGCAGTGGATAGGTCAAAATCTAACGTTGTTCCCAAAGAAATCAGGCGTGTTTGCCAAGCTGTGCTCGACAGCTGTGAGTTATATCCAAATCAGTCAATAATTATCGAGTCTGAAATTATTACTGAACCCTCAACATCTTTTCGGATTCGAGCCGTTAAGCTCACCTTAGACTCCTTTGAAAATCCCTGCATTTTAGTAACACTAGAAAATCACGATCAATATGCTGGGAGTTTTGCGATCGCAGAGGTGAATAAATATGACTTGACTCCTCGTGAGGCCGAAGTTTGGTTACTGCGTCGTGCTGATTACAGCTATCAGGAGATTGCTGATGAATTGCTCATTACTCTCAACACGGTTAAGAAGCACTTGAAAAATATTTATGCTAAAATTAAATTTTACCAATTTAAACAGCAATTTTTAGAAGCTAATTAAATTATTTAGTTATAGCAGCCTAGGGAGTCGGGAGTCGGAAGCGGTGCGACCCCGCACTTTTTTAAAGCTAAGCGTGAACGCGCATTCCCTGGGAGTCGGGGTCATAAAAATGTCTTTAACTATACCCAATTATCGAAAACTACTTCTTCGCTCTCCCCACACTAGCCACACTAACCCCTCTCCCCACACTCTCTTCCCTGTTCCCTATTCCCTTTTCCCTTTTCATACATGCCAGCATTTTGTCTTATTATTTATGACTGATTTCCAAAAATCCAATGATAAAATGGACTAAAGAAGCTATTCACAAAAAGTTCCAGTTCGCAAGCTGCTACTAAATCTGTCTTGAGGTGTTGGCGATATCTAATCAGGTGAAGGATAGTCTTGCCCAAATCATTGATTAGGTAAACTAGAATCATGAAAGGCTTTTGCCAATGTTGAAAGCGCAACATGCGAGTGGGATACCGACTTAAGCCCACACCTCGAAATAATTTCAATAAATAGTCTTTTTCCAAACGCCATTTGGGAATTTGATGCTCAATACACATTTGAGGGTTATGCCAAATTTCCCAACCGGCTTTTTGAATATAGGATAAGGTTTCTATATCTTCTCCTTTAGCAGATAGGGATGTCGCACACACCCCCTTGAGCCAAGGCTGTTCAGGAACATTATTTAACCAGGCTTGCTTACGAATCACTAACCCCGCACCCACAGGAAATACCCCTTGACGAGGCTGATAACAAAATGGCTCTTGACCTCGTTCTATGATAGCGATAAAACAAGCAATTCGGTTAAAGTTTTCCGGTGGTTTAACTTCATAGTCTCCATAAATTTGACTACCATAAGCACCAGCTTGGGGATGGGAATTACCAAAATTATAGGCAGCACTAACCCAATCAGGAGTAGGGAGATTATCATCATCTAAAAACCCGACATACTCACCTTTAGACTCCTGGATAGCACGGCGTCGAGCAAATGCTATCCCCTGTTTTGGTTCAAAGTAATATCGGATCGGATAAGCTTCTGGATGGGATTGATACTCCTGAACAATTTTGCTGGTATTATCAGTGCTGTTATTGTCAATAATTATAATTTCCCAAGCAAAATGGTCAGTTTTAATTTGAGACAGTAATCGTTTTAGAACCTTAGGTAGACGAGTTTCGCCGTTATAGGTACAGATAGCAACTGTGAAATCAATCATGGGTAGTCAACCATTAGAGTCCCTTTTGAATTAAGAATGTAGAATTAAGAATTAAGAATTAAGAATTCTGCATTCTGCATTCTACATTCTGCATTCTGACAGACAACCTACCCTACACCGAATCGCCTTGGGCGAACAACCTTCAACTGCTCTGCCTTAAGCAACCAATATAAAAGTCGTAGCAGCATTATCGATCAGGGTTTCAGCCTGCACCTGATTCAGGATTGCTAAGGTTTCATCACCGAAGCTAATCACAGCGTTGTTACTTTCTTGAGTAACCGATAACTGACCAAAGGTTAACCCATCTGCTAAACCGATGAAGTCTTCACTGACTTGGAAATCCCCAATCGTATCAGTTCCTTCACCAGCGGCCAAGATGAAGGTATCACTACCATCACCACCAGAGCCATTATCACCAAATAGGGTATCATTGCCAAGACCGCCTCGCAGTAGGTCATCCCCAGCATCACCCCAGATTTGGTCATCACCTTTCTGACCAAACAGGGAATCATTACCGGCTTTTCCACCAATGCGATCGCTTCCAGCACCCCCGTAAATTACATCATCCCCTCCAAGGGTATTGTCAGAGGAACGGCTGTTGAAGTCACCTCGTAATACATCATCTCCATTCCCCCCAAAGATAGTATCATTACCTAAAGCACCAGCAACTGTATCATTGCCAGCTCGGGCAATGATTGTCTCATCAGCTTCGGTGCCAACTAGTTCATCATCTAATGGGGTTCCCGGACCGGGGTTGACTGAAAAGATAGTAATGGTTTCACTGTCTTCTTGAGCCACTATCAGCAGGGGTTCACCATTGGGGCTGTCTTCCACAGGAATAAATGTTAGCCCCTCAGGCTCACGGTCTACTGGCTCATCTGGATTGCCACCATTATCATTGGGCAGATATTGGACAAATTCAGGAGCCGTGGGATTAGTGACATCGTAGACAATCACCCCGCCTATTCGTTCGAGGCCGATAAACGTGTAAGTGCGATCATTAATGACCCCGGTGACAATTCCTTCCGGTTCTGGTCCTTGATTGTCACTGCGATCGTCAAAGGTATCAGGAGTGCCGCTAGAATTAAATAGTTCAGGAACTTGCTGAGCTGTAATTCGTTCAAAATCATCACCACTATCAAACACTAGGTTGCCAAACTGATCCCAAATTGAGAAAGAGCGCCCACCGTAGGAGAATAGCTGGTCAAAATCACCATCATTATCCAAATCCCCATCAATGGTAGATATTCTCAAACGACCCAGTTGAGACTCTTGTTGCAAGGTTTCAGCATCGGGAAACGCATCTGGGTCGAGGGTCAAGTTTGCAATCCGTTCCTCTTCATCCCTGATATCCCCTTCATTGGCAGTGACGTAGTAGGTTTGACCGTTTGCCTCAAAAGATGCGATCGCATCTGGTTGGTATAGACCGAAAACCGGCCAATTTTGGATGTTGATGGCATCATCCTCATTACTAGCATCCAGGGCATTGTTCTCACCCAGGTCGATCAGACCTAAGACCACAGGAGTTGGATTGGGGTTCAGAGGAACCGAGCCATCCACCGGAATCTTCTGTTCGAGTACTCCAAAGTCATTGTCATTGAGTACAGCCAGTTTGCCATCATCCAGTAGCGCTAGACCTTCTGGTTTATCACCAGCGAGATACCCAATCGAAGGCAGGTTTGTCACTTTTATCTTATTGACCGCCTGAATCCCAAGAGCATCTAGGTCATCCGCACTCAACTGCTCTAGAGTAGAGTCAGTGGGTAGTGTGGGGGCATCCGGAGCAAGCAAATTAGTGGCTTTTGTCAGGTCTATTTGGAAGATAAACTTCTTTGCTTTATCACCAACTGCGGAATCTCGCTCAATGACAAATAATTTTCCATCCTCAGCGTATACCGCATCACCAATCTTATCTACTCGTCCTCCACTACGTAAAGCAGGGTCTTCGAGCAAGTAAACATACTCAGCAACGGCATTACCTGTGGTAGTATCAATTCCGAGAATCCGAATCACATCCGAGCTATTAGACGTAGCACGGTCTGGATTCTGTAAAGGAGTTTGAATAAAGGCGTAGAGGATATTATCGTCTGGATCCAGAGCTACGGCCTCAAAGCCACGGTTACGGCGGCGATTGGCGTACTCCTCAGGTAAGGACTCAGTGCCAAAGGTTCCCGCTGCTGCACCAGCCAAGGCAGCTGTTCCTTGGGCAACAAAGCGGTCAATCAGAACACCATGGGCATCAAAGTGGTAGATAGCTGGACGGTACTCATCCACCATCCAGAAGGTGCCATCCGCAGCGATTACTACCCCTTCCAGGTCAGCACCAAACTCATCTAAGGGCAGCAAATTGCCAGATAAGTCTACTGGTTCTTCATCCACCCCTGCAATATTGGGTAGTCCTGTGATTGGTGTGGTGCTATCTTGACGGGTCAAGAAAATGGTTTCGGTAATGGTGATCTCGCCAGAGCTGGGATTTAACTCAAAGCGGATCACGCGAGCTTGGTAATCCGGTAAGGCAAAGGGTCGTTCTTTACTCCCATCCCCATCCACATCAGTGGGTTCACCATTGGGTCCCCGGTCAGGAACCGTTACAAACTTCAAGTTGCCAGTTGCTGCATCCGTCCCTTCGTAGAATAAGCCAGACAGTCCGCCCAGTTTAATCTCCTGACCCCCTTCGGTAGTACCAAGTACAGGCAAGTCATTGAACTCAAATAGCTCTAGGGTGGGCTGACCTTGGCTGTGGTCTTTCACACCCAGAGGCAGGATATCCACCACTGTAGCGGACTCCAGGTCTAGCACCGCAAAGGCATTGTTTTCCTGGAGGTTGACAAAGGCTGTAGTACCATCGCTTGAGACAGCAATGAATTCTGGTTCCACATCCTCAGCAACAGTCTTGTCTGGGAAAATACGTACACCTTTTGCCCGGAATTCCGCTTCACGACCATTGAAGGCGCTGAAGTCTGCTGTAGCGACATTGTCTTGGGTTAGAGTTGCTAACCCACTCGACACATCAATGATACTGATCGATCCTTCAGGATCAATGCCATCATCCGCTACTCCTTCATTAGCAACCAGTATTTTGGTGCCATCAGGGGTAAACATGAGCATATCGGGTAGGGGCCCCGCTTGCACTACCTTCAGGGCATTGGGGTCAGCGGGATTTGTCCGAAACGCCGCAATATCTATAATTGCTACCTTCCCTGGATCAGTAGAGGTGCTAGCTTCTAAGGCTAGCGCCAGTAAACCATTGCTATAGGCTACGCTATTTGCTCCATCAACGTCAGGTATCAAAGAAGCAATATCAATTGGTGGTATTGCCTGAGTTGGATTGCTCGGATCACTGAGGTCTAGCACTTGCACCTCAGTTCCACCAGATACTACAAATAACTCTTGAGATATGGGGTCGTAGGCGGTAATTTCAGCGCCAATCTCACTAGAAAAGCTACCAATTTTCTCTAATATATCTGCCACAAATTTATCCTAGGTAGTAGACGGCGAGTACCTATATCAGCTATTAGCTATCAACTTATTGAAAGTTTTATAGCAAGAATTATGTACTCATTACCCTGTTCCAAAGGAACCGCTTCGCGAATATTAAAATGCCTAATATTTTCTTGATTATCAAGAATTAAACTAATTTATTAGGACTTAATTATTAGGGTTTTGTTGCTCGATTAAATAGGTAGGTTAGTAGCGTTAGCGCTAAGGTTTTATAGTGTTGACTGTCCTTCAGGTTAATTGTTGAGAATCAACAGTTAAACCTCAGCCTATTACGTTAATTTCCTACCTACTTAGTTAGGGGTTGCGTCTGAACTCTACAGCTAGTGTTAATAATTAACCTTTAACCTGGAGATAGTGTGGCGATGGCTGAATAACGCCAACACTGATAGCATCAATATAACATCAATATAACATCAATATAATAGCAAGCTATCTGTGCTTTATTGAACGTTATTGAATAAGCTATTTGCTCAATCTGATCTGCATTCGCGAACGGAACATCCCATTGAGTGTGAACTAATTCAAAAAGAACAGCCAATGGAATTACCCACTCATACTAGGCTTATGACTAGCATGATGCTACCATGATGATAGCTATCACCTTGACTCCCTTCGGGTATGAGGATTTAACTTGATAATCCAGCCACATCAAGACGGACTTTATTTATCTAGTTACCCATAACCTTGGTCTGGAGTTCAACGGAGTCTACCTAAGCTGATCTTCGATTCATTATCAAGTAGATTTTACCCTTTCCCTGATTTCATTGCAATCACTAGTTCAGCAACACCGACTTAAGGTTTTATTGAATTTTACTGTCTTGGATTTGATACTCTTCGATTAGCAAACTAAATCCAAATCATTGTAAGCATTCAGCCGTCAGCCGTGAGCTTTTAGCTCACGCTATTTGAGGTGCCGTCAGCTTTGTGGCACAGGCTTCTAACCTGTGACTTTCGTTACTATTAAACTAATGCTTACCTGTTTTATTCAAAAGCTGTTCGGTGTAGCGTTCCCATAGCCCATCAGCACATCAAGTAGCGTGCCCATAGCCCATAGCCCATCAGCTGATAGCTGATACGCGACACGCTGATAGCTTACAAATCATTTGTCTTTGATCTAAGCAACTGGGCTATAGATGCCCGCTGGCTAAGCACCGTCTTCAGAGATGACCAAAGGAATCTGGGTAGCTTTAACCTACCAGTAGATGCTATCGGTCAGACTAATTAAGCCATAGGTTACTTGACTTAATATATTTTTGGATTTACGTAAAACTATACTAGAAAAGAGTGTACTATAGTCAACTTTACATAATCTTACAGAATTTGCTCTTTTTGTTACATCAGCTTTACTTAAAATTTACACGAGTAGCTACAGGTTTGGGTTTGGATCCAAATTCGGGTGGGTGTAGGGTCTTACCCTCTTGTGCGAAGATCTTCACACTCACTTTTACGCTTCCTAAGCCTGAGATATTACTCCTTCAATTAAACCCTCTAAAATTTATGATTATAAAGTCATAGCAAAGGTATAGCAGAAGTCAGAAGTCAGAAGTCAGAAGTCAGAAGTAAAACTATTGCTATACTTAGCTTTGAGACTTTTGTCATGTCCTAACTGCCCTGGCGACTGCTATAACAGGGAGCAGGGAGTAGGGAGTAGGCAATATGGAGCAAAAATTATCATATCAAAATTACGACATTAATTGGTACATTATCGATTTATTATATTTTTTATAATTAAATTAATGTTATTAAAATCAAAATTAATAAATATAAAACCACAAAAAAATTAACTTCAACTTATTAAGTTAATCAGTTTTATAGCATTTATAAAATAGTTTAATTACACAATTTTTTGATTTTCGGGAACAGGGAACATGGGGAAAAGTGTGGGAAGTATGGGAAGTATGGGAAGTGTGGGAAGATGCGGAAATGGAACACATTTTTATAGTTTTTCCGATACTTACGAGGTACATTTAATTTTCTTACCCCCACTCCCGACTCCCGACTCCCGACTCCCTATTCCCCTACTTCCTAATTTGAGAATTGCTATAAAATAACGAAATCCCTTTCAGCAAGGGTTGTTACTCCTAACACTACTGCTAGGGTTCCATCTCCAACATTGATAAGAGAATTATTACTATCGGAGGTGATAGAAACTTCACCAAAGCTCAAACCATTGCCTAAACCAATGAAGTCAGTGCCCAGCTCGAAGTCTGTAATGGTGTCAGTACCTTCCCCAATCTCTAGGACAAAGGTATCACTACCACTACCATTAGAGAAGTTATCTCCAGTCAGAGTATCATTACCCAGACCACCACTTAATAGGTCATCCCCAGCATCACCCCAGAGTTGATCATCTCCGAAGCCACCATAGAGGGAGTCATTACCAAATTTACCGCCAATGCGATCGCTTCCTGAACCACCATAGATAATATCATCCCCACCAGCCTTACCATCTGGGGACCTGCTATTGTTATCTCCGCGCAGGATATCATCACCATTGCCACCAAATAAAATATCATTACCTAGTGCCCCAGCAATGGTATCATTTCCACCAAAGCCATTGATCAGATCAGCATCAATAGTCCCAATCAACTGGTCAGCCCCTTGAGTACCGTTAATCTCAGAGGTGGCTTCTACTATTGCTGTCGGAGATTGAATATGATCGAGGTCTAGCCCAAATGCTAGGAATTGGGTAATCTGGCTGTCATTGAAATTGTTATCGCTAGCAACAATTAGGGATTGTCTGCCATCCGGTAAGGTTGGACCAAATGCGATCGCTTCACTATTGTCGAGACGAATACCTAAGTCATCGAAATCCAACAGTAACCGTTTCTCAGCTACTTGCTCAACCTCTAAGAGTCCACTATCTGGGTCAGTGGGGTTGCTCAATAGGTTATCAACATCACTGATATCTGTAGCGTCTTGGAGCCGGACTTCATATAGCCTGAGATTATTTCCGACACCAACTGCAAAGGATCGCTCTAGGGCTAGTAAGGTTCCGGTATTATCTAGCGCTAGTAATTCTACTAAACCATTGTCAGCAAAACTGCCAGGAGGGTCAGGCTGATTGGGAATGGTGTCAGTGATGTAGAGGAATTCTTTAGCAGGTTCCCCAGTTTGTAAATCATACTGTAAAATCCGAACAGGGCTTTCATCTTCTAGTGTCGAAGCCGGACCATCCTGAATCAGAGCATTCTCTACTGCAGTATAAAGGAAGCGCTCATCTGGGCTAATGGTCAGGCTTTCAAAGGCACGATTGTTACGAATGCCCCTGGTTCCATCTGAGGTAGGTAAGAACTTATCTGGTACCGTCAGCTGATTGAACTCTTGTCCTGCTAGAGAGAATTCATTGACGAAGGGATTAAGAAGATTGTTAGCATCCCCTTCAGAGGATATAAACAAGGTTCCAGCACTAGTCAAGGCAATCCCTTCTGGATCAACACCCCGTTCTGGGAAAGGCTCACCGCTAGCATTCCGTAGAGTGGTGACACCTGTAAACCCTACATCACCGTTGTCTAGACTACCATCACTTAAATCAATATCAATAGTATAGAAACGAGCGGGAGCATTTTGGCTGCGGTCATCAGACAGACCATAGTAGACACCATTAGCAGGATCGTAGGCTAAACCAGAGATACCGCCAACTTCTGTATTCTCAAACTGGAATCCAGTATTAAAGCTAACCTCTCCGAGGAAGTTAATACCAGTGACAACTTTGGAGTTACTATCTACCACTGTAGGCTCTACCTCAACATCAACATATACTAGACGGTGGTCAGAACTAGGAAAGGGGAAATCACCCACTAGCTCAAAGGCAGGGTCATCACTTTTCGGCCAGAAAACCGTTGCGTCAGTGATAGTCAGATTTTGAGAAGGCAACACATAATCCACCCGTAGGTTGCCAGGACCACCAAAGTTTTCCTCACCAAAGTCAGCGGTGTCAAAGGCTGGATTACCTCCATGAGTCAGGTTATTCAATCCCTGGCGGTTGCTAGCATCCACCCCTCCCTCACTGGAGGGTGTAACAGAGGTGTTGACTAATGGGTTATCTAGAATTTGCAGGATGGCATTATCAGTACTATCCCCATCAAAGGGGTCAGCATTTTGGTCTCCCATGATCACAAAGCGATCGCTTGCCAACAGACCACCGAAGTTTCCTTGGTCATCATAAATGTAATCCCCAGCTCCGGGAGTGATATAGTCTGACCAGAACCGAATCTCATCGTGATTACGGGTACCGTTGCGGTCTTCTAGACCATCAAACACTGGAGGAGTAGGATGGCTAGCGAGAACATGAACCGTTTCACCGTTGATATTAATGGGAATATCCCAGTGACTCTTGGAAGAGAGGCGGAATACAGCTAATTCTTCCTCAGAGTACCAGGATTCCCCAGTTACTGGATCTACAGGAAGCAACGCATCTGGCATATCTTTCCAGAGGAAGTTTTGAAAGGTGCGTATATTCTCCGTATCAATCGGGTGTTTGGAGAATAGCACCATCCCAAACTGTCCTGGAAAGAACCCGAAGCCAAACGCATCATTACCCCCGCCAACTTCCCCGTTATTATCTAAGTCAAATCCAGAGGGAATCCCGGTGTTAGAAGGTGCGAGATAAACATAGGGAAAGTCAATCGCTGTCGCACCATTCTGACTAACCGAAAGATAGTTATCTTGGAAAAGTTTGGCCGCTTCTCCATTCTCATCGAAATCAAATTCATTGATTAGCAATACATCCGGATTAGCACGCTGAATAATTTCAGCCACTGCCTTGGCTTGGTTATTATCATAAGTAGATAAATCTTGAATTAAATCCCCTTGATTGGAGCGATTCAAAGAAGCGTTAAAGCTAGAAAAGCGAACGTCAAGATTAGACATATTAATTTTTTTTATACCTAAAGTTCGAGCACCTCAGTCATCAACTTAGTTACCTCAATACTGCGTCGGTTTTGGAAGTTCAATTCCTGGAGAT
>NZ_GL890823.1:92368-309732 GCF_000211815.1 Moorena producens 3L
GATAGTAACTCCAAAGTTGTCACTGGTATTAACTTCCTCGGAGAGGTTAGCTTTAATACTGGATCCTTAACCCACGCAGTATTGCGTATTACCAAATAATAAAAACCGGGTAATCCTTTAATTACCCGGTTTTACAACGGATTAGATGATCGTGAAATCAGCCTCTGTTAGAGGATTAGCGATCGCAAAAGTTGCTAATAGTTGATTCTCCAAACTAATGCGAGCATTTTGCGAATCTTGTTCAATGGATAACTGACCAAAGGTCAAACCATCGGCTAAACCAATTAAGTCAACTCCTGCCTGGAAATCGAGAATGAAATCTGTACCTTCCCCAGCAGCTAAGACAAAGGTATCACTACCGCTAATACCAGAAGAGTCATCACCAGTCAAGAAGTCATTACCTAATCCACCTCGGATTAAGTCATCACCTTCATTACCGAAGATAAAGTCATCTCCTGCACCACCGTAGAGTTTGTCATTGCCGAGATTGCCGTTAATCCGGTCATTGCCTAAGCCACCGAAGATAACGTCATCTCCGCCAATGGTGCTATCAGCAAAGTCTCCCTGCAATACATCATCTCCAGCTTCACCCTGAATCAGGTCATTGCCCAGACCGCCATCAACGGTATCATTGCCTTCAGCAGCAGTAATGAAATCGTTACCTAACTCGCCAACAATTTCATCACTATCTGGAGTACCTGAAATAAAGTTGGGGGCTGGAAGACCTAATAAAGGATCTACATCCAGGGGTTGATCTAATTCGATCAGAATAACTTCGTTATTATCAATATCCGGACCCCGTCCTACGGAGAAGGGATAGTTGTTGTCATTGGCAACTAAGATCGTATTCTGATCAATCACCAATACATCTTCGATCGTGACAAATGGGAAGGTAAAGGTGAGTTCACCATCCCCGTTCACATCATCTGGGTCAGGAATGTTGAGCAAGTCAACTACTTCCTCTTTGGCAACAAAGCCATTTTCATCAATCTCAGACAAGTCAATCTTAAAGATTTTCTTGAACTGAGCCTCCGCTCCTTGCTTACCATCCCGCTCTATGACTAAGAACTCGTTGTCATTGATGGGGGTAAAATCCCCAATCGGATGACCGGGAACATCGGTACGGTAAAATCCTACCAGACCTTGGTATTCACTGGAAGCAACATCAAACTCATAGATGCGTAGAGCATCCTCTGGGTCCCCATCTACTACACCTTCGAGTAGGGGATACAAGGTGGTGCGGTCAGGGCTAAATGCCATGCCCTCAAATCCGCGAGACCTAGATAGATTAGGCAGTATAGTTTCTTGGTCAACTACAATTCTTCCAGTTTCTGGGAAGTCTGTAAAGAAACCATCTACTCCAAGCTCAATCAATTGACGGAACTCATCCTCTGGGCTTTGAGGGGTACCATCAGGGTTGAGGGTCAGGAAGCGCTCTTCATTACGTAGGGTGTAGGGGTGAATCTGCATTCCTGCATCATGAGCCCAATCGATGAAAGGACGAACTTCACCAGTGAGCTGGGTAGTGATTTCAGCAATGCCATCACCATTGCCATCAACAGGAGTATCGATCGATTCCCGCAGCAAAAAGCTGTTTTTCCAAGGACCAACACCCTCAGCGTAGTTAGCGCCAATGTAGTCAAAGACTGTCTGAGTGGCTAAATCTTGGTAAGTGGTATCGGGAATACCATCACCAGTGACATCAGCACCAAAGTCGGGAACAATGTCAACTAAATCGCCGTAGGTAGCCCGAGCCTCTTCTGCGGTAAAGTCAGGTTTGCTGAAATTAGCAACAATATCGTAGGGAGCAGAAAAACCGCCACCACCAGCATTTAGGAATTGATCGTCTACATCTCCGTAGAGCTGTACTAGGGGTAGATTTTCCAATCCAGCCCCAGGTAGCAAGTTATTTTGTAAATCAATTAGGTTAGCTACTTCAAAGGATTGGATGAAAATCCGGCTGGGGTCGGTAAAACCAGTTTCTTGTAGGGTTGCGATTAAAGGCTCTTCTAGGGATAAGCCTTGGTCATCGAAGAATGTAGGATGCTTGGTTTCAGGATAGATACCGATTTTTTTACCAGTTTCCGCTTCTACCTGCTGGAGTAGTTCGATAACCTCTTTGAAAGTGGGAATTTCAAACTGACCATCAAACTCATCACTACGAAAGTCACGAGACTGAACAGCACGCAGTTGCTTGATTTCTGCTAAGGTGAAATCTTCAGCAAAGTAACCAGTAATTTCTTCACCATCGAGCAGTTTGGTGGACTTGCGGTCTTCACCAAATACTTCAGCTACGTTAGTGGTATCATCTAGCAACGGTTCGTGACGAGCAATCAAGACACCGTCTTTGGTGATTACTAGGTCAGGCTCAATGAAATCAGCCCCTTGTTCAATGGCTAGAGCGTAAGCTTCTAAGGTATGCTCTGGACGATCACCACTAGCACCCCGGTGTGCAATTACTAGGGGAGGATCACCATCAAGGGTATTGAACTTTAAATCTGGGTTTTGAGGCGATCGCACAAATTCCCCTGTGGTATTACCGGGGATATTGGGAGTAGAAATAGGGGCTTCGAGCAGTTTACCAGTAGCATCGAAGTGAAGTAAAAATGGACCGAATTCTTCACCAATCCAGATATCGCCTTTAGCATCAATCACAAAAGACTCGATATCAAAATCCGCCCCGGTCAGAAAGCGTCCGCTACTGTCTTCGTTGACAATCTTGAAAGGAATTTTGCCATCAGGGTCAGACAGTTGAACAAAGCCTTCAATCTCTACACTACCATCTCCATCCTCTGCACCCTTGAAATCAGGGTTAACTTGATAGAGTCTGAGTAGGTAATCCGCACTATTCTGTTGGGCTCCAAAACCGTTATCTGATAGAAACCAAAAAGAGCCACCCCCACTAGGAGCAAACTGAACACCACTAAAGCCTTGAACAGGTTGTCCATCAAACGGACCGGTGCGACCATTGGCAGAAATCGGTTCACCGTTGCCATTGTCTGCACCAGACTGGGGTCCCTCTGCAAAGGTATCAGCTGGTAAAGATGCAAATCCTTTTAATTTCATAAAATCCTGGAATCAACGAGACTAAAACTCTCGAATTTAGCGTTTTTATATCTAGAGACTTAGAAGCACAGAAACTAGCTAAATTGTGTCAGCATTTCAGCTTTCAGCTATCACCTAGTACGTAATTGTTGCCAACCTTAAATCGCCTTGGCCTAGGTTTACGTGATGATTGAAACTGGCTGACCTCCCTTAGTAAGGTTTTCATTTCCAGGTTAAATTTTGATTGTATTTATATAAACATAATTATAAGGTTTGGTTAAAGCTTGTTTTTGAAGTCGCTGTAAATTTTTAGTGTAATTTTATCTGAGTAGGGTATAAATATTTTGTAAAGTTAACCTAGATTTAATATTAACTTAATTTTTTTAGTTTTTTATTAACCTTGAGCCTAGAGATTTTTTATATAATCCCTGACTAAGTAAGGTTTCGGCCAAAAATTTTGTTATCAACGATTTTAACAATTAGTTTTTAGCAAAGGGAGTAGGAAATAGGAAACAGCGGATCTGGAAATAATTATTTTTGATTTTTTTTAAGTAAGTATTCAGCCGTTGGCCATGCAACTTGGTATTAGCATTTAATTGTGAAAATGCAATAGTTTTTGATAACACTTTTATCTCACTCCTCTCACTAATCCCACTAATCCCAGTTGCCCCTACTGCTTGAGATTGTGACAATGCAATAGTTTTTCAGCACTCCCAAACCTCCCAAACCTTCCAAATAACCTAAATATCCCAAACCTACCACAAGCCCTGAAATAGCGATAATGCAATAGTTTTACTATATCCTTGCCTTTTCCGAAAAAGTGTGTTAAAGTAATAATATCGTTAAAGCAATGGTTTACGACCCATGATGATTTCCACCGCACAAGCCGCTGAATTACTTGGTGTTTCCGCCACTCGCGTCCGTTACCTTCTGGGCAAAGGCAGAGTTAAAGGGGCTTATAAGGTGGGTAGAACTTGGGTAATTCCTTTGTTTGATGGCATGCCGGTGGTCACTCCTGGCACTCGCGGACCAAAACGGAACTGGTCAAAGCGCACAGAGTACACTAAGGCTGTGATCCACGTTAATCAGAAAGTCATTCGCCAAAATCTCAAGACCGGGGAGCGTAATCCTGTAATTACGGTGAAGCGAGGCACTAAAAATGTTTACGCTCATACGGTGGAGGTCAATGGCCCGTGTCGGGTGATGTATCGTCCAGATGATCCCCTCAAGTGTGGAGCACGGGTGTGGATTGAGACGATTTCTGATTTTGAAGTGATTTCAGCTTGATGGGATGTGAATGCGTTCGCGTAGCGTGACCTACGGTCAATCGCGTAGGGTGGCAGTAGGCCAATCCCATTCACATCAAATTAATCACAAGGTGTCTTTTTGCGATCGCATTCACATCGATCAATCACAAAGTGTTCTTTTGCGATCGCATAAGCGCGGAAGCTTCGCTTGATCGCGTAGGGTGGCAGTAGGCCAATCCCGTAGCGTGACCTACTGCCAATCCCATCAAACCAGTCAATGTGGCGTAAGTCCCCTTTTGCCTTTTGCCTTTTGCCTTTTGCCTTTTGCCTTTTGCCTTTTGCCTTTTGCCTCTTGCCTTTTGCCTTTTGTCTTTTTCTTCAACCAAAGAATTAACTTACCATAAACATTGAGTAGTGTAAAACACTGTTTTATACGAGTTTACCGCCATTTCATGAATTTTTGGAGATATTTCTTGGTTTCTTAGTAAAATATCCTGATTCAATTTAGAGCTAGCGAAGAGTATAGTAGTCAACCATTACTTTTCTCTTTGCCATGAAAGGAAAAATTTTAAATTACCTTGTTATTATTGGAGTAAGCATTATTCTCCTGCTCGGTATAGTTACAACAGCTGTTGGTCAGGATAATTACAAACCGAATTTTAATGATAAGGTTTGTTTACAATGCTTTTCACCATATGTCCCCCTACATGACATACAACCATCAAATGATGAAGATCCTACTCCGGTTATAGGTTACCTTCAATCATCTATTGAAGTAACTAAGATAAACGATTCCTTCACTAGTGGTGATATCATTTTTGAAAAAATAACACTAGATAATAATAATTATGAATTTGCGATTAATAAAGATTACTTAGAAGACTGCATAAATAAAACCCAAAATCAACCCAATCAACAAAAAAAGATACAGATTTGTAAAATTATTAAACCAAAATCAAGTAATATAAAAATTTAAGTGTTTATAGACCAATATCACTGATAAAATTTATTATTCAGGATTACACCGCCTTTTAAACTCCTGATCATTATAGTACGTATTAGTAGCTTTTTTGTTACCTTTATGAAATCCTTCAATTATATCATTACAATACACAGATTCTTTCTCTAAATAAGCCACACGCAGCAAAACAGAAATCACCACAATAGCGATAACTATAACAAGTTTTGAGAGGATTTTCATAGGTAAGCTAAGTATTATCAAACTATCTGCTTTTGAACTTTATTTTATCCCCTCTGGGGTAACTAAAGGAGTATCTGAAACAGGGCTATAATCCCTTGGTGCTTTAGCAATCTGAATTTTAGAACCTTCCTGATCAGTATAGATTTTAGGAGTCATGACAGGAAGGGTTTCTTTAATCTTATTTTCGATGTACTCATGTAACTCATCCAGAGAAATCACCCTATCCCCATTCAAATCAGCTTCTCCCGTTTCAATGCCTTGTACCAAATACTGAGTGTAAATTGAGAGCTGTTTGTCCAATTGACTAAAGGAATAGTCAGTTGAAGAGGCGAGAATAGCACGCCCTTCTCCTCCTAATTGATTTTGAAGATCGACGGAGCGATCATCTTTAACCAGTAGGCCCTTACGAAAAGCTGCACTAAAGCAGCAGTCGAGGATAACGACTTGTCGCTTGGAGCGGCTACCATTCATGATGTTATGGATAGCCCTAGCAGAAACGGCTGTTGTCTTAACTAGTTCCCCCTGTGAATTCTTACGAGTAATACGAGTTGTTAAATACAGTTGATTGCTGCTATCTTTGACACCGTGACCTGAAAAGAACAGTAACACCAAATCATCTTTTTCAGAACTAGCGAATAACTCTTCAATAGCCTCTTCCATTTCCTGTCGATCAGGATTGCTGAGAGCTTTGACATCAACAAAATTTCCCAGTTGTGGGGAATCCAGTATTCCTTTGATTTCCTCTAAATCTTTGGTTGCGCCAGGTAGTGGCTTTAACCCCTTTCCATATTTACTGACTCCAATCAACAGCGCTCGTTTGACCCCTTGTGATTGGCGAGCATCCTTTACATGGAGCTGTTTATGGCTTGGCTTGTCTAGCACAACTGGCTGATTTAGACGTTGAAATGACTCAATTGGACGTTGAATTAATTGAGCATCTTGCACTTGCATGAAAATCACAGGTGTGGCAAAATCCCGTTTCCGATATCCTGTTGATTCATGGAGACTAATTTCTCGTCTTCCTTCCTGTACTGCTATATCCGCTGGCTTCCCTTGAGCTAATTGTTTATAAAAGTGGCAGGCAAATCGGCTAGCTGTGCTGTTAGACACGGGATACTGCATTGCCACGAGTACAGGAATAATTTGCTGCACAACCTTGGAAGCTAGCCCTACAGATACTTTCGATGTAGACTCCATTGCTCCCTGACATGCCTGCAACAAAATAATTCTAGGTCGATGCTGATTCAATAGCTCACTAAAGTCATTGGCGCTAATCCACCGTGCCTGATCAAATTCATCCACCAAGGCAATTTCACCATTTTCATTCTGAAAACGACCATGACCGATGAAATGGAAAATGTGAGGCTTTTTCCTGAGAATGTTATCAATAGCTTTGCGGCTAGCTGGATTCACTACTGGTAACAATTCCACCTGCTCTGGTTGTTCCTGGGCTAGTGTCTCTATCGCCGCCTGTACTTCTTCGTAGGCAACTGGATTTAAATCTGTGGGTGCAGAGACAACTAAGGCAATCCGCATTTTTTCATTTGCCCCTGACTCCATCGGTGGTGCTGAAATCCGCTGTGAGGGCAGGCGCGAGAAGACCAAAGCAGGTGCAGTAGCCAACCACATTGTTCCTGAGTATTTCTTCTCGGGTAAACACATAAATTCCCACGGGAACGCTGCCACTTCAGGCATCTTTCGCTCATCTATATGTAGTTCTACCCGTAGCAGTTGCTGTTTAGTGTGAACAACTTCGTTATAAAATGCTATAAAGTCATCGCAAAGTTCATCATCAAACAAGGTATCAAACAACGCTTCTCCCAGAAACCTCGACTGGTTAGCATCGTTTAATCCGTTTTGACGAACCTTCTCAATCAACTCCTTGACTTCTGGGGTGATCTTATCCTGATAGCGAAATATTCCAGGGATTCGATTATTGGGCTTTCCAGGTTCTTCCTTTTCAACCCGCACTCTACGAGGATTTATCACGCAGATGCGATAAATGTATTTGGCTCTAGTCATAGCGGTCTGATCAGATAAAGCTGATGAATTGGTAAGCATACGCGCTACGCGCACGCTACTTGAGGTGCGGTCAGCGGTCAGCGGTCAGCGGTCAGCCTTCAGCCTATGTGCTACGCGCACGCTACGCGAACAGCCTTCAGCCGTCAGCCGATTTTATTCAAAAGCGTGGCACAGGCTTCGACGCTGTGACGCATAAGCTGATAGTTGATAACTGATAGCTGAATGCTGATAGCTGAATGCTGATAGCTGAATGCTGATAGCTTACCATAGATTTACAACCAAAAGATGCACCCGATTTAAGTCGCTAAATCCTGTTGAAGATTAGCTTTCGGCAGGTTCAATATCCATTCCTTAACATCACTACGACTGAATTTAATTGCTGCCTTATTCTTATTTCGTATTAAGGTTTGGAATCTATCTGCCAGATCACTGAAAACATCACGGATATCAGCAGTTAACCAGTTCATATCCGGCTCACCCCAGGCGATCCCGCGCAAATTAATAGACTTTATTTCCTTAGGCACTTTAAAGACAATTGCAAATTGGACTGTCAGTATTTTTTGGATTTCCGGCTCTTCAATCCGCCAGTAACACCTTGAGTTACCTTCACCTTGGGAAATAATTTCAAAGTGACCAGCTTCGTAAGCATACTCAGGAATGACAATGAATGCTTTGAGTTCGTTCTTATTTCCTACATTAGCTTTGAGCTCCGCAGGAATAGTTGTAAATTCGGCTAGTTCAGTGCTATCAATCCCGATACTCCAATCAAGATTGCTATTGATACCTAAATTCATGCCCACCCCGAAGTTCATCACAGGTCGCCATTGGCTTTTGGGGAAAATAGACTGAACGATGGGCTCTTTTTCTCCTTTGGGACTGAAGTCAAGCTCACAGCATAATCGCCAAAATATAACCCCTGGTTTAGGACGCAAATCGACAGTCACAGTCATGTAATAGAAATCAAATGCATCACGCATTTGCTGTCGATAAATATTGGTCAATCCCTCTTCAGTTTCTTCAAATAGGTCTTCGGTAAGTAATATCAACTTATCCCTAGGATTGCCAAAGATAACTCTACTTTCCTGCAAGTTTTTAACGGCGGTTCCACCTACACCAAGCTTTGTACTTTCATCCAGGGGACTTTCCCATTTTTTCACTTGCTCAAATAGGTCAGCCAATAAAGTCTCAGCTTCTTGGGGATTCGGTCGGGAAATGTTTTCATCGGTCATTGACTTCAGCTCTCTTTACATTGACAAAGTTACTCATATTTGAAAATATTGTGTAGTGGCGTGGCACAGCTAATTTGGTGCATTAGATTCTAGGTCTTCATCAAGTTCAAATACAGGATATAGGTGTTTAAGTTTGACTCGTGCATCTTCGGTAGTAAATCGCCAAACGACCTTGGCTGAACTACTGTTGCGCTCTTGTTGCCATGCATCAAGTTCATTCTTTAGTTCCTCAACCGTGGCAATCCGACGGTCAAGACATTGCTGAGACAGTACTGATAGCTCAGTTTCCGCGTTCATTTTGCCAACTACCATTGCGTGGCGTGTGAATCAACGACCGTCGCCGTGCCAAACTGTGGGCTTCAGAGGCGGGAAAAGTCTTGTAAAAAGAGGAGATGTTATGGATATTGAGGTTGTCGCACAGCAAGCGCACAATGTGATCATCAGGATAGTCAATATCGAGTAATTGCTTGACTTCCATAGCCCAGTCGGAGCTGGTGCGGTTGTCGCGACAACTGACTCGTCGCCAACCTCGGCTGGGGTCAAAAAACCTAAATAGGGCTTGGACTCCTTCACGGGTGTAGTGATAGTCTTCTTTGGCATTTACTCCTGGCTGCATCGGAATCGGTTCGCTTAGCGTGACCATGTAACTCCTTGCTGGCTTCATCCATGCAGATTAAGGGGATTTCTGGATTTTCAGGACAGGTATAGTGGTCTAGAACTACTTCCATTTCGGCTACAAATCTTGGCAAATCTCGTTCTGGAATACAGAATCTCTGAGTTTTCCAGGGACGCAATTTGTTTTTTTTAGGGTTCGTCTCACTGTTTCCCTAGAAATTTCCGTGACGATTGTGCGTCGCTTGAGTTCTGTAGTTAAGAGTCTCAAACTCCAATTCCCTCTCCCTTGGGGTGGCTCACTGCAACAAAGGGCAATAATTTGAGCTTCTGTTTCTCCATCCACAATCGGCTCTACTGGTGGTTTCCTTCTGAGTTTTCTCTCCTTAGCTGGCACTACTCCTTTTTCTAAGAATTTTTTTCGCACTCGACCCACTGTATTGCGATGGAGATTGAGTGCTAAGGCAATTTCGTTATCTGTCCATTTCCGCTTTGCTTCCCCTCCTTCGTCTGACATCAACAGTATTTGAGCATGAAGTATTTTTTTGGCTGGGGCGTATCCATTGTTGCTTATGACTTCCAGCCTTTTTCTCTGTTCTCGACTCAGAATCACCTTGTCTCGTTTTCCTCTTCCCATACTTTCCGCCTCAGTTATCCTATTTCTATTGCACTATTTTAGCTGTGCCACGCCAGTAGGGTGCGTTAGGGGGGCGATCATTTTCTGCCTCGTAGCCAGGGTTATGTTGCTGCCCGTAACGCACCACCGTGTCAAACAGCAAAAACGAGATATACCCGTATAGCACAAGCCACAATCACACAATTATTGATTAAGTTACTGGCAAGCTGCATCTACAGCTTCGATGGATAAGGGGGAAGTTAGAGAAGTTAACAACCAGCCTTTTCAATCAAATCCGTAAATTTACCAGACTATAAACTTATAAAAATTAGTATTATCTGATTATCTAGTATGATGAGCTATCAGGGTTGTAATTGGGGTAACAACAACTTGTCTAGCCAAACCATAACAAATAGCTATATTTTTAAGATTATTTACTTTGAGTATAGTTTATTTGATAATACTATACCACAATCCGGAACAAGAGGAACCAACTAGAGACAATTTTAATCTAATCTTTTATTCTTTCATCAGATAAAATAACCCCTTTCCAAATAGGTCATGAACACTAATGCGGATTTCTGATCACATCAAAAAATCCCGGAGTCCTTTGCTAATATTCTCTTTCAGCTGTTTCTTGTTTCCGGTTAGAGCAATTCTCTGTTTACATCTCATTTGAAAACCCTAATGTCCCTGAAACAATCGATAAATTTTAAGACTTATGAATTGACAAAAAAGCAAAAATGTGCATAGGAGAGAATAGAAAAAGCGATCGCATTCCCTATGGTCGAGTAACAAAGGGTTCCAGGAAAGCGTTCCCGTAGCGTGACCTACGGTCAATCGCATTTCCATAACAAAGGCAACAGGGTAACCATTCAGCCGTCAGCGGTCAGCGGTCAGCGGTCAGCGGTCAGCGGTCAGCGGTCAGCTTTCCCTAACTCAGATAAAAAAATGCTTACCTGTTTTATTCAAAAGCTGATGACTGATAGCTGATAGCTGATAGCTGATAGCTTACGCAACAGGCAACAGGCCAGAGCTGATATTTCGATAATGCAATAGTTTTATAGAACCCTTTTATCCTAATCATCCTACAATCTCTACACATCCCATACATCCCACCGAATTAGAAATTGCGACAATGCAATAGTTTTATAGAACCCTTTTATCCTAATCATCCTACAATCTCTACACATCCCATACATCCCACCGAATTAGAAATTGCGACAATGCAATAGTTTTATAGAACCCTTTTATCCTAATCATCCTACAATCTCTACACATCCCATACATCCCACCGAATTAGAAATTGCGACAATGCAATAGTTTTTAGCACCCTCTTATCCTGTTTAACTTGCTACACCCACTCATCCCATTCGTTTCTCTTTTAAATTGTGACAGTGCAATAGTTTTACCATGCCCTGGCATTTTCCGAAAAAGTGTGTTAAAGTAATAATATCGTTAAAGCAATGGTTTGCGACCCATGATGATTTCTACCGCACAAGCCGCTGAATTACTTGGTGTTTCTGCCACTCGCGTCCGTTACCTTCTGGGTAAGGGCAGAGTTAAAGGCGCTTATAAGGTGGGTAGAACTTGGGTAATTCCTTTGTTTGATGGCATGCCGGTGGTGACTCCTGGCACTCGCGGACCAAAACGGAACTGGTCAAAGCGTACAGAGTACACTAAGGCTGTGATCCACGTTAATCAGAAAGTCATTCGCCAAAATCTCAAGACCGGAGAGCGTAATCCTGTGATTACGGTGAAGCGAGGCTCTAAAAATGTTTACGGTCATACGGTAGAGGTCAATGGCCCCTGTCGGGTGATGTATCGTCCAGATGATCCCCTCAAGTGTGGAGCACGGGTCTGGATTGAGACGATTTCTGATTTTGAAGTGATTTCAGCTTGATGGGGAATTTGCGATAGCGTAGCGTGACCTTAGGCCAATCGCATTCAAATCGAATCAACCAGAAGCTGGCTTATCCTTGATGAGGGAGACTTTAGCGATCGCGTTTTTTAGCAATTATATTTTTTTGCTTCCATAATAAGTATGGACAACTTAGTCATTACATTACTAAACTGTTGTCCATTTATATTGGATATTATTCAGTGAGAAGCAAAACGAAGCAAAACCGTCAAACCCTATCCCTCTGCTCCCGACTCCCGACTCCCGACTCCCTACTCCCTACTCCCGACTCCCTACTCCCGACTCCCTACTCCCTACTCCCGACTCCCTACTCCCTACTCCCTACTCCCTACTCCCTTGCTGTCAAAACCAGCTTAGCCACTAAGCAAAGCTTCCACAAATTCATAACTAGAGAAAGGCCGCAAATCTTCAATCCCTTCTCCTGCACCAATAAACCGAATCGGTAAGCCCAGTTCCCGCACTACTGCTAAAGCGACACCACCTTTAGCACTTCCATCCAATTTTGTCAATACCACTCCACTCAGTTTTGCCGCCTCTGAGAATACTTGTGCTTGACGTAAACCATTTTGACCCAAAGTAGCATCCAGCACTAGCAACGATTCAACTTTGGCATCCGGGGCTTTTTTAGCAACAATTCGCCGAATTTTCGCCAATTCCTCCATTAGATTTTTCTTATTTTGCAATCGTCCTGCTGTATCCACCAACAGTAATTCGGTATTTCTAGATTGGGCAGCACTAATACCATCAAACACAACAGCAGCTGGATCAGTATTCTTACCAGGATTAGCAATCACTTCAGTACCACTGCGCTCTCCCCAAATCTTAACTTGTTCCACTGCAGCAGCTCGAAAGGTATCTGCTGCTGCAATTAAACAACGGTAGCCTGACTTCTGACCTAAGTTAGCGAGTTTACCAATAGTAGTAGTTTTACCAGCACCATTGACTCCAGTCATCAGCCAGATATTCAAGGTATCGTTTTCTGGAGCAAAGATCCGACTGTAATTGTTACTGTAAGGTTGCTCTAGCAAATCTCTGATGATTTGTTTGAGATATGCGATCGCTTTTTCTGCTGGTAGAGACTCCTCCCGCAACTTAGCTTGTAGAGTATCAATAATATAGTCAGTGGCCTCAATTCCTACATCTGCTTGTAGCAGCAGCGACTCAATCTCCATTACCGCGTCTTGATTCAACGGGCCTTGACCCACAATCGCCTTTATTTGGTTAATCAAGCTACGACGAGTTTTGCCCAATCCCTGACGCAGTTGCTTGAGCCAGCTAATTTCCTCGATCGAGATATCCTCAGGACTTCTTCCTTGAGATGCCAACACTTCTGCTGACCACAAGAACCCATCATCAAAGGCCAGACCCAGCATATCTTGATCTATCTCTGCTTCCCCTTCATCCTCTTCGATCACAGTTGCCACTTCGGGTTCCGGTTCAGGGGTCTCAATAGCTGTTTCCTTAAGACGTTCCAGCCGTGCTAGTCGGTTAGCACTTGCTCGACGCGCCCAGCTTGGGCCAGAAGCAGGCGTTTCTTCCTCTGTTGTCTCAGCTGATGGAGCTATATCAGTTGTCAAGCTATCTGACTCAGGGATTGGTTTATTCTCAACCAAGGTCATACCTATAGATGAGTCATGATTAGATTCTGAATCCGATGGTGTTGATACTACCTCCTCTACCATCTGATCAGAGGATTGCTCGGTTACTGGTTCCACCGTTTCAGCAGTATCTACCGAAGCTTCACTAACTGTAGACTCTTCTACTTGTGATTCTACTTGTGATTCTACTTGTGATTGTGCTTGTGATTGTGCTTGTGATTCTTCTTCAACAGCTATCTGACCTATCTCAGCGACTTCTGTAGTGTCAGTTTCCTCAGACACTTCCAATGTTTCAGCCGCTGGAGATTCAGTAGACGCTTCGGATGTTTCAGCCGCTAGAGATTCAGTCTCCTGAGATTCTTGAGGTTTTTCCGGTTTAGCCGTTGCTGCTGGCTGAGCCGTTGTATCATCTACTGGCTTACTTTCAGTAGTGTCTTCCTCTGGAGATTGATCTACTTGTTGCTTCTGAATATTTTTGTAGGCAGCTTTTGCCCAACTCAGGTAATCATCAGCTGCTGCTGAGGATGACTCTTCGACAGATTTAGAATCAGCTTGGTCTATTGGTTGTTGCTCTGTTGCCTTTTGTTCCGATTCTACTTGAGATGTATCAGAGTCCTTTTTCTCAGCAGACTCTGCGCTAGGATCAGACTTTCGGTGGAACCAATTAAAGACCATTACCCTTACTTGACTATGGCGTCAATTAACTATATATATTCAATATTTGATTTAGGTTTTGAGTGCTTAGCCCTAGGCTAATCCCTAACCTTTTCCCTTAATTTTATCGATATTTGACTTAATATTCTTAATTTTGTGATCTAGCCTGGCCTATTAGGCTAATTTTAGTCTATTCCCGATACTCCTCCTCTCTACTCCCTACTCCCTACTCCCTACTCCCTACTCCCTCCGCTATTGTGGTAGAGCTTGAGTTTTAATCAAGTCATTGGCACGACGCAAGACACCATTAATAAAACGGTGTCCCTCTTCATCACTGTAGCGTTTAGCCAGTTCCACTGCTTCATTAATTGCGACTCGGTCTGGGATACCTAAAAACGCAATTTCCGCCACAGCCATCCGCAGAATATCCCGGTCAATACGAGGTAAGCGCTTCAGTTGCCAATCTTTCAGGGATTGGTTCAACATCTGATCAATCTCAAGCTGTCTACGACTGACAGCTTTGATAATTTCTAGGGTATAGCTACGGACTTCAGCCGTATTAGACAACTGGACAATTTCGGGAATCTCTACCGCACTTCCCAAGTGATTGATCGCTTTCTCGGTTAACTCAATTGCATCCGTTACCATTGCTCTAGCACTACGTACATCAGTAGCGCGAGTTTCACTTTCGAGAATGCGATCGCTACCCCGTTTCAGTTCAGCCGCCGCCGTTTCTAAAGCCTCTTGAATTTCTCCAGTCAGGGTACGAACAGCCGCCAGCACCAGATTATTCAGTTGTTGTGTATCCAACCGCTCTGGTGAGTTGGGCATCTGAGAGATGCTCAAAAGAGCCAGTTCACGGGCCATTCTGCGAGGTTGCATTGTTTGTCCTTAGTTAATTTTGTCCTTTTACCCAAAAAGATTAGGTTTCTTCTGTTGGCAAAACCTGCTGTATCATCTCAGGCAAAGGTTCTTCCAATGGTTGCTTTTCAGGAGGCTGCTGTAGGTTAATTGGGATTGCAGGGCTATCTGGGCTAACAATTCCACCTGAGAGCAATACTTTAAAGGCATCTTCGATGGACATCGAAAGATTAATGACTTCCTCTTCAGGAACCATAGCATACCAGCCACTGGTGGGATTAGGAGTAGTAGGTATGAAAACGCTCAACATCGGACGATTCATGTGGGATTGGAGTTGTGCACTCACAACACCGGTGACGAACGCTATCGCCCAGACTCCTTGGCGAGGATACTCTACCAAAATCACCCGACTAAACTTAGTTTTAGAATCCTGTAAAAGGGTTTCCAAAATCTGTTTAAGGGTTTTGTATACTGAGCCAGCTAAGGGAATCGCTTGCAATATTTTCTCACCCAAATCTAGCAACCACCGTCCAACAATGTTGCGTGCCATCAAGCCAATCAGCATAATAAATAGTAGTGGGACTGTCAGTCCCACTGCTAAATTTAGCAGATTTACTAAGATAGGGTTGAGATTATCAAAAGGGTTAATTTGTTTGGGAATTCTAGTTAAAAAATTTATCACCCAGTTGGCGATTGTAATCGTCAGCCAGATTGTGGTAGCCAGGGGAATTACCACTAGAATCCCCGCAATTAGGTCATTTTTTAGATCCTGCTTCAAGCCCTCGAACACAGAGCACAGATTCTCCTTTTAATAACTGAATAAAATTTTTTACTAGCCACCTAAATCACAACTACTCTCCCAACTTGTTCTAGCCACTTTTTTTTGGAGTGGGTGAAAAAATGCCAAGGTGGCTATAGCCGTTATACACTAGTATACCTCAGTTTCCGTAGCGTGCGCCGTTCCCGTAGCGTGCGCCCATGGGCAATGGGCAATCTAATCAATTTACTCCCTTATGAGGAGGATACAGGATAAAGAATTCAGTTTTCATCATAATAATTCAGCGATGTTAGTGGCACTATACAGAATATTATTGGATTCTTTCGCCAATTTATCGGAAAAGTTCCTTGACAATCAATTAGTCTGAATCGAAGCTCCTGACTTTAGACTCCTCAATGGTCTGATAGTTGGTTAGATTGGGCCTAGGCGCACGCTACGGGAACGAACTCAGTTATTCTACACCAATAGACACTGATTTTGCAGTAGGTGGAGTGGGAGGAAAGTTGGGTTGCTTTCACCCATGGGAAGCTATATCATCGGAAAAATCTACGCTGCGCCTATTAGCTTATCTCGATAGTTGGGTAAGTTTTAACGGTGGAATTACACCTGTTTTACCTTCCCGTTCTAGAGTTTGGAGTTGGCTTTAGCTACTCCAAATCTGGTTTCTAGATACTGCCACAAAACGGTAGCCCGTTCGGATCAATCTAGAATACCACTTCCAAAGTCTGGCGCTAGTTAATGGGTGACAATATGATGCCATTAGGGCGTTATACCCATGACTAGATTTTACCCAGCACTAGCTATAGGGTTATTACTGGCATGAACTAACATCAGACCAGCTTTTTCCCTTTGACCAGATCAATCGGTATTATTCTTTACATATTACCAGAGATAGATTAACAAAGATAGAGAATCGGAATTGACACTCACCGGTGATTAGACGCGGGGATTGCTGCTACCCAGTTTTACTATGAAATGTTTGATTTATCAGTTAGTTAGCCAATTCAGTTAGTTAGCCAATGGTATAGTAATCTCTTTGATTCTACCCTAATCTGACATCAAGACTACTAGGATGAGGATGAAGTGACCTGGGTAGCATCAGAGTCTTTTGAGCCTTGGGAAGTTGAGGACATGACACGGCTACTGGGAGGGTGCATGGGATGCTTGAGTTCCCAAAGTTTGACCAATATCAGATACTCATAAAATGCTTGTAAGGTACACCAGGTAAACCCGGCTTGACCATCCAGGAAGCCTCCCAGTAGGAAATACATGTATATAAAACGCAATACAGGTCGCCAGGGCAAGCGTAAGGACAAGTTTTTGAGGGCACGGCGTCTTTCTACTTCCGAACGCCCAAAAAATAGGTCTGCCCACTGAACAGTTCCTTGGTCCAACTGGCGCAAGGTTTCGAGGGCTTCGTCGCTAGAGTAGCGATTGTGTTTATCAATCCAGCGGGTAAATCCCTTACTGTTGGTGTAGTGAGGATATGTTTCTTTGATGAAACCAGTCGGTCCATCACATACTTCCCGTTCCGTATGACCATAATCATCAAACCAAACATTGTCCTTACGAAACAGCCGTAGTTGGTAACGGGGATACTGAGTAGAGTAGCGAATCCACCGATTCATGAACATGACCCGCTCAGCAACGTAATAAGCCACATGCTCCTGTCCTTGTATTGCTCCCTGGCATTCGGCAAATAACTCAGGGGTCATGCGTTCATCAGCTTCAAGGATATAGACCCATTCGTACTTGGTGGGGACTTCCTTGAGCATCCAGGTGCGCTGACGTCCGTGACTTTCAAAGGCGTGCTGCACAGCTCGCACCGGATACTGACTAGCAATTTCTACAGTGCGATCGCTACTGATTTGAATCTACGATCATCACATCGTCCGATAGTAGGGCTGACTCGATACAAGCAGCAATACCTAGTTCTTCGTTGTAGGTCAGGATATAGATCGAGAACATGTCTTGGGGATCATCATCAAAAATCTGGTCAGGGTTAAAAGTCTCTACCCTACTAAGCTTGTCCACGACGGGTTACTGGTGTACTTCCCAACCCGCGCAATCCGGTCCAGCCAATGGCAATATAGCCAATTGCTAGGAGTAAGCTACTCAGACCAGTTTTAATGCCCAGTTTGAAAGCTTCAGTGGTGGCTCGTTTCTCTAGTTGAAGTTTCTGACTACGGATTTGGTTAATATTCTGCTCTGCTTCTTGATTGAGTACGTCAGGGTTTTCCTTTATTGCCTGCAATTGTTGTCTAACTCTGTTAGCCTGAGCTTTGGCTTGCTCAAGCTGTTGTGCTGGAATCCTACCACTTTTAATGGCTGCATCTAAATCGGCGAGTCTCTTTTCTACCTGGGCTATACCTTGAGGACTTTTGAGAAGTTCAGTGACTTGCTGAGTGCGGTTTTCCAGTTGAACTTCGGCGGTCTTGGCTCTTTGGTTAATTTGTTCTAGAGCCTGGGAACTTTGCAAACGAAGGTTATTGAGATGTAGGGGTACCATTAGCAAAAAGACCAACCCTAGAAAACTAGAGAGACACAGCACCCAAAATCGGAGATCTTGAACCGAAGATTTTGGCTGTGTGGTAGCGGTAGCAGCACTTTGAGCAATCCAATATCCAGCAAATAAAAACCCAATGCCGACCATAGGGATAATGCCTCGGTCAACAACTTGGGTAGCAAAGTTCAACTGCCACTCTGGCTTTAACAGGCTAGCTCCCTGTGAGGGAATTGCCAAAATGATGTAATCCAAAAGAGAGGAAACGATCATTATCACCCCGACAACCTTAAGAGTCAGAGCAGTAAACGAGGAATAAACAGAATTAGTATTCATGGGCTATGAAGCGCGATTATTAGATTAACTTAATCATCGAATTTAGTACTTGAATGATTAATTCCTCCTCAAATTACTGGCTTACTAGTTTTTGGAGTAGTTTTTGGAGTACTCACTCAAGTGTAAAAATAGAATAGCACGAAGGCCAACCATGGCGCTTTGCCCATATTAACCTATGGCAATCAAGAATCCTAACTCCAACATCCTAGCTGGTGTTAAGTTTTAGAGGGGAAGTCCCGCGCTCTACATTTTAGGTGAGCGTCACCAGCCTTAGCCATTAACCATTAACCATTAACCATTAACCATTAACCACTAATCAAGGTGTTAGGATAATTCGTGGTATTCTTCCTTAATCAGGTAAAGCGATCGCACAATCGCTGATTAACGGTAGTCTTGTGGATGTAGTGTTCCTCGGCAGACAGGTTTTATGAACAAAGTGGTTGAAGTTGTACCGGATAAAGAAGCTTTGATTAGGCGAGCTGTTGATGTTGTCCTCAGTAAAATCGAAGGAGCAATCCAGGCTAACGGTCGCTGTACCATTGCCCTTGCTGGCGGTAGCACCCCCAAGCCTTTATACGAAGCGATCGCTACCTTTGACCTTGCCTGGAATAACATTCATGTGTTTTGGGGTGATGAACGCTATGTTAGTCCCGAGCACCCGGATAGTAATCAAAGGATGGCTCGTCTGGCCTGGTTAGACAAAGTCGATATACCAGAGGCTAACATTCACCCCATGCCCACCGATGGCTCTAGTCCCACTGCTGATGCCGATAAACATCAAGCTCAACTGTATGAGTTTTTTGGCATACCAGTAGGAGAGTTTCCTCACTTTGATGTAATTTTGTTAGGCATTGGTGATGATGGCCATACTGCCTCCCTATTCCCCCATACAGAGGCTCTGCAAGTAAAAGACCGACTAGTTACAGTTGGCAACAAAGATGGTCAACCACGAATCACCTTTACGTCGAGCTTGATTAACCATGCCAACTGCGTTATGTTTCTGGTTGCTGGTGCTGGCAAAAGAGCAGCCTTGGCTCAAATATTTGCCCCCGAAGCTGATCCACAAACCTATCCAGCTCGGTTGATCCAGCCCCAAGGAGAACTTTGGTGGCTTCTAGATGAATCAGCAGGTCAAGATTTGAAACATTGACAAGCGCGGAAGTGTCAAGTGTGAACGATTAAGTGCGAAACAGTAACTTCAATCAAGTCTATTACAAGTGGGGCAGGACGTGTTCCTGACAAGAAAACGCGCCATGATGGAATCCAGTTATTGATAGTTCTATCACTAATAGTACCTCGTTCGCGCAGAGTCTCCAAAGGAGAAAGGAGTTCTGGTAGCCTTAAGAGGTGCATTAAGCCTACACTTGCCCGATCGGGAAGTGTATGATCGTCACATTATCTGAAACTAGATAATAGCTGTTAAAAATAATAAATTAAAGTTCTATGATTGTTTGCCCTAACTGCAATCACCAAAATCCGGAAGGGGCTACCCAATGTGAAGCCTGCTACACTCCCTTACCTTCCACTACCAGCTGTCCTAACTGTGGTGCAACAGTTCAGACTGACGCAAGCTTCTGTGGTCAGTGTGGATTTCACTTGAATGTGGGTGCCAATATGGAGAAAGGGGAGAAATCAGGGTCAAACTCTACCCCAGAGATACCCGACTTGGTATCCCCAGACCCACTTATTGAACCTATACCCATGGCTATGAATACTCAAGTCCCCGATCCAGCATCCAATCCTATCAGTTCTGATGATGCTGAATCTACCACCCCTATGCCAGCTACGGTCGTTAATCCAGCCCTCAACTCAGAAGCATTTCAACCGCAGAATCCTGACTTAGAAACCCTGCCATTGCCGCTACCTACCGTTGGCAATTTAGGGTTTTCTCAGGAAGAATCTAGCCAAAACTCGCCATCACCGTCAATACCAGAAGCTGACTTAGAGAACCCGCCACCGCCCCCTGTACCCAATAGAGGTACTGCCCAAACTCAGTTGCAGGTAATATCAGCTCAACTGCTGCATATGCAAACCAATACAACAATTGAGTTACCGCAGCATATATCGGTGATTCATCTGGGTAAGCCCAATGATAAAATTCCCCCGGATATTGATGTCTCTGGTTTTCCTGACTCAGACATTGTCTCTCGCATTCACGCGGATATCAGAGTGGAGGGGGATACCTACTATATTGAAGATGTAGGCAGCTCCAATGGCACTTATGTCAACCACACGTCTCTAGCACCAGGCAATCGGCATCGGCTAAGAACAGGCGATCGCATTAGCTTGGGGAAAGGTGATAAAGTGACATTTTTGTTCCAAAGTTCTTGAGTTTCCGGTGCTAGGTGGGTGTGACAGCTGGTTGTGCAAAATTGATCTCGGACAAAGCCCCGACCTAAAGCGCTAGCTAGGTCGGGGCAGTTTACTATCGGGGGAGTTTGGCACTGGTTCCGTTAAGCGGGTGGTTGAAAGTCTTGCTATATCTGAATTAGGAGGGATAATAGGTAAGATTTGACCTGTCGCGACTTAGAGGTGAGCAATGGAGTTATTATCCCAAAATTGTCCGTTGTGTGGTAGTCCACAAGTTAAACCCCACGACCGCTATGAGACCCAAAACGGCACACGAACCATCTACCATTGCTTTGAGTGCGATACGTACTGAGCGTGAGACCTTCGCCACCCCCATAGCAGGACTGCGCACCCCCTTAAGTCGCATTATCGAGATTCTCAAAGCCAGAAGCGAAGGGATGGGTCTCCGTGTGGTTCGTACCTTTAACGTTTCCTTGAAAACGGTGATTGATTGGGAAGAACGTTTGGGTGGGCTTAAACCTGTATTGATGCTGTACGCCTTGCTTGATCAGTTTCTGCAACTGGTAATCGTTGGGGATGAACTGTACACATTGGTCAACAAAAACGTCCCACAAAAGCTGAGTGAGGGCTGGACGATCGTCGAGATGGATAGAGCCAGTCGGTTTTTGTGGGAATTACATTGTGGTCAAAAAGAGCAACAACTGTAAGAACCACGCCATCAAGGTGTTAGTTCAAGTTATAGCAGTCGCCAGGGCAGTTAGGACATGACAAAAGTCTCACACCCTTTGTAAGCGATGCAGAGGTGCGACCCGTGGCGAATTTAATTCGCCAACGGAAAGCGCACCTAAGCGGTCTTGGGGGTTTCCCCCACTCGCTATTGCATCAAGAAGCGCAAGAGTTTGACTTCTGACTTCTGACTTCTGACTTCTGACTTCTGCTATATAGAGCAAACCCAAGACCGAGGGCCTGTTTACAGATGGGGAACGCCGCTATGGTAACTTGCTGTTTGAGATTTGCCATGAATTGGTGCGTGATGGCAAGCCGGGTCGTCCACCCAAACGCTTGCCCAAAGGCATACGGGTCAGACTCTTGAATAAGGGAGCCAAAAAGCGGGTCGGTCGTCCTCGCAAGAAGTACCAAGCTCCCGTACCAGAGCATCCGCAAACAAACTCAGAGGTTCCAGAACACGAGAAAAATGCCAATCATATCGATGGATTTAATCCATCGATGCGGCGGCGCAATAGTGCCAATAGGCGTCGAGCCAATACCTATGCTAAGTCCCGTCAACATTTGCTTTGAACCCTGGATGTGTTTTGGGTGGTTCACAATTTTGTTCGGGTACATTTCACAACTAAAGTTGTTCCTGCAGTGAAGTTAGGAATTATGGAAACAGGTCTGTCTTGGTCTGGACTGTTTAGTATTCGATCTGCTCTGTAACCACCTACTAGACAAGGGCTATACCTGTCCCATGCAACGGAACCAGTGCCCCACCTACGCGCCTGTACCTTAAAAACCTGGAATATAGGGTGACCTTCAGAAAAAAGACTCAATAGTTTGAGTTATCTGTGAATGGGTAAAATTCCATAGGTGCGCTTTCCGTCGGCGAATTAAATTCGCCACAGGTCGCACCTGCAGCTACATTGGAGATAGAACTTTTTGTATTGTTCCGGCGCGGAGGGGCATCCCGTGTCGTTAATAAAGCTTATCGAGTATCCGAACGCGCCCCGCGTCGGGCAAAGCCCGATAGGGATAGCTGGAGTTGGTAAGAAGCCCGCGCTGTACCGTGCTTGTCAGCGTCGGTAGTATGTCACTGTTTACAGTAAATTCTATATTAATATAGGTGTGCCTTAATTGGGGTGCATGTCAGTCCTTGCCAATCTAAGCAGATATGACTAACTCTGGCAGCCTTTTTGGCTGTATAAGCAAGGAAATCCCACGTCGTGTCGGTGGGGGATAGTTAACAGTATCAGGCCGTGAGGACAAAATCCTTGAAAGATGTGACACCGGCGATTACCCTAACCCTACTGCATCCTCTCCAGTCTGTGCCTGTTCAAAGTTGGCCCTTTGAAACAGAATCAGTGATTCGGATTGGCCGGTCAACCGATAATCATGTTATTCTCTATAGCGCTGTAGTTTCCCGTCACCATGTAGAACTACGGCGAAATCCTAATGGTTGGGAAATTATCAGTTTAGGTGCCAATGGCACCTATATGGATGGCAAGCGGATTACCCAAATGCCGGTTATCGATGGGATGATTATTCGTCTAGCTAGTTCGGGTCCGAAAATTCAGATTCATATTAATGGAGAAATGCCTTCAGCAAGGCTGAAGACAATTTTGGATAAGCGTGCCTCTGAAGGAAAGCGGAACATCAATTCATTCAATAATACGTTAATAAATGCCGAAAGCACCCAATCCGATCAAACTGAGTCAACTGAAATGGAAGATTGAACTTTTATGGTAATTTATGATAATTGGTAATTTATGATAATTGGTAATTGGTAATTGGTAATTGGTAATTGGTAATTGGTAATTGGTAATTGGTAATTGGTAATTGGTAATTGGTAATTGGTAATTGGTAATTGGTAATTGGTAATTGGTAATTGGTAATTGGTAATTGGTAATTGGTAATTGGTAATTGGTAATTGGTAATTGGTAATTGGTAATTGGTAATTGGTAATTGGTAATTCGTCATTCAAATAGGACTTACCTGAAACTGGGCACTAAATGCGCTTATTTAGTAGGAACCCACGCCGTGGGTTCCTACTAGCTTAGCCAGCTTAATTTGGTGCATTAGAATTATCCTCCTCTTCTTACCATTTAACCTTTTTCCTCTTACTCTCTATTAGACCATGTTTAGCTGGCCACGGGACTAAAAGTAGCGTTACTGGGTCAGTCCTCTCAAAAAACTTTGATAGTTGTGGGATATAATTGTAATTTTTAAAACGAGAAGTCCATACAGACTTGATTTAGCTAATTAAAATTATGGCTAATTAAATTAGCAAGCCCTAGTTAAAGTTAGTATGGTTTTTAATCAAAAAACTGCTTGATATTGGATTCAATTATAGCTCATATATAGACAGATTGATATCCTGTTCGTTTGACTAATGAGCATTGAAAGTTGTTCCTTAATTGTTAAGGGACAATTAACTATTAACTATTAACCGCAAAGGGATATCAATTAATTCAGTAATTCAAATTATATAGCGTAGCGCGTCGTTCAGGAGTGGTACAACTTAGATGAAGTTGAAAAACTAGAAGTCATAAGTCATAATTTTCAAACATTGGCTTAATTGAAACTATTAGATAATATAACGATTATTGTCCAAGAATGATTTAGAATTGCTAGAGTAGCATACCTTCAATAAATAATAAATTTAAGTTTAACCTCTTCTTTGACAAACCTTAACGTTTGTTGACTAAGATCAGCGCATACGAAGAGGAGTTAGATGTGTTTATCATTAAGATATTATTGGTTGCTTTAGTGCAGCTACTACTTGGGGATTTTCTTTCTACTTTTGTGTACCATGTCCCTGAGCACATTTTTGGTAAATTCCATGCCATAGTACACCATAGTAAGAATCGTAGCTTCATTCACTATGCTGTATTAACTAAGAACCCCCTGGTAATCCTTGATGGTTTCGCAGGTGCCTTTCCTTATTTGATGTTTGTGCCTTGGTTCTGGCAGATTTCTCCTCTAGGAACTATCTTGGGACTAGTCTTGGGTGAGCTTCATGTGATCTGGAGGCATGTTTCTGTGATGGAGTGGAAAACTCCCCAGACCCTAGAGCGCCTTTGCAACTTCTTGTGCATTACTACTCCAGAAAAGCATTGGCTTCATCATCAGGATGCAACAGTTGCTTATGGGGATATCTTCACATTTTACGACCAACCAGCACAAGCCTGGTATAGGTTTTTGATGTCAGTTAAGAAGAAATATAAGCTAAGTAGGGAGAAATCAAGTTAGGATGCTGGCTGTTGACTGTTTACTCTTAAGTATATGGTACGGTCAACCCTGGACGGTAAACAGTCAACGGTAAACCAAAACTATTTTGCCTACCCATTATCAAGAGCGTTTAATAGAGCTTTAGAAGCTACAGAACTTATAAACAATGCCTCTAATCCAAAAGGCCTTTCACGGAATATCCCAAGACGGACAAAAACAGCGACAGCGGCTGCGTTGGTATTCAAAGGGGGAAATGATTCCTTTGATTGCACCTGGGATCTGGCAAGTCTGTCAAGGTATTGTTCAACTCAGTAAAATTAACCTTGATGGAGAGGAAGTGCTACTAGGTTGGGCATTGCCCGATACCTCTTTCCGGATTGGGTTGGCTGCTCTAGACACCTATCAGGCTCAAGCTTTATCCGAAGTGCATCTTAAATGGTTTTCGATGATTGAATTGGAAGCGTGCCCTCATCTATCTCATTCCCTATTGAATCAGCTAGGTCACAGGATACAACAGACAGAAGCACTTTTAGCGATCGCTGGACTGCGCCGAGTAGAAGACCGCTTGCAGCAGTTATTATTCTTATTGAAACAGGAAATGGGGGAGCCAGTTCCCGAGGGCACTCGCTTGAGTGTGCGCATGACCCATCAGAATCTAGCTAATGCCATCGGCACCTCTCGGGTCACAGTAACTAAAACTCTAGGAGAACTCCATAACCGTGGTATGATTACATTTGACAGAGACCGTCACATCATTGTCAAACATGGTATAATATGTAATAATCTCTGAAGCTAACTTGAAGCTAGTACTGAGTACTGATTAGTGTAGTGATTAGTGATTGTGTCAGTGTGGCAATGGCTTTTTAGGCTTTGTTGTCAGGTTTGTTGTCAGGTTTTTTACTTGTGCCTGACTCAAAAGTAGTTGTGTTGCTCAAAGCGCTTCATGGTAGCTCGTTCAACGAATTTAACTGGTCTAGGAGTTGCCAGCTGGAAAAGTGGTAAATAGCAACTCTGAGATCTGAATCCTAAAATAATACTAAGATTAAGTGGTATAAATATAGATTCATAGCTGAAAAGCAGTTATTTATGCCTCTTGATCAATTAGTTCCAAAATTCTTAAAAAAATCTCTCTTCCAACTAGGAGAAGTGCCTGTATCTATTTTCACCATACTTCAATTAATCTTTTTATTTTTAATTGCTAAATTTATAATTCAAGATTTCAAAAAATTCCTGAATTATAAACTGCTTAATAAGCTAGTTAATGATCCAAATAAAAGAGAATTTTTATCTAAAATAATTAGTTATGCAATTTTAATCGTATTGGTATATATTATATATTTTATAGGTGGTTTAGATCTAATTAAGTTAACCATTTTTGAAGTAGGTAATACTAAAGTATCTATTAAATTAATAATACAGCTAGTACTGTCTTTAATGATAGTAATTTTTCTGGCTAGTACCCTAAAAAACTTTCTAAAACAAGAGCTACTTCCCCAAATGGGGATTGACGAAGCTAATCGAGCAGTTATCGCTACAATCATCAGTTACGCATTTGGAATATTAGGCATTGTAATTGTTCTGAATAATCACTTTGAATTGGGTTCATTAGCCGTTATTGCTGGTGGCTTAGGGGTTGGAATTGGTTTTGGACTACAGGATATAACTAAAAACTTTATCAGTGGTGTGACATTACTCTTAGAACGAACAATAAGAGTTGGTGATTTCATTGAATTTGATGGGTTATCCGGATATGTTAAAGAAGTCTCCATGCGGTCTACAATCATCCGGACAAGGGAGGGTGGAGATGTAGTAGTTCCTAACTCTCATTTGGTGGAAAACCGAATGCTTAACTGGACTTTTGACAGCTATAAAGCCCGTATACACATACCTGTAGGAGTCGCTTACGATAGTGACCCAGTATTAGTGACAGAAGTCCTGTTAAAATCTGCTTATTTAGAACCATCCGTCTTATCTGAGCCGACACCTAGAGTTCTTTTTAAAGGGTTTGGTGATAGTTCTTTAAACTTTGAACTTCGGGTATGGGTCAATCGAATTGATCAAGAACCTTTTATAAGAAGTTCTTTGAATTTTATTATTGAATATAATTTACGTCAGCAGGGACTCTCAATTCCTTTCCCTCAAAGGGATTTTTGGCTGCGCAACCCTGAAGCCCTGATGGCGAGAGACATTCACCGCGAAAATATTGAAACTATTGAAGAAAATATTGGACAATCAACTCAGCAGCCATTCAAAGTTAAAACACCTAGACCTTTAGCGTTACGTGACTTACTGCGGCAGGTCGATTATTTTAAAAATTTTACTGAATTAGAACTAAGGCAATTAATTGAAATTGGATACCGAAAGCGCTTACGTGCCTCAGAGATTTTATTTCATGAAGGCGACCCTGGAGATGCGTTTTATATTATCCTAGCTGGTTCTGTCGAAGTCTTTGTAGAGAGGATTAACAAAACTCTCAATAATCTTCAGGCCGGTCAATTTTTTGGCGAACTTTCGTTAATGTTAGGCGTACCAAGAACAGCATCAGTTAGAGGGTTAGAAGAGTCACTACTATTTGTAATTAACAATAAAGGTTTTAAACAACTATTGAAGGACTATCCAGATCTATCGGAGATTATTGTCCAGGAATTAGGCAAGCATCAGGAAGAATTAGCTGAGCGACAAAAACAGATGCGGAAAATGGGTTTGTTGGATGCGGCAGAAGATGACAAAAATCTTCTAGTTTGGGTTCGCAAGCGAGTCAAGAGACTATTTGCTCTTTAATAGCAGGATCAGTTTGTTTAGTATTGATACTAAGTTGCGGTCAAAGGTAAAACTTTCTCTACCCCCAATCTCCCAATCTCCCAATTTCCCAATCTCCCTATCTCCCTATCCAAGCAATCGACTATCTTTGAATCCAACTTGGTATGAGTGTTGAGTATGAAGTGTTGAGTGTTGAGTGTTGAGTCTTGAGTGTTAAGTGTTGAGTGTTGACAGTATCATAGAATCAAAGGTCAACAGAAAACTATTTAGCTTAGCCGTCATTAAACCTTATTTATGGCTAAACCGAAACCAATTCCAGCGATTACTCTGCCACCGGCTGCAAATCCTCAGCAGGAAGGTGAATGGTTACGAGAAACTCTTGCGCAATGGCTAGATCAAGAGTTTCTCCCAGAAGCAATTAATCAAACGATTGCACAACGCGCCGCCCAGATTTTCGTCCGTCAACGGATGGAGGGAGAAAATGATTTGGGTTCACTTGTGATTGCTATTGTTACAGAAATGCAGGCGTTTGACTTTCGAGAAAGTTTTTACGGGGAATTTGCGATCGCTAACGCTGTCAGTGACCTACTCTTAGAAAGTCTTGGCATTGATCGCTGTTGTGGCCAGTAGAGGTTTCAGGTTTCAGGTTTGTTTGCGTAGCGTGGCCGCAAGGCCAAGGTTGAAAGTTTCCAGAGCGTCATGCAAGGGTCGGTTTAAGCTCAAGGGAGAGTAGCTATGCTCCTCTTCAGTAGGAAAACCCGAAGGGTAGACTACGGTAAGTCAGAAAATCTTCTACCCTGCAACCTGTTAACCTGCAACCTGTAACCTGCAACCTAAAACCTGCAACCAGTTAACCTACCAGCTTGATTTAACCACACCTGGCAATAGACCTTGGTGCGCCCATTCCCGCAAAACATGGCGAGATAGTCCAAAGTCTCGGTAGTAACCCCGAGGACGCCCTGTAACCCAACAACGGTTCCGCACACGGCAGGGGGCGCTGTTGCGGGGGAGCTGTTGTATTTTCCGGTGGATCTCTAACCTTTCTCGTTGAGTCGCAGCATTTTTAAACTCTTCCTTGAGCGCCTCCCGCTTAGCTGCGTACTTCTCTACCATTTTTTTGCGCTTTTTTTCGCGCTCAATCATTGATTTTTTAGCCATTAATTCTCGAAACTCTATCTAAAAGAAGACACTGCCTTTTTATCTTATCCGATGAACTTAATCAGAGGCTGGTACAGTAGCGTTAGTTTTCCAGCTCTGTGTTGTAGTAGTCGTTTTCTCAGCCAGATCTGCACTGGCACATAAATCCGCCAAAACACAAGCATCACAATCAGGTTTTCGGGCTTTACAAATTGCCCTACCATGATAAATCAGCCGAATCGACCAGTTTTCCCAATCCTGCTGGGGCAAAAGCCCCATTAAATCTCGCTCAATCCTGATGGGATCTTTGTGTTTTGTCAATCCTAAACGCTGACTGAGGCGCTTGACGTGAGTATCTACAGTGACTCCCTGGTTAATACCATAGGCATGGGCAAGTACGACATTGGCGGTTTTACGAGCAACTCCAGGCAACTTGAGGAGTTTGTCCATTTGTTTCGGTACCTGACCACCGTATTCCTTAACAATCATGCGGCAGGCACCTTGAATATTTTTTGCCTTATTGCGATAAAAGCCAGTAGAGCGCACTAAAGTTTCCAAGACTTCTATATCAGCACTAGCGATGGCCACAGCATCAGGAAACTGGCGAAACAACCCCGGTGTTACCTGATTCACACGTTCATCAGTACATTGAGCTGAAAGAATGGTTGCCACCAGTAACTGTACTGGTGTTTCGTAATTCAGTGTACAGGTGGCTTCCGGATAGAGTCGCTTAAGGCGAATTAGAATCTCTAGGGATCGTTGCTGCTTGGCAGACCATTTACGGCTAATACTCATGGGTTGGAAGGTTGGAAGGTTGGAAGGTTGGAAGGTTGGAAGGTTGGAAGGTTGGAAGGTTGGAAGGCTGGAAGGTTGGAAGGTTGAAGGTTGACAATATCTTAGGGTCAATGTCTTCTGAAGCTACACTAGTAAAACCAACAGGGTAAACTAACCTAGGTCAAGAAATCTTTGTACCTGTAACCTGCAACCTGTAACCTGTAACCTGTAACTTGCAACCTGTAACAACTTGCAACCTGTAACCTGTAACCTGTAACCTGTAACCTGTAACCTACAACCTGCAACCTGTAACCTACAACCTGCAACCTGTAACCTACAACCTGTAACCTGTAACCTACAACCTGCAACCTGTAACCTGTAACCTGTAACCTGTAACAACCAAACACGGGTCACTGGAATAAGTTTTGTACCCAACCCAGGTTAGCTGTATCCCGAATAATCAAGAAGACACCTAAACCCAGAAGCAGCACTAGCCCAGTTTGCATAATATTCTGCTGTACTTCCATGGGCAAGGGCTTACCTCGAAGTCCTTCAATCAGTAAGAAAGCCAGCTGACCACCATCAAGGGCTGGTAGAGGCAAGATATTAATAATCGCTAGATTGATACTAATCAGAGCTGCAAACTGTAAAAGATTGACAGCGTTGGAACGAGCAATATCGGCTCCAATCGCCACAATTGCCACTGGACCGGATACTTGTTCCGCTGTTTCGCCAAAATTACTCAGTAGCTGACCAAAGCCTTCCAGGGTTAAGACTGTAATGCGTTGATATTCTTCGGCACCACGACTGAATACCTCCAGCAAACTACCAGCACGCTTACGCACTTCCTCCCCATTGGGAGACAGTTGTACACCAATTTTTCCTTTCCCATCTATCCCTGGTTCCGGAATCACCTTCAACAGTAGCGTTTGTTTTTGACGCTGTATCCGCATTTCCAGGGGCTGGTTGGGATGATTTTGAATCGCTTTCATCAGGAAAGTAATCCCTTCCGGGTTTGCTTCCAACTCTTGACCATCTACGGCGAGAATTATGTCTCTTGGTTTAAGGCCTGCTTCTGTAGCCACTAAACTGCTTTCTGGGGCAAGTTTAGGCACTACCACACCCGCTTGGTAGTTGAATTGGGAGATGCCAACCATTCCTACCTGAGCCACAAGCAGGAAGTAAGCAAAGACTAAGTTAGCAATGACACCAGCACTAATCACAATTGCCCGGTCTAGAATCGGTCGGTTGCGGAGCAAATTGGGGTCATTGGGGGGAATCTCGCTATCGGGGTCATCATCAGGAAAACCCACAAACCCCCCTAGGGGAATCGCTCGCACTGCATACTCAGTTTCTGGACCCTGATATTTCCATAGAATTGGACCAAAGCCAAGAGAAAAGCGATTGGCATAGATTCCTTGCAGACGAGCTGCCATAAAATGACCCAGCTCGTGAACAAGAATCAAGACTGCCAAAACTGCAATCGCCGCCAAAATTGACATATAAGTGAAGAATTTATTTAATGTAATGTTAACTTCATTTTTCTATTGTATAGGCATTGCAATTAGGTTCTAGGTTCTAGGCTTATGGCTGATGGTATTACAAGACGTCTCGCCCCATATAAGGCTGTAAAGCCTCTGGGATCTTAACCGTTCCATCCGGTTGCTGATAATTTTCCAGAATGCCTGACATAGTACGCCCCACTGCCAATCCTGAGCCATTGAGAGTATGAACAAAGTGAGTGCCTTTTTTGCCGGACTCTTTGAAGCGAATCCTACCCCGCCGTGCCTGGAAATCAAAGCAATTGGAGCAACTGGAAATCTCCCGATATGTCCTTTGCGAAGGCAGCCAAACTTCTAGGTCATAGGTTGTAGCGGCTGAGAAACCGATATCCCCTGTACACAGTTCTACAGTTCGGTAGGGTAATTTCAAGGTTTCCAAGATCGCTTCAGCATTCTTAAGCAGTTTCTGATGCTCTTGGGAGGAGGTACTAGGCTCAACAATTTTCACTAGCTCAACTTTATTAAACTGGTGTAGTCGAATTAGACCCCGGGTATCCCGTCCATAGCTACCCGCTTCCCGGCGAAAGCAGGGGGTGAAGGCACAGAGATTAATGGGAAGTTGGGATGCTTCAAGGATTTCGTCTCGGTAGAGATTCACCAATGGCACTTCTGCTGTGGGTGCTAACCACAAATCATCATCAGAACACTTGAAGCTGTCCTCGGCAAACTTGGGCAACTGACCGGTAGCGGTTAGGGATTCACTGTTGATTAGTACCGGTGGCATCACTTCGGTATAGCCAGCAGCAATTTGCTGGTCAAGCATGAAGTTGATTAGTGCTCGTTCCAAAGCAGCACCAGCCCCGATCAATGTCACAAATCGACTCTGAGCGATTTTCACCCCTCGCTCAAAGTTAAGAATGCCGAGTTTTTCGCCAATTTCCCAATGGGGGAGAATCGGAAAATCCTTGGGAATGTACTCATCACCCCAGCGATGGACTTCCACATTTTCGGCTTCACTCTTGCCAATCGGTGTGGATTCGGAGGGCAAGTTGGGGAGGGATAGCAAGAGGGTGTTCAGCTGGTCTTTTAGGTCTTTTTCTTTGGGTTCCAGTTCGCTCAACTTAGTTTTGATTTGGTTACCCTCTTCCTTGAGCGACTGAATTTCTGGGCTTTGTGGAGGACTACCCGATTTGATTTTTTGACCAATCAGCTTACCAATTTCATTACTACGAGCCTGCAACTGGGTGCGGGATGTTTCCAGCTCCCGCTGACGCTGATTCAGTTCCAGAATAGGTTGTAGGTCATATTGATTGACACTACGTCGGTCGAGTAGTTCTTGAACCTTTTGTGGATTTTCCCGAATTTGCTTTAGGTCAAGCACGAATTTTCTTTACTAAAATGACGCGATCGCATGATCGGTACTCATCTGAGCAACATCGATCTAACTTCACCAATTTGCCACAGTTTTCTTGCCAACGGCAATTAACTTCTCCTGGGAGTAGGGAGCGGTGCGACAATCAAGCAAATTTAATTACGGGTCAAGCGCACCGAGGGAGTAGGGAGTAGGGAGTCGGCTGGTGAGCTGGTGAGCTGGTGTGGGGTATGTTGGCTAGCGACTGACTCGATTAAATAGCCACAGGGAAATGGCTATGCCAACAAAATTAGCAAAAATAGTGTTGATGTTTGCCTGCACAACAAACAGGTCTATCGGTGGAACATCATTACAAGCCAACCCAACTGGACTTTGTTGCTGAGCTAGAGCTAGGGCTACAAGGCTGCCTATGACTGCAAATGAGCCAATGATGGTCAATAACATTCCTACTAAACTGACAATCAAGCCCAGCCTAATCGTTTGAAGGGTTTGAGCTTTGCTTGGTATGTCTGACCCATTGGCAGCTAGCAGCCGACTAGCGATGCCAGTGTAACGGTAGGCAAAATAAATGCCTATACCTAAAGCCACTAGTCCACAAACTACGAAAAAAAGACCGAAGCCGATTCCTTGACCCCCTTGATTGTCAGGTTGAGGGCTGGCAAGGGCAAACCCTGCAAACACTAAAATCAGCGTAGAAATAACCCCTAGGATTAACTGAGTCCAGAAGGAAATCCAACCGAATCTGCGTAGGGTTAGGGCAATTTTTTGACGAGCTGGTGGGATGGAACTGTCAGGTATCTCTCGCATGGGGGCTGTGTCCCTTGAGTAATCACTTTTGAACCGCCTACCACGCGCTCCGCAACGCGAAAAGACGTAGGGCTAATCTTGGGTTGGAAGCTAAACACCCTTGTGGTAGGTCGGGGGGGTCAGCAACCAACTTTATTGTGACAAGGATTGATGACACTCGCAATTCATCCCCAGCTAAATCGCAGATAAAGCCCTGAGGGACTTCTTGTGGGAACCGTTAATTTTCTACAAAACCTGCCTGAATGGGTCCTATGTGAGATGAGCAATATTAATGGTTCACTTTTGTGTTACACTAACCCCCACTTACTCCAACCCCCACAAAGATTGCTATATATTAATCCCTCCATGCCCCCATCCTTCCATCCCCGATCATCCTCTCTAGGTCGCATCAATGAAATTGGTGTTACTCGTCTGTCTTGTCTTCCTTCCCGATGTTCCCCTTGATAGTCGGTAGTTTTGGATAACGGTTTCGAGCAATTATTAAAGTTGATCTTTACTTTTTAGGTGTGTTAAGTCCAAAATTCATTAAACTTTCATCAAATTAGGGAGATATTTAAACCCTACGCCAGAGATTTTTAAGTTATAAAGTGTGATAGCGATGTACCTACCAAGGTGAGTCGTTTAAATAAAACTCACTGCAAAACGCGCGTGAATTTCCCAGGGTGCCTCCAACCATGATTATTTGCCAGAAAACCCTCTAATCCCATCTAGAATAACTGGGAATTCCAACTACATATGCAGATGAAATTCGAAGATATCTATAACTTTTTCCAAGATCCTCCACCCAACTATCTCAATAAAGAATTAGCCGTATGCTATGTGCTATCGGTGTTGTTGCAAGGAGAATCTTATGGAACACAACTGATCCAACAACTGGAACAAGAATACCCCACCTATCGACTTTCAGATACTGTCCTCTACAGTGCACTGAAGTTTCTTGAAGAAAAACAGGCAATTTCAGCCTACTGGCAAAAAGTAGAAGGAAGAGGACGCCCACGCCGGATGTATCAAATCTGCCCAGAGTGGCAGGAGAAAGCTATAGAACTGGCCAGTTTTTGGCATGACTATATGGCTGAGGAAACAACCGTGGGGAAATTTCAGCCAAGGACTCCCTGCCACCAGTCTGTTGTTGAGTCAGTTAGGTAGGGAAGTAGCAATTTTTTCCAGGGTGCTGTCTTTGAAAACCCTGGTGGCATCCCAGAAGTCAGGTGATGCATTGTCTTACCCAGATGTGAATTCAGGTGAATTCAGGGCGTGCTAGCTGCTAGCCATCTACCCACACCAGCATCTTACAGCCTCTAGCTAGTGGGTACCGAGGAGCTAACCTGACCAAAGTGTGTCTAAGAAATTGTAAAGTAGTAGCAAAGGATGTGTATTTTTATCGTTAATATTCAGTGAATACAACTATTCTTGCTTCTACACTTTTGCTAACCCTTTTATTGGCAGTAGGTTTGTTTTTCTTTATTCGAGCCTCTGTGAAAGACCGAATACAACAAGTCAAGTTAGCTTCCCCAGAAACAGAAGAATCGCTTCTAAATCAGTTGAAGCAATATTTTGATCAAAGAGCCTACCAGGTGGCGGCGGTGGATGCTGCCACTAATCAAGTCACGTTCCAGGGGATAGTCCGACCGAGTTGGTTTCTGGCTATCTTTTTAACCGTCTTAGCTGCCTGTGGTATAGTCTGCTTATCTCTAGTGCTCTCTATTTTGTTTCCGACTTTGACTAAGGTGTTTTTGGGGCTAGTGGCACTAGCTCCCGCTGCGGGCCTTTTTTATTGGAAAAAAGCTGAGCGACTCGAACAGGTATCTCTGAAATTAGAATCAGCGTCTACCCAAGCCCCTGGGGATCAAGCCACTGCGGAGCAATCTTTGGTTATAGTCACTGGCCATCGCGATGAACTAATACAACTTCAACAGTCTCTGAAACTAAAACCCTTGCTGTAAGCAAGCAGGGTTTGACATCCTCCCCAACTATAATCAGCGAGATCAATTTCCAGAATAGGTAAATTTACCAAGATACTTAGCCCTCCTCAAGCCAAAGAGTTTGAGGAGGGCTAAGTCAAAGCACTTTCAATAAATATTACCAGTAAGGTTTCAGCGGCTACGAGCGGCAACCCCTACCTTCTTTAAGGGAGAGTTGATTAATCGCAAACTGGGAAACAGAAAATGATTTTCTTCCACATATTGGGCACCGAAGAGCCCTTTTTCTGCCCAGAAATAACGGTCTGTGGTATGCTCGTTACGTTTGACCAGTAGTAGGGCAGGTGGAACTATCCCTTGTGATCGAATGTATGCCCGTGCTGCTGTAACCGGTTTATACTCGCCACTTTCTAGATTGTACTGAGGTACATGCTCAAGTATCTTGCGCCCTTCTTGGCGGCGGCGACTCTTACGCTTACGTCTTCTTGCCAACCTTTTTACCTCCTCTTTTTGCTGGCAATTGTAAAGATAGTTACAAAAGCCGTGGAAATTATATCGAGTCTTTTGAGAAATATCAAGCTCTTGTCATAGAACTAAATAAACCGGCTGAAACCTTTGACAGCAATACTTTAGGGGATTTTCAGTTTCCTGATGACCTCCGGAAAATTCATACAAAATTTAATTTATTAATAAAATTAAATATAATTAGAAGAAATAGCCTTAAACTCATCCGAGCATTACACTGATCAGGTGATGAGGTGATGGGGTGATCAGGTGATTGGGCAACGGATGTAACGGATATTTGCCATAGGTCTAATGACTGATGACTTATCACGCTATGACTTATCACGCTATGACTAAAGCTGACTAAAGCATAATAGTCAATTGTTTAAGGGGTTCGACATTTATAGAAGGGAAGCTGATAGTGGCTTAACTTCGAGTAGGATTAACCCAGATCACTCATCTATAGCTCATGTTCACTCGATTCAGTTCAGAATTTGTCTCCCTGTGTCGAAACCAAGTGGCTTTATTAACCCAAGGACTGGGAGCAGCTAGTGGTGCTGTATATTTAACGGAAGAATTCGTTGAGGGAAATCAGGCAAAGCTAATTCCTGTGGTAGTTTATCCGGAAACAAGTACCGTGTGGGATATGAGTGATCCTGACTGGGTTTTGCCACAGAAAATAGGTGAGATTGATCAGATTCCTCGATTATCCAGCAGCTTACCTCGGCTACTCCCTCAGGGAAATAACCAAGATCAAGATTTGGGTTCAACCTCTTTTGACTGGACAGAAAATTCCCTACAGCAGCAGCACCAAATTGTTTTACCTCTAATCCATGAAGGGATAGTGATGGGGTTATTGGTGAGTGCTCGTGATGATAGACCTTGGAATCACACAGAACAGGCAAGTGTGGAAAGCATTGCCAGAACCTTAGCGATCGCATATGTCATAGAACAGCGTCAAGGTTGGTTTGAGCAGCAGTTGACTCAGCACAGACGTCTACAGGCAAAACAACGGGATATGCTTGATGATCTGCTGCATCAATTTCGTAATCCCCTGATGGCCTTACGAACCTTTGGTAAGCTACTGCTGAAGCGACTGGTACCAGGAGATAAAAACTATCCAGTGGCTTCGAGCATTATACGAGAAAGCGATCGCTTACAGGAGTTGCTGCAACAGTTTGATGCTTGCCTGGACATGAACCAAACCGGTACAGCATCCTTAACTTTGCCTGTAGCTACGGCTGAGGCTTGCTCATCCCCAGAATCAGATGATCTTGGGGAGATTTACCCAACTAGTCACTCCGAACCACACTCCACCCCAGGGGAATTTCCCCTACTCACGGACAAAACTCTTCCGTTGCAACTGTTTGCGGTCAAGGATGTCTTAGAACCCTTGCTTATATCTGCTGACGCTATTACTCAAGAGGCTAATTTGGAGTTGCATTGCTCTATTGCCCCTGATTTACCTTTGGTGAAAGGGAATCCTAAGGCTTTACGGGAAGTCTTGAGTAATTTGATTGACAATGCTTTGAAGTACACCCCAGCTGGGGGAAAAATTGATATTCAAGTTGGTGTTGGACAATGGCTTGATCATGGTGATGCTATAGCGATCGCAATTAGTGATACTGGTCCAGGTATTGCTCCAGAAGACTTAGACCATCTGTTTGAGCGACATTATCGGGGAGTTCAAGCTAATGGTCCTATCCCTGGCACTGGTTTAGGATTAGCGATCGCAAAAGAACTCATGGCATACATGCAGGGTGATATTGAAGTCTTTAGTCCTGCCAAACTACTATCAACTGAGGAAAATGGGGAATTATCCATTAGTCATGGTCAAGATAACTCAAGGATGGGAACAACCTTTATCGTTTGGTTGACTTACGCTCAGTAGCCCTCAGTAGATAGTTGTTGTTGACCAAAAATATGGGTTTCAAGCCTGGCCTTTGGCCACGCTACTTGAGGTGCCCTTCTAGGGCGACTTTTCCAGGAATAATGTATAATATATTTAATTGTGTAGCCTAGCACAGGCAGGATTCGTCGGTACTGCCCTATTTAATAACGAGCGTTTTGCGATGCTAGTACACGAGGCGCGAAAAACCTCGCTATACGCATGGATCTTAACGGATACCGAACACCAGTAAAATACAGTTTCAAAATATTTAACGTACCGTGGGGCACACGGAAACGGGGAAATTCCCAACGCTTAGGGAGATCAGCCCACTGGGGTTAGTTAAATTAGGCTCGATATTTGGTTTTTAAACGGGTATTTGGCTTAAGTATTGCCTTTCAGGATAGCTAATTTTAAGGCGTGTCGTAGAACTAAGAATCCTCGCTCTTTTAGGGCGGGGAGTGTCAACGTTGAGAGGTTGGCTGTGATTGGTTAATCTATCATCCTCTCAACAGTTAACTGTCCACATATGTAGTTACTGACTGCTAATCACCAGGTCAGAGTCGATGGTAAGCTGTAAGTCGGTTTCTGGTTCAACCACAAATAGGTCAACGCTGCTGCTACCAAATAAACGTTTGCCGATATTTAAAGCGATGCCAGAACTAACTCCGATCAAGATTTCTTCTGTAGCGATCGCACGGTCACCGGTAACGGCAGAGATAGCAGCGGCGGCAGCGGTACCAACTGCTGCATCTTTTAGGATACTCCCTGGATTGCTACCCTTGCGAATGGTTTCAGTGGTGGTAATTTCCTCAGAGGTGGCATTAAACGATAGGGTTTCACCATTGATCAACAGCTGCTGAGCTACAAACTGAGCTCCCTCTTTTGTCGCACGCAGTTCGCCAACCACTTCACTACCAGCAGGAATCAGCAACTTGCCCTCATCAGCAGTGGTAATGTTTAAATCCACTGTCAGGGTTAGGGGAATAGTTTCCTCTTGGGCGAGCAGAATTTTATCTTTTTTGTACTTAACCGGAATAGAAGTACCTGCAGGAATTGTGAAGGCTACAGGTGCTGGATTGGGATCGATAATGTATTGGGAGCTAATCACTGGGGCTTGTTCTGTTGCCACCAGCGCTTGGTACATAAAAGCTGCAACTTCTGCACGAGTTGCATTCCGAGTCGGATTGAGAAAGGCAACGTTAGGATAATTAACCACCAAACGATTTTCTGTAGCAGCAGCGATGGGAGCACGGGCAAAGTTAGAAATTTGGCTGCCGTCGCGGTAGAAACTGACCAGTTCTGAGGTAGAACCGCTGGAAGAGAAATTCAGTCCATTAGAAAGGGCAACTAAAACTTGTTCACGGGGAATATTTTGTTCAGGTCTAAAGATATTACCAGGGTAACCACTTAGAAATCCGGTTTGGTAGGCTTCCTGAATGGCAGGATTTGCCCAGTAGTTGGAAGCAACATCCACGAAACTGTTGCCACCGCGAATCGCGGGTTTATTGAAATCTTGATTTGCTTTACGCAGCATTGCCGCAAACTGAGCGCGGGTCACTGGTGCATTTGGTCTGAAGGAGCCATCAGGAAATCCGGCAATAATACCGCGCTGGGACAATTCCCCAATAAACTCACTTGCCCAGTAGTTGGATGAAACATCGATAAAGTTAGTGCTTTGGGCAAAGGAGGGAGCAGGTGCGACTAGGGGAGCCATGGTGGTGGCGGTGAGTCCAAGGGCTAAAACAGCAGCAGTTCCTGATTGAAAATGATTTAGGTTAAGCATGGAAGGCATTCTCTTAAATTAATGTGTTCTTAATTAAATAGAACCAATCAGATGCTAGATGTTCCTAGGTTCAATAAAATTGTTTTTTTTGCTCAAAATAAGCATAAAAAACCAGATTACGCCTGTTTAATAACAATCATTTCGGCACAATCTGAGTAATTTGACGCTAGTAACATTCCATGAGTTGCCAACCACTTGCCAGATCAAAAATTGTCACATTAGCCCAAGGGGGTGGGGTGACCAGTTGACCCCGTGTGGAGTGTAGTAGGAGAGTGCTCAGGGTGACCCTAGAGCTAGAGTTGCTGGGTAAGTCCTGAAGTTTTGAAGACTTACCCAGCACTTAGCCACTGATCTACTGACGCAGTAATCAATCAGTAAATTGCTTATTAATCCACCGGCGGTAAATTTTTTGAATTGCTTTGAGTACTTTTTGACTACTCGACTGCTGAGATGGACTGCTGGGGTCGAGTAACTGCAAGCGATTCAGAAGTTTCGCTTCTTCTGTGTCTACCAGCCCATCACTATAAATTAAAGCACTGAGGGCTTCAATCAAGCGCTGATAGTCTTCTGGACTAGGGCGATCGCCTAAATACTCTTCCACCCAACTGTAGCATTCATCTGCTGACACAGCTTTGAGTTCATACAGTAACGGTTTAATCTCTGGGTCGTCAGCAACTCCATATTCCTTGGCGACTTTATACAGATATTCCCGTTCCTCTGCCTGAACTTTACCGTCTATCCAGGCGGCACCGATTAAAATTTTGAGCAACTGTTTGACATTAGAATTTGTAACCATGACTTTATCTCTCCAGTAGGGGGGAACCGAACCAATACAGCACTTGTTGCCGGGAGCAGGTCAAATTTGCAGAACAAATGAACTATATAGGGAACAGGGAGCAGGGAGCTGAGGCCGTAGGCCACGCTACGCGAACGGAGTTGGGAGCTGAGGCCGTAGGCCACGCTACGCGAACGGAGTTGGGAGCTGAGGCCGTAGGCCACGCTACGCGAACGGAGTTGGGAATATGGCATCAAAAATTCTCACAATTCCTAAACGGTACCCTATACTATCAGAGCAACCTAAAACACATTAGGGAGCTATGGCTTTAGTACAAATGTTCTGCATAAGTGACATGCTCCCCTTGTTGCCAATCAACCTTGAATCATCAACAGCTTGCCACGATTAGGGGAAAAGGGAAAGTGGAAAGGGAATAGGGGGAAGAGTGGGAAGATTGGGCAGACGGGGGAGAACTTTGTCAAAAAACCGGGTTTGTTAAAACTAACTTAGTTACACCCCTTTATCTAGGTAATAAACCTCATTTCTTTAAAGCCAATTTTTTTTTCACAGAAGTTTCAACCGGTAGTATGTTACGTTTAGTTCTACTTAACTAATTTAGTTCTTACTTACACAGTTCTGTTAATGGAAATCGATATTGATTACTTAATTCAAGGGTATGCTCAAGGCTATTTCCTAATGGCAGATGATACTGGTAATTTAGGCTGGTACTCAAGCCGCAAACGTGCTATAATTCCTCTCGATGATCGGTTTCGCTATCCTAAATCTCTGCGTCGTGTCCTAAATCAGGAACGGTTTAGTGTCAGCATCAACCGAGACTTTTTAGGGGTAATGACTGGTTGTGCTGACCGTGAAACTACTTGGATTTCTCCAGAACTAAAGGAAATTTATTGGCAATTTTATAAGGCTGGATGGGCCTACAGCTTTGAAACTTGGCAGGGAAATCAGCTAGCAGGAGGAATTTTGGGCATTGTAATTGGTGGAGCGTTCATTGGTGAATCGATGTTTTATCGGATTCCGGAGGGCTCGAAGGTAGCGATGGTTAAGCTAGTAGAACGGTTGCGTCATCGAAACTTTTTGCTGTTTGATGCTCAGATGATGAATTCTCATCTAGAACGGTTTGGTGCCTGTACGGTAAATGAGCAAGAGTATAGTCTGCTATTACAGCAGGCAATAGCACAAACCTGTTCCTTTGATGAACCGATCTAACTCAGCTAGGGCTTACTTGCTCCAAATAGCCAAACCTCCTCCCCGACCTCTAGCAGCAATGCAACGGTTTTCCACTAAAAAGTAGGTGAAGAATGCTTGTTCTTTTAAGGGTTGCTCATAGAACCTAGTTTCCCGGTCTTGTCCACCTTTAATGTAACCTTGATAAAGTGTTAGACCAGATAACGATATCCTGATTTGACTAAAGTCGAAAGCTAAGATATTGGTCTTAGGATAAAACTTCGTAGGACCGGTGAGAACTATTTGAAGCGGTCCAAGTTGAACAGCATTTTGAACCGTGCCTTGGTCTTGAGAAGACTCTGATGGGGAGTAGGATAGGTAAATTTTGATCCACTTTGGCAGAAATCGTCCGCTACCCAAGATCACCCCTGCTCGTTGGCGCGATCGCTTTGTCCCAGTAATAAACCCTAGTCGCCAAGTTCCGATCAGTTGTGAATAGCCATGGCTGAGTTTGGTTCGTTTAGCAGTTGTCTCTGCCTGAAGTAGTGCCTCGACTACAGCTGATGAGGTCGGGGGGGTCACCGATGGGCTTGTTAAAAACTCAATCGCTTGGTCTAGAGCTTTATCCATTGCTAGCAAGTGTCTTAGGGAAGTGTGGCGCTACTGGGTCAATCCCATGTCTTGAGAATCTAATCCGATCTTATCGCCGATCGCTAAAAGTATATCCTAGGGGAACAGTGAATTAACATAATTGTCTTGAATGGTCAAGTTGAGTTCCCTCAATGCCTTACGAAAGCGGTTCAATATTTCCCGGTTAGCCATTAAGTATTCCCGAGTAACCATAGGTTTTTGGATCGCAATGGTTGTGGCTGGGCTTTTGGCGTTCAGTTCCCTTAAGTATGCCCTATTCCCAGATATTACGTTTCCGGTGGTGGTGGTCAATGCTCAAGTGCCATTGGAGACTGCCCTGGAAACTGAGCAGAAACTGACTCAACCGATTGAGGAAAGGCTTTTCCCTTTGGCAGGACTCGATCAGATGGTTTCCTCAACCTACCCTGGTCGAACAGTAGTTACCCTCTATTTCCATGTCGGAACCGATCTCAACTCCTCTTCAATGGAGGTTGAAAAGACACTGTGGCAAATTGCTCTTCCTGAAGGTGCAACCTTTCAGGTCATTCCCTTCAATTTGAACGAATCCTCTGCAGTTAGCTACACCATCAAGAGTGATACTAAAGACCTGAAGGAATTAGCTGAGATTGCTAAGACTAGTGTTTTACCAGAGATTGCTCAACTTCCAGGAGTTCTGAAAGTCAATTTGTTGGGAGGGGGGGAAACTACCTTTACGGCTCTCAATTCTGGCTCAGACTTGACCAAACAAGCACCAGAAATTATTAAGGAGGAACAGCGGCAAGATACTCCCGAATCTCCCATACCCGTTACCCCAACTCGGATTCGCTTCAATGGACAGGAAGCTTTGGCTTTTCAGGTGATCAAAGGGGGTGATGCTAACACCTTAGATGTGGTTAGTCGGGTAGAGGAAACAGTGCAAAGGCTACAAGGTAGTTTGCCAGGGGTGCAGTTAGTCTTAGCAGTGACTCAAGCTAACTATATCCGGGAAGCGACTCAATCTACTATTGATGGTTTAGTACTGGCAATTGTTCTGGCAGTGTTGGTAATTTTTACTTTCTTGCGCAACTGGCGTGCCACCCTAATTACTGCCTTGGCAATTCCAATTTCCCTACTGGGAACCGCTATAGTGATGGCTATCTATGGGTTCAATCTCGAAACCATTACTCTACTAGCTTTGGCTCTGGTAATTGGGATTATCATTGATGATGCGATTGTAGAAGTCGAGAACATTTCTCGGCACTTGGAGGCTGGGGAGTCTCCTCGACAAGCTGCTCTTTCTGCTACTAATGAAATTGGTCTGACGGTTTCTGCTTCTACTTTGACCATTGTGGCGGTATTTCTACCGGTTGGTTTAATGGGTGGTAACTTAGGACAGTTCTTTAAACCCTTTGGTCTGACGGTTTCGGCAGCAGTTCTTACCTCTTTGCTAGTTGCTCGAACCTTATGCCCAGTGCTTGCGGTTTATTGGCTTAAACCTAGGCAGGGGAAAAGGGAACAGGGAACAGTAAACAGGGAAAAATTATCGACAGTAGTTTTCGACTTTTGGTTGAGGTCTAATCCTAAGTATCCTGATTTGCTGCGCTGGTCCCTAGGGAATCGGAAATTTGTAGTAGCATTAGCGGTATTGAGCTTGGTGGCTGGGATTTCTCTGATTCCCCTAATTCCTCAGGGGTTTATTCCTACCCTAGACCGAGGGGAATTTATGATTACCTATACAGCACCGTTGCCTCAGATGCCTAGTGCCTCTCAATTTGGTGATTTAATTAATAAGATTCTGAATTTGGGAGGGTTTGATACTAATAGTCAGGAGTCAAAGCCATTAAGTAATTCAGATACTAATTCAGATACTAATCCAGACCTTAGGGAGCAGCTAAAACCACAACTATCAAAACCAAAACTATCAAATTCCGGGTTTAATGGTCTATTTGCGATTCAAAGTGGGATGAAATTAGTACTGAACCAATCTGAGCAGGTGGCTAAGCAGTTGGAAGAAGCGGTGCTGGCTTTCCCAGAGGTGGAATCGGTCTATACAGTTGTGGGGGTACAGGGTGAGCCGAACAAAGGTAACCTTCAGGTCAAACTTAAACGTAATCGCCAATATACTACTGCTCAGGTTCAGGAAAAAATGCGGGCTGCTTTGCCGAAGATCTCTGGTGTAACTACTAGTGTTGAAGATATTCAGTTTATTGAACTACCTACTCAAAAACCGGTTCAAGTTGCTTTATTGGGTGATGATTTAGAGGTGTTAGGCAATAGTGCTGCGGATCTCAAAAATCGGATTGAGACATTACCAGGATTAGTGGATGTAGAGGCAACAGGTCAGAATAATCGAGGCAATAGGATTACTGAGATTGAGCATGTTAATGGTCAGCGAGGAGTTTATGTTCGCGCTAGCCTTAACCAGGGTCACAGGTTGGGAGATGCGACTGAGGAGGTGGTAAAGGTGGCCAAATTGGTTTTACCCGATGGTGTGAGGTTACAACTGTGGGGGGATTCGGCTCTGAGTAGTCATGTGCTGGGGAGTTTTGCTGGCACCTTGACCTTGTCTGTTACCTGTATGCTGTTAGTGCTAATTTTGCCTTTTGGCCGATTGTTAGAACCGATGGTGGTGGGCTTGTCGTTGCCCTTATCTATTGTGGGAGCAATGCTGGCACTTCTGATCACCCAGAGTGATTTTGGCATGATTTCTCTGATTGGTCTAATTTTTTTGCTGGGACTACTTGACAAAAATGCGCTTTTGCTGATGGATTATGTTAACCAACTTCGTCGAGGTGGTTTAAGTCGCACTGAAGCAATTCTGGAAACGGGAGTGGTGCGTTTGCGACCGATTATAATGACTACTGCTTCGACAATTTTGGGGATGTTGCCCTTGGCATTGGGATTTGGTGCAGGAGCAGAATTGCGACAACCGATGGCTGTGGCAATTATTGGTGGATTGCTTACGTCTACGTTGTTGAGTTTGATTGTTGTACCAGTATTGTATAGTCTGCTGGAAGATTGCTGGGTAGGATTATTTTCTGGTATAGCGCTACGCGCAAGTCAGAAGTCAGAAGTCAGAAGTCAGAAGTAAGCTATGACTAAGTTTCAGAGTTTAGAAATGTCAAACACCTTAATTGGTAGTGCTATAAGCAATAAGGAATTGGGAAACAGAGGAGCGTGCGTCAATGGCAATCAAAGCTTTCGTCACTGGAGGAACAGGGTTTATCGGTGCTCATGTTGTGCGATCGCTACTTGAAGCAGGATACTCCGTGCGAGCTCTGGTGCGCCCTACTAGCCAACTCGATAACCTCCAGGGTCTAGATATAGAAGTCGTTATCGGTGACTTAAACGATCCAGGTTTGTCCCAACTGATGCAGGGATGTCAGGTATTATTTCATGTCGCTGCCCATTATTCCCTGTGGCAAGCGGATCGAGATTTACTCTATCGTAACAATGTCGAGGGAACCCGTAATGTGCTACAAAGTGCTGGTAAAGCTGGGATTGAACGCACTGTTTACACCAGTTCAGTAGCGGCTATTGGTGTGGGTAAACCTGGGGAAATTGTGGATGAAACCCATCAGAGTCCTGTAGAGAAATTGGTGGGTGACTATAAAAAATCTAAGTTTTTTGCTGAACGGGAAGCAATCAAGGCAGCTGAATCTGGTCAAGATGTGGTGATTGTTAATCCTAGCGCTCCCATTGGTCCGATGGATATTAAGCCAACTCCTACCGGAGAAATCATTGTGCGCTTCTTACAGCAGAAAATGCCATTTTATTTGGATACGGGATTAAATTTTATTGATGTGCGGGATGTGGCTCAGGGTCACCTGTTGGCGTTAGACCGGGGGAAAAAAGGCGATCGCTATATTTTAGGTAACCAAAATCTATCTTTCAAATCCTTATTGGAGCAACTTGCGGACATTACTGGATTGAGTGCGCCTCAAAAAACTGTTCCGGTCTGGCTACCGCTGAGTATGGCTTGGATTGATGAGTGCGTGTTGACTGCTTTCGGGAAAACCCCTTCTATTCCGCTCAATGGGGTGCGTATGGCACAACACCCAATGTATTACGATGCCTCGAAAGCGGTGAGAGAGTTAGGGTTACCCCAATCTTCGATTAGGAAAGCCCTCAAGGATGCTGTTGATTGGTTGAGGTAAGGGAACAGCGGATCTGGGAACAGGGAGCAGGGACTGAGGCCGTAGGCCACGCTACGCGAACGGAGCAGGGAGCAGGGAACAGGGAATAGATAGACTTTTGGCAGCTTTAAAAAAGTTAACACAGTTCCGTTTATTTATCTCTAGGTACTTACCGCTGGCGGCAGGAAATAGGGAAACCGAGAACTGCGGCGAAATCTAGGATTTTAAGCAATTCGCGAACAGTATTGTTAATACCAAGTTGCGGTCAAACGTACAACTTTCTCTTCCGCCTATCTCCCTATCTCCCTATCTCCCTATCTCCCTATCTCCCTATCTCCCTATCTCCCTATCCAACCAATCACTCTCTTTGAATGCAACTCGGTATAATTTATCGGCGAGGCTGATCATAGTTCAAGCTGTAGGGTAATCATGATTACCCTCAATGATTAGCGTTAATTATATGGTGTGAGGACAATTATGGCAATTCAATTACAACAAGCCCTTGATGTCGGAAAGTATATTGTTACCCAGCGTCTTTTGGGTCGTAAACGCTTTCCCCTGGTGCTGATGTTGGAACCTCTGTTCCGCTGTAATCTAGCTTGTTCCGGTTGTGGCAAAATCCAGCATCCTACGGAAATACTCAAGCGCCAGCTAACTCCTGAAGAGTGCTTTGCTGCGGTGAAAGAGTGTGGTGTTCCTGTGGTTTCTATTCCGGGGGGAGAACCTCTGCTTCATCCACAAATTGACGAAATTGTCAAGGGTTTAGTGGCATGGCGAAAGTATGTCTATCTCTGTACCAATGGGTTGTTGTTAGAGAAGTCTCTGGATAAGTTCCAACCTTCCCCTTACCTGACTTTCAGCGTTCACTTGGATGGCTTACGGGAACGGCATGATCAGTGTGTGGACCGTCAGGGGGTATTTGATAAGGTGGTGCAGGCAATTCGAGCGGCTAAAGCTAGGGGATTTCGTGTGACTACTAACACGACGGTGTTTGAGGGAACTGATCCTAAGGAAATCCAGGAGTTCTTTGATTTCTTGGCCATGTTAGGTATTGATGGCATGATGGTTTCTCCTGGATATAGTTATGAATGGGCACCAGATCAGGAGCATTTCCTGAAGCGGGAACAGACTAAGGCGATGTTCCGGGAAATTTTAGCGCCTTTGAAGGCTGGGAAGAAAACCTGGAATTTTAACCATAATCCTTTATTTTTGGATTTCCTGATCGGGGAGAAAGATTACGAGTGTAGCCCTTGGGGAAGTCCTAGTTACAGTGTTTTGGGGTGGCAAAAGCCTTGCTATTTGTTAAATGAAGGGCATTATTCCACTTTTAAGGAATTGCTGGAGGAAACGAATTGGGATCAGTATGGTCGCGCTAGTGGTAATCCTAAGTGTGCCGATTGTATGGTCCATTGTGGGTATGAGCCTACGGCGGCTATGGATGCGTTTCAGCCCCAGAATATGGTTCGTGCTATGGGCAGTGTGTTAGGAGGGGTTTAAACCTGACCAATTTCCCAGACCATAAAGCTGGCGCTAGTTCCTAGGTCTAAGTGGTGATGGATTGCTAAGCCTGGCAGGATCGGCAAGGTCAACTTGAGCACAATACACACAATACAATAAAAGCGATCGCATTAATCTGAGGCGCACGAATAAATGCGATCGCATTAATCTTAGCTTTCTGATTCTTGATTAAATTGACATTGAAATCAACTTCAAGGTCATTATTGAATTGGGAATGAATTGGTTTTACTAAAACCCCATTATCTGCTGCCCCTTATCTAATCACAAAAATTAAAATTTAAATCCTAATAAATTCCAATAATTTAGGAGCCAGATAAATAGCCATGCCGCTAGCATACTCAAACAATAATACCCTCGTCTGATCCAAGACCAATTTTTGTCTCTCCAAGCCAGTAAACCAATAATCGATACTACAGTAGTCAAGCCTGTGGTGACAATGGGTAGATAAAGTAACGCAATCATCACAGGGGGGATTCCGAAGAAAAATTCCCAGAAATCTATTATACTAATAGCTATCCCCATCCCGCTGAAAAAGCATAAATTCAAGATACTAATCAGACCAATGATCAACTCCACCAGACGAGTATGTCGTGAAACTAGAGATAAGCTTTGATTTTTGCGGCTAATTAATGGTCTAATTAGCCAAACCAAACATCCCCATAGGAAGATTAGCACACAAAATCCTACCAGTCCAACCTGTAAAACAAGAGTTTCGTACCAGGCTAACTTTTCATAGGTTAAATGGACATGACTACTCAAAGACATAGCAGTAATTTTACCCTGACTATCTTTCCGAAAACTTATATACATATTGCTGTCAGGATAGCGAAATAGGAGTGGCTCAAATTCCTCCCATTTACTTCCTCCTGGAAATACAGTTAAGGTGCGGTCTGGATTAGTTTTAATAGTAAATAATCGTCCAGATTCCAGCAAAACCATGGCTAGTTTAACCAGGGAGTTTCGAGGATATCGAATGAAGCGATAGCCGCCATTAATTTGTTGATATTGCTGTTGATATTGCTGTTTATAATGCTGGGTACTATTAGCTTGAGGGCTAGCTTTAGAGCTAGCTTCAGGGATAGGTTTAATAATCGTTTCAGTAGGTGAGGTAATGGTCTACTGTACAGGATAATAACGATCTAAAAACTGTTCAACCAAGTCGTCTCGCAAATTCTCATTAAGACTGTTACGATTGTAAGCAATATAGAAACCTAACTTTTGTTCTGGGATTAAAAACACCAGATTAGTATACCCTGACATGCTACCGCCATGCTCAATTATCCGTTGATTATTCACAAAGCGCTCAAAAAAACCATAAGTAGATCCTGCCGATTGAGGAATGTTCGGAAAATTAGTATAGTGTTGGTGGTGCATATCCTTTACTGTAGTATCATTCAGGATACGCTGTTTACGATAACGACCTCCCTGTAAATGAGCAATCATAAAGTGGGCCATGTCTTCAGCAGTAGTAGTTAAAGCTGTAGTAGGAACACTTTTATTACAGGTAAAGGCTTGCTTTAGATAATTGCCATTTTTGTACCGATATCCTACAGCTAAGTTAGCTGCCAGCTGATACGGTAATGGTTGCTGAAAACTACTTTGACTCATATCCAAAGGTTGTAGGATAGTTTGGTCAATATATTCACTGAAAGGAATTCCAGCAACCACTTCTACTAAGTAACCTGCCAATGCTAATCCTACATCACCATAAACATATAATTGACCTGGTGGTCGCACTCGCTCTGGTAAATTTTCTGTGAGAAATTTTTCTAAGGATAGCAGCTTAGACTGGCAACGAGTGGCTCCGCCAATCACCCAAGCTACATCGAATCCATCAGTATGAGTTAAGAGATGATCAACTGTAATTGGCTTAAATTTATCAGTCTTAATTTGAAATTACTTAAGATACTGGTTAATATCTTCATGTAGCTTAAGCTTACCTTGCTCGACTAGTTGCATTACTGCTGTAGAGGTAACTAGTTTAGATACAGAGCCTACACGAAACAGAGTTTTGTTAGGAATAACCGGTATCTTATCCTCAAGGTTAGCGTAGCCGTAGCCTTTCGAGAAGAGAATCTTGTCATCTTTTACTAAGGTGAATACGGCACCAGGAATATGATTTTCTGCCATTTGATTGACAAAAAAGTCGTCACTAAATTTTTCTATATCCTGGAATTTAGTTAGTTCTAACTGGGAATCATTGGCTGTAGATACCATAGGCAAATCCTGATTAGATACATTCAAGGATTCCTGAGCAAATACGGGCAGTACAGAAACACTAAGAATCAAGATAGCTAAACTTATTGATTGAATCAGCTTTAATAATCTATATACTATTTTTTTCAATAGTTTTAGATTTGATAAATTTTTGCTCAAAGGGAATCGGGAATCGGGAATCGGGAATCGGGAATCGGGAATCGGGAATCGGGAATCGGGAATCGGGAATCGGGAATCGGGAATCGGGAATCGGGAATCGGGAATCGGGAATCGGGAATCGGGAATCGGGAATCGGGAATCGGGAATCGGGAATCGGGAATCGGGAATCGGGAATCGGGAATCGTAAAGCTAAATCTGTTACCTGTTGCCTATTACCTGTTCCTCAGTCAACAATCAAGCAACATTAAACCTACCCTTCACCGAACGCCAAAGGCGAACAACATTCAACATTCAACTTTTACCCAACCTTCAACCTTCACCCAACATTCAACCTTCAACCAACATTCAACCTTCAACCAACATTCAACCTTCAACCAACATTCAACCTTCAACCAAATTTAAACCTTCAACCAACTTTCAACCTTCAACAACATCCCAACGAAGCGGTGGGCTAATAATACCTTTTTCGCTATCTTTTGAACGCACTAAAAGCTGATACACATGCCAATGGTAGTCATAGGTATAAGCCCGATTCGGTTCATAAACCCCAACATCAACAAAATACTTACCACCGTTTAAATCTAAGCGGGATAGATGGAGTTTTATTTTTCCTTTACCTTTAATACCTGGTAAGGATGCTCCCATGGTAGTTGTGTTAGTCTCAAGACAGATTTGACCATCTTCAGTGCTAATGATGACACTAAAAATTAGTCCATCAATTGGTTGAAGTGACAAGTACTCAATGTCAATGGCCAAGGAATCACCACTATTAATCTCTAAGCTAGGTAACAGCAGCACATCGGTAATTTCTACTTCTAGAGAGCCAAACCGGTTTTCATTCATTCGCAGTTCCACACCAGACCTAGTCAGTTGGGCAGGTCTGTTGGGAGTAGGTTGCTGGGTTTGCGATCGCATTTGATTGACATACTGTCCTGCTACCACTTTTGGCTCACCGTAAGCCATGATTTGTCCTTGTTGTAGCCACAAAGCGCGATCGCAAAGTTGCTCAATTTGCTCGCTACTGTGAGAAATTAGGACAATAGCACAGCCAGACTCTTTCAACTGAGCAATTCGTTCCAAGCACTTAGCCTGAAATGCCAAATCCCCAACGGACAGAAACTCATCAACTAGCATCACATCTGGGTCTGTGTGTACAGCCACCGAAAACGCCAGCCGCATCTGCATCCCTGTACTATAAGTGCGGACTGGGTTATCGATAAACTGCTCAAGTTCAGCAAACGTCACGATTTCATCAAAACGCCGCCCCACCTCTTGACGAGTAAGACCTGCTACAACACCACTAACAAAAGCGTTTTCTCGCCCAGTCAAATCTGGATGGAAACCAGCCCCCAAATCCAGCAGCGCTCCAATGGAGCCATTAACCCTAACCTTCCCTTCATCCGGTTTTCCAACCCCACCAATCAAGCGCAATAACGTTGATTTACCTGCTCCATTGTGACCGAGAATGCCTAGCATTTGGCCTGGGGAAACCTTGAACGTAATATTCCGCAACGCCCAAAACCCTTCCGCTGCCATAATATGCCGAAAACCCGACAGCGCCGCCTCCATAATAGTAAGCGGTCGCTCAGGATGATAGTAGTTAAAGCGTTTACCGAGTCCTTGAACAATAATTGCATCAACCATCTATAATTCCTCCACAAAGCGATCGCTCTGCCACCGGAAAATTTGAAGACCGATAGGTAAAAACACTGCCGTGACCAAAGCCATAACTAGCAGAGCTATCCAATCCGGTGGTGTTCCTTTAATTAGTACAGCGCGATAGGCGGTAACCAGATGCACCATCGGGTTAAGGTAATAGAAAAACTGGTAATTTTTGGGCACATTAGTAATTTCATAAAAAATAGGTGTGAGATAAAAAAACAGCTGTAGAAGTACACCGATAGTATGCTGGGTGTCGCGAAATATTACATTAAGCCCAGCTAGTATATAGGCTAAACTAATGGTAACGGAAAACTGTAGAGCTTGTAGGATTGGTAACAGTATAATTACTGGCTGTAGCTGAACACCATCGATTAACAGAAAGATAACTAATATTGGCAGGGCTAGAATAAAGTGAATCAGACCTGTTGTTACGGTAACCACCGGTAAGATAGCGTTGGGAAAACCCGGTTGTCGGATCAGGGGGCGATTACTAATAATCACCCCAGTGGCTTGAAAAAGAGACGTGTTAAACCATGTCCATACCAACAAACCAGAAAATGCAAAGGAGGTATATTGAGGAATATCAACCGACAATACAAAACGGAAAACAAAGGAAAATACAGCTAGCTGGAGTAGTGGATTAAGCAGCATCCAAGCTACTCCCAAAACTGACCGTTTGTAGAGTAGCTTCATCTCCCGATTAACTAGCTCTCGTAGCAAATCATAGAGATAAGAAAGCCGCCACTTGTAAAATTGTTTGAGTTTTGATTTTCGATGTTGTATTGAAGACATTGGAGTAATATAGCATTTGACAGCAGTTGTCAATTGGTTTAGGTAATTTCGCCCTCCCTGGTTTTTAGAGAGCAGGGAGCAGGGAGCAGGGAGCAGGGAGCAGTAAATAGGGAATAGTAGGAAATAGATCCGATTATTTGATGATCTATTTTAAAATGCTATATTACTATTTTTTTAGACTTTAATAAAGCAGTAAATTAAAGCTTGATAGGGCTTTATTCAACCCATTGTGATTTAATTTTTTAGTTATTCAAAAAAACTTAAAACCTTGATTAAATAAAAGTTTCAGTCTTTGGCTGAGATTATTGTTTTACGAGAGTGAAACAATATTGTGATAATTTTTGTTCCCTACTCCCTACTCCCTACTCCCGACTCCCGACTCCCGACTCCCGACTCCCTACTCCCGACTCCCGACTCCCTACTCCCTACTCCCTTTGCTATACGACCTTCACGTTTAACCCGCAGATGGGACTGCCACAAAGACCAAACTCCAGCCAGATTACCTGTCATTTCCAACCAGATTAGGGAGATTGGATAATCGCTCCAACCTCTGAGCCGTTGATAGATGCGAGATAAATGAGCAAGTGGCAATCCCAGCACTATTTGCACCAATCCTCGCCAATCCCCATCCTGTAGCCATGTGGTCAGATTGTAAGCAACATGACCTTTACTGTAGTTGTAAAGCTGACGATGTAGCTCTGCCATTTCAGTGCGATGCTTATGCCAGACATAAGCGCTTGGCTCATAGATGAGGGTGTAGCCAGCTTTAAGTACTTTATAGAATAAGTAAGTATCTTCACCAACTCCTGAAGGCATACCGGGACCGAGGGCTTCGTTCATTAGACCAATCTTGGGATGACTAAAGATACTGGCACGAAAAGCAGCATTAGCGGTTGCTCCTAACTGCCAAGTTGGTACAGCATGGCGTGAAAAGGATTCAAACCAATCTCCGTTAACCTCAAACTCCTCAAAGCCCCGTCCCAAGCCGCCATAATTTTCAAAACACTGCTGGGCATTGGTTTCCAACTGTAGGGGCAAAACATTACCTGTGACAATCATCACATCCGCTCTAGCAAAAGGAGCGATTAGTTTTTCTAACCAATCCGGTGGCACAGTAACATCATCATCCGTCGCAATCACAATATCCCCAGTACTAGCAACAAAGCCAGCATTGCGAGCATAAGCTAGTCCCTGACGGGATTCACTAACTAAGACAACATCAGGAAACTCAGCAACCACTGGTGGAGTCAAACCAGAAGCGGGATGATTATCAACTACAATAATTTCCAATTGTCGAGTATACTTTTGGGCAACTATGCTGCACAAACACCTCCGCAAATCTTGGGGTCGATCATAGGTAGCGATGATAATAGAGATTGGTATTTTATCAGGTAAACAGGTTAGTAAATCAGTCTCTTTATCCGTGACTTTATAGTGATTATTTAAGATAGATATTGCTTGAGTATAGCAGTAATACCTACTGAAGTTAAGGTTTACTTCCAGCAGCTTCATACCAAACTGATTGACAATAACCTCAATTAAGCGACTCTTGCTAATCCCTCGATCAGGGTTAGGAATATCAACGCTACCTAAAAGCTGATCATGCCATTTCACAAAGACTCGTACTGATGAGTACTCTTTAACATCAGTTAATGCCTGTAAAGGTTCCCGTAGATCCACAGTCCGCACTGCCATACCTGGATTGGTTTTAACCTTTTGGATTTCTTCCTTAGTCAGAGCAGGAAAGATAGGGTCAGAAAAAATCGGGTAGGGAGCACTATCTACATCCTCTTCTGTTTCCCGTTCTTGCTCACCGAAAGATTTAGTAATCTCAGCAGCAGTGTGGCGAGCTTTGTGATAGCGAGTTAAACCAATGAAGCAGCCTTTTAATTCAGCCAGAATTAAATCCCGTGGGAAGCGAGTGGGATGTTTGAAACCAATCCACAGACGTCTTAAATTCCAATACACTATCCACCAGAGCAAAATCGACAAGAAAGAAAGACACTCATCTGGATAGGCAAAGAGACTACGGATACAGTAAGAAAACAGACCAATACTGTTATTAGTAATTTGCGTACGCAACTTAGCATAATCCCGTCGATGTCGATGGCGCACTATGGCACTAGGCTCATAGACGAGGGTATGTCCTTCCTTAACCACCCGGAAAAACATTTCTAAATCACCACCACCATTAGTCACAGTACCCACATCTAAAGCAGGGTCAAAGAAACCAATATCATCAAATACTGAGCGGCGATAAGCCATGTTTGCCCCTGTACCGAATTGTCCAGTACCCAGGAATTTCCAAGGCATTTTGTTGCCTCGATTAACCTGATACCACTTACGCCTCATGCCTCGCCCGAAGCCGCCATACATTTCAAACAGCACTTGTGCTTCGGTTTCCAATTCATAAGGCACAACTAACCCAGTCACTGCCATAACGTCAGGATGTTTAATAAACACTAGCGCTAATGCTTTTACCCATCCTGAATCAACCACTACATCATCATCAGTATAGGCAATTATGTCTCCTTTAGCTTCAAGAACAGCTCGGTTTCTCGCCCAATCTAAACCCGGACGAGGTTCACAAATATAACGAACATTAGTATAAGTTTCCACCAGTTTATTAGTGTCATCACTGGTGGGAGCATTATCAACAACTAAAATATCTAAGTAAGGATAATCGAGTTGATTGATAGCGTCTAAACATAGAGCAAGATCAGCAGTGCGATCGCGAGTACAAACCGCAACTGTTACTAACGGCAACTTGCCCTTATACTCTGGTGGTGACACATCAAACAAATCCTCAAGACACAACCTTTCGCGTCCGAGGGGTAAGGATAATCCATTGTACAAAAGGCGATTGATAATCGTCTCGCTATGGCCTTCCAGAATAAGTTTACTTAAGGTTTCTGCTGTGCAGTAACCATTAGTAATCGGTGCTTGAACATATCCAATTGGCGCACCATGGAAGCGAACCAGTCCTTTCACTGCAATATAGCCATCTAAACCATCAAGAGTAGTCAGGGGGCGGCTCAATTCAATGTCCACCACTTTGATTGGATAAAGCATAACCAAAACTTCCTTATATTATCAGCAGTGAACGGTGTAATAAATTTCCAAGCAAGAGCTTGAAATATAGACTCCATCGGCGTTTATTTAAATCCGCAGGACTTACGCCTACACCCGGTTTATTAACATAATTACCGGATTTAAGCTTAGTGATAATTCTCAATAAGCTTTTAAGGGACAAGATATACAACCCATAGCGAAAAATAGGCGTAATAAAATCAGCTTTTAAAGCTTGAGATAGCCAAAATAACGTACTGCGATCGCTACTACACTGACTACTTTGTCGTGCCAAATACATATAAAAACTACTCTTAGACAATCGATAAAGCGCTGCTGGAATCTCTGGATGCCTTTGTTGAACGTCACGTAGCATCAAACCATGAGACTTAGCCATTTGGCTGTAGTCGCGAGACATACTACTAACAATTTTGCGATAGCCAATCAGAAATTCCGGCACAACAGCAAATTCATAATGTTCTGCAATTCGCAAATAGAGCTCCCAATCCTCACACCCCTGAGCCTGTTGTGCCTTCAGTTGACAGTTGTAGCCACCAACGGTCTCAAAACAACAGGCGCGAATCATAGATGCACTAGCATTGCCTAAAAAGTTATGACATACCAGAGTTTTATAAACCTTTCCCTCTATACTTGAAGCACGGAAATCTCCAGTCAGTGAATTTTCCTCATCAATATCCACCGACCAAGCATAAACCAACCCTACCGCTGGATCTGTTGCCAAGAAGCGTTTCATTTGCTTTTCTAAATTTTGCGGATACCAAATATCATCAGCATCCAGGGGAGCGATATAGTCTCCCTTAGTGTTTTGAATCCCTAAATTCCGAGCAGCAGCCACCCCTAAATTTGGTTGTTGTAGTAAGATAACACGCTGATCTTGCTTAGCAATAGATTGAACAATCTCAGCTGTCCGGTCTTGAGAACCGTCATCTACCACTATCAATTCCAGGTTTTTATAGGTCTGAGAAAGAACAGACTGTAATGTGATTTCAATAAACTGCTCTGTATTATAGGCAGGGATAATCACTGAAACCAGTGGTAAGCTATCAACTGTTTTAACAACCGACATTTGGTGATTTAAATTTTATATTTATACTTTCCACAGGGATAAACTGAGTTTTTAATTTAGCGTTGCTTAATAATGGAATGATTTTAAGAGTTTTGTGGAATGGGCATCTTGCTGTGGAATGGGCATCTTGCTGTGGAATGGGCATCTTGCTGTGGAATGGGCATCTTGCTGTGGAATGGGCATCTTGCCGTGGAACTGGCATCTTGCCAGTTTCAATATATTTTCGGGCGGGCAGGATGCCCACTCTACTCCTATTCATTCGAAGATTCAGCAAAGCTTTTAATTTAGCTATCAGCGTTTAGCTATATCAAATGGGCTGACTATGGGCTGACTGCTGATAGCGGATGGCTGACTGCTCAACCTGTAGACACAACCTGTATTACAAGTACAGAGTTACTTAGTCAATTCAGGATTTTTTTTTAAAAAAATCCCTACTGGTGATTCTTATATAGTTTTGTTAAAGCCAATAAACTAGTTTGTAAAACTTAGTGTAATCTAATAATTTTAACTAAAATAATGTTAAACTATACGAGGGTATTATTGAGATGCATAGTAACGATTTAATCTCAAAATCTCAATCAGTAATTGAAGGTAAATTCTCTAAAGAATGGTTGACTCTGCTAAACTAACTATCTCCGTCATCATCCCCGTATACAACGGAGGGGAAGACTTTCGTCAATGTCTTGCCAGACTATCTCAAGCTGCACCCCCTCCCGATCAAGTGATTGTAGTAGCTGACGGCGATACTGATGGCTCATGGCGTCTAGCCCAAGACTTTGGAGCCACAGTAATTCGATTGCCCACAGCAGGGGGTCCGGCTAAAGCCCGAAACCTGGGAGCTAAAGTAGCACAGACCGATATCCTGTTTTTTATAGATGCTGATGTAGCCATCTATCCGGATACTATTGGTCAAGTGGTGAAAATTTTTAATAATGAACCTAATTTAACCGCTTTAATTGGTTCTTATGACGATTCTCCCGGTGCTGCTAATTTCCTTTCCCAGTACAAAAATTTACTCCACCACTACACTCATCAAACTGCATCTGAAGAAGCATTTACCTTTTGGGGTGCCTGTGGCGCAATCCGTCGTGACATCTTTATTGCCATGGGTGGCTTTGAGGAAAATTATCGTCAACCCTGTATTGAAGATATTGAGTTAGGCTATCGACTCAAGCAAGAAGGTTACAGGATTAAGCTGTGTAAGACTCTACGGGTGAAACATCTCAAGCCCTGGGGCATAATTTCTCTCCTTAGAGCTGACTTTTTCTACCGCGCCTTGCCCTGGACTGCCGTAATTCTCAAGGTTCGCGACGCAAGTCCGGAAAACTGTCGTGAGTTTATCAGTGACTTGAACCTAAAGCTGTCTAGTCGTATTAGTGTGGTGTTGGTCTATGCTCTACTAGGTGCTTTAGTTACAGCTTATTGGTGGTCTAGTACTCTGATTGCTATGGCTACTTGTGTATTTAGTCTCGCCCTGCTAGTACTCAACAGACCTGTCTACCAATTCTTTTATCAAAAGCGTGGTCTACTATTCACTATACGAACCATTCCATGGCACTGGCTGTATTACTTTTACAGCGGACTTGCGTTTGCCATTGGTATAGTTCGTCATTGCTTTCAAAAGTACCTACAACCTCGGATATACTTGCCTAAGCTATCAAGTTTATAGCAGGGATAAATTGGTTGAGGTACTTTCGTAGTGGGTTTTAGGGAGTAGGGAGTAGGGAGTAGGGAGTAGGGAGTAACGGTAATAAAAATGAATGTACATCATAAGTATGATAAACGCTATAAATCTTTATTTAAAAATAAACTAAAATCGGGTTTATTTATGAGTATTAAAATCCTGAACAATAACAGTTACTATCGACGTTTAAAATAACGTTTAACCTTAGGTTTAACCTAGAATTGCTATCGCTATGGAATAAAAATCAATATTGTCCTACTAAGCACTAAACACTCACCACTGACGCACTCACCACTGACGCACTATTTTTAATCAATGGAACATTATCCCGTAGTGATTACAGGCGCAGGACCGGCTGGTCTTACAGCTGCCTATGACCTGGTTAAACAAGGCATTAAATCTATCGTTCTAGAAAAATCCAATAAAGTCGGTGGTATTGCTCGCACCGAAGTCTACAAAGGCTATCGCTTCGATATTGGTGGTCATCGCTTCTATACCAAAGTAGAAGCAGCGCATCAACGTTGGCAAGAGGTTTTAGGGGAAGATTTTATCAAAGTTCCCCGCATGTCACGCATTTATTACCAGGGTAAATTCTACGACTATCCCCTCTCAATCTTTAACACCCTATCGAATCTAGGCATCATTACCAGTCTGGTTATGTTGCTCAGCTACTTCAAGGCAAAAATCAAGGCAAAATTGCGACCTTGGCATGAACCTGAAACCTTTGAAGAATGGGTAAGCGATCGCTTTGGTCGTCGTTTATACAGACTATTTTTTAAAACTTATACGGAGAAAGTATGGGGCATACCCTGTGATAAAATTCAAGCAGAATGGGCAGCACAGCGAATTCAAAAATTATCTCTAAAACGAGCAATCATCAATGCTTTGTTCGGAAGTCAAAATAGCAAAAGCTTGATTAAGGAATTTGATTACCCGCTACTTGGACCAGGGATGATGTGGGAAAAATTTCAGCAAGCAGTAGATAATCAAGGTGGTCAGGTAAGACTGAATACTGTAGTGACTAGTATTCAACGAGATGGCAATCATATCAAAAGCATTACTGCTTTGCAGGATGAAAAAACTATCAGTATCTCTGGAGACCATTTCATCTCCAGTATGCCAGTGACAGCACTGGTTAAAAAACTCGACCCACCTCCCCCACCAGCGGTAATCGAAGCAGCAAAATCCCTATCTTATCGAGCTTTTATTATTGTAGCGCTCATTATTGATGCTAAAGATCTATTTCCTGATCAGTGGATTTATATCCATAGTCCAGAGGTGAAAGTGGGTCGCATCCAAAATTTTAAGAATTGGAGTCCAAAAATGGTATCGGATCCTAGCAAGACCTGTCTGGGTTTAGAATACTTCTGTAATGAGGGAGATGAAATCTGGAATCTATCTGATCCCAAATTGCTGGATTTAGCCACCCGTGAATTGGCGAGTTTAGGTCTGGCGGATGCCAAGGCTGTAGAGGATGGTACTGTGTTGCGCCAACCTAAAGCTTACCCAGTTTACGACCGTGATTATCGTCAGCATTTACAAGTGATTCAAGATTTTTTAGCAGACTTTGATAACCTACAAACCATTGGACGTAATGGGATGCATCGCTACAACAATCAAGACCATTCGATGTTAACCGGAATGCTAGCAGTTAAGAACTTACTGGGGGAAAATCATGATCTGTGGCAGGTAAATACTGAGCGTTCTTACTATGAAGAATTTACCACAGAAGAGTTAAAGCAAAAACAGGATTCAGTAGAGGACTCAGTTTTTCAGCCTGTATAGGCTATTGGCATGTTCTACTTTATCACGACTTGGAATTTTCTACTTATTCCTTGCTACTTGATCGGAACTGCTGTGCTGAATGTACTGCAAGCGGATTCCTTTAAACGAGTTAGCGATCGCATTATTGCAGCAGTGTGGTTGGGCATCGTTGTGCTGTCCATTGCACTGCTAGCAACCTCCCTAGTATTTCCCCTCAATTCCTGGGTAGGCTGGTGTACCGCTGTTAGTCTGAGTTTATTGTCTCTGACATCACAACCTACCCGCGATGAAATTGCTAATCTATGTTTCATGCTGTTTCCCAACCTAGCCTTGGGATTGTTGACCTTAGAATTTGGTGTCGCAGCATTCACCAGCCGACAAGTAACTTGGCTTGACACAGGTCTCTATCACTATGGAGCCATCCGATGGTTGTCCGAGTATGGAGCAGTGCCAGGTATCGCCCTGCTCCTTCAGCAGCTTGGTTTTACCTCATCGTGGTTTGCGCTCGCTGCTCCGTTTAACCCTCCAATTTTCGATGCTCAAGTTAGTGCGATAACCAATGGCTTTGCCTTTCTTCTCGCAATAGTACACTTTCTGATTGCTTTAGCTCAACTATTCACCAATAAAGCACAGCTCAGTGACTGGTTTATCGTCATCTGCTCATTGATTGTACTCCCTCTCCTAGCTCTATCGAGTTTGATGTCAGATATCCTGGTATCTCCATCGCCAGATATCCCAGTAATTTTCCTCACCGTAATCATCGCTTGGGCAATTTTAATCATTGCTCACCATCGCTCATCATCCGTAACTCGGGGTAAAAATTCTAGTTTTAAAAATAAATTTAATAATAAATTTTACGATGAATTTATCCCACTGATTTTAGCAGCTGGAGCTGTAACCATAAAGCTTACTTCTCTACCCCTATTATTCATATCAGTTATTTTTTATACTGTTTTCAGTAGGTTTTGTGTGCAACGACTAGTGATAGGTGGTGTCATCACGAGTTTACTCTTATCACCCATGTGCGCTGTCAATATCATCACCTCTGGTTGCCCACTTTTTCCATCATCCTTCTTCTGTCTGGATTTACCCTGGTCTTGGACAGCGGAAGACGCTGAAGCAGTTGCTGAAAACACTCGCGGCTGGGGAACCTGGTTTGGCTCACCTCCCCCAAATTCAAATCCCTGGCTTTGGTTATTTTGGCAGTGGTTCAGTTCTAGTACTCTAAATCAAATTGCGACTGGAATAATTTTAATTTCAATTTTATTAGCCATCTATATTCTCCGCACATCAATCATTCATCGCCTCTGGGGTTTGATTTGGGTCTTAGGTTTAGCTATTTCGGGAACTTTATTTATGATGCTTTATGCTCCTGTGATCAGATTTGGACTAGGATATCTAATTCTTCTACCTGGTTTATATATTACTATAGTTTGTCATCAAAAAATCGGAAATTTAAATTTACTGATTACCAAAAAACTACCGGTATCAAAGTTATGGATAATTCCTCCGATATTTAGGATAACTAGTTATTTAGCTTTATCTCTTATTACCTTAGTTATTGTTTTGAATCAAAAAACGTCCTATCGACTGATTATCCCTCCCCAGATGATGACGTCAGATTTAGTAAAAAAACAAGTCAATGGTATTAATTATTTTTCTCCACAAGATATCTCTCCAGAAGAGCATGAGCTATGCTGGTCTGCTAAACTCCCTTGTGCATTTGAACTAGAAGATAATATTCAACTTCGCGATCCAAACCGTGGTATTAGAGGTGGTTTTATAAAAGTGAAAAGTGAAAAGGGAACAGGGAACAGGGAGTAGGGAACAGGGAATAGGGAGTAGGGAATAGGGAATAGGGAAAAAATCCGGCGTTGCTGAATAATATAATGATTTTAAGAGTAGGTGCGCGCCTCCAAGGGCGATTTACTCACCCTTGGGTCGCACCTGTAGAATGGGCATCTTGCCTGGAACTGGCATTTTGCCAGTTTCATGCTTATTTTCGAGCGGGCAGGATGCCCACTCTACTCCTATCCATTACTTGATTCAGCAACGCCGCTATGTTAGCCCGTAGTAATTCAAGGGATTGTCATGGAGAATTTTGTGAATTGTCTCCTCAGGGAGACGCTCTTTCAGTGCCAGTGCCTCATCGACACTTTCGATAAAGTTCGGATGATCCATGTGAGGGAAATCAGACCCAAACAATAATTTATCTGCTCCGATGTACTGGATTAACTCGGGTATATAGGGTTCTGATGTTTCGACACCAATGAAGCACTGACGGTGGAAATATTCAGAGGGCTTCATCTTGACATTATCCTTGACTTCATAGACGAGATTTTCATATTTCTCATCCATTCGCCATAGCCAGTAGGGCAGCCAACCACACCCAGCTTCAAACAAACCTACCCTCAATTGAGGATGACGCTCTAAAACCCCTCCCTCAATCATGGCCAATAGCCCCATCATCATCTCCAGGGGATGGGAGCAGGTATGAAGCGCAAAACGAGAATGAAACCGATCCGCCCCGGCGGTAGGGAGGCGGCTATGGGTTCCTTCATGAATCGTGACGGCGATGTTGAGACGTTCGCACTCACTCCAAAACGGTTCGTAGGCTGGATCACTTAACAGTTTTCCCTTGACTGGATTGGGACGGATAAAGACCGCTCGCCAACCAAACTCTGCAATTCGCTGCAACTCTGGTACCATGTCTTCGGGGTCATGTTGGCTAATGGCACCCACCCCCCTTAACTTTTGGGGGTCATGACTGCAAAAGTCCTGTAGCCAATTATTATAGGCTCGGACCAGAGCGTCAGCCAGTTTCGAGTCCATGGTGTCAATCGCCCACATAAACAACCCGATTGTTGGGTACAAAAAGGTCACGTCAGACCCCATTTTTTCCATTAGCTCAACGCGGGCTTGGGGATTATAGCCCCCTTTATAGCGATCGGGGTTCTCTTCAAATAAACGCCGACCTTCTGCCACTACGACATCTGGCGTCTTGTACATGATGGATTTTCCCTCAAATTGATTGTCTTTAGGTGCTAAGTCTTTAAACTGAGGGTCTAAGTATTTTTCCCAGAGATCGTCGGGCTCTAAGACGTGGCTGTCGGCATCAATAATGTCAAAGTTTTTCAGCATGAGATATCGTTACCCTTTTTTAATTCATGTACAAACAAAAGATTGTCATTTAGATGAAGTCTCAACATCGGTATTGAGCCCTTTTTCAATATCGGCTTTGATGGTCTCAGCCACAATGACGACTGTGGGCTGATATACCATATATTCGTGATAACCAGGAATGGTATGGACCTCCACCTTTGAGGGCGAGATCGCTTGCCAACCCAATGTAGGATCTGTTGTCACTTCCGTTGAGGATACTGCCACTGAACCAGCTTCAGCGTGCAGCAGTGTGATCACATCTGGATAGTCAGGGGGAGAGTAACTGCGCATGGCCTTGTGATTGAGCTTCATCAACTGGAGAAGACGCTCAATCTGAGCTGCCCCCAAATCTGGTGGTACTAGGTTCGCCTGGTGAGCTTGCTCCCAAATCAAGGCAGATTGTTGCTCCGAGGGCAAATCTCGGAGTACTTCCCAATCGAGGGAGAGAGGTCCGCCAAAGAGCTCAAGCAGCACTTCCACATCTTCTGATAAGACTTGCTCATCAGGCATGTGGGCCGGTGCATAGGTATCCAACAGGCCCAGAAATGCAACCTGCTCACCTTGGGAGAGCAAATCGTGGGCCATCTGCAAGGCAACCATCCCACCAAAAGACCAACCCATGAGTAGGTAAGGACCTTGGGGTTGGACTTCGCGGATGGCAGCGAGGTAGACGTTGGCCATCTCTTCCACCGTTGTCAGTGGAGCTTGTCCTTCCTGTTGCCCCAGGGATTGCAATCCATAGAAGGGCTGGTTTGCACCGAGCAGTTGGGACAGCTCCAGGTAGCAAAAGACCGTCCCACCAGCAGGGTGGACACAGAAGATGGGCGGTTGGTTGCCCTGAGTCTGAATGGGAACCAGGGGAGATAGGGTGGGCACCCCCTGCTCCTGCTGCAAGATCACGGCCAGTTGCTCAATGGTTGGGGCCTGAAATAGAGTCGCCAAGGGCAGCGAGCGCCCAAAGTCCTGCTCGATGCGATTCATTAAGCGCACGGCCAACAGGGAGTGCCCCCCCAAGTCAAAGAAATGACTGCCCACCCCAATGGGTTGAACCTCTAAAATCTCCTCCCATAGCTTCACCAGTTGCAGCTCTTGGTGATTGCGTGGGGGAATGTAGGTATCAGGGGAGTAATGATCGCTGATTAATTCAGGGGTGGGCAATCGTTTGCGATCGACCTTACCATTTGCCGTTAGGGGCAGGGCATCGAGGACCATGTAACTCGGCGGGACCATATACTCTGGCAACTGCTGCTGCAAGTAGTGACGCAGTTCGTCGATGCGCATGTCATCGTGGACGTCTTCTGTGGCAGAGTCAGATGATGATTCTGAGTGAAAGACCACATAGGCGACCAACTGCTTACTCTGTAGTTCACCCACAGCAGCCACAACGGTTTCCTTAACTGTAGCATGCCCCAGCAGGGTTGCCTCAATCTCACCGAGTTCAATTCGATAACCACTGATTTTGACTTGGAAATCCTCCCGACCCAAAAATTCACTGTTGCCGTCGGGTAAGTAGCGGGCCAAATCACCCGTTTTATACAAGCGCTCTCCAGTCTGGGGATGCAGGATAAAGCTGGCATTCGTTTTTTGCTCATCCCGCCAATAGCCCTGGGCCAGACCAATCCCACCAATGTAGAGCTGACCTGGAACCCAATTAGGACAAGGGTCCAGATTGTGATTGAGCACATGTAGGCTTTGATTCACTAGAGGTTTGCCGTAGGGAATGCTCTTCCATTCCGGCTCTACGGTAGTGATGGGATAGTACACAGACCAAATTGAAGCCTCTGTGGCTCCCCCCAGACTGACCACCTGTCCTTGGGGCCATAATGATTGGATTTGGGTCGGTAAATTGAGTGGAATCCAATCACCACTCAACAGGGCAAGTCGGAGGTCCTCAGTTACTTGGTCTGGGTGCTCAGACAGATATTCCACTAGCATCTGCATCAGGGCTGGGACAGTGTTCCAGAGGGTGACTTGATGGGTCGTCATTAACTCAACCCAATGGACTGGGTCTTTGGCTGCCTCTGGAGTGGGCATGACTAGGGTGCCCCCCGCTGCCAGGAGGCCAAAGATATCGTAGACAGACAGGTCAAAGTTGAGGGCAGAGACCGCCAGCATTCGGTCAGTGGGCTGAACGTCAAACCGTTGGTTAATATCTTGGATGGTGTTAACGGCTCCTCGGTGATCGATCATCACCCCTTTGGGTGTTCCTGTAGAACCGGAGGTAAAGATCACATAGGCTAAATCGCTGCTGCTAACGTTTGCCTCCAGGGGAGTGTCTATGATCTCCTGTGGTTGGGAAGCAACCACCAGGCAGTGCAGGTGGTCTGGCAATCCTAAGCTAGCGTTTAGGGCAGCTTGTGTCACGACCAGTTTGACTTCTCCTTGCTCCAGCAAAGACCATTGACGCTCCTGGGGCAGGGCGGCATCAATGGGGAGATAGGCTGCACCAGCCATCAAAATGCCTAAGACAGCAACGATTTGCTCCCAGCCTTTTTCCATGAGCACGGCTACTAGGGTGTTGGGGGTGGCTCCCAATTGCTGAACTTGCTGGCCGAGCGCCTGAGCTTCGGTGTAGAGTTCATGGTAGGTGAGGGTGCGTTGCGGGGTGATGAGGGCGATCGCCTCTGGTCGCTGCTGAACTTGCTTCACAAACAAATTATGGAGGGTCTCTTCAGAAACAGGGGCATAGGTTTCATTAACTTGGAGGCGTTGGGTAAGTTGAGAGAGGGGCAGTAGTTGAGGGCAAGTCTGCGCCCAAGCCACATCGGAGGTTGCGAGCTGTTGCAACCAATGGTAGTAGCTTGTGAACATGTCATTGAGGAACCCCTCTGGGAAGAGGTCTTCGACTACATTCCAGATTAGGAGTAAGGCACCATTTTGTTCAGCAACAGAATTGTCTAGCCACACTTGAGGGGTTTTAGAGACCATATAAACAGTTTCTCCCAATTGGTCGAATGGCCAAGCGTGCCATTCATTGGACGGCAATCCCTTCTCTGCCGACGTATTCAGCGCCAGCGTACTGGTAAATACAACCCCCATGGGTTGATAACTACCGCGCTGACGGCGAAGTTCTCGTTGCACCTCAACGCCCCCAACATAGCGGTGGTCTAGGTCTTGCCAAAGTTGTCCCTGGAGACGTTGAGCACGCTGAGCAAAGGGAGCTGCGTTTTTTTGATTGACCTCTAAGAGTGTCAGGGAAGTGAAGTCTCCCACTAAATCATTGACTTGGGGATGCAAAGGTAGCCGGTTAAAGAGGGTGAGATTGATCGTGAATTTGGGACTTTTGCTCCAATAGGCTAGGAAATCGGCAAACGCGGCTAACAAGACCCCTGACGGTGTCAAACTGGCTTGTTTTGCCCTGGCTTGCAATTGCTGCCAATCTGGGGCAGACAGTTCAGCCCGATAACAATTAAATTCAGGTTGCTCTAGTGTGGCAGTTTGCTTGACCAAGGGAAGTTCTGGTGCAGGGGGGAGTGTCTCTAAGCGATTCCACCAATACTGTTGAGAGCGTCGATATTGGGGCGTGTCTTTGAGACTCAGTTCTGCTAACACATAGTCCCGAAATGTGAGGTCTAATTTTGGTAGGAAACTGTCTGGGTTCTGGTATAGCTGCAGCCATTGTTGCCAAACAATGATCATGCTCCAGGCATCAGCAATTAGGGCATCAAAGCTCCAGTGTAAGCGGTAACGCTGATCCGCTAGGCGAGTCACACGAATCTTAAATAGTGGCCACTCTCCAGCGGGGAACATCTCGTGGGACAGGCGATAACGAATGGTTTCTAGTTCGGTTGAGACGATTTGTTCTGGTTGACCGCGCAAGTCTAAAACTTCAATCTGATAGGGGTAAACCTGTTCAAGGACTTGCTGTTCACCATTGGGTAGAATCACCATTCGCAGCATGTCATGATGGTCTATTACTTGCTGCCAAGCCTGACTTAACCGGTCTAAAGCTAAATTCTCACAGTCCAGTTCCAGATAACCATGCGTGGTAATATTACCCAAGTCAAAGTGCGAATTGCGGCCGAGCCAATAAGCTTGTTGAATCTCGGTGAGGGGAAAGGGTTGATAGCGCTGGCTTGGCGCAGGCACAATTGTGGGTAAAAGACCATCAGGCTTTTGCTTTGGTGAATCTTCAACCCTAGGTAATTGGACTAAGGCTGAGTCTAATTCGGCAATGGTGGGGGATTCCAATAAACGCTGTAAAGTCAGTTCCTTTCCAAGAGCTTGTCTGATCCGAGACACAACTTGGGTAGCCAGCAAGGAATGTCCACCCGATTCAAAAAAGTTGTCATGTATACCCACCTGTTGGATACTCAACACCTCTGCCCAAATTGCAGCTAAGGCTTTCTCTGTGCTAGTCTCAGGAGCCACGAACTCGGTTGACCTACTACTGGTATTATCGGGTGCAGGCAATGCCTTGCGGTTTACCTTGCCATTGGGTGTCAATGGCAGTTGTGGCAAAATCACGTACCTACTCGGCACCATATACTCCGGCAACCGCTCCTCCAGATACTTCCTCCACTGCGGTATTAGTTGTTTGCCTGTTACAGAAGCCAAGGGATTATTGCCATAACGATGCCAGTTCCCCCCTACCACTGATTGTTGAGTTAGTGGTGTTAATACCATCGCTTCTGGGGCTAAGGAGCTTCGCACAAATACTGCATCAAAACATCCTTCCGTCTTATGTGACCAACACAACTCTAGTTCATACCCCAAAGAGGCGCTCAGTTGATGTAGCTGTTCTGGTTCGATACCATTGACTAGCTTCTGCCGTAACTGTTGTCTCAACTGCTGCACATTCAGTTTTGACTCTACTTGTGAGAGCAACTCTACCGCAGCCATATCTGTTGCCACCCGACCATTAGTCAAACTACTAAAGCAGATTGATTCTGGTTGCTGTTGTCCCAGATATACTTCAATGTCTTCCATTGACATACCCACACCATTCTCTACTGGTGCAACGATTACTGATGTAGGTTTAGCCTGTATGTGCAGTAGCACACTGTAACGGTATTTATTCAGCTCGTTGTGTTCGCTTCCCCTCTGTAAACGGATCTGTACATGAGTGATTTCTGGATAGGTGTCTTTGAGGGCGACAAACAACTCTGGTGAGACCAACAACTCTGTCTCCTGTTGCATAAGCCTGTATATGCCTTGCTTTAGTTGTTGCACAGAGAGTGATGGGGGAGCTTTGTGCAGTTGCACCGAAGTGTGAAATGCCCTCATTAGTGGCAAAGAGCGGATATCCCCTAGGAAAATCATTCCTCCTGGTTTGACTACCCGGATACTATTAGAGATTACTTGCAACAGATACTCTACACTTGGGAAATACTGGACTATGGAGCTTAGAAGCACTACATCAAAGCTGTTATCGGCAATGTCTGCCATCTCTTCTGCTGCTTTCTGAGCTAAGGTGACATGAGCATATTTGTCCGGTTGCTGTGCTATTTGTGTTTGGATATACTTCAACGACACTTCTGAGATATCGGTGCCGTAATAAGCCCGTGTGTGGGGGGCTATTTTAAATAGCAGCATTCCTGTGCCACAACCTACTTCCCACACTGAATTGGGTTTGTTGGCTAAGACTTGAGTTACTATATCCTCCGCCCAGTCTCGCATTTGTGCTTCGGGTATGGGTTGCTTGTCGTAGTTGCTTAAGTAACCAGTAGTGTTGAACAGTGGGTCTGTGACTTCACTTAGTTGAGAGTATATTTGTTGGTTGAATATTTCTTGCCAACTGTTGAGGTGAGTCTCTGATAGTTCTGGGTTGGAGTTGGTTGCCGTTTCCATTTGAGCCACTATATAGGCACATAGATGTTTGTCTCCTGGTTTGTCTTCTCTGGCTACTACTACTGTTTGTTTTACCGTGGGATTTTGATTTAGTACCGCTTCAATTTCGGCAGTTTCAATGCGGAATCCTCGTATTTTTACTTGATGGTCGATCCTACCCAAGAATTCGATGTTGCCATCTGGTAAATAACGTGCTAAATCCCCTGTTTTATAAAGCCTCTGTTCTGCTTTGTTACTGAAAGGGTTGGGGATAAACTTCTGAGTGGTTAAGTCGGGACGGTTGAGGTAGCCACGAGCCAAACCGATACCACCGATATACATTTCAGCAGGAATGCCGATCGGAACTGGTTGTAAATTGTTGTCTAGAAGGTAGATTTGGGTATTAGCTATGGGGTGACCAATGGGCAGCACTGAGTACTCTGGTGAACATTCTGCCATCGTGGCACAGACTGTTGATTCTGTTGGTCCGTAGGCATTGACAAATTGTCGCCCCTGTGACCATTGGGATATTACCTCTGCTGGACAGGCTTCTCCTGCTACGACTATAGTCTGGAGGGATGGTAATTCCTCTTTTTGCATCACTGCTAGAGCTGACGGAGGCAGGGTAAGGTGGGTGATTTTTTTCTCATTGAGCCACTTACTCAAACTAGCTCCTGGCAACAAATTTTCTCGGCTTTCCAGATACAGACTGGCACCGGAACCTAAAGCCATAACTATTTCCCAGATCGAGGCATCGAAGCTTAAAGATGCGAACTGAAGCACTCGACTATTTGAGCTGACTTTAAAGGCTTGAATCTGAACTTTAAGTAGGTTATGTAGTCCAATATGGGCTACCATTACTCCTTTGGGTTTGCCTGTGGAACCTGAAGTGTAGATCACATAGGCTAAATTTTCTGCCGTAACTTCACTGGTAACATTTTTAGGATTTTCAGTAACAATTTTTTGCCAATCTCGATCTAAGCAAACTACCTTTGCTTCGTATTGAGGCAACAAAGTTAGTAACTGTTGTTGAGTTAGCAACACCGACATTTGGGAGTCGCGAAACATATAGTCTAGACGTTCTTGGGGATACTTGGGATCTAAAGGTACATAAACTCCTCCTGCTTTGAGAATCCCCAACAATCCCACTATCATTTCTAATGAACGCTCTACACAAACGCCCACCAATACCTCTGGACTTACGCCTAAACTTTGTAGATACCGAGCTAATTGATTTGCACGGATATTCAACTCTTGGTAGCTGAGTTTCTCTTCCTTAAAAACCACCGCAATAGCATCCGGTGTCTGCTCCACTTGTTCTTCAAACAACTGATGAATACATTTGTCTGTCGGATAATGAGTAGTGGTCTGATTCCATTCAACTAATAACTGATGCTGCTCTGCCTGGGTTAACAAAGGCAATGACTCTAACCTTTGTTCAGGATGCGTGACAATCCCTGCTAACAACGTTTGTAAATGACTAGCCATCTGGGCAATAGTCTGCTCATCAAATAGGTCAGTGTTGTACTTGAAGAACCCAGACAGTTGTGAGTTAATTTCGATAATTTCCAGCACCAGGTCTTCTAGGCTTTCATATTGATCGAATAGAAATGTTTCAACTTCCATTCCACCCCAATGAACCAAGGTCTTTGTTTCACCCAGGAACAGCTGTTGCGTTTCGGACTGTAGGAAATTATGGAGTCCAAAGAAGACTTGGAAAATGGGGGAACGGCTGAGATCGCGCTCCGGTTGCAATTTTTCAACTAACAAAGAAAAGGGATAATCCTGGTGGGCTAATGCATCAATAACCGTCTGACGAACTTGGGTCAAAAACTCTCGAAAACTGAGGCTCCCTGACACCTTAGCTCGCATTACCATCGAGTCAACAAAATAACCCACCACTGAGGTAAACTCCGGTCTGGTTCGACCAGAGGTTGGAGAACCCACCAGAATATCTTCTTGCCCTGTATAACGATGCAGTAATACTTGAAATGCAGCTAAGAGCGTCATGTAAAGGGTTGCCCCTTCTGCTTGACTCAGAGCTTTGACCTGTGTTACCAAATGCTCAGGTAACTGGAACCGGTAAACCGCACCATTATTAGTTTGAATTGGAGGATGTGGCCGGTCAGTTGGCAAATTTAACACCGGTAACTCCCCTGCCAGTTGCTGTTGCCAGTAGGTCCACAGGCTTTCTCCTTTTGAGCCCTCCACTAATTGCTGTTGCCACTTAACATAATCCTGGTAGGTATGCTGCAGGGACGGCAGATCAACGGCAACACCTGCACAGTGGGCTTGATAGAGTTCTGAGAGTTCCTTGACAATTATATTGGCAGATGAACCATCCCAAGCAATGTGATGGATGGTAAGCAACAAAATATGCTCTTGTTCTGATCTCGTGAACCATCTAACCCGCATCACAGGATCGGTTTGTAGATCAAAGGGATGCCGATGCGCTGCCACAACTTGGGTCTGCAATTCATTCTCATCCCAAGTAGATGCGTCAATCTGCACAAAGTCGAGTTGCTCGGAATGCTGTCGAATCGGGGTCTCCCCACATTTAGGGAAAGTGCTACACAGCAATGGATGGCGCTTCCTTAACGCCTCAAACGTCTGTTGCCAAGTCGTAACATTGACTTGGGAATATATGCGAGTGGCAAATGAAACATTGTAATTAGGGTTGTCTGGGAAGAGTTGCCACAGAAACCAGATGCCCTGTTGACCGTAACCAAGAGGGTAAACCTGGAGAACTTCTGGGTGCTCCTGCAAAATTGTGAGAATGTCTCGTTTGTGTTGCTTGAGCTGGGCTAACACTTGATCTGTTGAGTCAGCATCTGGAGCCTGGAAACAGACTTGCCCCTCTTCAGCCCAAAATTGCCAGCCGCTGATGACAAGCTCTTGTAAAAACTCTGATAAGTTCATAACCTACCTTCCCTCATTTTTTTGTCCTGAAGCGCTATCTCTTGTAAATTGTCGCCATCCATCTTACTCTCTAGATCTTGAGCACCTTGAGCATTCCGATGTAGTAGTTCACTCACCTTGATTGCCAGACGACTAATATTTATATCTCCCATCAAATCCGCAACAGAGATGTCAACACCCAAGTCAGCTTGAACTCGATTTCGCAATTCCAAGACCATGAGAGAATCAACACCCATCACAGTAAGTGATGTCTCTTCATTGATTTCAGCTTGTGTCTCCTTTAAAATAGCAGCAACAACAGTTTTGAGATAAAACGCTAAGCCAACCTGAGCATCGGATAGATCCTGTGACAGAAATTGTTGCCGAAAATCTTCTCTAGTACCCTGAGAAAAAGTCGTCGATCCTTCTCTGAAAAACTGAGGTAACAACAGGGGTTTACCATTAGGACTGTTCTCAATAATTTTCGAGTAGGGGGTTAAGTTCTGAAGTTTTTCTTGATTTAGTCGTAAAATTGTCTCCTTTTCAGTAAAGCTATCTTTCTGGACTGTAATTAATAGATAAACAGCCAATTTTTTGCGCAGTAACTCTCCAAGTTCATGGGGACCAACAAAATGATCTTTAGCGTTCTCATCATAACCTTGACATAGACGAGCTAAGTTATCGGTAAAATTTGGATCGTACAGATAATTGGCAATTCCAAGGCTAGCATCTACTCCCTCAACCACTTTTAAATTATTTCGAGCCAGCAACTGTGCCCATTTTGATCGGGTAACATAATAAGCAGTCGATTTGGCATCGTCAATGGGCGTCAAGGGCAAATTGGAAATAATTTCCGCTGCTACGAAAAAACCGCTATCGTTGAGATGTTGACTTATATTTAAGAATACATCTTCCTTGCGCTTGATATGATGAATGACCTGACAGCTGAAGATTAAGTCATAGGTATCAGGCAATGGCTGTTTAGCACTATCACGGTTGTAAAGGTAAATACGGTCAGAATAGCCCAAACCTTGGATTTTTTGCTCACCTGCTTTGACTTGCTCTGGAGAAATGTTATAGCCATCTAGCTGGAGATGGACATGGTTGGTTGCCAAATCAATTAAATCATGGGAGTATCCACAACCAATATCCATAACTTTTTTAATCGATGAGAAGTCGATGCCCCTAAATAATACAGCCTTCATTTCGGCTTGCGCTTGTAGACTTAAGCTAGTCTGCTCCGGGTGCTGATCGGGATTGAGGATAACTTCCAGCCAAGAAAAGTCAGGCACAACCTCAGAAAAGGGTGCAAATCTCGCATAATCTTTCGCGGTATTGCTATGATCTAGCGCTCGATAATAGCGGCTTAACCTTTCTTCAGTTGACCCTTTTTCAGCAATGAATTCCTGACCTGATAGTTGCTGATGTGGTTTGTTTTCGGCAATCTTCTTTTCAAAAAATTGACGTTGTTCAGGAGAAAGTTTTGACAATCGTTCTTGAAGATTATTCATGTTTTCTAGATCGTCAGACATTTTGATTGTTTCCTAATTAATTCAGTTTTTTGGTTAATTTTGCTATGAATTTTGCGAAAATTTTTCTGCTTCTGACAAGAGCTTATTTAAATTTTCACTATCCATCTGTAGCATCTGATTCATTAAATCCTTCTCTTTACGATCTTTATTAGTCAAGAGTTCATTCTCTTGATGATAAAGATTTATAATTAACTGCGCAAATTTCGACAGTAATTTCACTTCTTCCTCTCGCGATAAATCCAATGTTTTTTTTAAATATTGAATTAAATCTAAAACATTTCCTTGATTGAGCAATCTAATAAAATTATTTTTCTGATTTTTAGAAGTCGCTGATGTGAATTTTTGCTCATTCGTTTCATATTTTTCAATCCAGTATTTTTTGCGTTCAAATGGATATGTGGGTAATGTCACCTTCTGATAGCTATATTCTTGGTTCAAACTAGACCAATTAACCCGAACACCCTGTACATATAGCTTTCCTAAACTAGAGAGCATCTGCTGCTCATCGTCTACCGTCGGACGCAGAGAAGGTAACCACACCCCCGTCCCTTCTGGGAGGCATTGACGTCCCATACCCAACAAAATGGGTTTGGGACCAATTTCTAGAAAGCAGTCATACCCAAATTCAGATAATGCTTCCATACTGTGGGCAAATCGAACTGGTTGACGAATGTGATTGACCCAGTACTGAGCAGTGGCGATTTGTTCGTCTGCTTTTACCCCCGTCACATTTGAGATCAAGGGAATGCGAGGAGAATGATAAGTGAGTTGTTCAGCTACCGTGGTAAACTCTGCCAATATTGGCTCCATCAGAGGAGAATGAAATGCATGGGAAACTTGGAGTGACTTGGTCTTTACCCCTGCTGATTCAAGCTGGTTAGAGATCGCACCCAAGACCTCAGCAACACCTGAGATCACCACACTTTCAGGTCCATTAATAGCTGCAATAGATATCTTCTCGGTATGGGGGGAAATTAGCGATCGCACTCTCTCTTCAGAGGCCATCACTGATACCATCGCTCCTCCGGCAGGTAGCTGCTGCATCAACCGGCCCCGAGCAGCAATCAGTTTTAGTCCGGTTTCTAAATCAAAGACCCCAGCAATCGTCGCTGCCACATACTCACCTACGCTATGCCCCATTACCACCGCTGGCTGAATCCCCCAGGATTGCCACAATTGAGCTAAGGCATATTCGATCGCAAACAAAGCCGGTTGGGTATAGGCTGTGTTATTCAGCCGAGCAGCATTCTGCTCATCCGCTGTTTGCGGATATAGAAGATCAATCAAAGAAACCTCAAGCTCGGACTGTAAAATCTGGTCACATTGGTCAATCGCATCCCGAAACACAGACTGAGTTTGATACAGTTGCCGCCCCATGTTCAGATATTGCGACCCTTGACCAGTGAACAAGAAAGCAATTTGGGCTCGAACTGATGCTTTAGTCTGCCCTTGAGCAAGTTCCTGAGTTTGCTCAGGGCTCAACTCAGCATTATCATCCAACACATTTGCCAGTTTGCAACGTAGATCAGGAATCGAATCACTTACTATCGCTAACCGATGTTCAAAGTGTGCTCTTCCCACACAAGCCGTATAACAAATATCTCCAAGCTCCACTTCAGTATTGTCACTCAGATAGCGTTGATAGCGCTTGACTAACGCTTGCAGTGCAGGAGCTGTTTTGGCTGAAAGGGTGAGAAGATGATGCGATCGGTCCTCAAGCTTGGCTCCATCTTCGTTTCTGGTTTTTGGTTGGGCATTTTCTGGTGCTTCCTCCAAAATCACATGGGCATTTGTTCCTCCAAACCCTAAGGAGTTAACACCGGCCCGTCGAGGATGACCATTCCTCTCCCACTCAGAGAGCATTGTATTCACAAAAAACGGACTATTGGCAAAGTCAATTTTGGGATTCGGTGTTTGGAAATGAAGACTAGGGGGGATTTGTTTGTGGTAAAGAGCAAGGACTGTCTTAATCAAGCCCACAATGCCGGAGGTGATTTGTAAGTGCCCCACATTGGTTTTGACAGACCCAAGGGCACAAAACTGTTTGCGCTGAGTTTTAGCCTGAAATGCTTGGCTCAGAGCACCCAATTCGATCGGGTCTCCGAGCAAAGTTCCTGTGCCGTGAGCTTCCACATAGGTAATCGTCTCGGGATTGATATTGGCAGTTGCAATTGCCTCGGCCACCACTGTAGTCTGTCCCTCCCCATTGGGTGCGGTATACGCAACTTTGTTGCTCCCATCGTTATTAATGGCAGATCCCTTAATAACCGCATAGATATGATCTCCATCTTGGAGAGCTTCCTCCAGGCGCTTCAAGGCAACCAAGCCAACGCCATTGCCAAAAATAGTTCCTTCTGCTTGGGCATCAAAGGCTCGACAGTGGCCATCGGGAGATGCTATGAGCCCTTCTTGGTGGAGATGTCCAACTCGTTGGGGCACCTGCACTGAAACACCTCCCGCAAGAGCCAAGTCACATTCTCCATTAAGCAAGCTCTGGACTGCTGTGTGAACTGTAACGAGTGAAGTTGAGCAAGCCGTTTGAATATTGACACTCGGTCCAGTCAGGTTCAATTTATGGGAGATGCGTGTTGTCAGATAATCTTTATCATTAGCAAGTACCACCTGCAGGCCGCCCATAGAGTCGGGAGTGAGTACTCGTAAATCATCATGTTCATCAAAAGTGTCACGGTTGGGCAGAAGATTATGAATGAAATAAGTACTTAACATTGCTCCCGCATACAAACCAATAGAGCCTGAATAAGTCAGAGGATCATACCCTGCATCTTCCAAGCTTTCCCAGGCACATTCCATCAATAATCGTTGCTGGGGATCCATAAATTCAGCTTCTCGGTTAGTATAGCCAAAGAAGTGAGCATCAAAATATTCCACATCAGAAAGAATTGGACTTGCTCTCACATAATTAGGATTACTTAAAAGCTTCGGATCAATGCCAGAAGCTAATAGTTCTGAATCTGAGAAAAAGGTAATGGACTCCGTTCCATTCTGTAAGTTCTGCCAGAATTGATCGAGATTATCTGCGCCAGGGAATCGACCTGCCATGCCAATCACCGCAATCTCTGTTGAGTCCGCTTTACGAACTTCTTGGCGAATCTGTGCCCGTGCATACCCCTGTTGGGCTGCTGAATCTTCAGGTTGCGTCTGGGTGAAATATTGAGCCAACGCCTCGATAGTGGGATGACTAAACATCTCTGCAATTGACAATTCTTTGCCAAAAGATTCTTGCAACTGACTTTGTAGCGTTAACAGTAAAAGGGAATGACCACCTAATTCAAAGAAGTTCTCTTGCAAGCCAATTTTATCTAAACCGAGGACATCTTGCCAAATATTGACAATTACCTGTTCTACCTCAGTTTGAGGTAAGGCTAAGGCTGTTTCCTGAGATCCCATAATTCTTAGAGACTGTCCTACTGTCTCGATTAAAGGATCAAATTCTCCTGCTTCAAATTGCTGCTTTAACTTTTGACGTTGAATTTTTCCAATTGCTGTTTTAGGAATAGATTCCTTACCAACCGGTAGGAGATAATCGGGATTAATTCCTATATTTTGAACGACAGCACCTCTAATTTTTTTTATTAGTCCTTTGAGAACTTCTGGATTGGTCTCAATATTTGCTTCAACCGCACTAAAGAAAATCGCAAGTTGATCTGATGAAGACGAATTCGTTTTACCTTGTATAGCGCAGGCAGCTGTGAAGGAAATTTCAACTCCATCCACTTCTTCCACTACTGCTTCAATTTCATGGGCAGGGTAATTAACTCCATTGATCAAAATTACGTCCTTATCTCGCCCTGTTAAAACAAGATATCCATTCTCTAGATAGCCTAAATCCCCCGTCCTAAACCAGCCATCCGCAGTAAATGCAGCTTGATTTATCTCAGGGTTTTGATAGTAACCACTAGTGACTGATGCCCCTTTAACTTGGAGCTTACCGATCGCACCTTCATGAACAATTTCATTATCATCATTAACAATTCGCAGACAAGCACCAGGAATAGGAAGACCCAAACCAACAAAGGGCATGTCATCTGAAGTATTACTGAGTGAAAATTGATCGGACCAAGTAATGCCTCCAGAGGTTTCTGACATGCCAAAAGCTGGACGTAATACCGTTTCTGCTAATCCTTGTCGCTTCATTAATTTCAAAAATCTACGAGCGACTTTAGGCGAAATTTGTTCTCCTCCATTCACTAAGAAACTGATCGATGACAAATCCCATGACCCTGCTTCAGCATCTTGAACCAAGTCATTAATGAGGGAATATGCAAAGTTTGGTCCCCAAGAGATTGTTGCTTGATGTCGTTCAATCAAAGCTAACCAATGGAGTGGGTTTTGCAAAATATATTTAGTTGGTGCATGAACTTGTTGGCAGCCTAGTTCTACGGCCATAACGTTCAGCATAATAATCCCCCCCACGTGATCTAGGGGCATCCAATTCAAGGTTACCGCCTCAGAATCGAAGTGATTCATCTGGATCGTGCCTGCAGACTCACTCAAAATATTTCTATGGCTCAACATGACTCCTTTTGGGAGTCCAGTACTGCCAGAGGTTAACAAAAGCAAAGCCAATTCATCTGGTTGCCCTCGGTAAATTTCTTGAGTTGGATCTTGCTTCCTTAGATCTTCAATGACACCTGTCTGAAAATCCCTCAAATTTAGATGAGTTGATAGAGACCGAATCTCAGGAGCAAGCTCTCGGTTGGTTAATATCAGCGGATGCTCTAGCATCTGCCATGCATTGTGTAACTTTTTAGTTACATTATTTAATTGCTGGTAAGTAGGGGCGATAGATAGAGGTACAGGAATAAATCCACCTAATAGACAACCCCAAAAGGCTGGAATAAAATCATGTCCTTCTTCCAATTGCAATATCACCTTATCTTGTGGTTTAAGATCCCATTGTCTTAACCCTGCCAATATCCTTTTGGCATCTAATAGTAAGTCTTGATAGGATTGGTATTGTTCTGAGCCATCCGCCTGAATATATGTAATTCCTTTATTCGTTAAAGCTGCTCGCGGTAACAGATCGCATAGAAGTGTTGGAGAATTTGATGGGATATTTAATGAACCACCAAAGCTGGTGGAAAGTTTATGATTTACCTCATCATAGTTTTTTTGATGTATACCCATAGGATTATCCTTCATGCGTTTAGTGCCACTTTTCAGCAATCAATTACAATTCTACCTCGATGATCATAAATATATTAATGCACTTTACTTGCCAGCAAATCCCTCTCTAAGATAGACGATAGTGTTTTTCGATCGGTTTTTCCAGAGGATAGCTGAGGAAATTTTTCCATAACGACAATCTGCCTCGGCACCATATACTGTGGTAATTCTTGGTTTAAATGCTCTTTTATTTGTTTCAATGCACTATCTTTTGATGTCTCATTTGCCAACATCAGAGCCGCAGCCAACATTTTTTCTCCATACTTAGATTCTAGCGTCACTACCTCTGAATTTTCCACCCAATGGAATCTATTAATGACTTGCTTTATTCCGTTGAGGTGAACTCTATACCCACCAACATTTACTTCATTATCATTCCGTCCGACGAAGAAGAGGTTACCATCTGCTAGGTACTTACAAATATCGCCTGTTTTGTAGCAAGTTGTCCCCTTGAATTCAACAAGTCTTTCTTTACTTTGCTGCTCCCGGTTCCAATAGCCCGCCATGACCTGAGTGCCACCGATCAAGAGTTCTCCTGGTATTTCTGGATCGTAGATCTCCTGATTCTGCTGATCTACTAGATATAGCTTAGCATTTTTCAACGGTTTGCCAATAGGATATAGCTCGCGACGATTTGGATCTCGATCGCGGATGATATAGGCTGCACAAGCACAAGTTCCCTCAGTCGGTCCGTAGCCATTGATAATTTTTATGTTCTCACCCTTTCCCAACCATTTTTGGATCACTTTGATATCGGGAACATCTGCACCAGTTAGAATTGTTTTGAGATCTTTAAGGATAACATCGTCGAACTCTTTTGTTTGCGCAATCAAGCCTAACATTGAACCGAAAGCAGCAAAATGAGTTACTGAGTTATTTTTGATTACCTCAAACAGCAACTCATGTAAGACAACATCACTATATAAATATAGCCAGGCTCCTTGGTAAAGGGGAAATAGTATATCTATTACTGATGCATCAAAATGAAAAGGTGAGAAACTGACACAACGTGAATCTTCATCTACATCATAAAACTCTCGAGTTCCCTCAAAAAAATCTATGACACTGCCATGCTTAATCAATACTCCTTTAGGATCTCCAGTTGAGCCCGATGTATAAATGCAATAAGCAATATCTTCACTTTCAATTTGTGGCAATCTATCTTTTTCCTCTACTGTGCTGTCGGTGATTAGAGGGTGTAATTGCTCGATTAGAACTATTTTCACTTCCTGCGGAACATTTTCGCTGACCAAATGCAATAATTCTTGGTCTGTCAATATCACACTAGGAATAATTTCTGTAATGATTTTATTAAGACGATTGACAGGCATCTTACCATCTAGGGGCACATGGATGCAGCCTGCCTTAAATATGCCCAGTATACCAACCATGAGTATAGTCTGCTTACTGGCTAGTACCACTACGCGATCGCCTTTTTGACAACCCATCTCGATTAACTTTCGTGCAAAGCGGTTACTAGCTGCCTCCCAGACACCATAGGATAATTCAGTTTGTCCATCTGTTATTGCACATTTATGAGGAGATTTTTTACTATGTCTTGTCACAAGATTAGCAATGTTTTTACCCATGGTGATTTCATCCTTTTATATGATGGTTAGTAAGCTATGATTTTTGCAATGCTACTTTCGTCGAACAATTATCATTAGCCTTAATATATCGCTGTAATTCTGTGCAGATAGTGTTAAGCACTAACTCTTCTGCACTGTGCAGGAAGAAATGGTCTCCAGGGAAAGTATATAGTTCAAACTCCCCCTTAGTTTGTTCTTGCCAACTATACATACCGCTCTTACTAACAAATGAATCTTCTGTACTATATAAAGCAATGATCCGGCAGTCCAGTGGCTCTTCATCTTTATAAATATAAGTTTCTCCCAGTTTGATGTCCGATCGGAGGCGTGGAAGCAGCAACTCAAACAATTCCTCATTTTGAGCAATCACTTGAGGTATCCCGTTATAATCGCGAATTGCTTGAGCAAATTCATCATCAGGCAACTGGTGCATATTTGAGGATTCTTTTGGTCTTAGCTGGGGAGCATCAAACCCTGAAACCATTAGAAATTGGGGTTGTCCGAGTTCTTGTTGACGTAATAGCCTAATCAAGTCGAAAGCAATCAATGCACCCATGCTATGACCCATAAAAGCAAAGGGTTTGGACAGAAACGGCGACAACTCTTGAGCTAGTACAAGATTAATGTCCTCAATATTGGACATTAACGGTTCATAACAACGCTTTTCCCTGCCTGGTAACTGAATTGCGACTAACTCAACTTCATCAGGGAGCGCTCTCGACCAATCCTGGAAAATAGAACCCCCTGCACCTGCATAATGAAAGCAAAATAAACGCATCTTGGATGCCTCACATTTTGGGGTTTCATCAAAAATTAACCAGGATGAATCATCTGTTTGCATTGGCTTATAACTAATATGTTGCCATGAAGGTATGCTAGGAGGTTCCTTTCTTAGAGAGCCAGTCAAGAAACCGGGGTTCTTTTGAGGAAATACTGATATTTCCTTGTCCTCCTCATGGGAAACCCGGTTTGCCGAGAATACTTGACAAATTCTCTACAGAGGTTGTCTCACTTTGTTGTGTTTGTAAGTATCTTCCCCAGCCACTAGAACAGTTGAATAGCGATCCAGCATAAACTTTTCCCCAAAGTGCTCAAAAGAATCCCAATCTGGATATACTCTCACATCTGTTGATACAAAGCGTGTTGACCAACCGTAACGTATCGATGATTCAGAGGTATTTGGTTCAGAACCATGCATACAGCGAGAGGTAAACAGGAAAAATTGACCCGGTTCCATCTCCAAGTGTACCGCTTGGGATTCATCTGGTTCCCAATTTGGATCGAGTTTCAGTTTATCGTAGTCATAGCCATAGAAACCTGATTTTTGGCCTTTGGTGAGTTTTTGGTTGATATTATCTGGCTCAAACTTAATGTTCCGATGTTCGTCAAAGTACCAGGTAGTGTGAGTACCAGGCATGACTTTCATACAACCATTTTTTCGAGTGGCTTCACTGAAGGTTACCCAAGCAGTCAGTTCCCAAGGTCCATCGTGAGACTCAGTAGGAACCAGCTTCGACTCTCCCTCAAATTCTACGAAGCTTTCTGCTTGATGCCAGTCTGTACCTTCATCACCCGGATATTTGGGAAACCACTCTGTTCGCCAGCACAGTACATTTGGACCCAAAATACTACTAACACGATCAACAACTTTTGGGTGAGAGATGATATCATTGAGAGCCTTGATATCAAGATGGCGATCATAGTTCATTTTGTTGTTTGGGAAAGGAGCCGTTTCCTTGTCCAACAGATCCATCTTGATACCATACCATAACTCAAGCATCTCTTCTGGTGGGAAGAGAGTAAAAGGTCCAATATAGCCATTTTCCTGAAAGAATTGTTTTTCTTCCACAGAAAGATAGTATCTGGGTTCAGCAGTGATAGTTTTCATTCTTATCTCCCTTGTTTCTCTTGAAGTGGTCAAATACTTCTGCAACAAATCTACTCAGGTTACTGTCCCAAAGGTCGTCTAATTTTGTTGTGTTTGTAAGTATCTTCCCCTGCTACCAGAACAGTTGCATACCGTTCTAAAGGAAATACTTCTCCAAAGTGCTGAAAAGATTCCCAATCTGGATATACTCTCACGTCTGTGGGAACGAAGCGTGTTGACCAGCCGTAACGTATCGATGAGCCAGAGGTATTTGGTTCTGAGCCATGCATACATCTAGACGTAAACAGAATAAATTGACCCGGTTCCATTTCCAGGTGTACCGCTTGGGATTCATCAGGCTCCCAGTTAGGATCTAGTTTCAGTTTATAGTAGTCATAGCCATAGACCCCAGTCTTTTTACCCCCAGTGAGTTTTTGGTTGATCTTGTCTGGCTCAAACTCAATGTTACGATGCTCGTCAAAGTACCAGGTATTGTGAGTACCGGGCATTACTTTCATACAGCCATTTTCTCGGGTGGCTTCACTAAATGCAACCCAAGCAGTCAGTTCCCAAGGTCCATCGTGAGACTCAGTAGGAACCAGCTTTGACTTGCCCTCAAACTCGACGAAGCTTTCTGCTTGATGCCAGTCTGTTCCTTCATCACCAGGATATTTGGGAAACCAAGCCGTTCTCCAACATAGTACATTTGAGCCCAAAAGACTGCTAACACGGTGAGCAATTTTTGGGTGAGAGATAATATCACTCAAAGCCTGGATATCCAGATGACGGTCATAGTTCATTTTACTGTTAGGGAAAGGTGCCGTTTCCCTGTCCAAAAGATCCATCCTGATTTCGTTCCACAACTCCAGGATCTCTTCAGGTTGAAATAGAGTAAAAGGTCCAATATAGCCATTGTCTCGAAAGAATTGTTTTTCTTCCACAGAAAGATAATAACTGAGTTCAGCTTTTGCCCTAGTTTTCATCTACTTTTTTACTCACCGATAAAGTTAACTGCTAATGTGTTTGCTCTCTGACCGCATCAATTTCTTTACTCAGTTCAGCAATTGTTGATTTGTGCTTATCAAAAAACCACCGAGCTTTGATGCTAACCCCCATCTTTTCTGTTACCTGATTAACCACTTCAACCAAATTTATTGAGTTCCCCCCGATATCCATAAAGCGATCTTCTATACTGATTGTCTCAACACTGAGAACGTCTTTCCATATTTCAGCAAGCTGCTTTTCTGTTTCTGTCTGGGGAACCACGACATCAGAAATGGGTAGTTCTGTTGAATTACTCATCTATTTATCCTGATTTATCTATCTATAAGAGATGTTAAAAGTGCTTGTCACATCTCTGGACTAACCTTTTTAAGTAAGGAAGAGTGTTAAGGGGAGTTTATACACTTTGCTTATTTATAGCGTTTATCGTGATTATGATGTACAGCGCAATTTCAGGATTATCCCCGTACAACCCCCTTAAATATTGGCTTTTGCCTTTTGCATCTTGCCTGAAAATGATAAGCTTTGTCCTCATGAATATGAGAATTGCTATATCCATTTTTCATGGTATCACAGAGCCAGCCAAAAATAACAAGATTATCTTATCAAAAAATATTATGAATATTTTTAATAGTATAGAAAAACATTATGAAAGCACCGAAAAAAAAACGTCGAGGGTTATTCAAGGTAAACGCATCTAAATTTGTATCAAAATTTACATTCAAAAAGTAAACAATAATACCAAAAATCTAGAATTACCCTGTAGACATCTCCAGGAATTGCAAAGCAGTTCTATCACTAGCTTTGAGATGCTTGCGATCATTCACAAAAATGACAACTTTCAACGAAAAAATAATAGTTATTAAGCTTTGTTAATAATAAATAATTAACCTAAAAAATATAAACTAAATATGTAAGCATTCAGCCGTCAGCCATTCGCGTTCGCGAAGCGTCGGCTTTGCCGAAAGCTTGGCCTATGGCCAAGGCCAAGGCTCACGCTGCTTGAGGTGGTTATTTTATTCAAAAGCACCTCAGAGCTGATTCGTAAACTCGCTGTAATGAACCTATCCCACTAATATAATTTTAGTAATCCACATAAGCTGTTGCGCATTTAAACTGTGATAACAGCATTGCCTTTGTTTTTTATTTTTCGTACCCATTTTATAATTAACCCTCCTTCATTTAAAAGATGATTTAACAAACATTCTAATTCTTCAATTGATTTGAAAACTCGATTGGCAATATATTCTTTTGCTGAATGCCAAACCAATTCAATTAAGTTATAATCAGGACTATACTCGGGAAGATATTCTAAATAAATATTCGGCATATCTTCTTCTATTTTATGAATATATTCGGCTTTTTTGTGAAAACTAGCATTGTCTAAAATAATGACGATTTTCGGTCCTTTCTTAGCAAAGTCTTCTAGTTGATTACCCGCTTCCATCCATTCATTTTCTAGCTCTTTATAAAAGGTTTTTAAAACTTCATAAAAAGTTTGACTATTGCTTTTTTTGAGGAAATCTACAAATCTTTTTTTATCTGAATATCGCAAAGCTCCCATCACATTAACTCTCCCTTGCCTTTCGGGCAAAGCCCGACGCTGCGCGAACGGTCTCCTCTAACTTTTTTTCGCTTTCCTCTTTTACACCAGTTTTTTCTTCTGATGACTCTCAAACTAAATCCGCTTTCATCCCAAAACCATACCTGAAGACGCTCTGGGCTTTCTTTTTCTATTTTTAAATACTCATCTAGTTTCTTTTTAAATGCTTCCCTTTTTTTAGGGTCTTTTTTAGAATCTAAGCTATACTTTGACCAAAGGTAAACATATTTTTTCTTGACTAGTATCCTACGAACTTGAGACCCACTTAACTTGATGCCTGTTGTATCTTCTAAATGAACGGCTAATTTTTGAGCTGTCCATCGACCAAATTCATATCCTAATTCTTCGGGTTCTTTTTCGACTAATTCTAATAATACTTCTATATATTGTTTTGTTGCTTTTTGGTGATTGCCTTTCATTCTTTTATCTTTAAGACTCTCTAAGTCATCTGGATCTCCGTGGACACACCAATAACAGACTGTGTTCTTTGAACAACCCAAAACTTCAGCAATTTCTAACTGTGTTTTTCCACTATTCAACAACAGCAAAATTAAAATACGTTCTCTAATATTTCCATTTTCTTCTATTTTTAAGGCTTTTTGAAGTATTGTTTTTTGCTGTCAGATAATTTTTTGCTGGCATATTTCCTATTATTGGGTTATTTATTAATTTTTATTATATAGTTATTTTAAATAAGGAGGAGACACTAAGAAGCACAATATTCACGAATTACTTCATCCAGAGAAGTGTCTATAGAAGTATACATTCTGGCTCTCTTTAAAGCACTAAAATCATGCTCTATATCATTGAAATCTGGAGAGTATTTCGGCAAAAATAATACTTGATGACCGGCTGACTCTACTAATTCTCTAATTGCATTTTTTCTATGAATTGGTGCATTATCCATAATTAATACTGAAGGAATTGTTAATGAGGCTAATAAATATTGGCTTAACCATCCTTCAAATACTTCTGCATTAAGACTACCACTAAACAAGGGGCTATTAAATCTTTTGATTTCTTCCTTCTTCCTGCTACTAAATTTTCTCTTTTTATTCGTTTTCCTGTTTGTTCACCATACAGTTTTTTCCCTTTTTTTGACCATCCATAAAGGCATGACTGTATTTTGTCAAACCCCGACTCATCAATGAATACAAGGCTTTTAATTCCAGATATTTTTATTAATTCTCTTAATGCTCTTAAATACTTTATTCTTTCTTTCCTATCTCTTTCCCGATAACGAAGTTCTTTTTTTTTACGAGTTATTTTCATTTTTTTGAGTGCGTATAATATTGCACTTGGGCGCACTCCAAATTTTTTGGCTCTCTCTATTAATTTAGCATCTGGATTTTCTTTGACATCTTGTTATAAGGCTTTCCAATCTAGCTTTCTTTGACGACGTTCTACTTTATTAGCCTTTAGTTCGGAACGATTCAACCACTTGTATATTGTCGCTCTTCCTATCCCAAATACTTTCGCTGCCTCTGTAATTTTTCCACCTTTTTCTATATAGTTTATTACTTTTTTTCTGAAATCTAGACTGTATGGCATTGCTGTCAGTTATTGAAAATATACCCTTTTCATTTTACCTCATCACCGTCTTATCCTTAATTGAAACAACTATACCAATTTAAATGCCGAACAGCTTATGAATAGTCGCGCTTGGCAAGGAAAGCATCGAACACAACACAAGCCGCGTTCCCAACGAACCACCTTTCCGTCGGTACTTCCTTTGATACCAAGTGAATCTTCGTTAAAGTTGAAATCGTGGTGTATCATCTTTGATTGGTCTACCTCGATGCATCAAGGACTGATCAACTCTTTTAGGGAACTGGGGTCATTTACCTCTAATTCTTAGCAGTGAACGTTTCTCTAATGAGTCGTAACCCTTGTCAGCGGCTATTACTCGGAATCTTTTCAAGGGACGACCCCGTTTACCTGTAACAAAGCGCGATGCTATCTAGTAATGGTATCACCTGCTCCGGTTCACTCCCATTAGCTGGTGTGGTGCTGTAAGCCATGGGCATACCATTACCTTCTGTGACTGTGTGTATCAACACTCCTTTCCCTTTATATCCATAGGCTACTCCTTCACCTCCTCCCTTGCCAGGGGGAAAAAGAGCCATCTACGGCTCCATAATTCCAGTTAATCAACCCTCGATTTTGCGCGATCGCCAATACTCTACATTGTATTTTTTCGCTAAGTTCCGTTTTTTTGCCATCGTTTCAACCATCGATGTGCTGAACTTTTTGATGCCCACTGTTCCCCTCTGGGCACATCACACCAACGACATCCTGTAATTAATACGTACAGCAGTGTGTTTAAAACGTAACGGAATGGTACATGGGGCATACCTCTACCTCGCTTTTGCGCTTCACACGGCAAAATCTTTTCAAACAGCTCCCATTCTATGTCACTTAATCCTTCAAATCTTCCTGGCATTTATCTGTTCAAGTTTTTCTGATTACTTGATTTTCAGTCTATCAAGTTTTCGGACAATAGTGGGATAGGTTCAAGGCAAATGCCGCCTTCCATAAATATTCAATTACATGGATAATATCGAGAACAATTGTTAAGTTAATCTGGTGTTTGCTCGCAAACTTCTTCAAAGCGCGATAATTGAGTTTTATTACCATCTACCAAAGCACAAAAGTGTTTTTGTTGAGTGCTTCGGCGGTGCAATACCTCGTCAAATGCTTCGCTAATAACTACTTCTGGCTGTTTAATTAAGCTTGCCCAAACACGCTTGGATTGAGGCTTGGGTCTTTTGAGTTCTTTAATATCAAGCTCCTCCCCTTCCGGATTGACAATTTGTTCAGGTGTGCGAACGAATGGGTCAATGGTATAAACCGAAGCTACTGTAGCCATTCGCTTCGAGTTTCGTTTTTCACCAAGGGTTAATCGTTTATTTAACTTCTTGCTCTTTGCCAGCGCCCTAATTCTTTTATGAGCACGTAAATCTTCCTTTAGCATCACTACACCAAGACCCTCAACAGTAATCACTACTATTTCCCCTGTTTGTGGAGATTGCTCTATATGTGATTGTTGCTGGTGGTAAAATTGGTCAAAGTCACAGGCACTATTGAAGGCTAATTCTTCCACTTGACGCTTACCAACTTTGGCTGCGGTTGTTTGGGAAATTATCTCTACTGTTTCACCAAACCCCGAACGGGCTACTTCTACTGCGACTCGCTCTGTCAGTCCGTGGGAATATTGGGATGGCGGTAGGTTTAATTCCGCATCCAATGGACTCAGGGAATTGAGCTTCCTTCCTCCATAACCAATTCGATTGACTCTTACGGTTCCAAATAAGGTGGTCAGTTTACGAGTCAACTTCTTCTTATGAGTTCTTCTGGCTTGGTCACTACCCAAACACTCACCTTCAATCTCGTCATCACTACGTCTATCAAAATAACCGCGGCAGTTGCCGTCTTAATAGTTCGTACCCGTTCTCCAGTAATTTGTTCTCTAACTCCCCATGCTCGCGCACCGCAAACCCGATCTGAACCCAACCACTCTACGATTTCTTCAAATAGCTCTCGTGCTGGTGAAAAGAAGATGTCTTCATTTGAGTACGATGCTTGCATATCTCTGAATTTAACCCCGGTTTTCCACTTATGTACAAGAAACGTCCCTTAACGGTTTTTTTGACTCAAAGCCTTACTCTGACAAGCTTGTTAGTTTTCTTATTTTAAATAATACCGTATTTCTAGAAGAGCCGCACCCAAATCATTTGTAAAATCAGCAAAATCGGTAATCGTTGCTGGGCAAGGGTTATAGGGATTTGGCGTTCGCGCAGCGTGGCCAATATATTTCACGAATCATTTAAGACTGCTATATGTGGAAAATACATTGTCAACAAGCACAATAAGGCCGAGTTTATTAAGAAATATTAGTAGTTTATTGACAATATACATTGACCCTGTATAGGTAATTAGAGTGACAAAGTAAGTGTAGTCGATCGGTTTTAGCGGCTCCTAGGTCGCATGGCGTAGCGTGACCAAAGGTCAATCCCGGGTGCTAGTGGATAAACAGATCACAGAACATAGGGTATATAATATGAACCTTCGAGTATTGATTGCAGCGGAACATGCATCTGCAAAGTTTGGTGGTGAAGCAGCTCTTCCATTACATTACTATCGAATTTTGCGCCAACGAGGAATTCCTACTTGGTTAGTCGTACACGAACGCACTCGTGCAGAATTAGAGGCATTATTTCCCCAAGATCAACATATTGCTTATGTTCCTGACACCATTTGGCATCGTATGTTGTGGCAGTTAGGTAATCTGCTGCCTACCCGTTTATCCTACTTTACCCTAGGGCTAGTTATGCGTCTTTTGACCCAGCTGACCCAGCGGCAAATCATTGGCCGTATTGTTAAGCAGGAGCAGATCAATATTATTCATCAACCGATTCCAGTATCCCCTAAAGAGCCATCTATGCTGTTTGGAATGGGTGTACCGATCATTATTGGTCCTATGAATGGTGGTATGGACTATCCTCCAGGTTTTCATAAACTCCAAAAGAAAACTGTCAATTTAACCATATTTTTGGGACGGAAGTTTTTAAATATTATGAACCAATTGATACCTGGAAAGAAACAGGCAGCATTACTCATAGTGGCAAATGAGCGAACCCGAAAAGCACTACCTCAAGTCGCCTGCAAACAAGTAATTAAAATAGTAGAAAACGGTGTAAATTTATCTATATTTAAGCCTCTATTATCTGCGTCTAGCAACAGTGAAATAAAAACAGTAAATTATATTTTTATTGGTAGGCTTGTGGACTGGAAAGCCGTTGATATATTGCTGATTTCTTTTAAACAGGCATCCCTAAAGTTTCCTATCAGCTTAACTATTATTGGTGATGGAACAGAGAGGGATAAATTAGAGAAACAAGCACAAGAACTCAAGATTTTATCCACAACTATCCACAATACTGGTAAAGTATTTTTTGCTGGTTGGCTTTCTCAGGAAAAGTGTTCAGAGCAATTACAGCAGTCTGATGCGTTTGTTTTACCCAGTCTTTTAGAGTGTGGTGGGGCAGTGGTGCTTGAGGCAATGGCAAAGGGACTTCCAGTGATTGCCACTAATTGGGGAGGCCCAGCAGATTATCTCGATACTTCTTGTGGAATTCTTGTAGAACCCTCCTCTAGAGAGGAGTTTATTGATAGTCTTGCCAATGCAATGCTGACGCTGGCCCACTCACCCCAAAAACGCCTTGATATGGGAAGAATGGGCCAAAATAAAGTTATGCAACATTTTGATTGGGAAGTTAAGGTAGATCACATGATAAAGATCTATCACAAGGTGATTGCTGACCACCTAGCCAGCTCCAAGATACAGTCCTGACTACCTGACACAAGTAGTTCAAACCCAATCTGTCCTTGAATAAGATTAGCTAAAATCTTCAAGAAGTGCCTCTTCTGCCTTGACCCTAACGAATAACGTCATAGGTGCATCGGATTTTTGTAATTCTTAAAAATCGGTATTATCTTGGAAAGATGAGTAGTTTGCTCATCCCTATTACTGCTGGCTAATTTCGGCAGTAATTCAAATTATAGCAATTATCATAGCTATGAGGTACACTCGGGATTTTAGGGAACAGGGAACAGCGGATCACCGGAACAGATAAGAGTTAATCTGGAATAGCGATGCGCTGCATCAATACAGGGAATCCACCTCAAATAATACTGTACCTCATGAATGCGACAAACGCTATAAATCATTATTATCAACAACACCAATATCCTCATTCCAAAGTTTAGAGTTATTCAGAATAAAGTCTTGCATTAATTGATAGCAACTATCGTCGTTTAAAACCTCAACAATAACACCTCTAGAACGAAGTAATTCTTCTTCACCTAAGAACGTTTTGTTTTCCCCAATCACAACATGGGGGATCTTGTACAACAAAATCGCGCCAGTACACATACTGCATGGTGACAATGTAGTGTACAAAACGACATCTTGATAAAAAGAAGCAGGTTGAGAGCCAACATCTTCAAGAGCATCCATCTCGCCATGAAGGATTGCACTACCTTTTTGGACTCTCCGGTTGTGCCCACGCCCTACAATTTCACCACCCTTAACCACAACTGAACCGATCGGTATTCCTCCCTCTTGGAAACCCATCTGAGCCTCTTTAAATGCTGCTAGCATAAACTGATTCACAATTCCACCTCATCACTCTGAGCTACTGCATTTTGGCTATATATTACGACAAAAACTCCCCGATTTTTAAATCGATTGCTACCAAACATTTGAGATAGCGATGAAATAACAGCAAATCAATGAAATACTCTTTGTTGCTAATTTCTAAACGAGTAAGCTTATGCCCTACGCGCACGCTACGCGAACAGCTTATGTGCTACGCACACGCTACGCAAACCGCTGTATGCTTACTATCACTCCACCCCCTCCAATAACAAAGCCACTTGTTCAGGTGCAGGAAGTTGATTCTGCAATTGTTGTGGTAACGTTGAAACTATTCGATAAGTAGCAACACCAATCGGTTTGTTTGACTCCTTCAACGCATATTCCACAATGGTCTTATCTTTAGACTTGCACAGAATAATTCCTATGGCATAATTCTCCTCTTTTAGCCTAACTTTGTCATCTAACGCTGCTAAATAAAACTGCATCTTGCCTATATATTCCGGCAAAAACTCCCCGATTTTTAAATCGATTGCTACCAAACATTTGAGACTGCGATGAAATAACAGCAAATCAATAAAATACTCTTTGTTGCTAATTTCTAAGCGATACTGACTGCCAATGAAGGCAAACATCCCTCCCATTTCTCGTAAAAATGGTTCGACTTTAGCTATAATTGCTTGCTCTAACTGACGCTCACTGTACTGATCAGCTAGTTCCAAAAAATCAAAGGTGTACTCATCTTTAACGGCTAACTTAGCTTGCTTACGAATATCCTCGGAAACTGTCTGTTCAAAATTAGTTTGATTCAGCAACGTTTTCTCGTAGGTTTGATTCTCTATTTGGTGAATCAAAACATTTTTTGTCCAGCCAAATTTCCGCGTCATCCGGATATAAAACTCTCGCTCTAAGTCATCTTTACACTTTTGCATAATAAGCAAATTATGACTCCAACCAATTTCTGCAACCAATGGTTGCAGTTTTTCATTTTGAGAGTAGGTGAGATATAAATTGCGCATATTCCAGATATTACGAACCGAAAAGCCACTGATACCTGGAAACTCCGCTTGTAAGTCTTTTGCTAGTTGTTCCACCACTGACTTACCCCAGGTTTCTCCCTGTTGACGGCTAAAAATTAACCCTCCAATATCCCAATAAAGACTAATTAATTCCTTGTTGACTGCTTTGAGGGATTGGTACTGAGCCTCGCGAATGCGCTGCTTGACTTCTACTAGTAGTTGCCGATACTTCCCTGAATCCAAGTCACTCATCTGGTTTCCGTTTCAACAACATTTGTCCAAAAGGTGATCATAACAAACCTAAAGCAGTCAGCGGTCAGGGGTCAGCGGTCAGCCATTGGCCTTGGCCTTTAGGCCACGCTACACGAATGGCTGATAGCTGATAGCTGACCACTGACTACTTACTTCCACCCTCAAATCCTCTGTCGAGAATCCTCAATATTCTGCTTTAGCTCCTCTAACTTGCTTTGTGCCTCTGGATCTTCCAAATTAAAAAGCTTTTGGTAAATTCCCTCAGCAGCCTCTAGCCATTCAACTGCTTCAGCAAACTCTTCTAGGTTGTGGGCAATCTCACCAAGCTGTTCTTGAATTTCCGCCTGCAATGGCAAATTATTAGCCTTTGTGGCCAGTGCCAGGGCTGTGCGGTAACGCTGCTGAGCCTCTCGCTTTAGTCCAATGCGCTTATACATGTCAGCTTGAAGCTGATAAATGGCAGGATTTTCTGTACCAGCTTTGATTCTTGTTTCTAAAACCTCAATGGCATCCTGATTGAGACAAGTGTTGAGGTAATTTTGATCTTGGCAAGTGCTGTGATAAAGATGAGCTTGCCCCTGAGCTTTGGCATCTGCATCCAGATTTTGTGTGTCAATCAGAGCTAGGTTCTTCTTTAGCTCCTGCTCCAGCTCATCCGTCAGTAGGGTAATGGTGGGAGCTGGCTCTTGATTGGGATTTTCCGGTGAAGACACACCGGTACTAGCAGTCACCACTATAAAATAATCCCGATCCCGTCGGAGTTGGGAGCTATCAGGGTAATCAACTATGGGTTCAGATACCCGTTTTTCCCACACTGGTGTTGCCAGATACTTAATAGTAACATCATAGTGGGTGGCTTTTTTCACGGCATGCCAGCGCAGGGTCAGGGGTTGATTAGGACGTAGTGCTGTATTCCTAGGACTGATCAGGTAGGGAAGTTCCTCATTCTCGATGTCACGTCCAGGTGCTAGGGGATCGTCCGCTCGGAACAATATTCCTGAATCTGATAATATTCCTGAATCTGAGCAACCTTTAGACACCTTAAAAGCTTTTCCTACAGGAACCTGCCAATTACTGAGATGATTGCAAAACACTGTAGCAGAGGACTGAGGGTTTCTGACCCAGATCCGGTCTGTGAGCTTGAGGATATCTCCTTGGTGAGCTCGATCATAACCAAACCACAGGGGACGTTTCACTTGAACATTCCCTGTCAGAGCTGCAATGTAGTAGAGACCTTCAGCCGGAGTAGTCGCTGGAGCTGCGATCGCGATTAGAACCGTGGAAAGTAGGGAGATGGAGAATAGACGTTTCCAAATCATGGCCTTTGTTTCTGTTGTTGAGCTTTCTCAATACGTTGATTAGCTAGATGTAACCAGGTGTCTTCTTCTGGAATCCAAGGATTTCCTATTCCTAAATCATTAGTTAGAGCCAGCCATTGGTTTGGTTTTAAAATCAGAGGATTTCCGATGATTAAATCGCGACAATTTTCCCATTCCTGGAGAGCTTCAGGTTTTTCCTGGCGTTCAAGTACCTGAGCTAAAATACAAGAGGCAGAGGCACGATTGGGCAGATAGTTTGCCACATCTGGATTCTTAGCAATGTTGATACCTTTTTTCAGGGCAATTTTAGCTTCATCATCCCGATTTTGTTTGAATCTTACCCACCCGAGATTTTTATAGAAATTGTATTTATCCTCTGGATAAACTGATTGCTCTGTGGTCAGTTTTAGACCTTCAACTACAAGGCTGACTGCTTTAGGATAGTCCCCCTCTCGAATATAGAGTCTGGCCAAGTTGTTGTATGCCCTAGGCATCTTGGCACTTACCGCCAACTGGTACTCTTGCTTTGATTTCTTGAGCTGTAACCAGTCTTCATAAACTATGGCCAGGTTATAATGGGCGTTAGCATTATCAGGATCAAGGGCAATCGCTCTGTGGTAGTCGGCTTCGGCACTACTAAGCTCACCGGCTCGATAGTGCCCTAAGCCACGTTGATCGTAAATAGCTGAAATCTTGGGTAGGCTATACCAAAACCCTAGGAATACCAACAGTAGAGCGAGAGTGGAGCAACACTTAGTTTCAGCATGAAGAAACTTAGGCACCTTCAAACCAGTTAGCAATTCGTCAAAACCTTTTTTCAATGCTTCTGAGAAATCGTTATCTTTTTGCTCTTCTTCGGTAAAGTCACTTTTGGCTTTTAGCAGAGTGATCAGAGTTGATACAATGATGGCGAAAGTGCCAACCACATCGGGACCACCAGTTAAGAAGCGACTGGCAATATTGACCAGCAGAGCCAGACTGACACTCCAACCTCCAAAGGTCAGACCCTTAAACACCCAGTCGTAACGATCTAGCCGATGAGGAGGACGCTGTTGATCCAAATACCACCACCAGCCCTTAGGCTTTGCTGGTAGACTGTGGCGATAGGTAGAAAGTTCCAGAGCTTGGTCAATCCGTTGTTTGTGTTGTTGGAGTTGGGCATCTAGCTCATGGATGCACTCTAGAAGCTCTGCAGGTATGAAGGGTTCCTCAGTGAGGGCATTGTTGAGTGCATCTCTGGCACAGAGAATCTCTAGAGCTTGTTGATCACTCAAGGGAGAATCTGTGGCTAGGGACTGGAGGGCAGCTCGATATTGACCAAAAAAATGGGTCTCAAGCCCTGTCCTTCTAGGAGACGAAACCTTAGAATAAAGGAGCCTTTATGGTTGTTCAGCTATACGTAAAAGAGGTGGGATCCGTGGCGAATTTAATTCTTAATACGGAAAGCGCACCTTTGGTTAAAACTTGGCGAATTTTGGCTCCTTTATTCTTACGGTAACTTGAGGCCGTAGGCCACGCTTGGCCGTAGGCCACGCCAAAGGCGAACGCGAACAAATCATTAAGTTCTCTAATTTAAAAATTCATTTTCTTAGCCACTTCTTTGAACGAATTTTCAATGGCCGCGAGACTCTCAGTGGTCAATATTTTTTGGCGGTACTTAGTTACGCATACTAGGTGCATTTGCAAGGAGCTTAATACTGTGCCAATATTCCGTAAACCCATTGTCAAATCTTGTAGATTACACTATAATCGGAGTACAGACCAACTATAAAACGCCAATTGAAAGCAAGATACCAATATCGTTTTTATCCAACTGACCAACAGAAACAGGACTTAGCTAGGCTGTTTGGCTGTGTCAGAGTCGTGTGGAACGATGCTCTGGCTATTTGCAAGAAATCTAAGAAGGTTCTAAAATCTGGAGACTTACAGAAACTGGTCATAACTCAGGCTAAAAAGACCGAAGAAAGAAAATGGTTGTCTGAAGTGTCAGTCGTTCCTTTGCAGCAGTCCGTAGCTGATTTGGGAGTTGCTTTTAAGAACTTATTTGAGTCGCACAATGGAAAACGAAAAGGACGAAAAGTTAGGTCTCCACGATTCAAAAAGCGTTCCAATAATCAATCAGCAAGATTAACTCGCAGAGGTTTCTCTATTCAAGGTGATGGAGTTTACTTAGCCAAGATTGGGGTAGTCAAACCGATCTGGTCTAGGGAATTGCCATCTGATCCAAGCTCTGTGACCATTATCTTAGATTGTGCTAACAATTATTTCTTGAGCTTTGTAGTAGATATTGAGCCTGTTCAAGTTGATGCCAAGAACCAAAGCATTGGGATTGATCTAGGTATCAAGACTTTCGCGGTAATGAGTGATGGGGGTCATGTCAAGAGTCCTGACTATTCAAAACTAGATCGAAAATTACGCAAACAAACACGAAAGTTTGCTAGACAAGCCAAGGGGTCTAACCGGAGGGAGCAAACTCGCATTAAGATCGCAAGACTAAATAATAAAATCGCCAACAAAAGGAAAGACTTCCTGCATAAGTTCTCAACTAGGATAGTCAGCGAGAACCAAGTAATTGTCCTAGAAGACCTTAACGTGTCAGGAATGGTCAAAAATCGCAAACTAGCGCGAGCTATTAGCCAGCAAGGTTGGTCAGAATTTAGGAGTCTAGCTCAAGCAAAATCAGATAAATATGGCAGGGATTTTCGGGTTATAAGCCGTTGGGAACCCACTAGTCAAATCTGCTCAGATTGTGGGTTCAAGTGGGGGAAACTCGATTTGTCCGTACGCTCAATACTCTGTGTTAATTGTGGAACCGAGCAGGACAGAGACATAAACGCTGCTAGAAACATAGAAAAAGTCGGCATGGGGCATCGGCATGACTCTAAATGGGCAAGGAGGGGCGATAAGACTGTTGAGACCGTAGGTCACGCGGGGCGCGTTCGGCAGCACACCCCGATGATCTGTCAAGAATCACCGTTCTTCTAGGACGGTGAGTATGTCAACATATCTGCCCTGGCTTTTGTAGAGTAATGCCAGATTATTGAGGCTGGTTGCTACATCGGGATGGTCTTGACCGAGCAGTTTTTTCTTCCGTGCTAAGGCTTGTTGATAGAGGGGTTCGGCTTTCGGATATTTCCCCTTGTAAAAGTAGAGGAATGCTAGATTATTGAGGCTTTCTGCCACATCACGGTGTTCTTCTCCCAAGATTTCCTGCCGAATCTCTAATGCTCTCTCAGCTAGGGGAATCGCTTCTGAGTACTTTCCTTGCTGAAAAAGCTCAATGGCTTGCTGATTGAGTTGAGAGGCTTCTGCTAGGGATAACTCTTCAGCCCTTTCACTCCCTGGTGAACTGGGTTGTTGAGCAATGATACTTTGCCCCCAGCTAGACCTAGGGAAAGCCACTCCCATTGCCATCACACCGACAACGGTGGCTAAAATTGCTGCTCCCTTAACAGATAGGTTTTGATTCATTTCCTGAACACCGTTTGAGATACGCAACAAACCTCACGATAGGAAGTGGGGGTGATACAGTAGTGTGCCACTCACTATTATTCTTCCACTGAAATTATAGCTATTGGGATTTATAGCAACCGAAGTATAGTTTAGTTAGCAAGTAGAGTGGGCAGTGCTTGAGACAGATCAGATCAGCTGGCCTTTAGGCGTAGGTAGGCACTACTCACCGACGATTAATCCCAATGGTGCCAGATGTGAGTATAAACATTTCCAGGATCACGAATTGTCTTAAAAAACTATAGTCAATCAAGGTTTTATCCTAATAACTTACCCTTTAAATATTTATATAAAATTCCTTGTTCGTTACCGTAACGATAATTTTTACAAGCTCCTTGAGTTTGAATAATTTATGTGATGGGAATAGTTTAATTATCAGCAGACTCTAATAATTTAATCGCACTCTTGCGGAATTTAATAGTCATTTTTAATCCCATCTGTTAGATCAGTTACTTCTTCAGTCTCATAGTCTTGAGGTAAGCCAAAGCTGGTGTCAAGCTCTTGTTGCTCTTGATCACTAACGTAAGGCATTAACATATGACAGAGTAAGAGTCTTTCTTCTCTCAAAACTTCTCGGATGCTTTCTTTAATCAGTGTTTTTAAGTCTTGAGTTTCCATCGCTTTTGAATTAAAGGTTATTTTTTTAATTATATACCAAAGGGAACAGGGAACAGGGAACAGGGAGCAGGGAGTAGGGAACAGGGAGTAGGGAACAGGGAACAAACATTCTATCAATTGATTTAGGATTGCTATAGCATTTTTTATACTAGGAAGTCGGGAGTCGGGAGTTGGGAGTCGGGAGTAAAGTGAAAAAAAATAGCCGTAGAAATACTATCCACGACTATTTCAATTTTTTATGTCACAAAATTAGCAAATATAACCTGCTCTGATTAGCCAAAGGTCACGCTACAAAACCAGACCAAAACCTTGGCCGGGGGAGAAAACCCCCCCAGAAATTTAAGGTGTTATGGCAACAACCAATACTTGGTGATTGTAGTGATTACTTCCCCTGGAACATCAGTCGGTTCCAGAGGGGTCCATTCCGCTATCTCTGCATAGCCTAATGCGTAAAGCATCTGCATGCTATAAATTACTGCTTCACGAGAACCTTTCAGAGTTTGATGAGCAGGTTGTTTCTTGAAGTTTTGCTTGAATTGTTGTGACATCATAAAAAACTTAATTTCGGTTTATATTGATTATTGTAATGATTATGATTTGAGTAGTCAAGGGTTTTAAAAAGTTTTTTTTGGGATTTTTATGGTTAATAAAAAATTAGCGATCGCTGTTAGCGGAAGCTTCGCTTCATCGCGTAGCGTTAGCTTTGCGGCTCTTCCCTCTGTTCAAGGACAACCAATTAAAATGTTGATTGGGGGAGGAATTGTCATTATAGTTGGTAATTTATCAGCTGCTTGGGGACTAGATGAAGAGCTTGCTCTACCACGAGAGATGATCCGCACTGCTGTGGGAAATGGGTATTAATATCCTGCATTTTGCTTGGTGTCGGCGGCAACTAACTCTGCATAGTAGGAACATTGCTCTCCAACACCCTAGTTTGCCATCTTCTCCAACTAGGCCAAAAACTCTTCCAGAATCACCGATGTCTCCAACACAGAATAGGAAAAGAAAAAAACTTTTGATTTGTTAAATTTTTGATAATTTAGAATTGGGAATTTATAATTTATAATTTAGAATTGGGAATTTATAATTTAGAATTGGAATATGCCTGTCGTGTTGGTACAAAAACTCTTTTCTACTTTGGTCAGACAATTATCACTGGTGCTAAAAACTGGAGTTTGTGGACATCACCTCTGGCTCGGTGTAGATAATAGTCTATACAGACACAATAAAAACCAGTGACTATTCAAACTCAACGTACTAGTGGTTTTATCGACCCCTGCCCTTATATTGCTATCGGGTCTACACTACTGGTATTTTTAGCCTTATTCCATGGTTATCGGTTCCAGAAAACACTGCTATCTACTACCGTCAGTGCCAGGGAAGAGGAACCGCTGCAACTTCAAACACTGTCCCTCAAGCGCCAGCTGATTGGTGCTCTTCGCATAGAAGCTAAAGCAAAAATTCCCCTTAACCGATGGGTTACTTATGAAATCCAGTTACTCGATGGCCAAGGTCAAGCATTCGCCTCCGCCATCAAGCAAGCCTGGAATGAATCAGGAACTTGGTATGATGATGGGGAGTCTGGTAGTTGGCAAGACGATGACCTGTTAGCAGGACTTGATGTTCGCGCCAAGCAGGAAGAGATGGTGACCATTGCCATTGCAGTTTTGGAGTATGGGGATACATCAGGAAAAGTACTTGATCAACCAGTGCCGTTTCAGGTAACTGTCCAAAATGGAGTGATAGATACGCGCTATCTTTGGCCAGGTTTAGTGGGGACATTATGTCTGACCTTGATGACTTTATATGCAACGCCATTAACCGGGAAAAAAGCCATCTTCAAAACGATTAACGATAGCGACCCCAGCGATCGCGCTACTGTCGGTGGTGCAAATCGCCTTGTGCGGGTTAAAGTTGATGTTAAGGCAGATGAAACTTCCCCATCAAAACTAGAAGTTCGCCTTTTTCTCAAGGACTCCTATGGTGAGCAAATCTATAACCATTCGTTTCCCTTGCCTATGACCTATCTCAAAAACAACGGCAAGATCAAGGGAGCAACAGGTAAACTACAAACATTCTTCCTGTTGGAATCTCGCAGTTCCTATGGCTTCTATGTGGAAGTATGCCCAGATGCATCTGTCGATCGCACAACCTTGAGAGTTATTGATGGCAACCGTACCTTCACAAGCGTTGAGGTGGTAAAAATTAGTCCAACCTTTGATACGCCATGAATAGCTTATATCATGTCCGGATAATTAGTTATCAAAAACCTTATTCGATGAAACCTTACTTCTTTACTTCTGCCTTCTGCCTTCTGCCTTCTGCCTTGTTTTTGCCCTTAGTATAAGTATTCAACCGGACATGATATTAGAAACAGCTAGGGGAGTGTCAAACAGTTTTAGCTGTTTCACGGGCTTCGAGCAAGATGCTCCCACTACGCGAGCAAGATGCTCGCACTACTTCTATTTTCCATCCAGGAATTGATCCCATGTTGACTAAAATTTTGACAGCGACGACAGTTGCGATCGCACTATTTACCATAATCGCAGGTTACACTCAGCGTTCAGCCCTTGTCCTGCGGGAAGAAAAACAAAATAACTACTGGCCCCGACATCGGACATATTTATCCGGTTACTATTATCTAGGTATTTGGAAATCGTCCCCCAATCGCTCAGACTATGGTAGCTTTCGCGGAGGCGGTCCGGCTACCGGGAAATAGACGATGGAAGATGCGATATCAGATGGGAAACCGATACCTAACTCTAGCATCCCATCCCTCAAACGGGACCAGCGTTGGTTGCTCATGATTGCTGCTGCGGTTTCCTCAATTTGTGGACTAGCGGTAGAACTGTTGCTGGGAACTCTAGCAAGTTACTTGGTAGGGAATCAAGCTCTATCCTATGGTATTTCCGTTGGAGTATTTCTCGCAGCAATGGGTCTAGGGTCTTACCTGAGTCAGTTTATTGCTGTCAATCAGACCAATTCCCCATCTCTACAACACCAACTACTCTTAGTCTTTGTCAAAGTTGAACTACTCATTGCTCCCCTAACTGCCCTATTGCCTTTGGGACTATTTGCTGTATTTGTTAGCAATGGTTCCATCTGGCTGGGTTTATTCTTCGTCACTATTGTCCTGGGAGTACTAGCAGGACTGGAAGTGCCGCTACTGACCCGAATTCTGGAATTGGACAAAGGGGTGCGGGAAGCATTAGCAGGTGTTTTAGCCTTAGACTATTTGGGAGCACTACTGGGTTCCCTCGCTTTTCCCATCCTCTTATTACCCATTATCGGTTTATTTCCTACGGCTTTTGTCTTAGGGTCATTACCCGCCTTGATGGTGTTTGCCATTGGCAGACGCTTTCCCAGACTGCGGCCCTGGGGATATTTGGGTTTAACCCTAGGTATTCTCCTGTTTACCTTGGCTCCCTTAGCCATTCCGATTAGCGACAAGCTGGAAAATACTCTGTATAGTGGGCCAGTGATCACCCGCATCCAGTCTCCCTACCAACGCATTGTCCTCACACGACAAGGACAGGATGTTCGTCTCTTCCTCAATGGCGATTTGCAATTTTCCACCCTCGACGAATACCGCTACCATGAAGCTTTAGTGCATCCCGCCATGAGTGCTAGTGTTGGTAGGCGTCGGGTTCTGGTGTTGGGTGGAGGTGATGGTATGGCCTTGCGGGAAGTGCTCAAATGGCCAGAAGTCGAACGAGTCCTACTGATCGATTTAGACAGCGAGGTTGTCAAATTAGCTAGTCATCACCCTCAATTAGTCCAAGTTAACGATAACTCATTTTCCGACCCCCGTGTCGAAGTGTTGTATGCTGATGCTTTCATTAGGGCACCCGCACTCAACGAAACCTTTGATGTGATTATTGCCGACTTTCCCGACCCCGATCAAAAGATTATTGCCAAGCTTTATGCAGAAGGATTCTACCGCCGTCTCTTACCGCGATTAGCAGACAAAGGCATTTTTGTGACTCAGGCATCTAGTCCCTTTTTTGCTCCCAATGTTCTGAGTTGTATTGCCGCAACCTTGGAAAATGTGGGACTATTAGTTCATCCCTATGTTATAGATGTCCCCAGCTTTGGGCCTTGGGGTTTTGTCCTAGCATCAAGGCGATCGATTCAGCCGGACACCCTCAATTTATCGGTATCAACTCGCTTTCTGACCCCAGGCATTTTACACTCCTTGTTTGAGCTGCCAGGAGATATTAAGTTGGGTAATGTCGAGGTCAACCGCCTTGCTCATCCTGTGATTGTACGCTACCAATCTGACCCCCGTTGGGCAGCTTACTAAAAAAATTGGGTTTAAAGCCCCCTCCTTCTAGGACGGCTTTCTATTGAAAACTGTTCTGACGTTTGTCGCCAGTTAGCAAGTAGGGTGGGCAGTGCTTGAGACAGATCAGATCACCTCAGCTTTGTGCTTAGATAGGCACTGCCCACCGACGATTAATCCCAATGGTGCCAGATATGATTAGAAACATCTCCACGATCACGAATTGTCTGAAGAGACTATAGTCAATCAACGTTTTATCCTAATAACTTACCATTGAAATATTTAGATTAAATTCCTTTATCGTTACCGGAGCGATAATGTTATCAAGCTTATTGACTTTGAATAATTTCTGTGATCGGAATAGTTTCCTGATCTCCTTCTACTTCTATCGATTGATGCCGAATGTGCTGACGCAACACCTGATTAATCAAGGTTTGATAATTGCCTCCACCAGATAGATGTACCTGCTCACGAAACCACTCAATAACATCGTTATCTAAACAAATTGTGATCCGAGTTTTACCAGATGGCATCGGGTCAATCGCGCCACGCTTACCTTGACTAAAATCATACTCAGCTTCCATCTTCATCCCTCCAAATATTGTTTACGTTCAGTACGAGTGGCTTTGCGAGCTGAAATCAAACGGATTTGATCACCTCGCCAGGTATAGACCACAACCAAAACGGGTGCATCTCAATGCATGCTATTTGACGCGGTGGTGCGTTACGGGCAACAACCTAACACTTGCTATGGCTTGCGTCTTGGCGAGCCCGTCCCTAACACACCCTACGCCTAAATTCTAAATTATAAATTCTTAATTCTTAATTATAAATTCTTAATTCTTAATTATAAATTCTTAATTCTTAATTCTTAATTCTTAATTCTAAATTCCCTCTTTCGATAAGTATCAAAAAAAAATAGCCGTAGAAATACTATCCACGACTATTTCAATTTCTTATGTCACAAAATTAGCAAACTTAACCTGATCAGTTCCTATCTGATTCGACCAAAACCAAGGCCCCCGGGGAGAAACCCCCCCAGAAATTTAGCGATGCAGCGCGGTCTTGGGGGTTTCCCCCATGAGCGACTGCATCAAGACAAAGTGTTATGGCAACAACCAATACTTGGTGATTGTAGTGATCACTTCCCCTGGAACATCAGTCGGTTCCAGAGGGGTCCATTCCGCTATCTCTGCATAGCCTAATGCGTAAAGCATCTGCATGCTATAAATTACTGCTTCACGAGAACCTTTCAGAGTTTGATGAGCAGGTTGTTTCTTGAAGTTTTGGCTGAATTGTTGTGACATCATAAAAAATTTAATTTCGGTTAATATTGATTATTGTAATGATTATAGCTTTAATTGTCAAGGGTTTTGAGAAGTTTTTTTTGGTAGTTTTGGGATTAATAAAAAATAAGCGATCGCGTAGCGTATATTTCATATAATCGCTTTTATAAAATTAGCGATCGCGTAGCGTGACTTCGGTCAATCGCACAAGGGCGGAAGCTTAGCTTCATCGCGTAGCGTGACTTCGGTCAATCGCGTAGGTTTTTTTTCAGAGAATCCCTTAGTTTTTAACTATTAGTTTTTATAGCATTTATTGCCTTAAAGTCCCCCTTTTTAAGGGGGACCAACGGGGGATCGGTTGGGTGCATCTCATTTTTGCTGTTTGACACCGTGGTGCGTTACGGGGCGGGCTATCCAAACCCTAGCTACGAGGCGGAAAATGAGGCCACCCCTAACGCACCCTACCCAACTGGAAGGGGTTAGGGCTGGGTTCCTCTTGCCTCTTTTCTGTTCCCTGTTCCCTGTTCCCTGTTCCCTGTTCCCTGTTCCCTAAAACCAGAAAATTTGTACCTCACAAACTTGAAATCCGCTAGACAACCCCAGACCAAGAGCTACAACCAATATCTACAGACTTGACTAGGATCTGGTTTCACCGACTTCATCGTTTTGTCCTGATCGTAGTCAAAGGTTCTCTCACAAAAGCCACTTTCACTCTCCAACGCACAATTCAAAACAGTTTTATAATTTTTGTAATGATGATTGTCTATAACATCAAATTTACCCATTAAGTTGTCTCGAGAAAATGAAACTAGATAGGCATAGGGCAAATGCTGATATCCTTCATATTTAAATGGGTCACAAGGAACTTTGTCATAAACATTTTGGATACGAATAGTTCGTGTCTCGGGGTTTTGTTGCGGTGCCTGTTGTTGATAAAATTCTACAAATGCTTGGTTGCCTACACGAGGGGAAGCATAGTTGTAGCTTGCAGACTTGATATCTGGTCTAGACAACGCCATATCAAGTGTGAATAAAGTGCTCAGTGTAGAGCCTAAACTATGGCCAGTAATATACAGAGTATCGATCGGTTTTTCAGATGCTTGGTATTTATCAACTAGGGCAAACACCTGATTCTGCATCGAGGGTGTGTTCCCATCACTATTGGAATAGATATGGTAGAAACCTGATTCAACCCTAAGCTTAGATGGCACTACAACATCTTCCTGATAAGGTACAAATGTTGTATGATTAACACCAAAAGTATCTATTAGATCCTCTGTGGAATAAGTACCTCTAAAGGCAAATATATAAGTGTAAGGAGACTGCTGAGATCGAAACACTACACCATAACACTCAACAGTTTTGTATTTATTAAAAATCGCATCAACACCAGTCCAGTAGTCTACAAAATCATAACCATCCGGTGGAGACACCTCAAGACACTCAGCAGGGTTTTGCTTATCAAAAGCATCATAAGTTAGACTGCTTGCTTGCGCTAAAAGGATGGCCCTGGTGGAATCAAGGTCAGCAGTTGTGAGGTAAGTAATTGTGTTATCCATCACGCATGCTTTCATTAGGATTGCTATATATAGCAATCCTATCTGATTTGTGAAAGAAATGGTCTGCTTTAAGGCAGGAAGCAGACGGCAGATGGCAGAAGGGAAGGGAGAAGGCACCAGTTTTTAACAATTCCAGTGATTTTACAAATAATTTAGGATTGCTATATAGGCTTCCTCCCCAGCAGCAAGGATGAAGCCAATGGCATTACTGTCGAGTCTGTTAAACCCTAGTCATGTAATTATTTTTTGCACAAAAGTCTATACAATTAATTGCTGCTTCAGAATTAGCAACAGAGGGATGCACGGTACATTTAAGACGATAATCACCAGTAAAAAACTGACAGTTAGAACAGGGAATTTGATGCAGTCGTTTGGCAACAGCAAAACTTTCTCGGACTGCTGACAAAACCGTCCAAGCTAGAATCATCATTATCCCCCAAGCCAAACAAAAGCAAATCAAGTCTAGATAAGGCTGGAGGGCATAGATCAGTACGTAAAGAAGTTGAAACACAATTTAATAGACTTCTTGCAGAAGTCGGGAACAGGGAGCAGGGAGCAGGGAGCAGGGAGCAGGGAATAGGGAAGAGGTAACACATTTTGTGTACCTCATAGCTATGATAAAAGCTATAATCTTTTCTCCTAATAACTAAAAGGGAATATCATCTAAATCTTGTTGATGACTAGGGCTACCAGAGGTTGGGTTTTGAGGAGATGAAGACCCAAAAGAAGAGTCAAAGCTTTGCTCAGTATTTTGTTCAGTGCTGGTATAAGCAAAATCTTGTCCGGTATTGTTAGGAGAAGAAACTGATGACGACATCCGATGTTGCTCCATGGATACCACCTTATCATGAGGTGCGACCCGTGGCGAATTTAATTCGCCAACGGAAAGCGCACCTATGGTTTGGGGACGAGATGGTTCTGGGGTCTGCTGGAAAGTTCTTTCCGAGCCCATGACTTGTGGCTCAAAGTGATCATCTGTTCCCAATTTGTGAATCCGGGAAACATTCAATTCTGCCCGTTTTTCCTTGAACCCTTCTGGTCGCTCAATCACATTCATCCTTAAGCTACCTTCAATCACCACGCGATCGCCTGTGGAATAGTTTGTTTTAATTTCATTGGCCAAATATTCCCCCCAACCTACCACTTTTAAGGTGGATGGGGATTCCTCAGCCTTAACACTGGCGAATTGTACTAGCATCTGAGTCAGGGGTGTCTGATTCTCTGAGGTGTAACGCAGTTCTGGATCCTGAATAATTTGTGCCATTAAAATGCAGCTGTTCATCTCCTATATCCCTGGTCCTTTGAATGTTGACTCCTTATTATAGAACAAGCGTACCAGTACTCTTGGCTTTTCTTTGATTGAACTTAACCTACCAACAATTAACTACCAACAAGGGCATAGCGGTGACTTTCCTGAGGTCTACAAACACTCTTTAGGTGCGCTTTCCAATGGGCGAGTAAATCGCCCTTGGGTCGCACCTGAGGAAAGCCACCGCTATGCCTGTTAAGAGCCGATTAATCGGATTTATGACACGGCTGAAGGTTGTGCTTCTACACCTTGTTCTTTTTCAACGAATTCCTGAACATGGTTGCGATAATGCTTGAGGTTTTCCTCAGCCCAATCCCGGTCATCGCTGTTGGCAAAAATATGAACTAAGGGTTCGCCAGCATCGGGTAAAATCAACACCCAGTTATCATTTTGCGGGTTGATAATTTTAACTCCATCGACAAGTTCGAGCTGCTCACTGGGATGGGTTTCGACCAGATGACGCATGAGGCTACCCTTAACTGTCCAAGGACAGCGCAGAGTAACGGTTTTGTACCATACCCGGGGGAGTTCGGCACGAATATCAGCAAGCGATCGCTCTTGGACTGTCAGCATCTCGATCAACTTGGCGATTCCAAACATGGCATCAAAGCCTGGATGTAGTTGGGGGAAAATAAAGCCCATGTCCCAACTACCTCCCAATACCACATTGGGGTTGCTTTGAGAAGCTTCCATCAGTGCTGTGGGGTTAGCTTTGGTGCGGATCACCTTGCCATCATGGCGTCGGGCAATTTGTTCCACCGCACTTGATGTCTGGACTGGAACCACCACAGTTCCCCTGGGATTAGAGGTTAACATAATATTGACCATCAGTGCAGTCAATACCTCACCTCGAATCGAGATTCCCGATTCATCAACCAAAATCAGCTGTTCCCCATTAGCAGAGACCTGCACGCCAAAATTGGCTTTTAGGGCCTCGACCACCTGACCCAGCTGATTGAGCAAACTCTCTCGTTCTTCTGTGGAGATAGCTGTTTGTTTCAAACTGGCATTGAGGACTACTGCATCAGCCCCAAATTTCGCTAACAGTTGGGGTAACACCGCACCAGACACAGCATAAGCATAGTCAATAACTACCTTAGCACTACTGTTGCGAATTGCCTCTACATTGAGATGCTTCTCAAAGGCAGTACCGTAGATATCGATTAACTGAATCGGGTAGTTAACATTGCCGATATCATTGATCTGGACTCGTCTTAGGTCTTCTTTAAAGTAAGCCCCCTCAATTTTTTTCTCTTTACCCTTGCTGATATTAATTCCCTTGGCATCAATAACTTCGATCAGGATATGATCTGGTCGGTCAGGATGCACTCGCACATGGATACCTCCGGAGACCCCTAGGGTTGGTACCACGGTTCGAGCCACGGGAATTGCGGTTGCATCTAGGTTCTGGACATCGACACCCACAGACATCAACCCCCCAATCAAAGACCGGGTCACCATGCGACAGATACTACGCTGGTCACGGGAGAGTGATACTTGGGAGCCTAGTTTTAAGGTAGACCCATAAGCCGCTCCCAACTTAACGGCAAATTCAGGAGTAATATCGATGTTGGCTAAGCCTTGGACACCCCGCTGACCAAAAAGATTCCGTTGGGCAGTGTTGCCCCAAATTAAATTGATATTCAATGTTGCACCTGATTCTATAGTTTTATTTGGCCAAACCCTTACAGTGGGACTAATTTGAGCTTCTTCTCCCACTTTAGACAGGGAACCGACAACGGCACCTTCCAAAACCTGAGCACGACGGTCTACCCTGGTTCCCCTGGAAATGGTGCAGGCACTCAGATTAACCTCTTCACCAATTAACGCTCCATTCCAAATAATCGGTCGTTTCAGGTTAGCGTGAGCAGAGATGGTAACATTATCGCCAATTACTGTTCCTGCTTCGATGTGGGCGTTTGGCCCAATCCGGCAGTTGCTACCAATTAGTACTGGGGTTTCAATCTTGGCAGTAGGGTCGATATAGGTATTTTGTCCCACCCACATTCCTGAGGATTGTTCTGGGTAAGCAAAGTCTAGTGTGACCTTATTCATTAAGCCGTCATACTGGGCTTCTCGGTAAGCCTCCAGGTGACCAACATCACACCAATATCCCTCAGCTACATAGCCATACATTGGCTCATCTTTCTCGAGGAGTTTCGGAAACAGGTCTTTAGAAAAGTCACATTCCTCATTTGATGGCAGGTACTCTAGAACCGATGGTTCAAGAATGTAAGTGCCAGTGTTAACAGTATCGGAAAAAATTTCTGAGGTCGAAGGTTTTTCCAAAAATCGGCGGATGCGCATTTCCTTATCGGTGATCACCACCCCGAACTCAACGGGATTGGGAACGCGAGTTAGGATTAATGTCGCCTTTGATTTCTTAGCTTTATGAAATTCGATCGCAGCAGTCAAATCAAAGTCGGTGATGCTATCGCCACTAATGACTAAAAAGGTTTCATTGAGTAATTCGGAAATATTTTTAACACAACCTGCAGTACCCAGAGGCTGTTCTTCTTCTACCGCATAAGTCATCTTTACCCCAAAGTCACTGCCGTCTTGGAAGTAGTCCCGCATGACATCTGGGAGATAGTAAAGAGTGGCAATGACCTCAGTGATATTGTGCCGTTTGAGTAGATTAACAATATGTTCCGCAATGGGTCGATTCAGGATTGGCACCATGGGCTTGGGCAGATCACAGGTCAACGGTCTAAGCCGTGTTCCTGAACCACCAGCCATCAGCACTGCTCGCATAATTCCTCCTCTTTTAACCCGTTAAGGGGTTTGATCATGTTGTCTACGTTCATTTGTCTTTTTATGGGCTTTTTTTAGTGAAGTACTTTCCTCCACAAACAGTGACTTGATCTGAAAACCGTGATTTTGGTATGGCCTAGTCGATAGTGATTCATAAGTGATTCACATAGGTGCCCTTGACCCATTAAGAATTAAATTCGCCACGGGTCGCACCTAAATAGTGCTTTCGACAAAGACTGGCGGAACCATAACAACGACACTGGTGTCGCCAAGTTTCCTCCTCCCTGAGAAGAAAGATCCCGTGTTGACCCGCTCCTTCTTCACTCACGTAATCATGACTACTGAGTTTGGCTAGTCTGTAACTCCTAAGGGTGACACCACATAATGAAGACTAGAGAAACTGGATCTGGATCAATGCTACTTTGAGCTGTAATCCGAATCAATTCGTAGGTGCGCTTTCGTGTCGCACCTGTTGATTAACCTACACACTTATGGTATTGAGGTCATGGTCTAACACTTGCTTGATAAGGTAAAATTATCATTAATATAAAAATTATCTTATAAAAAGCACCCGAGGTGAAAAACCATGTCACAATAACCAAATGTGTTCTACCCAGATTCATCGACGGTAGTTAAAACCGCCCCAAGGGCTCGCTTTTCCTCCCTGTCAGGCGAGACGCCTATCTTACTTGAGACGGGGTTTCCAAATATGGCAAGATTTTTGATGAATGGCTAACTTAATTGTCTTCGGGTTACTGGTAGTCTATGGGTATGGCGTGTGGAAATTCTGGAGGGGGTTTGAGCGGACTGACTTCAGCCGGAGTTTAACCAATCGGATAGCATTGTCACTGTTGTGGCCAGCTTTAATCGTTGCCAATAAGTCCTATCGCAAAAACTTTACTAAAGCCCTTAAGGGCAGATAGGAGTGGTAGATAGCAGTGGCCGTATTTGGCTGATTGGTGGAACCACCGAAAGTGTGACTCTGGCAAATGCGATCGCATTCAGGGGGATTCCCTGTACAGTAACCGTTACCACAACAGCGGCTAAATCCCTCTATCCCCAAACCCCAAATTTAAGGGTTCGAGTCGGACGTTTAGATACAAATGGGCTAGAGCAGTTTTTGGAGAACCATGGTATTGTAGCGATCCTAGATGCCTCTCACCCCTATGCGGTGGAAATTTCCCAAATAGCGATTTCAGCCGCTTGTGCTCGGCATATACCTTACCTGCGTTTTGAAAGGCAACAGCTAAATTCTCAGGTAAGTTCTGAACTAGACAATTCACCAATAATTTATCTCAATAGTTTCCAAGACCTGATTGCTGGTAACTATCTCCATCAGCAGCGGGTATTACTGACAATCGGTTATAAACATTTACCCTTATTCCGTGGTTGGCAAGACCAATCAACCCTATACGCCAGGGTTCTCCCCAGTGTTACTGCAATTGATTTAGCGATCGCGTCTGGATTTAGCCGGGATCGAATTATTGCCCTGCGTCCTCCGGTACCAGCTGATTTGGAAAAGGCACTCTGGCATCACTGGGACATCTCTGTTGTGGTCACCAAGGCCTCTGGGGTTGCTGGGGGAGAAGATATCAAACGAGCCGTAGCTACTGAGTTAGGCATCTCCCTAGTTATAATTACTCGCCCAGTTGTTGATTATCCGCAGCAAACCAGCCATGTATCTGTGGCATTAGAGTTTTGCGTACGTTATGTTTGAACTCTCTCCCGGTAAATAACAGGTAAGCCTATGGGCTACAGATGGTGCTACTTGAGGTGCCGTCAGCTGTCAGCCGTTGGTCTTTAGCTGATGGCTGATAGCTGATAGCTGAATGCTTACAACAAAAGTTTAAACCATAGCTGGTTGGAGTAACCTGATATTATAAAAGTTGAATTCAGTAGCTGTCCGCCCTTTTTCCTCGATGGCATAAACTACTTGACGAGTCATAATATAATAATCACCAACTTTCTCGAACCTGTCCTCAAATTCTCGTTTAGCCATCAAATCACCAGTTTTGGCATTGCGAAAAATGGCATTGTAGCCTGAAGAAATATACCCTTCTCCTGTATCTAGGCTATGGTTGGTATTAATTGTAAAAGCCATCGGACCCATAACCCGACTGACATGACAAATTTCCCTACCCCGGACTTTATAGTTAGAGCCCATAGCATCACCCTTGACCAAAATTTCCACTGCACCAGTAGAATCGTTTTCACCAAAGCTAAATTGGTTTTTCCCATGGGCTTTTTCAAAGGATGACCGCTTGCGATGGGTCACAATATCCCGCATCTGGTTATAGACACTTTCTTTGACCTTTTCATCATCAAACCCACTGACTTCAACACTGTGATCACTATTAATGCGAACTTGACCAGTGTATACTTCATCACCTTGCTTAATTTCCAGGTCAGCTTTGTAACCAGGAAAATTGTCGTCCCAGGTGTAGCGGTTTTCGTAAGCCGCCTGGAACACTTCACGAGCTGTTTCGTTTTCGATCATAGTCTTGTTAAGTCAACCGATATTTTGAGCTAATAGTTCCCAAACTAGACAAACTATACTAGGGAAGTGTTACTATCCAAAGACTACTCACTAATCTCTGACGGTGCTTATTATAGCATTACTGTTTTATAGAGAATCTTTAAATTTGGTGAGGTACTTTAAGCGTAAGCTATCAGCGTGTCGCGTATCAGCTATCAGCTAATGGGCTACAGATTGTGCTACTTGATGTGCTTATGGGCTATTATAAAGCTACGGAACTTTTGAATAAAACAAGAAAGGATTCGAATAATGCTGAGTTATGGAAAGCACCTCAAGCAGCGTGAGCCATTCGCGTAGCGTGGCCTTTGGCCAAGGCTCAGGGCTGACGGCTGACGGCTGAATGCTTACGTTTAATCTAACTTTCAGCTAAAACTAATACTAACACTTTTCACCATTACTCCCAAATTTATTATGGCTTGTAAGTGTTAGTAAGTTTAGTTTAAGTTTTCCGTAAAAAGCTAAGGGCTGAATCCTTACGTAAGGGGAACCTAAAGAGTGGATGGTTAATCAATATCAGTTGCTTGATTGGAAATCATCACAGGAACTTGATAAAGAGGTACTGTGAAGGTAACTGTTGACCCTAAATTTTCCCCCATACTGAAAAAATTGACCACACCCCCCATGGTTTCAATCAGCTTTTGGGATATGACTAAGCCTAAACCCGTGCCGCCATATTGGCGAGTCCGGGAACCATCGACTTGGGTAAAGGTTTGAAACAGCCGGTCTTGCTGGTCGAGGGAAACACCGATGCCAGTATCGGCAACTCGAACTTTAACCAATCCTGGGAATTCTGTACCTTTGAAAGTTATCTTCTTTCGGATCACCTCAGCACTAACAGTCACCCCACCTTCATCAGTAAACTTAATGGCATTGCCGACTAGGTTTAACATGACCTGTAGCAGCCTTTGATAGTTACCATACATAACAATGCCATCATAGACATCAGGCATTTCAATTCTGAGGCTGAGGTTTTTGAGCTGGGCTTGATTGATCGTAAAGTCCTCAACTTTTCTAAACAGAGAATCTAATTCTACTGGAGCGAGTTCTAGCTCCATTTTACCAGCTTCAATCTTGGCAATATCCAGGATATCATTAATAATATTGAGCAGATGCAATGCAGAATTGTAGGCTTCTTGGATAAAATCCCTTTGCTCCTGTGGATCGTCTGCCATGCCATCAAGAACCAACTTGAGAAACCCAATCATGCCATTGAGAGGGGTACGTAACTCATGGGAAGTATTAGCCAGAAAATCACTTTTGTGGCGAGAAGCTTCTTCAGCCCTTTCGCTAGCTATTTCTAACTCCTTGTAAAGGGTGCCATGAGCGATCGCTGTGCCGACTTGTTCAGCCAATTCTCCCACTAACTTTATTTCTGCGGCACTCCATTGACGGCGATCACCACACTGCTGTAGGCAAATCAAACCATTAGGTTCATCTTTATAGGAGGTTGAAACCACCAACACAGACAACTGTTCCCATTCACCGGGAAGAATGTGTTCTACCAGCAGTGGCTCCTGACTAGTGAGGGCTTGTTCGAGGTAAGGCTCAGAATCTAAGGGTAGCAGTTGTTTCGCCATTGACCGCAAGGGCTTTTGACAATATTCTGCCTGCACCTTGGTTACCCGTGCGTCTGGTTTGTAATAGCAGACGAGGCAACGGCTTACCTGGAGTGCCTCCCCTAGACTTTGGGCAGTTTGTTGCCAAATCGTATCTAGATCGAGGGTCCGACGAATCTGCCGGGAAATTTTGGTGAGTAATTGTTGATGGGGGTCTACACTTAGGTTTGTAGGAGATTCCCGCCATTCCAATATTGATGATTCCGGCAAAAAGCGACCCATAACTAGAACAGTGGTTGCTTCACCATCCGCTGGCAAAATGGGGCTAATCACCAACTCAAAGGCAAAGGATCTGTCCTGGTAACAAAACGATTGAACACAACGTTCAGGGGAACGCTTGCTCAAAATTCTCTGAAGCCTCTCTTGGTAGGCTTCGGCTTCAGTCGGGCAGAATGCATCTTCTAGGGGAAGTCCCACCACTTGTGTCAAACTCAGACCATATTGCTCAGCAGCTTGCCAGTAAAAAGAAAGGCATTTACCCGATGCCTCTTGAGTATAAACCAGCTCACACCCTAAACCCTGCAAAAAGTTAGAATCACCTTGTGCACTAGCGGATTGCCTATTTATATATCCAGTTTGAAAACATTGAAAATTCACAGGTGCAGCCATTAAAAGAAACCTGGAAACTACAAGCAACACCGGGAGCCTCAGTTCCCGTTTCAACAAGTAAATGCAACCAACCAACCCTAACCCACGAGCCAATGGCAACGTCTCAAAGTAGATGCCTTTACCTCTTGTCTATCAATCGTTCCACTCACCTCGGGGCGGCAGGGGAGGATTTCGGTCAAAGGTACGGGCTAATTCCTGATCTGTTCCCCTTTCACCCCTAAGCCATTGACGAATTGCCGTTTCTATTACTTTACTCGGATCATTAGTCAAGTGTTTGATTTGATCCAAGAGTTCCGTATCCAAATGAATAGAAATTTCTTCTTTGTCAGCTGAACGTGATAGATCTACGTTAGTAGCTTTGGTAGACTCAAGGTGGTTTTCAAGCAAACCCTCTTGATGTAAGGCATGATCATTCATAATCGATGGGCTAATAACACTACTAATATAACTTTACGATAACTGACAATTAGCCTGGCTCACTTATAACCATTCCAGGGATAGTACCCTTACCTCTGACGGAAAACATTAAAATACATTAAGTGAAGCATGAACTCAATAGACCAGTTATTGACTGGGTTTATACCAATAGCTTATGACTGATGCCCCTGTCTCTCATATTCGCAATTTTTCGATTATCGCCCACATTGATCATGGGAAATCGACCTTAGCTGATCGCCTACTGCAAGCTACTGGTACCGTAAGCGACCGCCAGATGAAAGAACAGTTCCTGGACAATATGGATTTGGAACGGGAGCGGGGAATTACGATTAAGCTGCAAGCGGCTCGGATGAACTATACTGCTAGCGATGGTCACGAGTACGTTCTCAATTTAATTGACACTCCCGGTCATGTGGATTTCTCCTATGAAGTGTCCCGCTCACTAGTGGCTTGTGAAGGAGCACTGTTGGTAGTCGATGCATCCCAGGGTGTAGAGGCTCAAACTCTAGCAAATGTTTACCTAGCCCTTGAACACGATCTAGAAATTATTCCCGTTCTAAATAAAATAGACTTGCCTGGAGCTGAACCGGAAAGGGTAAGTACCGAAATCGAAGATATCATTGGTCTTGATTGTAGCCAAGCGATTCGAGCATCAGCCAAGGAAGGTATCGGTATCGAAGACATCCTCGAATCTATTGTACATCTAATTCCACCTCCAAGCGATACCGTAGAGCAACCCCTAAGGGCGTTGATTTTTGACAGTTACTATGATGCTTATCGTGGCGTAATCGTTTATTTCAGAGTGGTCGATGGCACTCTAAAAAAAGGCGATCGCATTCGCTTGATGGCCTCTGGCAAGGAGTACGAAATTGATGAGCTAGGGGTGCTTTCCCCTAACCAAGTCCAAGTGGATGAACTCCACGCCGGTGAAGTTGGTTACCTGGCTGCTGCCATTAAGGCGGTAGCCGATGCCCGTGTTGGTGACACCATTACTTTAGCAAAAGCAGCAGCTATTGACCCTTTACCGGGATACACTGAAGCCAAACCGATGGTTTTTTGTGGCTTGTTTCCCACTGATGCTGACCAGTATAAGGATTTAAAGGAGGCATTAGATAAGCTGAAACTCAATGATGCTGCCCTGAACTACGAACCAGAAACTTCCTCTGCGATGGGATTTGGCTTCCGCTGTGGTTTCTTAGGCTTGCTGCACATGGAAATTGTTCAAGAGCGCCTGGAAAGGGAATATGATTTGGAGCTAATCACCACCGCCCCTTCAGTGGTCTATCAAGTGACCACCAATCAGGGAGAAGTCCTTGAAATTGATAATCCGAGTACCCTGCCATCCCCCCAAGAACGGGAAAAAATTGCCGAACCCTATGTCCGGGTAGAAATGATTACCCCAGAAACCTATGTTGGGACTCTGATGGAACTCTGTCAAAGCCGCCGTGGGGATTTTAAGGATATGACTTATCTTGCCCAAGGACGGACTACTTTAATTTATGAATTACCCCTAGCAGAAGTGGTTACTGACTTTTTTGATCAAATGAAGTCTCGCTCTCGGGGTTATGCCAGTATGGAGTACCAGCTCATTGGTTACCGAGATAATCCCTTAGTCAAGCTGGATCTACTGATTAATGCGGAGCCTGTGGACTCCCTGGCAGTAATTGTTCACCGAGACAAAGCTTACTATGTGGGTCGTACCTTGGTGGAGAAACTCAAGGAACTCATTCCCCGACACCAATTTAAAATTCCTCTTCAAGCGGCTATTGGTAGTCGAGTCATTGCTAGTGAACATATTCCGGCTTTGAGAAAAGATGTATTGGCTAAATGCTACGGTGGTGACATTTCCCGGAAGAAAAAACTTCTCCAAAAGCAGGCAAAAGGTAAAAAGCGGATGAAAGCTGTAGGGACTGTTGATGTTCCTCAGGAAGCGTTTATGGCAGTATTGCGTCTTGACCAAGGCTAGAGGGGGGATTCAGTCATTAAAAGTCCAGACCTGAAAGCCTTGTACTAATCTCGGAATGCTTACTACCAACCTAGTAATTCTCAACCGGTTAGCCAAGAGAATTCGATGATAACCTTCGGTAATTACGGAATTGGTTTTCAAGGTAGGTGAAAAACTATATGGAGAGATATATATCCGGACTTTTTGCCATAAATTAAGTAAAAATTGTCTAACTGGACACTGTTAAATTCAGAGGTTAGTTTAGGATTGATTTCACATCACAAAAGTTCAGTGGCATGAGAATACTAGTTACTGGTGGGGCTGGTTTTATCGGCTCCCATCTAATTGATCGTTTGATGGCAGAAGGTCATGAAGTTATTTGTCTGGATAACTTCTACACTGGTCACAAACGGAATATCCTGAAATGGCTGGCACACCCCTACTTTGAGTTGGTCCGCCACGACATCACTGAACCGATTCGGTTAGAAGTTGATCAAATATACCACCTCGCTTGTCCAGCATCCCCAGTTCACTACCAATACAATCCCGTCAAGACTATCAAAACCAATGTCATGGGTACCCTATACATGTTAGGGTTAGCCAAACGGGTGAAGGCGAGATTATTATTAGCCTCCACGTCTGAGGTATATGGGGATCCGGATGTCCATCCCCAGTCAGAAGATTATCGGGGTAATGTCAATCCCATTGGGATTCGCAGTTGTTACGATGAAGGCAAGCGAGTGGCAGAAACCCTCGCATTTGACTACCATCGACAAAATGGTGTAGACATTCGTGTAGCCCGCATTTTTAACACCTACGGTCCTCGAATGCTGGAAAATGATGGGCGAGTCGTTAGCAATTTTGTGGTGCAAGCTCTGAAGGGGGAAGCCTTAACGGTTTATGGGGATGGTTCACAGACCCGAAGTTTCTGCTATGTCTCCGACTTAGTCGAAGGACTAATTCGACTTATGAATAATGACCATACCGGACCGATTAATCTCGGGAATCCTGGAGAATACACTATATTAGAACTCGCTCAGGCGATTCAGAAAATGGTGAATCCTGATACAGAAATTATCTTTAAGCCTCTACCTCAGGATGACCCCCGACGTCGGCAACCAGACATTAGTAAAGCTAAAACCTTACTAGGTTGGGAACCTACTATTACTTTGTCAGAAGGGTTAGATTTCACAGTGTCCGATTTCCGTAAGCGTTTAACTCCTCAAGAGGAAAACAATCAGATTTAATTAAATCAATCAACCTCAGGTCAGGGTGCCAATACTATCTGTGGCTCCAACCGTGAGACTTTCTTAACCTTTACTAACCATTGAAGTTTATATTAATTGAGGTATAGGTCCATGCGCGTTTGTGTGATTGGTACAGGATATGTGGGCTTAGTAACTGGCGCTTGCTTAGCCCATATCGGTCATCAAGTAATCTGTGTAGACAACAACGAAGAAAAAGTTAAGCTGATGAAATCTGGACAGTCGCCCATCTATGAACCAGGACTGTCGGAAATAATGCAGGAGTCAGCTAATGCAGGTAGACTTGAGTTTACCACAGATTTGGCGGCTGGGGTAGACCATGGGGAAATTTTATTCATTGCAGTGGGAACTCCCCCCCTACCTACCGGAGAAAGTGACACTCGTTATGTGGAAGCTGTGGCCAGAGGGATTGGATCCCATCTCAAGGATGGTTACAAAGTAATTGTCAACAAATCAACGGTACCCATTGGTTCTGGAGATTGGGTAAGGATGATTGTCCTAGATGGGGTAGCTGAACGCCAGAAATCTTTGGTAACTGCAGGAGGGCAAGCTGAAACTGAACCAGCAGAAGACATTACCGCGGATTTTGATGTGGTCAGTAATCCAGAGTTTCTCCGAGAAGGTTCAGCAGTTTACGATACCTTTAATCCAGACCGTATTGTCCTAGGAGGCAATAGCGAAAAAGCGATCGCAATGATGAAGGAACTGTATCAACCAATTGTCGAACGCCAGTTTGCTGAAGACAAATCCCTTCCCCCAGTTCCAGTGCTAGGTACAGATCTCAGCTCAGCTGAGATGATTAAATATGCGGCTAATGCCTTTTTGGCTACTAAAATTAGCTTTATTAATGAAATTGCCAATATTTGCGATCGCGTAGGTGCTGATGTTACCCAAGTTGCCCAAGGAATTGGTTTAGATTCCCGGATTGGCAACAAGTTTTTACAAGCAGGAATTGGCTGGGGTGGTTCTTGCTTCCCCAAAGATGTCTTAGCACTACTCCATACCGCTGAAGATTACGGTTATGAAGCGGATTTGCTGACAGCCACTGTCAGTGTCAACAAACGCCAACGTCTACTTGCGGTTGAAAAACTCCAGAAAGAGCTGAAAATCCTCAAAGGTAAAACAGTGGGGCTGTTGGGTTTGACCTTTAAGCCCAATACTGATGATATGCGGGATGCTCCTGCTCTAAATCTGGTGGAGGAACTAAACCGACTCGGAGCCAAGGTCAAAGCCTATGACCCAATTATTTCCCAAACTGGGATGCGTCATGGTCTATCTAACGTGATTGTCGAAACGGATCCAGAACGGTTGGCTGATAGCTGTGATGCTTTAGTGTTAGTTACAGATTGGGATCAGTTCCAGAAGCTCGACTATGGTAAGATGGCCGAGCTGATGAATCATCCGGTGATCATTGATGGTCGCAACTGCCTAGATCGGAACCAGCTAGAACGTGCTGGTTTCTCGTATTTGGGAATTGGTTGTTGAACTATATCCCCTCCTCATAGAGCTAGGATTGATCGTCAACCTAAAGTTGTCAGAGCAGCTGATTAACTCTATCTGACAACTTTACCTTTAAAACTTCCCGACAAACCTCTGACTTGGGAAAATCAAGTTGTGTTGTTACTTCCTGCTCCAGGGATCAGGACTTTCCTGGAGCGCTTTGGTCACAAAATTAGCGGCATCTTTTAGGTCCGACCCGTGGCGAATTTAATAATTAGATGCGGAAAGCGCACCTTTAGAATTTTTGTGATAGCAAGTTTACCTGACTTATATGTAAATTGCCATAAGTGAAATCCTGTACTAGAATAACTGAGGGGTTTGACCCCTCAGTTATTTTGTGAAGACTAGCTGAGTACCCAAACCCCATCCCCAAAGCTAAAAATCTTAGTTGTTGGGATTTGGCAACAACTTTGTGTTAAGACTAATGTTGGTGTTGATCAAGAACAAAAGCCCAGTCAGCACCCCGCACCCTTGGTGACGGGGCATAAAGCATCTAAATTTAGTTAACTAACCAGTAATCCCCATTAAAATTGGCTAGGTGTACGGCAAGTCTTAAAGTCCTACCCAAAAATCGGCACTACCACAAAAGGGCAGGTCAGGGAACTGATTTGGTTGTTAACTATTGGGGGGATTAGATATGTGGATGGTTTAATGGCTTCATGGATGCCAGCAACCATTGATTATCAGCAAACCTGATCAGTAACCCAAGCGTGATCTAGTTGGCGACAAATCGAGCTAAGCACTAAACTCTAGTAATGGTAATTTTGGTGATAGTTTTGGCTTAGATTCACTAACAGTCCAGGTAAATATGAGGTATATGAGCTAATATTGGTTCATTTTTCCACAAAAATGAGCCAAAATCCTCTAAAACTGGGTGCGTCCTAAATTTTTGACCATAACTGGTCAGGCAAGATCAATGAGAGTGGAGGTAGTATGAGTCGCCCAAAACCAAGCCCTTTCCTAGAGCGGCGACAGGGTTTACAGAAAGGATTGATTAGTCAAAAAACCCAGACAATCCAGCAAACAACTAGTCAATGTCTGAGATGGATAGTTAAGAATGTCCTTCTATGGATGCAACTGCTTAGTACTGGGTCATTCGCCGTAGTCTGGATGCTGTCCTTGAGTGCCATTGAACCAGCTCAGGCAACTGCTATATCTAAACATACTAAGTTCTTAGAGCAGCTCCGGACAAATCAGAGCAATGATTCAGGTCAATCCGTTAGTGAGGAAAGTGAAAAAGCCCCCCAAACCAAAATTATAGCACTAGGAAAGCTTGGAAGTAAACAGGAGAAAATCCCTGAGCCAACTAAGACCCAAAAGTCTTCTGTCCCAAGGACCAACTCCACCAGAAAACTGGCTTCATCTGTGCTGCCGCACTCTAAATCCCAGACTGAACAACCAGCTAAACGGGCAGCTAAGCCTAAGTTAGGGTCACGCCAGTCAAGGGCTACCCCTAAGGCTATCCCTCCACTGCTTAAAACCAAGGCGGCTCAGCCCAGTTCTGCCGCTACCAGGCCAGGGGATTTACCATTATCTCGGTTGCAGCAGCAACAATTAGCCAAACGGGACTCTACAGCTAAAGCTGTTTCTGCACCGCTGAAAACCCAAAGCTCAGCTACCCCAAGAACTGCCTCCAAAAAAACCGTAGCTGCTCCAATCCAGGCGACAGCTAAGCCCCAGCCAGAGGAGATAGCCAAAGTTATTCCAGCACGGCCCAAAGGCAAAAAGTCTGCTGTACAAAGCAGTAACGGTAGAGAAAACAGCACTACCCTAGCCCAGCCGAGACGTAACCGCCAGCAAGGACAATCAACTAAACCCAAGTTCAGGTCACCCTATGCCAGGTCTAGAGCTAGGGCAGTCCCAGCCTTCGGAAAAGCCCAAGCCTTGGCTTCTCCAAACACCACCACTAGCAAAAAGGTGGGTTCGAGAATCCCTGAGTTATCTCAACAGCCTCAAAAACCAGGGAAACTGGATCTAAAACCAGGACACAGGGATGGGTTAGCCAAGTCATCTGTGCCCAATAAAACTAAAGTCTCTTATCGACCTAACCATGAGGTTACCTCGAAACTAGGCTCACCAGCCCCAGAGTCGTCGGAACTAAAACAGAGCAAACCAGCTAACTCTAAGCTAGTCACCCAGAAGAAATCTGCTAACACTAAAGCTGACACTAAAGCTGACACTAAAATAGACAAGTTAGCGTTAACGCCATCACCTCAAAAGCCTCTAGTGTCATCATCGACCCTAAACCTAGAGCAAATAGACTTAAAGTTCACGGAGTTCAAGCTCAGCCAACTGTTGCCCTATGGCAGCAGTTCGAGTGTGGATTTGGAAGGAGTAGTTCCAGCTAAGTGGAGCAACTGCCAAACAAACACAGCCTGTAATCAGCTGCTGCCATCCCTAATTCCGAAGTTAGTTCCAAATAGTGCCAACTCTAGCTCCAACCAGCAGACAACCTCCCAAGCAAAAACGGCACCTTTGCCAGTACCAACAGGGCCAATTCCCTCCAATGCTGGTAAACTTCCCAAAAAATTCAAGCAACTGCCTCCTTCCCCACCAACCCTGCCGGAACAGCTAGGGCAAGGAACGGCGACACCCCTATTTCTGAATAACTACCAAAACCAATCGGTAGGACAACTGCCTGTATTCCCACAAACCAAGACACCAGCGCCATTGCCAGCACTTCCTAACTCGATGCCGTTGGGAAGCAATACTCCTAACCCGAATTGGGGCTATTTCCCTTACGTGCCACAAACGGTACTATTGATGCCGATGATGCCAGGAGTAACTGGGTCGATGCCGTTGGGTACGAGTAATGGTAATCCTGGTCAATTGCCCTACGTACCACAAACTTTACTATTGATGCCAACGGCAGGGTTCGGCATGTCTACCCCCCAGGGAATAAATAGTTATAGCCCTAGCTATAACCCTAGCTATAACCCTAGCTATAACCCTAGCTATAACCCTAGCTATAACCCTGGGTTAGGTCAGCTACCTTATTTGAGAACTACACCGGCTCCCCTGCCAGCCCCAGTCAATCCCATTCCGATGGGGGGTACTACCTATAACCCTGGCTTCGGTCAGTTGCCCTACCCGAGACCCATGCCCGCTCCTCTGCCAGCCCCAGTAAATCCCATGCCCATGAGGGGTAGTCCTTACAATTCGGGTTTAGGTCAGCTGCCCTATCTGAGAAGTTCCCCAGCCCCCCGGCCAGTAGTCCCGATTAATCCCATTCCCATGGGGGGCACTAGTTATGGCTTGGGCTTAGGTCAGCTACCTTACTTAAATACCATTCCAGGGCAGGTACCAGGGCAAATCATGGCAGTACCAGTGGTGCCAAATCCCAACATCCCTGGCTTGAGCCAGTCTCCTTTCCCAACTACCCCCCCAGGTCAGGTACCAGGGCAAGTCATGCCCATCCCAGTGGTGCCAAATCCCAACACCCCTGGCTTTGGCCAGTCTCCTTTTCCAGCCACACCCCAACCACCGCTACCAGGGCAAGTCACTCCGATCCCAGTGGTGCCAAATCCCAACACCCCTGGCTTTGGTCAAGTACCCTTCTTCCAACCAGCACTACAACCCTGGCCACCGGCTCCCAACTCAAACCTAAATCGTCCAACTTCTCCGCCAGGCAATTCAACCGCCCAATCCACCGGTCGCCCGTTGCTGCCTAGCACCGCTCTAACCCCAGCATCCTTGCGTTTCCAGGGCAGCTTCGTGACTCAAGGGGAAAATTCAGTAGCCAGAGCTCGCTTGGACGGAAACTATGTGCTAACGCCCCAATTCCTGTTTGGAGCTACCCTAGATCTGACTAGCGAAAATGACCAATTGGTAGACTCACCTAACGAAGGGGCAACTATCAATCAGTTGTTCTTTACGGCTGCTCCTGCTAGCACCTTACCCACTCTGCGGTTTTCCGTCGGTCAGTTGGATTTAACGTCCTACTTTGATCGGAATAGTTTTGCCAAGGATGGGGTAAGCCATTTCTTTAATCCAGTTTTTCAAACTAATCCAGCCTTGAGTGCTACTGCGATCGCATCTCGTCCAGGTTTATTGGTTAACTGGGCAGTGACAGACAATATAGAAGGCAAAGTTGCTCTGTTTTCATCAGCTGAGAGTCTGGAGCGATTTGACCTCAATGGCTTGGCAGGAGAAATTGGTCTGCGCTACGATAATGTGATCGTGCGAGGAACCTATGCCTCAGGCAGGGATGGTGGTGCCAATAGTGGCTTCCGGGAAATTTTCTCCATCGAACGGGGAAGGGATGACTTTGGCATCAACAAGAATGATGATGAAGAAGCATTTGGTGTCAATGGCGAAGTGTTTATTCCTGAACTGAATATGGGCATATTTGGTCGCTATGGGATTTACCGCAACCGGGATTTGGATGAAGAGGGAAACACCTACAGTTTCGGAATCACCTTCTTGGATTTATTTTCTAAGAATGACCGGGTAGGGTTAGCCTATGGTCGGGATCTGTCCAATGAGGAATTGCGCCAGGAAAATGGGGATGATGTACCAGATGTGTTAGAGCTATACTACGATTTCCAATTTTTACCGAATGTGCGGCTTGGTTTTAGCCTTCAGCAACGCAATAGTTTCAAGGAAACGTTTGCCGGATTTCGATTGAAAACCGATTTTGATGTAACTCCTAGAGGTAGGTTTACTCCATGATTCTAGAGGAAGGCAAAAGGAACAAGGGAAAAGGCTTACCCCCCATAAAGAGCGGAGAATCCTCAGGTCAGAGGCAAAAGGCAAAGGGACTGGATTCACATTGCCATCAGTGTCGCCGTGTGGTAAAGTTTTTTCCCATTTACCTCTTACCCTTGACCGTTTACCTCTTACCATTGACTGTTTACCTTTTTCCTCTTGCCTTTTGCCTTGAGGCAGCTCAAGCCCAAACTATTCCGGTGCCGATTATCAGAGCCTTTAATCTGCTCAGGGAAGGACGAGTGGAAGAGGCAATTAAAGAGTTTGAGCAAGCTGTCCAGCGTTATCCCCAATCCATTGATGCGAAGATTGGCCTAGCCATCGCCTACCGCCGACAGGGATTGATTGACCAAGCTTGGGATGCCTATCAACAGGTGCTCGCTCAAGACCCCACCAATGAGTTAGCCCTAAGTGCAGTAGGTCTGCTAGGGACATATAAACAAGAATGGCAGACTCAGGGAATTGAAGCCCTTACGGTCTTGCTCGATATCAATCCCAATGATACAGAAGCTCGTGGCAGGCGAGCTCTGCTGTATGGTTATCAGCAGCGATTTGGTGAGGCGATCGCAGACTATGAAATTGTGCTGCAAACTGACCCTAGTCCAGATGTGCTAATAGGGGCAGCAGAAGTTTACACCTACAACGGTAACCCTCAAAGGGGTCTGGAACTCTTTAACCAATACCTCGCTACGGGGAATGTGATTAGTGGCTATGCTGTCCTGGCTTATGCCCAATCCTTAAGGCAAACCGGCAATGCGGCTCAGGCGGTGCAGGTTCTGGAAAACGAGTTAGTGGGGTTCGCCCTCATCGATCAACTCGACGACCTAGGCATCCAAACCAGAGCCGCCCTCTCCCAAGCCTATGCCGAAAATGGACAGATCTCTGAAGCATTGGCCGTATTAGAGCCTTTACAAGGTATCCCCCAAGCCACATTGCCCTTAGCGCGATCGCTAAATGAAATTCGCAATAAAAATCAAGATCCAGCCCTGGAACCCCAAGTCTCTATGCTCTACCGCCAGGCACTGGCAGAGAATCCTAATGACCCTAACTTAATTCGGGAGATAGCTGATGTGTTCACAGGCATACCCAGCGAACGGGCAACCGCATTGCAGCTTTACCAACAACAGCTTGCCTTCGAGCCTGATAACCGTAGTCTGATGATTAAGATCGTGGGTCTGGAAAGTCAGACCGGGTTAATTTCTCAAGCTCAATTGAGCAACCGTCTAGCGACCATACTGATTCCCCTACCTACTGAACCCAGCGAATTGCAAGCGGTGGCAGACGCCTTGATCCCGATCGAGCCGCCGGGGCCAGAATTTCTATCTATTTACCAAAATATCCTGGCATCTGGGGTTAACGCGCCCTTTTTGTACTTTCGGATCGCTCAACTTTACATTGAAGCCAATGACTTGATCTCAGCTAGAAATGCGTTGGCTACATATACCGCCACACCCCAGGGAGCTAACGATCTGGTAGTACAGTTGCTAGCGGCAGATATTGAACGTCTTGAGGGTAACTGGATTGCTAGCCGCCAGCGTTACCAAGCCTTGATTGCCAGCAACCCACAACGGGATATTCTCAATGGAGCATTGCAAGGATTGTCATCTATACTTCTGCTACAGGATAGACCAGGGGAAGCTGTGGCAGTTTATGACCAACTAGTGGCGCTCAATCCTAGTGATGTTAACCTACAGCTAGCACGAGCTACAATTGCCTATCAAGCGAATCTGATTCCAGAATCCCAAGCTGAGGCATTTGTCTACTATTGGTTGCAGACACAACCCAATGTGCTTCCGCCCCAAGAACTCTTTGCTCTAGTCGGTGCTCTACCTGCCAATCCCACACGGGAACCCCTATACATTTCGCTGCTGCAATCTGAACCAGACAACATACCAGTAAACCGCCGTTTAATTCAGGTTATTGCTCAGCGTAGTCCAGAATTAGCTAGAGCTCAGGTGATTGAATTAGTCAATCGGGCTCCCTACTCCGTTCAGACATACTTGTTGCAGGGGCGATTGGCAGAAGCGATTGATCAGTTAGACATAGCAGAACGCGCCTATCAGGTGATTTTGACCGCAGAACCCAGTAACACTGAGATTATTGCTGCTTTAGGTGGTGTTCGTTTCCAACAACGACGCTTTGACTCCGCCAAGCAACTCTATTATAGGGGTCTTGCGATCAAACCCCTGGATTTCGGGGTACGTCGTGCCTTAGTTGGACTAAATCAGACAGAAGATTTTAAAGTCAAAGCCCTAGAACAGTTGGAACAGCTACGACTGGAGGAATTCAGTCGAGGGTCTAGTACTGCTACCCTGTCCCGTCAGAGACAGCAAATCCAAGAAGGATTTCTGTTCCGCAGGGGTTTCCAACCGCCTTGGGAACGTTTTGATTAAGGATAAAAAATGAAGTCTAGATGAAGTGTCAAGTGTAAAGAATAAATTCTAAATGAAGTATAAAGGATGAAGTGTCAAGGATGAAGAATGAAGTGTCAAGGATGAAGGATGAAGTATAAAGGATTAAGGTATGACAAGGGAAAATCCCAAATGGCAATTAACACTTAAAAATTGGCAGTTTTATAATCACAAATGAATAATCCAGACATTTAAAGCCAATATCAGAATTGAATAATTCTGAACTCTGATGTTTTTAGGCTAGGCTTAGGTTCAGACTTCTTCCCTTAAAAGACTACGTTGGATCAATCCAGAGGCTTGTATCCAACTATGTTTGAGGAGTAAATGTAAGAGCCGCAAATTTACGATGTCATACAACAGCCGTCAAGGTTTATTTATGGGTCGCACCCTCAGCGTTTCTATCGTTACTTTCACCATTATGTTGTTGAGTCTATGGGGTTGTGCTCCCCATCAATTGTCAAGACGATCTCCAACCCCTTCACCACCCCAGTCATCACCAAGCAAAACGCCTTCAGTATACCGTGAGTATCCTGAACCAGAGGCTCCCCAGACTGCTTTACCTATAGACGAAAGCGGTATTATAGCAGAAAGTTGGACTGTATACAAAGAGAAATTTATTCAAAAAGACGGGCGAGTCATCGACTACGAAGCAAGCGATCGCTCAACCTCTGAAGGGCAAGCCTATGGGATGCTGCGAGCGGTAATTGCCAATGACCCCACCACCTTTGCCCTGACCTTAGAATGGTCTCAAAACAATCTCAAGCGCTCAGGAACTAATGGTACTCTCGAAGACCAACTTTGGGTGTGGAAGTGGGGTCGTGATCAAAGCGGTAACTGGGGTGCGATTGACAGAAATTTTGCCAGCGATGCCGATATTGATGCAGCAACAGCATTAATCCTAGCTTACCGCCGCTGGAATCGTCCGGAATACTTGGACTTAGCCTTAATTAAGCTGGAAGATTTGTGGAACTTGTCCACCAAAGAGGTAAGGGGAAAGCGCTATCTTTTGCCAGGACCTGTAGCAGCCTTTGTGCCTTCTCCATCAATTCTATATCTCAACCCCTCATATCTTGCTCCTTTCTCCTTTCGTCTCTTTGCCCAAGTTGACCCCAACCATGACTGGTTAAGTTTGGTGGATAGTAGCTACCAGGTGTTAAGAGAGTCTTCCCAGGTTTCTGCTGTAGGCTTACCCAGCGATTGGATAGCCTTTGACACCGAAACTGGTCAATTCCAGCCATTGCCACCAGACAGTCCACTCAAAAGTTCTTATAGCTTTGATGCCTACCGAGTGTGGTGGAGAGTTGCTTGGGATGCAGCTTGGTTCAATACCCCAGAAGCATTTTCCTATCTCGGTACTGCCACGCAGCATTTGCAATCCCTGTGGCGTTCTTCTTCAAAGCTGCCCGCCAGGATTGACATCCAGGGAAAACCAACGGTGACTTACGAAGCCACTTCCCAATATGCCATGCTTTATTCTGCCCTACGTTTAATTGAACCAGCCATGGCTAGAGAATTGATAGAGCAGAAACTAATACCACAATATCAGGAAGGGATTTGGGATGATCAATCGGCCTACTATACCCAAAACTTAGCTTGGTTAGGGTTATTGCCTACCACAGCCATCGACCGCAACCTGTTAAATCCCAGTTAGGGAGGGGAATAGTTTAAACATACCAATAACTATACCGATAAATATACCGATCAATCTATACCGATCAATCAGGTGATACAGGTGACAAAAATGGTCTCAATCGTTAAAGTTAAGCCTAAGCCATACAACTTTTCTTTATAAATTAAGGGTGATCTTACTATTCTCCTAGTATTCTCTATAGTTACAATTATGAAATTCTTGTTTCGCCGCTCCCAAGCCCAAGATCCTACGACTAATCATCAACGACGTGCTCTCTATGGTCCTAGATTATCCTTATTGCTGCTATGTACAAGCATGGTCTTAACCCTGGGCATCGGTACTACCCTAACTAGAGCTCAAGGGGACGGTAACCTCAGAAAACAGGAAGACCAGTTCATCCAGAAGTACACCTTACCCAAAACTCCCACTAAGGCTCCAGTCTACAAACCTAGACCTCGTCCTCGTCCTCGGCCAGCTGCCCGACCTAGACCAAAAGCTGCTCCGGCAGCGCCACGACAAAGACGCTCTAATCGTGCCCCAGCAAGGGTTGCTCCCGCCCGACCTCGGCCAGCTGCCCGACCTCAGCCACGGCGGACCCAATCCCCCTCCCAGCCCCAACCTCGTTCACAGCCCCAATCTACTCCAAATCCGATTTCTTCTACCCCGAATATCCCATTAAGTGAGTACATCTTGCAATTTAATCGCTCTCCGATTGTAGGCAATCGCCTCCGTATGCGGGGGGTTTATTCGGAAGCAAGACTGGGCTTTACCCGTCCTCGGGGTTGGAAGATAAAAACCGCCAAAGCCTTAATCCGCTTCCAGCATTCACCAGCCCTGATGGCAAATCGCTCTAACCTGACCTTGCGGATTAATGGCACCAGTGTGGCAAGTGTCCCTCTCAACCGCAAGCAGTCTCAGGTGGCTAACGTCATGTTTGCTATCCCAACGACCCTGATCCAGGACTACAATGAACTTTCCCTAGTAGCCCAGCAACACAACACCAAGGGTTGTACGGATGGAGGGGATGCCACGTTGTGGACTGAGGTTTTGCCGGATTCAAAATTAATCTTCCAATACCAAGTTGAACCTATTCCCCTAAACTTCAGTCGCTATCCTTATCCTTTCTTTGATCAACTCAGCTTAGATGCCAATCCCATTGCTTATATGCTGCCGCAGGGGAATGTCCAGACCCGATCCGTGGAGTCCTTAGAATCTTGGTTGACTGCTGCGCCTCGTTTACAGGCTTCCCTAGGCAGGTTGGCTGACTTCCGTCCCATTACCACCCGTTTGGTAGAGACTATCGACGAATTAGAGTGGGGCGATAGTTTAGTTGTGATGGGGACTCCTGGAAATCAACCGGTTTTGAAGTCTTTAGAACTGCCCTTTACCTTCTCCGGGAATCAAATTTTAGATGGGACTCAGATTCCCTTACCCGATGATGTCGGTGTGCTGGCACTTACCACCGTCAATGATGGCAGTAACCCGGTCTTGGTGGTGACTGGCAATGGTTCAGATGGCGTGAAAAAGGCTGCCCAGTTTTTAGTACAGCCAGATACCAGTAAACTTGGCACAGGTCAATTAATTTTCGTGGATCAGGTTCCGGATGTACCAATACCATCCTCCAGAAATTGGCCTGGTTATTTGCCAGAAGAAAATTCCTTTACTCTAGAAGACATCGCTACTCAGCCCAATGGTAAACCCTTTAAGGACGTCACAGTGCGAGGCACTTCAGCACCACCGGTAGAGTTTGATTTTCGGGCCTTACCGGATGATCGCTTTAAACGGGGCAGTTCCATGAATTTAGTTTACAGCTATGGTCCCCAGGTCAATCCTCGCACCTCTGCTGTAGAAGTCTTACTAGATGATGTACTAATTGGTGGTAAACGCTTGACCAAGAGGGATGGCTCACAGCGAGAAACCCTGAAAGTGGATCTTCCTGCCAATCTGATTAAACCCACCTCTAAAATCAAAGTTGCTTTCCGGCTGAACCCCAGGGAACCAGAGGAGTGTGGTAAAATCACCGATCAACAACTAACGGGTACGGTTCATGCTGAGACCAGCTTCAAAGTTAATCGGGAGCCCTCAGTTCAACTACCTAATCTAGAACTGTTGCAAGTAGGTTACCCATTTGCAGCTCCTCAAGATTTGTCTAATACAGCGATCGTGTTGTCAGAGACGCCATCTGATAACGATCTGCTCACCCTCATGGCTATCAGTGAGCGTTTAGGACGTCTAAGTAAGGCAGATTCAGTACAAATGGATGTTTACACCATTGAACAATTGCCTGATCAGATCAAGAGGAAGCGAAATCTAGTTGGAATTGGCACCAGGGAGGAATTTCCCTTTCCAGAGGTATTTGAGTCAAGTGGTTTGCGTTTGAGTAATGCTCTAGGACGTCAGTGGGGTGAAGCTAGTGTCCAGACTCTACCGGATAGTGAAGGGGTAATTAAACAAATCATGTCTCCCTATAACAATCAGCGGGTACTTTTGGCTTTGAGTGGTCAAACGGAAAATGGCTTAGACCGCGTGCGGCAGATTCTCACTAAAGATTCTTGGTTCTACCAGTTGCAGAAGGATACGGTTTTAGTTAGTAGTTATCAACAAGACCCTGCTGGTTATGACCCCGATGCCTATAAGCTAGAGTTCTTTGAACTAGCCGGTTCTAAGAAGCGCATTGAAAAAACCTCCGCCCTCAGTAAAGCATCGTTCTTCCTCCAACGAAACTGGTGGTTCCTAGCTTTAGGTATTCTGGGGGTAACCTTCCTACTTTATGGCATTAGCCAGTTGTACCTCAAGCGTGTGACAGATCAAAAAAGTCATTAGGAATTAGTGATTAGTGATTATTCTTTAGTTTTAATTAGTCTTTAGGATTGTTTGTCTATTAAATAGGATTAAATCAAAATTCCACTGTCAGCTATCAGCTGATAGCTGACGGCTGAATACTTACATCAATATTAGTTTCACATCTCAAATCAAAATGCTATAAATTGCTATGTCTTTTTCCTTATTCAAACAATCGAGAAATAGGCAAAATCGCCCTCGTCGATCCCCTGTAATTACATTACTCGTTGATCGCCTACCTCGGTTTTTTGACCGAGTCCTAGCACGGCTAGGGTCGAATCACTTGTCGTGGCTGATTTTGCTGCTGGTGTTGCTATCCATACCCCTGATTACTACACCCCTAACAGTCAGGCAGCAGGGGATTGTAGCGATCGCACTAATATTGGTTGGTCAAGTGGTAGTGCGCACTGAAGCCAAACAATCTGATAAAACAGTCAGTGAGTATTTTCATCTGTTTTTAGTATGGCTGAGCCTGGTGACCACCATGCGCTACCTATACTATCGCTTTGCCTATACCCTAAATTTTGATACTTGGATCAACGGGTTTTTCTGTGTGCTGTTGTTGGGGGCGGAATTGTATGCAATTCTAACCCTATTGCTAGCTTATTTTCAAACTCTCAAAATCAAAGACCGAGAAACCGTTGATCTGGCTAACTATCCTCAAGACCAATGGTTCAAGGTTGATATCTACATTCCAACCTACAACGAGCCTGTGGAAATTGTCCGCAATACAGCAGTAGCCGCTCTGGCTATGGACTATCCGGAGGATAAAAAACAAGTCTATGTCTTAGATGATGGCAGAAAGTATCCAGAGCGTCGCAAAAAGTTGAAGCAGATGTGCGAAGAAATCGGCTGTAAATTGCTGACTAGACCTAACAATGATCATGCCAAGGCAGGTAATATCAACACAGCGTTTAATACTACCAAGGGCGATCTGGTATTGATTCTGGACTGCGATCACATTCCAGTGCGAAAATTGCTGATGCGCACAGTCGGGTTTTTCTACAACCCAAACGTATCCTTTGTGCAAACGCCCCACTGGTTCTTTAACCCCGACCCCTTTGAGCGAAATCTCCAGACTAAGGGTGAGATTCCAGTGATGAATGAACTCTTTTATAAAGTACTGCAAAAGGGCAATGACTTCTGGAATGCTTCCTTTTTCTGTGGCTCAGCAGCGGTAATTCGCAAAAACCATGCGCTGGAGATTGGGGGAATTGCCGTTGAAACCGTTACAGAAGATTGTCACACGGCCTTCCGACTCCATTCCTTAGGTTATGAGTCAGTGTACTATGACCAGATTATGGTTGCTGGCTTAGCCCCTGAAACCTTTGCCTCCTATGTGGGTCAGCAAGTGCGTTGGGCAAGGGGAATGGCTCAGATTCTACGGCTAGAATTCCCCTTGTTGAACTGGAAGGCAAAACATCTCACCTTAGGCCAGCGGATTTGTTATTTTTCAGCCACCTCCCACTTCTTCTATGGCTTTCCCCGGCTGATTTACGCTGTCACTCCCACTCTATTCCTATTGTTTGGCATCAATCCCATTCAGGGTTTGGGGCTAGAAACCTTATTTTATGCCCTGCCCCATCTACTGATTAGCCTCAATGCTAACTATATCACCTACAAAGAAGTTCGCTTTTCCTTCTGGAACGAGGTGTTTGAATTTGTGATGTCATTCCAGACGGGGTATGTCACTCTGATGGCGGTGATTAACCCCAAGCTCGGTTCATTTAATGTAACTGACAAGGGGGTATCGGTTAGTCAGCGGAGTTTTGATTGGCAGTCAGTACAGGGTCTTTTGGTAGTAACAGCTATAGTGATTGCTGCCTTACTAGCTGTTCCCTTTTGGCTGCTGCTCCGTCCAGAAGATGCAGAAGCGGTCTTGGTTAACGCCATGTGGTGCGTCTTTAACTTGATTCTGCTGACAGCAGGTTTGTTGGTTGCCTTTGAACAACCCCAACAACGCCCCAAACACCGCCTGCTACGACGCCTTCCGGTGACAATTCACACCACTGACCAGAGTTGGCCAGGGGAAACGGTTAATATCTCAGAAAGCGGAGTTTTAATTGCCTTAGATAGCTGGCCCAACCTACCTGATCAAGTAGACCTTGAAATTGTGGGAGATTACGGCAGACGAGCCTTTGTTGCTGGAGAAATTATCCGCAAGACACCGATTAGTGACCATCAAGTTCACCTTGCGATTAATTTGATCAACCTCACTCAAGCTCAGCTAGATGATTTAGTCCTAGTAATTTATTCCGATGTCAGGGAGTGGTATTCCCAGAAGCGTGCGACCTTAGACCGACCCATGGGCTCCTTAGGTTTCTTAGCCACTGGTGTGTTCCGTGCCTTCCGAGAGTTGAATACCCAAACTAGTACTAAGGTGCGTAAACAGATTAGGGCTACTGTTCAGCTTTATTGGGAAGGTAAGTTTTACAGTGGTAGGGCAACTGAAATGGGAGTGATGAGTTTACGGGTTGAATTAGAACGCAGCACTGCCTATTCTGATACCACGGAGCAAACTAGTCCATTGCTCACACCAGAAGATTTACGAAGAATGGAGCAAGACCAACCCTTCGTTGGCTTGCTATTGAGTCAGGAATCGACTAACCAGTTACCACAGCGATTGTTGGCTCAAATTGTGGATGTCGAAGATTTATCCGATCAAGTTGCCATTGAGTTGAAGTTCCCAGACCAATTAAAGCAGAAACAGGAGACCAAAATTAAACAGCTTTTGAAAGTACTGTAGTTGAAGGTTTAATCAGGTTGAAGGTTTAATCAGGTTGAAGGTTTAATCGGGTTGAACGCGCACGCGTGGCCTATTGGCCAAGGTTGAAGGTTTAATCGGGTTGAACGCGCACGCGTGGCCTATTGGCCAAGGTTGACGGTTTAATCGGGTTGAACGCGCACGCGTGGCCTATTGGCCAAGGTTGACGGTTTAAACCTCACGGGGTAACAACAACCCTAAAGCTCTCTGGGTGATTGTGGGAGTAGTCCCAGTGCTTCGGCGTTCGCGTAGCGTCGCCGTAGGCCAATGGCATCTCAATCAGGGGAGATGTCAGAAATGCGATTGGGTAAATCCTGCCAGGGCGATGCGTTCGCGTAGGGTGGCCGTAGGCCAATCCCATTCAACTTTTATTTATCAAAAGGGAGAGTTTGAGAGGGAAAAGAATACCCCTTGACTAATAGTTTGGGGATGAATTTTCCCTTTCAAATAGTGTTAAGATAAAAGATAAAGGTCTTAAAAAACTGGGAATTGACCTTACTCAGCTACCCCCGGTGCGGGGGAAAGTTACGCCCTAGGAGATAACAATCTATTTGGTTGTGCCTGGGAATCCCCATCCAAGACGGTTGGGGAAGTTCAATGCCCTGATGCCAACATTTGCTTGGGTTTGTAGTCAGACCCCAGCTTGTTGGCACAGAATCCTAAATGACGGCTTTGACCAGGTTCGATCAATCGTCCCCAATCCAGCGGGGTGACCACATAGTCTTTAGAGGATTGAGAGTTTTCCATGTTACGGGGTTGGAAATTACCATTCCAACTATTGTTAATTGCAGCTTGATTCATTTGGAATGTTAATTCCCAGTCTTCAACCTTAGTACTGCCCTCATTGATAACCTGTATACCGATGCAAAATCCTTCTTGCCAATCTGAATGCAGGTTAGGTACCACTTTTAAAGGGACACGGTTTCGAGTCTGTGACCTTGTAGAGAGATTAGGGTTAGGGAGATTAGGGCTAGGTTCGGGTGTTGGCATTGGCTCCCTTAAACCTTGGTTGGTATCCGGTGGCGGTGAAGGTAAGGGTGCCATGCCGCTGGGTTTGGCACTGGGGGATGGTAAAGGTAGTGGCTCCTTTAAACCTGGATTAGCAAGGGGTGACGGTAGGGGAAGGGGTGTAACTTGCCTTGGTGTGACAGTTGGTGATGGTGCAGGTAAAGGTGCCGGTAACGGTGCGATTACACCAGGGTTAGTACGCAGGTTAGGTGCCGGTAACGGTGCGATTACACCAGGGTTAGTACGCAGGTTAGGTGCCGGTAACGGTGCGATTACACCAGGGTTGTTACGCAGGTTAGGTGGGGGTAGTGGTGCCACGCTCCTGGGTGTGGGATTGGATAGGGATGGAGGTAGTGGTGCAACCCTCCTGGGTGTGGGATTAGAGAGGGGTGGAGGTAGTGGTGCAACCCTCCTGGATGGTTGCCCACTTGGTGTTGGTGTAGGCATTTGCCCGATTGAGCTGGGTTGGGAATTTGGCAATGGCGTGGGCATTGGTTTGGTTCTGCCTGGTGGGAAACTTGGTCGCCGTATGGAAATTGACGGGATAATCGGAGCAACTCCCACGTTCGGGGCGAAATTGTTGGCAATTAGCAGTCCCTGAAGCAGTTGTTGTTTAGGACCCTCCAAACTCTGCCAATCATCTTGCAGGATCCCGCCAGTATCCCCACTATTGGGATTCCAACTCCAGTAGGCAAAACTTAGATTGTTTCGATTAATGTAATCTACCAGCCGCCGCTTCCAGAGTCCCTCTTTTGAGTTAGGGTCTACCTCCTTACCACCGAATTCTCCGATCAAAATCGGCGCAATGCCTTCTCTAGCGATATAGTTCCAAGCAATTTCCCAGCGGTATTCCAAATTGTTAGGGAAACTCGGTTCTGAAAACCAAGGGTGATTGAAAACTCCAGGGCCGTATTCATGGGGGGAATAGACCAGCTTATTGGCATTAGACAAACGTACTGGATATTCCCTAACCCCTTCCAGATTACCCCCATGCCAATGGGTTGCTAGTCGTTGACGTGGAACATTCTTTTCCACACCTTCAACAACTATCAGCCAATTGGGGTTGACCGCAAGAATGGCATTACCAGCCCTCTGTGCTGCCAGTCGCCAGTCAGTGGCTAGATCGTTTGTTCCCCAGCTGGCTCGACCATGGGGTTCATTTTTCAGGTCTGCACCAATGACATTAGGCTGATTGCGGTAACGAGTTGCCAGCATTTTCCAGGTTTCTATCCAATCAGTTTCCGTAAACCCATCCCCATACCATAATGGAGGAATACGTTGGTCATTGAGTCGGTGACAGTCCAACAAAATTAATATGCCTTGCTGCTGGGCTTCCTTGATAATGGCATCCATGACCTCCAAGGGCGATTTACCGTAAAGCTCCCGATTGTTACCGATGTTGAAATCAATCCCACTGACCTCTGAGGCTCTTAGGGATTGGATAGAAAACGGCAGCCGAATCATGTTGTAGCCCAAGCTTTTGATCTGCGCCAACATATCCTTGTAGTCTCGTTTCCACAACCCATGAGGAGCATGCAACTCTGTCTCAATCCCAAACCAGTTCACCCCTCTGAGTAATATCGGGCGACCTAGGGAATCAAGTAGTTGTGATCCTTGGGTAGAAAGAGGTAGCTGCATGGTTCTTGCTGCATTGGCTGCATCAACAGGATGGTGAGAAGGCAAGGTTAATTCCATCAGGGATAAAAAGACTAACGCTAAGCCAAGACCAATGATTCGCCAAGGAAGTGTAAATTTGGTTCGCTGGTACTTAGGAAGCCTACTATGCCCAGGCTTGCGCCGTCGAGGCTGCCCGAAATGGCTGATGATTGTCAGCAGGATAGTTGATAGGATGCGGGCAACTCGGGATATGTGCCGGAAAAATCTAGACATCGGTTTCTACAAGAGAAGAGGTAGAGTTAGTCACAACTAGAGGTGCGACCCGTGGCAAATTTAATTCGCCAAGGTCAAGCGCACCTAAGAACTTGAGATTGAGCTTCCTTCACCCTGGCTAACTCGACAAACTAAATTAAGCAACTATATATAGGGCAATGGGTAGGTGACGATAGACAATCCCTTAATATCAATACCCAAAACTAGCCCTAATGTCAGTGTATCTCGTCAAAACCGAAACCAGAAAATGCCCCTGATTAAAAATCCTGTAATGCTTGATGGGTAAAGCCTAGAGTCGAAATCAGCAGGTGCGACCCAAGGGCGATTTACTCGCCCATTGGAAAGCGCACCTATAGGAATTTCTGGTGGGGGTTACACAACCTTCACAAAGTATTTTGACAGATTCCAAAGACTAAGTCAGGGCAGGTATTAAAAAAACTCAACAACTTTTGGGGGGGCATACAGTCAAATACTTATTGAACATGGGTTTTAGCTCCATAACCCTTTTTAGTTTCCCCCACATCCACGTTGAAAACCGTCCCTTTTTCAGGGAGTATTGTGAGCTACATAGCCCCTGAATTGTAAAGCTTTCAGGTGATCACTAGGAACTGCAAGTTTCAATCTAGACCGGGTTTATATAGCTTTACTAGTTATTCATATAAAATTCATCAAGTTAGTGAACCGTTTCATGAAAGTTTTATGAAACATGGGCTCACTACGGATTAACTTAAAGAAAAGCGAAAGTATTAAGGGGTGTAGCTACAAAAAACTTCTGCCGCTGACCACTGATAAGTAGTGAGCCAAAGACTAAACTCTTGACAATTTGATCAAACTTGGCAGAGTTTGCACGGCTCAGGTTAAATGGCTTATGCGGCAACTATCCAAGGAAACTACTGATTATGACATCTCCGATTAAACAATTTGTCCTGAAACCGATCGTATTTTCAGCTGCACTGTTTGCAGTCCTAACCATACCACTGGCTTGGTTTGGCTCTGAACCTTTGAATATCCAAGTGCAAGAGGAGCCAGTGTTTGATGGTAAACTAATGGACGTAGCTCCACCTTACTTGGGCTTAGCAGCGCTACTAAGTGTGACTCTAGGAACTGCTACGGTGGCGATCACTGGATGGCGCTCCGCTGACCGCAACCGGTCTGATATAGAGGCACAGTTATCCGGTCTTGAGGAAAATCTCAAGAAAAAGGAGGAATTGTTAGAGACACTTCAGCTCTCAGACTCTAGGTTAGATGCTTCTGGACTCAGGGAGTTTACCTCAGATAAAGACACTTCAGTATCTTTGAACGACAACTACCAGCCAATTACCAATCTTGAGCAAGTCAGTTCTGAACCCTTGCCCAAAACCTACCATCCGATTCCCGAAACTGGGTCGGTAACTGAACCAGTAATCATTAACACTCAAGCAGTGGACCATGAACCATCCACTAAACCCCCCACTAAACCCGACTTGGACGTGCGAGCAGCTACGGCTAGGTTTCCATCGGTTCAATCATTTCTAGCCTATGCTCCACCCAATGCTGCTCAGGAGCCACAGATTAACCCAACTTCCCTTAATCGTGATGAGTTTGACCAACTCTACACTAAAATTCAGCATCTGATGTCTCAGATGGTCACTGTAAAAAAGGCTATGGAAAGACGGTCACCCAAAACTTCACTCGAGTAGTCGTGATCAGATAGCTACCAAAAAAACTTGGTAATGGCTAATTCCTAGATATTGATAGTTAAGTCATATCAAGGGTTAGTCATTATCTTTTCTTACTAGTCAAACCGGAATCTTACGACGTAATGTTTTAATAAAAGCCCTAATCACCTCAGCTGGAGTGTTTCTAGTCTGTTCATAATGTTGATGTGGATTGCTTCAATAATTCTATTGCTTCAATAATTCAAGGTCTGATTCTTAAAGAATTATCGTCACAAAGTATGCAAGCACTGTCAAGATCAATGCTGAATTGCTTGAATGCACCCTGACTATGCACTGACATCATATGCACTGACATCAATTAAGCTCAGAATGATTGGAAAGCATTGCTACAATGCGGTCGAACCTTTTCCTATTTTGCCAACCTAGCCATAGGGGGAGAACTTGGGATTCTGCTAATTCTAGTACCAAGGATTGAATTTCTTGGTCAGATGCCTGTCCATAAAGCAGTAGTACTAAGAACCCATTGAGTTGCCGTGCCATTGTTTTAGCTTGAGGTAAGGCATCTATAGCTTCAGTCCAATGGACAGGGAACATCAAATGAAGTGGCTTATCGTCTCCCATGTGGATGAGAGTGGGTTTGAGGAGATTGCAAGTTCCATGAGGTCCCTCGTACCAAGGGCGATGATTTTCTAGGTACGCAGCTTCTGACTTTACCCAAGTATTCATTTTGTACCTCTAAGTTTATTATAGCTCTTATTTTCTTTATGGTAATTGATGAAAAATGGATTCGCTAAAATTCGTTGTAGTCTACAACGAACAAATCCTCTTAGGGTTTGCTCTTGAGAATTTATCCCGTGGGATAATAACTTATTACCATTGGTATCCCAAGGTAATAGGTCTGGTGATATAAACGCTAAATTTATGTAGCTGTAGCTGTCGTAGTTGATTCTCTAAAAAGAACATGGATTGGTAGTATTTAGTCAGTTATGCAATGTTATAACGCTTAAATTTTAAAAAAATCCATAGTTTGCAATTAGTTTTTTTAAGTTATACTTTAGTTAACGACTAATTGAATTTATGGCCAATTTATCTTGACTTATATCCCCACACCAGTGAGGCGGGAATAACTTACGAGGAAGCGAGTTTTTTCAGTTATTGCTCTGACCAAGAGTCAAGATTTAGAGTGACAGTAACCTGGGATGAACCCGAAAAATTTCCCTTTACCTTTATCCTTATTGTGATGGCCAGGGTGCATCTCACTGTCTTGATGCAATAGCGAGTGGTTTGAAGTTACCGTAAGACAGTTGAGCCTTATTCACATAACTTAAACCAAATACCCATAACCTGCCGACGCTCATTGGCTCAACGTAATCAGGTTTCATCTCCGGGGGTTTCCCCCAAGACCGCGCTACCTCGCTGCATCGCTTTTACAATTAGGCAAAAATTCGCGCGAAAATTCCCACACTTCCCGCGCCCGGGCCCCACACTTCCCACACTTCCCTTCTTTTTTACAAATATGAGATGCACCCGATGGGCACAGGACAAGGGCTGATCGAAAAACTTGATCTCAAAAACCCTGGATTAGGTGGTGACTCCTATTAGTTTTTATGGTTCCTTGAGGAGGAATAGTGGTTTGGATTAACAAGTATAGCATTTTCAGGTGAAATGAAAACGCTATATACCTTGAGAGCTCCTCACTTATATATAGCGCTATAGTAATTGAGTAATTTAGTCAGTAATGCGATTGGCCGTAGGCCACGCTACGGGAACGCATATTTCCCAAGCCAGCAGTCCCTCACCAAGATCAAATTCTGAAACTCTGACCAAAGAGGGACTTTTGCATACATGACGTTTGCCTTTTCAAAAAAGGTACCCACACGGGTACTGTCCAAAGCTGGTGGCGTTTTCCATACTCAAAATACGAGTAAACAACACACAAGAAACGCAATGACCAGACATGGCCGACTCTATCTAAGAGATGTTCCCCAAGATCCAGATTCTACGATGGTAGGTTTGGCAGGCTTTTTCCTTCCCCCTCTTATCGAGCTCAGCGAAACCTGTTGCGGCATCTGACCTTTAGTCTAGCATCAGGACAAGCAGTTTCGAGAGCACTACGGATTAAACCGTATGTCTTATAGCGTTTCTCACAGTTATGAGGTACAGTCTTCTTGGAAGCTGATTCCCTGTTAGGTGCGCTTTCCGCATCTAATTATTAAATTCGCCACGGGTCGCACCTCTTGATGCAGCGCATCCCTATTCCCTATTCCCTATTCCCTATTCCCTATTCCCTCTTTTTTCTTCCCAGATCCGCTGTTCCGGTGATCTGCTGTTCCCTAAAATCCCGAAATTGTGTACCTCATAGCTATGATAATTGCTATATCTAAATCAAGACCAGGATTGGAGACCAACACTGGCTTCACATCCAGGCATATTTGGTATTGTCGATCTTCTTAAATTTGCTGGAGTTGCATAGAGACTATAGCAATCCTAAATCATTTCTAAAATCACTGGACTTCTTAAAAACTAGCTCCAACTCCTGTCCCTTCTGCATAGCTGCCTTCTGCCTTCTGCCTTAAAGCAGCCCATTTATTTCACGAATCAGATCGGATTGCTATATCACTTGATAGGGTGCTATAAAATTATACCAATTCACTAAAACCTTGCTATCTATTATAGCAATCCTAAATCATTTGTAAAATCACTGGACTTCTTAAAAACTAGTTCCAACTCCGGTCCCTTCAGCATAGCTGCCTTCTGCCTTCTGCCTTAAAGCAGCCCATTTCTTTCACGAATCAGATCGGATTGCTATATTGCATAATGGTAAAGATTAAGGGGAAAATGTAAAGGTAAAATCTTTGACTTTTTTCCCTTAATCTTGAGTATAGTAATTTGTAGTATTCATAAGTATTAATTAAGTGAAATGGTACCCACAATTCTGGCTCTCGACTTTGACGGTGTTCTGTGTAACGGACTATTAGAGTATTTTCAGACCGCGTGGCGTACATACTGTCAAATTTGGAAACCCGCTAGTCAAACACCACCCGAGAATTTAGCAGCTAGCTTCTACCGCTTACGACCTGTGATCGAAACCGGCTGGGAAATGCCAATATTGATTCACGCGCTGATTCTCGGTATTTCAGAAGAGAAGATTTTGCAGGATTGGTCAGCAGTTGCCCAGTCTATCGTTAATTCCGAGACCTTAGACAGAACCGATATAGCTAAGCAGTTAGACACTATTCGGGATAAATGGATTACCACCGATTTAGATGCTTGGTTGAGTCTACACCAATTTTATCCTGGTGTGATTGAGCGGTTGGATCAAATACTTTCTACAAATACCACACAGCTATATATTGTTTCTACTAAAGAAGGACGCTTCATCAAGCAGCTATTGCAGCAACAAGGTATTAACTTACCACAAGAGAGGATTATTGGCAAGGAGTCCAAACGACCCAAACATCAAACCCTACGACAATTAATTGAAACTTTTCCAGGGGAAGCCGTAACACTATGGTTTGTGGAAGATCGGCTCAAGACCCTTCAATCTGTGCAACAGCAGCCAGACCTCAAACCGGTGAAACTGTATCTAGCTGATTGGGGCTACAACACCAAAGCTGAGCAAGAATCTGCTGGTCATGACCCGAGAATTCAGTTGTTGTCTCTTGAGCAATTTTCCCAGGATTTTTCAAATTGGCTCGATTAACTATTAGGTATTAGGTAAGCTATCAGCTATCAGCTATCAGCTATCAGCTATCAGCTATCAGCTATCAGCTATCAGCTAATGCGCTACAGATGGTGCTACTGTTCGCGCAGCACCTCAAGTAGCGCAATCGGTGCTTTTAGGTGCGACCCGTGGGGCATTTAATAATTAGATGCGGAAAGCGCACCTTTGAATAAAAGAGGTAAGCATTCTTTTAATGTGAGTTAAGTCTTTTAAATAAAAGACTTAAGCATTCATTTAATTTGAGTTATGTTACAGCGCTTGTGGCCTGTGCCACAAAGCTGACGCCTGACAGCTAGCTGTTCGCGTAGCGTGAGCTAAAAGCTCACGGCTGAATGCTTACGGTATTAGTCCTTCTGGAAGCGAAATTTAGGTTTTGGCAGCATTTCAGAGAACTCTATAACTATCACCTCTGAGATTGTCTTCTCAACCAGGGGTGAAAGGGATTTTGAATAAAACGCTTTTCGGTTAGGGTTTCTATGGGATGCGACACCTAATTTTTAAATTCTGGAACTGGTTACTAAACCAAATTTTTCAGAGAATAATCCTGGTTCTAACGATCATGTTTTGCCTGGGAGTGGGAATTGCCCTCTCAAGTATGTCTCGTCTGTCAATGGATCTAATTGAATCCCACGCACTAGAGTATTCAGCCTTATCCGCTCAACTTATTAATGAGGCACGTAACCTCTACAGTACTGAGGTGGTTACTCGTGCTAAAACTGTTGATGGGATTACCGTTACCCATGACTACACTACCAAAAAAGGGGGAATTCCTAATCCAGCTACCTATGTGATAGAACTGGGTTCGCGCATCAGTGCCAATGATACGGGAGCTTTAATCAGGCTTTACAGTGACTATCCCTTTCCCAATCGACAAGGTGAAGGGGGTCCGAAAGATGATTTTGAATGGGATGCACTCAGATTCTTGAGAAAATATCCCACTCAGTCATTTTTTCGCCAAGAGCAGATCCAAGGTCGTTCTTCATTTCGATATGCAGAAGCCATCATTATGCAGCATAGCTGCATTGCTTGTCATAACAGCCATCCGGATAGTCCCAGAATGGATTGGAAAGTAGGAGATGTCAGAGGTGTTTTGGAAATAATTCAGCCTCTAGACAAATTTGTGGTACACACACAAATGGGTCTGAGGAGTACATTTATCACCTTAGGAGGACTATCTGTGTTGGCACTCTCAGGGCTAATTCTGGTTATCGGTAGATTGCGTCAAACAGCAAAGGAATTAACAAGGCGGGTTAGGGAACGCACGGCTGATTTGGCTGAAGCTAACCAAGATTTAGAAAAAAGGAATCAAATCATTAGTCAGATTTTTTGGCGTTACCTGAGTAAGGAAGTGGTAGATAAGTTACTGGAAAAACCCGAAGAATTGAAACTGGGAGGCCAGCGCAAAACTCTCACCATACTAACCTCTGATTTAAGAGGATTTACAGCGCTATCAGAACGATTGCTTCCGGAAGAAGTGGTTAAAATTCTCAATCTCTATCTGAAACATATGTCAGAGGTGATTACTAAATACCAAGGAACCATTGATAAGTTCATGGGTGATGGAATTTTGGTTTTGTTTGGTGCTCCTACGGCGAGAGAAGACGATACAAAACGGGCAGTGGCTTGTGCTGTGGCGATGCAATTGGCAATGGTTCCTGTCAACGAAACGATGAATGAGTGGGGCTATCCACCTCTAGAAATGGGTATTGGTATCAACACAGGTGATGTTGTGGTGGGTAATATTGGCTCGGAAAAACGCACCGATTACAGTGTAGTGGGTAGCCAAGTCAACTTAACCTATCGCATTGAATCCTATACCATAGGTGGTCAAATTCTTATTTCACAATCTACCTTTGAACAGGTTAAGTCAATCGTGATTACTCACGGGCACAAACAGGTACAACCAAAAGGGGTTAAACAGCCAATTACTATCTATCAAGTTGTGGGTATTGGTGATGACTATAATCTCTTTCTACCTAAAGAAGATGAAGAATTTTTTTTCCTTCCTAAAGCCATACCACTCACCTACAAAATTTTGGAAGAAAAGCATATCGGTAAAAATCTTTTTCTTGGAAGTTTAGTTCAGCTTTCAGCTAAGGGAGCGAAAGTGCGTTCCTATGAGATAATAAGAGAGAATTTCCCGGTAGAGCTAAGTAATATAAGCCTGAATATATTAAATCAATACCAAGCAGAATATAGTGATGATATCTATGCTAAAGTGACGTCAATTGAACCAGAAAATAAAGGTTTTTATATCCGTTTTACATCCCAACCTCCAGAGGTAAATAAAATGCTTGATTCTCTATACAAGTCGATAAATGATAGAAGTGAATATAAGGCGTTAGGTATCAACAGTTAGCCGTCAGCTAGGGAAAGGCAAGAGGCAAGAGGCAAGAGGCAAGAGGCAAGCGTCGTATATAGGGATTTTTGGTAGTGATGCAGCACGGTCTTGGGGGAAACCCCCATGAGCGACTGCCGTTCCACGGGGCGTACAAGGTGCGTCGCGGTGTTCCGCACACAGACCCAAAACCACTCGTTATTGCATCAAGACAATGTATTTTTAGTTTATTGAATCCCTTGCTATTTAAGGGTTTAAGCTGATTTAAACTACTCATTTACTATAATCAGTCTAGGAGATACCGGAATGAATATTGCAGTGTGGTGTAGAATAAAGTAAGCAGAAAAGGTCGATACGTGATGATAGTGATAGAGTTCAAGGCATACGGGAAGCAAAAACAATATGATGCGATAGATGAAGCTATAAAAACCGCTAAATTTATTCGAAATAAATGCATCCGTTATTGGATGGACAATAAAGGAGTCAAGAAAACTGATTTAAGTGCTCTTTGTGCCGTCTTAGCTAAAGAATTACCGTTTGCCAATGAATTGAACTCTATGGCTCGTCAAGCCAGTGCTGAACGAGCATGGTCATCAATTGCCCGTTTCTATGACAACTGCAAAAATAAAATTCCTGGTAAGAAAGGATTTCCTAGATTCAAAAAACATTGTCACTCAGTGGAATACAAGACTACTGGATGGAAGTTATGCCCAGACAAAAAATCAATAATTTTTAGTGACAAAAAAGGAATAGGAAAACTCAAGCTCAAGGGTACGTGGGACTTATGGCGCTTTGACAAAAAGCTGATCAAGAGAGTCAGGATAGTCCGTCGAGCAGATGGGTACTATGTTCAGTTTTGCATTCAGATCGATATTAATGAGTCTGTTCCAGCAACAGGAACCACTATTGGCCTGGACGTTGGACTAAAGGATTTTTACACTGACTCCAATGGCAATACTGTACCCAATCCTCGATTTTATAGAAAAGGAGAAAAGCGTCTAAAATTCTATCAACGTCGGGTTTCCCGGAAAAAGAAAGGCTCTGCTAACCGAAAGAAAGCAATTAACAGACTAGGTAAGGCACACCTTAAAATAAGTAGGCAGCGTGAAGAACATGCCAAGAGACTGGTTAGAAGTTACCGCAAGAAGAGTGCAGCCTTTATAGTTGATAGGCTATGCATCAAAGGTGGCAGGTTTTGTTGTAAGGCTGCACTCTTCTAAGGTTTCGTCTCCGGCAGGTTGCGTAGTCCGGTCAAACGACCTGGTCGCCTAGGTCGATTTAAGGGTTAAAAACTTGGTAAAGAACCACTATCTTGCCAAATCTATTAATGATGCAGGTTGGTATCAATTCCGGAAATGGATGGAACATTTTGGGACTAAGTTTGGCAAAGTAACTGTTGCAGTTAATCCAGCGTATACTTCTGCTGAGTGTTCTAATTGTGGTGAAGTAGTCAAAAAGTCTCTATCAACTAGAACCCATGTCTGTCAGTGTGGTTGTTCTCTAGATAGAGACCATAATGCTGCAATCAATATTTTGGAAAGAGCCTTGAGTACGGTGGGGCACACCGGAACTCTGATCTTAAATGATCCAAACGCTTGGGGAGAGGGAACCTCTACTTTTGCTGGTGAAAACCTGTCAAAGCAAGTTGCCTCGTTGAACCAAGAATCCCCGTCTCGCGATTAGCGGGGAGTGTCAAAGTGGTTTGACTTTGAGCCTGGCGGGATTGCTCTCTACAGTATGGTTGGCAGTCAGAAATTGGTATGGTTTGTGGCAAATTAATCTAGCAGATTGAGCTACTGTGGGCGACAAAGGTGACGCAGCAAGCATTCAGCCGTCAGCTGTCAGCTATCATGCCTAATGCCTAATGCTAATCAACGGTCGGTAGTAAACAAGCTGGGGGGTGCTGGTACGGCTGGTTGAAAATCCCTGCTCGTTTTACTGATCCGAGCCCGTGCAGTTAAACCGCCTGCTAGCTGATGGCTGATGGCACCTCAAGTAGCGTGCGCGTAGCGCATTCGCTGAATGCTTACGTTATGCGATCGCAAAAGCAAAATTTGCTCAACCAGTTTTCCCCAAGCCCCCTTCAGATTTTTAATGTAATCCTAGTTGTGGTTTATAGCAGTTTTCAATTGAGAACTGCTATCAATCGATATTGCCTTAACACAGAAAGTGCAGTGAAACAGTACCCTTTTGGGTACTGTCAGCATTAGCTCTGATTAAGAATAATAGGTAAAGAAGCCGTTACTACCAACTCAAGATTGCTTATACATGTAGCAGCTTGCAGCCATCGTAATGGTTTGCGGACCAAGACACTCAGCTCATGGGGCACATGGTGAAGTATGACACTCACCTTTAAAGTCTTACCCAGGGAACTGCATTAACTCAGGCTTCCACTCCAATCAAAAAACTAGCTATAGCATTCAGGTGTGACAAGCAGCCTTGTCAGCCTTCAGTGATGCTCACTTCATCGGTGCTAAGGTCCCGGCTAGTGGCTAATTCCAATCCCCTGATAATTACAGATTACATCCATTGTGGATAAAGGAATAAACTATGGAATTTTATCTGATAAAAGTTTTTTTTATCAAAGCTTTATAGAGTTAAAGTTTTAGTTAATTTTTCGTGAAAGCGATAACCTTTATATAACCATTGTTTTAGTGATAATTACTCGGATAAACTTTTTTAATATTCTGTTAATTTTTGTCAATTATTAGTCCATATGTGTGGAGCAAATATGGACAATATTTCAGAATTTATTAATGGTAAATTTTGATTTTAATCCGACTAATTATATAATCTTTTGTGGGAGATACTTCAGCCATCAATACCAAGATTTGATTCAACTATTATTGAACTCCTAATTACTTACATCAAGGTTCAAATTATCTGTCTTGGAAGTGTAAGTTGATTGTGCTCGATTAATTATTGGGGTTTATATAGGGTTTATAAATAGCTCATTACTAAGCAGTCAGCCGTCAGCCGTCAGCCGTCAGCCTTGAGCTGATAGCACCTCAAGTAGCGTGGCACAGGCTTCAACGCTGGGACCTATCCCATAGGCTGATACCTGATAGCTGATTACTGACCGCTGTTCGCGTAGCGTGTGCGTAGCACATAAGCTGATAGCTGACGGCTGATAGCTTACATTCAATGAATGTTAAAACTGCCCAATTTAGGGCTGTTGTACATAGAAAACCGATTGATATGAACAACGAGCAAGGTAAAGAAGCCAAAATTCTTAAAAGTCATTATTTAACACCATTCCAAAGCAAACTACTCCAAAAAAGTCTAGAAGAGGATTTACATGAGTCCTACCGTCAGCGGATTCAAATTATGTTATTGGCAGATCAGGGCAAATCTCAAACGGAAATTTGTCAAACCTTGGGGTGTTGTGCCGCAACAGTAAGACATTGGATGCATATTGCTCGTAGTGGGATGGCTCACCAATGGCAGGATTGTCCAATTGGTCGCCCCAAGGCAGTCAATGAGCAGTATTTAGACCGTTTGAAAGAACTGATTAACCAGAGTCCCCGGGATTATGGTTATTCCTTTCGCCGCTGGACAGTGAATTGGTTGAACAAACATCTGGCAAAAGAATTCGGGATTGAACTGAGCAATCGCCACCTGCAACGATTGCTCAAGGACATGGGATTATCGACTATACCAAAACGGACAGAGGTTAAATCCCCTAGGGGACGGGAAAAGGATGGTCACAGCATCTTAATTTCTGACCTGAAATCCGCTAATGACTCCGAGTCCAATGGTTTTTGGCTATTCAATCCCAGCAACATGGCATGAGATTATGGTTCGACATACATCCACATCTAATCCACTGATTTCCCCTCAGCAGCTCGCCCATACTCTAGGGCATTCTCTTTCAGAACCAGAACTATCACGCTGTCTCAAACAAATCAAATATCGCGAGCCAACGGTCGGTCAATTTTGGCAGTCAACAGACGCCGAGGCTGGGGTCTATATTGTGATTTCCGGAAAGGTCAGACTGATTAATAGCGCCGGGGAGTTAATTACCAATCTAGAAGCCGGAGCTTCCTTTGGGGAGTGTACTTTCTTTCCAGAGGAGTCTTTTGAGTGCTACTCAGCCAGAGCTTCCCTCAAAACCAAGCTTTGTTATCTAACTCCGGAACTGTTATTTCCCCTAATTAGCAAACATCCCCAAATCCGCGAACATTTTTATCGTCAGGCCCAAGGGCAAAATTCCCTGCTGATGCCGTCGGAGAGTCCTTTGGCAGAAGCCGAGAAAGGGAGAGTGGGGGAAGTAGAAAGAGTAGCGGAGAAGAAAGACATCCCCACCTCAGGAGACGAAAAGCCCAAGCAAACCATTAGCAAAGCTTACTTTCCTAGCCCTACTCAAAAAGTTGGTCATTTGTGGCAGCGAGTGATCCGGCGCTATCCGTTTTTTGCCCAACAGAGTGGTTCTGACTGTGGTGCTGCCTGTCTGGTGATGATCGGTCGCTATTGGGGAAAACGATTCAGTGTTAATCGCTTGCGAGATATCTCCAATGCCGACCGTAATGGCGCTTCATTGCGGGGACTATCAGCGGCGGCGGAAAGTATTGGCTTTTCCACTCGACCGGTGAAAGCTAGTTTGGATCAACTGGCAAAACAACAGCTACCTGCTATTGTCCACTGGGAAGGAAAACACTTTATTGTTGTTTATGAAATTACCAACAAGCATGTGGTAATTGCTGACCCTGGTCTTGGTCAGAAAACTCTGAGCCATCAGGAATTCAAAGCGGATTGGACTGGTTATGCACTGCTACTGGAACCCACAGCAATCCTGAAGGATACCAAAGAAAGTAAGACCTCCTTCTGGCAATTTTTTGAGTTGGTAAAGCCTCACAGTGTCGTGTTGCTGGAGGTGTTTTTTGCTTCCCTGATGATCCAGATATTTGGTCTGATTACACCGATATTTACCCAGATAATTTTAGACCGAGTAGTGGTGCAACGGAGCACCCTCACCCTAACGGCTGTGGGGTTAGGATTGCTGATGTTTACTATGTTTCGGGTTGCGATTACCGGGTTGCGGCAATACTTGCTTGACCACACCGCGAATAAGGTAGACCTAGCACTAATTGTCGGGTTTATCAGCCATACCTTGCGATTACCTTTGGGTTTCTTTGAGTCTCGTTTTGTGGGTGATATTACCTCCCGGATTCAGGAAAATCGTAAAATTGAGCGGTTTCTCACCGGTGAGGCGTTATCTATCCTGCTAGATTTACTAACAGTTTTTATCTATGTGGGGTTGATGTTTTGGTACAGTTGGAAGATGGCGCTGCTAATTTTGGTAATTGTGCCACCTTTTTTCCTGCTGGCGTTGATTTCTACACCGTTTTTAAAACGAATTTCTCGGGAAGTCTTTAATGCGATCGCAAAAGAAAGTAGTTATCTGATTGAAGTACTTTCTGGTGTCCGCACTGTCAAGTCTACAGCAGTTGAGCAAACCGTACGCTGGCATTGGGAAGAGTTATTAAATAAAGAAGTTAAAACTAACTTTTCTGGGCAGGTTATTAGCAATCGACTCCAGATTTTCAGCAATACGATCGAGGGGTTAGCCACTACCGCACTGCTCTGGTTTGGGGCATGGTTGGTGATTCAAAATCAGCTCACCATTGGGCAATTGGTTGCTTTTAATATGTTGCTGGGTCAGGTGATCAGGCCTTTCCAGCGGATCACGGTACTGTGGAATGAATTTCAGGAAGTCGTGATTGCCATGGAGCGCATCAATGATGTGCTGGATTACCAACCAGAAGAAGATTTGCACCATCAGGCACGGCAATCATTACCTGAGTTGCGCGGTCACATTCGCTTTGATCAGGTCACCTTCCGCTATCACCCAGAAAGTGAGAGCAATGTTCTGGAAAATCTTAGTTTTGAGGTCAAACCAGGGCAAATGGTAGCCCTAGTGGGGCGCAGTGGTTCCGGGAAAAGCACTATTTCCAAGCTGATGTTGGGGCTGTATCTTCCTTCAGATGGGAAGGTGTTGATTGATGGGCAAGATATCACCAGTCTTTCCTTAGGCTCCTTGCGCCAGCAAATTGGTGTGGTGGATCAAGATACATTTCTGTTTGGAGGGACAATTCGAGAAAACATCGGTCTGGCTTATCCCTCAGCCACCTTAGACGAAATTATGGCAGCAGCAAAACTGGCCGGTGCCGATGAATTTATCCAAAAACTGCCCATGGGCTATGAAACCGAGATTGGGGAGGGAGGAGGGATGTTGTCTGGGGGACAGCGACAGCGTTTAGCCATTGCTCGCGCCCTCTTGGGAAATCCCCGCCTATTAATTTTCGATGAAGCCACCTCCCACCTGGATGCGGAATCAGAGCGGATTATTCAGACCAATCTCAATACTATTCTCAAAAACCGCACCACCCTAGTTATTGCTCACCGTCTTTCTACGGTACGCAAAGCTGACCTGATTTTAGTCCTGGATAGAGGGGTCTTGATTGAAAGCGGTACTCACGAAGACTTAATGGCAAAGCGAGGACATTATTTCTATCTCAATCAGCAGCAGCTATAGCGCTACGCGCAAGTCAGAAGTCAGAAGTCAGAAGTCAGAAGTCAGGAACAGGGAACAGGGAACAGGGAACAGGGAACAGGGAACAGGGAGGAATCGGTAAAGTCCCCCTTATTAAGGGGGATTTAGGGGGATCAACACCCTTAACAACATCCCCAAGGCTCGATCCTCCCCAGCCCTGCCTCAGCTGATTTAATCTACCGTAATTTTTTTTGAATCCTTTAGCCAACAATCCAAAATACTGCTATGCCTGAAAATCATACATTGAATGGACATAGTCCTACTCAAACTATTCCAGACCAGGGTCCCTATCAGGAGTTACTCACCCAAGAAACGACTTCTCAACCTAGGAATGATCAACGACTCCAGGGTCATGAATGGTCTTATGCGACTAAGGAACTGCTTGATACATTACCTCAGGTTTGGACAAGGGGATTACTCTATTTTTTGATAGTATTTATTGGTATTGCCTTACCTTGGGCGATATTCGCTCAGGTGGATGAGACGGGGAAAGCTAGAGGAAGATTGGAACCTACGGGGGAAACCATCAAACTTGATGCGCCAGTAGCAGGAACCGTAGCAGCAATTAAGGTCAAAGAAGGGGAATTGGTAACGGCTGGTCAAACCTTACTAGAACTGGAATCGGAGTTAGTTAGCACTGAACTTCAGCAGGAACAAAAAAAATTAGAAGGGCAACAGAATCGGCTGAATCAATTAGAGGTGCTGAAAAACCAATTGATACTGGCTCTGCGTACCCAGGAGCAACAAAACCAAGCTCAAGAGTTAGAAAAACAGGCGCAAGTCGAGCAAGCACGGCAGAATCTGGAAGCCTTCAAGTTCGCCTACAGTTTACAAAAGGAAGAACTGTTGGCACAAATAGACCAGGCACGGCAGGCTATTGAATCTAGCAAGGTTGCCTATGAATTAGAAACCATTCGTTTAGAAAGTGCTCAGGAAAAAATTCCCCGTTACCAAAACGCTTATAAAGAGGGGGTTTTGTCAAAAGAACGCTTTTTAGATGTGCAACAGTCAGCCAAAGAAGCCGAGAAAACTATAATCAGAACTGAATTAGAAATAAAACAAGCTCAGTCTCGCCTGAAAGAACAACAAGGTACTTATCAAAAGACGATTCATCAAGCATCGGCTGATATTAAACAATCTCGCCTGCGCTTGCAAGAGCAAGAACGGAGTTATAAAACTTTAGTTCATTCTGGTAAACTGGCTTTACTAAAAAGTGAGGAACAACTGAAAAATATAGAAACCCAAATTACTACCCTCAAAGCAGAAGCATCTCAGACGAAAAGTCAGATTAAATCCTTGGAAATTCAGTTAAAGCAAAGGATGTTAGCGGCTCCGATCGAGGGAATAGTGTTTCAGTCACCAATCAAAAGTGCTGGAGCTGTGGTGCAACCTGGAGACACTATAGTCGAGATTGCTCCAAAGGGGTCGTTCCTTTCCCTGCGAGCCCAGATCGCTATTTCAGAAAGTGGGTCGTTACGGGAAGGAATGGCGGTAAAAATGAAGTTTGATGCTTATCCTTTTCAAGACTATGGGGTAGTAGAAGGCAAGGTAATCAAGATTTCTCCAACCTCCAAGCTTACAGAAACAGAGCAGGGTAAAGTGCCTACTTATGACTTAGAAATTCAGCTCAATAAAACCTGTATGCCCACACCAAAGGAATGTATTGCTCTCCGCCCAGGGGACACCGCAACAGCAGAAGTCATTGTCCGGCAGCGTCGGATTATTGATTTAGTTCTGGATCCATTTAAGAAATTGCAACAGGGGGGTTTGGAATTGTAGTGCTATCTGAAGGGAACAGGGAACAGGGAACAGGGAATAGGGAAAGAGAGGGAAGTGTGCGGAGTTGGACATATAGCGCTACGGGCAAGGCAAAAGGCAAAAGGCAAAAGGCAAAAGTTTACTATCACAGCTTTTCTACTTGTATCAATGTCCTCACCTTAATCGGTAGTGCTATAATCAGCGACTGCATCAACACAATGAGCAAAAATGCTATATGTAACAGTTTTCTCTCCCATGAGGAAGGGATCCCCCTAAATCCCCCTTAATAAGGGGGACTTTGAGGCAATAAAGCGTACCTCATAAATGCGATAAACGCGCTGATAACATTCTCATAGTAATGAAGTACACAAGATTTTTCCCTCTTGCCTCTTGCCTCTTGCCTCTTGCCTATTGCCTCTTGCCTCTTGCCTATTGCCTCTTGCCTCTTGCCTCTTGCCTCTTGCCTACTCCCTACTCCCTGCTCCCTGCTCCCTATTCCCTATTCCCCATTCCCTGTTCCCTGTTCCCTGTTCCCTACTCCCTAAATTTCCAATCAAAAATTACCAAAAAAAAATCATGTTACCAGCTATTACGATTACCACGGAAGATATTTTTAACCAAGTCAAGCTATCCTACAAAATCCCTGACATGATTGAAGGGATTGTTACCCGCAAGGTTATTGCCGCTACTGCGGAAAGTGCTGGCATCCGTGTAGAAATTGAAGACCTTCAACAGGCAGCCGACCAATTCCGGTTAATGAACAAACTTGAGAATTCCGAGGACACTTGGGCATGGCTGCAAAACTATAGTATGTCTTTAGATGATTTTGAAGAAGTAGTTTACACTAATTTGATAGCTAATAAGTTAGTTCAACATCTGTTTGCGGATAAAGTTGAACCCTATTTCTTTGAACATCAGCTGGATTATGCTGCTGCCGTTATTTACGAAGTCGTTTTAGATGATAAAGACCTAGCCATGGAACTGTTTTATGCCCTGGATGAAGGGGAGACAAGTTTCTATGAGATTGCTCACGAATACATCCAGGATACTGAGTTACGGCGCTCTGGAGGATATCGGGGAATCGTTAAGCGTCACGAGTTTAAGCCGGAAATTTCTGCGGCTGTGTTTGCGGCTGAGCCGCCACAGTTGCTTAAACCGATTGTGAGTTCTCAGGGAGTGCATCTAATTTTGGTTGAGGAGATTGTTAAATCGGAATTGGATGGGAAGTTGCGTGCTCAGATTGTGTCTGATTTGTTTACTGGGTGGTTGAAGGGACAGATTGGGGAAGTTGAAGTTATTAAGCAAATAGAGTAGATACTAAATAGTGGGGTGGAGTTACTTACTACAAGAGCGAGAGCGTTTTCGCAACAGAACCATTCAACGGTACTCTACTCCCAAATCAGCACTGAAGGCAACAATTCTGGAGATGCTAAGCGTAACAACTGATACCCTACCCCTGCTGTACCTCGGAAAAAACTAGGGTTAAACAGCGAGTTAGGGAAATCAAAGAAAAAAGTATATCCTCCATGTTCTTTTGACCTTTCTACTACCCATGCTGCCTGCTTCCTAGCAGTTTTAAGCCAATTTTGGTTGCCAAGTTTTTGGGAGGCGACGACAAATAGTTCGGTTCTGCCTAATATCCCGCAACAAAGATGGTCTATATCTCTACTCGGTCTGCTGTAGTTCTGCGTGGTTTCCAAAGCTATCTCAATGTCAGCATAATTTTCTTCTATTTTTAGAATGGATAAACTTGCCAAACGTGCTAATCCAATGCCAACACTTCCGTGACACCAGGTGTGCATGAAGCTAATTTGATTAGTTTTCTCCAAGAAACGGAAATCTGGCCAATTTCGGGCAGATTGGTCAAAGACACTCCGCTCATATTCAATTCCCTCTTGTGCTGCTTCCAAATAAGCAGTGTCTGCTGTAGCAGCATATAACCGCAATAAGGCCAAAGCATTACCCGCTGCACCGTGAGAAAATCCCGTTAAAGGGATTTTACAAATTGTCTTCCACGCCCTCGGGACAGTATTACTTCGTTTTGATAAGAGACGATTGCCACAGGCGATCGCTGTATCCAATATAGCTGGCTCACCTGTTTCTTGGTAGAGGGATAATAAGCCCAGAATTGCCCCAGCTACTCCACCCAAAATATCCAACGTTTGGTCACCAGCGATCGCCTGTGGAGAGATCAGTTTTGCTGCCTGCTGGGCATCTTTGAGGAGGGCTGGCTCTTGGAGAAACTGACTAATTTTAACCAGACTGTAAATTATCCCACCCAATCCTGCCACACCGAGTCCAGACTGAATTAATCTTCCGGTAGTTTTAGTGTTCTGAAGAGACTGGCGTAAAGGAGAGAGAGCTGCTAGAGCTACTTTTTGAAATTCGCTTTTGCCAGTAAGTTTTGCTAAGGCTGCTAGAAATAGGCTAACTCCAGCGCGCCCCTGATATAAAGAATCATCCAACGCCTGGAGTTGATAGCGCTTGGCATTAAACATATACTCTATGGCAATCCAGTTGCAGCTGTCATTATTTATAATCGCATTGGCGATAAGACGATTGCCAATTGAGAGTGCCTCTTGCTGTAGTTGTTCAGGGGTAAGTGGGAGAAATTGATAAGAATCCGCCTGGGGTGCAACATTCTTTTTTGTCAGATGAGCAAACCTGGCCAAAAAACTTCCCCGAATTAATTTAATTTGCAGGGCTAAATCTTGTTGATCCAGACTCTGAAGCCTAGAAATTAGTTGTTGGTAACTAGAAGTTTTGAAAAAGTGCTTGATGGGTTGGTCTAGTCCAACATCTAAGGTATCCTTATTACAGGATACGGTGAAATAGGGAATGTCTTGCTGTTGTAAAGATTTGATTTCCGCTGGCAAAGTTACCCAAGCTTCCGGTTTTTCTTCAGCAGTTAAGTAGGTTCGACTGAGAGTGTCTATTCCAATACTATAGTCAACTCCGCTACGCAAATATTGTGGGTTGAGGCTATGCTTACAGATAACACTATAGGCCCTAGCTGGGCGCAGAATAAATCGAGAATTTAATGATTTTAAGCCTGATAGAATACTATTCTCGGTTAGGAGAGTTTCCCTATGTTTGATTAGGAGGCGATACATCTCCTCAAAACCCGTCACTACCTCTTCAAGGTAGTCATTGGGGCAGACGGTTTCCTCTTCTAGCACGACGACATTATTCCGAGGCGGAATAATAGTAGTTTTGGGAGTTAATTGCATCCCATCTGTGTTAATAAATTTCCACTCTATTGAGGAATTAATTTGCTGGGGGTAAATACCGCCAATATCACTATAGTCTCGAGTATTTGCTGAGGCTAAATTACCTTCCCAAGAAGGTAAAAAGCCTGTCTTTATAACTGAGTATTTGAACCAGTTTTCTGATTCACTAAAACTTTTTTCTATAGGAGACATTAAGGTGTCAACATTGATGATAATTGGATATTCACGGCTGGCAATGACATTGGTCTTGTGAGATTTACTTGAGCCTAAGACATAGAGGAGAGATAATAGCATTCCTGCTCTTTTGTAGAAGCGTTGGACTGCAGCTTTATCTTCACAAGGTTGCTGCTCAACAAATTTAACCCAGCCATATCCCTGACGATTAAGAATCTTGGTTAGTTGGAAGGGTAAAGAGGTATCCTTTTGGTTGCACCAGTCTAGCAACTGGTTGAAAGCAACATCTAGACCCAAATCTTTGGGCTTATATACCACTTTTACACCCGAGGAGAAGGTAAGAACTGATACAGAGCGTCCCCCATTATGAGGTTCTGAGAAAGCAGTCTCAACATTTTCAACTTTTCCTAAGCTTTTGCGGTCAGAAAAGATAAGTTCAATTGCCGATAAATCTTCTTGTAGACGTTGGATAAATTCAGTAGTAGATTCTACCCATAAGTTAATAGTTGTGGCTATCAAGCGAGCCAGGACTGGGTATTGCTGAAAAAATGCCAGTCCCCCATCTTGGAGAAGGTTTTGGATCAAGGCGCAATACAAAGCTTTACTTTGGCTTTCTTGGGAATCGATCTTTTCATAAGAGGGCTGACTTTCCCGAAATTTGTAAAATTCAAATAGTAAGGTTTTTGCCCCTAAATCAACCAGTTTTTGTAGGAGGCTCCTTTCTAGGGCTTTCCAGGCTTCTCGACTCAGCAATTCCAGAGGGCGAGTTGCCGATAAACCAGTGTATAGTTTCCGCTGTGCTACTAGGATAAAGGGAAGATAAAAATCTTCAAAAGGTAAGGGATTTTGGGAGTCAATTGGTGATTTATATTCTCCCTCTATACCGAGTAAGGTAATTGCGCCACTTTCAATTAATTCTTTCAGGGTTTCCGCCCAAGGTGGCAAAGTAGGATTATCAATCACATCCGCTGTTCCCAGTAAAATACGGACTGTGTTTAAGTCCCATCCATTCCACTGAAGGCGCTTCTTAAGTCTGTCTTCTCCTCCCAGGAGTTTACACCAGGTTTTGAGGCGTTCTTCAATGAGATTTTGGTCAAGCTTATGGGGATTAAAATCCCGTTCAAAAGGACAATTTAAGCACTCTGAAAGAAAGGCTGCATTGGTAGCTATAGTAGCTATTTGTGATAATTCTACTGCTGTTATTTCCATACTCAGTTCATTTATAGCAATTATCATAGCTATGAGGTACAAAGTTCTGGTTTTTCAGGGAACAGGGAATAGGGAATAGGGAAAAGATAATAGAGATCACTGCATCAATATAGGGAATCAACATCAAATAAAACTGTACCTCATAACTGCGATAAACGCTATATCGGAGATTTTGTCCCGTTCGCTCAAATAAATAAATGAATAATCTCTTGAACCTGGTAGTGCTGCGAATCAGGGAGGTTTAACCTCCCTAATCCATGTCACTGGTGCCAGGTATCGAAACCGCTGCAACTCCTGCTGTAGGAAACTTGACACAAGGCTGAAGCCCTTTTGTGTGTGACTACTCCCTGTGCTAAGCTTAAGCTATAGGCTGCAAATGGATCAGAAAACTTCAGTGCCTGTAGGGCAGTTACCAGGATGTGAAGTGGGGAATGGAGAAGGGCACTCCGAACCCCCTGCTAGTTCAAGTTCGTTGTCTTGGAGATCCTTGATAAAACTTTCAGAATCACCGAACAACTCAGCACCAGCAGGTTTGATGTTATTAACTTTGATGTTAGCCATTTGAGTTTTGCTCCAATAATGAATTTGTGTTGTTGATCAGGAATCAATTAGTAATTTTTGATTCCTATTTTTATCCTATTAAAATTAATTTAGTCTGTCTAGGATTTTTATAGCTTATTGATGCTAAACCAAAAACACTTTTGTCACTAAATTAGATGTAGTTACCTACTGCTAAACCTATTCATAGCTCACAATTAACCTTTACCATTATTCTGATACTTAACCTCTCTCTAATTTAGTGAATCAACTAAACTAGTTATGTCCACAAAACTAGTGAAGCTGAGAAAAAACATAAAAAATAGTCCAAGACTACTCTTGGACTAAAAGACTAAGATTAGTTTCTACCAGTAATTGGTTAAGGCACTTTCGTCCTAGGTTGATACAGTCAACATTTACCCTATTATAATTAAATTAATAAAGGAATTGGATTACCCCCTACCGGATCCACTGGGAAAGACTTGACGGGGATTACCTCAAACCCAGCATCCAGAATTCCAGAGTAGTTTGCGATCGCCTCCAAGGCATTGGAGCAGGGAACAGAGAGCAGGGAGTAGGGAGTAGGGAGTAGGGAGTAGGAAGCAGGGAGCAGGGAGTAGCTGACAAGGGTAGGTTTTTTACTTTGGAGATAGGTAATAGGTAATAGGTAATAGGTAATAGGTAATAGGGAATGGGGAATGGGGAATGGGGAATGGGGAATGGGGAATGGGGAATGGGTAATCGGAACCCACCCCTAACCCCGACCAGGAGGGGAAGAGCGGGAGATGGGTCGGTAATCGGTGGAAATTCTGGGAGATTTTCCGACAGACATATTTGGCGAAATTTCAACAAGAGTGCCAGTACGTAGTCGCCCAAATGTAAAAAACCTACCCAAGTGAGGCAGGGAGTAGGGAGTAGGGAATAAAAATTATCACAATTAATTTAGGATTGCTATAGGAATCAATTAGTAATTTTTGATCTCTGTTTGAATCATACTTGGATTAATTGAGTTGGTTTAGTTTTTTTTATTTTATTGATGTCATAAGTAAACCTTTTTTTTTAGGCTCTACCGAACTGGCTATGTAAAACTTTGAAAAACTAATTATTATAATCCTTATGGGGCGGGAGTTTTAGTTCTTGATAAAATGATTTATTATAAATATAATACCCAATCATATTTAGTGGTAATTTCAGCGTTTTTATGCATACTAGGTTCGGTAGATCCAAAAAAGGTTTAATTTTTGATTACTTCGACTAAGAGAAATTTAATGATGTGTAAATATCTTCAGAATTGGCATTCAGATAAACACGCTCCAAGTCAATCCCCAGCCTAGAAAATTGCCCAAGGATAGCCTTCATCCTTCCTTCAGTGGAATCATCCCCTTGATGCCAAGCTTCCAACAACCCATTGGCCACAATCTGACAGCGATTCATGCCAAAGCTTTCCTGTTCGGCAAATTTTTGGTCTGGTTCTTCTGCTAACCCCAAACCTGGTGCTAGCTCCATGGTAAATAGGGGAACATCTGGCTGAAAATGAGATTGGTGCTCTGTATAAACAGTCTTTAAAACTCCCTCAACAGCGTCATAGTTACGCTTATCAAAGTAGAGTACCCCCGAATCGTGTCGTTCGTAGTCCTTGGGATTGTACAAAACTTTAAAGTGGAACGGAATTTCCATGTCGTTCAGCTGTTGGGTTAAGCTACCCATTACGGCAACTGCACCGTCAGGAGTCAAGTTGAAGTAAATTCGCACAGTCACTGACTGGTCTGTTTGCGGACGATTTGCTTCTAGATTGCCAACGGCCATATAAAAGCCATTTTGCACCAAATTCTTAGGCATACGGATTGCTACTGAATCCCCGACGGTGGCAGATTGCTGGGATGCTGGCAGATGCTGCTCCCGTTCAATATGCAGCCTCAATCCTCCCTTAGTCACAGCCAAAGTGCCATCACTTTCTTCTCTGAGAACAGACCAACCAGGGTCAAAGTAGCCTTTGCCACTATTGCTGTCGTGGAGTCGCTGATAAAATCCCACATCTACTCCCAGGATGGTATTGTTCTCTAGGTCTAGTGGCGCAGCTTCAGTATCTGCTTCCGGTGCGAGAGTATCTCGCATTGAGCCATTGTAATAAATACCATAGAGAAAACTCCGCAGTTGCAGACTGATATATTTTTGCTGCATCTCTTCGGGCATCCGTTGAAAACGTTCCACAGCTTCGGCTGGAATTTCCAACGGTTTGTAATCTGAATGGTGAATAGAGAAGTCTGATTGGATTTTTACTTTGTTAACAATATCGTCTAGAACATCTAGTAATTGCTGATTGGCGACTTGGGATAGTTGAATTTCTCTAGAATCAAGTAGTTGGATCATGCTTTGGTAGGGAGTAGGGAGTAGGGAGTAGGGAGTAGGGAGTAGGGAGTAGGGAGTAGGGAAAAAATCCTGTGTACCTCATAGCTATGAAAAACGCTATAAGTGTCTTAAACAGCGGAAGGACTGAGTTGAATTAATTCAGCAATAGCAGGGCCAAAAATTGTGGGCATGGATTTTTCTGGACGACACAACAAGGTCTTGGCAACCTGAAGCATGGCAATCCCGGCATTACCAAAGGATTTTTGGTACTCAATCATCGCCCGAATCCGTTGAATCAAACCAAAACCGGTAAATTGCACTGCTGTCCGCAAAAAATCAGGTCGGTGTTCTAAAATTTCTGGAAAGGTTTCAAAATACCCTTTAGTTAGGGCAGCAATGGAAGGCTGGAGCTGTTCCAAGGGGGTCATGGCTAAACCTAGGGATTCTTCAATACTTAAAGATTTACTGATAACTAGGCTACTCAGCCAGATTTGGACATAGCTACTGATCAGTGTTCCTAAATCAAACCCTGGGTCTCCCCAACTACAGCGCTCCCAATCAATTAGCCTGACAATGCTGGTACTCTCATGCTCCCAATCTTGGTGCAGAAGGATATTATTTAGCTTTAGGTCATTGTGGGTCAGACAGCAGGGGGCAAAACCATTGCCTAGTTGTGCGATCGCTTGCCCTAAACTATCGTATCGTTGATAAAGGGCAAAGAATTTCAGCCCGTCAGCAGGTACCGCACCAAAAATCTCCGGACCAATTCGTTCTAAACTGTTAACTAATCTAGGCACTTGGTCAGTGGTTATATTATCGGTTTCACTACAGAATAAATCTTGATAGTCTTTACGATTAAATGTATGATGATGGATTTTTCCTAAAAGGGTGCCGATGGTGGCAGCAACCTCTGGAGGAAAGATATTTTCCTTGGCGTAGAAATCCATTAAATCCCGATAGTCATCGAGATAGCGGAAAACCATAATGGAATTCTCACCATCAAAATGCAGCACCTCTGGTATCAAAGAGCGGAGGTTAGCAAGTTCTGGAAATTGCTGTAAGAATTCTTGAATTCGCCATTCATTCAAAAACTCACCAGCGGCTTTCCCTTCCTGGTTATGTCGCTCCTGCTTTACGAGCAGCTTATGACCATCTGGAAAGGTCAGCAATAAGTTAAAGTTCTTGGCTTCCAGTGGCTCAATTTTACTGAGAGCTTGCTCGGAGGGATTGCATAAACCACGAGCAGCTAGATAGTCAAAAACATTATGAGAGTTTAATATGAATGTCATAATTAGGGAACAGGGAACAGGGAACAGGGAACAGGGTAAAAATAGGTGTTTAAAACCTTATTAATAGGAAAAATACTATATTCAGTAGTATAGGTAAAAAGAAAGTTATTCTGCCAATTATTTCTGCTTAAAAACAGACGCAACTAAAACTTTTATGTCCCTAAACTATTCAGGGTAAGTGTGGTAAATGTGATCAATGTGGGAAATGTGGGAAATGTGGGAAATGTGGGAAATGTGGGAAGTGTGGGGAGGGTCGGGAGATAGCGAGATAGCGAGATAGCGAGATGGGGAAAGGGTGCATCTCATATTTGTAAAAAAGATCGGGAGTGTGGGGCGGGGGCGCGGGGCGGGGGCGCGGGGAGTGTGAGGAGTGTGGGAATTTTCTCCCGAATTTTTGCCTAATTGCAAAAGCGATGCAGTGGCCTCACGGGGGTTTCCCCCAAGACCGCTCTGCATCGCTGCTCCCTACTCCCTAGTCCCTGTTCCCTGCTTCCTATTCCATTTGCTCTATAACTAAACTAGTTATGTCATCAAAATATTTAAAAAGAATAGAAAATTATAGAGGTCTGGGTTTTATGATTTATTTGTAAATTATGTAGACTACGGTTGCTGGATAAAATGACATTGGTGACCGAAAATTAAGGATAATTTTCACTTTATTCTGGTAAATCTATGCTTTGAGTATCACAGGCTGATGTATGCGATCGCATTCGTTTTATGATTCTAATGTATGCGATCGCATTCGTTTTATGATTCTAATGTATGCCTTCCCGTAGTGGCTCTGTTCGCGTAGCGTGGCCTTTGGCCTTAAGAGCATCGCGTTTGTTGATGGTAAGCCTTCAGCGGTCAGCCGTCAGCCGTCAGCCTTTAGGTGATAGCTGTTCGCGTTCGCGGAGCGTGGCCAAAGGCCAAGCGTGCGCGTAGCGCATATGCTGATAACTGAATGCTGATAGCTGAATGCTGATAGCTGACGGCTGATAGCTGACGGCTGATAGCTGACGGCTGATAGCTGACAGTCCTATTATGCTTACCTAAGATTATGACAGTTGATGGTCCTATTCAATACTGGTTTGAGCTCAGGACCAGTGGGATAAGGCACCAACTCCACAATTCCATCCTGATTAATGATCCATCCTTGAGCTTCAATAATTGGTGGCTTTTTCGCTGTCACTTGAGGTTCCTGATTGGGTTTTTTCCCCCGATTGCGAGCAGCCCGATACAATTGACGCCTGGTTGCTGAGAAATCTCGCCAATCTATCCAAATGGTTTCACCTTTGAGGGGGTCAGTGGGGTCAGTGGGTAAGCCCCCTCGTCCAAGCAGAGCAAATCCATTCTGCTCATCATCGGTGCTACAGCCTGTGGCAATGAGTAGACCGGTATCGATGATAGTTGCTGGTAATGGGATTAATCCCAGGTTTTGAGTTGGGTCTGGGTTGCTAATGTTGATTTGACCATCAATACCAAATTCAGAACTGGCAGTAATCTGGCTATCTGGAGACAGAAACAGACCTTGAGTAGTGATTTGAATATTACCGCCAGGACCAAATATGGCGTTGGCTGCGATGTTACTATTTTCTACAACCACTACAAAATCACTATTAATCTTAATATCACCGCCACCACCATTACTGTCATTAACGCTGGTACTAATGGCGCTTTGGTTTGAAAGGAACAGTAAGTCACTAGTAAGTTTAATATCACCACCGCCGCTAAGCTCAGAAGTGGCAGTGATTTGCCCTCGATTACTGGTGATTTGATTAGCGGAAATATCAATATTGCCTCCTCCCGCCGAGAAATTGGATGCGGTAATACCACCACCATTGGGAGTGTCCGCTCCGCTGTTAGAAAGCTCGATCGAGTTTGCCACAATCTCAATATCCCCAGCTTGGCCTTGCCCTGGTGCTAGGAGGTTATTGCTTTGGAAGTTACTGACACTGATCGTTGCTCCATCTCGGATACTTAACTGATCAGTGAAGACCTCTAATTTACCGCCATTACCACTACCTGCGATCGCATTCGCCAATAATCCGCTGGCACCTAGGTCTGATCTCCCAATCAGTTCTATCTCCTGTGCCTGAACTCTCAAGGTTCCCCCATCCCCTTCGCCTCTGGTAATGGTTGCCACTTGAGCCCCATCCACCAAGCGCAACCGTTCGGTTTCAAGGGTCAGCTCACCCCCTGTACCTATGGCCTCTAATTCCACATTGGCAAATATAGCGCTAGCAAAATTCGTGGCGGTACCAATTAATTCGACGTCTGTTGCGTTTACCTCTATAGAACCAGCATCCCCTTCACCAAAGGTAGTCGCTGCAATCTGAGCCCCATCACTCAGCCGCAAGCGTTCGGTGTCAATGGTCAATTTACCCCCATTCCCGATGGCTTCTCGTCGGACTTCTGTAAATAAGCCACTGGCTAATTCCTGTGGTGAGGTACCAATTAATTCGATGTCTGTTGCGTTTACCTCTATAGAACCGGCATTTCCTTTACCAAAGGTATTAGCTTCAATCTGAGCGCCATCACTGAGCCGCAAGCTCTCGGTGTTAATAGTCAATTTGCCCCCATTCCCGATGGCTTCTCGTCGCACGTCTGTAAATAAGCCACTGGGTAATCCCTGTGGTGAGGTACCACTCAATTGCAAATCGATTGCCTTTACGGTTAAAGAACCTGCATCCCCTTCACCACGGGTAATTGCTGAGATCTGGGCTCCATCAACCAGTCCCAAGCGCTCGGTGTTAATGGTCAATTTACCCCCATTCCCGATCGCGTCTGGTTCCACATTGGCTAACAGAGCGGTGGGTAATCCTTCGGTTGACGTACCACTCAATTGCAGATCGATTGCCTGTACGGTTAAAGAACCGGCATCCCCTTCACCAAAGGTATTAGCTGCAATCTGAGCCCCATCAGTTAGCCGCAAGCGTTCGGTGTTAATGGTCAATTGGCCCCCATTACCAATGGCTCCTGCTCTGACGTCTGTAAATAAGCCACTGGCTAATCCCTGTGGTGAGGTACCACTCAATTGCAAATCGATTGCCTTTACGGTTAAAGAACCTGCATCCCCTTCACCACGGGTAATTGCTGCGATCTGACCCCCATCAGTCAGCTGCAAACCCTCAGTTTCAATGGTCAAGTCGCCCCCATTCCCGATCGCGTCTGGTTCCACATTGGCAAACAAGCCACTAGGTAATCCCTCTGATGAGGTACCAATTAGTTCCATCTCAGTGACTTGCGCCCTCAAAGCACCTGCATCCCCTTTACCAAAGGTAGTAGCTGAAATTTGAGCCCCATCAGTAACTCGCAAGCGTTCCGTGTCAATGAGCAAATTGCCCCCATTCCCTGTAGCTCCTAGTTCCACATTTGCCGACAAGGTACTGGGGAAGATGCCAAAAGCTGTACCAATCAGTTCTACCTCCTTGGCCTGAACTAGCAAATCTCCTCCATCTCCAGAGCCAAAGGTACTAGCTGAGATCTGAGCCCCATCAGTAACTCGCAAGCGTTCCGTGTCAATGAGCAAATTGCCCCCATTCCCGGTAGCCCCTGGTGCTACTGGCACAAACAAACCACTGGGACCGAAGTTCGAGCCAGCAATCACCTCTACCTCAGCAGCGGTGATCGTCAAGGTGCCAGCATTCCCGGAGCTAAAGGTGCCACTGGAGATCTGAGCGCCATCAGCAACCCGCAAGCGTTCCGTGTCAATGAATAAATTACCCCCATTCCCTGTAGCCCCTGGTGCTACATCACTAGATAAACGGCTGAAAAAGAAATTATTTACAACGGTACCGATAACTTGCAATGCCTCCGTCGCCTTTACCGTCAAACTTCCCCCAGCCCCACTGCCCAGGGTATCGGCTAAGATGGCTGACCCCTGACTAAGGGTCACCCGCCGACCCTGCACCTGGATTTCACCCCCGCCATTACCACTGGTACTCACCGACGCCCCTTGGGACAAGGTAATATCCTGAAATTGTCCTACATCTTCATAGCTTAATGTCCAACCTGAGTTAGTTGGGGTTAGCGTTACCATCCCTTCTCCCTGGACGCTGCCCAGTTCAATCCGTCCTCCTGCTGTGGTGAGATTTCCTCCTGCAACCGCCACATCACCCCCCACCAAGGCTAAGGTTTTACCTGGCTGTACTTCCAGCCCCACTGGTCGATTGTCTCTGATTACTGCAAATGTAGCGGGATTAATACTCAGATTGTTCCCAGGCCCGTTGATCACAATTCTGCCTGGATTGGCTTGGGAGCCATACTGTAAACCAGTAGGAATATTAATGGTTAACAGGGGAGGCTCCTGGGGATTGGTAGCACTAAATTCACTGCCATCGGCAAATTTAATGCTGTTGGCGGTAGAGCCGATAAACGAGCCACCAATATCTAGGGAAGCCTCCGAACCAAACACAATCCCATTGGGATTGATTAAAAACAGGTTAGCCCTACCGTTAGCCCGAATTAAGCCATCAATCTTAGAGATGGAGCCACCAGTGACCCGGCTAATAATACTGTCAATAGTCAGGGAATTGTTGAAAAAGGCTGTATTCCCAGTCAGAACGGAAAACTGCTCGAAGCTATGGAAGAGATTACCTCCTGCAGTGGTACCACCGGTAATCTCAATGATATTGCCATTAGGAGTAACAATGGAATTGTTCGGTAGAGTATTATCTGGAACAATTTGAGCTGAGCAGAGCAAGGGCATCTGAGCCACTAGGTAACAGGCAATGGGCAAGGTCAGGAGTTGGTTTAAGGGTTTATTGTGATGCGACTTAGGTGGCAATTTACAAAAATCTGTGGTGACCATGGGGCTTTTCTAGAGACTGAAGCATGTCGTGGGCAAGAACTATCCTCTAGAATTCCCAAACCTCTAGACCAAGTAACGCTTATGACTAGAAAAGGGGAAATTTTTGGCTCTACCGTACTTGTTATAGCGCGTAGCGCTATACCTGTTTACTATCTGCTACGACCCTTGAACAGACCACCAATGCCTTGCCATTAAACCCCCAAAAAGCGGTACAAAATGGGATTTTTTGGGGTATAATGGACAATGATTACAACAAGCTCGAATATGTCTAAGGGGAAGAAAAAATCAGGCACAGTCAAAAAGCTCTCAACTCAGGTAGTTCCAGTAATTGGGATGTCAATGGTAGTTGAAGCTGAGCTTGTTGCCATGATGCAACGCTTAGGCATCGTTCGTTCTGAATCCTACAACAAGCTTGGCAGCGTTAGCCATTGGGGACTCGACTGGCGGAAAGCCTACCCAGAGGTTAGGTCTTTGAGAACTCCAGAATCTTTAGGTCTACCATCTAAACTAATGGAATGGACAGTTAGCGATGTCGGTAAAGCCATTAGTGCCCAACAAGCTGCTTGTATTGAAGCATTAGGAAAAATCCTGCATAAGCGATTTCCAGGTAAAGAAAATAAAAAACGTCGAAATCAATGCTATAAACAGCTATCAAGTCCCAGTTTTCTAGACGATCCATTTTTGCCTCGAATTGTTAGGAAGCAGTTTCAGCGGGGTCATTCAAGGATAAAAAATCAAATAGTCTATCAACAAAACGGTTACTCCTGCCAACGGATTTCTCGCCACACTTACCAGTTAGAACTGGCTGGGTTACGTCGAGGTAAACGCCATCGAATTCTGGTAAGATATAATCGAAAAATAACAGGACAGATCCGACTAATTTACAATCTTCATTTGCAGCGCTTTGAAATCCATTTTTTGGTTGATCATGGAACTATCAATAATCCGACTGAATGTCGTTGTGTTGGTGTAGATAAGGGTTACACAGAAGTATTTTATGATTCAGATGGTCGTGCACACGGTCTTGGCTTAGGTAAACTAGCGACCAATAAATCTGACAGAATTGTTAAGAAAAACCGAAATCGTGGCCAGTTATGGGCACTGCATAGAAAATTAGAGAAAATCGACCCAGCTAAGTCGGCTCGTATACTAGAAAATAATCTGAGCCGGAAAACAGAGAATCGTCGCTTAAGAAAAGACCAAGCAGTAATTTTTGTAATAGGCGCTGCTTCTAAATCTCTTTTTAGGGGAGAATCGTTAAAAGTTTTTGCGGAGGATTTGACCCAAGCAATCAAAGGTTTTCGTCAATCATTAGCGATGTCCCGCAGGTTAAATACTTGGATGAAGGGAGCAATCCGGGACTCTTTACAGAAATGGGCTAACTGGACTGGTTCAGTAGTTTCAGAAATTCAACCGAGCTACACGTCGCAAATTGACTCCGTAACTGGCACCCTGTTAGGGGTCAGGAAAGGGGACAGTTTTACCAGGTTTAATGGGGTCGTGTTGCAGGCTGACTATAATGCTGCGAAGAATATCCTGGCTCGCGGTACAGACCAGGAAATCTCCCGGTTTATGACCAGGGTTGAAGTTCAAGCAGTATTGTTGCGCCGTACCGCGCGTTTCTTGAAAGGTATGGACTTGAGTCTTATTGACGCGGTTGAGCTAGGGTGGCTTGACTCTAAGCATAGTAAAACTCAAGCTTTTAAGGAACTCCTCACCGGGATGTGAGGAACGTCTAGATAGATGGGTGGGAGGCTTAACTCCAATTGCTGTATGACCACCCCTCACTCAGACAACAATAAATTGACCTTGACCTTTTTATTCGGAATTGTTCCGATTAATCCCGGTTTAAGAGTATCCCCAACAGACCTAACCCAATTAAGCCACTGGTAGCCCCAGGGTCTGGCACCTGAGCCGATCCCTGGTCAGCATTGAAGGTTGACCAATTGAAATTTGAAGAAAACCGCTGCTGTTCTATCAACTGGCCTAATACTTGCCCACTGCCACCGCCACCACCGCCACCACCGCCACTGCCGCCACCACCGCCACTGCTACCGCCACCAGCACCGCCACCATAGCCCCATTCGTAGATGTCGAGCACATTCTGGATCCGGTCTTGATCTAGCCAGGATCCTGCTGTTTCGTTATAGCCATTGGCGATATACCAGTCGATCCATGAGGCATTCCAGTTAGGATCATTGAAGTAGGCACCGATTTTGCTGGCTAAGGTATTCTTGGCGTTGTTGAGCAAGTTATTGAGATTTAGGGTCATATTTGAGTCACTGGGGCGTCCATCTGAGCCCAACACAGTGGAGTTTAGGTTCCAGCCAATCACATCAAATGCTCGTAAATCTAGTGCTGAGATATCGGCCCTCTCTGCCCAACCTAGGGCTGGCTTCATAACACCCAAATCATTGCCCATACCGTCCCAGTGGCTGGCTTGATAGCCATCACCTCCTAATCCTAAATTGGGATCCTTGCCTTCAGAAAAGTATGCCAGAACTTTATTACCCCCATCAATGGAAAAGTAGGCGTCGGCACCATAGGCTAATTCAAGCATGTCTTGGTCTTCGCTCCAGGCACTATAGCGGTACATATCCAGGGAGGTAGTACGCATCAGACGGTCAAGGTTCATCTGATAACTAGCGTCATAATCCGCGAGTATCGTCGAATCCACCCCACTGACGAAGCCCAAGATATGACCAATTTCATGGATGCCGACACTGAGAAAGTCTATGGTGTTTGATGGGGTTGGGGCGTTACGCTGGTAATCATAGCTCCAATTGAAGGCGTCATTCATGACGATATAGCCATCGAGAAGGGAGTTATTCCTGTGGTAATTTATGGCTTTGGCATTGGCATTGGTCAGAGCAATGTTTTTGTTGTACCACCCATTTCTGCTTTCAAACACGGCATGATAGCCACTATGGCCATCATTATAGTTATGTTTTTGCAGGTTATCATAAGCAGTATAATCATCTACCGACGTTCTATCGGACTTCAGCTTCTTCCGAAATTTTTTGTACTTTTTAGACTTTTGCAGACCAGGGAGTGCCCCACCGAGGATGTTTGAGGGCAAGTCGTCGGTGACATCAAGGTGAATTTTGACGGTGACATTATCGGTTAAATAGTAAGACCAAATCTCACCAGCCATTTCAAACCCGAGCATTTGTTCGAGGGACGTTCCTGGTTGATAGCTGAAGTCGAAGTCTATGGCTTGAGCTGGGGCGTTACCACCAATTACGGCTGCGGATGCCAGGGACAAGGACATCATTAATTGGCGATTCTTCATAAAATCTTACCTCGTAGAAATTACTGACATGAATACTGTCAGTATGAAAAGGTAATGTATGCAATCGTGTTTGTGATCTGAGGCTGGTGTATAGGATCGCGTTTGTTATTGGAGCCTGATGTATACAATTGTGTTTATTTATCTCTGTTGGTTTAGGATCACTTAATGAGTCGTTTAGGATCACAAGAAAAGTGTGTTACAGATCACTAGTTTGAAATTAGCAAATCTACGGTAAATCTACTAATCAGCTCTCCATGCTTGATCTGGCAAAACTGGCAGGACAAATTCCTGGTATTAGTAAGCACCTGAGACTAGAGGCAGTGGCGTCTCGCCAACGCCTAGAACGGGCTGAACAATTACTGGCAAAGGCTAAAAAACAACAAGAGAGTTTGGTCAAGTCTCATCAGCAATGGCGCGATCGCATGATTTTCACGGCGGCAACACCTGTAGAATCTCTGGATACTTGTGTTGATATCAGTAGTCCCCCTGAAAGCCATAGTGTTTTCGCCACCGATGGGTCTCAAATTTCCCCCTCTCACCACGAAATTCTCTACTGTTATGTGATTAATGTGGGTCGGGTAATGTTGCACTATGGACAAAGTCTTTACCCTCTGTTGGATAGTGTGCCCGAAGTGTTCTACCGACCGGAAGACTTATATATTTCTCGTCAGTGGGGGATTCGCACGGAGGAGTGGATGGGGCATCGGCGCACCATTTCCGAAGTATCGATGTTAGCAGAAATGGCTTGCCGTTGGGTGAAGCCACCAGCTCCCCACAGGGATACTCCCAATTTAGCGATAGTAGATGGTTCCCTAATTTACTGGTTTCTTGATGGGATGCCAGGGGATGCACGCGATCGCATATTGCCTCCGATTCTAACAGCTTGGGAGCAGTTGCGTTCTGTTAATGTACCCCTGATTGGTTACCTGAGCGCTTCTCGTAGTGTGGAAATGGTTAATTTCCTCAGATTACCAGCTTGTCCCTATGAAACACCCAAATGTATCACCCAATGTGGTAATCTCACGGACAAGTTGCCCTGTCAGGTGATTGACCCCTTGCGGGATACCACTCTCTGGGCAAGTTTATTGCAACCAGGACAGCGTAGCCCTCTATTTCAGAGTTCCGCACGGATTCTGGATTTATACGACCATCACCGGATCTATTTCTGTTATGTCCATGTGGGTACAGAAATTGCTCGGATCGAGATGCCAGAATGGGTAGCCCAGAATTCGGCATTGCTCAATCAAGCCTTGAGTTTAATGCTGGGCCAGGTCTATAAAGGATATGGTTATCCCATTGCTGTGTCTGAAGCTCATAATCAGGCCGTGATTAAGGCCGGTGACCGGAATCGCTTCTTTGCTTTGCTTGAACAACAAATGATTCGTGCAGGTGTCAAAAATGTGGGAATATCCTATAAGGAGGCTCGTAAACGGGGTAGTATTAGTTGAATGTAGAATGAAGAATGGAGAATGTAGAATGAAGAATGGAGAATTTAGAATGAAGAATGGAGAATTTAGAATGAAGAATAGTGAATGCAGAATGAAGAATAGTGAATGCAGAATTTAGAATTTATAATGCAGAATAGTGAATGATGAATGGAGAATTTAGAATTTATATATAATGGATAATTTAGAATTCATATATAATGGAGCATGAAGAATGGTGAAGGCAGAATGGTTAAGGCAGAAAGCAGAATGGTTAATTCTACATTCTTAATTCTACATTCTTAATTCTACATTCTCAATTCTACATTCTTAATTCTACCTTCTTAATTCTACATTCTTAATTCTACATTCTCAATTCTAAAAAATTTTTACCTTATCCAATTAAAAACCGGTATCATGTCATGGCAAATGTATTAAGAATTCTGTTTAAGCAAGATAGCTATCTCAAGCAAGAGCCGATTCAATCGTCCCAATTGCCTGATAAGAAACGTCAGCTGATACCAGCAGGTACGTTATTAGTACTTGGCTATTATGGTCAGGAATCTGGCAATCACATTAAAATGGGTTTAAAAGATATTGCGTTTAAGGGGTTCAGTGGTGATTGGTATGCCTTTGAAGACCATGTAGCCATTATGATGGAGAGTATTCAACCGGTAGAAACCGTTAGTAATGTAGTCTCTAAACAAGATGATAAGACTGCTTTCAACATTCCTATTTATCAGAATACCTTAGTCAATCAACCCGTTTTACTTAACCTTTTCTTTAATCAAGATACGGTAATTAAGCGAGCTCCTATTCAATCTAATATGTTGAATGAAGCATCAAAGCAGGAAATTCCAGCAGGCACTGATTTGGTGATTGTTGCCGATCAACCTAATGCTGATAATACGATTAAGTTTACCCTGGAGGAGAATCACGTAAAATTTACCCTGAAAGATCTGGAATTCAAGGGCTTTAGTGAAGATTGGTATGCCTTTGCTGGACATGTTGGTATTCAAGGGATGGGATAATTACTCTTAAAAATCTGAATCATCACTCAGCGTCTCAATCAACAAATCCATCTGTTGCTGTCGCTGATCCAGAAAATATTCACATTGATGGAGATATTCGACAGCAGCGGAGAACTGATCAAAGACGTCGGCTAGTTCTAGTTCTCCCGTTTCTATTTGCCTAATGATAGTTTCCACTTTAGCCACCGTCGCTTCATAGTTCCAGGTTTCTCCAGAAGGGATTTCAGTTAGGTTTGAATCAGTTAGGTTTGAATCAGGTTGAGTTTCCATAGATAGTAATTGTCAATAGGGTGAGATATAGATTTTTTTGATTACCGATTACCGATTACCGATTACCGATTACCGATTACCGATTACCGATTACTATAGCTATAGGTATAGTTAAGTAATGACCTAAATGTGAAAACCGATACCATATTCTATCGCCTGTTTCAATCGTTTCCCAGCATCTTTTTTGAATTAATTAACCATTCCCCTACAGAAGCACAAGCTTATCAATTCGCTTCTGTAGAAGTCAAACAACTAGCATGCAAGAATTGATGGGGTATTCCTGCCCACAATTACCACACCCCAACAACCAATTTATTTTGTAGAAGTCCAATTTCAGAGGGACTCTCAATTTTACTCCCGCTTCTTTAGTGAAATATTCCTGTACTTAGACAAAACCGAACTCAGCAATGATTGGCGTGGTGTGGTGATTTACCCTAGCCGCAATGTGGATAAAGGAGCTACTGTTAGGTATCGAGAATTACTGGATTCTCCAAGGGTATCTCGGATTTATCTCGATGAATTAGTCGAGACCTCTGCACCATCGGTGGGTATCGCCACAGTACAGCTAATTGTCACTGAGGAAGATTCTGCGATTGCACTTGCTCAAGACTTGATTCAACGAACCACTGAGGAGGTAGAGAATGAACGACAAAAGCGAGAACTTCTACAATTAATAGAGACCATACTGGTGTATAAGTTACCACTACTCAGTCGCACGGAGATCGAAGCCATGTTTAGCTTAAGTGATTTACGGCAAACCAAAGTTTATCAGGAGGCAAAAGCCGAAGGTATACAGGAGGGGAGACTTGAAGGTGAAATTCAAGGCAAATTAAAGTCGATACCTCGGTTATTAGCGTTGGGGTTAACCATAGAACAAGTTGCCCAAGCTTTAGAATTAGAGGTGGAACAAGTTACACAGGTGGTTGAGCAGTCTTCTGATAGGGTAATGGGCAAGAGGCAATAGGCAATAGGCAATAGTCAAGAGTTCATAAACTATAGCGCTGCTCCCGATTCCCGATTCCCGATTCCCGATTCCCGATTCCCGATTCCCTGTTCCCTACTCCCTATTTCCTTGCTATAGTGAAAATCCACAAAGCTGATCCCTTTGAGCATCACGGTTATGATGCCAATAATCGTACAACCAACTACAACCACGCTCTAGCAAATAATCCACATCTAAATTCCACAAGATCACGGTTTTGTCTTTACTAGCAGAAGCTAGCCACTTGCCATCGGGACTAAAACTGACTCCAAACACCGAATCGTTGTGTCCCTTAAAGGTATTAATTAAATGTCCATCCCGACTCCAAAGATTAACCGTTTTATCACCACTAGCAGATGCGATTAAGGTTCCATCGGGACTAAAACTAACCCAATTCACGGCACCATTATGCCCTTTCAACGTATTGAGCAACTTGCCATCACGATTCCAGAGTTTTACAGTTCCATCACTACTAGCAGAAGCAATCATCTCGCCGTCTGGACTAAAACTAACCCAATTCACCGCATCATTATGCTCTTGATTATCCCCTTCTAAGGTTTTGAGCAACTTACCCTTAGTATTCCAGAGTTTTACAGTCCCATCATTACTAGCAGAAGCAATCTGCTTGCCATCTGGGCTAAAACTGACTCCCCAAACTTTATCCTGGTGCCCCTCTAAGGTCTTGACTAAGGTGCCATCTAAATCCCAGAGTTTCACGGTTTTGTCAGCACTAGCAGAGGCAATTAACTTACTATCGGGACTAAAACTAACTCCCCAAACCTGATCCTGGTGTCCTTCTAGAGTGTGAAGCAAGGAGCTATCTAAATTCCAGAGTTTCACCGTTTTATCTTCACTAGCGCTAGCCATGATCGTGCTATCAGGGCTGAAACTAATTGCAGTCAACCCTTGACCATGAGCCGAGAAGGCTTTTCTGCTACGATCCTTACGGTTCAAAAGTTGAATGGTATTGTCTGCACTAGCAGTAGCAATCATTTCACCATTGGGGCTGAAACTTACACTTCTGACAGCTTGATTATGCCGGATCGGAGCCAGTATCCCCCCGTCACTAGCCCAGAGTCTAATAGTTTTGTCTACACTAGCCGATGCAATGGTCTTGTTGTCGGGACTAAAACTTACATCTACCACCATTTCACTATGTCCAGCCAAGGTTTCGATTAATTCCCCATCACTGTTCCAGAGTTTGATGGTGTGATCAGCACTAGCCGTAGCTAGCCTCTTACCATCGGAGCTAAAACTGACATCGAGAACCCAATTACGATGACCTTCCAGGGTATCGATTAATTCGCCATTAGTTTGCCAGAGTTTAACAGTGTTGTCTGTACTGGCAGAGGCAATAGTCTTGCCATCAGGACTAAAACGGACACTAACCACTGGTTTTGTATGAGCTTGCCAGGTTTTCAGCAGTGTTCCGTCCCTGCGCCAAAGTTTGATAGTTTTGTCTTTACTGGCAGAAGCAATTAACTGACCATTGGGAGAAATACTAACCCCCAACACTGAATCACTGTGACCGGTTAGAGTATGGAGTAAAGCACCATCTTTACTCCATAGTTTGACGGTTTTATCCTCACTAGCCGATGCGATCATCTGGCGATTGGGGCTAAACCTAACACAATGGACTGTTTTGGTATGCCCATGTGGCCCATCTAAGGTCATGATCAGGGATCCATCCTTACGCCACAGCTTGACAGTTTTGTCTTCACTACCACTAGCCAGCATCTGACCATCTTGACTAAAACTGACACTTTGGATTCCAGCCCGATGACCTCGCAACGTTTTGAGCAAGGTACCGTCTTTGCGCCAGAGTTTGATAGTGTTGTCTCGACTCCCAGAGGCAATCCGCTGACCATCTGGGCTAAACGTGACACTACGGACCCAATCTCGATGTCCCTTTAAACGGTTGCGTTCTCTGACGCCATAAACTGCCTGTTGTAGAGCAGTGACTACCCGTGTCTGGGTCTCTGGATTCACCCCAAGGGATTGCTGCAATTGCTGGGCTGCCTCTAAACTTAGGATTAGGGCATCAAAGGTTCTGTTGGCATCAACTAGAGCTTTTGAGGAGTAGCTCAGGTCACTCAAATGGTTGTTGGTTTTACTGATAGCGTAGCGAACCCCAAGTATACCGGTAATCACCATCAGACTGAACAGTGCCATTCCTGCCCAACGTGCTTCTCGCAATCGTTGCCTGAGAATTTGATTGAGCTTTTCTTCAGTTTTCCTTTGTTTTTTAGTTATTTTGGCCAGTTGGTTTTGGAGTTCTTGTTCTTTAACCAGTTGCTCAATTTTATCCTGGCTCTGTTTGTCTTTCTGGCGCAGATTTTCTAATTCTGCTTGCAGTTTCGATTGCTTTTTCTGGCGAATAACGTCTACCAGGTAATCGTGAACCAGTTGATAGCGGTTGATCGTAACTTCTGGTAATAGAAATACCAATCCCGATTTCTCAAAAATTTCTAAGATTAAATCTAAGGTATGGTCTTCTAAGCATGACTCTATGGCTAGTTCGGAGCGATTCTTAAGGGGACGATTTTTATTGTCATCAATGAGTAACGACAACAACAGCCAAGCCGCTGTTTCATTTTCAGGACCACAATCTTTAATAACTTTTTCTAAAAACCGTTCCACCAGTTTGGCTTTGGGACCATGGTGCTGATACTGAGCTAAGGTAGTAATATTTTCAGCTTGGAGTTGAGCTCCTACTACTTGCAACTCAATGGGACGAACTTCTCCAATTTCAGCTCCTAATTCTCTGACTAATTCGTCAACTAAAGCTGGCTCTAAATAAAAATTAGCCCGATGGGTTAAGCTTTGAATAACTGAATAAGCATCTTCTAAGGAAAAATTGACTAATGGATAACGAATCTTTTTGTCTAAGATATTACTTTCTATAACTTCCCAAGTATAATGTTCTAGTTCTAGTAATTTATGTAAGGCGTTATCTCGGATAGAAAAAATTAGTTTTAAATAGGGTAATCTCAGACAATTTACTAAAAATTTATAAAATAGTTTTCGTTGGGATTGATGGGAATAAACTGAGAAAAAATCTTCAAACTGATCAAAAATTAAAACCGTTAACAAGTTATTATCGGCGTTGTGTTGTAATTGCTCCAGGACAGAATCAATTAGGGCGTTACCATTACCATTACCGTTACCATTACCGTTACCATTACCGTTACCATTACCGTTACCATTACCGTTACCATTACCGTTACCATTAGAATTTAGAAATTTTTCCCTGATCAAGGGGTCTTCATTTCCATGTGCTGATACCTGATCGGCCAAGTGTTTATGCAGTTCCCCCACCCAATCGGTGTAAACTTGCACCACAATCGGTAACCCTATGCGATCGCCAAGGGGTCTATTTTTGAGTGCTGGCACTAATCCGGCATGGACCATGGAACTTTTTCCAACCCCTGACTGACCATGAATCACTGTCAGTTTGTGGTCGGCACGGGTAATCCGTTCCATTAAGCGGTTTACATCTCGCTGACGTCCGGAAGCTGCCATTTCCTGGGGAATAAGGTCTTGTGGCTGTACCCCATGCCAGCTGGGATTATTAGCTCCTCGTGGTGGCTGTAGACGACTAGCACCAATGAAGGCACGGAAGCCATACAGCTGCTCCACTGCCCGTTGTTCTTGTTTAATCCGAAATGCTTCTAGGTATTGCCCTTGTTCAAAGTAAAGGCTACGTAATCGTTCTAACAGGTGCAGGTAACGCTGAGGCTCATAGTGATAATTGCTGGATTCTATGGCATCTGCCAGTTTATGACTCGCTTTTTCCAGCTGCTTGACCGCTTCTGCTAAATTTCCCTGCTTTCCTTGGGATTTTACCAAAAATAATCGATAGAGCTGGGCTAATAGCAATGGATGCAAGCCTTGGTCATGGGGCTGATCATCAGCAGCAACAACCAAAATTAATAGAGCTTTCTCGGCTAATTGACCAGCATCGTCCCATCGGGATTGCTCAAGGGCTACTTCTGCCAGAAAACCGTAATCTTGGGCTAGTTGCACCTGAGTCCCATAGGTTTCATGAAGGGACAGAGCCTGTTGAGAGGTGGTTTGTAAGAATGACCACGCTTGTAGATGCTGCAGCAGTTCAGCTAGCTTACTAATAAAAATAGCCACCAGATCGTGACGCCCCGCTTGGGTGAAAATTCCCATACATCGATGCAGATACGGCCAAGCTTCTTCCCAATAGCGCTGTTTATGAGCTTGATTTTGGTCAGCCTGGCGACAGTAACACAAACCGAGATAAAATAATAATAACCCCTGCCGTTCTAAGTTATCGGTTTGCTGCCAAACTCTTAAGCTTTTACGAAACCGCTTCTTGGCTAGATTTATGCGATCGCGTTTATAGTCATCTAGACCCAAAACAAAGTCTAGACTAGCGTCTAATTCCTTTTCTAAGGTAATGCCACGACTGTGTAAATCTTCTAGGGCAAAATCCAGTTCAAATCGACGTTGGTTTTGGAGTGCTGAGTTCCTGGAATAGGTAATACAAATATCGGGGTTGGGAGGTTGTTCGCCTTTGGCGTTCGAGTAGGGTAGCTTAGGATTTGGGATTTGTGGCGTGGTTGAGGGGGAAGGCTCTCCAGAGTTCAATAGACAGGCAAATACCATTTGAGCCTTTTGTCCGAGAAAATTGACTAACTCTGTGGTAGTCAGTTCAAACTTGAGGGGAGTGGCTGCCCAACTGGCAAAATCTGGTGCCAACCGGATCAGTTTTTGCAGTACTTGGTCATTAACCCACAATATTAGAGGAAAGGTTAGGCGTTTACGAAACTCATCCCGGACTTGATTAGTAGAGGTAAGTAATTCCTCAAGGGCAACCACTGACTCTAAACCAACAATCAGTAATGCGGAATGAGGGGGTGAGGAGGTAAGAGGGTCAGGGGATGAAGGGTCAATGGGGCTAGAACTCTGCCTGTTCCCGCATCTGTCTATCCCCTTGTCCTTTCCACGCCCCAATTCCCTGTGTTCGTAGTTTTGGATGGTGGTATAAAGGGTGGTAGCCGATGGCGGTATGATAAACTCTGTAATCTGGTATTGCGGCTGACACAGTGCTTTGAGGCGTTGCAGCATCTGTTGTTGCAAACCCTGGTAGTTACATCGCACGATCACAAGAGAAAATTCCCCTTGTGAAAATGCGATCGCTCTAGAGAGAGCCTTTAATGTACTATCGTTGTATTGGGCAGCGTCTGCTGGTGATTTTGTTTCAACCATGACTTAAACTGCGGTGCCTCTTCTAATGCTGGATTTATACCAAACCAATTTCCATCGCGATCGCGGTATTCAAAGACAAACATACTGCGCAATAGAGTTTGGTATTCCGTATCACCCCTGACTTTTTGCTGTTGCACCACCTGAAACAGCAATTCCCACTCCTCATCAGTAATTGATGAGATCAGATAATCGCGACGTTCGAGAATCACATTTTCTAAACACTCACTGGGAATCGGTGGGTTTTCTTGCCTAAGACAATCAAACAATAATCCTAGCAAGTTGCGCACATGACCACCACTAATTCGGCACAAGCGGTTTAAGGTTTCTATATTATCAAATACTTCCGGGAGCAAAGCAAATTGTTCCTCAGTAGTTTGATTGGGGAAAGCTCTAACCAGTACCATTTCTCGTAGCAAAGCCATGCCATCGGGAAACTCCTTACCTGTGCGCAGTTTAACTGGCACCATCGGTAAGATTTTAGGAGTAAGTCCACCACCTAAGCGATTCTTCAGGGTTTCGCACTCATTGGAGAAAGTTAACGCCAAGGGAATTGTGTACACAATATGGCAATTGAGTCGGCGTAACTGTTCACCCCGGTCAATGAATAAGTATTCTGGTTGCGTACGCCCAGAGGGTAAAGGGCGAATATCCACCCGGTCCAGATTATCCACAATCACCACTAGTCCCGCCTTACCCTTTTTCTTCAGGGTAGTGGTAGCAGGTTTTAGTAGTTCTTCATTAATCGAGTCTAAGATTCCACTAGTGCGAGGTTCGAGGTATTCCCGTAATCGACGCCGCAGTTTAGGACTTTCCTTAGTTTTAGCCGTTATTTTGCCAATGCCTACCGACAATTCTGCTTCAGCACCTAATTCAATTGGTGTCCGCAAAAAATCGGTAATTTCTGTAAAAAGATTGACAAAATAGCCTGGGTTTATATTAATTTTAATTTTCTCCAGACTTTCACTGACTTGACCAGCTATACTCAGCAAAATATCGCTTAGATCAACATCAGCCATGTCTAAATCTTGAGACGACTCAAAATAAACCACATGAAATTTCTGTTGCTCTAATTCAGCTTTTAGTCTAAGTAATTCTGTAGATTTACCACAGCCAATATGCCCTGTAAACAGCTGACAAGTCGGCTCATCTGGAGAAATTAGGGTGATGGTTCGCTTGAGGGACTCAATAATTTTATTTCCTCTGACTGGGGAAAAATCAATATAGTATTTTCTATCATTGACATCTCCCATACTCAGGGGCTTGCTGGGATTACAAGCTTTGTAGAATCTTGGCAGATCTAGTACCATTATAGCGTAATTTTCCTTCCTGATTTAGTCGCAGGACAATGCTAATTCCCACGTTTTTTTAGCACCTAACTTACCTTTTATAAAAGCGTTTTGCTAACCAATAAAGATGCCCCCGTCAATTCTGAACATATGTCTAGCCACTCACACTTTTGCTCTTGGTCTTTTGCTTCATCCCGGCTGGCCAAGGATAACGACGGTGGGTTTTGACTATTGAGTTTACCCTCAAAATTAGTCCATGTTGGTGTATGATCATTAACTTTACCATAATTTACGATTTGGGTATCCGTGAGACTCTGACCTAAGTTCAGTAGCATCGGCAAGGTTAGACTAACACTTAAGAATTGGCTGATCATCTCATATCTCTCCTATGGTTTGCATCGAATCAATGGTGTAAGGCAATGATTAACTCTTCGACAGCTGTGGGTTGGAATCAGGAAGTTACCAGGGATGAATAATGGCTGTAACCCATGTCAGCTGTGAAGCATCTATGTAAGCATTCAGCCGTCAGCTTAAGCGCTACGCGCACGCTGCGCGAACAGCTATCAGCCATTGGCCGTAGGCCACGCTACTTGAGGTGCTTTGTGGCACAGGCAAATAGTTTGTGCCACAGGCTTCGAGGCTGGAACCTAACTCAGCATTATTCGAATGCTTACTTCTTTTATTCAAAAGCTGACGGCTGACGGCTGATAGCTGAATGCTTACGCATCTATTTCTATATTCGCCCTCTTCTCAAAAGTGATTCCTGAACTGATGCTCTAGGATCGAAAGCAGAAGTGTCCTAACCAGGAGGTGCCGTTTTGACCGAATTCTGGCCTGAGTCTGACTCTGTTAACTCTCTAGATTTTGATCAGGATTTAGATAGCGCAATTTCAGGTTTTGAGCAAATCCAGGCAGAACTGAACTACAAACAGGCACAAGACTCCCTCAGGGATCTAGTCGCTAATCTTGACTTATCCCGTAGAGAAAAAGCTGGTTTAGATGCTCAAATCCAAGACTTAGGCAATCTGCTTGAGAAGCTGGAAAATACCTGTATCCAAATTGCGGCCTTTGGCATGGTGGGACGAGGGAAATCCTCTGTACTCAATGCCTTAGTCGGTCAACCTGTATTTGAAACTGGTGCCCTACATGGGGTGACTCAGAATGCTCAAACTGCCCATTGGCAGCCCCATAATCAAAGCCATAATCAAAGCCCTAGTCAAACCTCTAGTCAAGAAACCCCTAGTCCAAATCATAGCCAACAGGATATTCTACAGGTTGCCCTACCCAGTATTGGTAATTCCCAAATTCAGCTAATCGATACCCCAGGGATTGATGAAGTAGATGGGGAAACTCGGGAAGCCTTAGCTCTAGAGGTGGCTAAACAGGCAGATTTACTGCTGTTTATTATTGCTGGTGATATGACTAAGGTAGAGTACCAAGCTCTATCTCAGTTAAGAGCTAGTGGGAAACCGATGTTACTGGTGTTGAACAAGATTGACCAATATCCCGATGCTGATCGCATGGCAATTTACAGAAAAATTCGGGATGAACGGGTCAAGCAGTTGCTTTCACCAGCAGAAATTGTGATGGTTGCTGCTTCACCTTTGGTATCTGTAGCAGTGCGATCGCCTAATGGCAACATTCAGGTCAAGCGCCGCCGAGGGAAACCCCAGATTGAAGATTTGAAACTAAAAATTCTGGAGATTTTACATCGGGAAGGTAAATCCCTTGTTGCTCTTAACACCATGCTTTACGCGGATGAGTTGAATGAAAACTTGGTCAACCGAAAAATGAAGATTCGGGATGACAGTGCCAATCAAATTATCTGGAAAGCAGTGATAACTAAAGCATTTGTGATTGCTCTCAATCCAGTTACTGTTGTGGATATCCTCACCGCTACTGTAGTTGATGTGGTAATGATTCTTACTTTATCCCGTCTCTATGGTATTGCTATGACTGAGCAGGGAGCTGTTCAATTATTACAAAAAATCGCTATGAGTATGGGAGGTATTGGTGCTAGTGAACTCTTGGCTAACTTGGGACTGAGTAGCTTAAAAAGTATTTTAGGCATTTCTGCTCCTGTCACTGGTGGGGTTTCCCTAGCGCCATATATGTCCGTTGCCATCACCCAAGCTAGTGTTGCTGGAGTTTCTGGCTATGGTATTGGACAAATTACCAAAACCTATTTAGCCAATGGAGCATCCTGGGGAGAAGATGGACCAAAAGCCGTTGTTAGACGAATTCTCTCCTCTTTAGACGAAACCTCAATTCTCCATCGCATTAAAGGAGAATTGAGGGCAAGATTATCGAAAGTTGAAGGTTGAAAGTTGTTTGTAAGAATGTAGAATGTAGAATGTAGAATGTAGAATTAAGAATTCTACATTCTACATTCTTAATTCTTAATTCAAAAAGGGCGAACAACCTTGGCCTTTAGGCCACGCTACGCGAATAACTTCGAGTTACTTTTTGAAAGAATCTAGCCATTCTCTAACTTGCTCACCAGCAACATCGCGACCTCCGAGACCGAAGGCTAATGCGATCGCAACCGCGATTGCACCTAAGAGCAAACCAAAGGCTAAGTTCACAATATCAGGGGCAATGCCCATTTGTTGTAGACCTAGAGCTAAAGAAAAAGCAATAATCGCAATCCTAGCTACTTGTGCCAGGATATTGGATTGGCGAGCGCCGGAGCCAGTAATCAAGTTGAAAGCAAAATTGGCTAGGAATAGACCGATAGCAAGGACTACTAACCCGGACAGCACCCGAGCACCAATGAAACCAACCCCACCGACAATGTCAGTTAAGGCGGGAATCTGTAACACATCCGTTGCTGCCACAATACCAGCGATCATGATACCAATCAGTACAAGCAGTCCCGCTAGCTCAGAAGGGGTGCGACTGGTAAGTGGGTTCTGTGGTGTGTCTGATTCTGCTGTTTCATCAGTTGTTTCATCAGTGGTGCTAGGAGCGCTGGCGGAAAAACCTAGCCAATTAAATAAATTGTTGAAGCCAAGGTCTGTCAGGACGTTGGTGAGCAGATCATTAACAAACTGTCCGATTACGTAGAAAACTGCCAGAATACCAGCCGCAGCAAATAGTTTGGGGATGGTATTAGTAACCTGGCTTAACATTGCGATCGAAGGGCCAGAGATGGCCTGGATCTGCAAGGCATTAAGGGCAGCGGTAGCAACGGGAATCAAAATCAGGACATAGACAATCGTACCGATAATCCCCGCTAGGGAGCGACCACCAGAGCTACTTAGTCCAAACCGCTCCCCGATCTGATTTGTACCTGCTGCTGTCAAGAAACTAGTGACAAGACGTTGCACAAGTTGAGCAATAAACCAACCAATAGCACCAATTGCTATGGCTGCGCCAATATTGGGCACAATCCCCCAAATCTCACCCAGCATAGTTAGTACTGGATCGAGAGTTCCCTGTAAGCCTAGGGTCTCTAAGACCGATGGCAGAAACAGTAAGAAGATTAAGTAGTAAAGGGCATTGCCAATGGTTTGAGCCAGAGAGAACTGACTAGTACCACCATCGCCGACTTGCTCACCCAAGCGCTGATCGAGATTCAATGCATTGAGGGTCCTGACTACTATCATCTTGACGATAGTTCCGATTAACCAGGCAATGCCCAATAGAATCGCCGCACCAAAGACACTGGGGAGGAAGCCGAGGATGGTGTCTAGAAAACTATTCAGGGGTCCGGAAACCGTATCTAGCTTGAGGGTTTCTAGAACCGCCACTACCGTGAAAACGATGATAATCCAGAAAACTGCCCCGGATAACCATTGCTCAATGGGAGGAGGCTCGCTTCCTGGCTGACCGCCAGTAGCCCACTGAGCAATGTTGTTGTCAATATTGGTGCGATTCAGTACTGCTTTGGTAATACCAGCAGCAATCTTAGCAAGGATAAGACCAATGACTAAGATTGCGATCGATTTAACCACATTCAGTAAGGTGGTTCCCCCATCTGCCAAAACTTGGTCTAATGCGGGAACTCCTGTCTGGGCTAAAACCAGGTGTGCCGATGGCTGCACACCCACTCCTACAATTTGGAAGATACCTTCCCAAGTTCCATTCATAGTCTTTGTTCTTACTTAAATTGTCCAATGTCACAGGCAACCCTAAGTTTTTTAAGTTCCTTGTGACTACTGTGGTCTGGTGAGGAGCACGGTATTATCGTCTCAACTAGATAAGTTGAGCAGCGGGGAAGCTGCGCGTCTGGTGACCCCAGAGGAACCGAGACGCTGCGGTATAGACTGCCGTCCCAAAAAGAGCTGGACAACAAGAGGTGCAGTTGTTGTGCTTTCCAGTTAAAGCCGGAATCGCCGATTCTGCACAAGGTAACGTTTGCCTCGCCAACGTTGTTGGTCGGTACTTTCCGAACCGCACTGTCTTAGCCCTCGTCTAATTGTTTAACGACTCGGTTCTAGAGCTTGGAGCGGGCAAAGTACCCCAAGGTAGGAACTTTAACACTTGCCAACAACGTAGATCCTTTACCTTAAGGGCAACCCCTTGGGTCAAGGTCTTAGGCTGGTCAGCTACCTGAAGGGAGGCTATCTACGCCTGGTCTCTTCAGAGGAGGGTGCTGACTGAAAATAACCTTGAGCAGAAGGTACGACAAGAAGATTTAAAAGTAAAGGTTGAGATGTTCATGGAGAACGTTTTACTCCTCAAATTTTCCACAGATGTGGCTTAATCTTGCCTAACTGACAAATCTTGACCCAGGAGTGCTGATAGAATTTACCCATAGTTGCCGACAGGAGTCAACTGCTTGGCTTAGGGGGTCTTACCCCCGCTGGTTAGCTGGGTAACTTGATTGAGTGTTGAATCGGCATTTGCCCCGATGTGACGTCGGACACTCGGGAGCTGAAAGATTTCTTGGTAGGTTTGTCAGTCACTCAAGACGTAACCCTTATATTTAGAGCGAATTGATGTACAAAAATCAAGTCTTGATTAATTTTTCCTCCTCACAACTCTAGTGGTCTGGTAGTGTGGCTAGCTGCCACGGTAATCAAGATAGTTCATTGAACCTCCCCAACCGGTATAGGATGGGGATTCCCAGGCACAACCAACTAAGTGGCTGTTAACTCCATGGGCGTAACTTTCCCTGGCCGTAGGCCACGCTGCGCGAACGTTCCGGGGGTAGCCGGGTAGGATCGATACCCAGTTTTTTCGCTTATTAACGCCATTGAGGGGAAAAGAATACCCCGTCCTCTTAGGTCTCGGATGAATTTTCCCCTCAAACTCCCCTCTTCGATAATGTGGAAATTTTACATGCAAAACGCCCAAATTTTTGAACAATCCATTAAAATTAATGCCAGCGCCACCATTGTTGAGCGCTGTATCACTGACCAGAGCTTAATGCATCGCTGGCTCAACCCGATTTTGCGTTGTGAATCAGTGGGGCAGTGGAGTACTGATGTCGGGAGTCGCTCGCGGTTTATTATTAACATTCCCTGGTTGCAGCCCACTCTCAAGAGTGTGGTTATTGACCGCAAGCCAGGGTTAGTGGTTTGGCAGTTCCAGGGTTTTTTCAAAGGACGAGACCGCTGGGAGTGTCAGCCAGCTGAACAAGGCACCCGTTTGGTCAACCGTTTTGAATTTGAAATTCCCAACCCCATCGTTAGCTGGGGATTCAACAGCTTTGCTGCCCAATGGACTCAGAATGATATGAAAGCCCAACTCAGACGCCTTAAGTTAGTAGCAGAAGAGATTTACCGACGTGAGTGCAGTCATTAGGGATTAGGGATTAGGGAATTGGTGATTAGTCATGCCCATCCATAGAAGCCTTTACTCATTTCCGATCTGTTTTAGTAACCGACGAATGATATCAGCATCCTCAGCTTGGGGCAGGATTTCCAAATAACGTTCTAAATCCTGGCATGCTTCTGATAAATATCCCAACTGGGAGTAAATCAGCCCCCGATCCCGCAGTTGTACCGGTGCATTAGGAAACAGCAACAACATGCGCTCAACTGCGGCTAGCGCTCTAGGTAAGTCTTGGCCATTGAGATAAATCAATTTAAGATTCATGAGCATCCTTGCTAACAGCTGCCGATTACTCACCGGTGCTAGGAAACTTGGTTGTAGGGTTACCGGATGACCATAAATTTGGGTTAGTCGTTCCTCGCAATCTTGTTCAAATAAAATCTCACCACCATCGAAAGCATCTACAAAGATCCCCACCTGCTCAAACTCTGGGCGAATTAGGAAATGCCCTGGCATCCCAATACCAACCATGGGAAAATCAAGGCGTCGAGCGACTTCCAGGTACACCACCGAAAGGCTAATCGGAATACCTGTGCGCCGATCCATGACCTGATTTAGGAAACTATTACGGGGATCGTAGTAATCACTGCTATTGCCCGAATATCCTAGGTCATCATAGAAATACTGATTAAGAGTTTTAATCACTCGCAGGGGATAGCGTTGCTCAGGCAAACGCTCCTCTACTTCAGATGCCATCACATCTAAGGCATTCAAGTAATCATCAATAGCCAGATCCGGGTATTCTTCCTCAGCTATGTAAAGCGCTGCTCTTGCCAAATGAATTTGGTCATCTGGCTGATTTATTTCTGTGTAAAACCCTTGACGCCCTAAGGTAAAGTCCATCTAAAATTTCCTCAGCTACTATGAATATAGCAGAAGTCAGAAGTCAGAAGTCAGAAGTCAGAAGTAAAACTATTGCTATACTTAGCTTTGAGACTTTTGTCATGTCCTAACTGCCCTGGCGACTGCTATATATAGTATTTTTATGTGATAGGTAAACATAAGATTGATATCAAAAGGGAACAGGGAATAGGGAATAGGGAACAGTGTCAAGATATCTGAGGAGTTTTTAGTGTTATCATAAAGCGATACAGTTGCTGATAGGGAAGGGCTGCATCAATACAGGGATAAGAGTTTAAGTTTTTTTTCCTGATTTAATTCCAGTTGCCAAACCTGTATGTTTATCGGCGTAGATAATGTTTCCACCATTGGAATAGATAAAGTTAGCAATCTTGGCGACAAGTACTTTGTCAGCTGTTTGCGTAGCGTGCGCGTAGCGCATATGCTTAGGTTGCAGAAACCAGGCTAAAATACGGGCAAACCTACTGTAAAATAGGCGAGCGATGACACGTAAAACAACTCGACGTCAGTTGATCGTGACCAGTGTTGCTGCTGCGGGTGGTATTGTTGGAAGTGCAGCATGGCATCAACAGCAGTCTCAACTGTCAGCAACAGCAGCTATTCAACTGCCAACAGCAGCTACAATGCCAGAACGAGTGTTAGGTAAAACGGGGGTGAAAGTTCCAATCTTTGGATTGGGAGGTGCAGGAAAAACGCCTTTGTCGAAGATGAATCGAGAAGCTGATGCCGTCGCCCAAATTGAAGCGGCGTTACAGTTTGGAATTCGTTATTTTGATACGGCGGCTAGTTATGGCCCCAGCGAAGAATATATGGGTAAGGTATTACCCGCTTATCGCTCTAATCTATTTTTAGCAACAAAAACAGCACAACGAGATCGAGATGGGGCTTGGCGAGAGTTAGAGCGATCGCTTAAACGCCTTCAAACTGATTCTATCGATTTATGGCAATTACATCATGTTTCTTTTCACGAAACGTTAGATCAGATTTTTAGTCCCAATGGCGCTATCAAAGCCTTTGAAGAAGCAAAAGAACAAGGAATTGTAAAATATTTAGGTATTACCGGACATCACGAACCGGATGTGATTGCAGAAGGGTTGCGGCGCTATCCCTTTGATACCACCTTAATTTCTCTCAATGCGGCAGATGTTCATCATCCTCGTCCTTTTGCCAAAACTGTTTTACCAGTGGCGCGAGAGAAAAATGTAGGAGTCGTTGCTATGAAAGTTCCGGCTTATGGCAGGTTATTCAAAAATGGTGTCTTAGATGGAATGGATCAAGCTATGGGTTATGTTTTGTCTCTGGAGGGAGTACATTGTTGTATTATTGCTGCCGAATCCGTCAAGCAATTAGAATCAAATTTTAAAGTAGCCCAAGCATTTCAATCGTTGAGTTCAGAACAAATGACTGCTATTGAAGCACGGACAGCTTCTGCTTGGAAAGACAATACATTTTTCCGGAAGTGGACTTAAAATTATGTAAGCATTCAGCAGTCAGCGGTCAGCCGTTGGCCAGGCTAGGGGAATGGCCAAGCTACTTGAGCTGCCGTCAGCTGACTTAACAGAGATTAAAGCAATGCTTACTTGTTTGATTCCAAAGCTGAGAGCTGATAGCTGAGAGCTGATAGCTGATAGCTGAATGGTTAAAGAATTATAGCTTATAACAACGTGCATGCTCGATACTTACAGATCAGCAGTAGGGTGCGTTATTAACGCACCCTACAATCTTAGCTGCATCGCTAGATCGACAATGCTGCCAGATCTCAGCCAGATCTCAGCGTTAACCCACTGGTTCTGACTCCTCTTCTGGCTTAGACTCAGGACAATAGATCAGATACTTGCCAGTAACGTAACCTTGTAAGGGCGCAGAAATAGGAACCCAGCCATTATTTCCACGATTAACAATCGTTACCTTAGAACCATCAGCGAGAATTCCAATAATCTCGCCATCATTTGACGGTGCTTTGCGGACATTTAAACCCTGTGGTGCTGAAACTTGCCGACAATTCTCTTCAGATGGTGGTGGTGTTGGACAAGGTTTTATCGTAACAAACTGGCCAGACACATAACCGATTATGGGTTCTGAAATCTTCAGCCAGCCATCGGCACCTATACTCTCAATCTTGACCTCAGTACCATTTTTTAATGTACCGATACTGGGACCACCAGGGGTTGAACGCACGATCAGATCACTACCACGAGTGGTAACTGTACCACACTGTTCTTTGACGGTGGGACAGGGTTGAAGATATGCCTCAGACACATAACCTTTCTGGGGCGAAACAATCGGTACCCAACCATCAGTACTAGTACCCTTGATAGTGACCTTAGTACCATTTTCTACAACACCGACAATGGTACCACCGGGGGTCGCACGCACATTGAGCGGGTTACCCTTAGTCGAAACTAGACGACATTCTTCTTTCGGAGGAGGAGGTGGACAGGGTTTAAGATACCGGTCGGAAACATAACCTTTTAGGGGAGAGACAACCTGTACCCAACCATCAGTAATGGTATTGACGATAGTGACTTTAGCGCCATTGTCCAAGTCACCAATAATCTTACCACCAGGACTCTGACGTACATTCAGACCCCTGCCAGTATTGGTCGAAACTATGCGACATTCCTGTTTAGGTGGTGGTGGACAGGATTGGAGATACCGCTGAGAAATATAACCTGACAAGGGAGAAGAAATTTTTGCCCAGTCTTGGTTTACTATTTGCTCAAGGGTAACCTCAGACCCGTTTTTGACAAAACCGATAATCCGGTAATTGCTACCGGGTCCACTGCGGACATTGAGATCACTGCCTCTAGTCACCACTTTGCGGCAATTGTCTGTAGCCGCAGCAAGTTGAAATTTTACCTGGTTCTCAAATGAGATGTTTTCTAAACGAGATGATGGGGTAAATTGAGCGATCGCAGGACTAGTAGCATAAGATGGCGCAGGAAAAGCTGTAAAAGCTAGCGCCACAGAGATGCACACCACTAGTAATCTTCGCCAACCACTAATCTTTCTGATCATATGTTGGATTTATTATTCACTATCAAAGTGGAACGGCTTTATTTTATTAGAACTCTGCATAAAACCCTATACTCTCGATCCTAGCTTTGTGGTGGAAAGAAGAGAACAGGGTGCCAGCTGCTGCGCATTAAATCACCGGCTAAGCTACGCACTGACCAATCTAAGAATTTTCCTTTGTGATCGGAAGAGATTGCGATCGCAGTAATATCAAATTCTAAGGCTGTGTCTAAAATCTCTTCACGGGGATTGCCCACTCGCACGTCCGTATTGACCTGTAAGCCCAGCTCTTCTAACTCTGCTTTTACTGGTTCTAGCTTGTCTTGAGCTTTTTGTAACTGAGGGTCCTTGGATAATTCTCTGCGCCCCCCTTCGCTGACTACCCACAACAGCATACACTGCTTGATTGAGTTATCTGGTGCTTGTTTAGCATACTCTTTGACCCTTTCGACGGTATAGTTCGAGGCTGTAGTGCCGTCATAGGGAATTAGTAAATACCGGAATAGATGTTTGCAGCGTAGATCGAGTTCTTCGCAGGTGTAAGCTGAAATCAGTTGTGGTCGCAGCATTAGCAATGGTGTACTACATTCCTTGGTCAAGGTTGCTGTAGTGCTACCGAAAAGCTTTTCTTGTAATAAGCTGCGCACTGGCGTGCCAATCAGGATGACATCAGCATCGTAACGTTTGGCGATTTTAGGAATACTGTCACTAGGACGACCTGAGGTCACTTCGATGTGAACCTCTACCCCTTCAGGTATATTGGTCAAACCCTCTTCAAAGCGGCGGCGAGCTTGTTCTATTCCTTCTTCATCAATACGAGGTATTTCTCCCTCTTCCCAAAGCGGAACAAAGTTGCAGAAGATGATTTTCTTGAGCCCACCAGCCGCTAAACTGGGGACAAAATCTACTAGCCGATATAAACCGTCGGAGAAGTCGGTGCAGACTAGGCAATGCTGAAACATATGCAGGGAGGATCGCTTTTTCTTAGAGTTTCTTTCAGACTAGAACAATTTACAATTACTTTAGATAGTTTTAGATAGTTTGGGATTATTTTATATAAATTTATCAACTATTCATCCTGGCTGCCCTAGAGTGAATTGGGGTATTGCCAATCCGTAAGCTATCAGATATCAGCGAACAGCGATTAGCGCTACGCGCACGCTACGCGAACACCTTGTGAATAAAACAGGTAAGCATTCGTTTAATATCTGTTACGTCTACTGACGGCTGAACGCTGAAGGCTGAAGACTTCCCTTTAAGCAAGCCTACGGTGATAATACTTACGCTGATGATATTAGTTAACAATAAGTTGAATCAATCAATTTTAATTTTAATTAAATCTTAATATAATTCGAGTTGACGCCCCAGCATCCCCAGCTCCTTTCCTACCTACGGAATTGAGCAAGAGAAGGAGGTCGCGGCTCAATTAAGGCCAATAACAATCAGACTAGGGCTTTAGCTATAATCCCCACTCGTGTTTTAGGACTTCTTTGTACATTGTTTCACGCATCATCATTTGCTCATAGAGTTTGATTAGGAATTCCTGAGCTTGCTCACGGCTCATTTTCTGGACCTGAGATTCAAAGGACCGCAGGTTAAATTTTTGTTCCAGGGAAAGTTCTACAGGTTTAGACATAGTTGAGCTCCTTAAAAACTAATCATGGGTTTTGGCTGGCTAGAGCAGCCCTAGTCATGGTCACCCTAGGTATCGGTAAATGTATCAACCGTTAACCTATCTGACCTTTAATGAAGAATCGTAACAAGTATTTGACAAAATTGCCATATTTTGATTCTGCATGACGTTAGAAACAATCGTAGACTATTTCTAGCAAGTTTCCTGGCTAGGATTGATGCTGTCCAATTCGGTATAGTTGTTTCTTATACTCCATAAAACAAAAGTTGATGCCTTCATCATCAACAGGACTTACGCAAAAATAGACACACCACAAAGGTGCTGAATTGCTAGGATTCTTTAATAACGCACCTTACCGGTAGAGTTACTGAGTAAGCTGTGAGCAAAACACTGCTCAGGTTTCGTTAATAACACACCTTCCCGGTAGAGTTAGTGAGTAAGCTGTGATCAACACATGGCTATTCCATGCGATCGCATAAGCGCGGAAGCTGAGGCCGTAGGCCACGCGGGGCGCGTTCGCTTCATCGCAAAGCCGATCATACAACCAGCACCCTACCGGAATAGTAGTGAGTTAACTATATAGTATTTATCCGAGTTAAGTCAGTGGTTTTAATGGGATTGGCCGTAGGCCACGCTACGCGAACGCAAAGCCAATGATATAACTAGGCTTCTAACGGAATAGTAGTTAATTAACTATAGTTGAGATACCATTAGCCAGTTAACATAGACCCTAGACCGTTAACGATTCATTCTTAGTTAATTACCTGATCAGTCTGAGTTAATCCGGAATTCCCTAGCTACCAACAAACAACCAATCGCTACAATACCGCTACAATAGGGCTATGCCCAGATCTACTTCTTCTGAGAACTCTCCCCCGGTCCCTGATGATTCCCCAATGGTAGCATCCCCCCTACTGATCCTAATTGATGGTCATTCTCTGGCTTTTCGCTCCTATTTTGCTTTTGCCAAAAGTCGTCAGGGTGGATTACGGACTAAAACTGGAATTCCGACCAGTGTCTGTTTTGGCTTCATTAAATCTTTGCTAGAGGTAATGGAGTCAGAAAACCCGAATGCGATCGCAATTGCTTTCGATACCAAAGAAGCCACCTTTCGCCAACAAGCCGATGCTACTTATAAAGCCAATCGCACCGAAACACCAGAAGATTTCTTACCAGATGTCAAGAATCTCCAGCAGTTACTACAAGGGTTAAGAATCCCAGTAATAACTTCTCCTGGTTATGAAGCTGATGATGTATTGGCAACCTTAGCTCACCAAGCTATTGATCAAGGCTATCGTGTCAAAGTTGTATCTGGCGATCGCGATTTATTTCAACTAGTTGCTCCAGACAAAGGAATTACCGTTTTATATCTCAGTGGTCCGTTTTCTAGGGGGAGTGCTACAGTTGGCCCAACGGAATATGGCTTAGAGGAAGTAGAAGCAAAATTGGGAGTATTACCCTCTCAAGTCGTGGATTATAAAGCCCTCTGTGGGGATCCATCCGATAATATTCCTGGAGTTAAGGGCATCGGAGCAAAGACTGCAGTTAAGTTACTCAAAGAATACCAAAACCTGGATAATATTTATGCTTCCCTTGATACTATTAAGGGTGCCGTTAAGAAAAAGCTGGAAGTAGGTAAGTCAGATGCGGAACATGCTCGCTATTTGGCTCAATTACGATTTGATACTCCTATCGATATTGATTTAGACCAATGTCAGCTCCAAGGATTCGATCCTCAAGTGCTCAAACCGCTATTGGAGCGATTAGAATTAAAGTCATTTATCAGTCAAATAGATAAACTTCAGCAGCGTTTTGGTGGCGTAGTGCTAGAGGATATCGAAACTAGTGCCCCAAATGATACTGTTAGTGATACTGTTTCAAATACTGATAGTGATACTGATACTCAGGAAGATGATGATATTTCCTTTTTCAGTGTAGCGGAAACGGAAGAGTTTCAAGAGCAAGGGTCTAATACTGGTTCGATTCAACCACAAATTATCGATACTGTAGACAAGCTCAATCAATTAGTTGAACAGCTGAAATACTATACCGATGCTGGAAATCCTGTGGCTTGGGATACAGAAACCAGTGATTTGGAACCACGAGATGCTCAGTTGGTGGGGATTGGCTGTTGTTGGGGAAAAGAATTTACTGATGTTGCTTATATTCCTATCGGTCATAAGGATGGGACTAATTTAGACAAGGATATTGTCTTAGAATCCCTACGTCCAATTTTAGAAAGCTCAGATTATCCCAAAGTATTACAAAATAGTAAATTCGACCGACTAGTCTTACGTTGTAACGGGATTCAGCTAGCAGGAGTGGTATTCGATACCATGCTAGCGAGTTATGTACTCAATCCCGAAACTAGCCATAAACTTAGTGACCTAGGGCTGCACTATTTAGGAATAGAAGCACAAAGTTATAATGACTTGGTTCCAAAAGGGAAAACTATCAGAGATTTAGACATTCCTACTGTAGCCGATTACTGTGGGATGGATGCTTATACCACCTTCGGAATAGTTTTTAAATTGCGAGAGGAATTGGAGCAAATTCCAGCATTGCAGCAATTGTTGCTAGAAGTAGAGCAACCCCTGGAACCGGTATTAGCTGAGATGGAATACCAGGGGATTCGTATTGATAAGGATTATCTGCAACAGTTCTCTCAAGAGCTGGAAAAGGATTTAGTGGCAATTAAGCAGCAAGCCTATCAAGATGCTGGAGAAGAATTTAATTTAGGTTCCCCTAAACAGCTCAGTCAGTTACTGTTTGAGAAACTAGGGTTAGATCGTAGGAAGTCTCGTAAAACCAAAACCGGTTACTCTACCGATGCTACTATATTAGCTAAATTACAAGGAGACCATCCCGTAGTAGATGCTATTGTGGAATACCGTAGCTTATCTAAATTGAAATCTACTTATGTGGATGCTTTACCAGCACTGATGCGTTCTGATACTAAACGAGTACATACGGATTTCAACCAGACCGTGACCACAACTGGTAGATTATCTTCATCTAGTCCTAATTTACAAAATATTCCTATTCGTACTGATTTTAGTCGCCAGATTCGGAAGGGTTTTATTCCAGAATCCGGTTGGCTGTTGGTATCTGCTGACTATTCCCAAATTGAGTTACGAATCCTAGCTCACTTGAGTCAAGAGCCAGTGCTAGTGGAAGCTTATCAAACTCAAGCGGATGTCCATACCTTGACAGCGCAAATGTTATTTGATAAAGAAGACATTACTGCTGAAGAGCGGCGCTTGGGTAAAATAATTAATTTTGGCGTAATTTACGGCATGGGAGCACAACGGTTTGCTCGCGAAGCTAAGGTATCGACAGCTGAAGGAAAAGAATTTATTGATCGATTGAACCAACGCTATCCTCTAGTGTTTGCTTATTTAGAGGAAACTAAGAAAAAAGCGATCGCACAAGGCTATGTAGAAACTATACTCGGACGCCGCCGCTACTTTAGCTTTGGTGGTAACAGTCTTAGAAGGCTGCAAGGTAAGCCTCTCGATCAGATTGATCTAGATAAACTTAAGAGTATCAATCCTTATGATGCTGGGTCATTAAGAGCAGCAGCTAATTCCCCGATTCAAGGCTCTAGCGCTGATATCATCAAAATTGCCATGATTAAACTCTATCAAGAGTTACAGAAATATAAGGCGCGGTTGCTATTACAAGTCCATGATGAATTAATCTTTGAAATTCCCCCTGATGAATGGGAAGAATTGCAGCTAAAAATTCGAGAAACTATGGAATCAGCAGTTGAGTTGACTGTTCCTTTGGTTGTGGAAATACATGCTGGGGATAATTGGATGGAAGCGAAATAAGGCAATAGTGCGTAGGGTGTGTTAGGGGCGGACTTGTCCTTATTTTTAGGCGTTGCTGAATTAAGGAATGAATGTGCGATAATTTGGTTTTATTAAAGCCCCCTAAATCCCCCGAGCGAGCAATCCCTCGCTCGGGGGACTTTCATAGTTTTGTTCCCCCCAGAATTGGGGGGCTAGGGGGGCAAAACCATACGCATAATCAGCAACGCCGATTTTTATCCTCGTAGCCAGCATTGGAATAGTCCGCACCGTAACGCACCACCGAGTCTAATTCAGAGTTGACACTCCCCGATATAATAATGAAATATTTACTGGATAAGGGTTTTGGAATTTAGATGCGTTTGTTCTGGTACGGAAAAAGCAAAAATGATCCCTAAGTAGAAAAGCGATCGCTAAGTATAAAGGCGATCGCTTTATTATGGTTAGTTTCAGAAAAATGGACAATTAAGTAAGCCTTAGCATGGGTATCACTAGCATAAACTAAGATTATGCTAGTGATACCCATGCTTTCAGATACTTCTGTCAGTCAGACAGCACCTAAACTGTTAGTTCATTACGTTGGTAGTGAACAGTTACAAAACCTGTGTTGTCGCCATAGCCACCCGGTGCATCGTTCATCTTAAATACACATTTTTCATCCTCAAACAATGGAATCTCGGGAGTCCTGCAATCTTCATAATTTAGTCCACTGCTACAATCAACAATCAGAGAAAATGAATCATATTCAGGATATAACATTTGATATTGACTCTCCCAGTTTGGATCTCCGCACCAATCACATTCAGGAGTGGCGGATCCTCCTTGCCATACACCTTCTGCATCAAAAAAGTAATCTCCATACTCTCCATAGTGAAGGGAGGGGTCGAAAACCGCAACACCGCTTTCGTCATTGGCATACACTTCAAAACTACCAAAATCCTCGAGTGGGATTGGGGTAGATGCTAATGCAGGACTAGCCATTAAGTTGAGTGTCATAAGGAACCCAATAAAAACAATGAAGAAGTTCCTCAAAATCTTGTTAAGTTTCATCTAGATTTCTCGTTAAATTTTGGCCTTTGCCAATTTACTCGTAAATTGTAAAGTATTTTTCAAATTATAAACCTCATAAACCTCATGTAAAACCTCATGTAAAACCTCATGTAAAACCTCATGTAAAACCTCATGTAAAACCTCATAAACCTCACGTAAAACCTCATAAACCTCATAAATTTCATGTAAAACCTCATAAATCTCATGTAAAACCTCATGTAAAACCTCATGTAAAACCTCATAAACCTCATAAATCTCATGTAAAACCTCATAAATCTCATGTAAAACCTCATAAATCAGGTAATTTGTATAAATGGTAACAGACAAAATTATTATTAACTCAATTTTTTTAGAAAATTAGAATAAATCCCATCCTAAAGAAGTTTTTTTTGTTCAAAGTCAACGAATTTTCCGCTGACTTTGAACAAAAATCCAATTCGGATTGCGTACGCAACCATAATTTAGAGTACTCTCAAATCGACCAAGGATAACACGGCCAATAATTGATAATAAATTGGGCTTATTGATAATAAACAGGGTGATTAAAGATTTTTGATACTATTTACGAACATTTACTTCAGAGGTATGGTTCCGCTAAGCCATACATGGTTAAGATTCCAATCGAATCCAAAATTAGTGGTGAATTCACTATTCCTGATCGGTATCAAAGCTGTGAGGGGAATGGTTGTAAGTAAGAGTTATATAGCAATTCTGTTTCCCATGAGGTACCAAGGGATCCCCCTAAATCCCCCTTAAAAGGGGGACTTTGAGGTTGCTTACTTTACCTCATACATGCAATAAACGCTATAACTATTTTTGGTGATAACTTTACCACAATATACTGCTAGCTGAGTCAAGCCATTAGCTTGAGCTACCGGGCTATGCGATCGCGCTTTCATACTTCAATGTCTTGATGCAACGCCGAGTAATGAAATAGATATTTTGACTAGTCCCAAATCCCTTAACGCCCTCAACTACTAGCCGGAAAACTCCCACCTATAAAGTGAATATCACTAAAGGTTTCAATCCACAAACGAGCGCCACAATCGAGTGGATTATCCGGCTGATACACAATCTTACAAGGACCGAGGATTTCTACCTCATTACCGTAGAGATTGGTTCCCTTTCGTTTTACTGAAATCACTGGCTTCCGGTCTTCCGGGCTTTTTTTCATATTTGAGCCAATGTGATTGCGATTGACATTAATCTTGGCTAAAGCGGTCGTACGACTAGTGCGCCATTTGCCCTTTGGTCCACGATTACCTTTAGTAATTTGCGGCAAATTGTTGAACAGAGGAATAATCCAGAATTTCCCGCTTTTATAGGCACCCCGGACGCGACCCTTGTCTAGGAGTTGGCGCAATCGTCGAGAAGAAATTCCTAATAGAGATGCTGCTTCAGTAGTTCCAACGCACTTGTTCATCAGTTGACCCTGCTTTAACTATTCCGATAATACTAGTATAAGGTAAAAAAGAGAAATTGACAATTTCCGGGAATCGGGAGGAAAGCGTGGTAATAGTGGTAAACATGGTAAGGGTGGCTAGCAAGTCAAGTGCTGTGGTTTCGACTATTAGCGACTGCGTCAATATCGGAATAGTTAGGAAATCGGGAATCGGGAATCGGGAATTGGGAATCGGGAATTGGGAATCGGGAATTGGGAATCGGGAATGTTTTCGTGTAGCGTGACCTGCCTGTCAATCGCATATAAGTGATCGGCAAATGCGATCACTATGGTGGAAATAAGTGTGTGGTAGTGCAGTTTTTAGCAATCTACGGACAGTAAAATCCATAAATTTGTACCTAACTGAATTGCAAACTGCTGTAATGCCAAACACAGCAAACAGGGAATAGATAAAAGGGCTGATATCTACATATTGGATATGCTCACCAGCTTCTTTACTTAAACCTAATCCCTCTTGCTGTACTAGCAGTTTAGCTAACAGTAAATTATTACCAGCCCCCATTCACATAACAGACAGGGTAAGTGCCTATTCCATAATTGGAATAAATGGCCTATTGCATACACTACAAGGATCTAGTGTGTCGTTTCCATTATTACCGCTACCAATAGTATCTTCATCAGTTAGGCAGCTAATCTTCTTGCTAGAATGGAGACTACCATTGTAGTAATAATTTAGAAAACAGGAATCACCTTCTTGTTCTATAACAAAGCAATCTATATCATCACCACATGGGTTTTCCTGTATATTGATTTCATCCGCGAGTGTTTTTACAGGTGCTAACCCGAACATTGAAAAGGCTAAAGAACTGCTCAACAAAATAGTCGAAAAATTTTTAAGCATAATACTAAGAACTTGAAATCGTTAGTCGCACACTTTAATCAGACATGATTTGTAATTGATTGTTCCTGCGCGACTAAAAAAAAATGGGGGAAGAAACTTATCTCCTCCAGGACTTACGCAAAAAATATACTTGTAAAATTTATTAACAATCATTTTACGTTGTATATAATATATATAGCGGTTATAATGTCTTGATGCAGCGCGGTCATAGGGGGAACCCTCAAGACCGCGCTGCATCGCTTGCTGTTAGGTACTTTTGTTCTGGGTTTTTAGGGAGCAGAGACTAAGGCCGTGGGACAGACTACGGACGGAGCAGGGAAGAGAGAAGAAAATCCTGTGACCTGATCATTATGGTTCTTCCGTACTAAGAGTAGGGAAATCTGAAGTTGTAAGGAATGGCCTTTAAGGGATCAGATCCTTTTCAATCACTTGAGGAGTGGTTAGAATCTTTAGACATATCAATACTATAGTCATCATATGCAAAATTACAAACAAGATCAGAAGCTAGTAAACCCGGAGAATCCACCTAGATCTTTAGTTAAGAATTTTTTATGGATGGGAATCGGTATTGCTACACTTTTCATTACTGGTAAGGGAGCCATTTTTGGCTATCAGCAATGGCTATCTCATCAAGAGCAACTATTTGTGGAAACGATGGAAGACCTGATCATCAATAAAGACTTTGTCGAGTGTATGAACAAAGCTCTAGAAATTCCTGAAAGTTCTCACCAATCCTATAATGCACGAGCTTTTCTAAATCAGTGTGCTCAAGGACAGTTGGATCAAGCAGAGAAAGTGGTAAAATCACAGGAGTTGAAACCAGTTGATGAAAATTATAAATTAGCCATTAACTTGGCCAAAAAAATTCCTTCATCAACATCTGTATATAATCAAGCTCAAGATGCGATCCTTAAGTGGGAAAAAAAGTGGAGAAAATTAGTTGGAGTAGAAGGCTTTACTGATGGCATTTATTTTTACCAGCAGAACAAAGGCTCTAATCTATATCTTATTTTCCAGAAGCAAGGAAATAAGATATTAGGTAAAAAATATGGGTTTCAAAGTGATTATATAGTTTGTTTGAGAGGAGTTATACGGCGTGATATACTGAAAGACTTAACTGGAATTTCTTATGGCATTGATTTTATACCACAGGTCGAAAGTGTTGACCCAATAAATTTATCGAAGTGGTATCGAATAAGTTGGGATAAAATCTCTAACTCTAGCAAGTATCCTCTACACTATGCTTATAACAATAAGGATCATCATATAGAATCTTGTCAAAAAGAATTTGATAAAAACCCTTGATCAACTTAGCTACTAGCCGGAAAACTACCACCCATAAAGTGAATATCACAGAAGGTTTCAATCCACAAACGAGGACCACAATCGAGTGGATTATCCGGCTGATACACAATCTTACACGGACCATTAATTTTCGGGAATCGGGAATCGGGAATCGGGAATCGGGAATCGGGAATCGGGAATCGGTAATTGGGAATCGGGAATGCGATCGCATATAACTATTCGATCGGCAAATGCTTTCGCGGAGCGGCGACCTTCGCGTAGCGTGGCCTTTTGGCCAAGGAGCATCGCGTAGCTTGACCGTTCGCGTAGCGTGGCCAAAAGGCCAAGGTTAATCGTGCAGCGGCTCCAAGCTGCCATCGCACATAGTAAGTAGTTAATTAATAACTTTATTTTTATATTAATGAATTATTAATACAGGATTTTGCCCCACTCCACTACTCCACTACTCCCTGCTCCCTGCTCCCTGCTCCCTGCTCCCTGCTCCCTGCTCCCTATTCCCCATTTGTTACAAAAGTTTTCAAAAAATGTTATAATAGAGTATTTTTTGTGTTATAATAAAATTACCGTGGGCGCTAAAACGTTCCACGGTAAGAGCCAGCCGACAGTTTCTCCCAGCTACAGGCTGGCTCTGGAGCCCCAGTTAAGGAGATACCTAATATTTTATGTCGTACTCTCAACGCCTATATCCATGGGCGCTCATTCGTCTATTGCCGAAGATGCAGCGGGTGGTTGTGCGTCGTTTTCGCAACCGTTCTGATGCGGAGGGGCACTTGCAGGCTCTGAAACGACTGATGCCCGATGAAAAATTTATTATTATCTTCGATTTAGGAGACCCTATAGACGGCGATTCTATAGAGGGAGAGTCTATAGACGAAGAATCTTAAAAAACAGGAAGTTTGGGAAGTGTGACTTGCCCAGCTCTTCAGTAATCAAATTTTAGTTGAACCCCAGAAACAGCCCTGGGTTTAACTCAGTAATTAGTCTTGATTCGATCAATTGTATTGTATGGCAAAACCTGTAGATATTGGTAGCAAACGCCTCATCAGTCTCGCTCCTAATGCTTGGGTGCAATGGGTAACCGGTAATTCCCAAGTGCGGGCATCTCAGTTGCTGGATGCTGAGTTCCAATGGATTAGTCGCGAAAGCGATGTGATTGTCAAAGCCTCTAGTCCTGAACACTCCGAATTTCTGATTCTCAATGAATTACAACTACGCTATGACCAGAACATGCCTCAGCGAATGCGCAATTATGTGGCTTTAGCTGAGGAGAAATACAACCTATCTGCTTATCCAGTATTAATTAACATCTTGCCGCCCCCAGCCACGGTCACCATTGAAAATTGCTACGAAAGCGAATTCATGGGATTAAAGGCCCGTCAAGATTATCGGGTAATTAATCTCTGGGAAGTAGATGCTGAATTAGTATTAGAACAACCTTTGCCTCCCTTATTTACATTTGTCCCAATTTGAAAAGGTGGTGGTAGTGAATCAAAATTGCGCTCAGCCGTGCAGGCGCTACGAGCGGATCAAACCTTGAATCAACTAGAGCCATTGTTAGCTTTCTTCGCTAGCTTTGTTTTAGAGATACCTTTAATTCAACAAATCATGAGGTGGGATATGACAGTATTACGAGAATCGCCCTGGTATCAAGAGATTTTACAAGAGGGTCTTGCTCAAGGGATTGAACAAGGCATCCAACAAGGGATTGAACAAGGGATTGAACAAGGGATTGAACAAGGGATTGAACAAGGGATCCAACAAGAACGTCGAGGCAGTTTAGAGCGCATCCTTAAACTACGATTTTCAGAGATTCCTGTCGAGATATCCGTGAGAATTCAAGCCTTAACTCTCGAACAATTAGAAGAGTTGATGGCAACAGCATTAACGGTTAACTCCCTAGATGAGTTTACTCAACATTTGCCCAATTAATTAAATAAGGCCACACCCACCTCGACCGTGGGGTGGGCGTAAGTCAATAATTAGTCTTAATTGGATCAATTGTATGGCAAAACGTGCAGATATTGGTAGCAAACGCCTAATCAGTCTCGCTCCTAATGCTTGGGTGCAATGGGTAACCGGTAATTCCCAAGTGCGGGCATCTCAGTTACTGGATGCTGAGTTCCAATGGATTAGTCGCGAAAGTGATGTCATTGTAAAAGCGTCTAGTCCTGAACACTCCGAATTTCTGATTCTCAATGAATTACAACTACGCTATGACCAGAACATGCCTAAGCGAATGCGCAATTATGTGGCTTTAGCTGAGGAAAAATACAACCTATCCGCTTATCCAGTATTAATTAATATCTTGCCGCCCCCAAGCACGGTCACAATCGAAGACTGTTACGACAGTGAATTCATGGGATTAAAAGCCCGTCAAGATTATCGGGTAATTAATCTGTGGGAAGTAGATGCTGAATTAGTATTAGGACAACCATTACCTCCCCTATTTCCATTTGTACCGATCTTAAAAGGAGGTGGTAGTGAATCGAAATTGCGGTCAGCGGTGCAGGCTTTACGAGCGGATCAAACATTGAATCAACTAGAACCGTTGTTAGCTTTCTTTGCTAGCTTTGTGCTAGAGATACCATTAATTCAACAAATCATGAGGTGGGATATGACAGTATTACGGGAATCACCCTGGTATCAAGAGATTTTACAAGAGGGTCTTGCTCAAGGGATTGAACAAGGCATCCAACAAGAACGTCGAGGCAGTTTAGAGCGCATCCTTAAACTGCGATTTTCAGAGATTCCTTTAGAGATATCTCTGAAAATTCAAGCCTTAACTCTCGAACAATTAGAAGAGTTGATGGCCACAGCATTAACGGTTAACTCCCTAGATGAGTTTACTCAACATTTGCCCAAGTAATGTAAGCATTCAGCGGTCAGCCGTCAGCCGTCAGCTTTGTGGCACAGGCTTCTAACCTGTGACTTTCGTGACTATTAAACGAATGCTTGCCTGTTGTCTTGATGCAGTCGCTCATGGGGGTTTCCCCCAAGACCGCGCTGCATCGCTTATTCAAAAGCTGTTCGGTGTAGCGTGCCCTATGCCCATCAGCACATCAAGTAGCGTGCCCTATGCCCATCAGCTGATACGCGACACGCTGATAGCTGACAGTGCTACACCCTACCTCGACCCTGGGGTTAGGGGTGGGTTACTATTGCCTATTGCCTCTTGCCTCTTGCCTATTGCCTATTGCCTTTTGCCTTTTGCCTAGGGTCAGCAACCCTAACAAACCGGCACCATAAGCAGGCTGATCGCGAGGCCAAATTACTTTAACATTAGGGCTAAGCATGACTAGAGATGATTCAAATTGCTGACGGATTGAGGAAAGACCATGCCATACACTTCCGGTTGTTACTACTTCACATACTGAGTCAGGGCTAAATACGCTTTCAATTACAACTTGGGTAGCTTTGGCTAGTTGATTAACGGTATCTTCGATAATGCTAATGGCTACCTGATCCCCTTCAGCCGCTGCTCGATCCACAATTGGTGCTAAGGATGCAATTTCTTTGACTCCCCACCCTGGCTGATAAATAATATCTGTGATATAATTAAAGCTTGATAAGTTAAAATGGGTGGTGAAGCGCTCCTGAAGACTAGTTGTTGTTAGACTGGTTACTGCGCAGCCATCATAGGCTTTCATAGCGGCTCGTAATCCAGACACGGCAATGTGATAGGCACTGCCAACATCTCCTAGGATATGCCCCCAGCCACCAACTCGCTTGGTATTTCCCTGGGCATTGCGTCCAAAAATGATTGAGCCGGTGCCTGCGATCGCAACAACTCCCACAGGCTTACCGACTCCCCCCACTAAGGCAATCAAAGCATCATCACAAATCACAACATTAGAGGGGAGCAATGCCCAAGTGACGGGAATTGTCTGACTTGACAACAACTGTGGGACGAAGCCTTGCACCACTTCTCTATCTCGTGGACGACCAACACCGGCTAATCCCAAACACATCGCTTCCACTGTGACCGATTCCATGGACAGTTTAGCGGAAGCTTGTTGGGTGGCTTGGCGAATGGCTGATTCTATGGAGGCGAAAGCGGTTTTGATACCAACGGTGTGATAATTGGAGGCATCAGCTTCTCCTCGACCTAGGATTTGACCTTGGTGGTTGATCACTACACAAAGGGTTTTACTGGCACCGCCATCTATTCCGATTATACAAGTGGTCATTTATAGTTAGTTGATTCTAATGAAACTGGCAAGATGCCAGTTCTACGCAAATTGAAACTGGCAAGATGCCAGTTCTACGCCTGATGCCAGTTTAGCGATGGCTCGAAGAGCCCGCCAAAGGCGATCGCATTCAAAACTGGCGTTGCATCAGTCTTCGCCCTGAATAGGAGTAGAGTGGGCATCCTGCCCGCGCGAAAATAAGGAGGAAACTGGCAAGATGCCAGTTCTACGCCTGATGCCAGTTCTACGCCTGATGCCAGTTCTACGCCTGATGCCAGTTCTACGCCTGATGCCAGTTTAGCGATCGCATTCAAAAGTAGGCAAAAGCTCACAATTATTTATTGTCTGGATCTTCTTGCTTCAGAAGCGCATCCACTAATACTGTGACTTGCACCAGGGAATTGATCACATCACTGGCTTGGGTAAAGGGTTTACCTTCATACTCGCAGTAGGCTGACCAGATTAGAGGAATAGCAACAAGTCCGACGAGCCAACCCTTGATGGTTTTAGGATTATACATGGGCAGGAATAAAAACAACAGCCTCATCTGTTTTTGTTAACTTTCTCAAAGAGCGATTCCATGCCAAATCGAGCTAGAGAGCCCATTTGAAAAATTTTTTCCGACTTTGCATAGAATCCAAGGTTGGCCACCGTTAGTTATTTAGAAAGGTAAATCCAGGAGATGGATTGAGATGGAGTTAACCCATGAACGAACTGGAGGAACGACTACAACAGCTAGCGTTAGAAGCTCAAAAGCATTCCCCAAAAAGCCGTGGCCGTCGTCTCGTCCTGACTCGGCTGATTCATATGATTCAAGCATCCGGCAAATTATCTCGCAGGAGATTTGACACTCCTCAGGAGGTTTACGATGATGCACTTCAAGAGACTTTGTTGTATGTGTTAAAAAAAATTGACACTTATGAACCGAGAGCTCCGGTGATTAACTGGGTCAATTACGTCCTCAAGAGACGGTTGATTGATGGCAATAAACGACATACCAAAGGGGGAAAGGAGTACTCACTAGATGCACCAATAAACTCTTCCGATGGGGGTAAGATCAATCAATCAGGTATGACCTATTTAGAAACCGTTGCCCAACCAGAAGACACTCCGTTACCTTCACAGCTTGTACGTCAGTGTATTGAAGAAGACTCTGATGGGCTGTTTGCCAGCAGACACGTTAAAGGACATCCTCAGGCCAACTTCAGAACTATTGCTCTTTTATATCTTGACCGGAAGAGTTGGCAACAGACTGCTGTAGCAGTTGGGTTAAAGCCAAAGCAAGCCTCAACGGTGCAAAGTTTCTACTGCCGCTCTTGTAAGTATTTTGCTGACAGGTTTAAGGAATACTTGCAGGAATAACTGACAAATAAGATTCAATGTATAGACGAGAGAGTAACCATGAATAACTTAACGGAAAAATTAACATTCTCTGTGCCTCTTACCAGAGATTGGTATCAACTAGCAGAAACCTTTAGTCGGGAACAGCACGAGCCGGACAAAGCTCAAGACGTTTACCTCAATACATTAGCAGTTTATGCCGTAAACTTCTACTTACAGTGTATGGAAGTAGAAACTGATTTACCAGCAAGTGATAGCAGTAATCCAGCCCTGCGATCGCTAATGAATGTATCCGATTTGATGGTTAAAGGTTGGGGAAAATTGGAATGTCGTCCTGTTTTACCTGGTGACCTAGTTTGTGACATCCCACCAGAAAGTCGCCAAGACCGAGTTGGTTATGTGGTGGTAGAAATTCATAAACCAAGTAATCAAGCTAAACTGCTAGGATTTTCCAAAACTGCAGTAGAAGGAAGCTTGGATATTAGTAAAATCGAGTCTCTTGAGCAGTTAATTAACCAATTACCAGAGCTGGAATCAAAGGTCGTAAAATTACTGGAATGGTTGAAGGATAATTTTGAATTAGTTCGTCGTCAATCTAAATTTATTTATCACTTAGAGAAACTTATTCACAAATATCCAGAATATGCAGAAATTTTAGAATTCGTAATTGAAAGGATGAAGAAAAAAAAACAAGTCCAAATATTAGGATTTATTCAAATGCTGAATAATAAGGATTAATACTGGTAATTATTTATTAAAAATCTAACACTTTGTCTAGAAGCGTTAACTCAAAATTAGGCTTATAATCTTCTAGGGATTATATTGATGATCTCGTCCAAGTAAAGGGTTATTTCTTTAGCTTCTTCAGGATCAAAACTTAGACTAACCTTTTGGTTTTTAATAAAATCTAGTGCATCTACATAAAGCTGTAAATCCCTATTCACAGGAATCTTTGATTCCTGTATTGCTCTATCCATCAGCTCCCAACTTCCTAACTCTAAACAGTAATAGATCAACTGCAAATATTTTCTGATTTCTTGAGAAAATACCTCAATATCCTCTGAGTAATCTGTATCTACATTGTTTGGATTCTGGTCATAATGCTTCCTTAAAGCTGCTTCGGCAGCTTCTTGGGATAACGCTTTTCGGTTAGCCTTGAGCCATTCCATAGCTTGAAGGCTAGCCTCCTCACTTTTTTTAAACTCACTTAGTGCTGTCTCTAGTCCCTTAATTAACTCCCCCGCACGCTCCGAGTCTCCCGTATCCTTGGCTTGGATTTGTTCTATAGATTCTGATACGAAGAGTTCTTCTGGAGATAGTACATCTTCCGGTTTTAGACCTAAAGCTTCGATAATTGCGATCGCATAACCCCGATCCACAGGTTTTCCACTGAAGAAGCGCTTAACTGTTCTATCGCTGATATTTTCTGCTCTTTCTGCAAGGCGATCAAAAGTTAGGGACTGACCTTCGTCATCTGTTTCAGTGGCTTTAGCTTGGTTAAGACGCCTTATTCCTTCAGGACTGGCACTAACACCACGGGGCTTGCGCTGTTTACTCATAGATAACAAATCTGTGTGATTGTCGTTGTTGAGAAGGACAGAAAAGGACACTTATTGATCCGAAACTGCTGCTTGACTGACTTTTCTGGCTTCCTAGGTTGAGTGGAATATAGTCAAATCCAACGCTGGCAATGGTTTGCTTAGGTTTCACTACCGATCCACCGCTCTAGGTAAAATCAAGGGTTTTAGGAGTAAAGTCAGTCAATCAGTCCAAAACTATGACTCAAGAGCTTAGAAAAGGACACTTATCTATCTTTGCTTTACTGTTGCTGAACTATTTTAGCGCTCAGCTTGCTCTTGGTGCAAGGCGCTCATAAGTTAGGGGCTTACCTTCGTGATCTCTTTGACTGGCTCTAGCTTGGTTAAGACGCCTTATTCCTTTAGGAATGGCTCTAATGCTACCAAGCTTGCCCTTTTGACTCATTGATAATTAATCCGTGTGATTCTAGTTGTTAAGAAGGACAGAAAAGGACACTTATTGATCCGAAACTGTCACTCAAGAGGTTAGAAAAAGACACTTATTATCTTGCCTTTATCTTTCCTTTACTGTCCTTGATACACCCATCTGCAAAATCTAGGATGGTGTTATAAGCAATCAAGCATCAGGACAAAACCATGACCAACTTACTAAAGCAATTTACTAGCACTTTTAAGGCACAGAAGAATACGCAACAGAATAGAGAAAAAACTACTGTAGTCACAACTCCAGCAACTGATAAAAACGGTGAGTCCCCAGTAGTAAGGCAATTTTCCATCTGGGGAATTGCCTTCCTGCTGATATCTGTATCTATAATATTTAACCTAGGACCTCACTTGATTGCCAAATCTAAGTTCACAGGGAAATATAATAGCAAGGTAGAGATCAGCGTAGAGGGAATCACGGTAACAACTGAAATAGACACAAGAGAAAGTAGTGGAGCAAATGACAATACCGAAGAATAAGAAACTGAGGAAACCAGCCAGCTAAGTTCATCCTATCGTTAAGTGGTTATGTATAAGAATTATGGGGGCTATCTGCCCTTGGGCAGCCCCTTTCAGTGATCGCCAAAGGCGATCGCTCCCTCCCCAGCTCCGATAGAATAATCAGGATACTTAGAATGATTCGCCTTAATAATGGCTATCCACAGCATAGGCTATTATATACAGCACTTACCTATTGCTCCCATTATTCCCTGTTCCCATGATCCCCTCAACTGTAGAGGGTGAGGTAATCCGGATTTTGACGTGGTATTTTACTTTCTTTGATTAGTCTTAAAGCTTGCTACCTAACTACCTATGCTTAATGGGTTGTTTGCTCCCACTCGTATCTCAGGTATTGGGAGTGCGATCGCCTTGGCTCCTTCTGTAGAAGAAAACGGACTACTAACTGCTGAAGAAATCTTTAAGATGAAACTCAGTGCGGAACTAGTAGTAGTCAGTGCCTGCGAGACCGGAGTCGGTCACATCAACAGTGAGGGGGTTATTGGTTTATCTCGTTCCTTAGTTGCAGCGGGTGTTCCCAGTGTGATGGTTTCCTTGTGGTCAATCCCTGATGATAAAACCACAGAATTGATGACCGAGTTTTATCGGAATCTTAACCGCACAGGGGATAAAGCTCAAGCGTTGCGCCAAGCGATGTTGACTATGATTCCGAAGTCAGGTAATCCGAAAGATTGGGCGGCATTTACGTTGATTGGTGAAGCGCTTTAGGGAATCGGGAGTAGGGAGTAGGGAGTAGGGAGTAGGGAAAAATCGTGCGTATAGCGGTTTTTAGTCTAATAAGGTACACAGGCTTTTTTCCCTCTTGCCTCTTTTCTGTTCCCAGATCAGCTGTTGCCTAAAACCCAGTACTCTGTACCTCACTGAATTAAAAACCGCTATAATACAAATGTAAAGTTGATGCAGTGGTTAAAAAACAAATATGTATGTATGTCTTTGATACTAATATTTTTGTCGCTGCATTACGTTCTCGACGAGGTGCTAGCTTTTTAATCTTGAAAGCCATTCGTCAAGGATTAATTTTAGGTGGAGTTTCTCAAGCATTGTTTCTAGAATATGCTGAAGTTTTAAAGCGAGATGAAAACCTACAGAATTTTTGGACCACATCAGAAGATGTTGACGTGATTTTAGGTGTGCTTGCGGATGTCTTCAGACCCATCCAAATTTATTGGAAGTGGCGACCTCAGTTAAGTGATCCAGATGATGAAATGGTTTTGGAATGTGCGATTAATGCTCAAGCCCAAGCTATTGTCACTTTTAATGTACAAGATTTTTTGCCAGCTGCCAAATATTTCGGGATTGAAGTTATTCGACCAGGAGAGTTGGTTCACTCTCTCAATTTACAGGAGCAAGTTACAGAATGAGTTATTATCCTTTAGAATTACCTGAGACCTTGTTGAAGGAAATTCAACGTCTTGCTGCAGAAAATCAAGTTTCTATCGAGCAGTGGTTACTGAGTGCTGTTACGGAAAAAATGGAAGCTCATAAAGTTACAAAACTATTGCAGAGTTATGCTGACAAAGCTGATTACAAGCGTTTTGATGCAATATTAGCATCAGTACCAGATACAGAACCTATCCCAGGGGATGAGTTGAGATAGAAGCCCTTAGGAGATAAGCTGACACGCATTTAAATTGGGATTTTTGAAGCCTAGACCTCTTACAGCAAGGCTTGTGAGCGATCAAAATAAATGCTTAACAGCTTATATGCGATCGCGTGACTCGCTTAGCGTGACCTACGGTCAATCGCTTTTTAGTAGGCATTGCTTAATTATTGAATGATTGTAAGAGTAGGTGCGCTTTCCAATGGGCGAGTAAATCGCCCTTGGGTCGCACCTGTAGAATGGGCATCTTGGTGGAACTGGCATCTTGCCAGTTTCGGATTAAGAATTAAATTCGCCACGGGTCGCACCTGTAGAATGGGCATCTTGGTAGAACTGGCATCTTGGTAGAACTGGCATCTTGGTAGAACTGGCATCTTGGTAGAACTGGCATCTTGCCAGTTTCAATATATTTTGGCGCGGGCAGGATGCCCACTCTACTTTCAAGATATTTTCGCGCGGGCAGGATGCCCACTCTACTGCTATTCATCCGAAGATTCAGCAACGCTTTCTAGTCATCTATTTGAAGCTGACCGCTTACCTATAAATTACATATCATACCCAAACAAATTGGGATCAACATCCTTGAGATCCAAATCCCCTAACCCATACTCAGCCCAACGCCTATCTACCATCGCTGCTACATCCCCATCAGACTCCAAAGTTGCGCCCCATTCATGTTCCGTTTCCGGTGGAATCTTAGTAGTAGCATCAATACCCATCCGTCCCCCTAAGCCAATCTTTTCACTGGCAAAATCCAAACTATCAAAGGGAGTATTGGGCAAAATAAAGACATCCCGCACCGGGTCAACTTTAGAACTAATCGCCCACACCACTTGACGGGGGTCGCGAATATTAATAGTCTCATCCACCACAATCACAAACTTGGTGTAAGTAAATTGAGGCAAAGCACTCCAAAAGGCCAAAGCAGCCCGTCGCGCTTGTCCTGGATAGGCTTTCTTAATCGAAATAATGGCAGCTTTATAACTCAGAGCTTCCATGGGCAAGAAGAAATCCACAATTTCTGAGACTTGTTGCCGCAGGATCGGGGTATAAATCCGATTGAGTGCGATCGCCATCATCGCTTCTTCTTTCGGTGGACGCCCACTAAAGGTAGTTAAATAAATCGGATCCTTGCGGTGAGTCATACAGTGGAAGCGAATCAAGGGGGAATCCTCGACTCCACCGTAATACCCCATGTGGTCACCAAAGGGACCATCTGGCAACATTTCCCCTGGAGTAATCGTGCCTTCCAGGACAAACTCAGAATCCGCTGGTACCTCTAAATCTAAGGTTTTACATTTGGCTAGGTTAACCCCAGACCCACCATAGAGTCCAGCAAAGAGCCATTCCGACAGGTCAACCGGTATGGGAGTAGCAGCGGCCAGAATAATCAGGGGGTCAACACCGAGTGCGATCGCAATTTCTAATTTTTTTCCTCTCTCCACCGCCTTGCGCAAATGTCGTGCTCCACCCCTGACCGAGAGCCAATGCACAGTCATCGTAGTCTTAGACTGCAGTTGTAGCCGATAAACCCCCACATTAGGAATACCAGTCTCACAATCCTTAGTAATCACCAATCCTAAGGTAATAATCTTGCCAGCATCACCGGGATAAGGGCGAATCAGGGGTAACTTATTCAAATCCAAATCATTTTCCTCGACCACCACCTGGTGACAAGGAGGGAAAAAGTCTCGCCCTGGTTTAGCTTTCACCACATCAAACAAAATTTTGCCAAATTCCACCGCCTGGGAAATCTTCTTAGGTGGCTTTGGTTGTTGCAGCATCCCTAGCTTCTTGCCCAGAGTTTCCAAATCTTCCGGGCTTGACCGATTCATCGCCCAGCAAACCCGTTCTTCTGTTCCCATTAAATTAATCGCAACCGGAAAGGATGACCCTTTTACATTCTCAAACAGCAAGCCAGGTCCACCCGCTTGTAGCATCCGGTTTGATATCTCAGCAATTTCCAAATCTGGGTCAACTAAAGCCTTAATCCGCCGCAATTGCCCCTTCTGTTCTAGCTCTTGGATAAATCCCCTTAGGTCTCTGGCCATGATTACAATTTGTTAAGCTGAGTCACTCTTAACTATACCAGTTATCAATTGGCTGAGGGACTTTAGTCTTGGGGTAAGGGGAGTCGGGAGTCGGGAATAGGGAATAGGGAGCAGATGACAGGGAATCGGCGAAAAATTCTGTATAGCTCATTACTCAACAGAAGCGATGCAGCGCCGACCTGCGGGGGTTTCCCCCACTCGCGCTTTGCATCAAGACAGCGCTATAATAACAAATTTAACCCTAACGACTCCTGGCTTCTGGCTGGAAGCTCCTTCAATCTACCAACAGCTGAGTTCTATGGAACTCGAATTTTTCCACTACCCACTGCTGATCCTTGAGGGATCCCTGTAGGAATTGTGGGAATTTTTGTTCCGAGATCCGCTGTTCCGAGATCCGCTGTTCCCTGTTGCCTTTGCTATTTCACATATACTGGGTTCATAGATCTGCTTTTGTATTCAGCCCAAAATTACTCACCAAATCTACCAGAAACCATTCGTGAATGACTCTGCCGCGATCAACGAAATTAGCCTTTACCTCTACCAAGCCATCCTTGAGGTTCAGCAGCAGCAGTCCGAATTACTCAAGGAAAAATACCGAAAAATCGCTTGGGATAAACCCCGTCATCAATCGGCTTTCCTGGCCAAGTTCAAATCAGAACTCAGCCAAGAGCAAGATTGGCCCCGACGAATTATCAAAGTCAGGAAATTACTGCAAGTTCTGTTTATTCCTGGTTATTTCAACTCCCCCAGCTTTAGGGAACTGACCCAAAAACTTCGTCACTCTATCCGACCCAAGCCAGGGAGTAATTCCCATAACTTAGCTGTCTCTACTGGTGTCTCTACTAATAATAAAACCCCAACATCAGTTTCCCCTTTGCCAAAGCTAGGCACAGGAATTGCCATCTTACTGCTAGATGCCGAAAATTTACGGCTCAATACTGAAACCGAAAAATTCCTAGCTCAAATTTGTTCCTACCCGATCCAAATCAAAATTGCTGTTGCCAATTGGCGTGCTATGGGTAAGTATGACACTGAACTGCATAGTCGTGGCTATGAGCTAATTCATGTCCCACCAGGAAAGGACAGCGCTGATTTTAAGATGGCTACCGTTGGCGCTTCTATCTTTATCCATTATCCAACCGCCAAGGAAGTCTTAGTCTGTTCCTCTGATGGGGTAATGACTCATCTTTGCACCACCCTACAAACCCATGGACTAAAAGTCTATTTGGTGCGTAAACAAAACGATAAGATCATTGTTTTAAATAACAAGACTCGTGAAACTCAAGCCCATTCTCTGGTTTCTGTACCAGAAATTCCCACCCTTGAGGAATTTATTAATCAGCTCAAAGACATCCTCAAAGCTGAACAAAAACGCACTTCCAATGCTTGGATAAACCTGTCTAGACTATCTTATCTATTTGAGTCTAAGTATCAGCTAACCCTCAATCAAGTTGTCTCCCTGCGCTTGCCTGGAAAACTAACAACCGATATTTTTAGTGATTACCCCAAGGAATTTGTGACTCATCACATACCGGGAACTTCAAATTTTTATCTAACTCTATTTGAAAAGCCAATTTCTTTCATTAAAAAGACCTCTTCTTTAAAGACTATTCAGTTAAAGCCTACTGTTAAGCCTTTATCTAAAATTGAATCTAAATCAGATTTGGAAGAGATACTAGTTAAACTCCTCAAGGATTTGAAGACAAACTATAAAGATCCTTATGTTCCGATCGCTCATATAGCTACTGAATTTAAAAAACAATACTCTCGACCCATTACTCAGTTGATGAGAGACTTAAATTTAAAAGGTACATTCCCCAAATTTTTGCAATCCTTAGGAGCGTTTAAACTGAAGAAAGTTGGTAAAGCTTATCAAGTGGCTTTACGGTTAGACGGGTTGAATGCGGTAGTTATTGAACAGTAAAAACTCTAGAGTAGTCGGGAGTCGGGAATCGGGAATCGGGAATCGGGAATCGGGAATCGGGAGTCGGGAATCGGTAAAAAATCCAGCATTGCTGAATCTTTGGATCAATATGAATAAGTGGGGTGGGCATCCTGCCTGCCCGACAAGATCAGTAACGGGCAAGATGCCCGTTCCACGCAAGATGCTCGTTCCACGCAAGATGCCCGGGTAGGTTTTTAACTTTGGGGGGAGTACGTACTTTCATTGCCAAAAAAACTCCAATAATATAGATATCCAAATCTACAAGAATTTAAGGGACGGGTGCGCCCAGCTGAGGGCGTTTCCCCGACTCCCGACTCCCGACTCCCGACTCCCGACTCCCGACTCCGGACTCCCGACTCCCGACTCCCGACCCAAACCTCAAAAACCTACCCCTGTCAGGAGTAATGGGTAAGTCCTAAGACATAGGCAATGTTACAAATTCGTAACTTTAGTGATAAATACTCACGGGATGAGATAATAATGTAAATAAATATTACATTTTGTTAGATAATGATTAGAGTATTTACAGACTTTGACGGTCCGATCATGAATGTGTCGGAGCGTTACTATCGGGTTTACCAGTTTTGTCTCAAAGAAATCCAACGCCCTAACCAGCCAATCCTGCCCATGTCCAAGGCGGAGTTTTGGCAGTGTAAGAGGGGGCGTGTTCCGGAGATAATTATTGGTATTCGTTCAGGTCTCGATCCCAGCCAAGCTGAAGCATTTGCTCAGCTGCGCCGTCAAACTGTACACACTCTGCCCTACTTAGTCCATGATCAACCGGTTCCCGGAGCGATAGATGCCCTGGAAAAATTACAACAAGCAGGTATAGATTTAGCCGTCATGACCATGCGTCGGGTGCGAGAGCTTGATGAAGCGTTCAGTCGCTTAGACCTGGAGCAATTTTTCCCCCCTAACCGACGGTATTGCCTGAGTAACGACTATGTTAAGACCGGTGACACTAAAGATAAACCTTTGCTAATGGCAAAAGCCCTAAAAAAACTCCCAGCTGCCTCTGATGTCTGGATGATTGGCGATACAGAAGCGGATATAGTGGCTGCCAAAACCCACGGTATTAAAGCAATTGGAGTTTTATCTGGAATACGCGATCGCACTCAGCTCAATCTCTACGAACCAGATTTTATCGTCAATAATCTCACTGAAGCGGTAGATTTAGTTCTAGACACAGCACTGCTACAAGCCGTATGATTGTGCGATTTTAGCTGATCCGGCTAGAGCGCGCCCTACACCTGACCCTCGGTCAGGGTGGGATGAAATGAACCGTGAAAGTTCAAGTGATTTTTTATTTCAAAAAATGGCGTGGTTAAATTATCTCAAAATTTAGGAAATTATATCACTAACTCGCCGTGCAGACCAGGGAACTTCGGATCAGTTAACAGAAAGGGTTTGATCAACTTTAATTTTATTAACACAGTTAAGAAAATTGGCTCTCTAGCCTGTGGCTATGATAAATATTTATAAAATAAAAATATTTATAAAATAATCGCGCTAAAGTCTTGGCTTACAGGGCTTGTGGTGATTTAAAAAAGCAATTTTTATGAAAACTGCTTTTCATGGTCATGATGCAGTCGCTCCCCATGAGCGACTGGCTTGGTTTCCACGGGGCAAACCCAGGCAAGGGTAGAGAAGTTTGGGAGATATCACATCAAGGGGAAAAGCACCACTACGAGACAAGTTAGTGCTTTTGGAGGCACGTCCTAATCCCCAATCCCCCATGGCTATTTTCAACGTAAGAAGCAACTAATCACCCAAAGCAAGACAAATGTCACCAATGTAGCCAGTTCTTCTGTTTTCAAGTCTAGGTTGGTGAATTGGCTTTCCAGAGAATTCCCCAGCAAACTTCCCAATCCCACACCTAAAAACAGACCTGCCAGGGTTAGCAACACCGCACGACCAAATTGTTGTTCTTTCCGATTGAGGAAATAGATCGTGAATCCGAAGCCTATAGCCATCACCAACGGCAAAATCGAGTTTCCGGATGAGGTGTCAAGGACAGTAGCACTGCTTAAGATTAAGAACACTGCACTCGGCCAGATTATGTCTTCTCTTGTCGGAGTATCCCACAACCGTTTCAGCCACTCAGGAGAGTTATTAACTGGTGTTTGGGGAAAACTCGGTGGAGCTTGAGAAGCCTTCTCCGGGAAACGAATGCGATCAGGAACTTTAATCTTTCCTTCCTGGCGCATCCTAAGTCGATCCATAATAATGGCATCGTAGGCCGCCTCTACGGTATCTAAAAGCTTTTGGTTACCACGATGCTTTTGGATCAGGCGACCTTTGGCATCCTGAATTTCATCAAAGGACGCTTCTTCCGTAACCCCAAGCTGATCATAGGGATTGTTATCACTCATTCAAGACCTCCGAGACATCCCTTGTTTTCACATACCTTCTTTTCATTAGTATGACAGCAACTTTAAACTAGTTATGTATATGTTAAGGTTAGGCACGAGAAACTCTCAACCTTGCTCTGGGTAACCACTGTTCACAGAGTCGTCTTGGTTGAGGGTGGTGTCAATGCCCCTGGGTGCTAGTGTAGCTTGATCTTCAAACAGCAGTGCCGCAGTGAAGTCAACACAATGCCGGTGCATCTCAGTTTTTGGCCAAATCACCGGAGAATTCCTGAATAATGTTAGAACCGTTAGTAAATCCATATAGACTCATCAAGGCTATGGGTTTTTTGCTCTTTAGAACAAGAAAAAAAGACTTTTTGCCGTGGTTCGGGAAGTCCTACTGTGGGGGAATTTTGAAAATAACTGATCTGCCTATGCGATTGACCAACTATTGGCATTGCCTAATAATCTGAGGATAATTGTCTACAATGCCCAACAGCACCGTTGGTGTCAAAACACTCTGCGTCTTAAATTTGTGATCCCGTTTTCCGTGGAAAGTTATGACCGCCGCCAAGATTCTTGTCGTAGATGACGATCCGGCAATCCGAAATTTAATTCTACGCTTCTTAAGTCAAAAGAATTTTCAAATGCAGGCTGCTCAAGATGGCAAGACGGCTCTTGCCACATTTGAGCAATTTAATCCAGATTTAGTCATTCTAGATGTGAATTTGCCTGACGCCCTTGGCTACAACCTGTGTCAGCAAATGCAGAGCCGCACTGATGTCTTTGTCCTCTTGCTCACCAGTCGGTCGGATGCTGCTGACAAAAATCAAGGATTTCAACAAGGTGCTGATGACTACATCACCAAGCCCTTTGATTTACAAGAGCTGGAAAATCGAGTTAGAGCAATTTTGAAACGGAAGCGGGCTGTTACTGCTACTGAAGCAGAACGCCTAGTCTTCGACCATTTAGTCATCGACCCAGGGCGCAGGGAGGTAACTATAGACGAAATACTTATCCCTCTAACTGCTCTGGAATTTGATCTACTCCATTTTCTGGCCTGTCATCCGGGTCGGGTCTTGCGCCGTTCTGAGTTAATCCAGGAAGTCTGGGAGTACGATTATGTGGGAGATCAGCGAGTAGTTGATGTCCATATCGGTCAAATTCGCCGTAAAATTGAGGTGAATTCCAGTGACCCTTCCTTGATTCAGACAGTTCGAGGTGTTGGCTACAAGTTTGAGGCACCTTCTACTAAGAAGAATGAGAAAAATGGTAAATCCAGTAGCTAACTCATTGTTGACACTCCACGACTATTCAAACCCCTTGCTCGTGGAGCGTCAATGGTTGCCAAGGCAATCGACTACTGAGTTACCGGACTAGAGTTAAAGAGTCGTCTAGTAGAGCACGGCGGAAATAAAGATAGGATTCAAAAATAGCAAAACGCTTATGTAATAAGCATTCAAGAATTGTTAATACCATAATTTTTAATTCCCCGCAGCAGTACTAGTCATCATCCCTGCTTTGGTCTAGCCTCTTGCTGAAATGGCTCGAAGTCCCTGGGATTAGCTTTTTTGAGAGGGAGTCGTAGCATGATTGTTTGATTCTGCTGTATCAACTTCTGCTGTAGCAACTTCTTTGGTGGTAATTTGATCAGATTCACTTGGGGTAGGGGTGTTCAGCCCTTGCTCTATCTGTTGTGCCTCTAGCTTAAACTGATTTTCAAACTCCTTGGAGGCATCTTGAAAGCCTCTAATCGCTTTACCCAGACTACGACCAATTTCTGGCAACTTCTTAGGGCCAAATACTAATAGGGCAATGACCATAATCAACGCCATTTCCGGTAAACCCATACCAAAAACGTTCATTATATAACCTCCTGGGATTTGTCAAGTGCTGGTTTGCTGTTACTAGTTTGCTGTTATTAGTATTCCACATTTGACCCAAATTGACCGCTGTTCCGTTGAACTAAGCCAGTTGAACTAATCCAATTTAACCAAATTATTTTAACTAAAGGTATTAATCCCAGGGACTTCCTAGCCTATCCATTGCTGTCAACAGCATTAAAAAACCCGGACAAGCCGGGAGGGAGCTGAAATATTTGAAATGTTTGATTAGCAGTTGAGCCTGGCAGTATACTACTGCCCTAGGCTTGTCCAATCAACATTGAAACCTTGAATGAGGATTGATTTGTTGTAAATCTGCAAAATAATCAGCAAAAAGACGAAAAATAGCCCCATAAAGACTCCCATTACAGGAGTAGTGCCCCAACCTGGGGCAACTTTACCATATTCCGAGTTAAGGGGTTTGAGAATATCTCCTAGCCGAGTTCTTTGTGCCATGGGTAAATTGAGTTTATGGTAAATTTAGATTTATGTTAATAGATATTGTGACTACTCCCACATCAAATTAAAGATTATGATGTGGGCGCGCTCTTACTCACGAATGAGAATTGCTGCTCCTCGGCGGAAGCCGACGCGGGGCGCGTTCGATATCCTGTACCGATTTACCACAGCCATTGAGCGGCAGTCCAACCGCCATTAATCCACGATTCAATAGGTGCATTTTCCAATGGCCGGGGAACCCGGCCTTGGGTCGCACCTCAATATTGATACCACTGTTTCAGTCCAAAATCAAGAG
>NZ_GL890824.1 GCF_000211815.1 Moorena producens 3L
ACATCGAATGCGATCGCAAAGCCTGTTTTGAGTGGGTTCGCGATCAAATTTGTCATAGCGTTGACTATAAAATGAACCCTGTCACCTGTCGTGCCTCGGATGTACTTAAGCATAAAACCGGTTATTGTTATGCAAAAAGCCATTTGCTAGCTGCTCTATTACGAGCCAATGGAATTCCAGCAGGCTTTTGTTATCAACGCTTAAGTATTAATGACGATGGTGAGCCTTACAGTTTGCATGGTCTCAATGCTGTTTACTTAGCTGAATTCGGTTGGTATCGAATTGATCCCAGAGGAAACCGTGAGGGAATTAATGCTCAATTTAATCCCCCAAAGGAGCAATTAGCCTTCAGCATTCGATTTCCCGCAGAAGCTGACTTTCCTAACATTTTTTCTGAACCACTTCCTATAGTTATCGAAGCATTACAGGCTTGTAATACTTGGGATGAAATGCTTGGTAGTTTGCCAGATGTTTTGTTGGAGGAATGGTAATAATGAAGAATGAAGAATTTAGAATTTAGAATGAAGAATGAAGAATGAAGAATGAAGAATGAAGAATGAAGAATGAAGAATTTAGAATGAAGAATGAAGAATGAAGAATGAAGAATGAAGAATGAAGAATGAAGAATGAAGAATGAAGAATGAAGAATTAGTTCAGTCTACAGTCTACAGTCTACAGTCTTAATTATTCATTCGACCTTAGACCTTAGACCTTAGACCTTAGACCTTAGACCTTCTTAATTATTGATTCGACCTTCTAAATTCTAAATTCTAAATTCTAAATTCTAAATTCTAAATTCTAAATTCTAAATTCTACATTCTAAATTCTAAATTCTAAATTCTAAATTCTAAATTCTACATTCTAAATTCTAAATTCTAAATTCTACATTCTTAATTTTGGCTGTTGCCTATCCTTTTAGTCCATCACACCTCCACTATCCCATGACGACGCAATTAGAAAAACCGGAATCGGTAAAGGATGCTGGTCATGTTGAAGAACATGAGCGGCGTTGGCAAGATTACTTCACGTTCAATACCGACCATAAAGTGATTGGGATTCAATACCTGGTCACTTCATTTGTGTTCTATTTCATCGGTGGCGCATTAGCTGGATTAATTCGCACTGAGTTGGCCACACCAGACCCGGATTTATTGAGCCCTTTAACCTACAACCGAGTGTTCACCATGCACGGAACAATTATGTTGTTCCTATGGATTATCCCGGCTGGTGCTGCTTTTGCTAACTATCTGATTCCCTTGATGATTGGGGCAAAGGATATGGCATTCCCCAAGCTGAATGCAGTGGCATTCTGGATGAATGCTGTGGGGGGTTTGCTGTTAATGAGTAGTTTTTTCGTAAGTGCTCCCGAAGCCGGTTGGACCTCTTACCCCCCTTTGAGCTTGATT
>NZ_GL890825.1:0-28954 GCF_000211815.1 Moorena producens 3L
ACCTAAAAAAGGGCGATCAGCCTCCCGGAGCAAGGGTGAACATCAAATTATTACTTATTACCTCGATTAGCTGGGATTGCTTAGGTGGCATCAAACGGCAAACAGTTGTTGAATGCCACAGTACTCCTAAGTCAAATCCTAATTCAACCCCAGGGAACACTACTGGGACTATCACTAGGGAAAAAGGGAGACCAGAGTCTATGTGACTACCCAGAGTACTGTTTGAACAATCAATACTGGTGCCAATCAAATGGATCCGAAGACTCCACCTAACCATGGCGCTAGTCAATACAAGGTAAAACTAACTAAAGAAGGGGTTCTACCTAATGCATCAGAAAACGGTCGGTTTAGAAAAATCAGGGCAACCACCAGATTCCCTTGGCCAATACCCGACCCAGAAATCTTCCGAGGTTATTGAACACCTAATCGCGAACTGGTTGGATAAGACCCTATCAAATACACTATTACCAGAATTTAGTCAATCCTTCCAAATTCATAACTTTGATCTAGGTGATGAAATTATACCCTATCCTAGACGGGAGTTAAGCCAAAATTATGTTCAAAATGAACCAAATAAGTATTTTTACGTGGTCTGTTGCGGGCGGGTGCGGCTGCTAAGCTTTGATGGTGAAAAACAGCGGGACGTATCCGTACAGGTTCTTGAAGAGGGGGCAACCTTTGGGGCTGAGGAACTGTTGTGCAACCTATCTTATCCTTACCAAGCGATCGCAGCGAGTTCAGGACAGATTGCTCGGATGTCCTTAGCTGAACTGCAACCTTGGTTAGAACAGCTACCGGAGTGGCTCGAACACCTACAGCAACAAGCTCAGCACCGGCAACGCTTGATTTTCTTCAAGACCTTAACAGCATTGCGATCGCTTGACAGCATCACTCTACAGCAATTGTTGCCCTACCTGGTAGACACACGGATTTCCGCTGGGGAGTCCTTAGTTAAGTCTGGCCAAGTTGGTCGTTACTGGCTACGTAGTGGTCAGATTGAAAGGGGCGGAGTTCAACAGAATTGCCCACTAACTATTGCAAGGGGCGAAAGTTGGGGCTATCCTCAGCCAGTGCCGGAAGATTGGATTGCTCAAAGCGATTTATGGGTAACCCATCTACCAAAGGAACATTGGGAAACTGCCCAAATGATGGCACCGGTGCTGGCAAAGTTGAGTCCACAGACGGGTCAAACCTCTGAAAATGGACACCAGAAATCAGGGGCGACTAGCGCCATAGTCCACCCAGTCCGTACTCAGCCCGGTCACAGAGTACCGCTAATTCCATCCAACCTCCCTACCAATGGAAATGCTGAAACACAAAGTAACTCGACCCAGGCTGAGTCTAAACTGATACCATTTCCCGTACCGACGAAGCGACCTTTTATTCAGGGGTTGTGGCAACGCTATCCCTTCATTGAACAGCAATCCTCTTCAGATTGTGGCGCTGCTTGCTTGGCAATGATTGGACGCTACTGGGGCAAACGATTTAGCTTGAATTCCCTACGGAATCTGGCAGGGGTGGGGCGTTCTGGGTCATCCCTGAAAGGGTTAGCCAGAGCATCAGAAACCTTGGGATTTCAAGCTACTCCAGTTAGAGCGTCTTTAGCTCGCCTAGCGGATCGGAGTAACCCCTGGATTGCTCACTGGCAAGGTGATCATTATATAGTTGTCTATTCGGTCAAAGGGGAGAAGGTACTTGTTGCGGATCCAGCTGTGGGAAAGCGGACGCTTTCTCGACAACAATTTCTAGAGGGTTGGACAGGATATGCGCTGCTGTTGAATCCTACTCCCCAGCTAGCAGGGACTCCCAATCAAAAGATTTCTCTGAATCGCTTTTGGGGATTGCTATGGCCCCATCGCATAGTCCTGTTGCAAATTATCCTAGCTTCCCTACTGCTCCAGGTTTTTGGTCTGATTACCCCCCTGTTTACCCAAATCATTTTGGATCGGGTGGTGGTTAACAAAAGTGTTGTTACCCTCAATGTGTTTGCAATTGGTCTAGTCATCTTTGGCCTTTGGAGCATAGGCTTGAGTGTCACCAGACGCTACCTGCTGGATTACTTTTCCAATCGACTCAGTCTTACCTTTGTCAGTGGTTTTATTAAGCATACCCTCACACTACCCCTGAAGTTTTTTGAATCCCGCCAGGTGGGGGACATCCTGACCCGAGTCCAGGAAACTGGGAAAATTCAGGCGTTCCTGACTCAGCAAGCCATTGCTACTTGGCTGGATGTGGTAATGATGTTTGTCTATGTGGGGCTGATGCTCTACTACAACTGGCACCTAACCTTGCTGGTCCTGGCAACGATTGTACCGATTGCGATTTTGACCATAGTTGCCAGTCCATTTCTACGCCAAGTGTCCAGGGAAATCTTTAAAGAAACAGCAGCACAAAACTCCCTGTTAGTAGAAATGATGTCGGGAGTAGCAACTGTCAAAGCAGCAGCCTCTGAACAAGAGGTGCGCTGGCGCTGGGAAGACCGCCTCACGGGTCAGTTGAATATGGTATTCAAAGGACAGAACTTGGCCAACGGCTTAGGGTCAGTCAGTGGGTTGATTAATAACCTCAGCGGCACGGCTTTACTGTGGTTCGGGGCAAGTCTGGTAATTCAGGAACAGCTCACGATTGGTCAATTTGTGGCATTCAATATGCTCATTGGTCGGGTGATTAGCCCGATTTTGTCTTTGGTGGGACTTTGGGATGAGTTCCAGGAAATCTTGGTATCGGTGGAACGGCTCGATGATGTCTTGACCACCCAGCCAGAAGAGAATACCCAAAAACCCCTGATGCCATTGCCTGCGATCGCGGGGCATGTCCAGTTTGACAATGTCAGCTTTCGCTATAGTGAGGATGATGAACAATACACCCTTCAAAACATTTCCTTCGAGGTTGCCCCTGGAAAGACCATAGCCATTGTCGGACGCAGTGGCTCGGGCAAAAGTACCTTGGTCAAGCTGCTCCAAGGACTCTATCACCCAACTACAGGCCGTATTTTGATTGATAGCCACGACATCCGACATGTTTCTCCCCAGTCTTTGCGCTCTCAATTAGGTGTGGTACCTCAAGAATGCTTTTTGTTTTCAGGGACGATTTTAGAGAACATCACCTTATACAAACCTGAGTATAGCCTCGAACAAGGGGTAGAAGTTGCCAAATTGGCTGAAGCTCATGTGTTTATTCAAAACCTGCCCCTGGGATACAACACCAAGGTTGGGGAGCGAGGGTCTAACCTGTCTGGGGGACAACGGCAACGGATTGCGATCGCCCGAGCCTTGCTGGGTAACCCCAAGATTCTGATTCTCGATGAAGCGACTAGCTCCCTAGATACAGAATCCGAGCGACGTTTTCAACAAAATTTAGCTCGCATTAGTCGCGATCGCACTACCTTCATCATTGCCCACCGTCTTTCTACGGTGCGCAATGCCGACTCTATACTGGTCCTCGACCAAGGTCTGATCGCAGAGCGCGGTACCCACTCCGAACTCATGGCTGAGAAAGGTCTGTACTACCACCTAGCCCAGCAGCAGCTGGATCTTTAACCCTGGCATTTATGAAAGTTTGTAAATGTTTTTTGTAAAAAATCGCTCTCGGGGTGATCAGGGGTGATCAGTATATCCCCCACTGTCTTCAACATTGACTTTCACCAAGGTTCGTGTTCTCAGTTTAAATCAATAGACACAAAACTACCAGTGATTATGGGTGAACTACCATGAACAAACCACAACCATCTATCCCGTCTAGAGAGGGACTCCCTGAGGGACAAACCCCTCACCCTAATCTAACCTCAGCTGAGATTAGATCGATCTATGGGGGGACAGCGGTATCAGCACCACCACTCCCCCAATCAGCTAATCATGTTCAAAATCCGGTCACACCAACATCATCACTAGGGGCTACCAACACTGAAAACTGGTCAACAGCCCTACAAAATTTACTGGATCAGCCACCATCGGTACTGCCCCAGAGACTGCTTTTGGGAGGATTCGCCTTCTGTATGGTCTGTGGGGTTTGGGCAACCTTTGGCCAAATTGACGAAGTGGGTAAAGCCACAGGCAAGTTAGTGCCAAAAGGAGAAGTGTATAAAATTCATCCGATCCAATCCGGCAAGGTCGCCAAGATTGCGGTCAAAGAAGGGGAATCGGTTACCGCTGGGCAAGTCTTGGTGGAACTGGATAAAGAACTTGGCGCTACTGAAGTAGAGCGTTTGGAGCAACTGATCAATGCTGACCAAATCAAATTAATTCAGATGCAAGGGCTGATTGAAAACATCCACCAAGAAGCCCAAACCCGTCAGCAAATTGCCAAAGCGGACATTGACGCACAACAGGCCGCTATCGCTCAGGCACAGACTAAAGTAGCCGCCTTACGAGAACAACTGATCCAACATCAGCAGGCAAACGTCGCCAGTCAGGACAGACTAGAACGCCTAAAACGGCTCAAGGCGACTACCCAAGCACTGCTCCAGCAACGACAGGATGATGCATTTGCCCTTAAGGAACGCCTAGAGAATCTCAAACCCCTGTTAGCATCAGGGGCAATCTCAAAAGAACAAGTATTTCAAGCAGAACATAGCCTACGAGCGAGTCAGCGGGTGATTACCCAAACCCAACTGCAAGAAGCAGCCAGTAACCAAGACCAGATTTATCAAGCCCAGCAGAGTATACGCGATCGCAACAGCGCGATCACTCTGACTCACAGCGATCTCAACCAGACCTTAGCAGAAATCCAACGACTTCAGGCAGGTCTAACTCAGAAGCAAGCGGAAGTGCATCGGACTCAGCTAGAGACCAAGCAGAAACTTCAGCAGTTGGAGATCGAACTGACTCAACTAAATGCCAAAATTGCTGAAAACCGCAATCTGCTAACTAGTGCGAAAGCTAGGCTCAAACAAAAGTTTCTCTATGCACCGGTGGATGGAGTAGTTTCCTCCCTCAATGTTGCCAATATTGGTGAAGTCTTTCAACCCGGTCAAACCATTGCCGAAGTAGCGCCCCAAGATGCGCCCCTGGTGTTATCAGCTAGTTTACCTAATCAGGAGGCAGGCTTTATCAAAGAAGGAATGCCGGTGCAAATCAAGCTTGATGCCTATCCCTATCAGGAATACGGCATCATCAAAGGGAAAGTCACTTCCCTTTCTGCCGATGCCAAAACTGATCAACAACTTGGTTCGGTTTATGAGGTGGAAGTTTCCCTAAACCGTGACTACGTTACAGAAGACGATCAAATGATCCGATTCAAACCTGGTCAGACAGCCAAAGCTGACATCATTATCCGCCGCCGTCGGATTGTGGATTTCTTGTTAGATCCGATCCGACAGCTGCAAAAAGGTGGTGTCAATCTATAGCAGGACTAACGCAATTTAGCCATCGACATACTGCCTGTAGGGTAATGGGGGTGGTACTAAATCCAGGTCGATTAACCCTGATGGCACAACCAGTCAGGGAAGAGGAGTACAAGGGAGGAAAAGGGATTGACTGACAAGTCGTGGGCTTTGCCCAGTTAGGGAAATTTCTGCTCAGAGGTAGCATTGAGCACGGTCAGGGAAAAGCGGTTTGAATTACCTATGGATAAAGGATTTCACAGTCTTTTCACAAAATCTGATCCAAATGTTCACGAAATCTGATCAGAATTTTCATAAAGCTTTGTTCAAAATAGTCTTTACTGAGAGTGTTCCAAGTTTTAGAGGTTTGTCAGTCAACTAGGGGCAAGGGGGGAAGAATCTGGTGTTGTCCAAAATGGGGATGATTGATGGAGATTTAGAAGAAGAGAATCCTGATCTATCAATCGTTATTGATTGGTAAGAGATTATTCGAGATCACCCGATCACCCGATCACCCGATCACGCCATCTTCGGAGGTTTCACAACTCAAATCAGATGGTTAGATCAGTACTCTAACTCTTCGCTTAATTGACCAACCAGAATCACTGACTATTGAAACTAGAGGTAGAGTTCAAGCGTAAATCCTGCAAATCCAATTCGTTGACCTTCAGATCAAAAAGAAATCATCATGAGTTACTCCATGCTTCGTCGTTCTAATCGCCCACTGGGCAAAACCCTAGATCCTGAAAAGATTAGTTTGATTGAAGAAGCAATTCGCGATCGCAAGTATTCCTGGGCTTGTGTTTTGATGCTGCGTTATTTGGGTCTTAACCCCTTAGAATACATACCGTCGCGAACCTACTGCCGATTGCGACGGGATAACGAGAAAATGGACTCACTCAATCCAGCTACAACCGACAGCCTTAAGCAGGATAGGGAAGATGCTCAGAAGTGCTTAAGGAACATTAAAGATCTCGACTATGCAAAGCCCCTTGACAGCAGAAGCCAACTAGTTCAAGGGGGCTCTAAAGAACAGTGGTTTAACAAAAAATTGCCAAAATTATACTCAAGTACTAGGAATATAAGGTGTTTCTAGGGACTGGTAATCTCACCGTAAGTATTCAGCTATCAGCCATCAGCCATCAGCCATCAGCTATCAGCTATCAGTCATCAGCTAATGCCCTACAGATGGTGCTACTTGAGATGCTTTTGAATAAGCGATGCAGAGGTGCGACCCGTGGCGAATTAAATTACGGGTCAAACGCACCATTACGGTCTTGGGGAGGCAGTGCGGTCTTGGGGAGGCAGCGCGGTCTTGGGGAGGCAGCGCGGTCTTGGGGGTTTCCCCCATGAGCGACTGCCGTGGTTTCCCCCATGAGCGACTGCCGTGGTTTCCCCCACTCGCGCTTTGCATCAAGACAACAGGTAAGCATTGGAATAATGCTGAGTTACATCTGAATAAAACAGGTAAGCATTGCTTTAATCTCTGTTACTTCAGCATTAGGCTGACTGCTGAGTGCTGAGTGCTGAGTGCTGAATTCTGAATGCTTACACCTCACCAGGGCTGATAGCTCAATGCTGACAGTCCCCCAATCGCTGAATTTATAGCAGAAGTCAGAAGTCAGAAGTCAGAAGTCAGAAGTCAGAAGTCAAACTCTTGCGCTTACTTAGGTTTGAGACTAATGTCGATGTCCTAACTGCCCTGGCGACTGCTATATTTTGTTTTTTATTAATTTTTTGATACTGCATAAATTGCATTAATACTCCCAAGTTATTTTTCCATAACTTGGGCATTTTTCATAACAATTTGTAACATTAAACTCTCCCTAAAACTTTACCGCCAAATTGGCTTGACAAGTGAGACAAATTAAATTAATAACGGTAGGTTAAAAATAACAACAACAAAACCATTGTTGTTAGCTACCTACCTAACTTAATCAAGGATCGAGCTAAAGTTTCCGCCAAATTGGCGTGACAAGTGAGACAAATTCAACTAAGAGCGGTAGGATGAAAATAACAACAACAAAAACCAAAGTTGTTCTTAGCTACCTACCTAACTTAATCAAGGGTCGAACTAAAGTTCCCGCCAAATTGGCTTGACAAGTGAGACAAATTAAATTAAGAGCGGTAGGATAAAAATAACAACAACCAAGTTGTTTTTAGCTACCTAACTAATTTAATTAAAGTTTCCGCCAAATTGGCTTGACAAGTGAGACAAATTAAATTAAGAGCGGTAGGATAAAAATAACAACAACCAAGTTGTTTTTAGCTACCTAACTAATTTAATTAAAGTTTCCGCCAAATTGGCTTGACAAGTGAGACAAATTGAATAAGAAGCGGTAGAATAAAACTAACAACAACCAAGTTGTTAAGTAAAACAAAACTAACAAAAGAGCAGACCAACCATGAATATTTCTGACCTAAATCACATCGAAGTTGTTAACGAAGAAACCAATATCGTTGGTGGTTCAGACCTATACCGTAGTGTAACTTTCTATGATGTTAAGGACATTTATATCACTGAATATATCGATATTGACAAGTATGTTGACTCTTATGTGAGCCTTCGCGGCAACCTGGCTACTGCTGAAGCTACTGCTAGTGCCGATGGTTACAATAGTCTTAGTGAAACCTTTAGTGACGCTAAAGCTACTAATTACAGCTCTGATTCAATTTCTTTGTCTGTGGCTGCGGTCGGCTACTAATCTTAGTAGGGACTAATTGTAGTACCTGATTAGATGGCTGGGGGGGAAGCTTTTCTATCTAGGATAAATTCATCTCTAGATTTAGAGACCAATGCTTCCCCCTTAATTAAGGCAAATAGAAAGATGAAATGGGGAAGCCTTTCTATCTAGGATAAATTCATCTCTAGATTTAGAGACCAATGCTTCCCCTTTAATTAAGGCAAATAGGACGAAATAAGGAAGATTGTCTAGGCTCATGGCTTAGCAGTAATTCGTTGGAAACACTTCAAATTAACTGGGTGGATACAATAAAAAAAGTAACGGAGAACCTGGAACAAAAATGAATGGTTTGCGTAACGTTAGTTTACTGAAAATTATCAGTTAACAAAAAATAGTGATGGCCATGTAGTTTTAAATGTAGTTTTAAATTAAGGATTTTGGGATAGGAACCCCCTTTTTATTAAAAAAGGTGAGGCTTATCCATCCTTATCATCAATTTAACAGGCACAGCTATACACGTAGAGGGTGATTAATGATTATTAATAACCTATATTTTGCTCGGGAACATGTTCAATAAAACTGGATTATAGGCGGTGCAATTGCTCAGGCAAATACCACAACAATTGCTACAGCTGACCTGGCAATAGCCGATGCTGATGCATTCGCTGATGGCGATCAAACCTCAGCAGGGGCTGATACTGATGCAAGAGTAATAAATACCAAGGTTTCTAAGAAGAGCATCGCTAAGGCGAGTGCTGATGCTGAGGCTAGGACTAAGCAAGGACTTTTCCGGGCTAAGTCTGACAGTTTGTCTTTGTTTTTAGGTATATATATATAGATAATACCGATTTTGGTAAATCCGGCTATAAATCAATAAGGGTTTTCGGTAATTTTCGGTAATAGGTAAGGGAGACTAGGGGATGGGCGACGGAAACTAAAGTTTCTATAGTTTACCACCCAGCCCCTAACTTGATAATGAGGAGTAAATTGAATTAGGAATGAAGGGGAAAAGATTTTCATTCCTTTTTTAGGTTGAGCCTAAATTTCCTAAACTCATTGGCATAGTTTTGGAATGGAGGGATTTTTGTTGATAGTTAATATTTGATGCTTGGTAGAGATAAGGCGTGTAGGAGCGGCAGTAAAACAGTTAACGGTCAACACTCAACACTTAACACTCCACAAACCAGGTTCAACAGGTGCAGTTTAAGGGTAACACAAGGCTGATAGCCGATTAATAGCCATGGTTAATTTCAGCAGAACATTGACAATTCTTCCTCGTGTGAGTCTGATTAGAAAGAGTCTCGGAAAGAGTCTCACACAGAGGTTGACAAAGCCCATCACAGACAGCATCGAACAGAACCATAGTTTAACTACTAGTTCAACTGCGACTACAAACAATTTTTCAAACAATTTTTCCAGTATAATCAGAAACAATAGCCTCACTATCAATGGTAACGATCGTAGTAGGATAGTAACTAACGACTCACGAACAAATAGCACAAATAGCAGTTCATGGACTAATCGCTGGAGTTCAAGCAGTAGCGATCGCTTAACTAGAGGTATTTGATAGCACTGGTAATGGCATTGCTGATGCCACTTTGGTGAAATTCAATAACGATATTCTAGCTGTAGTCCAAGGAACCGTGGATGGACAGGGTGCAACCACCCTAACTAATGCCAATTTCATCACAGTATCTGATGCAATTTAAGCATAAAATTGATAAGTATTAGGAATCACCCCATCCCTTACATTTGTTAACTCATCCGTTGCTCCATATATTGCCCCATTACCCGATCAGCTAAAATCTGAACAAGGAAAAGCTAAGCATGACTATTCTTTCTAGAGCATCCCTTGAACCACAGGAAATTACTGAGTTTCTGAAACGAGAAATCCAGCTAAAAGACGTCTCTGAGAAAATTTTGTATCAAAAAGTCATTAATCGAGCTGCTGTCGAAAGAAACCTAACCGTCACCGCCGAAGAAATTCAGGAAGAGGCAGATAAATTCCGTCACCAAAATCGCTTGGAGAAGGCTTCAGACACTCTAGCTTGGCTAGCCGATAATATGATTACTTCCGATGACTGGGAAGCCGGAATTCGCCAGCAATTGCTAGCTAAAAAGTTATCCAAATCTCTATTTGATAAAGACGTGGAAAAGTTTTTTGGTCAAAACCGACTAGATTTTGACCAAATCTTGCTCTATCAAATTATTGTAGCTAACGAGAAACTTTCCAAAGAACTCTTCTATCAAATTGAAGAAAAAGAAATTAGCTTTTATCAAGCCGCTCATATCTATGACATTGATGAGCAACGCCGACAGAAGTGCGGTTTTGAAGGGAAGCTTTACCGTTGGAATTTACGTCCAGATATAGCAGCGATTGTCTTTGGTGTACCTATTGGACAAGTGGTCAATCCGGTCAAAACTCCTCAGGGTTATCATATCTTGATGGTAGAAAGGTTTATCCCTGCTGAATTAACACCGGAAAGGTACGACGAGATATTGGATAGACTGTTTCAGGATTGGCTCAATCGTGAACTCAACTATATGCTTCATAGTGACACTATGGTTGATAAGGTTGAGAGTCAAACTGCGGAGGCGTTGGGTCAGTAGTGGAATGATTTAGGGTAATGGGTAATGGGTAAGTCAGCTATCAGTCGTCAGCTATCAGTCGTCAGCTCTCAGCTCTCAGCTCTCAGCTATCAGCTCTCAGCTCTCAGCTCTCAGCTCTCAGCTCTCAGCTCTCAGCTGATAGCTTACCCTTTAAAGTAGGTAAACCTCAATCAACAAAGCCATGGAGACATTAAATTATGATTCGCTCCGGGATAATCAGAAAATGGATAGTTTCACCAGATGGAAAGGTAGTAGTCCAAGCCGAAAGTAGGGCATTTGCATCTGGTGATCAAGTAAACACCAGTCAAGAGGTTACTGTGACCAGAGAGTCTGGCAGGAGTTATAGTAGAAGTTCCAGCTCTAGCTTTGCTTCTTCTACGGGAAAAAATAAGGGAGCAAAATGCTCCCACTAGTGGTATTTTTGTCAACTAATGACTAATTATATCAAATCCGGTTGACTAATTATCATATTCCTGATCGGGGAATTAGTAATTGGTAATTTGGTAAGTATTAATGGGTAGTTAACGATTACTCATTACCGATTGCTTATGACCAACAATCCAGGAGTTGATAAGTGATTAACCGGACTTGATTATTAGTATGATTAATCCCTTAATAATTTTGACTTATCGGTAAAACTTTTAGTTTTTACTCGGTATCCAATGCTCAGTAAACCGAAGAAAAGTAAGCCTAGCAAGTTTGACGATTCAGGAGCTTTAACGGTTACCTTATTCGTTTTAGCTTCGACTAAGGTCAAATAAGTTGCTGTTTCGAAAGTGCGCTCATAATAACCCTGAACATCAGCCAGAGCAAATTCCTCTGTTCCTCCAAACAACTTAGTAAAGTCGTTATAAGCAAACACATTGTCACTGTGAGCAGACACAAGGAAATCATCATATCCTAGAGTCTCTAAATTACCAGAGAGAGCGAAGAAGTCGATGGGAGTACTCAAGTCATTGGTGTCATATAACTCGAAAACTACGGTGCCCTCGGCACTTGCACTTTCAGCAGGTGGATTGTCGATCATGGTGATTAGATCGAGAAAACCATTGAAATCGAAAGAAAAGGTTTCCCCTGCATCGACAAAGAAGTTGTAACCGATAAGTCCAGCAAAACTTTCCGCAATACCACGGTAGTTGCTTCCTTCACCCTCAGCGGTACTCAAAGATTTATTACGAGCTCGTTGTAGTGGATCGGGTGAATCAGGGTTAAAATTTGACTCCGCGTTCGCCTCAACAATCACCTCACCCCCAGTTGAAATCACAAAAGTGTCGGCTTCAGACATGGTAACCACTTCCAGAGGATCAGTACTAAAGTTTCTGAAGTCAAAGGATCCTTTAGACAAAGCGAAAGTAGCAGCCAAACTTGGTGCAGCAGCGAGAACGGAACCGGTTACTGTAGCGAACAGTAAGAATTTTTTAGCAATGGTTTTGTTCATTTTCATAATTTTCTGGGTGTTGTGGAATAAATTTCAAGCAGCGAAGTTTTTTTTAACTGCCTAAATTTGCGGTTCAATTTGGGAAATTTAAGGCACAATAATTGTTCTGATACTAGTGTTGTAATTGTTGTAATCAACAGTAAGCACAGATATTGATTGGTGCCAACACAAAATCCGGAAAATGATTATAAAGAATGGTAAAATTTTTACTTCATATCATTCTTTAGCCGGAAAAAATCCCTATTTATAGGTAAGTATTCAGATCAGGCAATGGCTGATAGCTGGTAAGCGTAGCATGCGCGTAGGGCGTTAGCTGACGGCTAAATACTTCCATTTATAGATTAAGAATAATCTAAAATTCGCTATTAATTATAAAGTCAGCGTAATTCTAAGTATAGATTATTTAAAGATTTTGTGAACTTAATTTACGGCAGTTAAATAATTTATCAAAAGCTTTGATTGGATGCTTAAACAGCTTTGAATAGCTTGTGTTTCATAATGGATAATAATTAATATGTAATCGTAAATCAACTAATAATTGCCAATTAAATTAAAAGATTACATGTCGGCTATAATCCTGAGATAGTCTGGATTTAGCCAATTAGTTTACGCAATTTATTAACCTGATTTTTATCCAACTTGGAGGGAATAATCAGGGATTTCTTTTTCAGTAATTTAGTTCTCAGTAATTAAAACTATGCTCATGATTGTCTAGGTATAGTTGTGGAGCATAGCGACCTTAAACCTAGAGCTGGTAATGATTTTGGGACGCTTGTCTCCCCCCCAGAGCAATTACCGATTATAATAATTAGTCAACCGGAGATGATAAGCGCGTTTGTATTTGAGATGTAAACCTAGAAGGTCTTTTTTTATTGGAAAATAAAACTCCGGATCTCTTGCCCCTCTTGCCTGCCCCCCTTACTAAGGGGGGTTAGGGGGGATTCCTCTTGCCTTTTGCCTTTTTCTGCAATACGTGTGTTTACAACCTAGATCCAAACGCTATAGTATTATTTTATTCAGAGAAATTTGTGGGTTAGATCAAGCTCGGTTAATCCCGTCGTTTATCCTAAGACTATCAACGAATTAAGCTAGGGTACTTGAGCCGAGTTATGGATCATTTGATGGTGTTATGTTAAAATTAAGCATAATTTATATTTCAGCAATGGAAAACTTAAAGACAACTTAACTAGGAGTCCTGTTTCTAGTTTAAAGTGTCACGATTTTAAAAATCTAATCTCTGCTAATGCCACTAACTTTGAGAACGTCAGTAAGTGTAGGACAGTAAGTCGGTAAACCAAAGGTGGTTGGATTAACGGGGTTGTGATAAATAAAATGTCGGTAATTCAAGGAAAACCGACTCCAAGGATCCATCTGAATCCGGAACAGCACAATAAAGATATTGGCAAGCCAGATAAACAATGGTAGGCGAAAATAAATTTGTTTACCAAGATACCTACAAACTTCTTCTACGGCTTGGTTAACACTCAACGGCTGACAACCCAAAACCAATCTACCGCTAGACATCCACTCTGGTTCTGCACTCAATGCTTGAGAAGGAGGATGATCAATCAGGTATCGCACCACCTGAGCAATATCTTGGGCGTGGATGAAGTGGAAACTGCCATCAGCTCTAAACCAACGAATCAAGTTAATCCATTTGACAATATCTGGGAGTCCCGATGACAGATGGGAGTAGGGTTTAGTTTCGTCTCCCCCCAGTACCAAGGTAGGAAAGAGGGTAGTAATCTTAGGAGCGGACGCTAATTGGGATAAGCGCTTGAGACAAGTGTATTTGGAATAGATATATTCTGTTCCAAGTTCACCGGCCTCTGTCAGTAATTGGTTATTCCTATCCAGTACGCTAGCAGTAGAGAAATAAATCACTTGCTCACAAACAGTAGGGTCAAGCAAGTTCATTAACTCGATAGTTTTGACAACGTTAATATCAAATGTTTCCTGTTGCCCTCCCCAAGCGGTTGCTGCCAGAATTGCCGCATCCATTGTCTTGAGCAAGTCACCAAAGTCTTCAATCTGCTGCAGGTCACCTTCTAGGATGGTAATGCCAGCACGCCTCTTGTCGCCACACTTCAAGTCGTCAAACTTGAATTTGTCAGGGTTTCTGACTAACAAATACAACTCATGGTCAGTTTCGAGACTTAAGGCTTCAGTGATGTAGTGACCAATGCAGCCACTAGCACCAGTTATAAAAATCCGCTTGGAGGTCATGGGATTTTGGATTTTCAATTCAATTATGTACTCCCGATCCTGACCTAACACTAACAAACAACTAGGTCAACTACTTCTAGGGGTACAAGAAGGTTTTGATCGAGTGAAGAACACTTCCTTGATTGTTGTGGTGATGCATCTTGAAGGATTCTATCCTTAGTCGTCTAATCAAGTATCTGCACTCTCAAGATATTTCTATAAGGTTGTTAATCTCATCCCCTTGAAGGGGATGAGACTGAAGCGAGGATTCCATTTAGTGGAGGGGCTACCTGGACAAGTAAACGTCTGCACCTTGAAAGCCCGGTCCAACTCTGACCGAAGGATACCCTAGGGAGGACTAGCGCTCCCCGAACCTATGACTGCTAGAGGGAGAAAATGGCACAGAATCTGGTTATCGATTCTCTACTCTCTCTTGTGTTATCGACTATTATGCATGAACAGCCATTAATTCATTTGCCTTTTTGGCAGTTTCAAAGAAGAATCTAACATTATCTTCTGGAGTGCCGGGTAAAACACCATGACCGAGATTTAAGATATGACCTTTGTTGCCAGCTTTGCGAATAGTATCGACAATGCGATCGCGAATAAAAGCTTGTGACCCAAACAGAACTCCTGGGTCGATATTGCCCTGGACTTTCATCTTATCACCCAATCTTGTTCTAGCTTCTGCCATGTCTACGGTCCAGTCTACGCTGACCATATCAACCCCCGACTGTCCCATGCGTTCAAGCACTCCAGCGCTACCACTGATATAGAGAATGAAGGGGGTATCTGGGTGAGTGGCTTTAACCTGCTGTACTACTCGCTGCTGATAGGGTAAGGCAAAGGTTTCGTAGTCTTGGGGACTCAGTTCACCTGCCCAAGAGTCAAACATTTGTATTACCTGAGCACCGCTATTGATTTGATAACGGACATAGATAGCGATCGCATCCGCTAGCTTACCCAAGAATTGGTGTAGCATAGCTGGTTGTGAGAAGGCCATCCCTTTAATGATGGAGTAATTTTTAGAACTTTTACCCTCAATCGCATAAGCGCCCAAAGTCCAGGGAGCACCGACAAAACCCAGCACTGCTGCCTCATTGCCCACTTCTTGCCGTAGCGCCTTCAAAATTTCCCGGATAAACCCAAATCTATCTAAATCCAACAGATGTAGCTGGTCAATTTGTTCCTGGGTACGAATCGGTTGGTTAATGATTGGCCCTTTACTTTCGACAATCTCAAACTCGATACCAATCCCTGGTAATGGAGTTAGAATATCAGAGAACAAAATCACTCCATCTGGTTGAAACGCTTTCCAGGGTTGTAGAGAAATCTCAATCGCGATGTCTGGATTTTCGGAGCGCTCGCGAAAACTCGGATACTTATCCCGCAAATCGCGATAAACCTTCATATAACGACCTGCCTGTCGCATCATCCACACAGGGGGACGGTCTAACACCTCACCACGAGCCGCCCTCAACAAATAAGGAACCTGGGTTGACCCAGCCATATGGTATCTATCCTATTATACTTTTTTAAGTGTATTTGTCAGCTTATCATGGTGGTATTCCCTTTACTCTCCTGATTTGAGAAGATTAAAAAAGTGTTAATAATAAGTTACATTCTAAGACGGTGCCTTCGTTAAACTGAGATCTTGCACCATTGTCATTAATCGTACGGTGGGCAGTAGGGTGGGCAGTGCCTACCAACGCGCTTTGCAAGCTTCATTATCTGTCTGGTGCACTGCCCACCCTACATGAACTGCTAACCTGCCAACTTTCAACCTGCTAACCTGCTAACCTGCTAACCTCCAACCCAACTCAAGGTCCCGACCTCAGCATCTAGTTCAACCAGCTGTCCGACAGGAAGGGCAGCGTTAACCCCATCGTGACCGAAAGGCAAGTCAGAGACAACCGGTATACCGAGATCCCAAATGCGATCGCGCAACACTTCCTCCACAGTCCAGCTAGGAACATCCTTGGGAGGAGCACAACGGCTAAACCGCCCTAACGCAATACCTTTCACCCCGGCCATTGCACCAATCATGCGCCACTGAGTCAACATCCGGTCAATGCGGTAGGGAGCCTCAGTTACATCTTCGAGAGCAAGAATCACCCCTGATAAGGAAGGTTGTAGGGGTGTACCGAGCAGATGAGTAGCAACCGTAAGATTAGCCGGTAGCAACACACCAGAAACTTTACCACCTCCCCAACCAACCCCTTTCAAGGGAGCTATGGGTCGTCCTTCCACCCAATCAAACAACCGATTGAGTGACCATTCCGGTTCACCAGCAATAGTAGTCAATAACGGACCATGAACACCGGAAACCCCTATCTGACCAAGACTCCACAGTAAAGCAGTAATATCAGAAAAACCAATCAACCACTTCAACTGTTCTGGCCATTGTTCTGGCCATGTCCAGTCTTCCAGAAGTCTAGCGCTACCATAACCTCCTCGACCACAGAGAATGCCCCGACATTGGGGGTCAAGACAGGCTTCGAGCAACTGTTGGCGTCGCTGACTATCAGTCCCAGCTAGGTAACCTTCCCTAGCGTTCCAGTTCTGTGGTAATTGGACATGGTAGCCACGGGATCGCCAAATCTCAATCCCCCGATTGAAAGCATCAACCTCACGCAAGGTTCCACTTGGCACAATTACTCGCAATACATCTGGCGGTTTTAATGGTGGTGGTAGCTGGCATAAAGAAAAACCAGCCATCATCTGTTGCACATAAAGTTGATTCACGCGCTCCGATACTTTTTAGCTACCAAAGTCTACCAAGATAGACCAAGGCTCGCCAATGCAAGATGCCATAGCATCCAGGGGGTATCTCCCAAAGCTCTCGGGAATATCCCGCGAGCGCCATAAAAATGTCAAAAAAGTTTAACACCGGGATTTAACCGCAACTATTAAAGCCTTGGTTTTCGGCTTTAATTTAAGTTACATAATAATCACTGTCGGTGTTACCCTAATTTAAGTGTAACAAATAATAAGAGTTTTTGGTAGACTCTGCGACATTTTATCTAGCTGTTTACTAACCCTTTTTCTTGTTTCTCAATTTGCGTTGCAGCAATCGTTGCTTGCTTTGCAAATCCACGAAAAAGCGAGGGCGTTCTACCAGTTCACCTGTCGATACAGCCAAGAACTTTTCGAGTCCCAAATCAATTCCGATCGGATCACCATCAGGCATTGGTTCAGGAACAGAAACATCGGCTTGCAGAATCAGCTGAGCGTACCAGCCCGACGATTTCAACACGACCCGAACTTGCTTGATCTCAAATCCTTCAGGAATAGGTCGATGCAAGTGGATCGGCACGGTTCCAATTTTCGGCAGTTTGATCTCAAATCCGTTGACAGGATTCGACTTGAACTGCGGAAACACAAACGAACGATACTGGCCCGACTTTTTGAATCGAGGAAATCCAAACCCTCTGTGTTGCATGAACTTGAACGACTTATCCAGTCGCTTCAAGGCATCTTGCCAAACTTGGGAGTGAACTGCCTTCAGTTGTCGAATCAACTTTTTGGCTTTGGTAAGAGCGTTCTGCTGTTTGTAGTAGTCAGGGTATGGCGTGTCAGCAGGGATGATGTATTCGAGTCTGATGCTGCAAGCATTGACCAAGCATTTACGCGAATTGATCCAGTCCTTACGCTCTGCCAAAGCATAGTTATATACGCGACGGCATTGCTCCAACCAGCCAAGCATTTTAGCTTCCTGGTCAAGTCCTGGATAGATTCGGTAGCTGTAGGTCAAGTTCAACATCCGTGTATTCTAACAGATTTACATCTTCTGTTAGAACCGATAGATAGTATGTCGATTTTCGGGGCATCGAACGCGCCCCGCGTCTCCAAAGGAGAAACCCCTCAATCGACCCGGGGTGTCCATGTATCCCGACGCTAACCTTTCAGGTACAGCGCGGGACTTATAGCCTCCCGAACCCCCCATTAGTTAACCGCTTAAATAAATGTTACGAATAGCCTAGGGCTGAATACTCACCTTACCGAAATATTGAACTAAAATCCCCAAAAGCGCTATCCTAGTAAGGTGTGTAGCTAAGATGTATAGACTATCAAAACTCTGGCGACCTAGTAAAGTAACCATAATAACAAAACCATCACAATTGACAATTGACGTATGTTTGATGCTCTCGCCGAACGCTTAGAAGATGCTTGGAAAAAACTACGGGGTCAGGACAAGATCTCTAGTTCTAACATCCAAGACGCCCTAAAAGAAGTGCGTCGCGCCCTCTTATCGGCAGACGTCAACCTACAAGTAGTCAAAGATTTCGTTGCTGAAGTAGAAGCGAAAGCACAAGGCAGTGAAGTCACATCAGGTGTTCGCCCTGACCAGCAGTTCATAAAAATAGTCTACGACGAACTGGTGCAAGTGATGGGGGAAACCAATGTTCCCCTAGCCCAAGCAGACACCCCACCAACCGTTGTGCTAATGGCTGGTCTACAAGGTACTGGTAAAACTACGGCTAGTGCCAAACTCGCTTTACATCTGCGTAAGCAAGAACGTAGCTGTCTGTTAGTGGCTACAGACGTGTATCGACCCGCAGCCATTGATCAATTAGTCACCCTCGGTCAACAAATTGATGTACCGGTGTTTGAGTTAGGTACAGAAGCTGACCCAGTAGAAATTGCTCGTCAAGGGGTAGAACGGGCAAAAGCAATGGCTATCGATACGGTAATTATCGATACAGCGGGACGACTGCAAATTGACCAAGAGATGATGGGAGAACTCTCCCGCATCAAAGAAACCGTCCAACCCCACGATACTCTACTAGTGGTGGATGCCATGACTGGTCAGGAAGCAGCAACCCTGACCCGCACCTTCCATGAGCAAATTGGCATTACTGGGGCAATTCTCTCCAAACTTGATGGGGATAGTCGTGGTGGTGCTGCCCTTTCAGTCAGGCAAATTTCAGGTCAGCCGATTAAATTTGTCGGGGTTGGGGAAAAGGTCGAGGCACTACAACCATTTTATCCTGACCGGATGGCATCCCGGATTCTGGGTATGGGGGATGTACTCACCTTGGTTGAGAAAGCCCAGGAAGAGATTGACATCGCTGATGCTGAACAGATGCAACAGAAAATGCTGGAAGCAAAATTTGACTTCAGCGATTTCTTGAAGCAGATGCGCCTGTTAAAGAACATGGGCTCCCTTGGTGGGTTGATGAAACTGGTTCCAGGCATGGGCAAACTCAGTTCTTCTCAACTTCAACAAGGGGAAACCAAGCTCAAGCAGTCCGAAGCTATGATTAGTTCCATGACCTCCGAGGAGCGTCGTAACCCAGATTTATTAGCTAGCTCTCCGAGCCGCCGCCGCCGCATTGCCCAAGGTTCTGGTCATACGGAAAAAGACGTCAGGGGTCTGGTGAGTGAATTTACCAGAATGCGATCGCTTATGCAGCAAATGGGTCAAGGTCAGATGCCAGCCATGGGGGGGTTAGGTGGTATGTTAGGTGGTATGGGTGGTGGAAATCCTCGTAATCAACCTGGTTGGCGTGGTAGTGGCTCTGGCAAGAAAAAGAAAAAAGCCAAGAAGAAGAAGGGATTTGGGGAATTATAGTAGAAGGTCAGCTAGTAAAAGGTTAGAAGGTTGTTCGCGTAGCGTGACCGAAAGGTCAAGGTTAGAAGGTTGAAGGTTAGAAAGTTGAAGGTTACCCTGAAGGTTAGCCTGTTGTTCGCCTTTGGCGTTCGGTGTAGGGTAGTTTAGCCAGTAGAAGGTTAGCCAGTAGAAGGTTAGCCTATTGTTCGCCTTTGGCGTTCGGTGTAGGGTAGGTTATCTGGTAGAAGGTTAGCCTAAAGTTTAGCCAGTAGAAGGTTAGCCAGTAGAAGGTTAGCCAGTAGAAGGTTAGCCTGAAGGTTAGCCCGTTCCCTGAGGCGTGCGGAGTAGGGTAGCTTAGAAGATTGTAAACCGGTAGCGGCTTGCCTGCTGATTCAGTTAAAATCTTCAACATTCAACCTGTTCACTTTCAAACCCCCAAAGATCGCTTAAAATCAAACAGGTGAATTAATTAGGTACAATGATCAAAATCAGATTAAACGATTCGGTAAAAAGCGTGAAGTCAGCTATCGCATAGTGGCCATACCCAGCAGTGCCCGCCGTGATGGACGTCCTCTAGAAGAACTGGGATTCTATAATCCAAGAAATGATGAAACGAGGCTGAATGTACCAGCAATAGTGAAGTGGCTCAAAAATGGAGCTCAGCCAACACAAACCGTGCGTAATATTTTGCAAAAAGCCAATGTTTTTGAACAAATCAGTACCTGAAATCCTATCTGCTTCTGTTCGAGATGATGACCCAGATTATTCAGCACTAGTGAGATTTTTAATCGAGCCGTTCTTGGAATCACCAGACTCCCTCAGCGTAGACTGTGAGAAATCAAATGGGAAAGAGCGTGTGTGGATTCGACTAGCTTTTAATGGAGAAGATAAAGGGCGAGTTTTCGGTCGTGGTGGTCGCAATATTCAAGCGATTCGGACAGTAATTAAAGCAGCAGCCCAAGCTGCTGGTCAAACTGTTTATTTGGATATCTATGAAGGCTCAGGCTCAGGTAGTAGCCCTCGTCGAGACAATGGCCCTAGTCGTAGATCCATTGTCAGAAGAAGTTTACCTCGCCGAGTGTCCAGACCTAGAGTAATTCCAAGATTTCCCTCCTAGTGCTCTAGTTTTGAAGGTTTCGGTAATGAGAGGACCATGGAGAAAAGGGGGTGAAGAACATCCGGCTGCTGTACCTCTCATTACCAATGGCAGGAAACCTTGAAGATTGGTAATGAGAGGTAGATTGAGTTGTATATTAAGTTACTTAAGTTACCAGTTAACTTCGATAGTTGAGACTGAAGCCTGTAGTTGATAAACCTTGAGTGAAGTATCCAAAACAATTGAGCTACCCAGCCCAGAAAGTGCAATCGCCTTGGTTGGAGACCAGGAAGAAAACCTGAAAACCCTATCACGGCAAACCGGTGCGCATCTGGTGCTGCGAGGGCAAGAGTTATTGATTTCTGGCACCGAGAAACAGGTCGAGCGGGTATCATCCCTAGTGCGATCGCTTAAAATCTATTGGCTCGAAGGTAAGAGGATTACAGGAGTAGACATCCAAACCGCAATTCATGCCTTAGATACCAAGCGACAGGATGAATTACAAGATTTACATCAAGATGTGCTGGCTCATACTCGCCGGGGTGAGGTAATCCGAGCTAAAACCTTCCGGCAACGGCAGTATATCAAAGCTGTACTAACCCATGACCTCACCTTCTGCGTGGGACCAGCAGGCACTGGCAAAACCTTCCTAGCTGTGGTAATCGCCGCTCAGGCGTTACTAAATAATCAATATGAACGGCTGATTCTGACACGACCAGCGGTAGAAGCTGGTGAAAAACTTGGCTTTTTACCGGGAGACTTGCAGCAAAAAATTAATCCCTATTTGCGCCCCCTTTATGATGCTCTCCATGAACTGATTGATACAGAGAAGACTGCCAATTTAATGGAACGGGGCATTATTGAAGTGGCTCCCCTAGCCTATATGCGAGGTCGCACCCTCAATAATGCCTTCGTGATTATTGATGAAGCTCAGAATACCACACCAGCCCAGATGAAGATGGTTCTGACTCGTTTGGGTTCACGTTCTCGGATGGTAGTGACTGGTGATCTCACCCAGACCGATTTATCTAGCAACCAACCCTCAGGATTAGCGATCACCCTAAAAATATTAAAATCTGTAGAAGGCATTGCTTTCTGCGAACTAACTAATAAGGATGTTGTCCGTAATCCCCTCGTTCAGAGGATTGTTACTGCTTATCAAAATTATGAACAGTGAAGAATTGCTATTAACTAGGGATCCCCAACCAGAGTGAAAGCAGCCCAATAGTAGGGATGAGAAAAGCTTTGTTTTCCTGGTCCTGACAATTCTGGCGGTAACGAGATGTTCTTGCCCGAGCCATATAACTGATTATTCTCGATACGCACATTGCCTTGAATCATTGCTAACTGTGCCTGTCGTAAAGCTTCGCTTTTACTCGATGTCTTTCTCAACTGACGGTAAAACTCAGTAGTCAGCCCCAGAGCACCTTGATCACTAACATACCAAAGGGTTGCCAAAGTCGAGTCAACTCCTGCCTGAAAGGCTGACCCAGCAAAACCCAACTCCGCTTCTCGATTGCCCAAAGCGGTTCGGCAAGCGCTGAGTACCAACAACTCTACCGATGGCTCATAAAGTAGATTTTTCATTTCATACAGCCTTAGTTTGCGGTTCCACATCTGAATGTAGGAATTGTTAGGAGTTCCCGAGTTGAACTCTGCATGGGTGGCTAGGTGAATGATGCCATATTGCCTCTGTTGTCGTTGAGCCATTAAATTTTCCAGAGTAAAGGCTTCGTTGAGAAAAGAGCGACCTTTCCACAGTGTTTCAGTGATGGTGGTTAACTCCACTTCTACCCCAGGCAAAGGCTGTTGATAAGGAAATTTCGATGCTCCCATTGCCAGCACCCGGAATGGTCTAACATCTGTGTGACGAGAATAGGTTAAGCTCAGACTAGGCACCAAGTTAACACCATACTTCTCAACCAGATATTTTTGCCCATCGTAGATAGCTGCTATAGGTAGGGAACGCAAACCCTGATCCATAGCAAATATTAGGCTCTTAATCTTGCGGGCGTTTAATTCCTTCTCTAATGGCCCTATGATCCATCGATAAAGTTGCTCAGCTGGGTAATGGTGGGCTTTGGCATCCAAGCTGTGGGGATTGCTAAGCGATCGCTGAAATCTATTGGTCACAGCTAGGACTTGATCACGACTGGCACCATTGATTCGCCGGACAATTGGATTACCTTCAGCGGTGATCACCAACAGTTCCAGCTGGTCGTTTGCTTGTGGTAAGCAACGCTCTGGTGCTTGAGGCACCTCAGAGAGTCGGTAACCAAACCGTCGGTCGATTTTGGGAACAGGGATTGAGGGAGTTTGACATCGAGTGCCTGGTAATGTATTTGAGTTTTCGACAAAACTGACGTAAATCACTGCAGTCTTTAGCCCTGTCTCCCTCTCAAGCTCCCGAGTCCGATTGCGGACATCATTCTGAGTGTTGATTTTGGTCTTGAACGGTCGCTGAAAGTGTGATTCATATTCTTTGGTGAAGGCTTCTTCAATTAAATAAACTGGGTCACTTTCAGGTGAGACCTCCTCAGTTGGGGAATTTGATTGAGATGACGCAGTAGGGGTTCCAGGTTCTGAACTACCAGGGTCTGAACTACCAGGGTCTGAACTACCAGGGTCTGAACTACCAGGGTCTGAACTACCAGGGTCTGAACTACCAGGGTCTGAACTACCAGGGTCTGAACTACCAGGGTCTGAACTACCAGGGTCTGAACTAGAGGGTTCTGGCGTGTCACTTATAGTCTTGTCAGAGGGGGAAACGGGAGGCTGGCTACCACCGTCTCCATCGTTGGGCTTACTTGTGTCAGGGGATGTTTCATTAACAATTTCATTACCTTCGCCCAAGCTAGGCTCAGGGTTAAGTTTAGGGTCGGTTTCACCAGTGTCTATAAGGTCGGTTTCACCAGTGTCTATAAGGTCGGTTTCACCAGTGTCTATAAGGTCGGTTTCACCAGTGTCTATAAGGTCGGTTTCACCAGTGTCTATAAGGTCGGTTTCTTCTATAAGGTCTGTTTCTTCTTGTTGGTTTGTGTCGTTTTGTTGGTTTGTTTCCTCTTCTGTATTAGTATCTGTGGGAAAACGGCTAAAAATCAAATCACCTATATCCCCTTCACCGAAAGCCCGCACATCTTCCTGGATTTGATCTCTTATTTGTTGTTCCTGCTCTGGGCTGATCTCTTGCTGACTAACAAACTCTACATCACCAGCATCACCACTACCCCGAGCTCTTGTCCTGAGTTGCAACTTACCAGAGTCGATAATATCTACGATATTATTTAAATTTGGAACCTGAAACGTTACTTTACCACCCTTATCACCGCCTGAAACCTCAGTATTGATATCGAGTCCTACTCCCTCTATCCTAATACTGCCTTCTTTGGTTTCCAAAAATACATTACCAGAATTATTACCATTTCTTTCTGTCGTTCTTATTTGGGTAAAATCATTATTTGTACCATCACTATTGCTGCGAAAAATAATGTCACCTTGAGCCGATAAGATTACAGGACCAGCATTACCCTCAATTACAGGACCATCATTAGTAGAATTAACAGGATTAACACTGGTGTCGATATTACCAATGGTGATACTGCCTGATGAAGCATCTCCAGAATTGTCCGTAACTTGAGATGAAGCATCTCCAGAATTGTCCGTAACTGGATTGGTCAATTCATCTTTACTCAAGCCCGCCCTCAAAATCACAGCACGACTAGTTTTTAAAGTGTTAATATCTGATTGGCCAATATCTGAAGCTGAATCTGGGTCTAAATCAGCTAGCCCAGTATCTGGTGCGGTGATTTTGATATTTCCAGCTTCAATATTTCCTGTGGACTCTACTTTAAGAGAAGACCCTGTGTAATCCCCAAACGTAACATCCCCGTCAGCAGTGATAATTGGGTCTTGGAGGCTAACAAAGTCACGTGGTTGACCAGCTAAATTTTCAATTGAGAAATTACCGCCACTGGCAAAGTGAGCATCTGTAGAGATCTTGCCATTGGTGGCACTGACTAACGTCAGGTCGCCACCACTCTGGAAGCGGGTGTCGGGATTGTTCAGTGCTTGGATATCAATGCCCCCATCCCCCTGAATCTTGAGGTTTCCTTCTGCTACCGCTTGGAAGGAATTATCTGTTGTGTCCCTGATCAGCACCGTCTCTTTTGCTAATAAGGTTAAGTCCTTAGTGCTGGATAGCTGGCTTTCGCTCAAATTCAGGTTGTTGTTGGCAGACAGGGTAATGTTATCGCTAGATATCTGGCTTGCACTCAGAGTCAGGTCATTGTTGGCAGACAGGGTGGTGTTCTTGCTAGATAGCTGGCTTGCGCTCAGAGTCAGGTCATTGTTGGCAGAAACAGTCAGGTTATTGTTGGCAGACAGGATTGCCCTTTGTGCTGTTATGTCCTTAGCAGTTACATCCCCAGGCGCTATAGTGATGCCAGAACCAGTCAAGGTCACGGTGTCATCACCATTATCCGTAAATTCTGTGGCATGACTGACACCATCCCCGGTTAATAGCTCCGCTAAAGAGAGCGGTGTAAAAGATTGTTCTGCTGTGGAAGGATCTGAGGTTAGGGCTTCAACTTCCAAATTCAGCAACAGTCCTTGCTGGCTAATTTTTACCAAACTTTCCCCAGGCACAGCAGCTATAGTAATTGTTCCTTCTGGAAGCTCCAGTTGATTGGTATTAATGACAGTACCACCGATTAAAGTCAGGTTATTTCCTGCTAGGATTTCTATACCCTCATTAAAAATTAGTCCTGGTGTCTCGGATGTTCCAAACGCAAAGGCACTGGGTGTACCGTCTAAGGTAGAGTAGTCATTGTCACCAAAGGCATTAAACCAATTCTCATCACCAAAGCCAATGCTGGTGGCCGTAGTTGCGGTGAATGAACCGGGGACATCCAGCTGGCTATTAGCACCAAAAATTATGCCTGCTGGGTTCATTAAAAACAGGTTAGGGTTGCCCTCCCCTGTGATTTTTATCAGACCGTTGATCACAGAAGCATTACGACTGGTGACCCGACTCAGAATGTTTTTTATACCCGGTTGAGATAGGAAGTTAGCAATTTGGTCTTGGTCTAGACCAAACTCCTCAAAGCTGTGAAAGAGATTATCTCCAGAGGGGGTTCCACCATCAATGTCAAATTGATTGCCATCGGAGGTGACTTGGGTCTGAGTGCCATCATTGGCTGGAATAGGCTGTGCTTGAGTTGGCATGACACCAATATGGGCTACCAACAAAGACACGGCTGCCAGAGACTGGCTGATGCGACTCACAGCTAATTTGATTTGGCTCATGGGTAATATCGTTTTTAATCGGCTATCCTGAGGTGCGACCCTTGGCGAATTTAATTCGCCAAGGTCAAGGGCACCTGAATTACAAAAGGCATTAGTCAACTACAGGTTTAGATCAGCTATTTCCTAATACGTCTTTATTTTTAGCTGGGGTCAGATGCACTGTGGGGTATAAGCTGCTTAGGAGTGAATGACACTGAATGACACTGAATGACACTGAATGACACTGAATGACACTACTGAGGGGAATACTACTCTGAGTCAGGGTTTGGTAAACATCAGGCTGGTGAGCTTAACTGAAATTTTGAAGCCTTTATGAAGATCTAAGTATATACACTAGTATTATATATACTCTTTTATTATGAACATTACTGATTAACTTTGTTCCCGTTAATTTATATTAACTTCACTAAATATTTTTGATATAGCCACATAGTTTAAAGCTATCTTATGGTAAGCCGATTAGAATAATTTTTAATTACCAGGAATTGAAATAAAATTAAGTAAAATCTATTGATTAGGAAGAACTCTACAAATTTTGGACAGTTCTCGCGAGAGTGAACTATACTTGACAGTTAGCCCTAGATTAGGCTAAAGAATATCTAAAAGGATATCTCAGTGGAAACACCGATAGCGCAGACACCCAAAGTTAAAATGGTAATGGTCAGCACTCCCCTCTTGCTTTGATTCTTGATTAGATGGGGCGACCTGCCTTACGGGCAAGATAGCTGAACAGTCTAAGGTGAGAGGAATTTTGGTTTGAGAAGAATTCTGGGATTATGTCTGGTTTTAACCTTGCTTCTGGCTGGTGGTGAGGCTCAGGCAGGAGAGTTAGCTGAGCGTTTAGGTCAGTTTCCCGATTGGAAAAGCAAACCACCAGTCACAGCGGCGACCGGGGATTTGGTATATCCCACTTGGATGAAGGGAACTTGGAAAGTTACCAGCACCCTGATCGAGCAGATAGCACCTCTAGCACCAGAAATAGTGACACCAGGATTTGAAGGTAATCGCAGTCATCTAAAAGAACCAATTAGTTTTCTGGTGCGGTTTCAACAAGTTGGGAAATCAAGCTCAGGGCTTGGGGATTGGTTTATTCCGTTTAGAACTCGACGTTCTAGAAAAAATCGATCAGTATTAAAACCTACCTCAGAGGTGGTTGCTGAAGAGGTGGTTGCTGACCGAGCGTTCAATGGGTTGAATATTGCTAGGGCTTACTTAGGCGATCGCATAATTAGAGCCGTCAAAGTAGACCCCAATTCCCCTAATCGTCAGATTACCATTCTGCGCACCGGGAGCCAACTAGTTTCGGTGATTACTGGACGTGCTTCTGAAATACCAGCTCCGGATCAGTTCAATGCTACAGAAGTTGTCAACCAAGTCTTTCGCGGTACTCGCCGACCTTTTTTCAACGAAGTAGAAACCACAACAGCATATCAGTTCCATAAATCACCTACTCCGATCATTAAAGCTGACCAAGTCACAGCGGTTTACCTTTCACCACAAGACCCCGATTACTTTAAAGCATTGGAAAAACCTGTGGCTCTCTATCGCTATCAATTAGAGCTGGTACCAGTTAAGGATAGTTGAAGGTTGAAGGTTGTTAAAGGGTTGAAGGTTGTTAAAGGGTTGTTCGCGTAGCGTGGCCGAAAGGCCAAGGTTGAATGTTAGGTTAGTTGGGGGGGTGTTGGCGGATTTGCGATCGCGATTGTTGTTAACTCAACCTTCAACTGGGTAACCTTCAACATTAAACCTTAAACCTTCAACTGGGTAACCTTCAACATTAAACCTTAAACCTTCAACTGGGTAACCTTCAACATTAAACCTTGTAAGCATTCAGCCGTCAGCGGTCAGCCGTCAGCGGTCAGCCGTCAGCTTATTTTATTCAAAAGCTATAGTTATTGTAGGGTGGGCAAATGACAGAATTCCAGATTAAATGGTCATTGGCTTGGTATTTGCCCACCCTACTACCTGTCAGCAGTCAGCAGTCAGCCGTCAGCTTATTTTATTCAAAAGCTGAGAGCTGAGAGCTGATAGCTGATAGCTGAGAGCTGAGAGCTGATAGCTGATAGCTGTGAGCTGAGAGCTGATAGCTGAGAGCTGATAGCTGAGAGCTGATAGCTGAATGCTTACTAAACCTTAAACCTTCAACTAGCTAACCTTCAACCTTCAACCAGCTAACCTTCAACCTTCAACCAGCTAACTTTCAACCCTTTAATAACCTTCAACCAGCTAACCTTAAACCGGATTTTCCCCAATCCAATTGAGCAAAATCGGGTTGACTATCTCTGGTGCTTCATCTTGGGGACAATGACCCAAACCTTCTAAAGGAATAAACTTTTCTACAGTGGGGAATTTCGCTAATTCTCGTCCCAAGTCAATGGGTTCCCAGGGGTCTTTGCTGCCCCATAGTATGATCGCAGGACAAGGCAAAATTGGGATCAGGTCTTCTGGTAGTGGTCCTTGAGAATAGCTAGTAAAGGCAATAAAAACATCAGCTGCACCGGGATCAGCTGCTGGTGCCATGATTAGATCAACCAGTTCATCAGTGACGGCTTCTGGACGACAGTAGGCTTGCAACAGAATATTACGCACTACTTTAGGCTTAGCCAGCTGACTAAAAAAATACTGGGATACTCTTAAACCGTAATAAATCGTGATAATCCGGTACAAAACGGTCAAGGTTCAATCTATTGTGGTCCGAGTGAGAAGTGGTCATTCAGCAATTGGAGTCAAGCCTGCCACTTAT
>NZ_GL890825.1:29719-238501 GCF_000211815.1 Moorena producens 3L
CTGTATCGGTCGATTTTTCAGTTTTTTCTACTTTAGGTTATTTTTTGAGTATTCGAGCCGACTTGGCTGGGTCGATTTTTTCTAGTTTTCTATGAAGCGCCCAAAGCTTCCCTCTGTTGCGGTTTTTTTGCACAGATGCGATCCGATTTATTGGTTTGCTACTTTTCCTAAGTTTTTTTCCGTGTGCCTGACCATCTGAATCATAAAAAGCCTCTGTGTACCCCTTGTCTACCCCAATAGCTCGACGGTTGGCAGGGATTTCTACGGTGCCATAGTCTACTAAAAAGTGAATCTCAAACTTTCCCAAGAGTTGCTTGTATACCAGTCTAATCTGGCCTTTTATTTTCCGATTAGACCTAACGGTTATTTTGTTTCTCTTTCCTCTCCTCAATCCAGCCAACTCTAGTTGGTAAGTATTACGAGAGAGCCTTTTGCACTTATATCCTACTTGTTGATAGACTATCTGATTCTTGACCCAGGAATGCCCTCGCTGAAATTCCTTCCTAACAAGTCTATGCAGCAATGGATCATCTATAAAAGCTAAAGTCTTAAGCTGTTTACAAAGTTCCTTTCTTCTCCTTTGGCCGTCCCTCCCTGGAAATTTTTTGTAAATCTTCTTAATTACCGCATCAGTGCAAGCTGCCTGCTGAGCTGTGATAGCTTTTGCTACATCACTGACCGTCCATTCCATCAATTTCGCTGGCAGTCCCAGGGTATCAGGAGTCCTAAAACTTCTGACCTCTGGATAGGCTTTTTTCCAATCAAGACCCCAATGACTAATACTACCTAGCTTGTTGTAGGATTCAGACCTGACGATGCCCAGTTTTTTCATGGTAGACAGCAACTCAGCCTGAACCAACTCACTCATCCCTATGACAGGAACGATTTGAGTTGATCTCTTTTTTGCTGTGTCTACTTTCTTGGGCATAGTTAGGTCTGAATCCTACACTTCAATTATACTCTAGCGCTAGTAAAATGTCAATGTCCGAATTGTGGTATTAAATACCGATTTATCCCTATTTTTAGGGGTCTAAATGCGAGGCCAACCCACTTAATCTTTAAGAATCGTTGAAGTAGTGGTGCGCCAAGACGCTGATACCAAGGCAGTTCAGCCCGTTTACGCTCATGGAGTAGTCGTAGAGAAAAGTTGAGCAGGGCGACTCCTTTGGCTAGCTCTGGATTATCTACAGCGGTTTGCATCAGCGCAATACAACCAATAGAGTTTCCGACTAAAAACGCCGGACCACCAACCACCTCCCGACAGAAATCGGCAATTTGTTGCCCCCAGGTTTCAAAGGTGTAGTCTATTTCTATACCAGGAGTCGGTTTAGCTGAAGCCCCAAAGCCAATCAAATCAATGGCATAACATCGGCAGGTTTCCCCCAACACTGGCAAGGTCTTGCGCCAATGTCCGGAAGATGCCCCAAAGCCATGGACCATAACCACAGCTGGTCCAGAATGACCGTAAGCTTTATACCCAATAGAAAAGCCCTGCCAAATCCAGGTTTTTGTTTCAATCTGATCCCTGATTGGGGCTGTGAAAGAGGAGGACATGATCAAAAAATCCCAAGTTATGCCATAGCGTTACCTTTACATTTTTTGACACTCCCCGCTCTAAAGAGACGGGGATTCCCAGATCTACGATCGGCCTTAAACCTTTGTGTCTTAATCTTTGAAGCTGCCAAAAACTAAGCAATATCTAAACCAAAGCCCCGTCAAAACCAAGGTTTGAGTTTAGCTCACAAAAGACCCAGCGGGCTAATCTCCTTGGGCGTTTAGTTACTTATTGAGAAGTGCCTTATCAAGTCCGTTGCTTCCCTGTTTCACCTGGTTTCGGCGTGCCCCGCCGTACCGTTGTTTTCTCAAGTTTTGTCTTGCTGGGTTCACTACACCGATTGGTAGTCGATGGTTGGGTTTTTAGCGATGCAGCGCGGTCTTGGGGGTTTCCCCCATGAGCGACTGCATCAAGAAAGGAGGATTTTCCCTACCCTCCGGGCATTACTACTTTCAGGTCGGTAAGTTACGGGTCTCTCTCCCGGCTCAGCCTGCGGTTTTTCAGCCTGTACCCTATACTTCAATTATACTATGGCGCTAATGTAGCGACAACCTCTTGATAGAAGTTTTTTTACGGCGACTAAACTCGCTGGTCACTTTCATCCCCGATCTAATCTAAAGATGCCGGGCTTTCAGTGTTTAGTTTTCTAGTAAATAGTCAGCTGCAGGAGTGGTGATTTTACGGATTGCCTATTGAGCCGCGACAACCTATGGTGAAGGTTGGCAAAATGCTCCAGAAGCTCTTTTAGATTCTGAGCAGGTGGAATAGGCTCGATTAAGAATTGGGTCGGGAAATTTACCCTTGATGCTAAATTCGTCTATGAGCTAATTAGCGATCGCATCATCTCCCCTTAACCAAAGCTTGCATTGTAAAGGGGGTTGACCCATGATCCATCACCCATCACCCATCACCCATGACTATAGAAAAAATCATCATCACCATTGGCAGTTATGCTCCGGATTTTGAATTGCCGGGAACTGATGAGCAGGTTCACCATCTCTGCCGTTACTTAGAACGTTTTTCAGGAGTGGGAGTTATTTTCTTAGGCAACAACTGCCCCTATGTCAAGTCCTACATCCCAAGACTCAAACACATTCAAGACCAGTTTGAAGATCAAGGTTTTACCCTAGTGGGCATTAATGCCAATGATGTTTATCAGTACCCCGCAGAGAGTTTTGAGGAGATGAAGCAGTTCTGCCAAGATCAGCAATTGAATTTTCCTTACCTTTGGGATCCAACTCAAGATGTAGCTCACAGCTTTGGTGCCCAGAAAACCACTGAGGCATTTTTAATTGACCATAAGGGAATTGTATGCTATAATGGATCGGTTGATGATAATCCCGAAGATGGTGACGCAGTACAAGCCCATTACTTAAACAGTGCGATCGCGTCTCTTTTAGCAGGGGAAGAGATTTCAACACAATCAACTAAAGTAACTGGTAGTCCTATTCAGTGGCGTTGACACTCCCCGATCTAAAGGCGCGGGGATTCCTAGATCAACGAGCCGCCTTAAACCGCCGTGTTCCTATCTATGACGCCGCCAAAAATAGGACAATACTTAACCAAAAACCCGTCAAAACCAAGTTCCTAGTCAATTCACGACAGACCCAGAGGGCGATTCTCCTTAAGCGTTTAGCTACTTAATAGGAAGTGCCTTAAAAAGTCCGTTTCTCTTCCTTTTCACTTGGTTCCGGTGTGCCGGAAACGAAACCTTATCAGAGGGTCGCCTTAATCACAAAGGTTAAAACTTTTTACTCATAGCCGACTAACTATAAAGGCGACCCTCTGATTACGGTAACTTCTAACCCCACCGTACCGTTTTCTCGTGCATAGTGATTTTTCTGGGTTCACACACCAACTGTTAATTGATGATTGGGTTTTTAAGGAGGAGATTCCCTACCCTCCGAGCATTACTACTTTATGGTCAATCAATTGCGGGTCTCTACCCCGGTTGAGCCAACGGTTTTGCAGCCTGTACTCTATAATTTATTATACATTGGTTTTGACGATGATTCCGGAATCTTCTAGGAAATCTTTTCACGGCTAAAAGCGCGCTGTTCACTTTGATACCCGCTTTAAAGAGACGGGGTTTCCAGCGGTTAGACCTCTAATAATCCTTAAGCTGGGATTAAAAATCAGCGATCAGCGATAAGGGTTCAGCTATGACCCATGACGAATGACAAATTTGACTGTTATCTTGATGTGGATAACAATTTCATAACAAAGAGTCGTGGCATGGGGATAAAATACCGAAGGGTTTTACTAAAATTGAGCGGTGAAGCCTTGATGGGCAATTTGGGCTACGGCATCTCACCGGAAGTGGTTCAGGAAATCGCAGCTGAAGTCGCTGCCGTTTTGAATGAAGGTGTTCAAATGGCAATCGTTGTTGGTGGTGGCAATATCTTTCGCGGACTTAAAGCTGCAGCAGGGGGGATGGATCGGGCAACTGCTGACTATATCGGTATGATTGCCACAGTGATGAATGCCTTGACTTTGCAAGATGCTCTAGAACGAAACGATATCCCGACACGGGTGCAAACTGCAATCGAAATGCAGGAAGTGGCAGAACCGTATATCAGGCGTCGTGCCATTCGCCACCTGGAAAAGGGACGAGTGGTTATTTTTGGTGCAGGTAGTGGTAATCCCTTTTTTACCACTGACACCACCGCTGCTTTACGAGCGGCAGAAATCGATGCTGAGGTAATATTTAAGGCAACTAAAGTCGATGGTATTTATGATTGTGATCCTAAGCTGAATCCTAAGGCCCGACGGTATCAGAGCCTGACCTACAGCCATGTCCTAAGTCAGGATTTGCGGGTGATGGATAGTACTGCGATCGCATTATGTAAAGAGAATGACCTCCCAATTATGGTATTTGATCTAAGGGTGCGGGGTAATATTCACCGCGCTGTTATGGGAGAAACTGTTGGAACAATTGTGGGAGGTTCCTGTGAAATTAGCTGATGTCGAAACCAGTATGCAGAAAGCTGTTGAGGCAACTCAACGAGCGTTCAATACCATTAGGACTGGTCGTGCCAGTACTAGTCTATTGGATCGGGTGATGGTTGAGTACTATGGTACCCCAACCCCCCTGAAATCTTTGGCTAATATCAACACGCCAGACGCTAGTACAATCACCATCCAACCTTACGACAAAAGTATGCTGAGCCAGATCGAGAAAGCAATTACTCTTTCGGATCTGGATTTGCCTCCAAACAACAATGGTGAAGTTGTGCGGTTAAATATTCCTCCACTCACTAGTGAGCGCCGTAAAGAATTTGTCAAAATGGCAAGTAAGTTTGCGGAGGAAGGTCGAGTCTCGATTCGCAATATCCGTCGTGATGCCGTTGACTCTGTCCGAAAACAGGACAAAAATAAGGAAATCTCTGAGGATGAGTCACGGGATTTGCAGGACGAGATTCAGAAGTTGACGAATAAATACACAAAAAAAGTTGATGAAGTGTTCGCGGCTAAAGAAAAAGACATCATGACTGTGTAATGCTACTATGTAATGCTACTGTGTAATGCTATTCTTGGTGGGGGGTGAGTTCATTTTGGCAACTCTTCCCTCTATCGGCATTCACAGTTGTGTGTAATTGTTGTACTTGTGTACTTACTAGTTATTTAACACTTATCTGACAATGAACCGCTCATCCCACGACTAGCCAGGTCTAGGATGAGCGGAAATTTTTAATCTACTTGAATAAAATGACCCGCTGATCCCACGACTAGCCAGGTCTAGGATGAGCGGATTTTTTCTATCTACCTGAACACTTTGTTAATTTTCTCATATTTTTTCTTATTGAACAAAAAAACAAAATTCAGGAATAAAACGACTCAATCCTATATTTGATAAGAGATTGAACCAATATGAAATAACTGTTTAATCCTAATTGATGTATGAATTTTTCGTATATAAATGTAAAAAACAATAGTTTTATGTTAATATATGTTGCAGTTGAGAGTTGCTGTTGTTACTGTAGGCTTATGGCTTAGTTTCTGGTTAATACTCATTTCAAGGAGGGTACCAACCATGCTCTACATCAACACCCATTCTGGCTACGGATTGATTAACTGATGCCAGAATGATTTGAAGGATATTTCGACCACCGATTCTTACCAAGTTTCCGCAACAAACCGGCGAGAAATATCTTAACCAGTTATCCACCAGACTGAATGGCAAATTGCCGCTTTTCTGACTCCCTTAGCCAATAGTCCGATAGCTAAGGTCGGGGAGAAGGCTGTTGCCATCAATTATTTGTAGGTAGTCTTTACCAATCTTGCACTGCCTACGGATAACCGTTGCGTGGGAGCAAATTTTCACGGTGGCTAACTTCACGGTGACTAATTTTACTGTTGCTAAGTTCAGTCTCAGTGGGTTTAGCGACGCATATTAGCATCGGATGCTTGCTTGTTTTTAACTTTTACTTATTTTCAACTATAGGCATTGTAGCAAATGAAGATTCAGGGAAAAACGGCTCTGGTGACCGGAGCCTCTCGTGGTATTGGCAGAGCGATCGCTCTGGAGTTAGCCCAACAAGGAATAAGACGCTTACTGTTGGTGGCACGAAATCGCCAACGTTTAGCAGAAGTGGCGGCTGAGATTGAACGACAAGGGGTACTAGTTGTGACGCTCGTTTTAGATCTAACCCAAATAGTAGAAGTCAATATTGCAATCGCACGAGCTTGGCGAAGTTACGGACCAATTGATTTGTTGGTTAACTGTGCTGGCGTTGCTCATCAAGCTCCTTTTCTAGAATCCAAACTGCAAAATTTACCAAAAAAAAAGCGGGTCTAAAGCCCCGTCCTTCTAGGACGGTTAACTTTGTGCTATCATATTTATCGTGAGCAATAGCGATAATCATGATCATCTACGAAATGAAGCTGCAAGGAACGGAATCCCAGTATGGTCGGCTTGATGAAGCTATCCGTACAGGGTTGTTTGTTCGCAACAGCATTGTCAGAGCGTGGATGGATGGTCAAATCAAAAGTCGCAACGATGCCTATAGCTACTGCAAAGTGCTATCAGACAACCCAGAGTTCCCCTGGGTAAGCAAGCTCAACTCGATGGCTCGACAGGCGCACGCGGAAAGAGCCTGGGCATCAATTGAACGGTTCTATCGAAATTGCAAGCAAAAGATACCTGGCAAGAAAGGTTTCCCAAAGTTTAAGAAATACCAAGTTCGAGCATCTGTCGAATACAAGACTTCCGGATGGAAACTCTCTGAAGATAGGCGTTATTTAACCTTTTCAGACAAGTTTAAATCGGGTACGTTCAAACTTTGGGGGAGTCGAGATCTCCACTTCTATCAACTCAAACAAATTAAACGAGTAAGAGTGATTAGAAGGCATGATGGGTATTACGCACAATTTTTGATCGACCAGACTAGAGAGGAGACAAAAGAGCTAACAGGAAAACAGACCGGGCTAGATGTAGGTCTTAACTTTTTCTACACTGATTCATTTGGCGAACAGATAGACAATCCTCGGTTTCTCAGGAGTGACGAACGTAGAATCAAGAAGCTGCAACGTCGATTATCTCGAACCCAAAAAGGAAGTCAAAACCGAAAAAAAGCCAGAAACCGATTAGGTAGAGCACATCTAAAGGTGTCACGCAGACGTAACGATTGGGTTTGTAAATTAGCTCAACACGTCATCCGGTCTCACGACTTGGTTGCGATTGAAAACCTACGGATACGCAACATGGTTAAGAACCACAAACTAGCTAAATCGATTTCGGATGCTGCTTGGTACAGATTTAGGGAATGGTTAGAGTATTTTGGCAGAATTTATGGAGTTCCAGTTATTGCTGTTGAGCCTGCATATACTTCCCAGAATTGCTCGAATTGTGGGGAGAAAGTTATCAAAACTCTTAGCACTAGAACTCATGAGTGTCCTCACTGTGGGTATCTAGCAGATCGGGATCATAACGCTGCGATTCGGCGAAGCCGACGCTACGCGAACAACATTCTTAAATCTGCACTTAAACAGCTATCAAATACCGTCGGGCAGACGGAAATTAACGCCTCTGGAGAGATTGGTCACTACTTGAGTGGGGAAACTCAACCAAGTAAACCAGCTCGAAGAAACAGAAAGAGGAAACCCAAATCGTGAGGTTTGGAATCCCCGCGCATTCATGCCGGGGAGGATGTCAAAGGAAGAAATCGCCACAAATTTAATGGGTATGTACACGATGACTCGTCTAATTGGGCGACGCATGGCAGCACGACGAGAAGGCACTATTGTAAATGTTTCTAGTTTGATGGGTAAAGTAGCAGCACCGACGATGGCAAGCTATTCAGCTACCAAATTTGGCATTGTTGGTTTTACCCAAGCCTTACGAGGGGAGTTAGCGCCACAAAATATTCGGGTAATTGCTTTACTGCCATCGTTAACAGATACTGATATGGCGCGAGGATTACAGTTGTTTCGCTGGGTGTTGCCGATGACTCCCCAACAAGTCGCCAAGGTGCTAGTCGCCAAACTGGAGAAGAACTCATCGGAAATTTTAGTGGGATGGCAAAGTCATTTAACTGTGTGGTGTCAGCGTTTCTTTCCTTCCCTACGGTCGAAGATGTTACTGATAGCAGCTCCTTTATCTAGAAGAAAAAGTTTTGGAGAAATAGCAAACAGGCAACAGACAACAAGCAACAGAAAAGGATTTTGGAGAAAAGTTTTGGATTTTGGCTTCTTTAGATCTAGTATACAAACCTTTGATCAAGGGTTTGATCAAGCTTTAAAAGACAAATTTCCTGATTAACTTTTCCGATATGAACAAGACTTAGACAGCCTACATATAGATTGGCTGCTTAAGTCTTGTATAAGCTGATAGCTGATAGCTGACTGCTTACCTGAAGCCTGGTTTTCAAGCCCCTTCCCGTAACTTATCCAAAACACTGCGGTCTTCTAGAGTGGAGGTATCTCCAGCCACCTCTTGACCTGCAGCTAGCGATCGCAATAGCCGTCGCATAATCTTTCCGGAACGGGTCTTGGGCAAAGCATCAGTAAAGCGAATGTCACCAGGACGTGCGATCGCACCAATTTCTTTGACTACGTGCTGCTTTAGTTCTTGCTTGAGTTCGTCACTAGCGCTATAACTGCCTTCTAAGGTCACAAAGGCAAAGACATCTTCCCCTTTTAGCTCATCAGGTTTACCGACTACAGCTGCTTCAGCTACAGAAGGATGAGAAACCAGTGCTGACTCCACTTCCATGGTTCCTAAGCGGTGACCAGAGATATTCAACACATCATCGACACGACCCATAACCCAGAAATAGCCATCGGGGTCTTGTCTGGCACCATCTCCAGCAAAATAGAAGTATTGGCCATCTTTTGGCTGGATATGTTCCCAATAGGTGCGGCGGAAACGGTCATCATTGCCATAGACAGTACGGATCATACTTGGCCAAGGATGTTTGATAACTAAATAACCACCATCATTGTCCCCAACTGGATTGCCGTCTAAATCTACAATATCAGCAATAATGCCTGGGAAGGGGAAGGTAGCGGAACCGGGTTTAGTGGGAGTAGCACCGGGTAAGGGGGTGAGCATGAAGCCTCCGGTTTCAGTTTGCCACCACGTATCGACAATGGGACAACGTTCTCCCCCAATCACTCGATGGTACCACATCCAGGCTTCTGGGTTAATCGGTTCACCGACAGTTCCTAGGATACGTAGGGACGATAAATCACGGGCGTTGGGATGCTGGTCTCCCATCTTAATAAAGGCACGAATCGCAGTGGGCGCAGTGTAGAAGATAGTGACTCCATATTTTTCTACCACATCCCACAAGCAACCGGGATTGGAAGGACGGGGAGCCCCTTCGTACATCAGGCTAGTAGCACCATTGGACAATGGACCATAGACAATGTAACTGTGTCCGGTAATCCAGCCAACATCAGCAGTACACCAGTAGACATCGGTCTCTTTGAGGTCAAAGGTCCACTTGGTAGTCATGTGGGTGTAGAGGTTATAGCCACCAGTAGTGTGAACGACCCCTTTCGGTTTACCGGTGGTACCGCTAGTGTAGAGAATGAAGAGCATATCTTCACTATCCATGGGTTCCGCTGGACAATCCGCAGATGCTCCCGGTTGCAAGTCATGCCACCAGTGGTCTCGTCCTGGTTCCATGTCAATCCCTTGCTTGGTGCGTTCTACCACTAGGACGTTTTCTACAGTAGGTGCGCCATTATTCTCTAGGGCTTTATCAACTTGGATCTTGAGAGGAACAATCTTGTCTTTGCGCCAGCCCCCATCAGCAGTAATTACTAATTTAGCTTGAGCATCTACCAGTCGGTCTTTTAGGGCTTCAGCACTAAAGCCACCAAAAACAACCGTGTGGGGAGCACCAATTCTAGCACAGGCCAGCATGGCAATGGCAGCTTCCGGAATCATGGGCATATAAATGCCAACGCGATCGCCTTTTTTCACTCCCAGTTGTTTGATCACATTTGCCATCTGGCAAACTTCCCGGTGTAACTGGGCATAGGTTAGGGTGCGGGAGTCTCCCGGTTCCCCTTCCCAAATCAGGGCAGCTTTATTCCGACGCCAGGTAGTGAGGTGTCTGTCAAGACAGTTGTAAGAAATATTAATCTTTCCACCAACAAACCACTTGGCAAAGGGGGGTTGCCAATCTAATACCGTATCCCACTTTTGAAACCAGTCTAGTTCTTGGTCTGCAAGCTGGGCCCAAAACCCTTGGGGGTCAGCTTTGGCTTGTTCATACAGTTGCTGATACTCCGCCATGCTCTTAATCTGGGCATTCTCAGAAAAGTCAGTCGGTGGCGGGAACAGCCGTTCTTCTTGAAGGATTGATTCTATAGTGGGTTGTGACATAGTTATGGGAAATTACTGATATCTATTTAGGTAGTCTAGACCTAGCCCAGGCTAAGTCTAACTAGGGTTGGGGGTTGTTAAGGGCAAGTGGGATTCATCCACTTGCCCTTAACTTTACCAATTTTTTAGTCTACGGATGGTGAGGTTGCTAGTAGAACTAGCTATACTATGGGTATGCTGAGATTGAACTACCAATATCGTATTTATCCCGATGCTGAACAGGCGATCACCCTGTGTGACTGGCTCGAAACGTCTCGAAGGGTTTACAACTACGCTTTGAGGCAGATTAAAGACTGGTCAAACAGCCGGAAGTGTCCGATTGATCGGTGTTCAATCGTTAGTGAATATGTAATTCCACCCGATGAACCGTATCCGTCCGAATATAAGCAGAATGCTGAATTAGCTAAAGCTAAAAAGACAAACCCACGACTGAAAGCGGTGCCTGCCCAAAACCTGCAATGCACTATCAAACAGCTTCACAAAGGGTTTGATTTTATGCGTGAACGTGGTTTTGGATATCCACGGTTTAAGAAACCAGGGAAGCTGAGATCAACATTATTTCCTCAGTTCAAAACTTCACCATTAGATGCTCAAAACAACGTGATCAAGCTTCCCAAACTGGGAAAAGTGACAATTAATCTTCATCGTCCGATCCCGGATGGTTTCAAAATTAAAAATGTTCGGGTCATCAAAAAAGCGGATCACTGGTATTGCAATATTTGCATCCAGTGTGATGTTAATGTTCCGTCAGTTGGGTTCCACGGTCACGCTATTGGTGTTGATCTTGGACTTGATTACCTTGTCGCCACTTCAGATAGCTTACAGGTAAAGCGTCCCCGGTTCAAAGTCAAAGCAGAACGCAAGCTTAAATTGCTGCAACGTCGCTTAAACAGGAAACAAAAGGGATCAGCTAACTACCGTAAAGCTCAGTTGAAAGTAGCGAGACTTCACCGAACTGTAGCGGCTCAAAGAAGAGATCACCATTACAAACTGGCTCATCAGCTGCTAGCTGAGTGTGACAGTATTTTCTTTGAAGACATTGATTTTCGGACAATGGCTAAGGGGATGTTGGGTAAACATACCTTAGACGCTGGTTTAGGTGAATTGCGTCAGATTACTAAGACTGTCGCGTTGAAACTTGGGAAGTTTTTCGACACGGTTGATCACCGTGGAACTTCTCAAGAATGCCCCGATTGCGGTGTAACTGTTAAAAAAACACTCGCTGATCGGATTCACCGTTGCGATAACTGCTGTTCTGTCAAGCCTAGAGACGTAGCTAGCGCTCAAGTAATTTGCAACCGGGGAATCGCAAAACATCAAACTTTACCCGTGGAACATCGGGAACTGGAAACTGCCTGAGCAATCGATCTGCCGGGGCGTGTGAACGCTAGGTAAGTGGTGCAAACTTCGGTAACGAAGCATAACCAGGAAATTCAAAAACGAACACCCACATCAGGGCGCTCGTCTTTGAAGCCCCCGCTATACCCGCGCATGTTAGCGGAGGGAGAATTCACTAAAACCATACTTAACAGGTTACCCAGTTGGGCAAATCGTTAGATTTCTTTCTTTAATTTCTGCTTAATAATCGCTCAGCTCTCTACTTCTTTAGCAGGTATAGTCGTAAGCTATCAACTTTCAGCTTTCAGCTATCAGCTATCAGCTTTCAGCTATCAGCTTTCAGCTATCAGCTTTCAGCTTTCAGCTATCAGCTTTCAGCTTTCAGCTTTCAGCTTTCAGCTATCAGCTATCAGCTTTCAGCTTTCAGCTTTCAGCTTTGGAATAAAACAGGTAACCATTTGTTTCATCTAAGTTACCTCTGCTGATCACTGACGGCTGACGGCTGACGGCTGACGGCTGACGGCTGACCGCTGTTCGCGTAGCGCATATACTTACAATAAAAATGCTGTAGTTATGTCAATAAAAGTAGAAGTTGTTCCCCATGACCCCAAGTGGCGAGATGAATTTGAGCGTGAATCAAAGCAGATTGCCCTTGCCGTCGCCGAAAACTTAGTTGCTGTACACCATATTGGGAGTACATCTATTCCAGAACTAGATGCTAAACCAATTATTGATATTTTGGTTGAAGTCAAAGACATTACCAAAGTAGATGAAAATAGTTCAGCAATGGAGACAATAGGCTATGAAGGAATGGGTGAATACGGCATACCAGGTCGTCGTTATTTCCGGAAACATAATCAAATAGGAATCAGAACACATCATGTTCATATGTTTGAGGTTAATTCGGTAGAGGTAGAGCGCCACTTAGCCTTTCGAGATTATCTGATTGCCCATCCTAAGGATGCCCAAAAATACGGTGAACTTAAGCGAGAACTTGCTAAGAAATATCCAGACAATATTGAAGCATATATGGAGGGAAAAGATGGGTTCATCAAAGAGATGGATCGAAAAGCAGCAGAGTGGCGCAGAGAATGTAGAATGTAGAATGTAGAATGTAGAATGTAGAATTAATAATTGAGAATTAATAATTGAGAATTAATAATTGGGAATTAATAATGCATAATTTAGAATTCAATAGAATTTAGAATTGGGAATTGGGAATTGGGAATTTAGAATTGGAAATCCTGCCTTCTGCCTTCTGCCTTCTGCCTTCACCATTCTACATTCACCATTCTACATTCACCATTCTAAATTATGCATTCTACATTCTTCATTCTTCATTCTAAATTCTTCATTCTAAATTCTTCATTCTAAATTCTTCATTCTAAATTCTACATTCTGACCTCCTTCGAGAACAATCGCTCCAATAACTCTTTCGGAATTGTCTCAAAATCTTCCAATAAGAAATCCATAATGGCCAGATGGCGCAAGTGACCGGGAGTGGGAGGGTAACAGCGACGACTGGTGTTAAACCAGCCGTTGACGGTTTGAGTAGAGCAAGAACAGATCAAAGCTATATCTTCTGGAGTTATGTCCCACTTTTGATAAAACCGTTGCGGTGTCATACCCAATTCCCAGTAACTGTACAGTCGAATTAGGATTTGTTCTCGCTCGGTGATGGGATAGGGATAGGAATTTTCGGGCTTGGAATTCCTCTGGGCAAGCTGCTCAAGGCGCTCCATGGCTTCGTGGTAATCGATGGGATGATCAACTAATCGCGTCTTGATGCAGTCGCTCATGGGGGAAACCCCCAAGACCGCGCTGCATCGCTTTTCTGGCATGATAGAGTTACCTAAAGTTTACTTTGGGGGGAGAGCCGCGCTGGGTGCATCTCATATTTGTAAAAGGGGAATGGGGAATGGGGAATGGGGAATGGGGAATGGGGAATGGGGAATGGGTAATAGGTAATGGGTAATAGGTAATAGGGGAAGCATGTCACTTAAGCCTAATATTTTTACCATTACTATAGCCCCCTGATGGGTAATTGCTTGCTGATCTGGTAAATAGTTCATCTGTTCTGCAACTAAGACCGGATTTTTGTTGTTTTGTCAAGTAGTTCATTTGTTAGGCTTATTTGACCTGCTCCCTTTATAGTCGGGTGCATCTCATATTTGTAAAAAAGGAAGTGTGGGGCCCGGGCCCGGGGAGTGTGGGAATTTTCTCCCGAATTTTTGCCTAATTGCAAAACTGAGATGCACCCGCCGCGCTTCCTGGTTGCTCGCCGAAGAGCGCGGCTCTTTTTGTTATGAATATAGTATAACATTTGGCTAGGGTTGTTGTCAACCTAAAATAAAAAAAATCAAGGCAATTTTTAGGAAATGTAATAATTAGTTACAATATTATGATTATAATGGTAGCAAGTTTAGCTAGTCTTTGAAATAGGTATAATTGCCTGAACCTAAAAGTATTCAGCCGTTGTTGATAGTTTGGCTGATAGCTGAATGCTTACAGAGGAAAAATGAGTGAGGGATAGAGTTGTTCGGGTTTGGTTTTATTTTTGTTAAAGATGGGAAGACTTAAAATAGAAAACCTAACACTTCATACCCTTAAGGCTGCTTGACTGACAAATCTGGCTTTGTAGTTGGGCTTTCACTATGTTCAACCCAAGGCAGCTTATGGTTTGGTTGGGTTTCGCTACCGCTCAACCGCTCCCTAGGTAAAATCAAGGGTTTTAGAAGTTTTTTCAGTCAATCCGTTGTATTAGACCGCCCTTGGCGCTTAAACGTGGCGCTTAAATTAATAGTTATCTGGCAAATATTGGAGACAATAAATGGTATTAGAAAATCTCGACAACGTCCCCTGGACATCCTTAAAACATGCTTATGGAGGGGCAGAAGATACACCAAAGTATTTGCGGCTCCTTACTTCTTCAAATCCATCAGACCAAGAAAAAGCGTTTAATCACCTCTACTCAACTCTCTATTATCAAGGATCAGTCTATACCGCAGCAGTTGCCGCTGTTCCTTTTATGATAGAAATTTTGCAGGAATCCACTATTAAACACAAGCATTTTACCCTTGATTTGCTGTCTAGTTTAGCAGCGGTGGGGAGTTTTCACAATAACCACCAACATCTTTTCTTGTTTAAAGACGTGCGTGAAACCCCAGAGTTTAAAGCCAGGTTTCAAGAGGAACTTAACTGGGTTGCTGACTTACGTACTGAATTAGAAAAACATCTCCCTGTTTATTGTCTGATGCTCGATGATAACGAGAAGTTGAACCGCCTTTATGTATCTCATCTACTCTCAGTTTTACCTGACTTGCGTGAGCGCTCTATTCCTGAACTGATTAACCACCTAAAAACAGAAAATGATCCACAAGTACGAGCCAATATATTACATGTCTTAGGAAAACTTGATTATGCAAATCAGCAAGCTTTGTTTGAGGAATTTTGGCGGAGCGAAAAAAACAGACTTCCACAATGCGTTGCCCTGGCATGGTTTACTACCTGTTCTGGGGTACAGACTCCTGAGGAGGCACTTAACGCCCTAGTGGAAATATTGTTAACTGCTGATGAGGGAATGATTGGTGAATATGAAGAATTACCAAGTGTGGGACGATTCACCCCTAACATGGCAATTCCTGTTGCAATAGCAAGTTCTAAATATGCAGAGCGTATTTTACCGTGGTACACCAAGCAAGTGATGAGGAGTAATTTTGTAGGAGATAATTTTGGAATTGGCTTATTAGTAGTGGCACTAAGGCCACAAGGAAAAATAGCGAATATAAATCACCTTTCTGGATCCCAATGTCAGGCTATTATAGCAATTGCCAAAAAAGCTTGGCTAACTCCAAATTCGATTTACGGTAACATGATCGATGTGCTTAGAATGTTCGGCTTACCAGATACAAAAGAAGAGATAGATCAACTAGTTAGGCTCAATCTAAATCGCTCCCATGGATAGACCAGCTAACACTGCGTCGAATCGGAACGCGATCACCAGGCTGATTTGGTTTTGTGGTGGCAAATGACTGAAGTCGTTCCGATAGCTGTAGCAACCTGAAATCTATTATCCCTTATGATTGGAATTGTGATAATCTCCCACAGTGCTAAGCTAGCAGCTGGGGTCAAGGAATTAGCTGAACAGATGGTTCAGACCTCAGTACCGATTGCGATCGCAGCGGGTATTGATGACCCAGAAAATCCCTTTGGTACCGATGTGCTGCAAGTCCAAGCTGCCATTGAGTCGGTTTACTCCGATGCTGGGGTAGTAGTATTGATGGATCTAGGTAGTGCAGTGCTGAGTGCGGAAATGGCACTGGAGTTTCTGGATGAAGAGCAGAAAAGCAAGGTAAGATTGTGCGAAGCTCCTTTAGTGGAAGGTGCGATCGCAGCCGTTGTCCAAGCTGCGGCTGGTGGTGATATCGACCAAGGGATTGGATTAGCTAGATCAGCCTTGATCGGTGACACTTGATACTTTAGTTGGGATTCCCGCTACTGGTAGGGTTTCAGCACACAGTCCAAGTAAGCATTCAGCTGTCAGCGGTCAGCTGTCAGCAGATGTAACTCAGCATTATTCCAATGCTTACCTGTTTTATTAAAAAGCTGTTCCCGTGGCCTGCCCATAAACTGATAGCTGATAGCTGATGGCTGATAGCTGATAGCTGATAGCAGTCGCCAGGGCAGTTAGGACATGACAAAAGTCTCACACCCTTTGTAAGCGCAAGAGTTTTACTTCTGACAAATGACTTCTGACAAATGACTTCTGCTATACCAGTCCAATTTCTTGATCAAAATCAATGACAAACCCCATGAACTATGGGAAGGACTGCTTTTGTCTGTCTTTAGACATAGAGTTTAGTTATCGATATTTAACCATTTAGATAGAGTAAAAATAATCAAAAATTTTATTTTAATAAAATTTTTGATTATTTTTACTACCTAAATAGCCTAATCAGGACGTGATTGGTAATTTATTAACCTTGGTATGTTGAAGGTTAAAAGTTGAAGCTTAAAGGTTAATGTGTAGTGGAGAGTTCAAGTTAGTTAAGAAAAAGAGGATAAAAAGAGAAAAAAAGGCTAAAAAAAAATTTAATAAACAATCCCAACTCAAGCTCTGACTGCACTTGAAGGATTAAGTTGACCAACCTAACTTGTTTTACTAGAACGAGTATGGAATACTTAATTTTGGTGCATCAACAGGACTTATGCTGGCAACAAACCTCAGTTCTCATCCCCCATCGGGCGAAAATGCTGAAAACGATACCGCTTTTTGGGTCGAGTCGCTCCTGGAAAAACTGTCTGATGGCGATAGCAGCGCCTTTTGGCCCCTGTGGGAACACTATAAAGACTATCTTTACCATCGCTGCTTGAGCTGGATGGGGGGTAATACCACTGAAGCACAAGATACTCTTTCTGAGATGATGGTCAAGGCTTGGGAAAAATTGCCCAAATTTGCCGCAAAGATTACCAATCTCAAAGGATGGCTGACCAAATTTGCCCATAACTTCTGTATAGACCGACATCGAGAAAACAACTCTGGGGCAGTAGGAATAGAAAACCTGGAAGGGATGGCAGTGCCAGAGGGGAATGGGTTGGTTACGGAATTCGATAGCCCAGATTTAGTTGTAGAAAAGAACGAACTATTAGAGGTAATCCAAAGTGCTCTAGAGGATTTGCCGGAGAATCAGCGCCAGGTATGTGTCTTGCGCTTTGAGCAGGAGTTGTCTCACCAAGAGATAGCTCAACGACTGGCAATTTCCAACGATAGCGTTCGTAAACGCATCCAACGAGCTAGGGGGATACTGCAAAAGCGGTTAACTAAGTATCGGGCCGGGTTGGATCAGAAGGCTTACGGGGAGATCGCCAAATTGCAGGAGATTAGGGGAGTAGAAGAGCAGGAGAGTAAGGAAGAAAAAGACAGAGAAAGCGATGTAACTCCCTCAAACCAAGAGATAGGAAAAGGGGAGCAGGAGAAAACTGAAAATTCGGAGTCTTTAAGGCAGATGCCAGTGTCGGAGTCTGTTTCAGTCGAAGAGCCTTATAAGGATTTAGACAAAACGGGAGTAGAGATAACTTCACTGGATAAGCCAGATTTGGCAGTTAAGCCAGCAGTGGAGATAACGTCACTGGATAAGCCAGCATTGGCAGTTGAGCCACTATCTGAACTACCAAAAGTAATCCCAATTAAAAAAGAGCCCAGAAGTAGGGACAGCAAAAACCAGCAAATTTTAAGCAGACCAAGAAGCTCCCAGGCATTACTCCCCTTGGCTGGAAAATCACTATTGGGGAGTACTCCAAATCCCCAATCAAATCACGGGAGCGATCGCAATCCTATCCAGAGCCATGGCGTTAAACTGCTTACGCCCCAAGAGATAGGAATTTCTCCACCACCGCGAGAGCATCGGAGCATTCAAGCACCAATAGCAAAGGATATTTCCCAATTTCCCATCCTGATTTTGGCGACAATTGTGTCTTGGTGGGGCACTCTCAAAACGAAGGTAGAGCCAAGCTGGAATCAGAGGTCACATACAGGGAATAGAGGCCCGCCAGATCAGCTTTCATTTCTGGTCATGGCTAATTTGCTCATAGCAGCTCAAGGGCATTACCTAGAGTAGCTACTAAGAAAAGGTAAGCATTCAGAAGTCAGCGGTCAGCCGTAAGCCATAGTCCTTTGACTGATGGCTGATAGCTGTTCCCTTAGCGTGCGCGTAGCCCATAGGCTGATAGCTGAATGCTTACAAGAAAGGCTGGTGTGTTTTTTCACAACCAGCTAGTATTCCCATGACAAAAAGCCAAACAAAAAACGGTAAAAAAGTTCCTTCAAAGCTTTAACAAACAGCAGAGAAGGGATAATATCCTCATGGCTATGAGCACTGGTAAAAAGCCAACTAGCCAAAGGAACAATCCCCACAAAAAAGACATATATCAAGGAAAAAACAGGGAATAAAAATTTATCCGTCGCCAGTCACAAAAGAGTTAATTGCTCCGTCATAGAAATGTCAGGTAAAACTGAGGAAGTGGAAGCAGGTCAAAGTCAGGTAAAACTCAGGGCAAACGCAGTACATGCTGGCGGTGCCAAGATTTCAGAGGTCGAGTCCTGTTTTTAATCAATTGATGAAATCATTACTGGATAAGGGTTTTGTAATTTAGATGCGTTGGATTAGCCATTTGGGAGATCCAAGCCATGATCACCGAAGCAGGCAGTCCTTTCAGTACCTGTACCGTACTGTTAGCTCAGATGACCGCCAGCATAATGAAGTTTACTTGACTTTATCCCTGAAACATAATTAGTATTTTTCTCAAAAAAAAACAATACCAATTCATAGGATCCTTAACATTGAGTAACAAGTATTCTGCAACATTCCTGGAGCGAGGCGGTTTAGAGGACGAAAATATCGACCTCTTCACCGGCAAAATTAATTTCACCATTCCTCTAGCCACGTTGGATGGGATTAGTCCTCAATACCAGGTGGTTTTAAACTACAGATATAACAATAGCCACAAACTGCTTTTCCAAAAGTGGAATCGATTTTGGGAATCAGGCTGGCTGGGTGTGGGCTGGTCGATCAGTCAACCGGATAAGATCTTCCGCATGAAGCTTTCATCGAAGCAAGGTTTCGACCATGGTACTCACCTCGATGAAATCATTTACTGGGTCAGGAACGGTAGTTTTTCCCAGTTGATGGTCGAAGAAATAACACCAGGACCGGGCATTCAACTCCATATCACCTATCGCCTCAGAGAAGACCTCTCGATCAAAATCATCCGCCACATCTACGATGGTTACTATGATGGTGACGGCGAATGGGAAATTATCTATCCCACTGGGGATACATACCACTTCCGCCCAGAGGAGGGTTTGGAAGACACAGAAAATCCCTCCGCTGAATATCTTCAGACCAAGCAAGTCCTCGAAGAAGTGAAGCACTTGACAGGTGAAGTCGCTTCTGCCTCAGCGGAAAAAGAAGTGTTTTGGGAACACCCTCACGGTAGTAGTCCCCACCGTTACTACAGTCAATTTATTTCTGTGGATGGAGAAAACCAACAACAGTGGATTCGGGCATGGAATTTAACCAGTATTGAGGATATTTACGGAAATAAAACCGTATTTTCCTATGCCCAAGAAATTCAGCCAGTCGGGAGAGGTGAGAACAATCAGACCAGTACTATCTATAGTTACCTATACCGGGTCGAAAACGCCAATGGCGACAAACTGGTCATCAATTATCTCCCGAAGGATCGTTCGGAAATCAACAAGCAACACCTGATTTCAGAAGAACCCAATGGCTATCAAGAACGACTTCAGAAATTAAAAATTGCCTCTGTCGATCTGGTGAGTCAAGGTCGAATCCTCAGAAAACAACTCGAAGAAGGACAGATTAAAGCAGACACGCTTTACGCGAAAAGAGTCTTGTCCAAAATCAAAACTTTGGAGTACGGTCAAACTCAAACCAACTTTGTGCAGATCGAACCAGACCTCGCTTTTACGTATTACACCGAAGCCGATGGTGTAGATAACAACGCTGATAATAGTAGTACTGAACTTCCTTTTTACAAGGATGGTGCCTTATTTGGTGCTCTTAAGACTATCACTGACCCCCTAGGTTGCCAAACACTCTACACCTATGGGGAACAAGAAATCGACGTTGAAAGGAGTATTTCCTTTGATGAAAATACCGGTCTTTCAGAGATTGAACATCAATCTGAATCTAATTACCTGTTAGTAACTGGTAAGAATAGTAGTGGCGACAAGGAATTACGCATCCATTACTGGACAAACAATGGCTGGAAGACACAAACCCTTCACACTGAACCATCTTCCCAGAACCCCAGAAGCTTGTTTGCACCGGGAAGGTTAGTGACTTCTGACAACACCATTGCTTTTTCAGCCAACGATCGTAAAGTTAAAATTTATGAGTTAGACAAGAAAACTGGTGCTAAATGGGAGCAGACTATTACTGTGGATCCACCCCCTGACGACGATAACACCTCAATCCCGTCGGATATAGTCCCAGTTCTTTCCTTGAACGAGAATTATCTCGCCATTTTTTATCCTCGCGTAGTTATAGATGAAAGTCTGAATCAGAGGCGGCAAAGCATTCACATTCTACCTAGAGACCATGCCAAAGAAACTTGGGTTGACCAACCCAATCTTATCTATACATACAGACCTTTTGAACTCCCTACACCCGTTGAGAATATTAGGGAATATCAGATTGCCACTAGGGATAGGTTAGTTTGTGTAGTTCAGTTAACCTGTGCAGGGGGTGATGACGTTGACGAAACCAAATACAAACTAAGAATCGGTTACGTTTTCTTTAACTTAGACAATGATTATACCTATCAAGGATATCCAGGGACGACCAATATCGATGGTTCTTATCTCTATGACTCGGGGAGTAACACATACTGTAATGCCGGTGGATACGTCAAACAAGAGGGCTTTAATTCCCTGACCATCATGGACAATTTCATCGCCATTAACTATACCACTATCCCGAAGTACAACAGTGGCGATTTAAATTATGAGTTCAACTTCGGTCAGGTTTTGTCCTACGAGCTTGAGGGCCGGGATGATTGGAAGGTCAGCCCCCATCCCATTCAAGAGGATATTAACAATCGCAATTTCCCGCAATCCGGGAACAGTCCCAGGTGTTATTATGTCCCGAACTTCTCTTTAGTGACGGACTCTCAGTTTCTGGGATGCTCCTATTCCATTGGGATTGCTCAGAATATCAGCGATGGTAATCCCGAATACGATGATGATGAGAGAAGGGAATATCAACACTTCCAAACAGTAACGTTCTTTTATACCTATGACGGGAAGGAGTGGAAAAAAACTGAATACGACGGTGTTGACTGGCATCCACTAAGTCGGGTCAATCAATCATTGACATTTTATAATGTGGGTCTGAGTCGCCTGCAATATATGGATAAAGGCGTTTTTGCCAAAACTCACCAAGTCAAGCCCAACTCTCACAAAGATCTAGATGCCAAACAAAAAGAATTTTTAGTCTACAAGGAAGATGAAGAAAGATTTCTGGTTAAATACCTGCCCACCATGCCTCTGGAACCCGAAAAGCCAGACAAACCCAAACCCCCTAAAATTGCCGTAATTTTTGGATGGATTACGTTTGGTCTGGAGATCGTGTCCATTGCCCTCGGCATTGCCTTGATTCCAGTCACGGGTGGGGCATCTGGTGTCGCTGCCGGAGTACAGATCACGGGGAAAGTTGCAAAAGGGATAAACAAAGCCATTCAAATCGTTGACACGGTTAATCAGGTCGTCGGTGCGATTGGTTCTGTTGCGACAGCAATCGTTACGAACCAAATGATTAACAACATGATGGATTCTATGGGGGGAGTCGGCGTTTATTCCTCTGGATTCAAGCGGTTTGTCGTTGAACGCAACGCTATACTATATCGCAATAATCAAGGAGACTTTGAAATTACCAGCGATCGCTTGGAAGCAGGAACCAGCGGGGAATTAACCTACCATAGCTTTTTTGCCCCTGAAGACGACTTTATTCCCTTTGTCATTGAGATAGAAGACAATCAGTCCATTCTCTACTTCAAAATTTTAAGAAACAACAAACTTTTGGATCGGCCCATTGAAGTAGAAAGAATCCCGAGCAATCAACAAAAAATGGTTGTATCTGGCGGGTCTAGCAACGTTATTCTTTACAATGGTTGCCATGAACCTCAATATGAAGATGATAGTCGCTGTAGTGGGACTCAGCCCAGGTCTTACAAAATTTTTAAATTCTACGACGAGGCACTCAAAGGTAAGATTATCGACTATATCGTCAGCAAAACCACAACGATTCTGGACAACGAAAGAGAATTCCCAACTGATTACGAATACGCTTCAGCCAAAGCCCTTTTCGGGATTGGGATAGGCGGATTCTATAAAGAGGTCACCGTCTACCCAGGGGGAACCGATTCGGGTGAATACAAGAAGTACTATTTCTACAATGGCAACGAAGACAATGATGAATTAATTGAGGTGGAAAATGAGTGAGTATCCCATTAATGAGTATAGTCAATTGGTCAGGGGCAGTTTGCACAAAGTAGAAGTTTATGTCAACAATACTGCTCAGCAGACTGAAAACTATACTTATAAGCTCAAAAAGCAGACTGATACCGATAGCTATACCAGTCTCAAGAAAGAAGATGCTTTGGAATATGATGACGGGACAGTTGCTCGTCAACAAAGCTACATCTACAACAGCAGAGATCAGATCCAGGAAGTCGTGGAATCTGCTTATGATTATCAGCAGGACAATGTTACTGTTGACACCTTCCACATCCAGCACACCAAATATCTTTGGGAAAATTTTCAGGACCAGCCAGACCACGAGATTTTCCAAAGAAATATGCTCAGTTTGCCAGATGAATCGATCCGCATTACGGCTGAAGGAAATCCCGATGCTGTCAAAAGTCAAACGGGTCAGAAATACATCTATATAGATACTAACAATTCCTACTACCAACAGGAATTGCTCGTATCGATTTCCTCAGATCCAAGAGATTGGGGAGATGAAAATTGGCGAAAAGTAGAAGAGGTAGAGGAAAGAGACCCTCAAACGAAGTTCCCCATCCTAAAATCTCTTCATGGTCTCAACCAAAGTGGAACCGAAGCTCCTTCCTATACGAGAATTATTCCTGCTGTTGTCGATTCCGACAGCAGGAGGAGTCGCGATAAGGTGGTGGCAACAGTCGTTAGTAAGAGCGATCGAGATTTTTTCTATTTACCCATCGCTAAATATGAGGAACATTATTTGGATGAAGGCGTTTGGAGTATTACTAACGGTGCTATTATCGCCAACACCAACTCTAAGTTTAGGAACAATGTCGTCACATCCGTAAGTGGGGAGTATCGTATTGCCTTTTTGAAAACAGGAGACCTTTCTTCGGAGAAAAAATACGTCATTTGTGGATGGATTAATCCGGGCAACAATGGCATTAATTTGGTCATGAATGGGGAAACGATCCCCCTAACTGACGAAACGGGCGATGTTTGGGTTTATTTTGAAACGCCGATCGAAGAGGGTTCTAGTCAACTCGAAATTGTCGGTAATCCCTTATCAATGGTGGACTACCTGTGGATCGCTGCTGTAGATTGTGACTTCTCGATCAATGCCTTTTCTAATTCTCTAGACGAACATATTGCGACCATCAGAAAGAACGGTTTAGTCGATTACCGCATCTATAACGACAGGAACAGTTTGTGCGATCGCTTTACCATGTCCTCTGAAGGCAAAATTTTTGACTACGAAATTAGTCTTTTCAGTTTCAGTCGCTTCGATAACCATGCCATTTACCCCGCAGCAGCACAAACCGGGGATTTCGATCCCGCACATCCTAACTATAGTCTTCAAATTTCCTTTGTAGAGGACGGCTTTTATCTTCCCAACTTTTCCCTCGCTAGTCTGAATACAGCGGATTTTGGTCTGAAAGTGCAAAATTTTAACTATGGTAACGATGAGTTCGGAATTTTAGCCCTAGACCAAGATAGCCAGCTATTGTTCTCCTTAACCTTCGTCAAAAACACCGAACAGCCTTTGCGTCAAGGTTACTATACCTTCAATACAGCGAATGACGAACCCCTGACAACCCCACTCGAGTTGGCAGCGCGGGAGTGGTTGTTAGTCGTCACTAGGGGGGTATTCTTCTTTTTTGGCGATGGCAAGTTACTGCTTTCATCCAAAACAGTTGACTTTACAGCAGCCACTTCTGTAAATCTAGTTGCCTATAATACTGGTGAATTTAGGGATGCCTTCATTTTCAAAAAACCAGTGATCAGCACTATCTTCATCGATTCCAAAGGACGTGCCCGTCAAGCACAGAGTTTAAGTATTAACTACGAAACTCAAAAACTAACAGACGTAGTAGTCAAGGAATTCATTTATGACGGTTTTGGCCATCAAATCATTGTCACCAAAAATGCTAAAGCTAGGGATAACGAGCTGTTTACATTCCGAGATGACTTCATTGAGGACATTAATGACATCGGAGTCTTAGATGGTGAATTGAAGGAGTCATTAATGGATATGGATTTTGGTGAGATTGAAGCTTCCTTGCCTTATGTAAGGTTTGCCTATGATGGACTGCTTAACCGCAATACCCTTGATACTCTGCGTCAAGGTTATCCTTACAATTTTTTGTCTGAGTATCAGAAAGACTCATCTTATAACGGTGAGGCAGAATTAAACGAATTGAGGGCAGCCGGGGGTATCCCTAACACTCGTCCCCTCAGAGGAATCACTCAAAAAGTACCCCTGGATGGCGAACAAAAGATTCACTATTCCTTCTTGAGTGGTGCCAAAGGCGAGTTCCTCGTTAGCCAAATCAAACTGGATGACAACAACAAAATTGTTTGGAAAAACCAGTCTAAGTGGGAAAACTCCCAACAAGTACTGAAGACCTTAGCACCTCAAGATGGTTTAGAAAGTACCGTAACCGTAGCTAACTCTGACAGAAGGCAGATTGAATGGCAAGATCCTGACCAATCCGATACAACCTATGTAATCAAAGATTATTTCAACAGGGTTCGATTCGCCAACGATGCCGACGGACGTAAGTGGCGATACTTTAAATACGATCAGTTAGGACGAGTTTGTGAAGTCGGTATTCTCAAAGATGTAGATACTATGCAGCCTGGGGAAGTACCCAAATACTTGCTCAATCAAGCCAACAATACAGACTATCCCTCCACTAGCAGTGAAGGTGAAAGTCTGACTGAATACTATTACGATATGGATGATTTCCGGGAGGGATATGATGACTAAAGTGACTAAAAACTTACATGGTCGCTTAGTTCGAGTTAAACATCGGGATAGCCTCGAAGATAATAACTGGGTGGAAACCATTTTTCGCTACGATGACCTAGGTAGAGTCGCACGGGTAGGAGATGGAGAAGCTAACCCGAAAGTTGTTCGCTATGAATACAACAATTCCGGGCTAGTGACAAAGATGACCTATCCCACTAACACTCCTACTGAAATCGAGTATAGTTACGACTATCTTGGTCGTCGGTGCGAAATCAAAAATAAGAGTAGCAATCGAGTTTATGCAACCAATTATCAATACAATCTCGAACATCAATTGGTATCGCGTACTCTCAATCCTGAAATCGACCCCTATGATGAAATCATAAAATATGACTTTCAGGAACGGCCGATCGACAAAGATTACAAAGCCAATAGTGATTCCTACTTCCAGCAACAACTTGAGTACCTACCGGGATTTTTGTCCCAAATACCCGTGAATCAACTGGAAAATGGTCTAGATCGAAGGACTAGGAGACGCAGGGGTCTGGGGAGGCGCAAAGCTTCTAACAACAAAATTTTTCCCTCACGAACTTCCGTCTCAAATCCTAAATTCAAAGCTAACAGAGGACTAGCAGCATTCCAGTCCGATCTGGATTTTGAAACAGACTTGTATCTGGAAGATAATCGGTATTGTACTGTCTTCACTGACGATGACTCTGGTACTACCCTGATTACCCTACATTTCACAACATTCTTGCCAAACCTTAAATTCCGTTTCACCTACCAAAGTGTGTTTGGGGGGTACAAGATTGAGGTCTTGGGTCAAGATAACATGTTTTTACGAGTCTCTAATGGTCGATTCATTGCTGGAACTGAGAACAATGCCAGCTTATTTTTACTCGAAGAGTACGGAGAGGGGTTTCGATTAAAACAATTACTTGATCCAGACCAATATTGGGGTTTGGATGATGAATATCAGGTGATTTTTGTGGAAAGCCACAATGCTGTCACGATGTATAAGGATGCTTTACCACAAGCGCCTGAAGGGTATCTCTTCTGTCAATTAAATTTCCCCCCCTCTCCTAGTATGGATCTGGAAATGACTATGATTGAAGGGGTGGACTCGATGGGCTTTAGAACATACTTTCTGGTTGTCAACTACGGTCAATACCCAAGAACCCGCTTCTGTATTGAGGAAGTTATAAACATGCCAGATCGATTTATGATCAGGGTATTAGATGGAGATGCAAAAGATTGGAGGCTTGCTGTTCAGTATCCTCCTAATAGAGAAGTTAAATCTTTATCAGGAACCACAGGGGCTACCTGCCAGTTCAACGCAGACCCATTGGGGCCTGGGCTCGATTACTACCAATTTCGTACTGTTATGGTTTTCCCAGACGAAGAGTATATCGAGGTGTACAATAATCAGGCTGTTCGCGGTAGCTTTAGTTCTGCTTGGTGGTTCAGAATAGGTGAACCCTCGCCAGGGTCTCCTTCGCTACAATCTGCTCAGGCACTCCTAAATGCTACTTACAAATCTGATTTCATCGTTAACACTAAATTTCAGGGTTCTAAATACAACTTCAAAAACCTGGATGTAGTCTACAACTATGATTATTTGGGGCGACTGATAACTTCTGCAAAAGATAGTGAGACGAGCTACCAATATGATCATAACGGTAACTTAAATCAGATCAATGGTAGTAACTACGAGTATTTTTCTGGTTCTAACAAACTGCAACGCATTGTAGATAATGGTCAGACCATTCGTGAGGTTGAAGATTATGACGAACTGGGCAACATTACCGTCATGACTAACTCAGAGGGTCAGCAAGTTACATTGACGAGACGAGTGCTAGGAGATTTAGTCAATGGCGTACAGATTCAAGGCGGAAGCAGCATCACCTTACAATACGACGGTTTGGGTCGAAGAGTAAAAAAGCAATCAACTACAACTGAAGAATACATTTACGGTCGGGGTAAACTCCCTTTAGTTGTTAAAGGGGTTGCTGGTGTTGAGGAGTTGCTCTACATTTATGATGGCGATAGCATCATCGGATTTGAAGAAAACGGTAATACAACCTATTTACTGAGCGATCATCTTGGTTCCACTCGAGTTGCTATTGATAGCAATAACAATAGCTTGTGTAGCTTCGAGTACGATGATTTTGGGAAAACGGTAGTTGCTCCCTCATCTGAAAACGAAGCACAGAAAGTCAGCTTCCGCTATGCCGGTCAATGGTGGGATGAAGATTTACAACTTTATCATTATCACAGCCGTTTCTACGATCCAGACTTGAGGAGATTTATCAGTATAGATCCAGCAAGGGAAGGTTTTAGTCCTTACGTATATGTAGGAAATAATCCTATTAACCGCATCGATCCTTCTGGCTTATTCTCATTCAAAAAAAGGTCAGGGAGTTACGATTTGCTGTCAGCACAATCTGATAAAAAAAGCGAAAAGAAAGGTAAATTCGACATCATCAAGGAGATGTTTGGAGAAGCAAAAGAACGACTTTCAGAGCTAGAAATCCCAGGCAAAACAGAGGATTCACAATCAGAATATACGATTAGTTCAGAACTATTCGACCAAAATAATTACGGCAGCCAACTGCAAAACACAACGTCTGGTATTCGACCAGAAACTAGGCTACACGAGACCTACATTGGTACAACTGCATTCAGTTCTGCTGATAGTCCCCGCTTCACCTTAGCCTCCTACCTGGAGCCTCAAAGAAATCTAATTGAAGCAGGCGATATTAACAGCGTACTACAATTTAGCCAATTGGATTATGCAATAGAGCCGGATTTTCAAGCAATGCTTCAAACACCTGAAAGTAAAGCTATGAACGATTCTTTTGAGCAGATGACAACCAATATTCCTCCCTCTAGCTATACCCAGGGTGACAAGGAGATAGCAGTTACTCCACTCTTAAGGGACAAAGTCGAGCTAATTTTAGCGCGAAGGGCAGCAGAAACAGGAAGATTTCTAACTAAGGCAGAGGAGGAGGAAATACGAGAAATGCTGGGAATTTAATCTAGCAGTTCTCAATTTGATGAGGTACAATAAACTGATTTTTTAGGGAACAGGGAACAAGGAACAGTAAATGTATTGAGGGGGTGACAGGCTCCCTCAAACACACCAAAGAGAGATTTTTAACCCACATTGGGTTAAAAGTCTCTCTGTTGTAAAGGTGCGCTTGACCCATTAAGAATTAAATTCGCCACGGGTCGCACCTAAATGTTGCTAGTGGTGCTTTAGGGATGGGGGAGCCCTCATTTTCAGCGTTGCTGAATATCGGAATGTAATCAGGTCTATTCGGGTCAGTTATCAGTTACCCTCCATCATTCCATTAATCAGCAATGCCTTCCCTTTTGCCTCTTGCCTCTTGCCTCTTGCCTAAGGGAGTATGTTCACAACTCAAATACAAAGGTGTTTATATACCTTATGATCTCAATTGTGATTATCTCCCACAGTGCTAAGCTAGCCGCTGGGGTCAAGGAATTAGCTGAACAGATGGTTCACACATCCGTACCGATTGCGATCGCAGCTGGTATTGATGACCCGGAAAATCCCTTTGGTACCGATGTGCTGCAAGTCCAAGCTGCCATTGAGTCGGTTTACTCCGATGCTGGGGTAGTGGTATTAATGGATTTAGGCAGTGCCGTGCTGAGTGCGGAAATGGCACTGGAGTTTCTGGATGAAGAGCAGAAACCCAAGGTGAGATTGTGCGAAGCTCCTTTAGTGGAAGGTGCGATCGCAGCCGTTGTCCAAGCTGCGGCTGGTGGTGATATCGACCAGGTGATAGCTGAAGCTAGATCAGCTTTAACCGCTAAAGCCTCTCAGTTATCAGTTGTTGATAGTAATGATAGTACTGAGTTTGACCCGGTGGGTGGAATGGGCATCTTGCCCGTGGGTGGAACGGGCATCTTGCCCGTGGGTGGAACGGGCATCTTGCCCGTGGTGCGTTACGCAACTACAACCAAAGAAATCCATCTTACTGTCCAGAATCAACAGGGAATTCATGCTCGTCCTGCTGCCCAATTTGTTACTACAGCTAATCGGTTTAACTCGGAAATTACCCTACAAAATATCACTAAAACTAGCAATATAGTTAATGGAAAAAGCATTAATAATGTGATGCTTTTAGGTATCCAACAGGGAGATGAAATAGTCATAAAAGCAGTGGGAGAAGATGCCGAATTAGCCTTGATAGCGTTGCAGCAGCTAGTCGATAACAATTTTGGTGAAACAGTAAATAAAGCAAAAGAAGACATCAACCAAGACTCTAACCCTCCCAGTAACCAATCCCTTCACCCTTCATCGGTGACACTTGATAGGTTAGTTGGAATTCCGGCTGCTGCTGGGATTGCTATGGGAGCGGTTATTGTCTACCAACCGAAACTTCCAGAGATTATTGAAGAGCAAACAGATAATCCTCAAGCCGAGTGGGAAACCCTACAACTTGCTATTAAAACAGCACAACAGCAACTTCAACACCTGATCAATACTGTTACTAAAGATCAGGCAGATATTTTTCAGGCTCACTTGCTCTACTTAGACGATCCAGCGCTAGTTAATAGAGCTTACCAGATTATAGTTGACCAGCATCTATGGGCAGGGGCGGCTTGGAAAACTGTAATCGATGAAACCGTAGCAAATTACCAAACTCTGGAAGACTCCTACATGCAAGCTCGCGGAAATGATGTGATCGATGTCGGCTGGCGAGTGTTGCGATTACTGACGAATAGGAAAGAAACCTGTCTAGATGTGACTGAGCCTGGTATTCTGGTTGCTCGTGATTTAACTGCCTCTGAGGTCGCGCAACTAAATCCGAGCCAAGTCCGAGGTATCTGTTGCGCTAGTGGAAGTGCTACAGCCCATAGTGCCCTGATCGCGAATATGCTTGGTATACCGATGGTGGTTGGTGTTGGTCAGGATCTGTTGTCGTTGCCAGCTGGTACCGAGTTGGCACTGGATGGGACAACCGGTCAAATTTGGGTAGAGCCTTCTGAGGAACGGAAGCAAGAATTACAGCTACAGAGCAACAGTAAGGATGAATTACCGACGGAGGTAATTACTAAAGATGGACACAAAATTCCCTTGATGGCAAATGTTTTGGGAGAGGCTGATGCTAAATTGGCTCTCGATTGTGGTGCTCAAGGGGTAGGTTTACTAAGGACCGAGTTTCTTTATCTGGAACGCTTAACTATTCCGAGCGAAGAAGAGCAGTTGGCAACCTATCAAGCCATTGCGGAAATTATGGGTACCCATCCCCTAACGATTCGTACTTTAGATATTGGCGGTGACAAGCCCATTCCCTTCCTGAATCTAGCGTCTTCTGATGCTCCCTCTGCTCGGCACACCCCAGAGCCTAACCCTTTCCTAGGATGGCGGGGAATTCGTCAGAGTTTGGATTGTCCAGAGATGCTCAAAATCCAACTGCGGGCGATTCTACGAGGGAGTTATGGAGACAACATTAAGGTGATGTTTCCCATGGTTTCCTCAGTAGAAGAGGTACGGGCTGCTAAGGAAATCCTAGCAGAGGCTAAAGCTGAGTTGCGCCAAGAAGGGTATGGTTTTAATGAACAGATGCCAGTAGGGATTATGGTAGAAGTCCCCGCAGCAGTAACCATGGCTGATCAGTTAGCAGCTGAAGTGGACTTTTTCAGCATTGGTACTAATGATTTGAGTCAATATGTAATGGCCGCTGACCGTACTAATCCCAAGGTGGCGAAGCTAGCTGATGCCCTTGAACCGGCTGTGCTACGGATGATTCAACAAACGGTAACTGTTGCTCATCAAGCAGGGATTCCAGTTAGTGTCTGTGGTCAGTTGGCATCGAATCCAGTAGGGATACCGATTTTATTAGGGTTGGGGGTGGATGAGTTGAGTGTGAATCCACCTGCGATCGCTACTGTGATGTCAGTTATTTCACAGTTGACTATCAACCAGGCCGAGATGCTTGCTGGTGAGGCGTTGCAGCTAGATTCCGCTGTTGGGGTTAGAGAATATATTATCAACCAACTGGACAGGTCCGTTTGAGTCTTGGCAGGGTTGATATAGCGCTACGAGCAAGGGCTTTAGGCAAGAGGCATGCATGCTAGAGGCAAAAAAAAGAGGCAAAAAAAAGAGAGCCGTGTTACTGACTCTCTCGATCATCAGGGTGCATCTTATATTTCAAATATACCTGAGCAAATGAGGGGTGTCACCCCTCATGGCAAAAATCAGCCAAATGGCTTAGTTTGTAATGTGGTACTGCAAAGCTGATATCCCTCACAAGACAGGGATTTAGGTTTGAACAGTTAAAATTAGGAAGCATTACCAACCCCAGACCTATGTTCGAGGAACAACCCCAAGCACTACAGCAAAAGGTCAAACTCTTGGCATTGGAATCAATCCGCCAAGATAATCCATCTCAATGGTTTGAGGTTTTATATTCCGAAGCTAATGGGGATTCAGGGCAAATACCTTGGGCGCGTTTAACAACCCATCCTTATCTACAGGATTGGTTAGAGCGTAATACACCCCAAGGGTCTGGTCGCTCTGCCCTAGTGGTTGGTTGTGGGTTAGGGGATGATGCTGAAGCGTTGGCGCAGCAGGGTTTCCAAGTCACTGCCTTTGATATTTCCCCGACTGCGATCGCATGGTGCCAAAAACGATTTCCCGATTCCCAGGTCAAGTACCAAGTTGCGGATTTATTTGCATTAGATCCAGCATGGTATCAGAAATTTGATTTTGTGTTTGAATGTCGTAATATCCAAGCCTTACCCCTCAAGGTTCGGTCAACTGTTATGAATGCGATCGCATTCTTACTCGCCCCAGGAGGAACCCTGTTAGTTATCACTCGGTTTCGGGATAGCGACACTGAACCAGATGGTCCTCCTTGGCCGTTGTCCGATACAGAACTAGCTTACTTTCAGGAATTGGGCTTACAAGAAATCCGTCGTGATACTGTCCCAGAATCGGAGGATGACCCAATTCAACGGTTGCGTATTGAATATAATCGCGAATATACTCGCCATGGTTCTTAAACGCTTAATTATTGAAATGGGAATGGGAGTAGACCAACACGGTCAAGACCCAACCGTAGCAGCAGCAAGAGCTGTACGCAACGCTATTGCTGACAATGCCTTACCTGGTGTTTGGGAAGTAGCTGGTTTAGAGCATCCCAATCAAATGATAGTTGAAGTTCAAGTCGCCGTGCCTTACCCAGAGCAAGTTCGGGAAGATGAAGTACTGGCTGTACTCCCTTTTGGTCAGAAAACTCTATCCCTTGAGTCCGGTGGAATGGTGGTTCAAGGCAGGGCGATTGCAGAACTTAATGATAAAAATGATGAGATGCTGATTGCTGTTGCAGCGGTTACTGTTTTAGTGGATAGTGATTAGGTAAGCTATCAGCTATCAGCTATCAGCTATCAGCTATCAGCGAACAGCGATTAGCGCTACGCGCACGGGATGAAGCGTTCGCAAAGCTTGGCCTACGGCCTCAGCTTCCGCGCTTATGCGATCGCGTTCAGCTATCAGCATACGGCGGTTTGCATAACGATCAGGTCTTATACTTTCCCTGTTACTTCTAGGCGATTGGCAATGGCATCCACTACGGTTTCAAAAATGCCCAGGGAGTTTTCCACCATGGTGTTGAGGGTATCGAGCAGGGGATTAATTTCACAGATTTCCCAACAACACACCCGTGGATCTTTAACCAAAGTTTCGTTGAGCAGACAGGCTTCCTTGACAAAAATCCCATTTGGAGCTGGGGTTCCCGTTCCCATACAAATTGTGGAGTCCATACTGTCCACGTCAAAAGTAACGTAAATCAGATCCACCCCCTCTAGCTTCTCTAAACACCGTTGGGCAACCACATCCGCACCCAAGGTACGAACTTGCTCAGTGGTCATGTTTAAGATCTGGTGTGTTTCTATCAAGTGGTCTTCAGCCTCTTCCGTATCTCGTACCGCAACATACACCAGATCCTCAATGCTCAAATTCGCGCTATCTGCCAGCCCCAATCTTTGGCACAGGTTCCACAGTTCTAAGGTGTCTGAGTCAAGATCATTGATTTGCTTGGCCAGATTATCAGTAGCAGTCGCCATCGCCAAAGGCATCCCATGCATATTTCCCGATGGAGTAGTATAGGGAGAGTGAATATCAGCATGGGCATCAATCCAAACCACTCCCAAGCGATGATTCGGAAAGGCTTTTTTGATTCCGGCGATTGTCCCTGCTGCCGTTGAATGATCCCCACCCAGTACCACTGGAAACAGCCCCTCCTGTAGGGTTTGGGCTACTACATCGGTGGTTCGGCTCAGCACCTGATATAGCTTGTGAATATACTTGGCGTACTGATGTTTGTGTCCCAGAGCATCTGCCCAATTTTCCGTTTGTACTTGTAAACTATCCAGACTCAAAACACCATTCTCGGCATGCATTCGTGCCGCCTGTTTTTGGATAGCAGCTTCTCTCAAAGCAGCAGTTCCCATGGATTGACCGCGCGTTCCCGCTCCTAATTCAGAATCAACTTCAATCAGGGCAATGGAGGAAAACTTTGCGACTTTCTGGTACTGAAGCAAAATCTTTTTAAAACTGCGTAAGCCTGCGATCGAAATCTTCAGACCCGATTCATAAGTCTGAGTGGCAATAAACTCTTCAAAATCAATTTCGCCATCTGCATTTAAATCAGCTTTTCTCACCAAGGTAGCAATTTCTGAATCAGTTACGGTAGTGTTGAAGCACTGGATAATCTGCGTGAACTCCTCAATCGATAATTTGCCACTACCATCAACATCAATCAGTTCAAACACCTGTCGCAGATCAGCCCTAATATCGAGATCTTGGCGGTTTACCATCCACTCCATAAAGGCATCCCGGGTCACAACATCATCTGTGTTGAGCAGATTGAAAAGATTGGTTCGGTCCTGAAGGGAAATGCCTTGTCCCAAAACCTCTAGAGCATCGATGATTTCCTGACGAGTGATAAATCCATCACCATTGGCATCAAACAACTGGAACACCTGCTCAAATTCTGCATATCGTTGGGATGACATTGCTTTGGTTATGGTCATGGTTGAATTTCCTTATGTGTTACCCTAATTGGCAAAATTGGGATCGGGATTATACTACCATTTGGATTGAACCATGGCATAATTGGTTAAAGGTTGTATGAACAGGGCATGGCTGAACTAGCGATATAGTTTTTTTGCGATCGCACTCCTGAAATATAGTGCTATAGCGCAGCGCTATATTTCCAAGCCAAAAAAAATTGCGGTTTCAACAAAAGGGCGTTGAATCATTAAGCAATGCCTATTTATCTTGTTGTGGGAGTAAGAATAAGCAAAGCTTTAGACTTGTGACAGATAGAAGATCGGCCAACGGATGAGTAACGGATGTAACGGATGGCAGTATTGGTAGAAGGGGAAGTTGGGGCAATTACCCATGACCCATGACCCATGACCCATTACCACTGATATCAATCATGAAAAAATTAATCAACCATCCCGATAATGTTGTCAGAGAAAGCCTAGAAGGGATGGCTTTAGCCCATCCTGACCTGCTCAAAATTAATCTTGACCCCCCCTTGATCTACCGCGCTGATGCTCCCATATCAAACAAAGTAGCGATTATTTCCGGTGGCGGTAGTGGTCATGAACCCTTGCACGGGGGCTTTGTGGGTGCCGGAATGTTAGATGCCGCCTGTCCCGGTGAAGTGTTTACCTCTCCCACCCCCGACCAAATGCTAGAAGCTGCCAAAATAGTCAACAGTGGTGCAGGGGTTCTTAATATTGTCAAAAACTATAGCGGTGACGTCATGAATTTTGAGTTAGCTGCCGAATTAGCTATCTCAGAAGGCATCCGAGTCCTCAATATCCTAATTGATGATGATGTAGCGGTTAAAGATAGCCTCTATACTCAAGGCAGCGGGGGGTAGGGACAACATTATTAGCCGAGAAAATCTGTGGCGCTGCTGCTGCTGCCGGTTATGACCTCAAACAACTGGCTAATCTCTGTCGCCAGGTTAATAGTAATGGACGCAGCATGGGTATGGCCTTGACATCCTGCACTCCTCCTGCTAAAGGGAGTGCCATGTTTGACTTGGGGGAAGCAGAAATAGAATTTGGGATTGGCATTCACGGGGAACCGGGAAGACAACGAATGTCCCTCAAATCAGCGGATGAGATGACTGAAATGCTAGCGCTATCGATTATTGAAGATTCTGCCTATAGCCGCACAGTGCGAGAGTGGGATGAAGATAAAGCAGAATGGACAGAGTTGGAAATAACTGACCCGCCTTTTCAGAAAAGCGATCGCATTCTGGCATTCGTAAATAGCATGGGTGGTACTCCCTTGTCGGAACTGTACATTGTGTATCGCAAATTAGCCCAAATCTGTGAACAAAAGGGACTGGAAATCGTGCGTAGTCTGATTGGTCCTTATATTACGTCTCTAGAAATGCAAGGCTGCTCGATTACCCTACTCAAAATGAACGATGAGCTAATTAAATTCTGGGATGCACCAGTCAAGACACCAGCCCTGCGTTGGGGACTATGATTGGTATCATATCGGGGAGCATTGGTATGGTACAGCTTAGCTAATTGCTAATTGCTCATTGCTAATTACTAATTGCTAATTGCTACCTTGACGCCCTGAGCCCCTGAGCAACTCTGCCACTATGGTAACTAAACATCAAATTATACAGTGGTTACAAGCAGTAGCTACTGTACTAGAACAAAACAAGGACTATCTAACCGAACTTGATGCTGCTATTGGTGATGCTGACCACGGTATCAATATGAATCGTGGCTTTCAAAAGGTGATCACTCAGCTTCCTAAAGTGGCAGATAAAGACATTGGCAGTATTCTCAAAACCGTCAGCATGACTCTAATTTCCACTGTGGGAGGTGCCAGTGGACCACTTTATGGCACCCTGTTCTTGCGCTCAAGTGCAGCAGTAGCAGGAAAGCAAGAACTGACAGAAGAGGATATGGTAAAACTATTCCAAGCAGCAGTGGAGGGAGTCGTCCAGCGAGGCAAAGCCAACTTGGGAGATAAGACCATGTTAGATGCTCTATCACCCGCAGCCAATGCCTTCGCCCAAGCTGTAGATAAAGGAGACAGTATGCTAGCAGCCTTGCAACAGGCTGTCAAGGCAGCAGAACAAGGGATGAAAAATACTATTCCCTTGGTGGCCAAGAAGGGACGAGCCAGTTATTTAGGGGAGCGCAGTGTGGGACATCAAGACCCTGGTGCTACCTCAGCCTATTTGATTCTCCAGACACTGCTAGAAACTATTGGGTAATACAGGGAGTCGGGAGTCGGGAGTCGGGAGTCGGGAGTCGGGAGTCGGGAGTAGGGAGTCGGGAGTAGGGAGTAGGGAGTAGGGAGTAGGGGGAAGAAAATTGACTGTACCTCATAAGTAGCATAAACGCTATAGTTAACGTTTAACTTTAGTAACTTATTAATAACTTAAGCGATCGCATCTTATTGAAGGTCAACCGTCACCCATCAACCGTCACCCATCAACCTTCAACCTTCAACCTTCAACCTTGAACCCTAAACCTTCAACCTTGAACCCTAAACCTTCAACCTTCAACCTTCAACCCTAAACCCTCAACCTTCAACCTTCAACTCTCCCTCAACCGTCAGCCCTCAACCAAATTTGATAATCATAGCTTGCACCAGCTGAATAATTTCAAAGGTGACGAAGACGCTGAGAATAATTGTCACTAATTTATTCAGTATCGGTATGTTGCCATACCCAAACCAAGAGGCAACAAACTTGATTAACACCATACAAATGGCGCTAATGATTAAAAATTGCAGGAGTGCCATAGTTTGATTCCCTGATTAACACGAAACAAGTCAGTAATCTAGTGTATTCCCTATTCAATAAGGAGTACCCTAATTACAAGGAAAATTTTAGAAAAATCTTAAACAATCAATCAAAATTAACCGCTAAGCATTCAGCTATCAGCTATCAGCTATCAGCTAAAGGCATGTGGTCACGCTACGGGAACAGTTTATGCCCATAGTGCACGTTACTTGAAAAATAAGCTGACGGCACCTCAAGTAGCGTGAGCTTTTAGCTCACGGCTGACGGCACCTCAAGCAGCGTGCGCGTAGCGCATATGCTTACATTGACCCTATTGTGATCCGTAGTATATTCCCCTACCATTGGTACCAATAAAGACAAGTCCGAACTCCTGCTTACTCGCCTCCATCACACCAGGTCTATTGCCAATTGGTCGGGAGCGATCGCCCATCCGTGTCCATGTGCGTCCCATGTCAAGAGACTGGAATATTCCTGGTTCTTCGGCACGGCTTTTGGCTGAGCTTCCTGAAGTCCCTGTAGCTTCTTGATTCCTAACCCCATTCTCAAGATTGGGAACATTTCCATCAATATTTCCATAAATATACAGTGCTGGAGTGTCACTCCCCTGGGGTGCTTTACCAAAAGCAAATAGGTGAGCTCTGGTGACTGAAGGCAGCTTAAGGAATGACTTACCGCCATCGGTAGAGCGATAAAAACCCTTGCGGTCTAGACTCAGCCAAATTTCGCCCTTAACCCCTGGCACCGTTTTCAGGGAATGCCAACCTTCATTCCGCAGTGAATTATTCACAACTTGAAAGGATGAGCCACCATCATTGGAACGATAGACTTTGCCTTTGGCATAGTAATAAAACCTGTTGCCATCTACAGGGTCTGCCGCTAAAGATTGAGACCAATTCCATGGACCACCGGGACCATTGGGTAATCCTGACACCTTTTGCCAGGTCACCCCTCCATCCTTAGTGCGCAACGGCTGACCTTGACTAACTGTCACAACAAATAAATTGGGGTTAGTAGCAGACATAGCCACCCGCATCGGCATAGTATTGTCTGGGAATGAGGCAAACTCTTGCCATGTCAGACCACCATCAGTGGAAGTCGCGCCAGTATAGGTTGAATTCCAGCGGTAACCACCAACCCGAACCATCTGTAAGGGTTTAGTTTCACAGTAAGCAATACTATAGGTATCTTGGAATGACTTACCAGGTTCCCCCAGACCAAGTCGTTGAGAGGGGTAAGTATCTAATCCTTGGTTATGGTAGAAACCATCCACATCCGCCACCCCACTTACCAGTATGGGACCACGGGGTGGTGAAACCAGAGTGAACGGAACAACTTCCTCGTGTCCGGCGGCATAGTTAGTCCAAACAACGGGATTAGCATTAAGATCATCTGTCCGCCATACACCATACCAATCCGTAAACCACACTCTTCCCGGTACTTTCGGGTCAAATTCCATCCCTGCCATATGATTGGCAAAAAACTTCTTCGGCCACCAGGGAATAGTGTTGTTAGCAGAAGACTGCTGCTGTTTCCAGGTAGCGCCGCCATCCAACGAACGGTAGAATTTAGTTTTTTGTGTGCGGTTTAGGGCAACTATGATATCCTCACGATTAGCAGGATTCACACTGACCGGACCAAAAATCCGATTAGATCCCCCTGGTTTCATGGTTTTCCAGACACCATTGGCATACTTGTGGACTCCAGGATTACTGGTACTGGTAACGTAGAGGATTTTATTGTTTCCCACAGCCATGCGATTGACTGTTTTTGGGCTACCAGCTACCTGAGTCCAGCTGACCCCAGAGTCAGTAGATTTGTAGATGCCATCTCCATAGGGCGAAGCATACACTAAGCCCGGTACCTGTGTATCAAAGACAATCGCTGTAATACCAATTTTGTTATCTGGTTTACCTGCAAAAGAAGTCACGTTTTCCCAGGTTGCACCAGCATCCGATGATTTCCAAAGTCCATCTTCTCTAGAGCCGAACAGGATAATATTGGAATTGAACGGATCAACAGCTAGTCTCTCTCCTAGCCATTTTTTCTTGTGGTTAGCCCCCATCTTGAGCTCTAGGTTCAACTTTGTCCAAGTTTGTCCTTTATCGGTAGATTTAAATAGTGCTCCTGGTTCAGCCCAGGGATATTTTCCAGCTGCAATATAGACAATAGTGGGATCATTGGGATCAACAGCCAGTGCTTCTCCTCCATAGTAGTTTCTATCAGAGAAGGGAAAGTGTTCTGTCAGGGGAATCCAACGTTGTTTCGCCTCATCCCAACGATAGAAGCCACCCACATCAGTCCGAATATAAACTAAGTCTTTCTCCAGTGGATGGAGGTAAACACCAGTGACATAACCACCACCTCCGATCGCTACATTAGTTGTGCCGAGGCGGATGTTGTTCTGGTATTTCCGAGAGCTAACTACCTCAGCCTGTCCTGAATTTACCTTAACGATATCAGTGACTAATACAATTGACCCCAGCATCATCAAACTAGTCAGGATCATCAGTCCTAGAGTAACCCTTTGCCTAAACCAAGGGTTTGGTTGGGTAATAGCTCGAATCCGGTGATTGGGAATCCACTTAGCAAGGGTTAGCCCAATCGCAAAAATAAATAAGCCTAAAAGCACCCTGAGTGCGATCGCAAGCAAGTCAATCATCAAAAAAATAGATCAGCAACTTGGACAAGACTTACCCAGTAACTCTACTAATAGAGTACGTTAATAACTCACCCTACTATTTATATCGATTTATAGGGTTTGTTGCCCAGTTTTTTCTAAGTCTTACAGAATGCTGCTGTGTCTTCTAGCTACCGCTAAGGCGTAGCCAAGAAATTCCAAGCAGAGTCTTCTTCACAGATTATCGTAAATTCAGGCTCACTGAGGGGAGCTAACCCCTTTAGCCAACTGTTAAGTTTAAAAATATTCAAACCACACTGGTTGACTAGCAAATCATACATCATACCTGGCGTTATTTTATAATCAACCATGCCACTATGACCAAATTCAAAGACTAGGTAAGGCTTGTGGGTTTTTAAGGTTCGGATAGCACCTTTGAAAACCTGAAACTCTGCTCCTTCTACATCTACCTTAATGAAATTAACCTTGAAGTCAGGTTGAAGGATGTCATCAAGTTTTTGAGTTTTGATAGCAATAGATTCTGTTTGAGCATTGTTATAACCCCAATAGCTGTAGTCTCTTTGTTTTAGACCACTGAGTGCTGGGGCATCAACAACATGCCAGAACGTGGTTTCTCCCTCTAAATCACTCAAGGCAATTTGCCTAACATCAACCTTTGGGAACCGTTTTTGCAGCCTAGTAGCCAGCCGGGGGAGCGGCTCGAAAGCATAGTGATGACCGAGGGGAGCCAGTTGGCATATTTTTGTCAACACACTCCCCATGTTGCTACCCACATCGATACAGTTTGAGGATTTGTCTAAAATCCGCTTCATAATCTGATAGACATAGGTGTCATCTTGCCTGCTGGTCAGGATCTTTTGGCTAGGAGGCTTGATCAAATCAACAATACTTCTTGCCACAGGCTCAAACGGTGTGCCAATCAATAACTCTTTCAGATTAGTTTTTATGGTTAAAGGTAGATTCATTTTTTAGCTGCGTATAAACCTCAGCTTTTATTTTATCGCAGAAAATAATGAGGGTTGAGGAGTTTTATATACAAATTTTTATAAAAGCTTTACAAAGTGTTTGTAAAGCACCATATCATACTAAATCCTGTTCACACAGTGGCTTAGGCGTGCAAAACCTCAAACCCTCTCCCCATGTCCCTATCACCCCATCTCCCCATCAGTAAGAAAAGCTACTTTCACAACCGGACTTAGTATCAAATACTAAGCTTGCTCCTGATAAATTCGGCGCTTTTGTGAAGCTCCTGTCGTTTTTAAAGCCACAGCTTCCATTTGCTGGTAAATAGTTTTAGGTAAAAGTCGGAGCAAATAAGCAGCAGCCCCCGTCAACAGAGTACGAAGCGGTTCCTCTAGCAAAATACGCCAGTAAGTCGCTAAAGCCTTATTAAACAATTCTGTTGCCATCAAGCCTTCGTTGATGCTGAGGGCACGTCGAGCACCAAACCGTAAATAATAGGCGCGGGCTGGGTTTTCACATTCAGCAATTACCTCTGGAGCATAGGCACGTGTTTTATCAATCACCTTTTCTAGAGAGTTTATATGCTTGAGTATACTAGCTGAATGCCCTTGTGAATGAATACGATATAAAGTTAGCGCCTCTGGCAAACCTTCCATCTGCCAATCAGTTTTAATCGCCATGCGCAGCCAACATTCCACGTCTTCGATATTGTGTAATTCAGTATCAAAATAAGCCTCCTCCGTAGCTTGATCGTTTCGGTATCGAATTGCTTCAAACACTTCTCGCCGAATCACTGGTGTTGAACCATTCCCAATCGGATTACGACACATGATATAATCTGTAGTTATATCTTTAGTTTTGGCTATTTGATAGATTCCTAACGGACTTCCTGTTTCATCAATGAACGCAGAATAGCTAAAACTGACTCCTACATGGGGTGATGTTTCTAGATGTAAAACATGCTTTTCTAGCTTTTCTGGAACCCATAGATCATCTCCATCTAAGAAAGCGATATACTCTCCTTGAGCATGGCGAATACCAGTATTTCTAGCGGCTGAGACTCCTTGATTATCCTGACGAATAATTTTAATTCTCGGATCGTTAATTTGTTGACATATTTGGATACTGTTGTCAGGAGAGCCATCATCAATGAGTAGCAACTCAAAATTTTTATAGGTTTGGGCGAGCACAGATTCTACTGTGGCTGCTATATATTTTTCAACCTTATAGACTGGAATAATTACCGATACTTTTTTCATAGTAGACTCAAACCTTGAAATTAGTTAATCATGCTAGAAAAGCACAAAGTAAATAAAGATACGATTCCAAACTAGGTAAACCCTTATAGAATAATATTACTCTATAAGGTTTTTTAATTTTGAATTTTGAATTTTGAATTCCGCCCAGCGGTACTAGTTTTGGACAAGAGGCTGTTTTTTAACATTTTTGAGCAGCTTAGAGACAAGCAATTCAATTTGAGCATATAAAGACTTCGGTAATAACCAAAGCATATAAGCGGCTATTAAGGTTAAGATTGTTCGCTGTGGCTGTTCTAGTAGGATAAGCCAGTGATTGGATAATGAGCGATGTATAAATGTCACAGCATCTGAACCTACTTTAAGACGAACCGCACTCCTAGCCAAGTACCGCAATTGGTAAGCCCTAGAAATGTTTTCCCATCGGCTGGTCACTTTGGGAGCATAGGAACGGGTCTTTTCAATCATTTGTTCCAAGGACTCGAACTGTTTGAAGAGATTGGCTGACAACCCTTGTGTATTAATTCGATACAGGGTTAGTGCTTCAGGTATTCCCTCAATTTTCCAGTCAGTTTGAATAGCGATGCGAAGCCAACATTCAATATCTTCAGCACGACGGAAGTTTTCATCAAAGTAATAATCTTCTGTAGGGCCGTAAAGATTATCCTGATACTTAATTTTGTCAAAGACTTCGCGACGAACTACAGCAGCCGAACCGTTCCCGATCGGACTCTCTCGAAACAAATCAGATATAGTAATATTAGTGAGCTTAGGCATTAGATAGGCACCCATAAAATTTCCAGCTTCATCAATCAAAGCAGAACGGCAAAAACTAACCCCTACCTCTGGAAATTTTTCTAAGTGTTCAATATGTCTTTCCAGTTTCTGAGGCAACCACAAGTCGTCTCCATCTAAAAAGGCTAAATAATCTCCTTTGGCATGGCGAATTCCTGTATTTCGCGCTCCAGCAAGTCCCCGATTAGTTTGGTGAATAATCTTAAGTCGATGATCCGAGAATTCTTGACAAATTTTTATACTACTGTCTGGGGATTCATCGTCAATAATGAGCAGTTCAAAGTTTTGATAATTCTGGTTGATAACCGACTGTACTGCGCTAGCAATATACTTTTCAACTCCGTATACTGGGATAATTATCGAAACAGTTTTCATAGGCTAAAATTTATGAGGTTGTGATCGGTTAGCTATAAGTATTATCTGGTCTAGCTTTAGGTACTTAATTTACCAAAATTATCAACCCGATTTTTATTAAACTTGGACGAACTAATCAGGGATTGAGTTCTCAATAATTCAAACTATGCTTCTTTTGTCTATGTATAGTTTTGTCTAGGTATAGTTGATAAGTCACTGTAAGCTTAAACCTCAAGCTGGCAAGTACTTTGGGGCGCTGGTCGCCCCCCAGATAAATTTTATTAGTTTTTGTTTTATAGTTTTATAGTTATCAAGTTTTGTATAATAATTTTTGTTTAATTGTATAATATATTTTCCGGTAGCATTGGTAGTATATACGACAACTAGATAAGACAGTGAACGTCAAAAGTAGGCAATTAAGCAATATCATGATTTCAATCTGCCATCCCTGTAAGCTTATATAAAAGCGATAAAACCAGACTTTATAGAAGTATATCATAATCAAAAAATATAGCAAAAAAAAATGTCTAGCGATAGATATAATTTATCAAAACTAGACATAAATTTCACAATTAGTAGACATAAATTTTACAATTAGCTACAACTCACAAAATATCCAATTTCACTGTCTTGATGCCGTCGCGAATGGAGAGGGGCTGTGCTCACAGGGGTAGGTTTTTTACATTTGGGTGGGGAGTGGGGAGTCGGGAATCGGGAGTGGGGAGTGGCTGACAAGGGTAGGTTTTTTACTTTGGAGATAGGTAATAGGTAATAGGTAATAGGTAATAGGTAATAGGTAATGGGTAATGGGTAATGGGTAATGGGGAATGGATCATTGGCAGACCTATTACCCATTACCCCAAAACCAGCATGCATTGGTAGCAGGGTTTTAGCTATTTGCTAATAGATGACATTTCATGTACCTCTGATTGCTTGAGAAATCCGGCGCTTTTGTGAAGACCCTGTGGTTTTTAAAGCTACAGCTTCTATATGCTTGTAAAGATTCTGAGGTATAACCCAGAGCAAATAGGCTGCAGCCCCAGTTAACACAGTACGACGTGGTTCTTCCCAGAGCATCTGCCAGTAGGTACCCAGAGCTTGGTTGAAGAATTCGACAGCCATGGCACCATCTCTCAAGGTAACTGCCCTACGAGCTAGATACCTCAAATGGTAAGCACGGGCACGGTTTTCCCACTCAACCACCACCTCAGGAGCATAGGAACGAGTCTTCTCAATTACCTGTTCCCAAGACTTTTGTTTTTTGAACAAGTTAGCTGATATACCACCGGAATTTACTCGGTATAGAGTCAAAGAGTCAGCAATGCCTTCCAGGTGCCAATTGGTTTGGATAGCAATGCGAAACCAACAATCCAAATCCTGTGACCCTTGCAATCCTTCATCCCAATAAAAGTCTTTGGTCTTTCCGTTGATAGTCTCTTGGTACTTAATGGCTTCAAATACCTGCTTGCGGAACACAGCACAGGAGCCATTACTAATAGGATTACGGCAAATTATGTCACCGATGGTGATGTCCTTCAGCTTGGGAAGTTGATAGATTCCTAGGGGATTTCCTGCTTCATCGATAAACCCAGAACAGCTAAAGCTAATCCCCAAATTTGGATTGTTTTCCAAATGTTCAATATGTTTTTCTAGCTTTTGAGGCAACCATAGGTCATCGCCATCTAAAAATGCTATATACTCTCCCTGGGCTTGGCGGATGCCTTCATTCCTTGCTGCATTAGCTCCCTGATTTTCCTGACGAATAATTTTGATCCTCGGGTCTAGGAACTCCTGGCAAATCTCTACACTGTGGTCAGGAGAACCATCATCAATGAGCAAATATTCAAAATTTTGGTAAGTTTGATCCAAAACTGACTGTACTGTAGCAGCAATATACTTCTCAACGTTGTAGACTGGAGTAATGACAGAAACTTTTTTCATTTTATCACCGATATTATAGTGAATGACTAAGACAATTATTGTCCAAGTTGGTCTTGCAAAATCTGACGTCTTTGGATCATTCCCACTACTTTAACAGCCAGAACTTCGAGGTGGGAATATAGGGGCTTAGGCAACAGCCAAAGTAAATAGGCAGCAGCCAAAGTCCGAAGGGTACGGCTTGGTTCTTCCAAGAGAAGACGCCAGTAAGTTGCCAAAGCAGCGTTAATTAGTTTGACAGACATTGGTCCATCTTTAAGACGTACTGCACTACGAGCAAAGTTTCGCAATCGATAGGCCAGGGCTAAATTTCCCCACTTCTCAATCAATTCAGGAGCGTAGGAGCGAGTTTTTTCTAGTACTTGTTTCCAGGAATCTAACTGTTTGACTAAGTTCGCTGAAAGACTGGCTGAATTGACTCGATATAGGGTTAGTGCTTCAGGGATTCCCTCAATTTTCCAGTCTGTCTGAATCGCAATACGTAGCCAACATTCAATATCTTCAGCGCGGCGAAAGTTTTCATCAAAGTAAAAATCTTCTGTAGTGCCGTAAAGGTTATCTTGATACTTAAGGGCTTCAAAGACTTCCCGTCGAATTACGGGAGCTGAACCATTACCAATAGGACTAGACCGGAATAAATCTGATCGGGTAATGTCCTTTAACTTAGGCATTAGATAAGTGTTCAATAAATTTCCAGATTCATCAATCAATGCAGAACGGCTAAAACTAACCCCTACCTCTGGCAATTTTTCTAGGTGTTCAATATGTCTTTCCAGTTTGTGAGGCAACCATAAGTCATCCCCATCTAAAAACGCTAAATAATCTCCTTCGGCATGGCGAATTCCTGTATTGCGCGCTCCAGCAAGTCCCCGATTAGTTTGATGAATAATCTTAATTCGATGATCCGAGAATTCTTGACAAATTTTTATACTACTGTCTGGGGATTCATCGTCAATAATGAGCAGTTCAAAGTTGGTATAGGTCTGGTCGAGAACAGACTGCACCGCTGCTGCAATATACTTTTCAACTCCGTAGACGGGAATAATGACAGAAACATGTTTCATTGTTTGACCAGTGGTTTTAAATAGAACTAGTTTTAATTTTATTTATTTTTTTAAAGAAAATTTCTCAAAAAAAATAGATAAATACTTGAAACTGACAACTGACGACTAAAAATTACCTCCTGACCACTATCATCTTCCCAGGAACTGATCACAAATTTATGCCCAAGTGTACTAGACTATTTTGCATTTGTGATCTGGTAGCTAAGGTGGGACCCGCTACCAATTGCAGTTGGGGATAATACATAATAGATGAGTCTGACTTAATAATTTTCCATTGGCTTAAAACAGAGGAATAGACGGTTTGTGCAATCCGTAAATCTCGCTCTATAATTTCCAGAGTCAAGGCATCTTGGGACATTTTGCTAAGTTTTACTTCAAGCTGAGAAATCTGAAACTCTAGATCCCTGGCCTTGTCATCACTACCTTGTAGTTGTGGTTTAATATCATCCATTTCTAAGGGTAGATCATCTTGGAATAAGCTAGCTTGAGGCTGATGGTGAACAGGATTCATAATCTGAGGATTGGTAGAATGACTATGATCAGACTGAGTCGGTACTAGCTCAGCCAGCAATTCAATCTTTTTGCGCCGTAATTCAATCTTTTTCCGCCGTAGTGTTTCTATTGTCTCTAAGAGCTGGTTTAAGGGCAATCCTATGTTCGCCGTTTTTTCAGCTAGGCGTTGCTGTGCTTTTTCTAGATCGTTTTCGGCTGATTTTATATACACTGGGATAGTCTTTTCTTGTTGAGCAATTTCTTGCTTTCTGAGTTGTTCCAGTCTTTTGTTAAACGCCTGATTAATGGCGAAGGCTCTCCGTTGCGCTTCCTCAGGGGTGACTCCTGAAATTTCAAAAACCATCATTGTAGAGTTATCGATTAGTTGAATCGAAGGCTTATCTAAGCTATCTAGAGATATATTTAGCTGCTTTGCCGCTTCTTCTAAAACCGTCACACTTTCAGCTATCAACTTCAGCTGTTTTCTGGGATCATCGAAGCGATCGCTTAACCCAGCACTGCTATTACTATTATTACTGTTATTAAAGTCACAATCACCAAATTCAGAACCCTGAGTGTTAGGGAATGTCCCACTACTGGCTAATGATAAAGTCCATTGGCTGACATAAAACTGATCAGTATCAGTCTCATCTTGAGATTGGAGTACAGTATGAGATTGGAGTACAGTATGCTCTAAGGTTACAGGAGACGTTTGAGGTTTAGCAAAGACATACCTAGCAGACCAAACCACAAATAACGGAATTAAAAGGGCATGAACCAGTAAAACCGATACAGCGACCGTGATGATTCCCCATTTCACTGCTATCAGTAGACTACAGGAAAAGATGATAGTAAATAAGACATTCCAGAGCAAGCCAATTTGCGGTTTATCAATGGCTGCTAAAAGCTGAAATCCAGCAATATCAAAGGGTCTAGGAATTGCTGATAAGCAAACTAAAATGACGATGGGAACAACCATACTCCAGCCTTCCGTATGAATTTTTTCCCCAACCATAATGGGAATATAAAACGGAACTAGACTTGCTTGTAAAGCAACAAAACCAACAATCACTTTCCCAATCGTCTTCAGACTGCTAAAGTATGTTTGCTTAAATTTCGATAAGTTTGTCCGGACTTCACATAGGGCAGGGTATAAAGCAGTAGTAATGGATTGGACGATAGTCAAGCTAATTCCCAATCCAGCATTGTAAGCAAAGTAGTAAACACCTAATAGGTCAATTCCTATAAAGCGACCAATGATAAGATAGTCGAGAGTTTCCCTGAGAGTCTTTAAAAGTTCAATCCCCAGGAAATTGATTCCAAAGCGAAAAATCTTACCCCAGTATTTGGTTGTGAAAGAGCCAGTTCTCCGCCAGGGATGTTTGAACAGATAGGTAATGAATTCTATAGGGCTAGCTATTAGTATGGGAAGTATTATCGCCCACATTCCCAGATGAAGAACAGCAAAGACAGCGGTTAAAATATTGGCGGTGGCATATCTGAGAGCGCGAGCAGTAGCCGTTACCTGAATTCGATTATCCCTTTGAATTAGTGCTGACTGTACTGCTCCTAAGGGAGCAATCAAAAAGTTAAATGCTAATAGACAAATGGGTAAAATAAGTTGGTTATCCTTATAAAACCACGCAACTGGAAAAGCAGCAAGGCACTGCATAACGAATAGACTTGCAAAAAGTACCCAATTTAACCAATAAGCACTATTACAAATGTCTTCCAGCTCATCGGCTTCCGCCTGTATAATTCTAGCATGAACACCGATCCGCGTTATTGTTTGTGAATATTCATAGGTCGTCAGAACCAGTGCAGCTAATCCAAAGTCATGGGGAGTTAAGAAGCGTGGCAAAATAAACGTTGCAGCTAAACGGGAAACCCGAATAAATGCCTGTGCCACTCCCATCCAACCAAGATTGCGAGTAAAAGTGCTACGGTTACCTAGTTTTTGCTTAATGCGACTCCCGATTGTTTTGACAATTTTCACAGTGGATCTCCCATCCTGCCATCCTTGTGATGATTGATATCTGTCGAAATTGATATCTGTAAAATTAGAGTGGTAGTTAGTGCTCTTAAATCATCCGATTATCAACAGATACCATCGGCATTTTCTGGCCGATTAGTTGGATTAAATGTCCAGCTAGTTTTTTAGGCATAATTTTGATTATTAATAGTTTTAAAATCAGACGCATAGTTTCCTTGCTTAGCAAAAATTTTGGATAAAGCTTTATGGAATAGCTTAGTTTTTTAATAGCTAGCTTTACTGCTTCATTATCAAAAGCATTAGCTATACACTGCTTAGCAAGATAACGATAGGCATTCGCTAAACTCTTATTTTTAAGAGACTTAAGTTCTGGTGGAGCTGCCTTGAATGCTCTTTCAATTACAATTAGGTTCGCATTCTCCATCACATCCACTTTAGAGGTCATTGACTGGGAAGAGCGACGGTAGAGAATTTGGTATTTAGGAACCAGTGCAAAAGGACATAAAGCTGCTAGCCTGAGGTAATAATCCCAATCTTCAACTGATTTCAGGCATGGGTCAAATTCTCCAGCTGCTTCAATATACTTCCGCTTAACCATGATATTGGAACCACTGGATATGAAGTTACGAATTAGTAATTGGGGATAAACATTACCCTCCCAATAGAGTGGTTGCCAAGCAAACAAAAATTTGCTATTCTCATCTATAAAGGCAGTCCAACTGTAAGCCACTCCGGCTTCAGGATTTTTTTGCAGTGCTGCTAACTGTAGCTCCAATTTATCGGGTTTCCATAAATCATCGGCATCTATAAACGTAATAAACTCGCCCCTAGAGCGACGAATGCCACGATTACGTGCCACTGGCAATCCGCCATTTTCATAGGAAAACACTTTCAATCGAGGATCGTTGACTGTACTGATTACATCTAATGTCCCATCAGTGGAGCCGTCATTAATGGCAATTAACTCAAAATCTGAAAACGTTTGTGCTTGAATCGATTGGATCGTTTCTAATATAGTTTTTTCTCCGTTATAAACTGGAACTATTACAGATATGGTGGCCATGGCGATTATCCTTTTTCTGTATATAATTAGTACATGGTAATTACCCACAAAAGGTCTAGACAAACCCCTTGAGCATTTTTATTTTAGTCCCATCCCTACTACAACCAAACCAGGCCAGTAGAGGTAAGCTAATCCCTCTAGATTTTCCCCAAAGGAAAACAGGATACAAATTAATAGTATTGTTAGTGCTGTTGTGGCAACTTTACTCCTTTGAGCTTTAATTAAAAGTTCTATAAAAGTATAGACTATAGGAATTAATATTCCAATAAACCCGACGATTCCATGAGTATATAAAGCACCATACCAAGTGTGGTGACTTCCAATAGGCATACCAGCGACAACATCAGGGCCTTTACCTACTTTAATGGCATGACCCCAAATCGGTGCATCTTCTTCCCACTTACGGTGAGAAAGCCGTGCTAAAGCCGACCTAACCCGCGAAGAAGCAGATCTTTGACTGGAAAAAGAGTCTTTCAAGTTTCTAGCTATCATCAGCAGTTGGGGACCAAATAGACCACCAATAAAACTCCCTATTCCTGCCGTAATTTGGATGGCGGGTTCGGTTATATTTCCCAAAAATGTTACCAGTATTGGTATACCCACTAAGCAGATTATCCCCATCCGGGACAATGAACCTACAATTGCAGCAGCACAACCAATCATACCAATAAAACGCCACTTTATGTCCGGGTCTCTACTACTAAGGAAAAAGTGTACGTTACAGGCAAATGCCAATGCTGGAGCCCAAGGCGCAAATAAGAAAAGCCGTGTTTCACCACTTTTTATCACGTAAGGACTTACGGCGTAGTAACGTTGACTGTTACCCCCAATTTTTGCCATTAGGGTGCTAGTATACAATGGCATCTCTAACCCAGTTAGACTTAACCCATAGGTAATTGGCACCAAGATCAGAGTTTGTAGGGAAAGGATAGAAATTGCTCTATAGATTATTTGTGGTCGGATGTTGAGGCAACCAATTAAAGGAAATAAGGCCAGAAGCGCCCAAGTTCTCAAAAAGGAGTTAATAAAGGATTTTATCGTTTTAACAGTTGAAAAACCCCAATCTAAATGACCCACAACTAAGGCTAGGCCAATGACTGATATGCAAACAATCCAGACCCAGACTCCAATGGGAATCCGAATCCTTTCTTCCGGTGGAGTATCTGATGTTTGCTGCCAAAGCTTCTTAATTAGATAAAAGGTTAGCAGCCAAGCTAGAGCTGGGGCAAAAACAAACTGTGCGCCTAAAAAAAATAATAAGTAGGTGGAAATTATATAATAGAAAACTACTTTTTCTTCAAAGTTTTGGGGTTTCATTAAAGCCTGCCTAATGGCTTAGGTTACTGGTGCCATGCTATGATGTCTAGCTTGATAACAAGTGGATTAGTTGCATCAGAAATCTTTTCTTTGGTTCCCGATTGGCGATGTGAAGCTATTAGATGTTGTGAAACTATTATTTGATGGTTGAGAACGTAAGGGTGGAACATCAGAATTAAACGATTCTACTTTGCCGTACATTGAGGGTTGTGATTTACCTTGTAAATGGGGACGTAACCAGAGTAAAAATAGTCCTGCACTAATTAACAATGAACCAGCTGCTGCACCAAGTAAGGCCGATGACTTTTTCGGTGCTATCGCGTCTGGGGGTAAGCTGGGTTCAGCTAGCAGCTGAACTTGAGGATAGGAAAGGGATTGGTTGAATCGACCAATGGCTGATTGAGTTAAGGTTGAAGCATAGATAGTTTCCGCAATGCGCATATTGCGTTCTAGGATCTCCATCCTCAAAGCATCCTGGCTCATTTGTTTGAGTTTGGCTTCGAGCTCAGCAATCTGGTTGGTTAATACCCAGGCTCTAGCTTCCACACCCTGTTGCCGTGCTTCCACCTCAACAATTTGGCGCAGCAAATTTTCCCGGGAAGAACCAGTTTCAGGCCCAGAGTTAACACTGAGCTGGTCAATAATTGCTAAAGACATGGGGCGACCTAACAGAGATTGACTACGCTCTAGCAAAGCTGCTTTAGCACTCTCTTGCTTGCTCTTCTCGTCCACTACAGATGGATGCTTGGAACCGTATTTGGAACTCAAAACCGTCAGGGCTGCCGTAGCCTGACTGTATTCCCTTAGGGTTTGCTGAAATATCTGGTCAGCCTTAAGTACAAAAGCATCAGCAGCTTGTCCAGACGACAACTTGAGATTAGCTGAGAGGTTGCTAAGATTGGCTTTTGCTTCTCGCCCTTGGGCTAACAAATCGATTTGTTGTTGTCGTAAACTTTCTATAGTGGATGATAGCTGGTTAACTTGTTCTTTCGAGTTCAATCCAGTTCTAGCTTTGTGTTCAGACAGACGTCTTTGAATATCTGCTAAATTTTTCTTAGCTGCCTCCAAATCAGCTTGAATTGGTAGCTGATTGTCTCCTACTTCTTCTTGCCTAAGTTGTTCAAGTCTCTCCTGGAAAGCCTGGTGCATAGCAAAACCTTTCTGTTGGGCTTCCTCAGCAGAGTCTCCTGTGATTTCAAAGGCCATCATAGTTGAATTGTCAACAATTTTGACCCTAGGCTTGCCCAGCTCTTGAGAGGACATGTTCAGTATACTGGCAGCATCCTTAAGCACCGGCTTACTTTCCGCAATGAATTTCATCTTTTCCCTCGGGTCATGGGAGCGATCGCCAAATGGTGACCTAACATCTGAACTCGCTCCCCCTAATTCTGGGATATTAATTCTGGTGGATGAGCCTGAGACAGGAAGTGATACTGCCCATTTACTGGTATAAGTTGGCTGAGCTGATTTCAAATAAAAAAATGTTAAGCCCCAAATTCCGGCATTAATGGATATCCCTAAACACAAGTAAAATAGCCAACGTAGAGGCATGAGATTTGATTTTTCATAGGGATATGGGGCTATGGTATTATAATTAGTAGTCATTGGAGCATCTCACCTGGCAAATCCACATTTTGAGTTTTAAGTTGTAGTTTTAAGTTGTAGTCTTAAGTTGTAGTCTTAAGTTATGATTTTTTATAGTTTCTATTATGAAAGACTTGGCAGAGAGTTTTACCCCACTATCAAGCAATGGCTTAAACCCTTAGCCAATACACCCCTGATGAAGAGTCAGATCCCCTGAGCTTATAACTTGTGATAGATACATTAATTATAACATTTCAGCTATCCTCAATATGAATTAGGGTATAAATATGTCTTTAATAATCCGAATGGGATTGAAGATATCCCCAATAAAGTCAAAAACACTTTTGACATTAGTGACCGTTGAATCATAGCAAGCGACACTATCTCTTGGCATCAGCACTGGATTAACTTGGTCATCATTAGGCTTCTTCACCAAGTCCTCTACAGAACGTTCTATTGCCAGAGTTTCCCCAGTAGTACGGTCAGTTTGCAGTAACAGAGCACGGCGATCTGCATTTGTGGTTTCTGTGCCTCCGACACAACTAGCAGCAATTACAGCTTGAGACAGACGGGAGCCATATTCAACTTCCTGGACTCTAAGGTCACGTCCATTATTGGGATTAGTCAGATTGGAGAGAAACACAGGAATAGTTGAGGGAGTAAGCTGGGAAGGTCTGGCTAGATAATATTGAGGCAACTCCCGAGTAGGAACAATGATTTGGTCTCCAGCAATCAAGGGAATATCCTCCACTGGTGATCCGGTGAAGACACCAGATAAATCAATTACCTGTTCCTGTTCACCCCTAACCAACCGCACCTGTTCAATGTTGGCATTTGGTTTGATGCCGCCAGCCGTTAAAATGGCAAAGGTTAGGTAGCGTTCTGGAGGATAGTCTCCTGAGACAGTAGCAATCGATGCCGGTAAGTCTCGACCTTTAGAATCCGTATCATTAATCAAAACCCGACCAGGTTCAAAAACCGCTCCTCCCACAGTTACCTGAATTGGAGCCCACTCAAACAGTTGAATGCTGACTTTGAGGAAATCAGCCTGAAAAAAGCCTCCTTCAAGTAAAGCCTTGACTAGGTCTTGCTCGATTTCTGATACTTCTCGACCCGCTGCCAGTATCGGGTCTAGGTAGGGGAATTTGATGTAACCATCCAGATTAACTTCATAGGTGGCACTGAAGCGTTCAGCTTCCGGGATTTCTTCTTCGCCAGCCACAAAGAGTCTAAGGCGATCGCCAGGAGACAGTGGTAGAGCCCAACTGGGAACTGATAAACCTATTGCTGCTACGGTAGTAATTAACCCTGCTATCCAAAACTTGAGAATGGACATTGAAGAATCTCTGGGTTCACAACTATTACTTAGTGCTATTACTTAGTGATAACACTTAGTGATAACACGTGATAACACTTAGTATAGGGGGGTTTGGGTCAGTGTTTGAGTGTTGACTGACGATCAACACTCAACAAAAAACATTCAACAAAAAACACTTAACAAAAAACACTCAATTCCCTTTGCGAGTAATTCAAGTATATAAGTAACTATAGCGTTTGTATCTAGGTTGTAAACACACGTATTGCCGAAAAAGGCAAGAGGCAAGAGGCATGCATGCTAGAGGGGCAAGAGCTCCGGAGTTTTATTGGAAAATAACAAAAGACCTTCTAGGTTTACATCTCAAATACATACAAATGCTATAGTTAAGTTTAAGTTAACCAACCACAACAGTTTCTTTAATTGCCGAGAGGGGCTTACCCTGAAAATAGTCAGGAATGGGCGCTCCCATCAAATTCAGAATAGTGGGGGCTAAATCTAGAGAATGACCAGCTGGTAAACTAGAACCTGGCTCAATATCTTGTCCTTTAATCACCAAAAAGCCATCAGAGCGGTGAGAACCAGTACGATTAAAGGGAACTGGACCAATCCGTCCAATATCGGGACTATCTACTACGTCAGTAGCATATTTTTCTTGCCAGATAACGACTAAGTCACCATCAGGTAATTTCGGACCAGTTTCAGTTGCCGATTGGCGGGTGCGGATAATTTCCTTCACCATTGGTTCCCCAGTGCGAGCATCTTTAAGCTGGTAGAGTTTTTGAGTCAATTCCTCACATACAGCATCGTACTGATCAGGGGCGACAATACCCTGAGGTTCCCTTCCCTGGAGATTAATCCTGATATATCCTTCCGAATAACTAGGCAGCGCGAATGCTTTCATCTGAGGCCAGCACGGTTGGTACCAGGATGGACTCTGGAAGAAGAATGGATCAGATTCTGCCTGCATCTTGAACGGAGAAATGAGATCCGGTGCAGGAGTGGAACCAAACAAGGGTGCGATGGGATTGAAAAGTTTGGTAGGGAGTTGACGTCTCAAAAAACCTTTGAGTGGATTCGATTCATGCTTGAGGCTCCATACTTTTCCCATCCAACCCTTTTTCGCCCTGGCATCATTGACTAGGGGTTTTGGGGGTTTACCATACTTGCCACGAGCAATGCCATATTTACCTGGGAAACTCCAGCGATAGAGAAATTCTGGCAGGAACAACATACTCGGTAGATCCATGACGTTAGACCCCATACCATGGGCAGCAAATACTACGACCTGGGCATTATCCGGGGCTTTGCTCAAAATGCCACCAATGGCTTCGTCAATAGCTTCAAAAATTTCTAACACGGGATCTCCAGGGCATTTAGCACCTACAGATGGGTAGAGAGGATGATCCGGCTGACTCAGGTGCCAGAAGTAATGCCCTGCAGTATGGGTTTCACCAAAGATTGTTAAGAAGAAATCCCACGGCATCTGCTGCAACAAGTCTTGACAAATGGCACCCCGGCGGGCGATACCAATCTCCAGTTGTGCTTGAAGACCCTTGAGTGCTGCCACATCCATAATACTGGCATGGTCTTTGCGTAAGACAGGATGCTCACCATGCTTATCAATCACATCCTGTAGCAAGGATTTGGGTATGGAATGACTGGGAGTCTGAGGAGAGTGAGCTCCCCAAGCAAGGACTTGCAACCCATTGACCTGATTGGACAGGGGAGCTTGAGGCATATCAAAGACTGCCACCCGATAGTCATCTCCCAAGCCATAGAAGGGTTGATACTCAGCAAAGTCGTAGGCTTGAATGTCTTCTACTTCGTAAGTGCCTTCCTTAATTTTCAGAGGTGCCCAGTACCCTGTTTGCTCAGGAGAACAACCAGTAAGGAATGTTGTCCAGGGAGTCTCAGCCCGGTAGTATTCATATGTCTTTAAACGTCCGTAAGATCCCTGTTCTCGTAAGCGACGCAGGTTTTTCAGATGTCCTTGAGATATCCATTGCTCTATCAAGGCAGGGTCGGCAGCATCCAAGCCAATGGCAATTACAGGGTTTCTCATTGTTGTGGTCGGTAGATGTGCGGGTAATTTTCTGGTAGGTTAAGTAGTGTGCCTAGTTTAGCTCAGCATCTAACCTTACAAATAACGATAGTCGGCTTCACACAGATGAAGGTTGAAGGATCGATGAATCTTAGAGTAGGCTTTTATAAAGTTTCTGTAAAGACTACTGCTATCGATCACACTATGTAGTCTCATTCTATAAGTAGCAAAGATTTGAGGCATTTGTTAGCTCGACTAGTTCTCCGACTCGACTGGTGAGCTACTCCCTGGTAAAAAATCTTCTTAAAATAAGGCATAGACCTGATCAATACTACCTGATCAAAACAACGACTCGTGATCTGGAAAAATTACCCTTGTTAGCTCATTTATGTAGAGTCGATGAAGAATATTTAAAGATTTTATTAAGTTCAGAGAAAATACTAGGCTGGACTCGCCCATAGGCTATGATATTAATGGTATAATTAACCATTAACTAACCATCAATGAACCATAACGGAGGACTGGTGCAACCATAAAAACCAGTAATTTTAATTAAAGTAAATCCCTAATACATAACAAATAAATAAAGCCTAAATAAAGCCTAAATAAAGCTATTCTTCCTAAGTATTATAGAGAGGAATTGACTTGAGGTTTTTAAGCTATAAGCATCTAAGCAGATTGGGAGTTACTAGGAGGAGGGAAAACTTAATTCATTCCCAGACAGCATGATTGATTCAATCAGAGTTGACTCTAATCTATAACGTTATGATTAGTAACCAATTCTCCCCTCGATACGTTCTAGTTCACGCTGTGACAATGAGATTGAATATTTCGTGAATTACCTAACACTGTCCTGAGGGATAATTCATCGCTTCTTAACACAGTGAACTAGAGTTTAATGCTAATACCAAAATAGATTTATGTCAAATTACTGAGATCATTGTTATCAAACCCTGGTGTAATCTACCTCAAGGGATTACTGTTGTTTAATTAGGGAATATTTATAGGTTCAGCTATCTAGAAAACAGGTGGGACCCGAACGCGCCCCGCGTCGGCTTTGCCGAAAGGTGCGACCCTAGGGCGATTTACTCGCCCTAGGAGGCGCGCACCTTGAGCGAATTTAATTACGGGTCAAGGGCACCTAAGGGTATTTACCAATAATTTTTCAGAGCTACTATAGTCAAATTACTAAAACTGTGATAATGTAATTTTATTCTTTTCCAAATAAAATCTTCTTGCTCGAAACAGTATCAAGCTAACTTGGGTAGCCGATCGGGAAATGGCAAATTGACTGAGTTCGGCTCCAAGTCTGAAGATTGTTGGGAAAAGCTTGGCGGCTGTTTTTAGTGCTTATTCCTTAGGTAGGAGAGACATCGTAAAGTAAAAAGGTTAAACATGAGAGAAATAGTGAAAATACTAAACTTAGAGATTGATAATATATCCAAGTCAGAGCTGTTAAAGCGGCTCGATACCGGGGTGATTTTCACTCCCAATGTCGATCACTTAGTCAAGCTACAAAAAGACCCTGAATTCATGAAGGCATATCGAATTGCCGATTATAGATTATGTGATAGTAAAGTTGTGTATTATGCGTCGAGGTTCTTGGGGTCACCCATACAGGAGAAAATTTCTGGATCTGACCTTTTTCCAGCTTTTTATGATTATCACAGAAACAATAAGACTATTAAAATATTTCTCTTAGGTGGACGAGAAGGAGTCGCTAAACAAGCTCAAGAAAATGTCAATGCTAGAGTTGGCAGAGAAATTGTTATCGCTGCGCACTCCCCATCATTCGGATTTGAGAAGAATGATGCTGAATGCCGAGAAATCATCGAAATGGTTAAGAACTCTGGAGCTACAGTACTAGCTGTGGGAGTTGGTGCACCTAAACAAGAAAAGTGGATACATAAGTACAAAGATCAATTACCAAACATCAAAATATTCATGGCAGTAGGTGCCACCCTTGATTTTGAAGCAGGCACTAAACCAAGGTCGCCTGAATGGATGAGTGATGTAGGATTGGAATGGTTACACAGGCTATTATCTGAACCGCGACGATTGTGGCGGCGATACCTGTTTGATGCTCCGGTCTTCCTTTGGTTAGTGTTGAAACAAAAACTCAAGAGTTCTATGTTGCCACCAGCTAGGGTCAATCTGAATTGATCCCAAGTGATATCGTTTCGGTTTATATGGGAATTGTTTGGAGGAAAACCGCGAAGATCCAAAGGACAGGAAGGGAGGAAGGCACAAAATTGATCATTGAGCCATTCTCGTCAGGTCACTGACCAAGCTAACTGGATCCTCAAGATTACCGATTACGTTTGTACCAATTACTTTTGGTGTCGCACTTCTACAACGGTGTGAACATTACCCCGTGGGTTAAAATCCCCCTTGATGGTGACTTCTTCGGGGTTACAGGCGGCTACGAAGTCATCTAAAATTTGGTTGATACTCTCTTCGTGGGAGATGTAGCGATCGCGGTAGGTATTGATATACAACTTAAGGGCCTTTAGTTCTACCACCAGTTCATTGGGAACGTAGGTAATGTAAATCGTGGCAAAGTCCGGATAACCTGAAAAGGGGCATTTACAAGTAAACTCCGGTAAGGTGATGTTAATGTGATAGGGACGACCGATACGGGGATTGGGAAAAGTAATAAGTTTTGCTTGGGCAATCTCCTGTTCACCGTATTTAATCTCGGGTGTGTCTACTTCTGGTGATGCTTGTTCCTGGGTAAAGGAATTACTCATTGGTTTTGCTAGGATTAGAAACGATTTGAGGAATTTCTAGGATGGGATTCCCAGTCAGGACAATCTTCTGTGTCCCAACCATAGGGATGCATAGCACAGACTAATAAATTTCCACCGTAGGCTTGACCGTGATAATGACGGCAACCTATGCAAGCGGGATGTTTCTGTGAGGATGGTGTCACGGAATCAGGAAAATCCTCGTCTGTTTCACTGACCATAACCTCAAAGTCAAAATAAATCTCAACAAACGGTTCAACAATCTCTTGCAAACACTGGTCAATTTCCGCACCAAGGGCATTGTCTATCTCATTGGCAAACTCCTCAACCACCTCACTGACACCCTCGAAGAACTCATCGACCATATTAGCCACTGATTCGAGGGTTTCAAAAATACTTTTAGACCAATCATCTTCCATGGTAAACATTCACTCAAAAACCATCATGTGCTCAACCCCTGTTGTTGTCCACAAATTAATTATAAGTGCTAGATAAGTGCTATAAGTTAGCGCTTTAGCCGACGCAATTCTTCTTGCATAGCTTGCACCTGCTGGCGTAGTTTGTCAACATCCTGCTCTTCGGGTGGTGCTGATTCTTCTTCCTCATCAGTAATAATCTCAATCCGGCGCGGCTCAGGTTTAGGATCATTAGGGTTAGCTTGAGAGGATTGCTGTTGCCCCTGTTGCACTAAATCTTCAACCAGTTTACGGGCTTCCTCGGTAGTCATCTCCCCTTTTTCTACCAGTTCATCTACCAGTTTCTGAGCTTGACCTCGCACTTCTGACAAGGTTCCCCCAGCTCTCTCCCCTGCAGCAGCAGCTATACCGACGCCTAGATAAAACGCTTTTTGAACCAAATTTCCAAAACCAGCCATGAACACTGATACTCCCAGAGTTATCGTAATACTCTATGATTCCAGGATAGGAGTGAAATCCCACTTTGCCCACCAAAAAATAGCGGTAAGGGGGCGGACGACTATACCGGTTAGGGTTAGCGTCCGGGGAATTACCGCCAACAAATTTTTCGAGCGGTAGCGAGTCGATTGTTTAAAATCTGTATTCATAGCCGTCCGCTCGCTGAATGGTTTTTAGGTATTTCGGATGCACGTCAAAGCTCTTCTTGATGCAGTCGCGAGTGGGGGAAACCTCCTTTGGCCGACTGCATCGCTTTTCTAATGTGCTCAACTTAAAGCTCGGCCTAAAACGAATTGCGATTCGCCCCGTATGCTGTCCCGCGTACTTTCCTTTAGGAATGTCGGCTTTGACCAAGTCCCCCGTTTGAAATCCCATAAAGAACTTCTGTGAGGGAGCGTGCCCTAATGGAAAGCCATAGCGATCGGTTCGACAGCGCTGCCGCCTTCCGTGACCTTTGGCTTTGGCGATCAGAGGTTTGACCCCTTTCAGGAATAGTCTTTCGGGAGTAGAAGCCCCAACGCAAGCCGCATCCGCCCAGTGGGTTTTGGCAATACCCCGGAGTTTACGGTTGAATTTAGTCTGACCGCCAGAGCCCATTTCTACTGGCAATCCGATTGCTTTGAGTCTCCTAAACAATTCCCATCGGCTCGTATTAACCGCTGCTGCATCTTTCAACGGGACTAATGCTTTCGCTAACACCCGCTTTAATACCATGGGTTTCTTTTTGAGGAACACCTCGACAGGCTTGTTGCCCTTGGCTTGATTGCAAGAGCGGCAAGCTAGGGTTAGGTTGCTCACTCGGTTCGACCCCCCCTTGCTTAAGGCTCGGATATGTTCGATTTCGAGCGGGGTTCCCTCAGTGCCGCAATAAGCGCATTTTCTGCCCCATTTTTGAAGTAAATATTCCTTCACTTCAAAACCGAACAGTTCTCCTCGCTGGTACTCAATGCCGCTAATTTCGAGGTTCTGCATCTTCTGCATGTCGAATCTCACTAACTCTTGAGAAAGTGCAGTGATAGGACATACCTTTAGAATCCGACTAACCCAGGTTTCGACGTTCGCGATCCGACTTTCAAGGGATGGTGGGAGCCAGCCTTCTGAGCGAGTCCGGTTAAGAAACCTTCGCTTGCGATACCGGAGTTTTCGACTGCGTCGCCCCCGTCTTAACTGTCTACGAGAGTCAAGAGCGTTCTTAATTTGCTGTCCTCGGTGTTCTATCTCCAAAGCATTAGTCACCCGTCCGGTCTGCTCTTGAACTACAGCCATACCCGTAGTTTTGGAACCTGGATCAATTTTGCATCGGTGGGGATGGGTCAGTGAATGTTTGACCGTCCTGTCTAGTAGGACGATCGTAAATGGGTAACGCTTGAACACCTTAGCGCGTCCCGTATTGAGTAATTTTCTTGCCCGCGCCGGATGGCAGGGGTCTAGGGGTTTGAGGTTTTTATCTAGAACAAAAGTGTACATTACTGCACGTCTCAATTTCTTGGTAAGGTTTGCCTCGACGGTGTTAGTGCTCGGTACTTTCCGAATAACACTGGCTTTCCCGTATGGCCTGTTTAATTACCCGGTTGTAGAGCTTGGAACTGGCACGCATCCCAAGGTACGAACTTTAACTCTTGGCACTAACGGCTGCTAGATTTTTCTAGCCGTCTGGTCAACAAGCTTTATTCAAGCCCACACTGTACCCGTTAGGGTCAGTGTGCGGTAGTTGACTCGACTTAAGGTAGACGGACTTAGGGGTCAGGAGGACTACAATAATACTATACAATGCAATACCTCCCTAAGGCAGAAATCTGTTGAGTTGATGAATAAAGTTGTCGTTGGCTTGTCTGGCGGGGTAGACAGTTCCGTAGCTGCCGCCACCCTCTATCACAAAGGATACGAAGTTGTAGGATTGACCCTTTGGTTAATGAAAGGCAAGGGTCAATGCTGCTCTGAGGGAATGGTCGATGCAGCGTTTATCTGTGAACAATTAGGAATTCCCCACCACATTGTGGACAGTCGCGATGTTTTTCAGGAAAACATTGTGGATTACTTAGTCTCGGGTTACCAATCTGGGATTACTCCACTCCCCTGTTCTCAGTGCAACAAAGCAGTAAAGTTTGGTCCGATGCTGAGCTATGCCCATCAGACATTGGGGATTGATAAAATAGCCACAGGTCACTATGCCCGGATTACTTATGATGCTGAATGCGATCGCTATCAATTGCGGCGAGCAATAGACTTGACAAAAGACCAGTCATACTTCCTGTATGACTTGACTCAAGACCTGTTGGCGGCTTCCCTATTTCCTTTGGGAGAACTTAAGAAAACGGAAACGCGACGCCTGGCTGCTGAGTATAATCTCAAGACTGCTGATAAACCAGAAAGTCAGGACTTGTGTTTAATTGAATCCCACGGTTCCATGCAGAAGTTCCTGGACAAGTATATTTCCCAAACCACAGGTGACATCGTGGACTTGGATGGAAATGTGGTAGGGCAACATCAGGGAATTCACCACTACACCATTGGACAACGGAAAGGGCTAGGTATAGCTGCTCCCAATCCCTTGTATGTGATTGCTCTGGATGCAGCCAGGAATCGGGTAATTGTAGGGGAACGCCACCAAGCTACCCAAGCTGAATGTACGGTTCATCGGGTCAATTGGGTATCGATTCAGCAACCTACTGTTCCGATTCGAGCTTCTGTGCAAGTTCGCTATCGCTCACCTGCTGTACCTGTGAATGTGATTCCTCTAGAAGGAAATCGGATCAGATTAGTGTTCTATGAAGCACAATTCAGCATCACCCCAGGACAGGCTGCTGTTCTGTATGACGGGGAGCTGGTGCTCGGAGGTGGCATTATTGAGCAGCTACCAGAGAAAATAGCCAATGGCAAATTGCTTGAAGGTTGAAGTTTGAAGGTTGAAGGTTGAAGGTTGAAGGTTGTTCGGCCAAGGCGATTCGGTGTAGGGTAGGTTGTTCGCGTAGCGTGGCCGAAAGGCCAAGGTTAGTGGACAGTTAAATCAACTAGTGACCTTGACGAAAGCCGATTGCCATGGTAGTAATATACCTAAGCATTCAGCTATCAGCTAATGGGCTACGCGAACGCTACACCGAACAGCTTTTGAAGAAAACAGTTAAACATTCGTTTAATGTTACTAAAGCCCCAGGTTTGGAGCCTGTGTCACAAAGCTGACCGCTGACTGCTGACCGCTGAATGCTTACAATAATAGACTACCAATTGGTGTCAGAGTAGAGATTAATCGTCAGCTGTTCATAACCTGCAGGTACAGCAGTGATACAAGAACAAACAGTCGGTCCATTTTCTATATCTACCTCACAGGCATGACAAGAACCCATCAGGCAACCTGTGGCAATGAACACACCAGCACGTTCAGCCACTAGAAGGATAGGTTCTCCAACTTCGGCCTCAATTGTCACATCATCTGGTAGAAAGCGAACGCTTACACTCATGTTTGATTAGTCATTTCATTTGTTAGTTTTTTATTGTTAATTTTAGTTAATTGTTTAATTTTTAATTTATAATTTCCCTTAACGATTTTCCAGTTTCCATTTTCAATTCTCAAGTTTACTTTTTACTTGTGAAAAAACTCATCTGATAGTTAACGGTCTAAGACCTTAAAATCGGGGTTAAATCAAGATGAGATTCGATAGTATCAGCCAGTGAATTCAAAAGCGCTTCTCGTTGTTCCCGATAGTTGACAACCCCAGTAGGGAGAGAAGGTAGCCCTCGTCTGGAGCGCAGTTGATTCAACCAGGCACGTCGCCAAGGACTATTGTCAAACATTCCATGGAGATAGCTGCCCCAAATTGATTGATTCACGTCAACAATGCCCAAACCATGGTCATCGAATAAAGCTCGATAAGCAGATTTATTGTCTCCCATCTCCGCCTCAAGCAGTCGCGAACGCCCCTGATGAATTTCGTAACCGGTAATCGGTAAGCCAACTTGAGGATAATTTGATGTCACCATCCGTTGACGGGCAACTTTACCAGTGGTAATCAAGGTTTTTAAGGGCAACAAGCCTAATCCTGGATGACGTCCCTGTTTACCTTCTAAGCCATCAGGATCAACTAGGCTTTTGCCTAGCATTTGAAATCCCCCACAAATTCCCAAAATTGTCCCACCTGAGGCAGCATAGTTTTGAATTTGCTCAGCCATGCCACTTTTTTGGAGTACCATCATGTCCGCAATGGTAGTTTTTGTCCCTGGGAGAATAACTGCATCTGGATATCCCAAGGTTTCATTTGGTGACAGATATTTCAAAAAGACGCTGGGTTCAGCTTCCAGGGGGTCAAAATCAGTAAAGTTAGAAATTCGAGGTAAACGAATGACTACGATAGTGACTTCCTTATTGGACTTGTTCCTGGTGTTGCGATCTAGTAAGTCAAGGGAGTCTTCAGCAGGGAACAGTATATCAATCCAGGGAATAACTCCAACTACAGGAATACCAGTGCGTTCTTCTAACCATTTTATCCCTGGTTCGAGCAGCGATCGCTGACCCCTAAACTTATTAATCACGACACCTTTAATCAAAGCTCTCTCCTCTGGTTCGAGCAGTTCGAGAGTACCGATTACCTGAGCAAAAGACCCTCCACGGTCAATATCTACCACCAGCAAGGTGGGAGCTTTGAGGTACCGCGCCACTCGCATATTGGTCAAGTCGCGATGCTTGATATTAATTTCTACTGGGCTACCAGCTCCCTCACACACGACTAAATCAAACTCATTGGTTAAACGTCGCAGTGATTCTTCAATCACCTGCCAACCCTTATCAAAGTACTTTTCGTAGTACTCCGCAGCACTAACCTTCCCTACGGCTTTACCCATAAGAATCACCTGGGAGGTCATGTCACCCTGGGGTTTGAGTAAAATTGGGTTCATTTCCACACAGGGAATGACACCTGCAGCCCAAGCTTGTACTGCTTGGGCATGTCCAATTTCTCCACCATTGGGTGTAACATAGGCATTTAGAGCCATGTTCTGACCCTTAAAGGGACAGACACGCCAGCCTTGTCGCGATAGAAGGCGACATAGAGCTGTGGTTATCAAGGATTTTCCTGCGTGGGATGTAGTACCCACCACCATAATCGCTTTCATAATTCAGGGTTAGGGCGTCAGAACTAGCCTAGATGATCAATAAATTTAGATATCACCCTGTCACCAACTTGATTTAAACCGACAATCTTAGCCAGCGATTCAAGGTATGATCGAGTCGATCTGATAATGAGGGTGGAGGTAAGGTTTCTCCAAGCCGTTCCCACTTTTCTAACAACTGACGACCCAAAGGTGTCAATCGAAAACTATCCGTAATTCCCTGACCGTCTACTTCTCGACGTAATACACCCACTTGAATCAACCACATTAAATCGTTTTCTACTGCCAATTCAGACCTAGGGCGCGTTGTGTAGTTTTTCTCGACACCTTCAAGACCTACTATAGATAAGAGTGGAACACTGCTAGAACGCATCGCTGCCAATAGAGGCATCCGGAATGGCAAACAGCGCATTGCTTGCTCTGCACGCTTAGTAGTTCGGTCAGGATATTGAATAGGCTGGCTACCTTGAGACTGAATTGAAGTTCTTGCCACAGTTACTAAATCTCAGAACTATACTGACCGCCGATTATCTCTATATTAAGGTTTTTTTGACTTTAGAGGCCAACCTATTGTAATTTACTCTAGAAATTTTTGAATTTACTCAAGACCTAGGGCAAACTGGGCAACAAGCGTGCTTATGTATAATGGTGCTTACAGAAAAGGCACCCTAAAAGTCAAGTTACTACGTAAGTCGTATTACTGTAAACTTTATACATAAGTTCAGTATATTTTTATAGGAAACCAAAGTTATGGCTCTTCAAGTTGGCATGGATGCACCAGCATTTACTGTCAAAGACGACGAAGGCAATACCGTTTCACTGTCGGACTTTGCGGGAAAAACTGTAGTGCTTTATTTTTACCCCAAAGACGATACTCCAGGGTGCACCAAGGAAGCCCAAAGCTTTCGGGATAACTACACTGAGTATCAAGGTAAAGACATGGTGGTACTTGGGGTCAGTATGGATGATGAGGCATCCCACAAACAATTTAAGGAAAAGTATGGTCTGCCTTTCACCCTGCTAGCGGATACGGATGGCGCAATTACCAAGGCTTATGATGTAGATGGTGGCGGTTACTCCAAGCGTGTAACCTACATTATCAACGGCGAGGGCAAAATTACTCACGTTGATGAGACGGTAAAAACCGCTACCCACGCTCAAGATATCTTGGCAGCCATGGGCTAAACAAAGTCAAAACCATCAAACTTCGTCTAAATTTTTTTGAATTTGGGCGAAGTCGTCACTATTTATTTAATCCCTATATATCTAATTTAGAAACTAACTCATCCCCTTAGTGCTGGAGCTGTTAGGTCCCTGTGAGAATCCTGCTAGTAGAAGACGATGAAGGTATTGCCAAAGTAGTAACGGCAGCGCTAGCTAGTCAACATTATCAGGTTGATCTAGCTACAGATGGGGATGAGGGGATAGCACTAGCAGAGATACTTAAGTATGACTTGATTTTGCTAGATTGGATGCTTCCCAAGCTCACTGGGATTGACTTGTGCAAGCAGCTGCGAAACGCACGCGATCGCACTCCAATTATCCTCCTGACTGCCCAAGACACCAGCACTAACAAAGTCGAAGCTTTAGACGCAGGAGCAGATGATTATTTAGTCAAGCCCTTAGACATACCTGAATTATTAGCCAGAATTCGAGCAGTGCTGCGCCGCAGCAGCACCCCCCTACTGCCGGTGCTGGAGTGGGGATTGCTCCACCTTGACCCCAGTAACTGCCAGGTCAGCTACGATCAGGAACTCTTGCATCTGACACCTAAGGAGTATGGTCTAGTAGAGCTGTTTTTACGGAACCCCCACCGCATCTTTAGCCAAAGTTTCCTGCTAGATAATCTGTGGTCTTTTGAAGAACCCCCTACAGAAAATGCCGTTAGAGCTCATATCAAAAGTTTAAGGCGGAAACTCAAGCAAGCTGGAGCCAAAAATGATTTAATTGAAACTGTCTACGGCTTGGGGTATCGGCTCAGACAACCCCCTGAGGAAGGTTCAGCTCAAACAAAGACTGAGAAAAACAAAGGCAAAAAAGTAGCTAAAAAGACACCATCTAACCTCAAACAATCAAAGAGCAAGAGTGATAGTTCCGTTTCCCCATTCCCTAAGGCTCAATCCCAAGAACCAAAGCAATCAGGATTAAGTGCTATTTGGGAACAGCAGAAGTCAAACTATATCAAGCGGATCAATGTATTGGAGCAGTTGGTGACGGCTTGGCGAGATGGTGACGACTGCGGAAAATTGGAACAGGAGGCTTTACGGGAGGCACACACCCTAGCTGGTTCCCTCGGTAGCTTTGGTTTTGATCAAGCTTCTCTCAAATCCCGTGAGATTGAGCAGATATTGAAATCTGCGAAAAAAGTTAGCAAAGAGACCATAGCACATATGTCTCAACTAGTGGTAGAACTAGGAGAACAACTAGAGACAGAGCCTAACCTTCCAAAACCTAGTCAAAGTAAACCACTCTCCACTTTCCACTCCCCATTCCCTATTTCCCACTCCCCACGACTACTGATTGTGGATGATGATTTAACACTAGCGCAAGGGTTAGCTTCAGAGCTAGCAGCCTGGAAAATGGAGGTTGAGGTGGCCGCTGATATATCTCAAGCCAGAAAAGCAATTGCTCGTAACCGCCCTGATGTGGTACTGCTAGACTTGTGTTTTCCTGACTCAGCGGGAAATGGTTTAGAGCTGTTAGCAGAACTGAAAACAACTCAGCCCCCTGTGCCTGTGGTAGTACTTACGGTTAAAGAGAGTTTTGCTGAACGAGTCAGAGTGGCTCGTTTGGGGGGAAGGGGTTTTCTTCGGAAGCCTGTAGCCCCCCAAAAGGTGATGGATGCGATCGCTAAAGCGTTGCAACAATCTGGTTCACCACAGGCAAAGCTATTGATTGTTGACGATGACCCTCAAATCCTGGATCAGCTACGCACTGTGCTAGAACCTTGGGGATTTCAGTTGACTTTGCTAAACGATCCACAACAGTTCTGGGAGACCATAGAGCAGTGTACTCCCGATTTACTGATTTTGGATGTGCAAATGCCGGAATTTAGCGGTATTGACTTGTGTCAGGTGGTACGCAATGACCCTCGCTGGGCTGAGTTACCCGTGTTGTTTCTCTCCGCTGCTCAAGATGCTGAAACTGTGCAGCAAGTGTTTATGGCCGGGGCTGATGATTACGTACAAAAGCCAATAAGAGCCCCAGAGCTATTGGCTCGCGTGTTGAATCGGATTGAGCGCAGCCAACTAAGACTTAGAATGGTAACACAGAAGAATCGGATCTGATCAGATAAATCAATAACCCTGATTAGTTAGTGGACATAGAATTTGGAGATCGTACATATTAGAGTTGATCACATTAAAGTTGATCACATTTTATTCACAGTTGATGGTTAACGGTTGACTGTCAGCAATCATGTCAATTGTCAACCTAATTATGATCAATTTCTTTGACTATATCTTATTGGCCGAAACCTTTATTTCCCAAAGTAACTGCTACCTTGGGCAGCCTAACGTAATCTGGCTACACCTGATCAGTGATGCTCTCATTACCCTAGTCTACTATGTGATTCCTATACTGCTAGTGTACTTGATCACCCAGCGGCAGAATCTGCCTTTCAAGGGACTCTTGATTTTGTTTGGGGCGTTTATTATTTGCGGTGGCACCACTCACCTGATGGAACTATGGACTGTTTGGGATCCAGCTTACTGGCTATCAGGCTCTATTAAAGCAATTACAGCTATAGTTTCTGTATACACTGCCATAAAATTATACTCTATTCTACCTCGAATCCAAAATTCACCTAGTCTGGCTGGACAAGAGCCGCTCAACCAGGAGCTAAAATCTCAAATTGAAGAGTGTATTTTGGTAGAGCAATCCTTACGGAAACGTGAGCAACGCTGGCAATTAGCACTACAGGGAGCTAATCAGGGAATTTGGGACTGGAACCCTAAAACCAATGAAACCTTTTTCTCCAGCCGATGTAAGGAAATGCTGGGGTATGATGAAAACTACGACATCGGAAACTATAACCATCAATGGTGGACACACATCCATCCCGATGATGTAGACCAGGTGATCAAAGCCATGGAGGATCACTTAGCCCAGAAAACCTCCTATTATGTTCAAGAGTATCGCTTACACTGCAACGACGGCAGCTACAAATGGATTCTTGACCAGGGACAAGCACTGTGGGATGAAGCAGGTGATCCAGTGCGAGTGGTTGGCTCAATTACCGATATTAGCGATCGCAAGCAGACAGAAGAAGCATTGCAAGAAAATGAAAAGGCGCTAAAGTCCAACCAAGAGCGGCTCGAAGCAATTATGAGTTCTCTTCAAGACGTGGTGTGGTCAGTATCACTCCCTTCTGGGATACTGCGCTATGTTAATATAGCCTTCGAGCAAGTTTACGGTCGCCCAACTTTCGAGCTATTCAGCGATCAAGACAACCTCTGGCGACAGTTTATTGTCCCAGTAGACCGTGATCGTGTTGAGAAGGCATGGCGAGCTGTTCAAGAAAACCGTCGTGAATCGTGGGATTTAGAATATAGAATTCAGCTCAGTAATGGAGAAATTCGCTGGCTGAACGATCGCGCTCATGTGGTTATCCGTGATAATGGCACCTCTGTACATCTTCACGGCATCACTACGGATATCACCAAGCGTAAACAGCAAGAAGCTGAACTGCAACAACTCAATCGAGAATTAGAAATTAGGGTTCAACAGCGCACAGCTGCTTTACTCGAAAGCGAACAACGATTCCGCTCGTTGTTTGAATCTGCCCCAGATTTTATCCATATCTTAGATACTCAGGGCATGATTGAGCAAGTCAACCCCGCTGTTATCCAGCAGTCCGGTTATTCTGAATCAGAATTGATCGGTAATCGGTTAGAAGAGTTCTTTACCCCCAGATACCAAAACATTTGCCAGCAAGAGTTTCCAGTTTTACTGGAGCAGGGAACCCATCGTCAAGAAATTGAGTTTGTCTGCAAAAATGGCACTGTTCTTACCACAGACTCCTCCTGCTCAGTGGTTCATGATACCCAAGGAAACATTAGTTATATCTTAGTGTTGCAGCGAGATATTAGTTCACGCAAACGATTTGAAGAAGAACGTACCCAGTTAATTGCTAGTTTACAGGAATCAGAGCGACGGTGGCGCAGCCTTCTCGAAAATGTGCGACTGGTGGTGGTGGGACTAGACCGACAGGGTAAGGTGGAGTATGTCAATCCCTTCTTCCTAGAATTGACTAAGTACACAGCAGCAGAAGTTTTAGGCAAGGACTGGTTTGAAAACTTCCTACCCAATTCCCAGCAACAGTCAGTACAGCAATACTTCCAGGACATCCTAGATCCAGACTTTCAATCCCACTATCAGCACTCGATTCTAACTAAGTCAAAGCAAGAAAAAATTATTGCTTGGAATAATACCCTACTCCAAAATGTCCAAGGAGAGGCAATTGGCACCATGAGTATTGGGGAAGATATTACCGAGCGCTACGCTATTGAACGGATGAAAGATGAATTCACCTCCGTGGTCAGCCACGAACTCCGTACCCCCTTAACCTCGATTCATGGTGCCTTGAACCTGTTATCAACTGGTCTAATTCAACCTCAGTCTGAACGAGGACAGCGTGTGATTGGCATTGCCGCTGACAGTGCTGAGCGTTTAGTGCGACTAGTTAACGATATTTTGGAACTCGAACGTCTGGAATCTGGTAAGATCCGTTTGTCGAAGCAGCCAGTGAATGCAGCTGAGTTGATGGTTAAAGCTGTTGATCAGGTGCAGGTGATGGCTAATCGAGCTGGGATTAAATTGGAAGTCTCGCCCCAAGCCATTGAATCTGAGATTGAATTCGAGGCTGATAGCGATCGCATTATTCAAGTCATAACCAATTTACTTAGCAATGGGATTAAATTTTCAGACAGAGGTTCTAGTCTATGGTTAACAGTGGAACTGCAACACCCAGAGGAACTAGAAACCACCTCACCCCTTGACCCAAACAGTGCCACTATCTTATTTACTGTTAAAGACCAAGGTAGGGGAATTCCTGCTGACAAACTTGAAAGCATATTCGGGCGTTTTCAACAGGTTGATGCCTCCGATGCCCGTAAAAAAGGAGGGACGGGTTTGGGGTTAGCGATTTGCCGTAATATAGTGGAGCAGCACGGAGGAAAAATCTGGGTTGAGAGTACTGTTGGTGAAGGCAGCAGTTTTTATTTTACCTTACCACAACAAACAGCAGCAGCAGCAGAAGGTGATCACCATGACAACTAAGCGCATTTTAGTGATTGATGATGATGATGGGGTTCGAGAAATCATCCAATTTTCTCTAGAAGCAGCAGCAGGGTGGGAAGTGTTGACAGCTGCTTCTGGTAAAGAGGGATTAGCTAAGGCTGAGGCAGATCAGCCTGATGCTATTCTGCTAGATGTCATGATGCCCGAGCTGGATGGACCGGCTACCTTTCGACAGTTACAAGCTAATGCAGTAACGGCGGATATCCCAACAATTTTGCTAACCGCTAAAGCTAGGAGCAGCGAGCAAAAGCAGTTTCTAGATTTGGGGGTAACTGGAGTTATTACCAAGCCGTTTAAACCTATGGAATTGGTCGAGGAAATCCAAGGGATTCTTAATTGGCTCGATTGACTCATCGAAGTGTTAGGTTTTATTAAAACTCCCAAACCTGCAGCAAATCATAAGGAACTTGATTAGGATTAATTGCTGGTAAATTAGTCTGCTTATTAAGCTTACCCTGTGATTAATTGCTGCAACAAAGTTAATAACTCTCATTTTCGTGAAAGCGATCGCTTTGACTTGCGCCACAATATCTGGACAACAAATTAAACACAGCGATGCAACGCGGTCAAAGGAGGCCACCCCACTCGCGCTTTGCATGGCTGAGGTGCGACCTTGGACTATGTTATAAGGGTTTGAGCTTCCAGAAAGCGATGCAGCGCCGACCTGCGGGGGTTTACCCCACTCGCGCTTTGCATCAAGACAATGAATCGAGGGTTAATTTCCGACTGTATCTTCCATGATGTCATTGGCATAAAAGCCTTATATACTAAGCTTTTTAGGGCTCATGTCACCCCCTTAGAAACTCCAGTCAATATTGATTAATTCAAATCTAAGCCAGTCAACATTACTAAAATTACTATTTTGCTTGACCATGGATATCATTATCAAAAAATAACTATTGAGTTAAAGAAAGTCTATCCGGCTATTATGAATCGCAGGATTTTTTTTAAAAAATCAGTCCAACCTTGTGTAGTGGAGTTTTAAAAAAGCTTATAATATGGATAGCATCAAGGCACTACCTAACTCATTAATTTTCTTAATAAAAAAGAATGAAAAAACACTTTTTACAGTTTAGAACCGGCATGGCTGGAGTCAATAAAACCATACCGACTGCTGATGGCAGTTATCAAAAAATAGTGTATGCAGATTGGGCTGGAAGTGGACGAAATTACCTGCCTATTGAGGCCAGAATACAGCAAGAAATAATGCCCCTGATCACGAATACTGAAGCCGAAGTCAATTACACAAGAACAGCAATGACACATGCATACAATACAGCCAGAAAAATTATTGCAGAACATATCAATGCCAGTATAGACGATATTATTATTACTGCATCATCAGGTGCAACTATGCTAATCAAAAGGTTTCAGACAATGCTGGGATTGACACCAAAAACAAATCTCACGCCATCTCTCCCGATCAACAAAAAGCCAGTGGTATTTGTAACACATATGGAGCATTATTCCAATCATGATAGTTGGATGGAGACTGACGTAACAGTCGAAGTCATTAATCCCGATTGTACTGGGCTAGTTGACCTTGGGCATTTGCAGGAACTTCTACACAAGTATAGGGAATGTCCCCTCAAGATGGCGTCAGTCACAGCCTGCTCTAATATTACTGGTATAAGTCCACCATTTAACTCTATAGCAAAAATCATGCATGAAGCCGGAGGATTCATATTTGTTGATTTTTCCTGCTCTGCGCCATACGTTGATATTGACATGCACCCTCCTCAAGAGAATACTCACTTAGATGCTATTTTTTTCTCATCTCATAAATTTTTGGGAGGACCTGGTTCCTGTGGTGTCTTAGCATTTAACAGAAAACTCTATCATCAAGTGAACTTCCTCTTTAGGGGAGAGTCTAGAGAAAATCAACCAAGGCATTTTGACAATTACAAAACTATCAAAGAAATTGAAAGACTAGAATACAGCGGAACTCCGGCATTACTCCAGACAATAAGAGCAGCTATGTGTATTCGCTTGAAAGAAGAGATGGGGGTTGACAAAATACTCTCACGAGATCAGATACTTTTGAATATGCTGTGGAAGAAACTCGAAATAATCCCTAACCTTCATATTCTGGCATCTCAGCATCGATATAGACTTCCTATTATCTCATTTTATATAGAAAATTTGGACTCGTATATAGGAGCAAGATTGCTCAACGATAAATTTGCAATACAGTGCAAAGCCAGTCGTGCAGCACCCGGAAGCTACGGGTATAGTCTTCTAAAAGAAGGTAAGCCAGAAAGTCAAGAGGATAGGTTCAATTATAACCAGCAGCACAACCCACAATTAGGGTGGATTAGAGTTTCCCTCCACCCTGTCATGATGGATGAAGAAATTAAATTCATAGCAGATAGTATAATACAGCTAGCCAATCGGCATCAAGAATGGAGTCAAGACTATTTGTATGATAGATATCGAAACTCTAAATCACAAGCAAGTATCAATCTAGACTGTCAAGCTCAAGAAGCAATGACAACGATTTTTTCACGTAGTTTTGTCCATTAATTTAACTGAGACTTTAGGAATGACTGAAAAGACTAATAAGCGTTACCCGCTAACAGAAGAAGAAAGAGTTTTTTTTGATGACAATGGATACTTAATACTGAAAGGCGTCTTACCTGATGATGTAGTGACATTAGCTTTAGAGAAGGTCGATGATTTATGGAGAAAGCACAAACAGAAAGAGCCAGAATCTCAATCTATTCACTTGTTTGACTTTGTAGAAGAAGAAGATTTCTTTCTTAATCTATTAGATTGGGATAAAACTATCACTAAAGTTGTCAACCTATTAAGCTCTAACATTTTCTTATTCCATTCTCATTTAGATGTCAACTTACCGGGTGAACAACCATTGCCGATAGAGAAGCTAGAATGGCATCGAGATAGTGACATCATAGAAATGGATCTCAATGTATTGAAAACTCATATGTTTTCTGTCAAGGTTTCTTACTGGCTCAGTGATGTATCAAAGCCAAATCGGGGAAATCTTCTGATAATTCCTGGGAGCCACAAGATGGAAAGATCATCTCTTTCCAAAGCAGATTTTGAAAAAGCAGTCCCGATGCTTGTTGCCCCAGGAGATGCTGTATTTTTCGATCGAAGGGTTTGGCATGCTCGAAGCCCAAATATCTCTAGCGTTACAAGGAAAGCTCTTTTTTATGGATATAGTTTTAGATGGCTGGCTTCACGGGATATTTTTAGAAGACATAAAAAAACAGATAACCCTGTTTGGAATCAACTCCTAGGCTGCTATGAAGATCCTAGATCTCGCTATAAACCCAATCTTAAAGATCTACCTATGGGTATTTGGGATGTAGATAGGTGATAATATCTCTTGAAAAGTAGCGATCGCTACTTTTGCAAGAGTTCTAATGGTAGACAGGAGTGGAGCTCATGCCGGTCATGCTTTTATTTTATCCGACGAGTTCCAGCATTTCCCCCGTTTTATTCGGTCTAATTTAACACTTGAACAGGCATCATCCCTAGCTCTGGAGAAATCAAGCCGGATCAAATATTGATAGGAAATCTTCTTGCCTACATCTTTTTACATCCTCAGCTATCCTAACCATCTTCCAATGCTCATTTCTCAACTCTATATTAGGTGAATGAATATTATACTTCCAAAATCTCCAGAAAGAGGTTGCAGTTGCCGCATAACCGATTAATACCTGTAAAAGCTCTTTTTCTAGAGGCTCTAACGAGCGAACCTGTTCATATCCCTTGATGAAATATTTCGCTTTAACAATATCAATTTTTTCTTGGTTTTGGCATAGTCCAAGGATTCCCATTCCCAAGTCAAATAAGAGGTAATAGTAACAAGATTGCTCAAAGTCAATAAAGGCTTTCAAGTTATTTTTTTCATATAAAATGTTATCATAAAAAAGATCACCATGAATTAAGCCCATTGGTAACTTAATGGGCAATAAAAAATTGAGATCTTGATACTGATTCTTGAGCCATGACTCATAAGACAGATCAATTGACTTGCCAAAAACTGTTGAAAAAAGCTCCAGTCCATAATCGTGTGACTGAGGTAAATAAGGAGGAGCAGGAACTCTATGTAGTTGTGCCATAACACGACCAACCTGTTCTAAGAGAGTTTCGTTTAATAAAGTAGGCACTGTTCCGTTAATCCATTTCTTGACTAGAACAGGTTTTTCATGCCATTGAGTTACTATTTTATCGGAATAAGTTGTTTGAACTTGAGAAGTGGGGAATTTGTATCTTTCTAAATATTGAAGAAGATACCCCATCGTGCATATTTTTTCTAGAGAAGCTTCTTCAAAGACAGTTACTATGTATTTTCCATCTTTAGACTGTAAGCAGTAGTTTGAATTAGCATTTCCTCCATTAATAGGAAAAGAATTGATCGCTTCAATACCATAGTATGAAGCTATTTTTTCTAACTCAAAAGAGCTTATATTAGTATATATTGCCATCTTTAATAAAATTCTATTATCAAAACATCTCGAAACCCTTTATCACTTCCAGGCAATGGTTTTATATCTGTTACTCCATGGTAAACCAGAGTATCAAGGACAAAGATAGTCTCTCCAAAATTACTTAAGTTTATTTCTTCTATTAACTTCAGATTGTTGTCATATATTTTAGTAGTTCCTCCTGTGATCTGACTTTTATTTATGAAATGAATTGCGAAAAAAGGATGCCCATCCTTATGGATACCTTCAGGTGTTACTCGCCCAGTATTTTGGGCTGTAGTAAGAGTTCTAATTTGGTGAATTCCCATATTATATTCCTTACTAGTTATAAGGCCATGTTTTAAGAAAAAACAAAAATCATAATTTATTAAGTCAATGAAAATTGGATCAGTCAATAAATTGTCATCTATCTTTTCAAAAATTCTGCTTTGACCTCCAAACAGCCTGTTAAATCTCTCTCCCTGAAAATAAGTTGATCTCAAATATTCAATCTCACTATTTCTGTGAAAGATTATGTTTGAATATCTTCTCTGCCTAAATTTATGATCGCCTTCAATATAGGGATCAGTTACTAAATGATTCCAGTAATTCAAAAAATCTGGATTTTTAGGCTTTATTGATCCGTCGTCCAACTGCAAATGAAGATATCCTTCTTTTCTTAAACTAGACATAGTTCTGATGAATATTTTCTCCTAAATTCTTTCTCCTATCGGAACTTAGACAAAAATCAAGACCAAACATAGCCCAAAGAGGCTTTGTAAGCAGCAAACACGTCCTGATTCTGCTTGAGCCAATTGACATGCGCGATCAGACATGGCGGCTCCGTTATGCTTCTAAAGCTTCTGTGAATGTGTTCATTCGCGTAGCGAATGGCCAAGCTTTGTTAGAGCATTGCCTTCTTAGACCCCAGGGTAAAGGTATCTTATTTTGAAATGCTTACTGCATATCAGATTCATACTATAACGTAGTTTTGCGTATGAATCTTGAAATCTTTGTCTTGATGGTAAGGATTCTATACTTTAGATGCATTTGCCCTGGGTTCAAAGATATCACCATTCCCAAGCAGGAGGGGGAAGAAGGTGCGATGTATGAATTAACTTGGTATGATGGAACATCACCTCAGTTCCATCTTCGGAATCTTCCCCATCTTCGGTATCCCCGAGATATCCCCCCTCGACCTCTGGTTAAGATTTGCATAATTGGGATGCTCCCGATTCGATAGCACTCACCTTTGAGATCTTACAGATTACCCCTAAGTTGGTAGCCTACCCAATCACAGTATCTTCACATTTGCGCCCTAATTTGTATTTGTAGGTAAGGTAAATCGATCTTGGGTTGAACTTCGGGGTATGGGTATGATTTTTTCAAACAAAGGTAGCAGTTCCAGTAATTGTTCCAACGCCACTCCTTTGGAGCAATTATCCCTGAGTCCCACGATCAGTCCTACGATCGATTTAGCTTATCCTCACCACCCAGAGCACCAGAGGAGACAAACCTTCACACCAGTTGTCCTGGGTATCAACAGTTTGCTTTTGACCAAGGAAGGAAACATGGGTACCACCAGCCAAGCCCAGGACTATGAGTCATACATCGGATTAGCTGTGGATGTATTTCAGAGTCAAGACTCAACATTTATCAAATCTCTTAAAGACTTTCTGACTGTTTTACCCAGTCCCACTTATATTGAGCAAGTCTTACTGGCAGCGGTTTATCGACTACCAGAGATTAACCTTGATGCTTGTTACTGGCTATTGCGTCATCCCGATTATTTGATGCCCGAACTTGACTTAGTGGCAGTAGCGATGGCTGTCGCAATCAAGAAGCTTCAGGAGCAAGGGTTAGTGTTGGGTCAAGATTTTAGCATTGAACCGAATGGTCAGTTATCTCTCAGTACTCTGGCAAAAGATAAGTTATGGTTCGGTAGCTCAACTAGCGATCGCCTCTTGCTAGAACGGATTATGCAAGTTGGGGATTAATCTTGATCATGAATTTATAAAGCCTGGAGCGATGAACAAAACAATTTTATTAATTGAAAATGATAAAGTATTGCGCTCAAATTTCTCCGATTTACTTGAATTAGAAGGATTTAATGTCCTTACTTCAGACGATGGTTGGCTCGGTTTAAATTTAGCTAAAGTTGTCCGACCTGATTTAATTATTTGTGAAATTAATATACCATCCCTTGATGGGTATGAGCTTCTCCAGATATTACGAGATAGGTTAAAGACAGCGAAAACACCGTTTATATTTCTAACCAGTCAGTCAAAGGAGGATGGCTATGCTCGCGCTAAGGAACTTGGAGCCAATGATTATCTAACCAAACCTGTAGATAGTCGGGAACTGTTAGCAGCAATTAATCAGCAGTTAAGAATACTTCCCTTGACTTCAAACAGGGCTTAAAACAAGCTATTTACTAATTAAAAAACCAGTTCGCCATAATAAATCGGTTTGCAAAAGGAGTGTAAACGATGGGTAAAACCCTTGTTCACGTAACTACACCGATAGTGATTCAAGAAATTGAAAACGTCTTAGCAACGTATCCGGAGTTTCCCTATCAAGACGTGTTTTCTCAGTCTAAAATACGCCAGGATTTAATTGCTTATGTCCTCAGCAGAATTCCGAATCATTACGAAGCCCTAGACAAGATTGAACCATCATCAAAAAGCCAAGAATTACGTCACTTATCCTCAGAGCATAAGCTGTATTTAGAAAACTTGATTCACACAGGAATCTATCATATCTTGCATCTAATGTTAAACTACAGCTGGGATAATTGCCCGATGCCTAAAACGTTTACCTCAAGGTCTATCTCCTGTGATTCCTTAGCTTGATTTCCCAAAGTTTATATCATAAAATAGCAGTTCTCAATTGGGTATTGAGAACTGCTATACCATCCATGGGATAACCCGTAAACCAAGGGATTAACCGGAGTTGATATCAAACCTGATCCAAACCTGATCCAAAGTCTCTAAGATTATCGGTAACTTTCGCTAGCCCCAGATGTAGTAGGTTGGTTTTGTGGATATTGGTTTTCTGGATATGCTAGTTGGGGATTGCGCAACCGTTCCAACTGTAAACGCCGAAACTCAGAAGCAGCATCGTCTAGTCTCTGAGACTGTCCCTGATTGAACTGATCGATATCAACTGTACCCAATTGGGCATTATGGATTAAATCAAAAGCGTTGAAACCACTGTCTCCAAACCCCCCAAATGTGTCTTGCTCGTTAGGGTTATTAAAATTTTCATCCGCTCGAATAGTACCTATACTTTGGGCAGTAGCGGACCCGTGCAGTAACGCTGTAGTAATGCCAAGGGCTACACTCAATACAGCTACAGTAACAACAGATTGGTTGCTGATCGTCATAGGAATCCCCCCTCAATGGATAAATCTCGCTGGTATACTGCTATAGAATTATATATAGTTAACCTGAGTTAACCTGAGTTAACCTGCACAATTGTTACAGGTTCATTTTGGACGGTTGACGCGACCCTGTCAATAGTCAACCGTCAAGCATCAACCATCAACAAAAAGCTATCAACTCAACTACTAGATTATTGGCAATGGCTTCTAGCAGTTTTCAATTGGGTGAGGTACAAATTTATGGGTTGCGCGGGAGTAGGGAGTAGGGAGTAGGGAGTCGGGATGCAGTGAGGTCTTTCGGGTTTTCCCCATCTCCCCATCTCCCCATCTCCCCATCTCCCCGCCCCCGGCTAGCAAGGGTAACACCGGCCTATGGCTAAGGCTCTAGGGTGAATAGTTACAAGCGGCGGCTCAGTAGTGGAGAAATTGCGAGTAATACGACTGTGCTAAAACCAAGCAATACCAATAGGGATTGGCCAAAGGTAATAGATGCCCAAGGAGCCTGCATCACAAGACTACCAAAAGACCAGTCATTGTGGAGATAGAGATAGCGAATTGGTTCAATGGCATAGCTGAGGGGGTTAAGACTGGCTACTACCTGTAACCATTTCGGCATGAAGGACAGAGGAGCAAGGGCTGTGCTGGCAAACAGTAGGGGTAAGTTGGTAACAAAAATGACTGCAATTAGTTCAATGTGACCCGGTAGAGCAAATGCTAGTCCTAGACTGAGGGCTGTGACTCCCACCACCAGCAAGAATACAATCAAGGCAATCATAGCCAGACCAGCTAGGTTGGGTAAACCGGCTCCTAAAAAGGCACTGGCGGTGACAATTGCCACAGTTTGCAACAAACTCAGAGCGATTATATATATGGCTGAGGCTGCAACAATAGAGAAACGAGATACTAACGGAGCTACGAGTAAGCGGTTGAGGAAACCAAATTCCCGGTCAAACATGATCGGTAAGCCAGCATTGAGTGCTCCAGCAAAGGCGGTAAACACAATCACACCTGCACCTAGGAATTTGCCATAGCTCAAACTCTCGCCAAAAATCCCTTGAGGAGCGTTTTGGAATAATGCCCCAAATAGGATTAGCCACATTAGGGGCTGGATAATACCAGCCATTAAGGTAGAAGGTCGCCGTTGCAGCTGAATAAACAGGCGTTTGGTTAGGGCTAGGGTTTCTTGGATAAATTCACTTACACCAGGAGTATCATTGACTGGGATTGGTGCAGTAAGGTCTGGTTGCCAGTTAAGGTCGGATTTAGGAGGGGTAAAGGTTTCACTCATATTTATTTCTACAATAGATTCTTACAATAATTGGAGCAATCTTTATTTACTTTCCACTAAGCTCTGTCCTATCTCTCCTTTAGGCCATATTTTGTTTACGCTCTGCCTTGGGATCCCGTTTCCCAGCCTCAGCCAGTTCAGCATCCATCAGGGTTTTACCTGTGGCAGCCAGGTAAACATCATCTAGGCTAGGTCGCGACTGAGCAATGCCAAAGGTTGGTAAACTAACGTCTTTTAAGGCTTGCTGAATGATCATTAAGGCATCGCTTTGGGGTTTAACCACAAGGTTAAGGGAATTGCCCTGATTGCTGTTAATAATCACCTCTCGCACAAAGGGCAAGGACTGAAGCATATCTTTGGCTTCCTTAGCTTCTTCCATGGGGCAGAATTCCCGGATGCGCAGGGTAATGCGATCGCCTCCAACACTATCCTTTAACTGAGATGGTGTCCCCTCAGCTATGATCAAGCCTTTGTCAATAATTGCGACTTGGTCAGCTAATGCGTCTATTTCTTCGAGGTAGTGGCTGGTGATTAGTAATGTGGTTCCTGAGTCTCGCAACTTTTGCAACAGTTCCCATACCACAAATCTGCTATCAATGTCAAGACCTACTGTGGGTTCGTCTAGTACTAAAACATCGGGTTGGTGGAGTAAGCCAGCGGCTAAGTCCAGCCGCCGACGCAGACCACCAGAGTAAACGCCCGTTTTTTTATTGGCATACTCCTTGAGCTGCAAAATGTCAAGCAGTTTATTGATGCGTTCTTTGGCAACTGCTTTGGGGAGGTGATAGAGGTCAGCTTGCAATTGGAGTAGTTCTTTACCAGTGAGTACCTTATCTAGGGCAACTTCTTGGGCTACATAGCCTAGGCGGCGGCGTGCTGCCCTAGGATTGTGTAGTACTGAAATGCCAGATACCTCAATTTTTCCAGCGTCCGGTGCCGTGAGAGTGCATAGGCAACGAATGGTGGTGGTTTTACCGGCACCATTAGGACCGAGTAAGCCAAAAATTTGACCCGGTTCGACTTGTAAGGAGATGTCTTTGACGGCGTGGACATCTCCATAGCGTTTTTGGAGGTTCTGGATTAATACAGCGGCAGCCATAAGCTTTCCCTATGCCGGTCACGACTACACAAATCTCAACACTTGTTATTGTAGCCGGTTGCGCTGGTTAGGGGTAAAATTTAAGGTTTTTAGGCAAAACTGCTGAGGAGTGATTGGGTGTATAGCCCAGCCCGTAGATGCGTTCGCGTAGCGGCTCGTACCGAGCATCGCGCCCCGCGTGACCATTCCCGTAGCGTGGCCTTTTGGCCAAGGTCAATCGCATCCACTGAATCTACACTCAACCTATGGCGTAGCTGTCTTAACTTGCCACGGATTAGTGATCGCTAACCTTGTCACAGAGGTAGAAGCACCAGCCTAACTCACGAGCAGTAATCGCCTCCTGGGTTTTATCAAAAGCAACGCTCAAATCCGGATAAGCCTCCCGAGCCAGCTCGGACACCAATTCGTAACTCTTTTTCAGGTGTTCGCTCATTTCCTTGACCTGCAACACGTTAAATCCGATCTGAGTGAGTTTTTCTGTGTAGACTTCGGGACTATATGTCGGATCAACCCTCTGTCTGTCGTAGACATACTTACGGGCTGTTTCGCTGATTTCCTGTACTGGCGTTACCAAGTCATCAAACAGGAAGATGCCTCCTGCTCCTAGGACACGATAAACTTCCGCCAGAGCCTTTTCGCGCTCGTGGATGTGATAAAGAGCGCCTTGACTCCAGGCATGGGTAAAGGAGCCATCTGGAAAAGGTAGGTTAAGGGCTGATTCCTTTTGGAAGCTCACCCGCAGAGAGGGAAAATTACTAGCCTTCGCTCGAGCATTCTCGATATAACTGCTACTGATATCGATTCCTACTACCTCACATCCCGTTTGCTGAGCCAGCCAAACGGCAGCGTTGCCATTTCCACAAGCAACTTCTAGTACCCGGGAGTCAGCAGTAATACCGCTCTGTGCCAGCATATATTCATCCCAGCGCTTGCAGGCTGGCACAAAGTCCTCAGGCCGAGCCTTGGCTAAGTTTTCGAAGTAACCCCAGTGGAGACTGCCTTCTGGATCCCAGAAACTGCGGAAACGTTGGTCTCGTTCGCGATCATCAAACAATGCCTCGGTCTGAGCTTCAGTAAATTTACTTTTTTGCATAGTTAATCCCAGTTAATTCCACGCTCTTGTTGGTTTCTGATACTGATCAAAAAAATTTAGACTATAGCAATCCTATTTTAATTGTTAAACTGGCTCTTTGATCAGGGTATACCAGTTGTTGTGCCTTATAAGATTTTTAAGGATAATTTTGGTTTTCACAAATGATCTAGGATTGCTATAGTCACCCTAAATAGTATATATTTTTCTAGGTTTCGGTGTTCGTAAAGTAAAGTGAAGCAAATGGAATAGCTTCGCGTTTTGTACACCACACACAATTGTCTCACCTACTTGAAAATACTAACAATAGGCAGGTTTAGCATATGAACATTTTCACCAAGCTTGAGTCAGAAGTCCGAAGCTACTGTCGATTGTTCCCAACAGTCTTTACCAAGGCAGTGGGAGATACCTTGATAGATGAGAGTGGGCGTACTTATATAGATTTCTTGGCAGGTGCCGGTGCCCTCAACTACGGACATAATAACCCCAAGCTCAAAAAGCGTCTCCTCGAATACATTGAGTCAGATGCCATCACCCACAGCCTCGATATGTTTACCTCTGCCAAGCAGCAGTTTCTCGAACGTTTCGACGAAGTAATCTTAATACCGCGAGGACTAAACTATAAAGTTATGTTTACCGGTCCTACAGGGACTAATTCTGCGGAGGCTGCTTTGAAGCTAGCCCGTAAAGTGACTGGTCGAAAAACAGTCATCTGTTTTACCAAAGGCTACCACGGTCATACTTTAGGTGCCCTAGCTGTTACACCTAATCCGACCTATCAAAAGGCTGCGGGCATTCCCCTCGGTAATGTCTTAACGGTCCCGTTCGAGGATAAAAATGGCACCAAAGACGACAGTCTTGATTACTTAGAAAAACTGGTTGATGACCTGAGCATAAATCAGGAAAAACCCGCAGCAGTTATCCTAGAAACTGTTCAATCTGAGGGAGGAATTAATGTTGCTAGTGTTCCTTGGCTTCAACGCCTTGCCCAGATCACTCAAGAGCGAGAAATTTTGCTAATTGTTGATGATATTAAAGTGGGATGTGGTCGAACTGGTCCTTTCTTTAGCTTTGAGCGGGCAGGGTTAAAACCTGATTTAGTTTGTCTGGCTAAATCTTTAAGCGCCTATGGAAACCCGATGGCTGTGGTACTGATTCGACCTGATTTAGACTGTTGGAAACCAGGGGAACACAGTGGGACTTTCCGAGGCAACAATCTAGCTTTTGTGACTGCCACAGCTGCTCTCGACGAGTACTGGGAGACAGATACTTTTACCCAGGAAATTGCGGACAAAGGTGAGGTAATGAAGAACCGACTCAAAGACATGATCACTCGTTATCCAGAAGTCGGCGGCGAACATCGAGGACTTGGTTTGATTCAAGGAATCGCCTGTGAACAAAAGGGGCTGGCTAAAAAAGTTAGTAATGAAGCTTTCAAGCGGGGTTTAATCTTTGAACCCATGGGAGTGAACAAAGAAGTGATTAATCTTCAGTCTACATTAACGATTGATCCCGACACTTTGACCCAAGGGCTAGATATTTTGGAGGAAAGCATTGGAGCTGCTCTCTCAAACTGACTTTGTCAAACCAGCAGCTTCTAAAATTTCTGTCAAGACTTTACCATGATATTCCCAGGGTAAAGTATCAACTGCAAGCTCTTGGACTGCTGTATCTCCATCTACCGCTGGTCCCTCTTTGACCACAGTGGTCAAAATATGTTTATCGGTCTCTAAGGTTAATCCCTCAGTTAACTTAGATTTCAAGTCTGGTCGGAGTAAACCAACAGCAGTGAGTAACCCGATTGCTGCCCAATTTGATACACCGCAAACGATGAGGTGATTACAAGGAATATTGCAGGCAATTTGTTCTCCTGTGCTAATACTTTTGGCAATGAGTTCTTTAGGAAGTGTTCCCATACCTAGTTCATTGCCAGCATCACCAATTCCAATGGAAATTATTTCACTTAGGATAAATAGGAGATGCAAAGGAGCGGTATGAGCGGTGATATCATTCCCGATCATATTTCGGACAGTACCATCGTAACTTGGGCCTGCTCTTTCAATAGAGATAACATGGGAAACTGGTGGTTCAGCACTTTGCCATGAATTCACAATAGAAGAAACGGAGGGATCTTCTGCACTCGCTGCATCGACAGGAACGACATCAAAAGGAACTTGAGCAGGTATTCCTGCTGCCCGAGCAGCAACCTTGACAGCATTAAGGCATAGAGGATCGGTAACTAGACGGACAGGGATTCCAACTCTAAGTAATGCCGCTGCTAGGTGAGCGCAACCGATGGGGCCATCCGTTTCCGCCGCTGGAGGAGTTCCATGGGGAACAAAAAAGCCTGTCATAATAGCCACATGGGGGGATGGATGTTCCGCGATGGAGCGAGCTGCACCAAGCAGCCCCCCCTTGGCAGCCTCCACAAGGGGCTCTATACCATTACCTATATCCCGTCCACAGATGTTTTCAATTTTTTCTATCCGGGTTTTGACTTCTGGAGAATTTCCAAATGCAGCAGTCATAAGCAATTAAACAGATGCTCCTAAATCAACTAACTTTTTAGAAACTGTCTCCTGGATGACTTGGTTGACACTATTTTCGAGGAGGTCTAGCCCTTTGTCTAATACTTCTTCGGAAATTGTTAAAGGCGGGAGACATCGAATCACCTGCCCCTGTGCGCCAGCTGTTTCCATGATTAGCCCATTAGCAAAGGCTGTCCGGATGATTTGATTAGCTAGGTTGCCATCTTTGCAGTCTAAGCCCTGAATCATGCCCCTGCCTCTAACGGAAAAACCGGCCTCCGGGTTATTTTTTGCGATCTGTTCCAATCGAAGCTGCATTCTGCTTCCTTTTTGTTTAACGGAGGCTGACAAACTGTCGTCTTGCCAATAGATTTCCAAGGCTGCTTTGGCGGTAACAAAGGCTAGGTTAGGTCCTCTGAAGGTGCCACTGTGTTGACCTGGTTTCCACTGGTCTAATTCGGGTTTGATCAGCACCAATGAGAAAGGAAGACCAAATCCACTCAAGGATTTGGAGATAGTAACAATGTCAGGGGAAATACCTACTTGTTCAAAGCTGAAAAAGGAACCAGTCCGTCCGCATCCCACTTGGATGTCGTCTACAACTAAAAGCACATCATGTTTACGACAGACTTTTTCAAGCGATCGCAACCACTCAAAGCTGGCTACATTGACCCCACCTGCTCCCTGAATTGTTTCTACAATCACTGCTGCTGGAAGCGCTACGCCACTGCCTCTGTCGGAAAGGACTTTGTCTAGGTACTCTGTAGTATCAATATCCGAACCCAAGTACCCATCATAGGGTATAAAGGTTACGCCTGTGGTGGTGAGTCCTGCAGCGTCTCGCTGGGAAATGTTGGCAGTTGTTGCTAAGGAACCTAGGGTTACGCCATGGTAGCCATTGGAAAAGGCAATGACCGTTTCCCGTCCCGTTATGTTGCGGGTCAGTTTTAGAGCTGCCTCCACAGCATTGGTTCCTGTTGGTCCAGGAAACTGAACTTTGTAATTCAATTGCCTGGGTTTAAGGATAATGGCTTCAAAAGCTTCGAGAAACTCCTCTTTCGCTACGGTTGCTAAATCGAGACCATGGACAATACCGTCGGACTCCAGATAACCCAGCAGTCGTTCTTTTAGTTGTGGGTTGTTATGTCCGTAATTGAGGGTACCCACTCCACTCAGAAAGTCAATGTACTTAATACCTTCTTTATCTTCTAGAACAGCTCCTTGTGCTTTCTTAAACACCGTGGGAAATAAACGGCAGTAGCTTCGCACATTGGATTCCAATTGATTGAAGATTCTCATGAGATTATCCTCATTAGTGTTATACGTGATGCTTTCCGCAAGCTACCTCAAGGTTCTGCTACTTACCTTTCAACTGGTGGCGATTCCTACTCACCCCCTCACCCATTTCTCTTTTCATCAACTCACCAAATCCTAGGGTAGGAATCGCCAGGATGTCATGACTCAGCTACATTAGTCAGCTACATTAGTCAGCTAACACTTAACTCTTAAGCTGACAGTTAGCTTGACACTCCCCGCTTTAAAAAGACGGGGATTCCATGATCTTTGACCGGCCTTAAACCTTCGTGTCCAAATGGCAATATCTAAGCCGAAATCCCGTCAAGACTAAGATTTCAGTTCAGCTCACGAAAGACCCAGCGGGCTAGTCTCGCGATAGCGTTCAGCTACTTATTGAGAAGTGCCTTAGAAAGTCCGTTACTTCCCTGTTTCACTTGGTTCCGGCGTGCCCCGCCGTACCGTTCAATTTCAAGTTGTTATCTTGCTGGGTTCACACACCAACGGTTAATTGATGATTGGGTTTTTAAGGAGGATTTTCCCAGAGACGAAACCTTAGTAGAGTGGAGCCTTACTACAAAACCTTTTCCCTATGCTGCATAACCTGCCGACTATAAAGGCGACCCTCTACTTACGGTAACTTCAAGCCCTCCGGGCATTACTACTTTCAGGTCGGTAAGTTACGGGTCTCTCTCCCGGCTCAGCCTGCGGTTTCTCAGCCTGTACCCTATGCTTTAATTGCTTTAATTACACCCTAGCGCCAAGGTATTGTCAACTCGGCGACTCAAGTCGCTACGGTCTTTCATCCCCGGTTTAAAAACACGGGGCTTTCAGCCTTAGGAGTTCCGTAAGAAGATGCGTTGTAGTTCTCGAGTGGGATCGCTATAGGTGGTTCTTGAATGTGCTATACATTTGTTGTCCCAAAGCAACAATGAGTATTGGTTCATCCGAATAGCCATGTGATTTTCTTCGTAATACGCTAGAAATCGGTCGGCAATTTCTCCCAAAAACGGCTCGGGAGTAAAGGGCTTTAGGTTCTCTGGATCGGGGCTGTAGTCACCGTATTTAATATAGTTACAAGAAAAGCGGAAAACAGGCTTCTTACCCTCAAATGACAGGATCGGATGAATTGCTCCCTTGGTGCGGTTGGCGTGGACTCCCCTGGTGGCACCAAAATGGTGTCGAGTCTCCATGAGTTTTTTCTTTTCTTCTTCCGTAAGAGTCTTCAGGAATCCTTCCACATAAGCCAACGTGGTCATCCCACCACCACAATCAGAAGGCTTTTTGCACCAAAGCACTAGATAGTTCGGTGGGGTTTGATAATCGCTGGCTTCTGTATGAGGAAGCAAACGCCTTTCACCTCTGGCATCGGAAAATTTCATCAATTCTGGTTCATATCTGACATAGAAAATCGGTTGCCCATATTGCAGGATTAACTCACCACCTGTGACCAATTTTGAAAATTCGATCCAGTCAAAATTGGGGTCTTCAGTTTCCACATAAATAAAGTTGTTTTGCTCCAGTAAGTTCTGATAATCAGTAATTGATTTATCAAATTCGGGCATTTTAATTGCCTGAGCAGTTAACATCAAAACTCCTTTTTTTTATAAGGCTGACAAAAATTAACTATAGGGGAAATAAATTCAATACTGGTTACTTGTTTACATTTTTTTTAAAAAAAACACATAATAAAATATAAAACAACTAATTATTAAGTAATTACAATGGATTCGTGATATATAAGGGTGTTTCTCAACCAGAGGTTTTGCCATTTATGCCACGGGGGACTTTCATCTGTTCAAAGTTTCCCTCTTAAGCTGCTGTGCATTTTCTTGATGCCGTCGCTCATGGGGGAAACCGCCTGTTCCCTTGCTGCATCGCTTAAATTGCCTATTTTCCAATTAGAAAAAAACCTCAAAACCCTCTCCCCATCTACTATCTACGCCAGCTAGCCAGTTAAGTGTGTAACAGCTTATTAAGGGGGGCTGTAGTCATAGTCAAGCTTTTAGCATTTAAGACAAGCTTCTAGATTCAGTCTCTTAGAGACTTTTTGTTAAATAAAGGTTAAAGTTAGTTAAAGTTAAATAAAGCTTAAATTATTGCGTAGGGTGAGATAGGCGGCGAGTACTTTAAAAGCTCACCTGTAGCGAGAGCTGTCTGCCTTAACTCACCCCTATTAAGTACTCTATATTTCTTAAGATTTACTTTATAAATAGTCTCTAAGTTTTAGAGCAATTCTGATTTGGGTGAGGTTTTTAGGGAGCTAAGGCCGTGAGCCACGCTTACTGGCAGAGCCAGACGCTGCGCGAACGCGAACAGAGCTGGTAAGAGGGAAGAGGTAAAAAATAGTGAATAATGGATAATTGCCTTTTGCTGATTACCCATTATTCACTATCCATTAGCAGCCCAGTAATAAGATAAGTAATCGTAAGCATTCAGCTATCAGCCGTCAGCCGTGAGCTAAAAGCTCACGCTACGCGAACAGCTTATTTTATTCAAAAGCACCATTAGTAACGTACGCTATGGGCATAAACTGTTCCCGTAGCGTGGCCACAGACCTTTAGCAGGGATTGCGCTACTTGAGGTGCTGCGCGAACAGTAGCGCATTAGCACCTCAAGTAGCGTGGCCGTAGGCCTTTAGCTGATAGCTGACGGCTGAATGCTTACAAGTAATCAAACAAACTTAATATTACTTCCCAATACAGAAACGGCTGAAAATGCGGTCAAGCACTGATTCGGTTACTTCCTCTCCTGTAATTTCTCCCAAGGCTTGAATTGCTCCACGCAAATCTATCGTCCAAAAATCTAAGGGTAACTCTTTTGCAATAGTTTCTTGCACTTGCTGAAGAGACATTTTCGCCCGGGTCAATGCAGCAGCTTGTCGTTGGTTAATGGCTAAATCTAAATCAGCGGCTTGCAGGTTGCCACGATTTACTGCGTCAAGAATTGCCTTCTCCAGAGCATCAATCCCTTGATTGTAGGCAGCAGCTGTCTTCACTACCCGCTCTATAGTATTAGGATAGGATAGGGTAGATTCAGCCTTATCACTGGCTAGGTCAGTTTTGTTAATTACTAGAATTACGGGACGTTCTTGCACCTGTTGGTAAATTTCCTGGTCTCCTGCACTCCAGCCAGTGGTTGCTTCAATCACCAGTAATACTAAGTCAGCCGCCATCGCTGCACTACGCGATCGCTCTACTCCAATCTTCTCCACTTGGTCAGCCGTTTCCCGAATTCCTGCTGTATCGAGCACCTGTACCGGAATTCCCCCAACTACTAACTGGGATTCTACTACATCTCTAGTGGTACCAGGAAGGTCAGTGACAATAGCGCGATCGCATCGACTCCAGGCATTCAATAAACTGGATTTTCCGACATTGGGTCGCCCCAGGATTACCACTTTTAAACCTGTGCGCAATAGCTCACCTTGATCCGCTGTGGCTAATAGTTGGGATACTTCTGTTAAGATATTGTTAAGTTGAGCTACAATTGCGCCTTGATCAAGGGGCGGTAAATCCTCCTCAAAATCAATTCGAGCCTCAATTTCTGCCAAAATATCCAGGCAAGTAGCTCTAGCTTCCCGAATGGGTGTGGCGAGCTTGCCCTGCAACCCAGCTAGGGCCGCTTGAACCGCTGCTGGGGAGCGAGACCCCACTAAGTCAGCAACACTTTCTGCTTGAGTCAAATCCAAACGCCCATTCAAAAATGCCCGCAGGGTAAATTCTCCTGGCTGTGCTAATCTCGCTCCTTGTTCTAGGCACAATTGCAACACTTTTTGTACAGGCATGATCCCACCGTGGCAATGGAACTCTACCACATCTTCACGAGTGTAGGAACGGGGAGCTTGCATAATTAGCAGCAATGCCTCATCCACTAGCTGTTGGGTTTTGGGATGACGCACATAGCCGTAGAGAATCCGGTGACTCTCCCAAGCCTGACGCCCCGGTGCCTGGAATAAAGTACGGGCAATTGCGATCGCATCTCTTCCTGACAGTCGCACAATACCGATACTCCCTTGTTGGGGTACAACTGCTGTTGCGATCGCAGCAATGGTTTGACTCTCGAACATTTCAGATCAAATTCGGTTAACTTACCATCATATCCCTTTTCGTGGTATAGGAGTCGGGAGTCGGGAGTCGGGAGTTGGGAATCGGGAGTCGGGAATCGGGAATCGGGAGTCGGGAGTCGGGAATCGGGAAAAAATGCTGTTTACCTGATTAGGCTAGAAACCGCATCACCTATTAGCGTAACCGAAAATTCCAGGCACTATTTGGGAAGTGATTAACCAGAGTGGTCAGCGGTCAGTGGTCAGCGGTCAGCGGTCAGTGGTCAGTGGTCAGCTTAAAACAAGGTAATAGGTAATAGGTAATGGCGTTGCTGAATTAAGGAATGAATGCGCGATCATTTGGTTTGATTGAAGCCCCCTAAATCCCCCAATTCTGGGGGACTTTGATAGTTTTGTTCCCCCCAGAATTGGGGGGCTAGGGGGGCAAAACCATACGCATAATCAGCAACGCCTAGGTAATAGGTAATAGGTAATAGGTAATAGGTAATAGGTAAAAAATCCTATCTACCTCATAGTTATGAAAAGCGCTGATAGCTGATAGCTGATAGCTGATTGCTGATTAATTATAGCTGATTGCTGATTGCTGATTGCTGATTGCTTACGTATTAGCAGCAAAGCTGACTGCTGTTCGCGTAGCGTGGCCAAAGGCCTTTAGCTGATTACTGACATAGTTTTTGATATTGCCATTAATGATAACAATAATAAATGAGTTGTGAAAACGATAATATTTGGTAAATTTCTACGAATAAATCCAAATTTTACCTTATTTATTTCACGGTAGAAATATAAGGGTAATCTTACCACTACTCTAGTATTTGTTTGTATTTTTTTGATAAAGATGACCAGATCTTTGTGAAGTTTTTAACTACTGCCAAACCTAATTTATCAAGATTGCAATAAATTTAACTATATAATCAAAGATTCGATTAATTTTGTTAATTATCCAGCAATTTAAATTTAAAATTAAAACCGATTAAGATAACGAAATAAAAAAGATTTTACGAATAAGCCAGATGAAATTAGCTGTGAGTAGAATTAGTCAATCCCTGAGCGTCCTCTATGTGTTGGCAGGACCTCTTTGGGTTATACCGACAATAGCACAGCCGATTCAAGCCGATCACACCACTGACACGGAAGTTATCCAAGATGGTAATCGCTTTGATATTGACGGAGGTACTCAATCAGGTGATGGCTCTAATCTATTTCACAGCTTTCAGGAGTTTGGTTTAGACCAAGACCAAATTGTTAATTTTTTGTCTCAACCCGGTATCAAAAACATTCTCAATCGGGTTACAGGTGGCAACGCTTCAGTGATTAACGGTCTCATCCAAGTCACAGGGGGCAACGCCAACCTGTTTTTAATGAATCCAGCGGGGATAATTTTTGGTGCCGATGCCCAGCTGAACATTCCAGGATCATTAACCGCTACCACCGCTACAGATATTGGCTTTGGTGATAATAATTGGTTTAGTGCCTTTGGTGACAACGACTACTTGTCCTTAATTGGAACACCTAGTGTATTTAGGTTCGAGACATTAGGTACACCAGGAGCCATTATCAATCAGGGCCAGCTAGAGGTGACACCAGGAAATAACCTAACCTTACTGGGTGGCACTGTGATCAGTACTGGAGAACTGGCAGCACAAGAGGGAAAAATTACGGTAGCTGCTGTACCAGGGGAAAGTTTAGTGAAAATTACCCAAGAGGGGCACTTGCTGAATTTGGAAATTCACCCCCTACTCACTGACCAACAATCCTTGACACCTGTGCAATTGCCTGAACTTTTAACTGGCCCTGATGTAGGTCATGCCACAGAATTCAAGGATAATGGTGATGGTACTGTAACGTTGCAGGATTCAGGCATCACTTTGGAGTCTGGGGATGTAGCGGCAAAGGAAGTAACGGCAGAGACTGCAACCCTGTCCGCCAACAATAACCTGACTCTAGTAGAAAGCCAGCTGTCTACCACGGGAGATTTAAACCTACTTGCCCAGAATAAAGTGGTGGTAAGGGATACTCTTGAGAATTCCTTCAATGCTATAGCGGGAGGAGACCTCTACATTCAGGGGGATTTAGGCATTGATATTCTGGCACTGAATCATCCCAAGACACCCTTTCAGAGTGGGGGTAATCTCAGTTTAGTTAGTGATGGGATTATTTCCGGAGATGCTCACTTTGCTAGTGGTGGTAGTTTCTCGATTCTGAATTTATCCGGTAAACCAGGTAATTTTCTGAGCTTCTATGACCCGATTATTATCTCTAGAGGCGATGTAAAATTTGGCGATTATACAGGAGCTTCTCTGAAAGTAGAGTCTACTGGAAGTATTGAGGGGGGAAATATCAAGATCACACAGCCAGACACCACTGGCTCGATTCCCACTTCAGATCCAGATTTTGAGAATTTGACCCAACGCCGCTCTCTGATTTTGCGAGCAGGTTTGAGTGAGGATCAATTGAGTAATTCAGTTAATTTTGATCCTAATCAATCAGTCACCGTAGAAGGGACAGAATTCTCTAATCTTGAACAGAATTTACCTGAAGGGAGTATCACTATTGGTGATATCGATACAAGTTCTAATCCGAGTGATGCTGCACCTGTAATCTTAGGTGATGCTGGACCCGTAATCTTATCAGCTCAAGACGACATTATATTCCGTAATAATGATCGTCCGGATGTTACCACGATCAGGACGACAGAAACAGGGGGTAGTAATTCTGGTGATGTAACCTTGGAAACTGCACAGGGAAGCATTGAGGTAAATGGTGAGACTCTCACAATTATCACCGAGGCATCAAACGGTGGAGATTCTGGTAACTTAACCTTTAACGTTCCAGATTCAAACAATGTTAACTTTGAGAATATTGAGATCAACACACAAGCTCAGAGGGGTGGCAATGGTGGTGATATCATAGTCTTCGCTCCTGACATTACTAGCGAAGCTGATGCAGAAGCAATACGAGAACAAATAGAATCTAACTCACGGTTAGATGCTCTCAGAGGTACGGAAGGAGAGATTACTATTAATCCGGGAGATCCAACGGATGATGGCACAGTCACACCACCGGATGATGGCACAGTCACACCACCGGATGATGGCACAGTTACACCACCGGATGATGGCACAGTCACACCACCGGATGATGGCACAGTTACACCACCGGATGATGGCACAGTCACACCACCGGATGATGGCACAGTTACACCACCGGATGATGTAACAGTTCTACCACCGGATGATGGCACAGTCACACCACCGGATGATGGCACAGTCACACCACCGGATGATGGCACAGTCACACCACCGGATGATGTAACAGTCACACCACCGGATGATGTAACAGTTCTACCACCGGATGATGGCACAGTTACACCACCGGATGATGGCACAGTTACACCACCGGATGATGTAACAGTTCTACCACCGGATGATGGCACAGTCACACCACCGGATGATGGCACAGTCACACCACCGGATGATGGCACAGTCACACCACCGGATGATGGCACAGTCACACCACCGGATGATGGCACAGGTACACCACCAGAGAATGTAACGGTTTTACTACCGGATGATCTAACAGTTTCACAACAGGTAGACTCAAAAATCCCCACACCGGATAACTCATCAATAACACCGCCAGAGGTTCCACCATTGGTAGAGCAACCAATCACACTGGAGGCGACCGTTACAAGTGACCTAGTCTATGGCATAGAAAAAGCCTTCACAGAAGAATATCAGGCATACTTTCTGCGACAGCTCAAGACCAAAATTTCTACTCAGAATGATGTGCGCGATCGCATTCGTGAGCTTGAGCGGGAGAAGGGTCTCAAGACTGGGGTTATTTATGTCAGTTTTGTCCAAAACTCCCTGACATTACCAGGAACTCGATGCCAAACTCCAGCAATCCCAGCAGCCGAAATTGACCGAAGATTTGGTTACCGACCCTCTGATCTACCTTTAGAACCGGAAAAATGCTTACAACAAAACGATGACCAGCTAGAACTGTTGCTGATCACAGCAGACGGTAATCCAATTCTGCGGCGAGTCTATAACGCAAATCGTGCTGAAGTCCTAGCTGTGACTAGGACCTTTCATCGAACACTGATAAATCCCCGAAGCTTGGATGATAAGGATTATCTCAAACCAGCTCAGCAACTTTACCAATGGCTGATCGGACCGTTGGAGGCTGAGTTAAAAGCTAATAAGATCGAGAGCCTGATATTTGCCATGGATCAGGGGTTGCGCTCCCTACCCCTGGCTGCTCTCCACGATCAAAAGAATTATCTAGTGGAAAATTATAGTGTCAGCCTGGTGCCTAGCCTTAGTTTGACCTATTCTCGGTTTACCCATGTTCAATCCTTGCGACTGCTGGCGATGGGAGCCTCCCAATTTTCTGATAAACAGGATTTGCCTTGGGTAAAAGTCGAGTTACAAACAATTATCAACAAACTGTGGAAAGGTAACTATTTTCTCAACGAAAGCTTCACTCTGGAAAATTTAAAGGCTCAACGAAAAAAACGGAAATTTGGCATCATTCACTTAGCTACCCATGCTCAGTTTAATCAGGGAGCTCCTGAAAATTCTTATATTCAAATGTGGGACGAAAAACTGGGGCTCGATCAAGTGGAAAATCTGTTTTCTGAGCCATCGGTAGAGTTGTTGGTACTCAGCGCTTGCCAAACCGCTTTGGGAAATCGGGAAGCAGAGCTAGGTTTTGCTGGCTCAGCCTTTCAGGCAGGGGTTGACTCCACTCTAGCAACCCTTTGGTCTGTCAGTGACCAAGGGGCTCTGGGGCTGACTACAGAGTTTTACCGTCAGTTGAACAAGACACCGAGTAAAACTGAAGCCTTGCGACAGGCACAGTTGGCAATGATTCGAGGCAATGTCCGGATCGAGAATGATCACTTATATAGCTCTGGCAAGAAAATTGCTTTATCCTCAGAATTGTCAGGATTTGGAAAACAAAGCTTTACCCATCCCTATTATTGGGCTGCTTTTTTGCTAGTTGGTGATCCTTAGTTATAGGTAAGCTATCAGCTATCAGCTATCAGCTATCAGCTATCAGTTATCAGCTATCAGCTATCAGCTAATGCGCACGCTACTTGAGGTGCTTTTTAATAAAAGAGGTAAGCATTGGTTTAATCTGAGTTAAGTCTGCTGACGGCTGACGGCTGACCACTGACGGCTGACCACTGACGGCTGACGGCTGACGGCTGACGGCTGACGATAGTTGCCCAATCTAGGTCACAACCCAATCGTTTTCAGCATTTCCAAATGCTTTGAAACCGGTACAAGGGTATTGGCAGTAATCATCCCGCTGGCGGCAACTGCTGGTAAACCAATACCGGGAAAGGTTGAGTCTCCACAGCACATTAGTCCAGGTAGGGGTGTGCCAGGACCAGGAAAGATGCCAACTCCTGCTCGAATTGCTGGACCGTAGGAACCTCGGTGGCGGCGCAGAAAGCGTTCGTGGGTCAGTGGTGTACCGACTAGAGTGACTTCACAACGGGAACGAATGTCTGGAATGATCCGCTCCAATCCTTTCCACATGATTTCTGCACGCATCTGCTTTTGTTGTGCATAGGCTTCACTGCTACGACTCATCCCCTGCCAGAGTTCATAGGGTTCGTTACCTGGAGTATAAACGTGAATCACGTGTTTTCCTGGTGGTGCTAGGGATGGGTCTAAAAGGGATGGAATCGATAGCACTACTATATTCTGGGGAGCGGTAACACCCTTTTCCCAGTCATTAACGATAATGTAGTGGCAGGCTAGGTCTTTTTCTAGTCCTTCAGCATCAATGCCTAAGTGGAGATGCATGAAGCTATCACACTCAGGGGTGGCGTTTCTCTTGGCTCGATAGGATTTTGGTATGGCTGAATCTGGCAGTAGTTTGAGGGTATCCCATACTGAGATATTAGACACTACTGTTTTACGGGCTCGGATTTCTTTGCTGCCCCTCAGACGCACACCTACGGCACGGTTGTGCTCGACTATCACTTCTTCAACATGAGCATTAACTATCAACTGACCACCATGTTTTTCTAATCCCCGCACTAGGGCATCAACTAGGGCACCACTACCACCAATGGGATAGTCTAGCACTACCCCTGGTCGATACCATTCCGCAAACATAAAGGCCATCTCTGCCGCAATGGTTCCATCCGCTGGTAGTCCAGATAATAGAAAACAAAGCAAATCCAGCCAATTACGGCTAAAGTTGTCTTTGAGAACACCGTCCATTATCTGGCTAAAGGGTCCTCTGAGCTTGATAGAATTCCCAAGATATGGTAGGAAAGAGGGGGCAAATCGGCTGAGGGTGACCACTGCGCCAAGATCAAAACGGATGGCAGCGAGGGGAATTGCGATCGCAGCCTTAGCTAGGGGTTCCATCACCCGCTGAAGCTCACGCCATTCGGTTACAGCATCTTTACCACGAAGCCTGGCTAGAACCTCACAAAACTGATCCGCACCAACGGAGGTGTCAAAGTCACCTTCAGGCAAACGGCAACCCCATGTCTTGTAGGTTTCCCAAGATAAATCCTCACCAATGGCATCTAGCAGTTGTCGCAGAGGATTAGAAGAAGGGCTATAAGACAAACCTGAGTAAAGAGACGGACCGGAGTCAAACTTGAATCCATTGCGCTCAAAAGCGTGAGCAGCACCACCAGGGATTGAGTGGCTCTCGCAGACTGTGACGTTAAAACCGTAGCGAGCTAGAAGAGAGGCGCAGCATAAACCACCAATCCCACTGCCAATTACAACTATATCTGTTTCTTTACTCATCCTTGGGCTCGATAGTTTGGTTTATTCTATTGATAATTACGACAAAAATACTATATTACCAATTTTTCTCGTATCGTTTCTTCATTTGCCCTAAACCCTACCAACACCGCTGTGCCATCCTTCACAAACAGGGGTCGTTTCAGCAGCATCGCATCTTTGGCAAAGGCTTCAACCCACTGCTCTTCGGTCCAAGTCTTTTTTTCTTCACCTATTTCACGGTAGGATTTCCCAGACGTATTACGCATGGGTTTAGAGCCCAAGGCTTCTACCCAGCTGCTAATCATATCAGCAGTTGGTGGATGCTCTTTTGTGTTGATAAAATCATAGTCAACACTGTTATCTTCCAGCCATTTAAATGCTTTTTTGCAAGTGCCGCAGTTGGGGATACCGTAGACTTTAATTGACATAATTTCTATCCTTATTTTTAAGCATTCAGCGGTTAGCGGTCAGCGGTCAGCGGTCAGCCTTCAGCCTTGGCCAAAGGCCACGCTACGCGAACAGCGGTCAGCTTATTTTATTCAAAAGCACCTCAAGTCGCGTGCGCTAATCGCTGATAGCTGATAGCTGATAGCTGATAGCTGATAGCTGATAGCTGATAGCTGATAGCTGATAGCTGATAGCTGATAGCTGATAGCTGATAGCTGATAGCTGATAGCTGATAGCTGATAGCTGATAGCTGATAGCTGATAGCTGATAGCTGATAGCTGAAACCTGATAGCTGAAAGCTGATAGCTGATAGCTGAATGCTTACCTTTACCCTAAAACTACACTTTGAATTTATCGGTAATCCGCTGCATCGCTTCGTCTACATTTTCCCGACTATTAAATGCGGAAATGCGGAAATAACCTTCCCCGGCAGCACCAAATCCAGAACCAGGGGTTCCGACTACATTGGCTGTGTTGAGTAATTTATCAAAGAAGTCCCAACTGGATAGACCATTAGGTGTTTTGACCCAAACGTAAGGGGCATTTACACCACCATATACTGTTAATCCAGCAGCTGTTAGTTGGTCGCAAATAATTTTGGCATTTTCCAGATAGAAGTTAACTAGTGCTTTAACTTGCCCTTGGCCTTCTTCAGAATAAACGGCTTCAGCGCCTCGTTGTACAATATAGGAAACCCCATTAAACTTAGTACAATGGCGGCGGTTCCAAAGTGGCCACAGTTCCACATCTGAACCATCGGATGCTTTGGCTGTTAGGGTCTTGGGTACTACTGTTAATGCACAGCGGGTGCCGGTAAAGCCCGCATTCTTGGAAAAAGAGCGGAATTCAATGGCACAATCCCTTGCTCCCTCAATCTCGTAGATGGAGTGGGGTAGGTCTGGATTAGTAATAAAGGCTTCGTAGGCTGCATCAAAGAAAATGACCGAACCATTTGCTTTGGCATAGTCTACCCAAGTTTTGAGGTAGTCTTTGCTAGCGGTTGCTCCGGTAGGGTTATTGGGGAAGCATAGGTAAATTAAATCAACCTTCTCGGAGGGAATCTCTGCGGTGAAGTTGTTCTCGGCGGTAATCGGTAGATAAACCAAACCCTCATATTTACCGCTATCATCAGCATCCCCCGTATGACCAGCCATGACGTTGGTGTCTACATATACAGGATAAACTGGGTCAGTAACGGCAATCTTGTTATCTTTCCCAAAGATGTCGAGAATGTTACCGGTGTCGCACTTGGAGCCATCGGAGATGAAAATTTCCCCAGCCTCAATCTCACACCCCCGGCTTTGAAAATCGTGGGTAGCAATTTTTTCCCTTAACCAAGGGTAGCCTTGCTCGGGACCATAACCTTTGAAGGTGGCGCGATCGCCCATTTCTTCAACAGCTTTGATTATAGCGGTGCGGCAGGCTGCTGGTAGTGGTTCGGTAACATCACCAATCCCCAGCTTGATTAGCTTAGCATCAGGATTGGCCTCTGCGAAAGTATTGACCCGTCGCGCAATTTCGGGAAATAGGTAGCCAGCTTTGAGTTTGAGGTAGTTATCGTTAATGGTTGCCATAGTAGATTGCTATAAACGCCTTCAAAATAGCTTATATCAAGTCTGGTGGAATACCTATAATTAGGCTGGGGAGATAGGGAGATGGGGAGATGGGGAGATTTTTATGAAGGGTAATTATTCCGACATGATAGTATAGCCCTACGCGCAAGTCCGCAAGTCAGAAGTCAGAAGTCAGAAGTAAGCTATGACTAAGTTTCGGAGTTTACAAATGTCTTAATCTGAATGCGTAGTGCTATACAAGTTTTTTGTAAGCATATGCGCTATGGGAACAGGTGTCAGCGGTCAGTCGTTGGCCTTTGGCTGATATAGCAATTCTCTCTCCCATCAGGTACAAAGGGATCCCCCTAAATCCCCCTTATAAAGGGGGACTTTGAGGCTCAAAAGCGTACCTCATAAATGCAATAAACGCTATAGCTTATGGCTGATAGCTGATAGCTGATAACTGATAACTGATAACTGATAGCTGATAGCTGATAGCTGATAGCTGATATGGAAATTCCGAAATTACTCAACACTCAAATCGGTGATGTAGCAGCTACATCCCTACTGACTTTATATTGCCATGCCCTAGAAAGCCAGTCAAAAGACCCAATTTTATATGATCCATTAGCTGTTGAAATTACTGACAAATTAACTCCTGAATTATCCCAATCAGATAACAAGCTTTATCATAGCTTAGCTAAGGGCAAGGTAGAAAAAAAATTGGTGGTTCATATTGCTATGCGCGCCAAACGCTATGATGATTATACCAGAAATTTCCTGGAGCGATCGCATAAGCGATGCAGCGCGGTCTTGGGGGTTTCCCCCATGAGCGACTGCATCAAGAACAGAATTGTTGTTAATATTGGTTGTGGATTGGATACTCGTTTCCACCGGATCGATAACGGTAAGGTGATATTCTATGACCTTGATTTCCCAGAGGTGATAGCAGTTAAACGGAAACTGTTGCCAGAAACTGACCGCTATCGCTTTATTCCGTCTTCGGTATTTAATTATGAATGGATGGAACTAATCAGAGAGTTGAAGGCTGATTCAGTTTTATTTATGGCAGAAGGCGTGTTTATGTACCTTCAAGAAGAGGAAGTAAAATCATTAGTATTGAAACTGCAATCAACTTTTCCAGGCTGTGAACTTATTGCTGAATTTGTCAAGGCTGCTTGGTTAAAGCCGCCCCTGCGAGCAATCATCAACAGAAAATTACAACAGGATTTGCATTTGGGAAAAGATGCCACTTTCAAGTTTGGTATTAAAGACAGTAAAGACTTGGAGGCTTGGAATCCAGGGCTTGAATTCCTTGATGATTGGTTTTATCTTGATGAACCAGAAAAGAAACTTGGTTTGCTGAGAGTTTTCAAAGATATTCCATTTTTCAGGAAAATACTGTGGACTGCTCGCTATAAGATGAATTGAAAGGGAATCGGGAGTAGGGAGTAGGCAAGAGGCAAGAGGCAAGAGGCAAGTCCAGTAGGGTGCGTTAGGGGCGGACTTGCCCTCATCTTGAACCTTGTAGCCAGCGTTGAGATAGTCCGCACCGTAACGCACCACTAAGGCAAGAGGCAAGAGGCAGAGTAATCTCTGAGACAGATGTTAATTCGTAACTACCAAGTATCAGATGCCAAAGCTGTGATTGATGTCTACAAAAATGCTATCATGGAGATAGCATCACAGGCTTATGATCGTAAACAAATAGAGATTTGGTCATCCTATCCTAAGGATATCGACCAGTTTACGAAACGGCTGAGTATGGGAATAACACTTGTTGCAGTTGATGGCAATAAGGTGGCGGCTTTTGGTCAATTAAATCCCGCTAATCACATTGATTTACTGTTTACAGCAAAAGACTACTCTCGACAGGGATATGCTACAGCCATTTACCAACAATTAGAAGATGAAGCGTTAAAGCAAGGGGTTAGTTGTCTCTATACTGAAGCTAGCATAATTTCTAAGTATTTCTTTATCAAACAGGGATTTACTATCATTGAACCGGAGACTGTATTGCTTAGGGGGGTAGGGTTTGAACGGTTTAGGATGGAAAAGGTCATGTAAGCAGTCAGCAGTCAGCGGTCAGCGGTCAGCGGTCAGTAGTCAGCGGTCAGCTTATTTTATTCAAAAGCTGTTCGGTGTAGCTTGCCCATAGCCCATTAGTTGATAGCTGAAAGCACCTCAAGTAGCGTGCGCGTAGCGCATAAGCTGATAGCTTAGGCTTTCCGATTGCTAAAATAGTAGACAAATTTGTTGTTTTGTTGAACAGTAGCGATCGCAAAATTACAAAGTATGCGATCGCTTATTTTTCTCCTCTACCCACCCTTGCAACACTTATAGTGCTTACCACCTGTTAGGGGCTTTCAACCTAGTGGTGCGTTACGGGTACGCACTAAATTCTTCATTCTTCATTCTTCATTCTTCATTCTAAATTCTTCATTCTAAATTCTTCATTCTTCATTCTTCATTCTTCATTCTTCATTCTTCATTCTTCATTCTAAATTCTAAATTCTTCATTCTTCATTATTACCATTCCTCCAACAAAACATCTGGCAAACTACCAAGCATTTCATCCCAAGTATTACAAGCCTGTAATGCTTCGATAACTATAGGAAGTGGTTCAGAAAAAATGTTAGGAAAGTCAGCTTCTGCGGGAAATCGAATGCTGAAGGCTAATTGCTCCTTTGGGGGATTAAATTGAGCATTAATTCCCTCACGGTTTCCTCTGGGATCAATTCGATACCAACCGAATTCAGCTAAGTAAACAGCATTGAGACCATGCAAACTGTAAGGCTCACCATCGTCATTAATACTTAAGCGTTGATAACAAAAGCCTGCTGGAATTCCATTGGCTCGTAATAGAGCAGCTAGCAAATGGCTTTTTGCATAACAATAACCGGTTTTATGCTTAAGTACATCCGAGGCACGACAGGTGACAGGGTTCATTTTATAGTCAACGCTATGACAAATTTGATCGCGAACCCACTCAAAACAGGCTTTTGCGATCGCATTCGATGTTTGATGCTCTAGGGCTATTGTCTTCGCCAGTTCCAGAACGCTAGGATGTTGCCAATCGATGATTGGAGTGGTTTGTAGATAGTCTTGTGTATTCTCCATGTTAAAAAGGGAGTCGGGAGTCGGGAGTCGGGAGTCGGGAATCGGGAATCGGGAGTCGGGAGTGAAAAAAATCCTAATTAAAGTAGGGTGGGCAAACTAATCTATAGCGTTTATAGGACTCATGAGGTACAAATGGATCCCCCTAAATCCCCCTTAAAAAGGGGGACTTTGAGGTTAATTATTGTACCTCATACATGCAATTAACGCTATAATCATTAATACTCATTCTAAACCAAGGTTTTTTGCCCACCCTACAACCTAAATTCTTAGAGGTTGTCTGAGAAGTCTCATTTGCTACATCTAAGCCCCCTAAATCCCCCGAGCGAGCAATCCCTCGCTCGGGGGACTTTTAGCAGCAAATTGATTCTTGTTCCCCCCAAGCGAGCAATCCCTCGCTTGGGGGGCTAGGGCGTGTTTTCTTGCCTCGGAGATCCCCCGTTGGTCCCCCTTAAAAAAGGGGGACTTTGAGTATGGCTCCCCCCAAGCGAGCAATCCCTCGCTTGGGGGGCTGGGGGGGATCATAATCTTGCGGAAAACTTTGAAAACACGCCCTAGGGGGGCAAAATTCAGTATAAAAAAACTTTTCAGATATCCTCTTAATTCTTAATTCTTCATTCTAAATTCTTAATTCTTCATTCTCCATTCTAAATTCTAAATTCTAAATTCTAAATTCTAAATTCTAAATTCTAAATTCTTCATTCTCAATTCTTCATCGGTCTCCAATTCCCCGAAACAATAAAACTCGCCCAATAATAAGGATGCTGATACGTCTCATCTTTCAACATGTCCAGTTGGGTCTGCCGCAGAGCCTCGGTGCGCCCCATGTTATGGTCTAGCAAGCGCTGATAGTAAGCCAGCATCAGCTCTTTGGTGGCTTTATCCTCTACCTTGCGTAAACTGATCAGCTGAGTTTGTGAACCGGCAATCACAAAAGCCCGACGCAAGCCATAGATGCCCTCTCCTGAACTAATCCGTCCGGAACCGGTATCGCAAGCGGATAACACCACCAACTCCGTGCCAGACAACTTCAGTCCTACCGCTTCCAAGGCAGTGAGTACCCCATTCTCTGCACCAGTTCGCTTCTGCTTAAACCCTGCTAGCACTAGTCCAGACAACAGCATGGGATTGTCATAGAGGGTGGGCAGTTCTTGATTGGGAGCGCTCTCAAAGAAACCGTGGGTAGCAATATGCAGTATCCTGGGACTATTGATTTGTTTGACTGCTGACTCAGTGGCCTTAGCCCCCAGTAGAGGGTCTACTCCCAGCATGTCAGCGATTTCTTTTACTTCATCGGCAGTGCCTGGTAATGGTGAAAAGTCCAGCTTTGAGAGGTCAATGGAACGGGTAAGGTGGGCACTAGGGAGATTGCCATGATCGTGATTAGCAATTAATTCACCAGCAGAACGGTCAAAGTCAGGATTGCCCAACAACACCGGAGCAGTTTGACTGGCAGATTTCTCGGATAATCTCAGTAAATCCCTGCCAGAGGTAAGGTAACTAAAGCGATAGTTTTCCACCAGATACCGCTGCTGCTGATCAACCAGGGCTTCAAAGGGAATCAAGTTGAGCTCTCCTTCTGGGGAAAGTAAGATATGTCGAGTAGACCCTAACAGTTTGCGCACAGGCTCCATCAACCTCTGATCCACTTGCCGTGCGGCTTGTTTCAACTGAGCTGTGCGTGTGCCTTTGTCTTGAAGAGAGAGGCGGAACAGCTCCAGGTCTGATTCAATCAACTCAACTTCCCCTAAGTCAATGCCTTGGGGGTCTCCTTGGCCATGAAGCACGTAGGCGGCGTAGCGAGGGGGACCAAAAGGTTTATCTTGTTTCGCTTTAGGATTATAAGGTCGATACTTGACCAATTCCACTAAGGCCGTATTAGCTGGAATCAGCTTTTGAATGGCTTCGATAGTCACAGGTTGGTTAGCTGTGCGAAAGTTAGGGCTGCGACGGCTAATTTGATCCTCTAATTGGTGGGCTTGTTCAGAGAGAGACTTGACCCTCTCTTGATAGTATTTAAGAGGTAGATTTGGGGGTCGGTTGTAGGTCAGATTGGCTTGTTGAGTGGGGTTAGAATTGAGGTCTTCCAGTAACCTTGGGCTTTTAGGGTCTAAGCTTTGGCTGTAGAACAAGTTTGCTAGTTGAGTGCGGGTAGCGTTGAGGTCATCCAGTAACCTCTGGCTTTTAGGGTCTAACTGTTGACGCAGGATTTGCTGGCTATTGGTGATGAAATCAAGAACGCGACCTTTTCGCCGCAGGACAGTAGTCAAGGCCAGACGTGCTGCTCTGGGATTGTTGGGAGCTGCGTTGAGGTGCAGAGAAATGACTGCGTATGTCCTACCAGAGATAGTATCGAGGTACTTTCGCTTTTGAGACTCAGAACCAGCTACTAAATTAGAGTGGAGGTTCTGTTCTTCTACCTCCAATCCTTGCTCGAACAGCTCAAGGGCAGGGGTGATCTTACCTTGGGTGTAATACAGTAGCGCCAGGTTGTTGAGGCTGGTGGCGACATCGGGGTGTTGCTCTCTTAGCAAGCGTTTGAAAAGCTCTAAGGCTTGCTGGTAGAAGGGTTCGGCCTCTTGGTACCTGCCCTGGCTTGAGTACAGTAACCCCAGGTTGTTGAGGCTGACTGCCACATCAGGGTGTTCCTCTCCTAGCAAGCGTTTCCTAAGGTCTAAGGCTTGCTGTAAGAGGGGTTCGGCCTCTTGGTACCTGCCCTGGCTGTCGTACAGTCCTGCCAGGTTGTTGAGGCTGGTGGCCACATCGGGGTGTTGCTCTCCTAGCACCTGTTTCCTAAGGTCTAAGGCTTGCTGGTAGAGGGGTTCGGCCTCTTGGTACCTGCCCTGGCTTGAGTACAGTCCCGCCAGGTTGTTGAGGCTGGTGGCCACATCAGAGTTTTCCTCTCCTAGCACCCGTTTCCTAAGGTCTAAGGCTTGCTGGTAGAGGGGTTCGGCCTCTTGGTACCTACCTTGGCTAGAGTACAGTCCTGCCAGGTGGTTGAGGCTGGTGGCCACATCGGGGTGTTCCTCTCCTAGCAAGCGTTTTCTAAGGTCTAAGGCTTGCTGGTAGAGGGGTTCGGCTTCTTGGTACCTGCCCTGGCTATAGTACAGTGCTGCCAGGTAGTTGAGGCTGCTGGCCACCAGAGGGTGTTCCTCTCCTAGGACTTGTTGCCAAATCCCTAATGCTCTTTCTGCTAGGGGGATAGCTTCTGAGTACTTTCGTTGTTGTCCAAGTTCCAACACTTGCTGAGTAAGTCGAAATGCTTCTGCTAGTTTTCTTTTAATTACAGATTCGGTTAGCTCAGTTGATGGTGAGCTTTCTTGGGCTTGGGCTATACTCATCTGTCCCCATGGTGGCAGGGGAACTGCTCTGATCCCGATCACACCGACTATGGTAGCCGCCATCAGCCCTGGGTTGATTAGGATTTTTGGCTTCATGAACGATTAGCTCCCTAAAATCTTAACCATTTGTTGTTCCAATTGACCTGCCCTGACCTGATCTCCCAAGGTTTGATAAACCTCTTTCCCTTGCTCTAGCCACGCGATCGCTTCATTCTTCTGGCCGATAATCCCACTGGTAACTGCCAGTCCCCCAAGCACTTGAGCTTGAGTATCTAAATCTCCCGCTGCCTTGGCCAGTTCTAGGGCTTGCCGGTAACGCTCCCTAGCTAGGCGATTTAATCCCACCTGTTGGTAAATGTCCCCCAGAAGTTGATAAACCCGGATCGACTCAAGTCCATCAGCTAAAGCTGTTTCCAGCAGGTTAATGGCTTCAGCGTTTAAGTCATTGCTGCGGTACAAATGAGCCAAGGCTAGTGCTTCTGCTGGCTTACTCAACTGCTTTTGCTTAATTTGCTCTGCTGCTGCCCTTACCTCCTGGGCTTTTTCCTGACCGAGGATGCTAAACCCGAAACTCCCTTCATCTTTAGAACTTTTGCCTTGGTCAGTCTTGACAATCAGCCAATAACGAGCACCTGGTTGTAGGGACTGCTTGCCTGAGTAAACTATCTCCGTTGCACTGGTTTCCTGAGTCCACTTCACCCCTGGACCTATCACTGTCACTTGGTAAGTGCTCGCGCCCTCAACCTGATGCCAGCCCAAGAGCGGTTGCTGATTAAGCACAGAACTATCCCGAGGTCTAAGAATATAAGGAATCTCTGGATTATTGGCTGCTCTTTCAATCACTGTATCCTGGTCGGATTGAGATAGCTTTGGTTTTGAGGTAGGAGGACAGCCTTCAGAAACGATATAGTCTCTGCCACCCTCGGGTTCCCACGGCATTAAGTTCTGGCACAGGACTTTAGCAAAGGTATTGCTGGCCAGTAAGAGGTGATCCTTAGCTGCCAATGGCGCACCAATAAAGGCTGGCTGATAATCCTGCCAAGTGGAACGCTTTATTTTCACCTGACCTTGAGGACGAAGGGCCACAACTAGATTTAAACCATTTCCGATCGGACGAGCTGGTCTAGCTAAGCTCACTACCAAGCTCAGCCCCAGGAGCAAGCCAATCAAGAGTTTCCATTTTTTCCATTGCATTAGAGTTTACCTGCCTTCTTTAACGCTTTGTAAGCTAAAACTAACCATTTCGGTTGATCAGGATTAACAATTGAACCTAGCTCAGAACACGTTTGCCATTGTTCAAGGGCTTCGCTATTGCGCGTTTGCTGTTCATAGACCTGAGCCAACAAACAGTGGGCTGAGCCGCGAGTTGTGATTTGTTCCAATCCCTCTGGTGTAGTGGCTAAAGCGATCGCTCCAGTTAGAATGGACTCTGCTTGGTCTAGTTGCTGCTGTTGCAACAATGCCCAACCGAAATTTTTCATCAAGTTGTATCTGATCCTCAAGGGCTGATTTTCCGTCTCCTGTAAACTTTTCCACAGCAGAGGTGTAGCCAATTCTGGTTTATTCTCCAATATCCACAAGCGAGCCAAATTGTTCTCGGCCTTAATCAAATTCCCCTTAACAGCAAATTGATATTGACTCTTGGCTTTATCGAACTGTTGCAGGTCTTCGTAGAGGGACCCTAGATTATAGTGAGCGTTGACATTATCTGGATCGAGAGCCAAAGCCTGAAGATAATCGGCTTCAGCACCAGCCAATTGCCCCTGATTATATTTCTTGACTCCCTGGCGATTGTACCAATCGGAAAAAGCTGGCTTGTTAGAGAATAATAGGGCTAGAACCGCACACAGCAACAATGTGGAAGCGAATTTGGCTTCTTCATGGTAATGCTTGGGAATACGCAGCCTGTTCAGTAATTTTTCAAACCCTTGTTTTCCGGCCTGGGTCAGTTCGCTTCTGGCTTGCAATAGGGTTAAGATACTCGGAAACGCCACCACTGCCACTCCCGCAACTCCGGTGCCAGCACTCAGAAATCGGGGCACAATATCCACCAACAAACTCAGATTCACCGTCCAACTGCCCACCGTCAGCCCTTTCCACAACCAATCCCAGCGGTCCCAGGGATGAGGTGGTGCTTCTGTTTCCAATCGCCACCACCACGCAGCGGCGGGAGGCTGAAAACTGTTTCGGTATTCAGCTAAGTCGATGACTTTGGTAATCTGCTCTGCTTTGCTCTTCAGCAGAGCGTCCAACTCAACCAGTTGCTGTTGATCCGTTGTAGATACGTGATTACACTGACTCCAAGCAGCCTGCACAGCATCCCTGGCATTGAAAATCTCTAGCACTTCCTTTACTTGAGGAGATTGAGACTCTTTTAGGTTAGAGAGTGCTTCTTGATAGCAATTAAGGGCAGTTTCTAGCTCAGAAGTAGTCATCTATAATTTGACAACTCAATAGCACAGATGATTCTTTTGTAGTTTAGATCTTTTTTTATCTATTTGGAGCAATTAGGAAAAAACTCTTGCATAACTCATAAGTATTAAAAATGCTATAGCTCTTAGGAAATAGGCCGTAAGGAGTAGACCCTAGGGAGTAGTGGTTCAGTTATAGCGCTACGCGCAAGTCAGAAGTCAGAAGTTAGAAGTCAGAAGTAAGCTATGACTAAGTTTCAGAGTTTAGGAGCGACTGCATCAAGACAATGTCCTAATTTGAATGCGTAGTGCTATATCAGCTATTAGCTATCAGCTATCATAAAAAAAATCCCAATTAAAGTAGGGTGGGCAAAGTAATCTAATCATTAATACTGATGTGAAGCAAACGGTTTTTGCCCACCCTACAAGCTTCAACTTTAGAAGTAGTGAACAAAAAATACCAATTAAAGTAGGGTGGGCAAAGTAATCTAATCATTAATACTCATTTGAAGCCAACGGTTTTTGCCCACCCTACAAGCTCTCCCCATCTCCTAACAACCTTCAACCCTCTTAACCCTTCAACCCTCTTAACCCTTCAACCCTCTTAACCCTTCAACCTTCAACCTTCAACCCTCTTCAACCTTGGCCTTTCGGCCACGCTACGCGAACAACCAACTTTTAGCAATCAATAGCCAACAAAATCGTTTCCATCTCTTCCCTTGACAATCCCCCATGACCGCCCAACTTGTGTTGTTCAAACCGGTCTTCTTCATACCACCAAACCGTTTCATACTTATTCGGTAAAATCACTAAATTGCCTAACCGATTCAGCAATAGTGGCGATATTTCACCTGTACCGAAATAGCCTTGCTCAAGTAATGTTGTAGTGCGATACACTGTTGCTCGATCTGCCAACTGCTCCGTCAGCAAATCATAGACTTTATCCAAATGGTCTTCCTGAATATACAACACCATATCCCGACATGATCCTGCTGGCACCAACAGTTTACCTTGGGCATTCCGTTTAATAAACTGCTCAATGGAAGGATTAAGCTGATTCAAATAAATAGTAGTCTCTGGTGAAATCTCTATTTGTCCATGATCAGCCGTAATTAGTAATAATGTATTCTTCAGCTTACCAGCTACCTGCTGATATAAAAGTCGCTCCATAGTTAGCAAAAGTGTGCTAACTTCAGCCTGGAACTGCAGGGAGCCAGGACCGTATTTATGAGCGATGCCATCAACAGTATCCAAATACAGGAAAAAGTAGCTCTTATCGGATTCAGCGATCGCAGCTTCAGTCAGGTTAACTAATGCTTCAGGAATGGTTTTGTAGGGAACAATACTTGCCCCATCACACACCACTCGTGAAAAGGGAGAGTAAGCATAATTGTAGTGTTGAAAACAATAAGATTTAACACCATACTGTTGCAATTTTTGATAGAGAGTTTGGGTAGGGAAAAGGCTTTGCTCAGAAATGCCAGTTGTTTGCAAGGTTCCCCGTTGCTTATCACCCGCAAACGAAAACATCAACGGAGCAATAATATCATCCAACAGCGGCTCATAGTAAAACCAATGGAAGACACCACTCTCACCAACCGGAAGCCCTGAGTGAATAGTAGTCACATGAGCAGCAGTTGTAGAAGGAAACTGGGTAGTCAATTTAGAAGCGACACCTTCCACTACAAACCGCTTCAAAAATTCCGATTGTTCAACATAGTCCTGAAAAAAGCGCCACCCGAAAGCATCAACAAAAATCAGAATAACCTTATCATAGCGTTCCGGTAATTCTCCTAATACACTCCTAGGTAATCCCATGTTTCCTTGACCCGTGAGCAGATGATAGATCATCTGGGGAATCTGGGAGAAACAATAGGAGTCATAAAGGGGCTTACCAATGTTGTCATTTAGTCTAGCGTTTTCAATAGCTTTTAAGGAGTCAGAGTTAATCATAGATAGCAAGGGAACAGGGAATCGGGAATCGGGAACAGGGAACAGGGAATCGGGAGTCGGGAATCGGGAATCGGGAATCGGGGAAAAATCCTGTTTAGTTCATTACTATATGGAAACGCTATTCTATAGGATTTGTTAATCGATAATTTAAACTACTTTAAATTTAACACAACCAAAAAAAATAATCAAATTTATTTAAAAAAATCTATTTATAGCCGTTGATAGCCTAATGATGTATATAGTATTTTTCCCCTGTTCCCTGTTCACTGTTCCCTGTTCCCTCAACAAAAAAATAATTTTCCAAAACCCTTGACAAAAACAGTTATAATCATTACGATTATAACTGTAAATAAAAAGCAAAAGGTTCACCTTATGCCTTCAAAATTACCGCCTAACTCAGATAATAATCCTGACGAGTCTTCCCCAAAAAAAATCCCTGTTCAGCATATTTTAAAGGGGTCCCGCAAGGCCATACTTAATACGATGCATACCCTGTATGTACTTCGTTACACGGAAATTTCCGACTGGACTCCTCTTCAGCCAACGGGCATTCCGGGAGAGTTCATCACAATTACCGTCAAGTACTTGATTATCCCCTAAAACGTTAAATTCCTGGGGGGTTTTCCCCCCGGCTAATCCATCGGGTCTAATCAGATAGGCTCAGGTCTGGATAGGTGAAAAAATTGAATGACATAGCGATGCAGCGCGGTCTTGGGGGTTTCCCCCATGAGCGACTGCATCAAGACAAGGTGAATTTTCTAGCCGTGGATAGTATTTCTGCGGCTATTTTTTTGGGGTTAGGAGGTTGAAGGTTGAAGGTTGAAGGTTGAAGGTTGAAGGTTATTTTGTTGAAGGTTGAAGGGTGAAGGTTAGGAGGTTGAAGGTTAGGAGGTTGAAGGTTAGGAGGTTAAAGGTTAAAGGTTATAAGGTTAGCAGGTTGTTCGCGTAGCGTGGCCAAAGGCCAAGCTTGTTCGCGTAGCGTGGCCGAAAGGCCAAGGTTATTAGCTTAAAAGAAATGCTTGATTTCAATTAGTAAGAATATAGCACTACGCATTAAGGTGTTTGAAATTCATAAATTCCGAAACTTAGTCATAGCTGACTTCTGACTTCTGACTTCTGACTTCGGGAGCATCCCAATTTGGCACGTTAGCTCTTTTTAGGGGGCTGAAACCCTTGAAATATCGTTGCTTTGGGTAATATTGTTTCCAAAATGGGATGCTCCCCTGACTTCTGACTTGCGCGTAGCACTATAATGCTGGGATTGGTGAGATTCTTGATATTCCCACACTTCCCTTCTTTGCTTGACAAAGTAAGAGATATTGGTTTACTATCCTAGATTAATTTTAAAAAAATATTGAGAAAATGTTAAGGCTTTGGGGAATGTCTGCTCTGTTCGTGGTAGGTTGTTATCGCAACCTGAGACAACAAAAGTTTTAGGTTAACAATGATCATCAAATGGAGATATGATGGTGAATTTTCAGTCTATCGGGAAGAAAGTTGCTTCCTTCTTTCTTTTAGTTGCTTTGTGCTTGTCTGTTTTCGTTGCTAACCCTGCTGTAGCTCAAGCTCGTGAGCTTTATGGGGCTGTTAATTCAGATGGTCAAGTATGGTATGGTGAGGGTTTCAAAAGCCGGGAACTCGACGGAGGTATTTATCTTATACAGTTTCAAGAAGGATTTCAAAGTCTGCCAGCACCTACTGTTTCTATATATGGTTCGCCGTGGAAGACTTTCAATATGTCTGCTGCAATTGTTGAAGTCGGACCCGATTATTTGGTCGTACAAACTTCTTCTCCAGATCGTCCTGCCGATAGTGCCTTTACTTTTACGGTTATTGGCGACTAATTACATTTTGGATTCTGTAAAATCCTAGGAATCAAAGTAAGGATTCAGCGAACAGCTATCAGCTATCAGCTGATAGCTGACAATTTCAATTAGCAAGAATAATCCTGGGATTAGTGAGATTGTTGAATGCGATCGCGTAGCGTGGCCTATTGGCCATGGCTTCCCACACTTCCCGACTCCCGATTCCCGATTCCCGATTCCCGACTCCCGACTACTATATACTTATTTCCAATTCCAGTTAAGACCAAAACTTGAGGAGCAGGGGTGATGACTTCAACAGAGAAAGTACTGGTGGCGGGTGCTACAGGTGGGGTTGGACAGCTAACGGTGGCCAAGCTACTAGAGAAAGGTTTTCAGGTTAGTGTTCTGACTCGCAGTGCTGAAAAAGCTCAGGAAATGTTTGATAACCGAGTAGAGATTATAGTTGGTGATATCCGCTATCCCTCTAGGCCGTGTTTTCAAAGTTTTCCGCAAGATTTAGATCCCCCCCAACCCCCCGCGCGGAAGGGGGGAGCCATTCTCAAAGTCCCCCTTTTTTAAGGGGGATTTAGGGGGATCTCCGAGTTTGAAAACACGCCCTAGCCTCCCCCCTGCCATCCAAAATGTCACTCATATCATCTGTTGTACTGGAACTACTGCTTTCCCTTCTAAAAAGTGGGATTTCGACACAATGGATCAGGCGAAAGGATTCCCAAGTGTGATCGAGTGGCTCAAGATCTATCTCAACCCCACCTACGCTCGTACTAAAGCCAAAAATAGTCCTGAGCAAGTTGATGTTATAGGAGTCACCAACCTGGTAGCAGCAGCTCCTAAAGACCTCAAGCGGTTTGTCTTTGTATCCTCTTGTGGTGTGCTACGGAAAGATAAACCACCCTATAGTATTCTTAATTCCTTTGGTGTACTCGATGCCAAACAAAAAGCTGAAGAAATTATCATTAATTCAGGATTACCTTATACTATTATTCGCCCAGGACGATTGATCGACGGTCCGTTTACCTCCTATGATTTAAACACTCTGTTGAAAGCGACAACAGCAGGAAAATTAGGGTTAGTCTTAGGTACCGGGGATACTTTATCAGGTCAAACTAGCCGGATTGATGTGGCATCAGCTTGTGTAGAATCCATTGCTAACTCTGTTACAGTTGGAAAAGTTTTTGAGCTGATAAATAGGGGAGCGAGACCATCAGTAATTGATTGGCCAGGGCTATTTTCTACTCTGGAGTACTTAAGCATTTAGCTATCAGCCGTCAGCGGTCAGCGGTCAGCGGTCAGCGGTCAGCTTATTTTATTCAAAAGCTGTTCGGTGTAGCTTGCCCTACGGCGTTGCTTAATAATGGAATGATTTCAAGACTTTTGTGGAATGGGCATCTTGGTGGAACTGGCATCTTGCCAGTTTCAATATATTTTCGGGCGGGCAGGATGCCCACTCTACTCCTATTCAAAAGAAGATTCAGCAACGCCTGGCCTACGGCCAATGGCTGATAGCTGAATGCTGATAGCTGAAAGCTGAAAGCTGAATGCTGATAGCTGAAAGCTGAATGCTGATAGCTGAAAGCTGATAGCTGATAGCTGAAAGCTTACCTCCCGATTTCCTACTCCCCACTCCCTACTCCCAACCCTCTCGCTAACGTAAACCCTTCAGCAGTGCCTAAAGAGACTTGGTTAGGTAATTGCAAAGCCGCTAAGGTCGAATTGTCCAAGAGCAGGTAAGATTGAGTTGAGCACAAATCTTTTAAAGTATTTTCATCTTGGGGAATCACTTTGCGATCGCTATAAAAATCTAAACTAGGACGCTGATAGGAAAAAGACGTATAGATAATATCCCCTGGAGCCGTATTTTCCTGAATCAAAGCCGCCACTGGCTTAACTGGAAATGCTTCATTTAACTCCCAGAGCCAAGAGTGAGAACTCATTAATAATACCAAAGTTATATACATCCCTATCAATAAAATTGGGATAAAATTGCGGTTATGCTGTTTAATTGTCCAAGCCGCTAGGGTCATGGTTAGGCTTACCACCATACCCATAAGGATTAAAACCGGTTGGGGATCTGCCAAGATAAAATAAATACATCCCCCTAAAGCAGCTACTCCAATAAATCCTAAAATAATTGTTAAAATCTTAGGATAACGACTCCAATGTTGCCAAAATACAGTGAGTTTAGCGGCAACAGCTATAGCAAAAAAGGGATACACAGGCATAATATACCAGGGTAGCTTAGTGGCCATCATAGAAATAATTGTCAAATAGCCGATAGTCCCAATTAAAATTAAACTCCCCCAACTCGTGAGGGGTTTTCGCCAAGCTAGATAGAATCCTCCTAGCCAAAACAATAGCCAAGGGAAAGTATACTTAATTAACTCCAAAAGATAATACCACGCTGATCCTTGATTCCCTTCCACCTTTTCAGAGATGCGAGCAAATCCTTGAGAGAGAAAATGAACATGCCAAAAGGTTGCTCCATAATGCTGCCATTGGGCAATATACCAAACCAAAACCGGTGCGTAACCTAGGACTATGCCCAACCAAAAATAGCGACTTTTCAACAACCCTAAGGTTTTATTGGCCAGAATAAAGACCAAAGCAATTGCCCCTAGAGGCACAACTAATAGACCTTTTGTGAAAGTAATTAGTCCTAAACAAACTCCGATCCCAATTGCCCAATAAGACTGAGCCTGACAAGCTTTAAGTAAGCAAAATAGCAACAGCAAAAACCAAGTATTGATCATGCCATCCAGCATTGCCAAACGTCCGTGGCGCACAACTGGCAACAGGGTTAAGTAGACGCTAGCGGCAAATATGGCACTGAGACGTTGAAGGAATAGTTCTCGTGCTACTAAATAGAGCAGTGGTACTCCACACGCTGACAAAAAAGCACCAGGCAAACGAGTAGTGAATTCTTGGACACCCCCTACTTTATAGCTTAAAGCAATCAGCCAATCCATCAAAGGGGGTTTCAGTAGATAAGGTTCTCCCCACAGAGTAGGATGGAGCCAGTTACCCGTGCGATAGATTTCTCTAGCGATCAGGGCTCTAGTGCCTTCATCCCAGTCCCGTAGGGGTACATTTCCCAGAAAAATACCCCAAAGGAAAAGGGCGGCCAGGAAAAGGCTTAGGATCCACTTGATATCAGTGAGAGAGGGATTTTTTAAGGTAAGTGCTAATTTGTTCATCTATAACAAAGGGAGTAGGGAGTAGGGAGTCGGGAGTAGGGAGTCGGGAGTAGGGAGTCGGGAGTAGGGAGTCGGGAGTCGGGAGACGGGGTAACAAAATTGACTGTACCTCATAAGTATGAAAAACGCTATATTAATGTTTTGACTAGTTTCGCCCTAGGATGGTTATATAGCATTTCCATTTGATTTGTGAACATAATCTCTTTGGGAAAGGCAAGAGGCAAGATTTAATTAAGTATATAGGAATTTTTGGTAATCAAAAAAACTGTAATTATTTTTTTGTATTTATTTATTAACTCTATAGCAGCATTTAAAGCGTTTTTAATAACTATAATGTCCACAGTTTTTTTTTCCTATTCCCTGTTACCTATTCCCTGTTCCCTGTTCCCTGTTCCCTGTCTTGATATAGATTGATAATCAAAAGATGCATCCTCTATCTCCATCAAATCAACTCCCTCTCTATGGCAAAAGAATCATTGTAACAGCACCAAGAACCTATGGGTCTCGGTTATCTCAACAAATCATTAACCAGGGTGGACTTCCCATAGTGATGCCAACCATTGAAACCTGTTTGTTAGAAAATTATCCTGAATTAGATGCTGCTCTCAGGGAAATAAGTAAATTTGATTGGATTGCCTTTACTAGTCGCAACGGAATAGACGCTTTTTTTGCCCGCATGGCATCCTTGGGTATTTCTAAATCTGTGCTGAAAAATTGTCAACTATCTGCCATTGGAAAAGATGCCGAAAGATTGTCGGATTTTGGAGTAACAGCTGATTTAGTTCCGGCTGAAGCTAGCCCAACCGGAATGGTTACTGAATTGTCTAACTATCCAACTATTGATCAGAAAACTATATTAGTTCCTATTCCAAAGGTGGTCGGGATACCAGAACCTAATGTCATTCCCAATTTTATTTCCGGTTTACAGGAATTGGGCATAAAAGTCAGTCCAGTATTGACCTATCAAACCCGAATTTTGGATAAAACTATCTATGATGTAGAATTGAATCTGATTCGTCAAGGCAAGATAGATGTTATTGCTTTTAGTAGCACCGCAGAAGTGACCGCTTTTTTGACAATGGTAAACTCCCCCCAGGATTATAACCATTGTGTCATTGCTTGCTTTGGTCCCTATACCGCTGCTAATACTGAAAACTTGGGGTTAACTGTCTCTATTGTATCTAAAAATTACCGCTCCTTTGAGGGATTTGCGAATGCGATCGCAAACTTTTTTAATAGCTAACTTTCAGCTATCGTAATCCTAAATAAATTGTGATAATTTTTGATGCCATATTCCGTACTTCTTACTCCCGATTCCCGATTCCCGATTCCCGATTCCCGATTCCCGATTCCCTTTGCTATATAATTAGCGAAGGGAAATTTAGGTGGGTGAATGGAAACCAATCAGCCCTCAGTCAACCCCAATACCCCTAATCTAGATCGGCTTCACATCAAGCGCCCCTGCTTGGTAGTTGCTGATCTCGAACGAGCATTCACCATTTACCAAGATATCCTAGGATTTAAGCTCGACTATCTGGCTGAAGCATCCCCAGACTCTTACCTCTACCAAGTGTTTCAGTTTCCCAAAAGTGCTCAGCTCAAATTTGCATCACTCAGTACAGAAGACGAACCTAGAGCCCTAGCCCTGACCGAAGTCAAGGGAATTGAATTACCCACCCCTACCACTCCCTATCGTTTAGCCCTGGTGGTCAGAGTAAAAGACCTGACCCTAACCATTGAGAAAATCCGTGAACTCGGCCTTGAAACCATTGAGCCCAATTACTTTACTAGACCACCAAACCTCAATTTCACTGAGCAAGCATTCTGCGATTACGACGGTCATCGGATTATGCTTTATGATGTGACATCTGGTTGAGTAATTTAGCGAAGGGAATAGGGAGTCGCACCTCTGCATCGCTATTCCCGACTCCCAGATCCGCTGTTCCCTTTGCTATAGTTATTGCTTCTAAAAGAACGTGAGAAAAATCCTTGGGCTGAGCTTGATTGCCATTGGTTTAGCCATTGGGTGGTTATCTATCCGGAATCACCAGCCACCCGATGCCCTCTCTTCAGATGTTTCGCCACCCCAGAAACAGATCAAATACCAATCCCATCCTCTAGACTTTAGTGTGGTTCATACCTTATTAATTCCAGCTGAAAGTGGATTTTCCGTTACTCCAGCCATATCGGAACAGTTAATCACCTTAGAAGATTTAGCCCAAAAGCACCAAGCTGTAGCTGCCATCAACGGCGGTTTTTTTGACCCAAAAAATCAGAAGACCACCTCAATCGTAATCAAGCAAGGGCAACTAGTAGCAGATCCCCGTGACAACCAGGGGCTAATCCAAAATCCCAACTTACAGCCCTACATGGATAAAATTCTCAATCGATCAGAATTTCGGCGATACCGTTGTGGGTCAACAGTCCGCTATGATATTACCCTACACAGTGAACCGACCCCCCCCGGTTGTCAATTATTAGATGCCCTAGGCAGTGGTCCGTTGCTGGTTCCACAAATTACATCAGTCACCGAAGGTTTTGTAGCTGTAGAAAATGGCAAAGTCATACGAGATGCCCTAGGGAGCAGCCGACTCAATGCTAGAAGTGCAGTCGGTATTACTCCTGATGGCAGCATTTTGTTAGTCATGGTCGCTCAAAAACCAGAAGCTCCCAGAAATTCCGGTATGTCGTTCAGGGCCCTAGCTACCTTCCTGAAAACTGCTGGGGTGGAAAAAGCCATGAATCTAGATGGAGGAAGCTCCTCCGCTCTTTATTATAACGGCAAAACCATTTATGGGAGAGTGGACAAAAACGGAAATCGAATCAAACGAAAAATTAAATCGATTCTAATGGTTAACCAAGACCCGTGACTAGTAGGGAGTCGGGAGCGGTGCGACCCGTGGCGAATTTAATTCGACGACTGTAAGCGCACCGAGGGAGTCGGGAGTCGGAACGATCTGAAAATATAATCAGTCCTTAATTATTATATAGCAGTTCTCCTCTTTATGAGGTACACAGGATTTTTGACCTATTCCCGTTTTCCTATTCCCGATTCCCGATTCCCGATTCCCTATTCCCTAAAATCCAAAACTTGTGTACCTCACCTATTTTAGAAATGCTATAAGAAGATAATAGATGGCATTAGTGAAAAAGTAAATGGCTAAGAAAGTAGCACTGCTGATCGCGGTTGATCAGTATGCAGAAGGTTTAACTACCCATCAAGCTGCCTCCCATGATGTGCAAGCAATGCAGCGAGTTTTACAAGAGAAAACCCTAGGGGATTTTAATCGGGTAGACTTGCTGCTCAATCCCAATATGGTCAACCTAAAAGAGGCAATTCAGAACCTAGTTGACCAATGTGGTGTCAATGACTTAGCCCTAGTTTTTTTCTCTGGCCAAGGAATTATTAATCAGGATGGTAAACTGTATTTAACAACTAGCATCACGACTAAAGATAACCTTGAAGGTACTGCATTACCCGCTTCTTTTTTACACCAGCAATTTAGTCGTAGTGATGCTCAGCAACAAATAGTAATTCTTGAGTGTGATTACTATAGTGCTTCCGCTGATGGTTCGCTGACAGAACCTGTGAGTGTCAATCTCAAGGAAGAACTCAGTGCTCCAGGGCGAGCAGTTCTCACCTCCTCCACAACTACACAAACCTCTTTTGAACAGGAAGCACCTCATTGTTCCCTTTACACCCAGTACTTAGTCGAAGGCATTGAAACTGGTGCAGCAGACCGAGATGGGGCTGGCTTAATCTATGTTCGTGAATTACATAACTATGCCACCGAAAAAGTCCAGACTATTAAGCCCCAGATCGAGCCAGCTCTGTTTCTCGATAATAAAGGGTTGGATATTTTACTGACTATTTTAATGAATAAAGACCCCAAGGATGATCCCGATAGTGAGTATCGCAAAATCGAAGCCAAGTATCGCAAAATTGTGGAAAACTATGAACGGTATGGTAAGATTCCTGAAATTGTTCAATATACATTAAATAAAAAACACAAAGAGTTGGGGATAACTGTTGACCTACACCAACCTGACCAACTCATTTCTGATCAAGGCATAGACTACTCTAACTTGCGAGATTTACTCAAAGCCGGTAAATGGAAAGAAGCCGATCAGGAAACCTTTGCTCTAATGGTTAAAGCAGTTGATCGAGAAGAAGACAACAATCTCGATCCTGAGTCAATCAAGAATTTTCCCTGCACCGATCTACACACCATTGAGCAGCTTTGGCTAAAGTATAGCAGTGGGCAATTCGGCTTCAGTTTGCAAAAAGAAATTTGGCAGAAGCTTGGGGGAAAACTTGATAGTGACGAGAATAACGTTGATAAACTAGAATTCAACCGAAGCGTGTATGTTTTGAGTTCCTATTACAACCCAAACAGTATTTCCCGCAGTAATTATTTCCCTAACATATTAGCGTATCAAACTCAGCTTTATCAACAATTTGGTCATAGTGTGGGATGGCGACAGCGCAAAGGATTGCACCTCAGAAGACGATGGAAAAATTATGAAGACCTTACATTTTCCGTAATCTGGGCTCCAGTGGGTCACCTGCCAACTCTGGTTGGTCGTGATGGCATGAATTTGGGAGTATTATCGATTTGGAGGATGAGGGTTAATTTATTCTCTCACCTTGAGGAGTGTTGGTTATAGCGTTTGTAAGTATTCAGCTATCAGCCGTCAGCGTGTCGCGTATCAGCTTATGGGCACGCTACTTGAGGTGCAGCCTGGTCTTGGGGGTTTCCCCCACTCGCGCTTTGCATCAAGACAGTGTGGCACAGGCTTCGACGCATCGGACCTATTAGCTGATAGCTGACAGCTGAACGCTTAGGTTGAGGAAATGCCAAGCTGGAGAAATAATTCTCAGCACAAATAAGAATCATGAATCGAAACCGTTTCAAAGTTGGAACCTTTAACCTATGCAACTTAGTGCTACCAGATGTCCTATACTATAGAAAAAAGATATATACCCAAACAGAGTACGCTCTTAAGACCACCTGGATCGCTGAACAACTGAAGAAGATGAAAGCTGACATTGTTGGCTTTCAAGAGGTATTTCATAAAGAAGCTCTCCAACAAGCACTGGCTCAGAGCCAAGTTTATGACAATGCCACCACTGTGTTCGCAAACCCTACGGGTAAAAGTCCAGTTGTTGCCCTGACCTCCAGGTTTCCAGTGCTTGAATACAACGTCATCAAAGATTTTCCCACTACGGCATGCCTGGATATCCAAGGAACAGACATCCCACTCAAGCGTTTTTCTCGACCAGTGTTGGAAGCACATCTCAAGCTGAGTGACACGATTGATTGTACAGTTTTTGTAATTCACCTCAAGTCCAAGCGTCCGATCATCCCAGATGGAGTAGACCGCAACGACCCAATTGAACAAGCCAAAGGACAAGCGAGATCTCTAATCCTCCGAGCAGCTGAAGCAACAGCTTTGCGGGTAATTTTGATGGATAAGCTTCAGCACAGGGATCATCCGGTAATAGTTATGGGTGATGTCAATGATAGTGGTCTGGCTATAACCTCTCAAATCGTTTCTGGAGAGCCTCCTTTGAGAAAACTCTGGTTTCAGCAAAAGCAGATCATCTGGGATGTGTTGTTGTATTACGTCAAAGACATTCAAGCTCGACAAAACTATGGTGACTTCTACTACACCCACATCCATAATGGCCACCACGAGAGCCTAGATCACATCCTGGTTAGTCAGGAATTCGTGGTTCAAAATCCCAAACGCATTGGCAGAGTTGGGTATGTCTCCCTTTTCAATGATCATCTGATCGACGAAACTTTGAGTGAAGAGAAAATTGAGACTTGGCAATCTGATCACGGACAGGTCGTTGTCTCCATCGAACTTGATTCATAAGGTGATGTATGAACACTGAAGAGATAGCTAACATTTTCAACTTACCTCCTGAACTTCCTACCGAAGAACTGTTTGAACCGTTGATATCTAGCCAGAGCGTATTAATCGAGCGCATCATCTCCACTGGACAAACTACACCAACCGGAGAGTGGTATGACCAAGACCAAGACGAATGGGTAATCCTCTTACAAGGGCAAGCAACCCTTGCCTACCTTGACGGTTCCAGTGTCAAGCTCAAAGCAGGGGATTATCTATTTATTAAAGCTCATCAAAAGCATCGAGTTGAATATACCAGTGCTGAGCCACCCTGCATTTGGCTAGCCGTTCATGGCAATTTGCAACAGCAGCAGACGTAGGCAAAATTTTCAGGACTTACGCAAAACTGGGCGTTGCTTAATAATGGAATGATTTCAAGACTTTTGTGGAATGGGCATCAGGCGTGGAACGGGCATCTTGCCCGTTACAATCTTCGGGCGGGCAGGATGCCCACTCTACTCCTATTCATTCGAAGATTCAGCAACGCCCAAAACTGGACTCTAAACCCGCTTATAGCATTTCTCAAATAGATCAGGTATCAGAAACGCTATAGAGTAATCGCCCTTCAAGTATGATCCTAAAGTATTAAGTTTTGTAAAACGTTTCATAACTTGATTAGCTAGCCCTGATTACTTACTAGAGGTTACTGTTGTGATGGGGAAATGCGATCGCTATTTATTGTCGTCTCATTTTCCCTTAACTCTAGTAAATTTATATTTCCGAAATCACTCTAAATCAGGAAACTCTCTCCCTAGATGGGAATAGTTTATATAAGCCCAACCAAGACCAGACTACCTTCAATGACAGTTCATAGACAGTTCATAGAAGTGTAGGACCCGAGTGAACTAGGAGATGATCATAAGACGCCGATGTCACTAGAAAATGGATTAAATGCTCTCCAACAAAAACGTTATGCAGAGGCGGTGCAATGGCTAGAAGACTATTGCCACTATTGCCAACATTCTCGCGATCACCATTCTCAAGAGTATAGTCAAGCCCAAGCAGCTCTGGTGAAAGCCTATAGCGGCAATGGTGAGAACAAAAAAGCGATCGCCCTCTGTCGGAAGTTAGAAAATCACCCAAATTCCCAGGTCAGCAATTGGGCAAAAAAATGTCTGGCCACCCTCACTTCAAAGTCAACAAAAACAACCCTAACAAAAACAACAGCGAAAGCCATGTCAAAATCCCGTCACAAAGCCGGAAGAGTGGCGCAAACTGGAATCAGGTTAGCCATGAAAGGCATTGCCAGTAATCTTGCCCTTGCCTCTGGTGTTACCATCTCTTTACTATTTGGGATGGTATTAGTCTTATCTCTGAGTTTGCTGCTAATCCTGAATAGTAACAATCCTGTTACTGGATTAATCATCTCAGTTGCCATCACCCTAATTTTTAACAAATCTGGGAGGCAAGAGGGGTCTATCCATCCCCATCCGTGCATAGGGATGGGGATGGATAGACCCCTTGCCGTAGGCCACGCTATGGGAACAAGAGTATTTAGCAATGGGTTGACAATGTAACACAAAATATATATAATGGTACATAAGGTCGATAAACAAGGTAAAAGCAGTGAGACATCAGGCAGTCAAGGTCAGAATTTACCCCACACAGGAGCAAATTCATATACTTGCTCAGCACTTTGGTTGTGCTCGCTGGTGGTGGAATTATGCACTGAATCAGTGTATAGAAACCTACAAAGAAACAGGCTTTGGATTGTCTCGCGCTGCCCTCAATTCTATACTACCAAAACTCAAAAAAGATAAAGAAACTGAATGGCTAAAAGATTGCTACTCTCAAGTATTGCAATCTGTGAGTCTAAATCTTAGCCGTGCATATCACTTTTTTGAGGGGAGAGCCAAATATCCTAGATTTAAATCATATCATCATCGCCAATCAATTCAATACCCACAGCGTGTATGCCGCGTAGGTGACTGTCTTAAATTTCCTGGAAAACTAGGAATTGTCAAGGCAATAATCCACCGACCACTAGACGGAGAAATCAAGACTGTTACAGTTAGCAAAACTCCATCTGGGAAATACTACGCTTCTGTGCTGATGGAGTACGACTCAGACAATGTAAAACCTTCCACAGACGGAAAGGTTATTGGGATTGATTTAGGTATCAAGGATTTTGCTATTACCTATGATGGCGAAAAGACCTCTAAATTTGCCAATCCAAGACACTTAGCCAAATACGAACGAAAATTAGCCAAAAAGCAGCGTATTGCTGCCCGAAAGAAGAAGGGTAGTAATGGACGTAGGAAGGCTAGAAAGATTGTAGCTAAGGTATACGAACAGATTGGAAATGTCCGCCAAGACTACCTGCACAAGTTGTCTAGAAAAATAGTTGACAACAACCAAGTGGTGGTAGTCGAAAACCTGAATGTCAAGGGCATGGTTCGTAACCACAAATTAGCTAAAGCAATATCTGATCTGGGTTGGGGAACTTTTGTAAACTTCTTGTCTTATAAGTGTGAAAAAGAAGGAAAGGTATTGGTTGAGATAAACCGGTGGTTCCCCAGCTCTAAAACCTGCTCTAATTGTCATTACCAAATCAAGGAGTTGCTGCTTGATGTAAGAGCTTGGACTTGTCCAAGTTGTGGAACTCACCACGATAGAGATGGTAATGCGGCAAAGAACATTAGAGCAGAAGGAATCAGAGTGCTATCCTCCTCTGGGACGGGGGAGGTCAACGCCAGGGGAGAAGAAGTAAGACCAAGACGCGGACGTCCGCCCAGGTTGAGGTGCGACCCGTGGCGAATTTAATTCGCCGACGGAAAGCGCACCTTCGGCATTCTTCCGTGAAGCTGGAAGCCCCAACTTGGCCGTAGGCCACGCTTCGCGAACAACGGAGTAAGTTGGGGTAGTTCACTGTGTGACCCCTACGCCAGTCCTTTGCGTGGTCGTCCAGTGAAACTCCAAGGTGAGTTAATTGGTCGCGGCGATGCTGGCTATAAATTTGGTTCCGATCTCAAGCTTCAAGACCGCAGTGGGATGATTTATACGCGCTATGCTTCTCGCTTTGGTCCAATCGGTAACTTCCTCTTTGGTAGCAGTAAGGTGCAGAACTTAATTGGCTCCCAAGTTAATGTAGTTGGCTGGTTCCGCAGAGGAATTGCCCCTTGGCTAGACTTGATCCACTTGGAAAACAATAACACCACTGTCAACAGCTACCATCGTTTCTGGTCATTGACTGTTGCAGTTGGAGCAATTATTTTGGGTTTTGGACTTTTCTTTGTCCTTTGATATCATCTCCGGTTGTTTCGGGAGTCGGGAGCGGTGCAGCGATTAGCGCGATCTAGCGCGGTCTTTGCTACTGTTCCCTATTCCCTATTCCCTATTCCCTTTGTTATACTTTAAAACTTAATCTAGTCTCACCTCTTTTGATAGGTGTCTAAACCAATTAAAGTACAAACAAATAGATAGGATAATAAATAAAAATAACAGGATTCCAAAATTATCCCAACGTTTCATCATCAACATGATTCCCATTAAAAACAAGACTATCTGCCAAGGAATCCCGATCAATGTCGATAGAATATCCCGCCGATTCTCGTTCCTGATTTTTGCCTGACTATTAGCTGGGAGGTTTTGACGGATTACTCCCCAAAACCCAAACGGTCGAGTCACTCGATAGAAATTATCCATCACCTCCCGGTCAGTTGGCTCAGTTAAAAATGTCCCTAGGATACATCCTAGTAATGAGCAAATGCTGGGAATGAGAAACAGCGCATATTCCTGAAATTGAGCGTAATTTAAGTTGGGTATTACTATTGCCTTGGTTAAAATAGCTGCTACCATCCCCGCCACTGTCCCAAGGGCAAATCCATATCCATTAAAGCGCCACCAGTACCATCTCAACACCAGAGGAATAGACAGTCCAGCACCTAGTCCCAGGGTTAGCCATCCCCAAATATCATTGATATTGGTGATATTGAAACTAAATAGCAATCCCACCACTACAATTACAATTGATGCCCAGCGGCTTTGAACAATCAGTTGTTGGCTAGAGGCTTGGGGATTGATATAAGCTTGATAAATATCCTTAACCCAGTAAGCAGCACTAGCATTGATGATGGAGTCAAAGGTAGACATAGCTGCTGCAATAAAACAAGCGATCAGCAACCCTTTTATCCCCACTGGCACATATTCTGCGATCACCGTTGGTAAGATAAGTTCAGGGTCAGCAATTACCGCTTTAGTGGTTCCGTAATGGATACCCAATACTGCAAAGGCTGTAACCAAGGGCCAACGAAAAGAAAGCAAGATTATCCAAAATAGGGACAGTAACCCGGCTTCGCGATCGCTTTTAGCGGCAAAATAGCGTTGGATCATATAGCCACCCCCGCCGCCAAACCCTACCATAATTTCTTTGAACAGATAGAATAAAATTACGCCACCGAACAAATTGAATATGGCATAGTCTCCCGGTAGATCAACTGTGATTGGGGGCGAGATGCTGCTCCACTCCGTGAAATTCCAGGTTTGTAATTGCTCAGCCCCAGGAATCGAGACCGAGAAGGTATCCGGGATAGTTGCCGTAGAGAATGCGATCGCACAAATATAGATAATCGCAATAAAAATCAAAATACCTTGAAATACATCCGTCCATACCACGCCGTAAAAACCGCTAACAGCCGTGTATACCAGGGCGAGCAAAATCAAAAATATCGAAGCATAGCGGTCATCAATACCCAGAAATTCCCCCAAGAATTTGCCCCCCCCAACCGAAAAGTAACTCATTGAGCCAATCGCAAAGATAATATTAGCAACAGCACTTATGATCCGAGCCGTATTGCCTTCCCTTCCTGAGCCGAAGCGCAAGTGCATCCATTCCGCCAAAGTCATTACATTTGCCCGTCGGTTCCACTTGCCCATGAATATCATAAAAATAGCCATAATTAAGACAACGCCACCCCGGATCTCGATCAAAAATCCCTTCGTTCCCAGAGCATAAATTAAGGCGCTGATCACCATCGTGCCAGCCAAGTCAGTATTGGACGCCATTCCAGAAGCCCCCAAAACCCACCAGGGCAGATTGCGATTTCCCAAAAAGTAGGATTCTATACCCTCAGATGCTTTCCGTTGAAGAATAACCCCAAAAACAACTATGCAAATCAGGTAAATAGTAACAATGATGTAATCAACTGGATGCATGAATTTTATTATGAAGGATTAATTAAAAAAAACCTAATTACAGTAGGGTGGGCAAAGTAATATTATCTAGAATACTCAAAAAAAACAAACTGTTTTTGCCCACCCGACAAGCTTGAGTGTCAAATAAATACCAATTACAGTAGGGTGGGCAAAGTAATATAATCTAGAATACTCAAAAAAACCAAACTGTTTTTGCCCACCCTACAAGCTCATGGGGAAAACTCTCTGTGCCCTTGCTGAATCGCTACTAGACCGTTTTTAGGCGTCCAGGAATCACCATCACTGGACAATCAGCTTTCTGTAAAATTCCCTCGCTGATGCTGCCCACTAAAGCTTTGTAGAGACCGCTGTGTCCATGAGAACCGACCACAATTAAATCGACTGCTAATTTCTGTGCTTGTGCCAAAATTGTCTCAACTATTGGTCCTTGGATCAGCAAGGCTGCCGCATCAATACCTTTTTGGCGTGAATTTTCTGCCCACTTTTGTAGCTGGCGATGCTCCTTGCGAAACTTGTGAGCTATATAATCTCGCTCGGTCTGAGGTCCAGTTTGATAGCCAACAAAATCAGGCTCAGGTTCAGCAATGTGGATTAGCCATAATTTGCTCTTGGTTGCCGCTGCTAAAGACTCGGCTTGGGCAATCACTACTGGTGTGATCTCGGAAAAATCAATGGCGACAAGAAAGTTTTGCATGATATCAAGTCCGAAGCGCATTGGTATTGTATAACACAAGAGTCTTCTGCAGGTGTTGAGGCTATGGACACTCGATACCAATAACAAATGACAACGGACTTTTGACCAAAAAACTAACACGTAAGCATTCAGCTAATGCGCTACAGATGGTGCTACTTGAGGTGCTATCAGCTATCAGCAGTCAGCTAACGCCATAGCTTCATGCTGCACAAGCAGTTACTATAGAGTACCTCAATCAATTGTGTGTGAGAATTTTTGATGCCATATTCCCTACTCCCTACTCCCTACTCCCTATTCCCTATTCCCTATTCCCTATTCCCTGTTCCCTTTGCTATAGCTGATAGCTGACTGCACCTCAAGTAGCGCATATGCTTAGAGGATATCTGAAAAGTTTTTTGATACTGAATTTTGCCCCCCTAGCCCCCCAATTCTGGGGGGAACAAGAATCAATTTGCTGGTAGAAGTCCCCCAAAATTGGGGGATTTAGGGGGCTTGGATGTAGCAAATGAGACTTTTCAGACAACCTCTTAGAGGATACGTGATATTATAGATGAACCCTGAGCAATTAAAGTTTAAAAAAAACTTTAGTAATCAACAATCAACAATCAACAATCAATCCTTAAATTGATAATTTTCCTGGAAGCATAATATGGACAATTGTTTGTTTTACTGGGAAACTGCTTATGTTTAATTCTCCACCGTGTAATTCAGTTAGCAGTTTGGCAATAATCAACCCTAATCCAGAGCCTTGTTGTTCGTATAGTTTACGATCAAATTGCATATAGGCTCCGAGTTTAGCAATTTGAGTTGGTGTCATGCCTCGTCCCTGATCGATCACCAAAAGATTCAAGTGATTATCCTGAAAATAACTCTGAATCTGAATCGGCTTACCAAGGTCGGAAAACTTCAAGGCATTATCAATGATTTCTTCAACAATTTTAGTGAATTTTGATTGGGAAATTTTTACAACTGCTTCTTGCAGTTCTAAGTGCAAATCGTCTTTCCGGTTTACCTTCTTAAATTTTTGCATAGCAAGGTCTTGGATAATTGTTCTAGTAAAACTTTGCTCTCCATAATTAATCAGCTTCCTGGCTTGCTTAGGTTGTTGCTCGATTCGCGCTAGTTCTGCATAGAGTAAAAAATTATGGGTGAGCCGATATAAACGTTCCCCAGAGACACAAATTTGCTGAAGCATGTCCATAGCTTCATCACGATCTATAGTATCATAGTCTTCTATGAGGAATTGGGCAAGATTCAAAATACCATTGAGAGGAGTACGCAACTCATGAGGTAGTGCATGAGTAATGCAATCTCGCAATTCATCGACCTGTTTCTGAGATTCTTGCTCAAAAGCCATCTGCTTGGCTATGCGGGTTGTGACTGCTCCTAATAATTCATCTCTAGTAAATGGCTTGGTCAGATAATCATCTGCGCCCAGTTCCATCCCCATACGCAGATCAGATTTTGTAGATTTAGCCGTAAGAAAAATCAAGGTAATTGTCTGGGTGGATGGAATTTCTTGTAACTGAATCATTACACCATAACCATCCAGTTTCGGCATTTTAATATCGCAAATAATCAAATCAGGACTTTCTTTTTTCGCCAATTCCACACCTATTTCACCATTTTCTGCTTGAATAACATCGAAATTTTCTGCCCGAAGTATTTCAACAACAATGCTACGGATATCTTCCTCGTCTTCAATAACTAAAATCTGCGACATAGATCATTTTATCCTTAAACAACTTAACATTGATAAACGCTTTTAAAGACTAAGTAAAATTAATCCTTTGTTCTAGGCATAATCCTAATTACTATTAGGATCAACTGCCAACTGCCAACTGGCAAACAGCTCTCGGTCTTTGTACTTGCTCTGGTACTGCAGGGGAGTACAGTGGAATGGTGACAGTAAAGGTTGTCCCAATACCAACTTGGCTATTTACCGTAATTTCACCACCGTGTACTTCCACAGACTGTTTTACAATTGCAAGTCCAAGTCCAGTTCCTGGAATATTACCCACATTATTGCATCGATGAAATGACTCAAACAGTTGCTTTTGGTCTTCTTCTGGGATACCAATACCCTGGTCTTTAATCTTGAATATAACCTCTTCTTGCTGACAAATCAAGTCAAAGTTTATGGTGCTGTCATTGGGGGAATATTTAGTGGCATTTGAGAGCAAATTTATCAAGATGTGTCTGAGCAGTTTTTCATCAAAATTAACCTCTGGGCATTCACATTGAATAGAAAAAACAATGCTTTGTTGGGTGTCAATACCTAGTTCGATATCTTCGACTAAATCACGACAGAATTCAAGTAAATTTAATGGTGCAGGGTTAAATTTTAGTTTTCCAGCATTAGCTTTATTGACTACCAACACGTCATCCAACATGTGGAGCATATGTTTGACATTGACTTGAATCCGATCTAGATAGTTTTGTTTTTTCTCATCAGTCCAATTCTGGCTGTAATATTTGAAGATTTCAGTAACCCCCATAATAGTGGTTAGGGGGGTGCGGAACTCGTGGGAAGTCATAGAGATAAATCGAGATTTGAGTTCAGTGAGTTCCTTTTCTCTTTCCAGAGATTTGCGAATCTGTTTTTCCAGTCGCTCCCTAACTTGAACTTCGTGCAAAGTCTGGTAAAGCGTAGCATTTTCCAAAGAAATTGCCGCTTGATTACACAGAAGGCTTAACACTTCTAGGTGTTCATTGGTAAAATTTCCAGAAACCATATTATTTTCTAAGTACACCATACCAATCAGATTGTTTTTCCGGAGAAGTGGCAAACACACAGCTGACTTGGGCTGATTATTTATGATGTATATATCATCAGCAAAAGTAGAGTTATTAACAAGATTATTTAAAAGTAAATTTTCTTTAGTGATAGCCACATAATTAATCACGGATATGGGCAAATGCTGAGTAATGGTAACTGGGATTGACTCCCGGAATGTTACTCCATTATTAACCACTGTTCCTGCCGCTTCTATAATCAATTTATCGTCTTTTGACAAAATGATAAACCCCTTTTTCGCTCCAGCATTAGTCAGGAGAATCTGCATCAATTTGTCCAGTAAATTCTCGAAAACTATTTCTTCTGAAATGGCTTGAGATGCCTTGATCACGTCAGATAAATCCAGGGCGTTTAAACTTACTGCTATCGTTGAGTTGGTTATGGAATCTAGTGGAACTTTCGTTGTTGGTTGGGCGGTAATTTTGCTAAGGAGTTGGGGGTATCTTGATTCTAAGTCTCTCACTTTTGCCAGAGCTCCCCAGCGACTGTATCCATAGTAGGCATCAGTCAAGTAAGCCTGGGCGATCTTTCGTTTGCCACAAGAGAGATAAAACTCTGCTGCTAGTTCATTGGCTAGTGCTTCTTCCTGGATATAGTCCTGGTCCGCTGCTCCTTCAATCCCTTGGTCATAACGTTCCATGGCTTGCCAGTGTTGCCCTAAAACTCGTGCTTTCTCTGCCTCCACTAGCTCGTATTTATGTTTGAAGTTTGATGGAGCATGGTATGCCCAGGTTTTCAGGGTTTCCTGATTAGCTGCTACTTCGGTCAGGTATTCACCTTGCTGCTGTGGCTCGACATGGGGATAGTGAGCCAAAAGCGCTAGAGAATAGTAGAAATTGTGCTCAGCAACAAGAATCAAGCCAGCGACAGATTGTGCGTATTGCTCTGCTGCCCTGGCCTGAGCAATAGCTTGCTCGGGTTGTTTAAACCAATAAAACAGAATCGATTTGGCAAGATATAGATAAAACAGAGACGTTCCATTATTCTGTTCTCTTAAAATGGGAAGCATTTCTAATTCATTAAAGTCTTCCCCAATTAACTGACAGGGATCGTCAGATTTACCGAGTAAATTTAAGGTTAATTGTTTGCCGATTTGACCATAAATAACATGATAGTCTAGCTTCCTTTTTTGCAGCCACTCCAGATACTGCCCATACTTCTGAGCAGCAAGGTCGAGATCATCTCCCACAAACAATAGGTTGGTACAGTAGTTGAGGGCAGCAAAACCGGAATAGGTTAGCTCTCCGGTTTCAAGACCGCTGTTAAACGCCTCTAGTAAGGGGTTTAGGGTTTCCTTCAGATGCTCTTTCCAGTGTCTGATATGACCGTTAAACATATCTAATACTATTGATTTCAACTCCTTAGCATCGAATTGCTCCAACAGCATCAAAGACAGTTGACCAAATTTATAGCCACCATCGATATCTCCCATAAATCCACACAGGATCATGGCGTAATTAATATACGTGTCCGTGGACAGATGTGAATTCCCATGGTTGATACATAGATTGATTTGTGTAAAGATCAGCAGTGGATACAATGCCGGATTAGCAACAAAAGCAGGGGTTCCTACAGACTTTAAGATCCCCATGGCTGCTAGTTTAGTCAGGTCAGTCATTTCTGGTAGGTCAGCCAAATCCTCACTAATCAGGTCTTTGGGGGGGTCTTGCTCCAGTGGAATCCCGAGCATGTCTAGAACCTGTAGCCCCGTATCCAGGGCGACTTGCATTTGGTTTTGAGCAATATAACCGTGGATTTTTAGTTCATACACCTTGACTTGATCTAATTGGGTTTTGGCTTGTTCCAGAGCCACTCTAGCCAAGAGGTTTGATTGGTCAAAATTGCTGTTGAGGTATTCCGCTTCCACCACTTCTAGATACAAAGCAAGGGTGAAGTCATAGTTGTCAGTCCAGGTATCTGCTGGTAGGAGTCCTAGACCTACATTCAGATACTTGAGAGCGCTGGCATAAGCGGCTGCGGCCTTGGCTTTCTGACCCGCGATCAGATTGAGTTGAGCTAGCTCATCTTTTTCCCACTGAGCGGTGAGTAAGTCCGTGCCAAAATTGAGTTGGTTAACCAAGGCAAAGATATTCTCTTCCCGTGCCTCTGGAGTGGTATGGTTCAGCAGTAATTTGCCAATTTTTAGGTGGGTTGCTTGTTGGTCAGATTCGGGAATCAGAGAGTAGGCGGCTTGCTGCACCCGGTCATGTAAAAATTTGTAGTTAACCTTGACATCACTGAGGCCAAAATCTGCGGATTCCTCCTGTTCAAATAGCAGAGGAATTTTGTAACTATCACTCAACGGCAGAATCAAACCGATCTGTAGTGCCTCCCAGAGCTGAGTAGCAGTGATAATGGTTGAGTCTTCATTGACAATGGCTAGCATCTCTAAGTTAAACTGATTGCCCAGACAAGCTGCCAATTTTAAAACCTGCTGGGTGGTTTCTTGTAGCTTGCCAATACTTCTGGCAATCAGTTCCACCACGTTATAATCAGTGATGCCAATGGCTTGAATTTGATCAATATCCCACTGCCAGCTGCCACTGGTGACGTCATAACTCAGCAAGTTTTCTGAATAGAGGGTTTTGAGCAGTTGGGTCAAGAAGAAGGGATTACCTTGGGTTTTATGGAATAATAGCTCTGCTAGGGGTTTGGTCTGGTTTTTCCCTTGGGTGTCATTGAGAGTATCAGCTACTAATTGCTGAACGTATTGTTTCCGTAACGGCTCAATCTTGATCTGATCTATGACCGAGTCAGTTTCTTGAATTTTCTCAATGGTTTGAATCAAGGGATGGGTCGGACTGACTTCGTTATCTCGATAAGCTCCAATGATTAACAAATAGTTGCGATCGCAGTTCGTCATTAAGGTCTGGAGCAACGTTAATGAAGCTAAATCTGCCCACTGTAAATCATCAAGGAAGAGCACCAGGGGATGTTGGGGTTGGGCAAAGACACCGATGAATTGTTGAAACACCCGTAAAAATCGGTTTTGGGATTCCGATGCTCCGAGTTGGGGCACTTCCGGCTGTTCACCGATAATCAGTTCCACTTCGGGAATGACATCAATAATGACCTTGCCATTGGCACCCAGAGCATGTAATAAATTCTGTTTCCAAATCCCTAGTGTTTGAGCCGGTTCTGTCAACAGTTGCCGAATTAATCCCCTAAATGCCTCCAGCAGGGCAGCGTAAGGACTATTCCGCTTAAACTGGTCAAATTTACCACTAATAAAATACCCTCGCGCTTTGACAATTGGTTTATGAACTTCATTGACCACTGAGGTTTTACCAATCCCTGAGTAACCGGATACCAGCATCAACTCAGTGGCTCCAACACTGACTCGTTCAAAGGCCTCCATCAGGGTGGCTACTTCCCCTTCCCGACCATAGAGTTTTTGAGGGATGAGCAGTCGGCTCCCGATGTCATAGGTCCCGGGAGTGAAGGTTTCAATTTTTCCGGTGGTTTGTAGTTGGGATAGACAGGTTTCTAGGTCAACCTTTAGTCCAGCAGCACTTTGGTATCGGTCTTCAGCATTTTTCCTTAGGAGTTTCATCACAATCAATGAAACTACTTCACTAATTTCTGGATTAAGCTGATGAGGAGGGACAGGATATTGAGCCAGATGATGGTGAATCAATTCCATGGGATCGGTGGTGATAAAGGGTACCCGATCCGTTAGCATTTCGTAAAAGGTGGCACCTAAGGAATAGAAGTCGCTGCGGTAGTCAATGGAGCGGTTCATCCTCCCGGTTTGCTCCGGTGAAATATAGGCAAGAGTCCCTTCCAGCCAATTAGGATTGCTAGTGGTGGGATTCTCTAGAGACAGGCGCGAGGCAATGCCCAAGTCAGTGATTTTAACTTGTCCTGTTTCCGGATTGATGATGATATTAGAGGGGTTAATATCTTTATGAATAATCGGGACTTTGTGCAGCTCATCCAAGGTTTCTACTAGAGAAATAGCTATCCGCAGAAAGTCCTTGATAGTCATGGTGTGAGAGTTGATCAAGTGCTTGAGGGATTGACCCCCAAAATCTTCAAATATCAACGCCAATCCATTATTATCGTTTTCCAGACCGTAGCATTTGACAATGCCTTCACAATCAATAGCTTGGGAGATTGTATATTCTTGTCGTAAGCTGCTAATCTCTTTAAGGGAGGGATAGTCCGATTTGATAAGTTTAATAATAACTGGTCTTTGCTGTTGCTGGTGATAGCCGCGATAAACAACTGTACTAACACCAGCTTCTAGTTCTTCTAGAAGTTTAATTTGATAGTTTGGGAATTGTAACATCATCTCTCCCTTGAAGTTTTTAGATATAGTAATTGTGATAGCTATACTGATTTAATCTTGTTTAATCTTGGTGATGGCGCTTCTGATTTGGCTCAAGTAGTTCCTGTAGTTGATGTCGGGTGGGCAGTGCACCAGACAGATAATGAACCTTGCAAAGGGCGTTGGTAGGCACTGCCCACCCGAAGATTAATCTTTAACTGGACTGGGTCGGATCAGTAAAACCAGCAGAGATTTTCAAGCAGCCGTACCAGCACCCCCAGCTTGTTTACTACCGACCGTTGATTAGCTGACCGCTGACCGCTGACCGCTGAATGCTTACCGCCCTAGTCAGGAAAAATTCAACGGTCAAGGGAGAAGGGTGGAGTGCTATTGTCCCTTTTTCCTTTGCCCATTCTGCTTTTACCCGACCTTTAGGTCAGTTGTCTTGCATTCAATTGAGAATTTCCATACAGCATAGTTTCCTACAGCCTATTTTAGGGATTACATCTCTAGAATTCCCGGAAATGCTACTCAGGTAACACTCAGATCACCTCCAGTTAATCACTTGGTTGATCGAATGGTGTTTGAAAAGTCTGTTTACTACTCGGAAGAGCGAAGCATGATTGACCGACTTATAGCAGAAGTCAAAAGTCAGAAGTCATTTGTCAGAAGTCAAACTCTTGCGCTTCTTGATGCAGTCGCTCATGGGGGAAACCCCCAAGACCGCGCTGCATCGCTTACAAAGGGTGTGAGACTTTTGTCATGTCCTAACTGCCCTGGCGACTGCTATATATCAAGTCTGGTTGAATACCCATCAATTTTGGGACCCGGGCGCGGGGCTGACAAGGGTAGGTTTTTTACTTTGGAGATAGGTAATAGGGAATGGGTAATGGGGAATGGGGAATGGGGAATGGGTAATGGGTAATGGGTAATGGGGAATGGGGAATGGGGAATGGGGAATGGCTAATCGGAACCCACCCCTAACCCCGACCAGGAGGGGAAGAGCGGGAGATGGGTCGGTAATCGGTGGAAATTCTGGGAGATTTTCCGACATATTTTCCGAAATTTATTCCCAATGCCAGTACGTACTCGCCCTGCTAGGTAAAAAACCTACCCAAGTGAGGGAGGGTGGGGAGGGTGGGAAGTCTCGGGAGATGGTCAGATGGTCAGATGGTCAGATGGGGGAAATTTTTATTAAGGGTAATTATGCCGACATGATATTACTAGGGTTTTAGCCATTAGGATTTTTCAAAACGGTTTTCTCAAATCAGATTATCAATCATCTCGGGATTATTGATAATGGAGGCCGCTTATTGACATTGATTCAGCAGATTTCCGGTTTTACATACTATCAAAAAACTTTTATCTGTAGTTTGTAATACAAAATAATATGAGGTTACCCTGCAAACTCAATAGGTAAAGATTTATTACGAAAATACTAATTTCTGCGTAAAGTCAAAAGATTATCTTGGGGAATAAATAGGGAGCATCCCACTGCTGTGTGAGCGTGATTATACCGCCCACATATAGCAGAAGTCAGAAGTCAGAAGTCAGAAGTCAGAAGCGGTGCGACCCTGGTGATTTCTAATCACCATCAGAATGCGCACCAAGAGAGTCAAAGTCTTGCGCTTACTTAGGTTTAATACTTTTGTCATGTTCTAACTGCCCTGTCTTGATGCAGTCGCTCATGGGGAGGGGCTGTGTGCGGAACCTGCGTCCGCACCTTGTAAGCCCCGTGGAAACCACGCCAGTTGCTCATGGGGGAGACCCCCAAGACCGCACTGGCTCCCCAAGACCGCGCTGCATCGCTGGCGACTGCTATAAAAAAATATATTTGCCAAAATTTGATGCTAACAATCAAGAGTATTCAAGTTATCTTTCTAAGTGCTTGTAGAATAACATGTTCTCCCGCAATCTCGCCTTGATCATCGGTATCAATAACTACACAAACGGCATTTCTCCCCTGAACACTGCCGTAAACGATGCCAAAAAATTAGTGGAAATTCTCCGCAAAAAGCATGATTACGAAGTCTGGGAATGCCTAGACGAAGTGGCAACTCTGTCTAACTTTAACAAATTTTTAGAAAAAACCTTACCCGAAAAAGTCACTGAAAATGACCGCTTATTATTTTACTTTGCTGGTCATGGAGTCGCTCTCAATGGGGATGATGGTCCGGCTGGTTACTTAATTCCTCAAGATGCTTTACTGGGGGATACTAATAGTTATCTGCCCATGACGAAGTTACACGATGCTTTAAGTCAATTACCCTGTCGTCATTTCTTGGGTATCCTCGACTGCTGTTTTGCTGGTGCTTTTAAATGGTCGAGTACTAGGGATTTATTAACCTCGCCAGAAGTAATTCACCAAGAACGATACGACCGTTTTATTAGTGACCCAGCCTGGCAAATTATTACTTCTTCAGCTTCTGACCAAAAAGCCCTCGATAACTTTAATTTAGATAGCGAACGCAGTCAAGTCGGTAATCATTCCCCTTTTGCTAGTGCATTATTAGAAGCCCTAGAAGGGGCAGCAGATATCTATCCTCCTGCTACCAATGGTAAACCGGCTGGAGATGGGGTAATTACAGCCACAAAATTATATTTATATTTACGGGATCGAGTAGAAATACCTACAGAAAAATACCGTCTGCGACAAACCCCTGGTATTTGGTGTTTAAATAAGCACGATAAGGGAGAATATATCTTTCTTTCTCCGGGACATGAACTTAACTTACCACCCGCACCACCATTAGATGAGTCAAAAAATCCCTATCGCGGTTTAAACTCCTTTGACGAGAAACACAGTTCACTGTTTTTCGGTAGAACATTACTAGTAGAAAAGTTAGAAGATTTTGTCAAAGCTAATCCCCTGACAGTGGTGTTGGGTGCTTCCGGTTCCGGTAAATCTAGCTTGGTAAAAGCAGGATTAATTCCCAAACTACGGCAAGATAATACTGAGAAATGGTGTATTTTGCCACCCATCCGTCCTGGTGAGACTCCCTTGCCAGCATTAAATAATGTGCTATGTAATGCTAAGTTACCTAATGTTGAGCCACAAAACCCACAGCAGAACCTGGCAATGAGCATTGATGTTTGGGGGAAAAATAACCCCAACTCTAAGTTATTACTGTTTATTGACCAAAGCGAAGAAATTATTACACTCTGTCAAAACTTAGATCAGCGTAAGGAGTTTTTCCAACAGATACTCACAGCCATCAATGGCCATGGGGATAAATTACGGGTAGTATTAACCTTACGGTCTGACTTTGAACCCCAAGTCAGGGATGCTGGCTTAAAGTTTGTCCCCACAGACTATAACGTGGAAAACACTGTGCTTACAAAGCGTTGGCACAGCGGACGATTTATTGTACCGGCGATGACACGAGGGGAACTAAAGGAAGCCATTGAAAAACCGGCTCAAGCACGGGTAATGTATTTTCAACCCCACGAATTAGTAGAAAAATTAATTGATGAAGTGGCGGATATGCCCGGAGCATTACCCCTGCTGTCTTTTGCATTGAGTGAATTATTCCTCAAGTATTTAAGGCGGCAACGGGAGGCACAATACAGGGGTATTACTATTGACCGGGCGTTGACTCAAGCCGATTATCAGGAATTGGGGGGAGTAATGCGATCGCTAACTCAAAGGGCTGATCAAGAATATGAGGCGCTAGTTAATGAAAATCCCGCTTATGACCAAGTAATCCGTCATGTGATGCTGCGGATGGTGGCACTAGGTGGGGGTGAGTTAGCCCGTAGGCGGGTACCTTTATCGGAACTAGAATATCCACCAGCAAAAAATGGTTTAGTTAAGGAAGTAATTGAGCGTTTTAGCACAGCACGGTTATTAGTAGAAGGACAAGATAGTGAGGGTAAGCCCTATGTCGAACCTGCCCATGATGCTTTAGTACGGGGATGGCAAAGATTGCTGGGATGGAAGCAACAGGAGGAGGAAAGCCTACTTCTGCAACGGCGGTTGACGACCGTAGCCCAGGAGTGGAAAAGCCAGCAACAGGCAAAGTTTCTTTGGAATGCTAACCCTCGTCTGGATTTGTTGAAAAAGGTATATTTATCGGATGATAACTGGTTAAACCAGGTAGAAGTTGATTTCGTGCGGCGCAGTGTTAGAAAAAAACGCCGTAACACAATGGTGGGTTGGAGCATCGCTGGCTCAGTTCTTTTGGGGGCAATGATTTTCAGTGCTGCGCTTTGGAACCAATGGAGAAACTCTGAACTTAATAATGCCAATTCTCTCGGTCGCTATTCTTTGTCCCTGTTTGCTGAACATAAAGAAATGGAGGCTTTCGTGGAGGCGATTAGGGCAGGAAAAATCCTACAAAAACACAAGAAAAGCGACCCACAGGTGATGAGTGCCCTGCAGAAAGTTCTTTATGAAGGCAGCGAACGCAACCACTTGCAGGGGAATGATCAGAATGTCACGAGCGTCAGTTTCAGCCGGGATGGTCAGACCTTGGCTTCTGGCAGTGATGACAACACGATCAAACTCTGGAATCTAGAGACAGGCGAGGAAATCCGCACCCTGATCGGGCATACTGAAACTGTCCATAGCGTCAGTTTCAGCCGGGATGGCCAGACCTTGGCTTCTGGCAGTTATGACAACACGATCAAACTCTGGGATCCTAAGACAGGCAAGGTAATCCGCACCCTGATCGGGCATACTGAAGTTGTCAGGAGCGTCAGTTTCAGCCGGGATGGCCAGACCTTGGCTTCTGGCAGTGATGACAACACGATCAAACTCTGGAATCTAGAGACAGGCAAGACAATCCGCACCCTGATCGGGCATACTGAAACTGTCATGAGCGTCAGTTTCAGCCGGGATGGCCAGACCTTGGCTTCTGGCAGTACTGACAACACCATCAAACTCTGGGATCCTAAGACAGGCGAGGTAATCCGCACCCTGATCGGGCATACTGGCCGTGTCAATAGCGTCAGTTTCAGCCGGGATGGCCAGACCTTGGCTTCTGAAAGTGATGACCACACCATCAAACTCTGGAATCTAGAGACAGGAGCCGAAATCCACACCCTCCAGGGGCATGATCACTTTTTCAGGAGCGTCAGTTTCAGCCGGGATGGCCAGACCTTGGCTTCTGGCGGTAGTGACCACATCATAAAACTCTGGGATCCTAAGACAGGCGAGGTAATCCGCACCCTGATCGGGCATAATGACGATGTCATGAGCGTCAGTTTCAGCCCCGATGGCCAGACCTTGGCTTCTGGCAGTGATGACAACACGATCAAACTCTGGAATCTAGAGACGAGAAGGGAAATCCGCACCCTCAAGGGGCATGATCACGTTGTCCATAGCGTCAGTTTCAGCCGCGATGGCCAGACCTTGGCTTCTGGCAGTTTTGACAACACCATCAAACTCTGGGATCCTAAGACAGGCGAGGTAATCCGCACCCTCGTGGGGCATGATGACTTTTTAAATAGCATCAGTTTCAGCCGGGATGGCCAGACCTTAGCTTCTGTCAGTGATGACAAGACCATCAAACTCTGGGATCCTAAGACAGGCAAGGTAATCCGCACCCTGATCGGGCATACTGAAGCTGTCGAGAGCGTCAGTTTCAGCCCCGATGGCCAGACCTTAGCTTCTGGCAGTTATGACAAGACCATCAAACTCTGGGATCTAGAGACGGGAAGGGAAATCCGCACCCTGATCGGGCATACTTACACTGTCTTGAGCGTCAGTTTCAGCCCCGATGGCCAGACCTTGGCTTCTGGCAGTTATGACACTACGATCAAACTCTGGAATCTAGAGACAGGTAAGAAAATCCGCACCCTCAAGATGTATGATAGCGTTGCCACTAGCGTCAGTTTCAGCCCCGATGGCCAGACCTTGGCTTCGGCTTCTAGCAGTAGTGAAAACACCATCAAACTCTGGGATCCTAAGACAGGCGAGGTAATCCGCACCCTGATCGGGCATGATAACGATGTCAATAGCGTTAGTTTCAGCCGGGATGGCCAGACCTTGGCTTCTGGCAGTAGTGACGAGACGATCAAACTCTGGAATCTAGAGACAGGAACCGAAATCGTCACCCTTCAGGGGCATATTGACAATGTCGATAGCGTTAGTTTCAGCTCCGATGGCCAGACCTTGGCTTCTGGCAGTAGTGACGAGACGATCAAACTCTGGAATCTAGACTTAAACTTAGACTCTTTAATGGCGAGGAGTTGCGATTCGGTGCGCAATTATTTGCAGCATAATCCTAATGTCAGGGAGAGCGATAAGCACTTGTGCGACAATCTAAAGAAGTAGTTGCAAAAGATAAAAGTTTTTAAGGCCGTAGCAGCTATTCGTCAAGTCCCTTGACCGTAGGTCACCCTACGCGAACGCGACCATTCAAAATTAAAAATTAAGAATTAAAAATTCAAAATCCGTAATTCTTAATTTTTAATTCTTAATTTTTAATTCTTTACCTTTAATTCCTTAATCAGTAATCTTGCTCTCAACCCATCCACTTGTGGTGCAGAGCATGATCACCAGCAACTACAAAAACATCAAGGCGGTCAGGTCCCCAAGATGCTGCTGCTAGCCCAGCAATGCTGTAACCACCTAGGTTTTTCCAATTTTTCCAGGCAGAACCATCCCAGGAACGGCAATAGACCTTGCCCATGGATCCAATCACGAAACAATCTAGCTGGTTGACTCCCCTGGAGACAGCAGCTATACCATACTGACAGTAGCCTCCCAGTTTTTCCCATGGAGTCCAAATGGAACCATTCCAGGTCTTGTAGTATAGAGCGCGATCGCGACCAATGGTAAAGGTAGCGATATGGTTTGGCCCCCAAGACACTGCTGCGGGTGCAGAAATAGAGTAACCCCCTAAGTTTTCCCAACCACGCCAAGCCGAGCCATCCCACCACTTGTGGTAGAGGGCGTGGTCAGTACCAATGATAAAAGTGTCAATGCGGTTAGGTCCCCAGGAAGAAGCCGCTGGAGCATACAGGCAGTAGCCCCCTAGATTTTCCCAACCACGCCAAGCCGAGCCATCCCACCACTTGCGGTACAGGGAATTATTGCTACCAACCACAAAGGTGTCAATGCGGTTAGCTCCCCAAGAAACTGCTGCGGGTGTAGAAATAATGTAACCCTCTAAGTTTTCCCAGCCGCGCCAAGCCGAGCCATCCCACCACTTGTGATACATAGCGTGGTCAGTACCAATCACAAAGGTGTCAATGCGGTTAGGTCCCCAGGAAGCAGCCGCTGGGCTATATATGCCATAGCCGCCTAAATTTTCCCAGTCACTCCAAGTACCGTCACTGGGGCGAGGGCGAGGACGGGGTGGGGGAGTTTTGATTTTGTCAAAAGCTACCTTGGGCTGAATAATACCAGTACCGGAATGCTGATCCCATCCCTGAGAACCAATATTTTTAGCAGTACTCTCCAGGAGTTTCTTAACTTCCTGCTGAGTCAAGCTCGGCTTGGCTTGCTTGAGCAAGGCTACTACTCCAGCAGCAATGGGTGTGGCAGCAGAGGTACCGTTATCACAGGGGAAGTAACCCCGGAAGTGGGTGATGGAACAGAAGTCAGGCTTTTGGGGGGACAAAGCCGCTGGTCCTTGGCTGCTATAGCCGACAAACTGTTCATTCTTGTTAACTGCGCCCACTGTCATCACTAGGGGATGACCATTCGCGCCCCAGATACTTTTACCAGGACCGAAATCTGAGGCACAACGACCATCAGGACAGGTTCCACCACAGTTACCAGCGGCAAACAGAACTAGAATCCCTTGATTGATGGCTTCCACAACTTTGCGGGTGAAGGGATGGTTTGGATTTCTGGCATAAGTCTTATCCCACTGTTCCTGGTAAATTCCCCAGCTATTGGTGAGAATGTGGGGTGTGCCGTCAGTTTTATGCTGCTTGATTGCCCAATTGAAGGCAGCCAGGGCATTAGAGATGGCATTCCCTACTAGTGGAAAGTCATAGAGCTTGGCTTCTGGAGCCATACCCAACACATCTGTAGCGCACATATTGCCATGTTCGCCCCAGCTGCGAGCTTGAGTCCCCCATTCCACGCTGCGGTGGTAGCCACCAATGACATTGCGAATTCGCTTGGAGGGTTCTCCGGGACGCACAGGACGACCAGCTGCTGTAATTCCGCCATCAACGACACCAACAACAATACCTTGACCTTTATAACCAGCAGCGTGAATTTTATCAACGCCAAGATATTTGGCTACGTCCGCCATAGTTCCCTTAGCAGCCCCAGGGTTACAGTCACAAGAACCAATCGGACAGCTACCAAACCCTGCCATTGGTTCTACCATCGGATACTCTTGCTGTAAGGTGGTAGTGCTGAAGGGTTCGATCGGGGTGTCTGGCCAGACTTTGATCACATTAGGTTGGGCTTCGAGGGCGGCAATTTGGTTTTGAGCAACTTTGCCCTTGACAACGATCACCTCTTCATCAGAGGCTTGAAGTTGCATGGCCAGTTCCGGTGTCTCAGGATCCATCGATACTGGCTCGTAGTCATAATCGATTTGGAAGCTAGGAACCCTGAAACTTCCTGCCATGTAAAACAAGTTAGCGCCTTGACCCTTAGGTGCTCGCATTTCTACCAGCACGTTTTCCATAGGAATATCTGGGGCAGATGAACTCATTGGCACTGCTGTGGGTATATTGCCTTGACTGGATACAGCATTCATGTCAAAGGATGAAATCTGGTCATCAGCCATTTCCCCTAAGGACATGCCATTGGTAGTTGCTTCACCATTAGTCATACCTGGAACCATTGGTTCGTGACTTTCTATGTTTTCCATTGTGCTAATTTCTGATGATGTTTTATAATTGGCTCGATAGAGAGGAGTCTGTCTTAGCTTTTGTTTCAGGATCAGGTTGATGTGAGTGTTTCTGAGCAATACAGTCAACTACCCATTGACCCTGAAGAATTCCAGATTTTTTCTCAAAGTTTTTGTAAAGGTGATATACTTCCGTTATAACTCAGCTGCATTACTGCACTAGCTGCTGTGAAGAGCAATGGCTTAGTCGAGACTTTCCCCTTAACTTGCAAAGAAAACGTTAAACATCCCTACTCCCCAACAGAACTGTGTTATCTAATCTTTAGGTCTAGGCTTTCGGATCTGGACTGTTACCTAAGCTGAAGGGGATACAGCTGTGCAATTCGATTCCTATAATATTGATGCCCCGGGGCAACGGCGAGTAGAAGTTGAGGCTGTTGTTGAATACTTGCAGCAACTCCCTCAAGGTACCTTGTCCGATGGCTAACCAAAGCAGATCGAGTTTGAAACCAGAAGCACCACCTTGGTGGATTGTAGGGTGGGCTAGTTCACTAGTTTGTAGTAGAATATAGGATATAAGGCTGAGGGTTAGTAAACAGCTAGAGAAAATGTCGCAGAGTCTACCAAAAACTCTGATTATTTGTTAGACTTAAATTAGGGTAACACCGACAGGGATTATTATGTAACTTAAATTAAAGCCGAAAACCAAGGGTTTAATAGTTGCGCTGTAATCCCGGTGGAACGAACTTTTTTGACATTTTTATGGCGCTCGCGGGATATTCCGTCACAGAAGCGCGGAGATACCCCCTGGATGCGATGGCATCTTGCATTGGCGGGCAAAAGTCGTTCTTGGTAGACTTTGGTAGCTAAAAAGTATCGGCTACCAAATTTAACTGAAAATAAATTGAAACAGGGGCATTCATTCAAGGTCAAGGAGAAACTAGAAAATAGGGAACTTGGGAACAGAAAGTATTCCCCGTTTACCTTTTCCCGTTCCTGGTTCCCGAGTAAGCATTCAGCCGTCAGCCGTCAGCCGTCAGCCGTCAGCCGTCAGCTAAAGTAACTCAGCATTATTCCAATGCTTACCTGTTGTCTTGATCCCAAGCGCGAGTGGGGGAAACCACGGCAGCGCGGTCATGGGGGGAACCCCCTTTGGCGGCGCTGCCTCCCCAAGACCGTAATGGTGCGTTTGACCCGTAATTAAATTCGCCACGGGTCGCACCTCTGCATCGCTTATTCAAAAGCACCATCTGTAGCACCTCAAGTAGCGTGCGCATTAGCTGATAGCTGATAGCTGATAGCTGATAGCTGATAGCTGATAGCTGATAGCTGATAGCTGATAGCTGATAGCTGATAGCTGATAGCTGATAGCTGATAGCTGATAGCTGAATACTTACGTTCCCGATCACACAAGAGCCTTGCCCTGGATTAACTGGATAGCTGGCTGAGCTATCAGTAGATTTATAGGGGATTCCTTTTGGTTAAACTCATCAACTCATGTCATGCAACAAGAAGCGGCAGCTGCTAAACCAATTCGTTCACTAGAAGATGCTATCGATAAGTGTCAGACCCTGGGTATGCGTCTGAGTCGTCAACGTCGCTTCATCCTAGAACTGTTATGGGAAGCTAAAGACCATCTGTCAGCGCGAGACATTTATGACCGATTGAATCAACAAGGGAAAGATATTGGTCATACTTCTGTTTACCAGAATTTAGATGCCCTATCTAGTCAAGGTATTATTGAATGTATTGAGCGCTCGGATGGACGGTTGTACGGCAATATCAGCGATAATCATAGCCATGTCAATTGCCTGGATACAAACCAGATTCTTGATGTTTATGTAGAACTACCGGAAAACTTGCTCAAGCAAATTGAGGAACAAACTGGTGTAAAGATTACGGAATATCGGATTGATTTTTATGGTTACCGTCAGGACCAATCACCTAACTCCCCTTCGGAGGGGGTAAGCGAGTAGGGAGTAGGGAGTAGGGAGTAGGGAGTAGGGAGTAGGGAGTAGGGAGTAGGGAGTAGGGGTTGCGAAAATTGACTGTACTTCAGTGAAAAAATGTCATTTGAGTTACCGAAAAAACAGACTTTTTTTTATGGTTTGGCCATAACGCAACTAATCAATCAAAGAATCAATCAAAGTATGACGTTTGAATGGGGCAATTAAAAATTGAAGTAAATCCACAGTTGTTAATAAAAACTAGCCAGATGGTGGAGTATTTTGTTAAGCACTGAGCTACTGACCGACTCATTACGATGGATATTTACCAATCTACCATTCGTCCAATTCTCTTTTCTGGGTTGAAGACAGATCCAGAATGGTTACACAATAGAACTCTGGGGCTATTGAGCTGGCTGTCATCGAATCAGAAATCTACTCTAGGTCACTGGCTTCAGGGTCAATTACAGCAAAGGTTTTGCCTAAATGATGCTCGCCTTGAACAAACCCTCTGGGGAGTAAACTTCCCCAACCCTCTCGGTTTAGCAGCAGGGTTTGATAAAGATGGTGTGGCTGCTGGAATTTGGGGAAGCTTAGGGTTTGGCTTTGCTGAACTCGGTACTGTAACCTTTCATGGTCAACCGGGAAATCCTCGTCCTCGTCTATTTCGCTTGATAGAGGACAAAGCTGCTCTGAATCGGATGGGATTTAATAATCTCGGAGCTACAGCAATGGCTGCTCGATTAGAACAGTTGAAGGTTAACAGGTTACAGGTACAACCACCGTTGAAGGTTAACAGGTTACAGGTACAACCACCGTTGAAGGTTAACAGGTTACAGGTACAACCACCGTTGAAGGTTAACAGGTTACAGGTTGCAGGTTTAGAAAAGAACCTACCGGAAGAGAAAGGCAAGGGCGAACAACCTACCGGTAGGGAACGCCTTGGGCAAACAACTTTCAACCGGATCCAAGCTTCAGGTTTAACTATTCCGATTGGCATTAATCTAGGTAAATCTAAAGTAACACCCCTAGCAGAGGCAGCAGATGACTATCGGTCGAGTTTTGGCCTGTTGAGGGAATTGGGGGATTACTTTGTGGTGAATGTGAGTTCACCGAATACACCAGGATTGCGATCGCTTCAGGATGCCACTCAACTTAGTCTGATCTTAGATGCTCTGCAACAGGAAAACGTTTCCCAAAAGCCGATTCTGGTCAAGATTGCCCCGGATTTAGAGTGGAATGCGATCGCAGATGTGCTTGAGCTTGCCCAAACCTATGGGTTAGCTGGGATTATTGCTACTAACACTACCATCCGTCGGGATCTGCTCAAAACACAACGGATTGCGGCAACGGGCAAACCGGTAACGGAAGAAGCTGGGGGGATTAGTGGAGCTCCTTTGCGTCAACGTTCTACAGACGTAATTCGATTTATCTGGCAGGAAACTCAAGGAACTTTACCGATTATAGGGGTTGGAGGGATTTTTACGGCGGAGGATGCTTGGGAGAAGATTACTGCAGGTGCTAGTCTAATTCAGGTGTACACGGGTTGGATTTATAACGGTCCATGGATGGTAAGGCAGATTCTGCAAGGGCTGTTGCAGAAGTTGGAGGAAAGAGGCATGAGTTCAATTTCTGAGGCAGTGGGTTCTGGGTCTGGTTGAAGGTTGAAGGTTGAAGGTTGAAGGTTGAAGGTTGTTTGGTTGAACGCGATCGCGTGGCCTTTTGGCCAAGGTTGTCTGTCAGAATGCAGAATTTAGAATGCAGAATTTAGAAGGCCGAATTTAGAATTCTACATTCTTAATTCTACATTCTACATTTTTAATTCTACATTCTTAATTCTACATTCTTAATTCTACATTCTACATTCTTAATTCTTAATTCTACATTCTTAATTCAAAAATTCAGATTACCAATTCTGAGCGCAGGATAGTAACTGCTTGTCCACTCAGAAAAACGCGATCGCTACCGGTATAGTTAACCTTTACTACACCACCCCGAGAGGAGGCTTGGTAGGCTAAGAACTCATCTTTACTATTGCGCTCGCGCCAGAAGGGAGCGAGACAACAATGGGCAGAACCTGTAACTGGGTCTTCATCAATTCCCACTCTGGGGGCAAAGAATCGGTAAACAAAGTCGTATTCTGAATCACTGTCAGCCCAACTAGTAACAGTTACTGTAAACAGAGGTAAGGTTTTCATCAGTTGGAAATTGGGCTGCATCTGCTTGACCAACTCTTCCGACTCGACCTCCACCAAATAGCCTAGGGAATTTTTCCCAACCCACTTGATGGGTACACCTAAGGCTTGGCTGAGTGCTTCTGGAGTACTGATAACTTCTGAGGGAATCACCGGGAAATCCAGTTGAATCCACTCACCCTGGCGCTGAGCTATCAGCAATTCATTCTTGGTGTAGAACCGAATCGTTTGATCAGGGGAGACATGTCCCTCTGACCAGAGAACATGAGCACTAGCTAGGGTGGCGTGACCGCATAAGAAGACTTCCACTGTTGGTGTAAACCAACGCAAATTGAAACCATCCTCTTGCTTGACTAGAAATGCGGTTTCAGATAAATTCATCTCTCGGGCTACGTTTTGCATCCAGCTGTCATCTTGGGCAGTTGGTAAAACACAGATAGCAGCAGGATTTCCTGTAAAGGGTTTACTGGTGAAAGCGTCTACTTGAATAATGGTTTGTCCCATAATCAGGCAAAAGGTTAAATCAAGTCTGGTTAAGGATTTTTAAAATGATTGATTGTGTTAATTTTAAATTGTTAAGTGTCACTTGATCATTAACAATTTAAAATTAACAATTAATTAACAATTAACATGCCATAAATTTTCCGAAGATGTTATCTAGAATTGAGCCTGTCTCCGGCGGGAGAGTAGAACTGTAAACGTCCAACACCTAAATATAAACCATAGGGCCTATCTCCAGGGGGGAAAGCTGTAACCCCAAACAGATAGACACCACCCCATCGTGGATTACGAACAGGACGAAGCCCAACTGTAATGGTTTTTCCTGGGTTTACTGGTGGATCGAAGGTAACTGAAATTGTTTTGGTTGAGTCGTCTTTTGTTACCCTTCCCAGAGATAACGGCTGACCCCGGTCTTGGTAGGTTCCTTCAAATGCTGAGGATTTCTCGGGATAGAATCGAATCTTATATCCTCCTTGACGCTGATTAATGGTTAATCTTTGGAGTGGTTCACCTATATCCCCTGGTAAGTCCACGGTGAAATAGTATGTTCCTCCTCGAACATCAGCTTGATTAAAGGTAGTTACTGCATCCAACAACCTAGGAGATTTCTCAAATGAAACTCTGCCATCCGCTAACTGAACGGCTTGGGTTGAGGGAGTATCCAAAATTACTAAGGATAAGACTAAGGCTATAGTAATTTTGAGCAAGTTTACCGAAAACAGAAGGGGCGCACGGAAGCTCAATCTCTTTAGAGCTGGGATCAAGGGTGACGCGGTGGTATATGAGGCCGTCTTTTCTTTGATTTCACCATCTAACATGTTGACACTAGTGATGATTCTTGTTATTTGATAATTCTAAGGTAAAAGGTTAGTAGGGAAAGCATAATTGATCCTGTACAACTATGGCATCTGTCTGTAGTGAGGAAAATCACGAAGGGAGTAAAGGTGGGGAAGCATGGCACCATGCACAATGGCAAAATCAAGTATTTAAAGTCAAACTAGTATTTATTATTTCCCCATCTCCGTGATCTTCCGATCTCCTCTTGGAATACATCCTATGTCTGTTTTGTCAAGCCCTCAATTCTATCCACCTAGGCTCAATCCCGTATTAACCCGCCTCTGTCAAAGCTTTTCTGATCTACTCGCCGATAATTTTTATAAACTGAAGTTAGTGGTTGAGTCTACGGACCTAGAGAAACTGGCTCGGTTGGAAGAGGAACGGGTGGTTTATCTCCCGAATCATCCTACCCTTGATGATGGGGTGGTTCTGTTTCTGTTATCAACTCGGTTAGGGCAACTGTTTCACTATGTTGTGGCTTACGAGAGTTTCCGGGGATGGAACAAAAAATTTCTGCCCCTGATGGGAGCCTACTCGATTAGACGGGGTTTAGGCGATCGCGCCAGCATTGCCCAAACCCTAAAGTTACTGAAGCAACCGAGTTGTGATTTGGTAATTTTCCCCGAAGGCGGCTGCTCTTATCAAAATGATACGGTTATGCCCTTCCGAACGGGAGCTATTCAACTGCCTCTACAAGCAATGAACCAAATGGTCAAACAGGGTGAACCTGTTCCTAATCTCTATTTAGTACCGGTAAGTCTGAAGTACCACTACACTGATTCCATGAAGCCAGTGATTGATCAGACCCTGTCCCGTCTAGAGAAGGCGTTCAACATTAATGCGATCGCACCAAACTTCTATGGGCGTTTACGGGCTGTGGCTGAGCAAGTAATTCTTCGCTTGGAGACTGAATATGACCTGAATCTAGACCAAACCACTCAGATGGATTGGAACCAACGGATTAACCAGCTCAAAACTCATCTGTTGAGTGAGTGTGAACAGAAGCTAGAGCTAACACCGGCAACCATGACACCAATCCGAGAACGAGTGTATAAAATTCAGTCAGTCTTAAAATCCCGTGCTCAAGAGTTAGAACAGTTTGATGAAACGACTTATGAATCAATTTACCAAGCTACTCTCCGCCTGCTGAACTTTGATGCAATTTACGATGGTTATGTTGCGGCCTCCCCTACACCAGAGCGTTTTTTAGATACCCTGACTCGACTAGAGCGGGAAGTGTTTAAGTTTGATCGACCTTTGCCGAAAGGACACCGGAAAGCGAAGCTCCGCATTGGAGACCCCATAAACCTCAAAGAGCATTTTGAGTCCTACAGACAAAACCGAGCAGCTACAGTGGAGATGTTGACCCAACAACTGCAACAGACAGTTCAAGAAAATTTATCGTAAGCATATGCGCTACGCGCATATGCTTACAGTATTACTCAACTGGATTTGAGATTAGTCCTGACAATTAATTTAAAATTTGTTTGCAAAAATACTTTTGTTTGCAAAAATACTTCACACTTTTTCCAAAAACAATTGGTTAAGCTAAGAGCAGGATAGAAAGTAGAGGAAATTTTATGAACGCTGTTTTTGGCGTGGATTCACAGCAAAGCCGCTGGCGAACCATTGCCATGTTTGCTTTAGGGTTTTGGCTGAGTAGCAGTTTGGTTATAGACTTTGTGATCATGCCATGCATGTCTACAGCTGGCATGATGAGTCAAGCTAGTTTTGCTACAGCTGGCTATTCAATCTTCTGGACATTTAATCGTGTTGAGCTTTTGTGTGGCGCTTTAATATTAGCTAGCCTCCTAGTGCTGCGTGGTAGTTCTAATCTTTATCATTACGTCAGACGCTGGTCTATTTTATTATCCCTGCTCATGCTAGGGATCGCAATCATTTATACCTACATCATGACACCCCAGATGAGCGCTATGGCTCTACAACTGAATCTTCTAGAGCCAGTGAGTGGCATGCCAGCAGGAATGGTGCAAATGCATGAAGGCTACTGGCTGCTAGAAGCAATCAAGTTAATCGGAGGGACTACACTACTTAGCTGGTGCTATCAAGACTATCGTAGATTGGTGTGTTCGTGACCTGCTCCCACACTCCCCCTAACCCCAGAGGTGATTAATGCTCGTCGAAATGATTGTCAGGTTAATCGGGTGAAAGGGAGGTGGGGTGGTGGGGGATCAATCCTCCACCGTTCCTTCTGAAGGCCACAATAGCCGTAATGCCATCAAAGCAAAGCCAATGGCTGCGATCGCTTTAAGTAGACGAGTAGGTAATAGATGAGCCACCCCTCCCCCAGCTACTACTCCCAGAAAGCTAGCAAGTATCAGTGCCGCTATAGTTCCCAAAAACACAGTACGGGGGGAATTGAGACTACCACTGAGTGCGATCGCTGCCAATTGGCTTTTGTCTCCAATTTCAGCTAAAAATACCGTTAGGAAACTTAGTCCTAGTAATTGCCAATCCATCGTCTAACCTTAAAGCATCTAACCTTCAACTTTAAACCTCCAACCTTCAACCTTGGCCTTTCGGCCACGCTACGCGAACAACCTTCAACCGTCTAACCTTCAACCGTCTAACCTTCAACCGTCTAACCTTCAACCATCTAACTAATACTAATTCAGTTTGATTGCATCCCACAGAAGCATAACTGATATCAACAGTAAAAGTGTTCCGGCAGCAGTATCTATCATCTCAGGGGAGAAGCGCTTAGCGAGCCAATGACCAATCAGTACACCTAGCAAACTAGTAGATATCAGTGCTGCGGCAGCACCAACAAACACAATCAATGGAGACTGGGATTCAGCAGTGATTAGTAGTGTTGCCAATTGGGTCTTGTCTCCCATCTCCGCTAGAAAGATGGTTAGGAAGGTTGAACTAAAGATTCCCCATACAGCCATCTGGTTTACTTTTACTGGCTGACTCTGGTCAGATTGAGTCACTGGAAAACTGCTCAAGATATAGGTACTCTATACAATTTACCAAAATTTGCATAACTTTACATAAATTCTGAGGCTGTGATCGCTCTCAAAATGTCAGGACTTAGGCGGTTAAGTTGATTTCGCCCCCCTAGCCCCCCAATTTTTCGGTGCGACCCGTGGCGAATTAAATTCGCCAACGGAAAGCGCACCGGGAGGGGTAATGATGTCAAAGTCCCCCTCTGGGGGACCAACGGGTGCAAATGCGTAAGTCCTAAATGTAAATTCTTAAAACAAGTTGAGACTTTTCTCCCCGAAAATTCTTATGATTGCTTTGGTAAGCATTCAGCTGTCAGCTGTCAGCCGTCAGCCGTAACTCAGATTAAACGTTACCGTAGCGTGGCCACAGGCCAAAGCTTACCTGTTTTATTCAAAAGCTGATTGCTGATTGCTGATTGCTGATTGCTGATTGCTGATTACTGATTGCTTAGTTGCTTTGATTGCTGATCAATTTATCAAATATGGGAGAAACTGCATTGATTAACTCAATTTTGTTAGCTGCTGTGGAAACCTCTGTTCCGGTGACCCCAGAGTGGAGTCCCACAGTGGGGATAGTAATGATTTTGTGTAATCTGTTTGCGATTACTGTTGGTCGCTTTGCCATCAAAAACCCCGGTCAAGGCCCAGCTTTACCTGGTGCCTCTGGACTGTTTGCCAATTTTGGTATCCCTGAACTCTTGGCAACTACTAGCCTGGGTCACATCCTAGGGGCTGGTGTCATCTTAGGTCTAGCCACTAGTGGTGTTCTGTAAGGTCTTAAAAAGGACTTAGCTTCAGGGGAAGAGAGGGGAGAGGGGGCAGTGGCAGAAGCCCCAATTAGTCTAAAATTATTTTTGACTTTTGATATCGTATTTGCTTCCCCTTCCCGATTCCCCTAGCAATTCTGGTTGAACTCGCTGCAAAAATAACACCACTGCCGCTGAAAACGACCCCTCGATCACCATCAGGGGAATATGGGCAACCATTAGCCCGTAAATTGCTATCCGTTCTGCTGCCACATTAAAATTAGCAGGAATATTGGTAATGACTAGGACGAAGAATATTAGCGTCGCCACTCCCAAGCCAGCAGCACCCGCCAAGAAGCTGAAGATAGCAGTAACAATTCGATTGCCTTTACCAAACACCCGCCGCAATTGGAACAGGTGATAAGCCAAGATTGCTGATACTGCGATCATGGCTGCATTTATCCCGAGGGTGGAGAGTCCACCATGCTGGAACATAACTGCTTGAAAAAACAAACCAATCAGAATGGCAGGAACGGCGTAATAACCTAAAATTGCCCCTAACAAGCCATTGAGAACGAAATGGACACTCGCTGGTGGGATGGGGAGGTGAATTGAGGATGCGACAAAAAAGGCAGCAGTCAGTAAGGACGCTCTGGGAATTGCCTCCTGGGGGTTTTGATGTTGATCAATTCGACGTAGGGCATACCAAGTGAGTCCACCAGTAGCTGCATAACCAGCAAGACAGACAGAAGCAGGGAGAATACCATCAGGAATGTGCATTAGTTTTCCTCCCTAAGAAAAAGAGTGCTGTACCCACAAATCCCCAGACACCAGCAGCTGCCATGAGCATTCTCTGAACAGGGGTGTAACTAGGACTGGTTGATGAGATCATTAGGGAGTTACCCGCTGCTGATGACTGACCCGCTACAGCAGAATTCTCCTCACCAAGAGTAAGAGTAATCATGCCACCGTGACCAGCTTGGCGCACCTGAATTGTCCAATTTCCCTGCTGAGCGTAATCGGGAGCAAAGATAAACCTGCCGTTGGTGTCACTAGTCCCGGTCTGCCAAGGGGTGGTAGGATTATTGGGAGCATAAATGGTTACTTGGGCATTGGACATCGGTTTACCAGTGTCGTAATTAGCATTAATCTCAATCGCCTCGATAGTTTTAGATTCAAGCCTAGTGCCGTGAGCCTCAGCATTGACTGACCAACTCAAGACAGAAACCAGGCTCAGTAGCATCAAACCTTTCCACTTCATCCTTAATTCTTGACTGTTGAGTGTTGACTGTTAAGCTAGTGTGCATTTAATTGGCATATTTTTTACTTTCCGGAAAAGTCGTCAATCTCTGTGACCCTCTCCCACTCTCCCACTCTCCCCCTCTTCAAGAGTCATGCAAAGCGCGATGGGTCAGAGCTGATCAGGTTTGATTTTTCTAGCACTACCTCTCGATTTTTCCTTGTCTTGATCAGGACTCTAGGTTATAAGACTCCGGGGTTTGGAGTAAGGGTGTTGGGTACGTCATGACCTAGAAATTGGCGTGGATTTACAGTGACCTTCACCGACATGACCTAGGTTAGGCAGAATGTCTTGAGTAAGCTGCTGATAGGTGCGAGCTGGGAGTGCTGATTGAAGCTGAGCCATGGTCACCTCTAGTTTGCCGTCCTTAGCCAGTGCAGCTAATGGCTCAAATCCGATCGCACCAGTGTTGAGGGGGTCATTGGCGGTCAGATCACTATCGCCAAAAATGTGATCGAAGTGGAAGGTAGCTTCTATCTCAGCTTCCCCATCCTTGGCTAGAATCCCTTTGCGCTGATCACCGACGAATTCACCACAGCGGTATTCAATCTCTTGGTCGAGTTTGATCACAAAATCAATGGTTTGTCCCTGCTTACTAGCTTTACCACCCATGACTAAGGTTTGACCCATTGCTGAACCAATCTTGGCTTTGAGCATTTTCCAGGAAAGAGCATTGTAATGACCAGTTGGTGCATCAGCTATCTCACCAATCAGAATTGGCTCGGCATTCTCTCCCCCCTCCGCTAAATCGATGGTTTTGGGATTGGGCAGGATAATTTTCTCTTGGACTGAGATTTCCTTTACTGTATCGGGGTTAAAGGGAGGGTTAGTTTGGTAAGCTGTCATGTCCGCTAGGTTGATGTAAACCCGATCGAAAGATATTTGCCAACGGTCTTTGGAAACAAAGCCCTGTCGGACAAAGTCTTCACCGTTAGCCCGAAATTGCAGCTTGCCATTCCCTGCTGTAGGCTTAGTCTCGCTCTTGGGGTCACCATCACCACAGCCTGAGAGGAAAAAGACAGCTATAACCATTATGTTTACCCATATTTGCACCTTTGTGATCATGATTATGCGATCGCTTCTACCTTCGCTTTTACCTTAATTAGTATACAAAACTTAATAAAACTGAATTTTGGGGTAATGTGCAATGCCCCTCTCCCCCATCTCGCCACACTCCATTAAGGGAGTCGGGAGCGGTGCGACCCGTGGCGAATTTAATTACGGGTCAAGCGCACCGAGGGAGTCGGGAGCGGTGCGACCCGTGGCGAATTTAATTCGCCTACGGAAAGCGCACCGAGGGAGTCGGGACTGGCTAAGCGGGAAAATTGAATGTACCCCTTCAGATCTCAAACGCTATAACCGCTTTTATCATACCTATGAGGTACAGTCTTTATTGGAGCTCATTGCCTTTAAAAGCTTCAAAATTAATGTCTTATTACTTCTGCCCTCTGCCTTAAAAGGATAAGCAAAGTACCTCACCAAAATGAAAATTGCTATATCATCAAACCCAATCGTGATTTCTCATAACACCAAGAAATCCGGCGTTGCTGAATCAAAAAATGGTATATAGCGCTTTTTATCCTCATGAGGTACACATATTTTTTTACCTCTTCCCTCTTCCCTCTTCCCTCTTCCCTCTTCCCTCTTCCCTCTTCCCTCTTCCCTCTTCCGAAGTCCCTGCTCCCTAAAACCCAAAAACTTGTACCTTACTAGATTAAAAACCGCTATTGTACCATAAAATGGTAAAAAAAGGTAGGTCTTTTATTTGCAACAAAACCTACCTATTAACAATGTTACCCACATTATACCAAAACCACCTAACAAGGAAATTTACTCTAGCCGAATATATTTCCTTAAAAATTTTCGTCAATCTCTTACAGTCAATTAAAAAAGTGAGTTTATAAAAGTTAGCCAATGCTCTCCCTTTACCGATTAAATTTGAAAGTATAATAAAAATAATTAAAAGATTTTTATGATCTCCCAATCTAACACTTGACAAAGTTTGGTTGCCAATAGTTGAAGACTGATTGAAAACCTACTTTACTGATAATCAAATAATTTATTTAGCAATTGATAGAACGAATTGGGGTTCCATCAATTTATTAATGGTTAGCTTAATTTGGGAGAAAAGGGCGTTTCCAGTATATTTTACTTTGTTGCCAAAGGGAGTAGTAATTTAACAGAACAACAAATAATCTTGTCAAAAGTTATCCCGCTTCTTGATGCAGTCGCTCATGGGGTAAACCCCATGAGCGACTGCATCAAGACAAGGAGTTAAAGTTACCAAAACCCGTGGTTTTTCCAGTTTTAATGTTGCTGGTAAGTGGCAACGTAAACTCAAAGGAAGAGCGCCGTTCGCGTAGCGTGGCCATTCGCGCAGCGTGGCCCAAAGGCCAAGGCCAAAGAAGGATGGTTTATTTTGACAAACTTTGATAAATTAGAGTTGGCAATTTCCGCTTACAAAAAAAGATTTAATATAGAGTGTTTAGAGATTTCAAGAGTGGTGGTTATAATTTAGAAAACACTAAAGTTGAGGGTAAACGGTTTATTTCTATAGTTTTATTGATATCTATAGCTTATACTTCTGCAACTTTTAAAGGTCAACATATTAAACGTAAAGGAATCCAAAGTTATGTGGGTCGTGTAAAAGAATATGGACGTATGGAGCGGAGACATAGCGGTGCGACCCAAGGCCGGGTTCCCCGGCCTTGGAGGCGCGCACCGTCCAGTTTTTACGTTGGTTTATATGGTCAAACCTGGATAAAGTTTAAGGATGTTTGTCTAGAATTAGTAACCGAATTAATGAAATTAAATCCTAATAAACGAAAGTATTATCAACGAGGTTTAAGGGCTATGTCGCTTATAGAATCTGCGTTTTAGCTTATTTCGTCACCCCCTCAGATTTTTTATACTAATTTACCACACTTAATCTAGGAGAGCCATTTATTTTTGGTTTGTGTCAGGTTAATTATTTCCTAATCACAATTACATACTAGGCGGTTTTTTTTAGGTATGCAAGGGGTTTTTAAAAGGCTTAGGGACATTAAAAATGCCTTGTGTCTTTTAGGTAGTAGTAATTGGTTATTCGTCATTTTTCCTTTGGATGCCAGCCCTTTGCCTGGAATACTATGGGATTATTATTCGATTAGATAAATAGCTAATTAGGGAAATTAGGGACATAATTATTGCTGTTTTTTCTTTTGTTATTTTATTTGTTGTGGGAGAAAAAGAATGAAGTATAGCGGTCTTTAGGGAGCAGGGACTGAGGCCGTGGGTCACGCGGGGCGCGTTCGGAGCAGGGAACAGGGAACAGGGAACAGGGAATAGGGAACAGAGAACAGAGAAGAGGGAATAGGGAGTCGGGAGTCGGGAGTCGAGGGGAGTCGGGAAATGGGTAAATGGGGAGATGGGGAGAATTATCCCGGATATTTTGGTATATTTGGATACATATTTTGAGGAGTTTCTAGGCTCTGATTTAGGTCACAGCGTCGAAGCCTGTGCTACAAAGCTGTTTGATATATGCGATCGCGAAAGTATTGGTGAAATAGTCCAGTCAATTTTCCCCGCCCCGACTGGGATCTCCCGACTGTTTGATATATGCGATCGCGTCTGTAATCGTGATCAGCTCCAGTCAATTTTCCCCACCCCGATTCCCGACTCCCGATTCCCGACTCCCGATTCCCGATTCCCGATTCCCGATTCCCGATTCCCGACTCCCGACTCCCGACTCCCGACTCCCTAATTTATTAGCAATTCAATATTTTGTTCAACCTTAAAATATTAATTAATTTAAATTAATCTCAAAAATAAGTGACCTTAACGTCGTCAAAGTATACAATAAATATATTGCAATTTTCAGCAAAAGGAAACGAATCATTATGGCTCAAAATTTCGTCCCCAACCCTGGTGATAATCCCAACCAGCCTAGTGTGCCTAAGCCCTCTGGTGAGGGACAGCGACGACGGGAACAAATCAAACATATCTTAAGTGGTTCTCCCCAAGCTGTTCGGAACACAATTTCTACACTTTATGCCGTTGGTTACGCGCAGGTTAATGATTGGAGCACACCTCAACCTACTGAAAATCCTGGAGAGGTGATCAGTATTTTGATTCGATATGTGCTGCTAGATTAAGCTAGATTAAGATAGTAATTTGCCAGGGATTCCAATCCCTGGCTAAGACGAAGCCTCAAGTTTCAAGGATAATTTAGTGTGTTGTGGATTCCGACAATTGACCGGCTAAGTAGAGCACAACTAACATGATTCGGTGGTTTCACTAGTGGCTTGAGGTGCAGCTAGGCTGTGAAGCGTGGAAAATTGCAATAAATAATTCGGTCAAGGATTGGCGTTAACCAAAACTTGACCGAATTTTTTTTAAAAGGGAAGCGGGAGTAAAAACTGAAGTAAATTCCTCTAGACTGCCTGATTTATGGGTGGTGACGGAAATTAACTCTGAAAGGTAACAGTTTCAATGTTGACCTTTGATACTTGAGTGTTGCTAGAGTTGGCTAATTCGCGATCGCGGCTTATATCATGTCCGGATAATTAATGATAAAAAACCATTTCCCTTTAGACATTACTCCTTTTCTTCTGCCAAATGCCAAATGCCAAATGCCAAATGCTTTCGATTTGCCAAAGTGTAACTATTCAACCGGAGATAATATTACCTATTCGTCAAGTCAGGTAAACCTTCAGCAAAAACTCCCCCCTTAACGAGATTGGGGGGAGGAATTTTTCCACACTAATGATCCAGTCCGTTTATGAGCTAGCTGTTGTAGGTTGGTTACCCCAAACACAACAAGACCAGAAGCCCATTAACTAAATAAAATACCGCCACTATCTGGGTCTCTGACCAGCCAGAAAGTTCCAGATGATTGTGGAACGGTGACATTTTTAATAAACGTTTACCCACCCCATTGGCATCTTTGGTGGCTTTATAGTAACTAACTTGAGCAATCACTGAGACGGCTTCTAGGAAGAAAATACCACTAATTATAAATAAACCCCAAAGGTTCCCAGTCAAAAGTCCTACTGCTGCTAGTGCTCCTCCTAGGGCTAGAGAACCGGTATCCCCCATAAAGACTTTGGCGGGATTGCAGTTGTGGGCAATAAAACCCAGGCAACTGCCACTCATACAAGCACAGAAGACCATTAAACCAAGGGAGGTTGGAGCAATCAGGGCAGCTAGTCCTAAAAATGCGATCGCACAGGTTCCTGCTGCTAGTCCATCCACTCCATCGGTAAGATTAGTAGCATTACTTTCTGCTAATAGCACAAATATACCCAGGGGCCAAAACAAAAATCCCAAGGGTAAGACGATTCCCAAGGGTAGGGTGATGTTAGTGATACTGGCTGGCTGCGTTTGTGCTAACCATATACAAAACAGTAAACTGACCACAATTTGTAAGGCCAGTTTCATTCTCGGTGACATCCCTTTATTAGAACGGCGTTGGACTACTTGCCAATCGTCCACCCAGCCGATTAACAGATAGCCAAGGGTGGCTAGGGATACCGCTAGGACTGGGGTAAAATCCTGCTGTGGGAGGAATAATCCTGACCACACCAGGGCAATCACCACCGCTACCGGCACAAAAAATATGCCACCCATGGTGGGGGTACCCGCTTTCTGTAAATGGGATTGGGGACCCTCTTGACGAATAATCTGACCCATTTTGAGTGCTTGTAGAAAGGGGACTGCTCGATATCCAATCCCAGTAGTGACCAGAGCACAGATCAACAGGGGTATGGTGATGGAGTTACCTGCGATCAGGGAGCGAGCTGCTGTCCCATCCAGAATTAATGCACCCAGAGTTAAGCCGATTGATAGAATATATAGGAGTTTAGTTCCCGTTAAGTTGAACAACTGCCCAGACAATCGTTTAGAATCTACCACAAGCCTCTTATTCCTTTGTTGAACACTCCTCACAAAGATACAATTCCCTGTATCTTTGCTTATATCCGTATAATTTACGGTTACGAGTCAAATCCTAACATCAAAGGTCTGCGATCGCTCAGGGTAGGACTGATTTTTGAAAATTTACGAGATGATCAAGCTATGACCGGATCACAGGATGACCGGATCACCGCATCACGCCATGACCGGATCACTACCAAGGTCTGGGGAGATCAGAAACACTACAGATGGTGATGGTCAGCTCGTAAGCATTCAGTTAGCATTCAGTTATCAGCGTGTCGCGTATCAGCGTGTCGCGTATCAGCTAATGGGCTACGCGCAGGCTACGCCAACAGCTTATGGGCTACAGATGGTGCTACTTGAGGTGCTATCAGCGTGTCGCGTATCAGCTTTCAGCTTTCAGCTTTTGAATAAAACAGCTAACCATTTGTTTAACAAGATTCGCGGAATTCCCCAACCTGGCCTTTGGCCAGGCTACGCGAACGTTCAGGTTGGGGATGGATAGCGAAACGACAAGTTGTGACAAATCTTGACGAATCATGCTATAATAATTATGGTTGCTGACCCGCCTGACCGACTAAAAGGCTACCTTGCAAACGGTCTAATATCCAATCAGTTTTAGGCCAAAAGGTATAAAAGTACTAGCGGAGCTCAGGGAAGAGACTTGCCCCAGCTGGTTAGTCATAGTGCTGTAATTCCAAGGTAAGTCTGTCGTGAAAGTTATACGTCCTTAGAAGGCGGATGTCTGCCTGTGGACGCTGAGTAAGACCAATATTAGCGCGGCTTTTAGAGGCGTCGGGGACGCGCGCGGGAAACCCTTTTGACGAATAAGACCGTCCCTGATTTGAGTTGAGAATTGGAAGCCCCAACCGAGAGCGTTGCAGGTTGGGGTACTTCACTCTGAGTTATTTCCACAAAGCTGTTCGCGTAGCGTGAGCCTTTGGCTGACGGCTGACCGCTGACGGCTGACCGCTGACGGCTGACCGCTGACGGCTGACGGCTGACCCCTGAATGCTTACGAACAGCTGGGTTAATCATGGCGCAACTCCACTGTGATGATCACAGCTTTAATCTAAAAAGAGACAATCTTGTTGTCGTTGGCTTAGCCCGCTGGCAATGGCTTGCAACTGGTTTTTAGAGAAGATCATTCTCTCAAAGGTTGTGATCGGTCGTCTAGAAGTGTAGCCAAAAGTCATTGAGTATCGCTCTGATCCAGTAGGTGGTTTCAGACGATGGAAAATGCTGCGTGTGTCAGTAAAAATTACTGTGCCGTAGGGTCCTGAGCAAGGGTTCCAGATAGATTTAGGCGCAATCCTTGCCATGTCTTTATCCGAGACAAAACCAGAACTGTAATAATTGTAGTTCAGGGTTTGAGCTAATGATGAGGTTAAATTTCTGGGAATATATTCAAAAGGGCCACCATCTAACCCCACATCATTCAAGTAGATAATGATTTTCACCATGCGATAGTCTTCTGGATCTACGTGCCATTGCCTGACATGTACTGGTTTTCCATCGGCAATATTCCTTTGAAGGGTTACACCAACAAAGAACACTGGAACACCAAGGTAATTTTCTACAATATCAAGCAATCGTTCGTTAAGTCCCCACTTGAAAATTTGTGGGTAACTAATTAGCTCTTCGCGATAGTTTATATAAGACTGAGTTTTCGGTATGGGCAATGCCCGTAATTTTGGTAATATATCCTCAGCATTATCTATCAGTTCCTTAGAGTAAATTCCTAACTCTTCTAAAGAAGTAACAAACGTTCCTTGTCTGTTTAGATAATTCAACAATGGTAAATCTACTGGTGCTAGGGCAGGAAGGGAATTATAATGGTTTTCTCGTCGGAGGAGATAGTCCCCATAGTAGAAATTATGTAGCATCGGTATGCGGAAAGACTCTCTCTTAATTTTTCCCGGTAAACGTTTGGTCTTTTTTCCCAAAGAATTACCAATCAAAATCATAAAATCACTAACATAGTTCTACTTAAATTGATAGAATACCATAATCAAATGTATAGGTTAATACTGAATAATTGCATTTTAATAAATCAATATTTTGAAGTTTATATTGCGGTGAAAAGTTTATAATAAGCTAAGTTTATAACTATCTCTTATGACTATAAAATATCTAGCCTATCATCGACTATAAAGTCCGGTTAATCATTTCCCAAATATTTTTTATTTGGTAATGGGTAATCGTAAACTACCAATTCCCAATTCCTAGCATCAGGGTCAGCATTCAGCAGTCAGCAGTCAGCAGTCAGCTTATTTTATTCAAAAGTACCTCAAGTAGTGTGGCACAGGCTTCGACTATCAGCCAAAGGCCTTGGCCTATGGCCACGCTACGCGAATGGCCACGCTACTTGAGGTGCTTATGCGCTATGGGCACGCTACTGTTCGCGCAGCACCTCAAGTAGCGCAATCGGTGCTTTTAGGTGCGACCCGTGGCGAATTTAATAATTAGATGCGGAAAGCGCACCTTTGAATAAAAGAGGTAAGCAAAAGTTTAATCTGAGTTATAGCACTACGCATTAAGGTTAGGACATTTATAAAAGCAGCAAAAGCTATTATAATCAGCTATTGCTAGCATGCTAGCATGCTAGCATGCCTGGCACGTAGCGCTATACCTCTGCTGCGATGGGATTCATAGTCTTTGGCTAAGAGTTAAGTTAAGATCTTCAGCCGTAAGCATTCAGCCGTCAGGGGTCAGCGGTCAGCTTAAAATAAAGCTCGTTCCCGTAGCGTGCGCATGGCCCAAACGATATAATTTAATAGTTCGAGATTAATGATAATTGAAAGTCACCAGAAAAGTCCATTGCGCATTGCGCATCGGCGCACGCTACTTGAGGTGCTTTGTGGCACAGGCTTCGACCCTGGGACTTTGCTCAAATTAAACTAATGCTTACCTCTTTTATTCTTAACGCTTTCCTCCTCAACCGTACCCATAGCGCATAAGCACCTCAAGTCGCGTGCGTGGCACAGGCTTCGACCCTGGGAGGTAGCGCATTAGCTGATAGCACCTCAAGTAGCACCATCTGTAGCGCATAAGCACCTCAAGTAGGGTGCGTGGCAAAGGCTTCGACCCTGGGAGGTAGCGCATTAGCTGATAGCTGAATGCTTACCTTCTGCCAGTAACAGGTGATATTCAAGTTCACTGGCTGAACCCATAGCAATTTGAAGAAAACGGGCTAGTTCGGCTTCTGACAAACGTAAGCATTAAGCTGACTGCTGACTGCTGACTGCTGAATGCTTACCTAATACTTAAAGCCTCAAGCCTAATACCTAGTGCCTAAGTTAATACTAATCCCTGACAAAGGTAAGGAAACTTTCCCATAAGCATCCAAAAGTTTAGGGGCTTGATGACGCCACTCCAGCATCTCTTCCATCCTGCGTCTACCTTCTGCTCCCATTTTTTCTCTGAGTTCAGGAGAATTGAGCAGTTCCAGAATTTTCTCAGCAAACTCCAGCTCGTCATTAGGCGTAGCATAAACAGATGCATTCTCTGCAGAGCGTCTTCCCTCTCGGAGGTCAAACTGAACAATAGGTTTGCCTAAGGCCATGTACTCCAAGATTTTATTCATAGTACAGTTTTCGTTGTAAGCCGATGTGGGAGACGGTTCCACGCATACATCGCAACTGGAAAGCCGCTCTAAAAGTGCTTCCCCGGTCTGAAATCCTGTGAATTCTACAAAATCAGTCAGGTCAAGCTCTTTAGATAAAGCCTTGAGGGTTTCAGCAGCAGGGCCACTGCCAATGAGCATGAAGTGAATATCTTGGCGCTTCTTTTCCTGCACGATGTAACGTACTGCCCTCAGAAGATAGTCAATGCCCTCTGGTTCCCCCATCACTCCCATATAACCTACCAGATATTGACGACCTCTGCGGTAACTCGGGTTTGAGGGCATAATCCGAAACCGTGCCAGATCAGGTCCACTGCGCACTACAAATACTTGCTCTGGTTTCTTCCCCCCTCGGGTAAGGGCGACCTTGCGATGGGATTCGTTGGTTGAAATCACCATGTCTGCTGTAGCATAAGTTAAGCGCTCAGCCCAGCGTAGACCATGATAGAAGATATCTTTTCGTCCATACTTGGCGATGTACATCTCCGGAGCCAGATCGTGGTGATCGAAGATTACTTTTACGCCCCGAAACAATTTAAACCATCCCGCCACTAGGAAGATTAAATCTGGGGGATTGCAAATGTGGATAATGTCAAAACCCTGCTCTCGCCATACTTGGCAAGCTAAGCGAAATTGCCAATTTATAGCCCAGCTGTACTCTCGAATATAGCCAGTAACGGAGCTTTCTTCCGGTGGTAGGGGATGGCGATAAATATGAATCCCTTCAATGACTTCATAATCTTTGTCAAACCCATTCCCTTTGGGAGAAATTGTAGTAACTTGATAGCCAGCTTTCTGTAAGCTAGTGGCTTCCATCCATACCCTTCGGTCAAAGGGTACAGGTAGATTTTCGACGATTATTAATACTTTAGAAAATGAAGTCATTAAAATTTAGTTCCTTAATCAAATCAGTAAAACTAATCATTAAATATACTTTTAATGATAGATGCCGAAGTGATGTAAAATATAATTGTATTGTTAATAACTTAAAAAGTTGATCAACTTTTATCATCTAGGGGTGCTTCCTTCAAGGTTTTCTCAACAAGTACCGAAGAGCTATATATTTGTTCCACAACATTCTTAAATTCAAATTTAGTTGGTTGCGCCCATGCCCTTTCACTCAACTGCTGTCGCAATTCTGAGTTTTCTGCTAGTTCTACTAAGGCATCACTAAGCCTCTGAATCATAGCTTCTTCCGTCAACCCATCCGTTTTTATCACCCGTCCACAGGTTTCATCCACTATCACTCCTGGTCCTCCTAAATCGAGGCAAACTACAGGTAAGCCATAGGACAAAGCTTCTATGACAACTGTACCGGAAGTTTCATGGAGACTTGGGAATAAAAAAACATTATGGTGTAGATAGGCTGAAATCAATTCTTTCTGATCTATCCAAGATATCCAGTCTACAGCATTCTGGATTCCCAACTGCTCGGTGAGTCCTTGCAGCCACTTTTCTTCTGGACCTCTGCCAAGGGCTGTTAAACGGGCATTCGGGATCTTATCGAGCAGCTGCGCAAAGGCTTTTAGCCCTAGATGTAAACCTTTCCAAAACAACAACCGTCCTACAAACAGAACCCGGAAAGTTTCTGTTTCGGTTGACTTTCGTTGAATTCCCTCAGGGATAGTAGTCATCCTACAGGGAGGCACATTAAAAATAACTTCAGATTTATGGCGATAAAATTTTGGAATAAGCGACCGTGTTTGCTCGGAGTCAAGATAGATTTTTGATGCCTTAGTAAAGGTCAAGTGCATCAGGGGATTAAACTGAATCCAGCTATTGGCTAGGTCACGACCAAAATCAAGGATTTTGCCCATCAAGGGGTAGCTTTTCCTGAAACGCCAAGGTGTTCTTAGTCCACCAGCTAGTGGACCCAAAATGAAAGGGAGTCCTAGAAAACCCATGAAGCTATAACGTCGCACACAGCTATTTGTGACATGATGCACACAATCAAATGCCACTTGCTGGGTCAATAATTTGGCAGTCTGATACGCACCCCACTGCCAGTGGAACAAAAGAATTTCAACGGTGATACGCATAGCAATAATCCCAAATTTATTTCCTTTAAATATCCACCTATTAAAGGAAAAAACTGGTAAATTATGGTAATAAAAATTCAAATTATTGAGGGAGTTTTTAGAGATGAATTGCTCAATACTGGGCTGATTGTTGGCTTCAGTAATCACCCAGACTTCATGCCCCATCTGTGAGAGTTGAAGAACCCACGACCAACCAAGTTCATCCTCAGAACCTTTTTCAGGATTGCAATTGAAAGCAGATATCAGTATTTTCATCTTAAATATTTTCCGAAAATGGTAATTAATTTTCTGAGCTGTACCCAGATCGGTTAGATATCTAGAGCAGTTGTTGTTATCAACATCTGAGCCAGGTAAGTTTTAGACAGAAGAAGCCTGAAGTCATCAAACTACATACCTATAAATATATATTAATGTATATATTTATGTTTTTATTTTAAGACTGAACGATAGACCTCGCTCATAGAAGTCCAATAATTTTTGACATCTAGGGGAACAACACTCGTTCTTGCTTTAGCTCCTAAGGAAATTCTCAAAGACTTATTTTCAATCAGAGACTTCAAGGTATCTGATAGCTGTTCAATATCCCCTGGATTTATGATTAGTCCATTCTCTGCGTGAGTAACTACCTCGGGTATCCCCCCTACTGGTGTGGTGATCACAGGTAAGCCCCAACCCATTGCTTCCAGCAATGCCATCGGCAGACCTTCGTTGTAAGACGGCAAGACAAATATGTTAGCTTTTGCTAAAAGAGCATCCCGTTGCCCTGAGTCTATCCCGCCAGGGACTTTGATATAGTCTCCTAAATCCAGACTCTCAACTAATTGACAGGCTTGTTCTACTTCTCCATCCCCTGCTAATATTAATTTTGAGCAGGTTTTATGTTCAGGAGGGAGGGAGGCAAATGCCCGGATCAGATCAAATACTCCTTTGCGTTGACCGATTTGTCCCAAAAAAACCAACATTATCTGGTTGCAGCTTGTGCGCTCTGGAATTTTCGAGGGGAACTCTACTGGGTTAGGAAGGATTACAACCTGTTCTGCTTTTAGTCCGAAACTAGACTGGTAAAAGTTTTTCCAGCTCTGTGATAGAACAATCAAGTAAGCAGATTGTCGAAACAGCGAGCTAATTATTCGTTTAGCCCATTGAGGCAGCCCAGTGTAAAACAACTTATACTCGCTACCATGGGCGTGCAAAACTACAGGGACATCAAACGCTAGTGCAACGAGCATCAAAATCATTTTCCGGAGCGTGCTACCCCTTTGACAAAAATGCACGTGAATAAGATCAGCTTTTTTTCTTGATAACTTCCACAGCAACTTGCCTAGAGCTTTCCCAAAAGCTAAGATCTTACGAGTAATTGATCCGTTTTCCCCATCAGTACAGGTAGTAGGAATGTGCTGAATTTGAACGTGAGAGGGTGCATTACGAAGAATAAGTTTCTGCACTGATGCGATACCACCCTTGATCTGAAGGTTGTCACCTAACATTAATACCTGCCATGCCACGACAGAAACAGGATTTTGTGTTTTAAGTTCTAAAGTTTTGTCTTGATTTGTGTCTTGACTTGTGTCTTGACTTGTGTCTTTAATTATGTGTAAAGACGGATAGTTAATCATAATTTTTCATAATTTTAATACTTTCAGGACTGCTGCAGTAACTCTACTTGTATGGTTACACGCCGTGTGCTCCTACTACCTATAGAGTTTCAAGTCCAGTTTTGGGTAAATCCTGACTTTAAGGCCCTCACCAAGGCTATAGGGTTAAATAGGTAGTTAAATCGGTAATCAAATCCACTTTGTCCACCTGAGTGCCCAAACTTTTTCAACACCATAAAATGGAGCTAATAGTAGTGTGAGTGCAACCCATACTGGTCCGACTATGTATAACCAAATACCGCCACGATGACGTTTGATAAAACCCTCCAAGGGATAACGTAGTCGTCTATGCCAATAGGTTAGAGGGATCCATTCTTTGGTGTAAGTTTTGTATATCTGCTCTAATTCATAAGTGGCTTTTACACCAGCAATGCTGGTTTTATTATCACCACTTACTGGAGCAATGCTTAGCACCTCGTCGATAACGCGCCAGCGCACACCACAGGAGTAGAAATAATTAAATAGCTCAATATCCATGGTGTACTCATAACTTTCATTTAAAGGTTGAGGTCGATCAAGCAGCTTGCGCCGATAAAAGCAGCTAGGTTGGTGAATTGGACAAGCAACAGCGATTAAGTCAATTTGTTTGAGTGTAGGAGCTTTGATGTAGATCTGGTTTTCTGCATCCTTGATCATAGGTCGTGAGCCTAATCCTAAGGGCAAGACTCGCCCAAACAGGCTCATCCAAAAATTAGCTCCCTTGAGTGGTTGACCTAAATTTTCAGTCCTATATTCAATTTGGCTGCGACCAACTAGGACATCAATATCAGGTGACTCGGCAAAGTATTTGCCCACTGTGTGCAAGGCATCTGGTGCTAGGAGGTCGTCACTGCACAGCCAATTAACGATATCACCATTACACTTAGCAAAACCTTTATTAATGGCATTAGATTGACCATTGTCCTTCTCACTAACCCACCAGGTAATGTATGGTTCAAACTGCTTAATTACCTCCACACTGTTGTCAGTGGAGCCGCCATCCACTACAATGATTTCCAGCTTGGGATAGTTCTGATCGATTAAGCTTTGCAACGTTGCACCGATAGTTGCTCCGCTATTATAGTTAGGAACAACTATCGAAATGGTCGGAAGTTTGGCTAAGTGAGGGGCTTCTTGTTCACAAATGGTACTTTGCTCTGAATTTGTCATGGCTTACTATCCCGTTTAAATTAATGAAATAAATTAATAAAATAAACTTTTAATTATCAGGATAAGTTTAATGATATAGCATTTAAAATTATCTCATTAAACTTAATACTTAGTTAGTAGATAGCGTTTATCGTACTTATGAGGTACAGTCAATTTTATTTCCCCTACTCCCTACTCCCTGCTCCCTACTCCCTGCTCCCTACTCCCTGTTCCCTTTACCCATCAAATCTAGTTTCACATCTCAACTAAAAATGCTAGATCAGACTTGGGCAGCTTTCATTAAGTGGCGATTTTTGACAATTCGACTCTGGTAAACACCTGCGGAAAGAGCGGTTGATACGTATACAGTCCACAATATGTCCTCGACAAGAATTGATGGTTCTAGGCTAAAGTTAGCAATACTGAAAAATATTAGGTAGAGAAACATCCATAAAAATTCTATTTTTTTCCTTAAGCTTAGTAATTTAATTATCCTAAATAATGCCGTCAATAAACTAACCACAAAAAGTAAAACACCTAAAAATCCAAGTTGCAGAGCTAACTCAAGATAACCACTATGAGAATGACCATGTCCTCCATGGGCAAGCCATGTAGAGTTGATTACAGAGTAACCGGCGTCGGAAGACCAGAATCCCTCAAAACCGTAACCTAACCAAGGTCGTTCTAAAATTCTCTCAAATAACAAAGTCCAAATAGGTAAACGCCCGTTAAATTCAAGATCTTTGCCTAGAGTATCAACTACTATGAATTCCAGGTTCCATAAAATTAATATAGATGCAACAAAAGCCAGTAGAGCTGAGACCATGTAAAGAAAAGTTTGTAACTTATAGTGCTGTTTTACAAACTTGTGAAGGGGCAGGAGGGTAATCATAACTAAAAAGATTACCAACGCTGATTTTCCTTGAGAAAGCAGGAGCATCAAAACAGACAAGCTAAATCCAGCCCACCCTACCCAGCGATATTTCCGGTGGTTGAGGGCGGTCAATAAAGACATTATGGCATTTAGGGACATCAGACGAGCCAAATGATTTTTATGCCTAAGGATACCCTGAGCGGGAGCTCCCCCGAAGCCATTACCTAGAGTGACCAATAAGCTTAGAATCGCCACTATGCCTAGCACCCATGCCAGAAGACGCATTTGCTCCTTAGGGTTATAGCGAGCTGCTAAGTATCCTCCGAGGGCAGTTGCACGTAACACAGCTCTAAGTAATGCTGGAATACCGGGAACGGCAGACCATGCAATCGACCACACAGCAGTCCCCACTAAGCATAGTAAAGGTATATCCTTTGTAAAAACATATGCAACTCTTTTCCATCGCCAAATAAGTAAAAAAAACAAGATTAGATAGCTAGCAAGTTTTAAAAGCGTAAGTATAGAGCCTGGTATGTCAAGAAACATGCCAGAAAATAAGCAGATGCCAATCAGAAAAGGTTCTAACTTTAGCAAAAAAAAAGTTATTAATTGATTAGGCGATAACCTTTTTAAATTCACCATAAACTATCTATTAATACGACTTTTATAGCCCTAGTTATCTCAGGAATAATATCTCTCATATTAGTTATATAGCGTTGCTCGCAGTTATGAGGTACAGTCTTCTTTGACACTGATTCCCTGTCTTGATGCAGTCGCTGATGGGGGGAACCCCCAAGACCGCGCTGCATCGCTTAAAACCCTCTTTACTATTGCTAGCATGCCTATTGCCTATTGCCTTAAAGGGATAAGTAATGTCCCTCACTCGTCCTGAGAACTGCTATAATTATACCCCCGATAAAATTTCATTAAAAAGAGATAAGTAGCGTCTTGCTTGAATTTCCAAGGTAAATTCTTTTTCTACCTTCTCGCGGGCGCGGTAGGATAGTTTTTGATGTCGCTCTGTGTTCTCTAGCACCCAAGCAATTCCTTGAGCCAGAGCCTCAATTTTGTAAGGTTGGGCTAAATAGCCGTTTTTCTGGTGCTCAATCAGATCGGGCATCCCGCCAATGTTGAAGGCGACGCAAGGAGTTCCACAGGCGATCGCTTCCATCACTGTGTTTGGCAAGTTATCTTGAAGGGAAGGGGCAACAAATACATCTGCTGCTGCATAGACTAGTGCTAGGGAGAGATCATCGCTCAATGTACCTAAGTAGTGAGTCTTAAAACCAAACTCAGGTGGATTGTCTGGCTGAGAGTCACCAAAAATAACCAACTCTAGTTGATCTCGCCACCCGGATTGGCTCAGCTCTTGCAGCGCTGGTTGTAACAATTGAAACCCTTTTCGTTTGTCACTAGTGGCATTTACTGCTCCAAACAGAATAAGTTGCTTATCCTGGGGCAAACTAAGTAATTCTCGCGCTACCTGCTGATGGATGGGTCTGTACTTTTGAGTATCAATCCCATTGGGAATTAGCTCAATGGGCAGATCCTGGAAAAGGGAACTGGCACTGGCACATTTGGCTAACCATGAGCTAAGGGCGACAACTGTCAGGTCAAGATTTCTCCAAGCCTTGGCTTTGCGCTGCCATACCCAACGGGATAAATCCCAGTCTTTGCTGCTGTGAAGTTGAGGACAAGCACCACAGGAGGCTGTATAGCGATCGCAATCGTGATTGTAGTGACATCCCCCTGTGAATGGCCACATATCATGAAGAGTCCAAACAATCGGTCGCTTTAGTTTCGCAATGGTTTCAATTTGCACATAGCCAGCACAAATCCAATGGAGATTAATAATATCGGGCTGAAGTCGGGCAACTTTGGGGACAACTGCATCGGGAAGCCACTGGGTAGTAAACGTGGTATCTTCCCGTTGAGGGTAAAGCTTTTGAGGTAAAGCGCCAAACGTCCATCTCATCCTGGCTAGGCCCTCTTTCAACTTGATTGTCGGTCCAATTACTGTTTGATCATGACTAAATTTTTCCTGCACTAGGATTTGGGAATCTAAATTAATGCTTTGCAAGCCCTGATGTAATCGATAGGCAGCACGAGCAGCTCCACCAGATATATCGAAACTACTAACAATTAGAGTCTTCATGGTTTAATACCTTCCATGAATAGTGAATCAGGTTTACGCACTTTGCCATCAACCATATCTAGACCGTAGCTATTAAAATCTTGAATACGGCTTGAATCAGCACTACAAACGCGCACCTCCACAAATCCTGAGCGCTCAAGCAGTCGTCGTAAAGAAAAGCGGTCATACATCCAATAATGAATTTCACCTGAATTCCGAAACAACCCTACTTCAAATGCCCGTCGTGCTTCATTGCCTGCGATCAGAGTCACTAGATATTTGGCAATACTATTTCTGAGATTAAAGCTTCTAAAGGTTTTGTAAAACCAATAGGCATCCTTAGATGCTAGTCGCTCTATCAATGATTGTTTTTCAGAGTTTTTATCCAAAAATAGATCGGCATTGCTACCGATACGAGATACTATAAACTCTTTATTAGTAAGATTAGAGTCAGCTAGATAACTAGCCATTTCACCACCTTTAACGTGGCGAACTGTCTGGTCATAAAGTTCTAACATTATCCAGTCATAGTTAGCCTCTGCTTCCGTAAGACCAGACTCAACCTGTTCTAGAGTAGAGATATAATTTCTAGCTATTGATTCTAGATCAGGGACAACTGCCCTAATTATTCCCCGTGGCTTAAGAACACGCCAACACTCAGCCATAAGTTGATCAGCTTCATGCTGCTTGAGGTGTTCTATTACATGAGAACTATAGCAAGCATCAAAATAAGCATCAGGGTAGGGCAAATTTTTCCTGATATCATGATTATCAATATGGGATGATTGTGGTGCTAAATCAACGTTCGTCCACGCAGGATGATTAGAATATGTAGAGCCACAACCTATATTTATTAGTTTGAACATATACTTACCATAAAAATCACATCACTCAAGATAACTATTGGTTCATAAGACCTCTTGGCAAAGGATTGTTTGGATACGACTTTATCAAAACAATCTGAATATTAGTTGGTGTTATCATAAATCATCAACCCCAATGATGATTTATTTGTCAATGCTATAAATAAAAAATGATATCATGCTTTTCAACAGGATTTTTTATTTGTCATACCAAGTTATAGTTTAATATTAACTAATAAATTATTTTCAAAAAATATAATGAATTAACTTTTTTTGAAAATAATTGTTAATTCAACTTTATTTTAATGCTGTCAGCGACATCAAGTTTTGCCTAGGTTATAAAACTTTTTTAATATTTTTTGTATTTTTTTAATTTTCGAGCGTTTAATAAAATTTTCGTAATAGTTTTTATCATAATCTCGATCTACCGCTGTAAAATTGTTATATTGGATCGGAAAGTTAAGACTTAGTGTTTTAAGTTTTGCTAGTTCGTTATCCGTTGATAAGGTATGAGTTGCATCTTCACCAAAACCAATATTTGAAATCAGGTTTACAGCAGGAACAACTGATAATCCAGACTGGGCAAGTATTGCAAAAGTCCATCGGTAATCCCAAGTATCATACTTACCGTTTAGTGTATATTCAAAAGATTTTTTAAGTGCTTTGTAATGCTCTTTATTTGCCAAGACATCCCTGATCCGATTTTTGATCTCAGGATTTGACCAAAGACTCATATTAATATCATAATAGTTCCATGCCCTTCGCCAAGAAGCCCAACCCCAAGTTGCAGTATAATATGAGAAATGATAACTCTGAATATCAGAGTTCCATTGACCTAGAAAGTTACTACCACTAATGAGCATGATTCGCTCATCATCTCGATATCTCTCTAAGAGATTTTCACAAAATGGAAAAAAATCGGGATGTGGAAGACAATCATCTTCAAGAATAATTGCTTCTTCAACGGTGTTAAAAACCCAGTCTATGCCACTTGACACTCTCTGACAGCAGCCCATGTTTACATCAGAGTAGTTTTCCAAAACCTCACAATCCCAATCGACGCGCTCAATAATTGCACGAGCTGCAGCACACTTTTCTGCTTCACCTGGTCGATCGGCACGAGGTCCATCAGCAATGACTAAAAGTTTGGGAGGTTTGGCTTGGCGAATTACCTCAAATACTCTCTCAGTAGTATCTGGTCGTTTGAAGATTATGAACGCAACTGGAGTTTTCATCTCGATCTATAGAATTAATCTAGAAATTATTAGTTTTCAATAGCGACCTGTTAAATACTATTTAAAATAGTCTGAAGTTTCTCTATGAGCTGATCAGTAGAGTGAAGACGTCTATAACCCTGAAAATCCGGTTGCACTTCTTGGTTATATTTTTCCAGTTGACTACAGAGGCGACCGATAGCATAAATACATTGCAGCACATCCCCCTCATTGATACTTAAACCCAATTTAAATTTGCGAACTCTCTCTGCCATACAAAAGTTGCTGCTCACAATCACAGGTTTTTCAAAGACTGCTGCTTTAGTCAGGATATTGCTACTGTGGGGGAAGTTATTATAGGCAGCAAATAAGATATCGCAATTACTAACTAAAGCGTTAAATTTTGCTTCATCAGGAATACGCTCAAAATAAAAAAAGCAGTTAGGTAACTTTAAGTTAAGAATAGTCTGGAGTCTGGCTTGCTCCTGGGAAGTGTAGGTCTGCTTGGATAACTGACCAGCGAAGACAAAAAAATAGTCTTCTTTCACCATCTGCTGAGCAACTTCTAAAAGTGTCAGAACTCCTTTGCGCTTGGATTGTACCCCTAGTAATCCAATGATTTTTTTGCCATCGGCTTGGGCTTGAATTTGTTTCACGATTGACCAATTAAAGTCTGGGGCTGACTCGTCGGCAAAATCGGGAAAAGTAATTACATTTTTACCATTGATTTTGCTTTGTAATTTGTTAGCAATCCCTTCGTCGAGAACAGCAATAGCTGGGCAATGAGAGGACTTTAAAACACCATGAGGTTTTAGAGGACCTCTATTGATAGACCAAAACTTTTGTTTAAGCCTCAAATGACGAGGGTGAAAATAGAGACCAGACCAACGGTAAGGGAAAATCCTGTCTACTACATGGTGTAGCAGGTAAGGTGCTAAGCAACTATCAACCCAGGGAAAAAACACTAGATCGGGTACTTTACCAATCTTCGATGAAGCATGCTGAATGCTAACTTTGGCGTAGCACCAACGTTTTACTGCATTCAGGGCTGCGCGAATTCCATTGATCGGAAATGAGCTAGGCTCTGGTGTTTGACATTCAAAAACCTGGAATTGCTCTTGATACTTAGAGCAGTTAAAGGCAACCCATTCACTCAATTCTGATGGTTCTGGGCAGAAGGCTATCACTTGATGACCAAGCTCAAGCAAAGTTTTGGTGAAAACCTTGAGGTATATTGGACGGTGCCCATTCCAATTTTCCTCAATTAGAGCAATGGTTTTCAAGGTTATAACCTCTTAAAATAGTTACATCTCACGACCAGCTAACAATACATACTGATATAAATACTGGCTACCAGAATTTTCCTTTTCCAGATTTATTGATATGCTCTCTCTAATACTAATTTCAAAAAATATTGCTCACATTTAATCACCCACCACATGAAATTGATATAGCAAAGGGAGTAGGGAGTAGGGAGTAGGGAGTAGGGAGTAGGGAGTAGGGAGCGGTGCGACCCGTGGCGAATTTAATTCGCCACGGGTCGCACCTCTGCATCGCTCCTAAACTCCGAAACGTAAGTCTAAGCTGACTTCTGACTTCTGACTTCTGACTTCTGACGCTAAGCGTAGCGCTATATGAGATGCACCCCTGTTGACGGATGCGATCGCATTCTAGTTTTGTAAGACCTGATGATATAGGTCGATATATCGCTGGGCTTGCAGCTCTATTGAGTATTCTTCCAAGGCAATAGCACGACACTGTTGTGCCATGGTTTCCCGTAGATGTTTGTCTTCCAGTAGCTGCACAATGCCATTACAGAAATCTTGAGTATCCTCTGGTTGAGCTAAATAACCAGTAATACCAGGACGTACTAAATCGGGAACGCCGCCGATTTTGAAAGACACCATGGGTGTACCACAAGCCATACTCTCTTGCAGCACCAAGGGAAGATTGTCCGCACGGGTGGGGAAAAGAAACAAATCAGCAGCAGAATAGGCAATGGCTTTAAAGCGATCATTGCTGGCATAACCAAGATTCAATGCTGGCATGCCAACAGTCTCAGCAATGGTTTCGCCACCACTACCAAACGTTAGCACTACACTTTCAGCCTTGAGGGACTGGGGTAGACTTTGCAACGCTTTCAATAGCAAATCGCCGCCCTTGCGGTTCTCTGCTAAGTTTGTTGCTGCAAACATCAGAACTTTTTTGGACGTGGGAATGCCGAGTAGAGATTTGCAGTGTTTGGATTCGAGAGGCTGATAGACTTCGGTATTAATACCATTTGGAATATGGTGAATCCCAAAGCGGTTGAGCATACTTTGCTTAGCTTGCTCACCAAGCCAGCGACTGGGAGTGACAATTGTTAAGTTTGAGTGACTATAAGCCCAGTTTTTTAGCTTCCACTCTATATGAGTGTTATCTTTTGGAATAGCTGGGTAAGTATCTAGATCGGGACACTTGCCACAACCACTTTTCCAGCGATCGCAGTCATAGCTATAGGCACAATGTCCCGTAAAGCTCCACATATCATGGAAAGTAAACACAGCAGGTTTACGTTTAGTTAATGAAGGGATTGCTAGATAGTTAAAGTATCCACTACTGGCACCATGAAGGACATGAAAATTGAGGACATCGGCGTTTTTGTAAAAGCTGTGCTTAGGAATATTAAACGTGCCCAGTTTATTAATATAGTAGAGTCCTAGTTGTTGGGTAATCGGGGCAGTTAGTTTATCTAGAATGGCTAAACGGGGAGCAGAATCTACGCGATCACTACTAGTTTTGAGCCTCCAGACTAACAAGCGTGAGTCTGCGCCTTGACCCAGCAAACCTTGATGGAGTCGGTAGCCTGCGATCGCGGCTCCTCCAGAAATATCAGACTGATTGATATGTAGGACTTTCATGGTGCTCGGTGAGGTACTTTTGATAAATGCTAGAAGCTAATGTGCATTTAAATTGGTTATTTCCCGTTCTCTGTTCCCTGTTCCCCGTTACCTTTGAGGAATTTAGGTATCCCAATCTAAATGCTGAACAGCTTAAGTGGAATAGCGAACAAAGCGATAAATCTGCAGCCGAGATTAAGATAATCGACGTTGCTGAATAATAGAATGATTTTAAGAGTAGGTGCGCGCCTCCTAGGCCGCGAGGGATTGCTCGCGGCCTTGGGTCGCACCTGTAGAATGGGCATCTTGCCCGTTCGATATCTTGCCCTTGCGGGCAGGATGCCCACTCTACTCCTATCCATTACTTAATTCAGCAACGCCAGATAATCCATTGGTAATGATTGCAGGTACTTCAACTTTGTTGATTGCTGCTCTTAACTCCCCCTCGTGTTCCAACCTACCAGCTGCATAATTTTCATAGAAAAGCTTGGAAGTAATCTGGTCGCCAAAGCCAACAATACTTGGAACATTAAACAGTAGCTTTAGGGACAGACAAGCTGTACTGACGGCAAACACCCTGGGTTGATTATTTCGGCTTGAATCTAGGGGGAGGAAAGCTTCGGAAAAAAATACCTCAAATGGCAGAAAAAAGAGGTCTGGTTCTGATAAAACTATTATTTTATCAAACAAGTAAGATAGGGCATACTCCAACTTCTGGAGTTTGACATTGTCATCTCTAGGATGGGGTTTTAGCACCAGTACTGTGTTTGGCTCTATACCTTCACAGATCAGGAATTCACGGTAAGCAGCGATTTCATTCTCCAGAGACATTCTACCCGCCTCAGACAAATTTGAAGTGAGTAAGATTGAGACGGGAGACTCAGCAATGTTCTTGCGAAACTGGAGAATGTATTCTGGGTTTACCAAACCCCTCAGCTTTTGAAAAGTTTCGAGAAGCCACACCTTATTTAAGGTGACAGTTTTCATGGGAGGTGATTCCCCAAAAACGTCAGGCAATACAAAATAACCGATATCAAATTTTAGTCTAGGTTTTAGGGACGTTTTTATTTTTAATATCGTCTTAACTTTATTTAATAAAGATTTATATCTGGCTTGTATATAGTTAATTAAATTAGGCTTATTTTCTTGAGTTTCTGGAAACAAAGCTTTTGAATTTACTGAAAAATAAAAGCCAATACTATCACCGTAACAAATTTTTTGTGCCGATTTGTAAATATTAATAAGTAGCTTATTTCCAAACATCCAATTCCGGCACAGGTAAATTTCATCAGCCCTGTTAGTGCCAACCATTTCATGGACCATACGGAAAATTTTTGATGGGCTGGAATAGTCTAATCGACTCTCAATATCACTGAGCTGCTCAGGGGTGATGTACACAATTTTATGCCACTCACCCACTAACTCTGCTATAGTTTTGATAAAGGCGGCAAATTCATCAATTTGCCCTGGGGGAGAATAGAGATGATAAATAACAAGGTAGTCTTCGTATTTAATATTAAGGTCTTTTTGCTCTTTTTCTCTGTAACTAAGGACTGATAAGGCAGTCACTAGTTGAATGCTGCCTTGACAGGTAATGATGCGTTTAACAAGTTTAGGATTAGTCATTTTGTTTATGGGAATATTCAGCGTTGCTCCTGGTTAACAGACAAAAGTCTTAACCCTCCCAAGCTGAAGGCTTGCAAAGTCATAGCCAATCCGCTTTGATAACCCCCCTTTAGCCCAGACGAGAACGAAGTCGCGCGTCCACAAACTTTCGTCCGCACCTCAAGGACTAAACTATAAAGGGGGTTTTTAACGCCGATTTGGTATTATCCGAGACTTCTACTTGAGAAGCATTGCCTACTAACCCTTTCAGAAGTTATTTTTTGAATCGGGATAGTATTCTATACTTCCAGTGGGCATAAACTGAGCTTTTGGTTCAGCTGTAGAGTTTAAGTTCTAAGCTGCAGGGGCGTAAGCATTCAGCTATCAGCTATCAGGTATCAGCTCTCAGCTCTCAGCTCTCAGCTCTCAGCTTTTAAATAAAACAAGTAAGCATTGGTTTAATCTCTGTTACGTCAGCCATTCGCGAATGGCTGACCGCTGACCGCTGACCGCTGACTGCTGATAGCTTGTAGCTTATAGCTAAATGCTTACCTTAAACCTGTACTTTCATCAAGAGCTCACATATTTCTCGAACCCCTCCTTGCCCACCTGCTAATCTGGTAACATACACAGCACAGTCTCGGTTTTCTGGCATCGCATCAGCAACAGTTAAGGGACATCCTACAGCTTCCAGAACTGGTAAATCAATGATATCATCACCAACATAGGCGACTTGGGAAAGAGATAAACTCAACTGTTCACAGAGTTCTTTGAGGACAGCTAACTTATCTTCAACCGCAAAAAAACTGTACTTGATTCCTAGCTTTTGGACTCGATGTCGGGTTGCCCTACAACTGCTATTGGTAATAACAGCTACCTCAATTCCAGTCTGTTGCAGTAGCTTGATTCCCATGCCATCCTTGACATTAAACTTTCTGAGTTCTTCACCGCTTTCTGTGTAGTAAAGTCCGCCATCGGTCATGACCCCATCCACATCTAGGGCTAGCAGTTTGACCTGGGATAAACGTGCTTGTAATTCAGCTTCAGGGATTTTGTTCATGGCAAATTTACCCCAGTTGTAGTGTCCAAACCCGCACGAACATTCAGAATTCCCTTTAGCACATTTTCCAGTTCGGCCAAGGGTACCATATTCGGACCATCACTAGGGGCGATGTCAGGATTTTCATGAATTTCCATGAACAGAGCATCAATCCCAACCGCAGCCGCAGCTCTGGCCAAATAGGGAACAAAGTGTCGCTGTCCACCAGACTTATCTCCCTTTCCTCCTGGCATCTGGACGCTATGAGTGGCATCAAAAACCACAGGATAACCTAACTCGCGCATCTGAGGGAGGGAGCGAAAGTCTACCACTAGGGTATTGTAACCAAAACTAGTACCCCGCTCAGTGAGTAAAATATTCTTGGCTCCCCCAGCTTCCAGTTTGCTGACCACATGCTTCATATCCCAAGGGGCAAGAAACTGACCTTTTTTGACGTTAATTGCCTTACCTGTAGCAGCCGCAGCGATTAGTAAGTCAGTTTGGCGACACAGAAAAGCTGGGATTTGCAGGACATCGACTACTTCAGCAACAGTTGCAGCTTGGTGACTTCCGTGGATATCGGTAAGCACTGGCACACCCACCTTCTGTTTGACCTTCTGGAGAATTTCTAGACCTCTGTCTAGAGTTTGTCCCCGAAAGGAGTTTATTGAAGTTCGATTGGCTTTGTCAAAGGAAGACTTGAAGATCAAAGGAATATTCAAGCGATCGCATACTTTGCGGATCTCCTCTGCCATTTTTAAGGTAAAGTCTTCCGATTCAATGACACAGGGACCACCAATCAGGGTGAGTGGGCAGCGATCGCCAATAGAGAGGGTATCAGTGATTTGGGTATTATTCATGAGTTTTAGGACTGTTGGTTTCTCAAGACAGAAGCTTGGAGGTTTATATTATCAATAATTTATCTCATGTCCAGTAACAGTTGTAGGGTATTATCGGTTGAATTAAAAATATCACAATTATTGTAATATAAAGGTTACAAGATGTATGTGATATTTTTTTATCTAGAAAAACGCTATAGATATGATTGATATTAATAAGTATATATAGCGCTTTTCAATTTGGTGAGGTACAGAGTCCCTGGAGGGAACAGGGAACAGGGAAAAAATCCTGTGTACCTCATTAGGATATAAACCGCTATATCTAATTAATAATCTTGGTCAATCCTGCTTTCATTTTTCGATAAAATTGATTATATAAAATCAGTTTTTTATCCCCACGATAAAACTCATTTATGTACTTTTTAGCATGACCTTTAAAATGGATAGAATTAAATTTTATTTCCTTTCCATACTCCACATGTCTACAAAATGGATGACTATCTATCCAATAAATTTTTTTCATTCCATTACACATTTCAAATCCGTCTGAAATATTTACATTAGCATCATAGACGGAATCATTAATAATATCAGATGTCAAGCCAATTTTATCAGCATTTCTCTGATAGTACTGATTCAGTAAAGTCATATCACATATACCACCCCTGGTCTCACCATTATTCCGCTTCTCTGCCAATAATGATCTTAGGATTTCTAGGGTTGATGAAGTTGTGTAGAAATGCATTAAAAGTTCACAAAAGTCTTCTAATCCCTTAAGTTTAATAAACGAGTTGTGTCCAGACCCTTTTTTAGATAAAGTAAAATCAAAAGCTTCAAATTTTACTTGCTCTTCTGAAAGGTTAGTATAAATCATCAAATCAGAATCTATATGGACACATTTTTTTAATTTATTTTTTATCATAAAATCTTTGAGAATTAACCATCTCTGAAAACAAAATAACTCATAACTATAATTATTCCGACTCAGGTGATTATCCCCATACACATCTTCAAATTTTTTAGCACTACTATAATAATCTTTAATATTTTCATGATTCACGAAATTAATCCACTGGTTACTCTCATCTCCAATTAAAAAAATGTCCGATTTAGGATTAGTTTGTTTAGCTTGAGCTAAACTATAGAGTAAGTGAAGAGAATTTCCCCGGTGAAGAGTGATGATAGGTATAGACACAAATGTATCCTCCAAGATAAAAATGTTATATTATCTGAATAATTACACTATAATTACAATTTTTTTATAGACTAGTTTGGGAGTTATGACCAAAAAATAATGTCAATAGCGATCGGCATTCTCTATTGCTAGCTTGCCTATTGCCTCTTGCCTATTGCTAGCTTGCCTATTGCCTCTTGCCTATTGCTATAGCAGTCGCCAGGGCAGTTAGGACATGACAAAAGTCTCAAACCTAAGTAAGCGCAAGAGTTTGACTTCTGACTTCTGACTTCTGACTTCTGACTTCTGCTATAGCTTGCCTATTGCCTCTTGCCTGCCCGTAGCGCTATAAATTTAATTGTGTCCGACTATTTAAATTACTCAACAACGTTTATCTGATCATGATTACTTGTTGTGGTTTGCGACTGTAAGGACAGAATTTCTGACACAAGTTCATTAGTGTAGACCTTGGCAGCAGAGTAAACCAGATGATCGGCATTTTCCATCTGCTCCTTGGGAAAGGTCATTGGCTCTCGGAAAATGTAGTGTACTCGTTCACTCTTGGCAGCATAGGCACCGAGAGTTTCTTGAAGTTGATTAAAATAGGCTTGAAAATCCTCATGCTCATAAAGACCTTCATACATTGGGCTGTTGGCTAAGTAAACATTAAAACCATACTCTTCCGCCAGTGCCACTATTCGTTCCAAAGCTTGACGGTTGTAGGGCGAAAGATTAAATTGATTGTTTCTGGCAAAATTGATATGCGACTCCTTCTGTGCTTCTACATAACTAGGGTTGGGTTTTTCCCAAACCATGAACCCATCTTCTTCTATATTGTAGCTTCTGACTTCCTTGAACGTATCCAGAGGAAACCTGAACCATAACGAAAGACTCTTGTTTTCAGAATAGAGGGGAAAATATCGCTCGATAAATAAAATACCCGGACCGCGTAAACGAATCTTTAGTGGTGGTTCAAGCTCCTGCCAGTATCCCCAACTCAAAGGAACTCTCGCTAGTAACGGAAAGTTAATTCCGCGATGCCAAACATCGTAGACATGCACGATCAGAACATTTTTTGGAGCTCCAGATTGCTGTATATATTTTTCTAGCATCCAGGCATCGTTGAGGCTCAACATGTTGCCGATAGTGCAGAGATTGATTGAGGTAACATCGAGTCTCTCGTTGAGAATACTTGGAACTACCCCCTGGTTACAACTGGAATCTCCTAGGATGAGCCAGTCAACAGGTTGCTTCAAGCCCAGTAACATTTCCCATTTTTCCTTGACCAACCAATAGCCTCGATTAGGTCGATGGTCATTCAGATACCATTTAGCTGCAAAATTGCACAAAATAACAAGTATCAGAGTTCCCAATAGAGATAGCAAGACTCCTCGACGGTTGGCTGAGCCAATAATTTCTTCTGGTAGCTGTTGATTGGCGCGTTGTGCCATGTTTTTCCTTAACTCTTTACTCTCGTCATTAATCAAAATCAGAATTGGAAGTAGATGAATTCTCCAGATGTGCGAACACCGAAAACACAAATCCAGATAATCAAGAAACTGTAGACCGGAACCCGACACCAATAGTTTAGCTTTGTTAGGATAAGCAGGTCACGGGTCACATACTGATAGATCTGAACCATGACCAATGGCAAGCAGAAAAACACTAAGTCATATCCCAAGAGTAAACTCTGATCTGATCTACCCACCCCCACTCTGGTAAGCATGTAATAGATTTGATCGGCTGAACTGGAACGGAAGATTACCCAGCCAATGTTAGTCAGGATAAACATCAACAACATTTTGCCCAAGATCCTTAGATAGGAATACTTACCGCTCCAAGGATCTTGATGTTCTGGATTCTTATCAAAGATGCGGTAGATGATCAGAATCAGCCCGTGAAATGCACCCCAGATCACAAAGTTCCAGGCAGCTCCATGCCAAAGACCGCCCAGAAGCATTGTTAAAAACAAGTTACGGTAGGTGTTTAAACTACCCTGGCGGTTACCACCTAAGGGAATATAAAGATAATCTCGTAACCAAGTAGATAGAGAAATATGCCATCGTAACCAAAAATCACTGGGATTGAGAGCAAAATAGGGTAGCTTGAAATTCACCATCAACTCAAAGCCCATCAGCTTGGAAATTCCTCGCGCAATGTCAGAGTAACCAGAGAAATCTCCGTAGATTTGCACGGTAAAAGCCAGAATACCGATCAGGACATCCAACCCCTGATATTGGGTGTAGTTATTGAATATTGGATTGGCGATAGTCGCCATATTATCAGCAATTACTACCTTTTTAAAATACCCCCAAATAATTAGTAATATCCCCGCATTAATTTGTTCTATATTGAGATTACGTGGTAATATGATTTGGGGTATTAGCGTAGTTGCTCGTTCGATCGGGCCTGCCACCAACTGGGGAAAAAAGGAAACAAAAAGTGCAAAATCCAGGAAATTACTAATCGGCTTCAACTTTCCTCGGTAGATGTCGATGGTGTAACTCATCGTTTGGAAAGTGTAGAAAGAAATCCCTACAGGCAGCAGGATAGTTAAGGTAACCCAGTCAACCTGAAGTCCAACAAGTTTAAGCAAACTGCTGAAACTTTCTGCGAAAAAGTTAAAATATTTGAAGAAACCCAGTAGGGAAAGATTAAAAATTAAAGAGATACACAGGAGTAGTTTTCGTTTTCGCTCTTCTTTGATGTCTTGGAGCTGTTTTCCTACTGTAAAATCAACAACCGTGGAGAGAGCTAGGAGCGAGAGAAACCGCCAATCCCACCATCCGTAGAACACATAGCTAGCAATCAGCAGCAGAATGTTCTGGGCTTTATAGTTCCTATTTAAAAACAGGTAAAGCGTGTAGACAATGATGAAGAAAAGGACAAAAATAAATGAGTTAAATAACATCTTGGAGTTTCCTAAATTTGTTCATGGTCCTCTCATTCTGATCGGTACTCCAGCTTGTAGGGTGGGCAAAAAAAGTTGGCTTCTTTTGAGTATTCTAGATTAGATGATTTTGCCCACTCTACTTTAATTGATAGTTTTAATTGATATTTTTTTTACAGGCAAGTCCCTTTGTTCACGGTTTTATCATTCGGAGCGGTACTCCAGGTTTAACTGAACTCCACTGATTTAGGCAGTGGTATTGGTCTTGGATTGAGGGAGTCTATATAACCTCAGTGCAAATCGTTGGATCTTGTTCCTTAGCCAAAGTAATTTTATCCTGACTAGGGATAGGAATCCGCCTCTGCTGATAAAGTGGATGTAAATAGACAAAAATCTGGAAAGCTTATTCAAGACAAGAAGCTCAGATTTATCAATAATAGATTCGTAGATGTTAAATTCTTGTTCATTCGGTTTCGGAATTGTCCTAAATTCGATATGGGCCTGTTCATATAGGTTACTTGGATAGCTCATCTTTTCGGCTAAGAATCCTAACAAGTGATCTACAGCCTGTTTATATTTATCTAGGTATTCCGGCGTTCTTTTTTGCTTCTGCCCATAGTGATTGTTGTTACCATGGGCTCTATACCTTACCAGAGGTTTGGCTAGATAAAATTTTCTAGCTCCTACTATTGAAGCTCCGAAAACTAAGCAGTCATCTGCACGAATGCGCCAATCTTCTTGCTGGGGAAGCGGTAGGAACTTCTCGAGTACATGTCTACGCATCGAAACTGTCGAAGTTCGATGACCTACCCATGCTTTTTTATAGAGAGTGGCGATTCTGGAATAGCCCAAATCTCTTGTATTGTTGTAGCAACTGGCGATTCGTTTTTCATTCCCAAATACCTCAGCGCTACAAAACAGAAAATCACACTCTGGGTGCTCTTGGTAAAATTTTACTACTTCTGCAATGTAATTTTCTTTATAAAGGTCATCGGCATCAAGAAAACAGATAATCTCTCCACAAGAAGCAATAAATCCCGCATTAAAACTTGAAAGCTGCCCCTCATTTTTATTTTTCAATACCAGCTTGACTTTTTCGTGATCTGAAAATTTTTCTTTTAAGATTTTGGCAGATTTATCTGTTGATTTATCATCGACAACAATAATCTCATCTACGGGAAATGATTGTTGGAGCACACTATCGATAGCATCACTAACATAATGCTGATAGTTATAGTTGTTAATTAAAACCGATAGTTTCATATTTTTTTAAATGTATAAAAAAATTATTGTTAAATAATCTGACATAATATAGCGTTTATCATAGCTATGAGGTACACATTATTTTTTACCTATTGCCTATTGCCTATTGCCTATTGCCTATTGCCTATTGCCTATTGCCTATTGCCTATTGCCTATTGCCTATTGCCTATTGCCTATTGCCTATTGCCTATTGCCTATTAGCTGCTCCCTGCTCCCTAAAACCCAGAGATTTGTACCTCATGGGTATGAGATTTGCTATATACAGGTACCATCAATTAAAGCTAGAGCTGTCAACCAAATTTTTAAGATTAGGTTCGGTGACTTCGGTACCAGGTAGCTCCCATGACTAAAACTCCTGTCAACCCTAATGCTGCAATCAGTGGCAGTATGTCTCCTGTTCTCAGTGCCTTTAAACCAGAGCTACCTATTAACACAAAAGGGAAAACACCCGGAATGATGCCTAGAACCGTACCCAGAAAATAGTCCTTGAAGCTAACTGAGGTGAGACCAGCAGCAAAATTGACTAAACCATAGGGAATGATTGGCAGTAGTCGAATCGCAAATATGTATAACACCCCTCCGCGATCCACTTCAGTGTCCATCGCCCGCCAACTTTTAGCTAGCTTCTCAACCACTAGCTTACGCCCGACAGTGCGGGTATAAGCGAAGGATACCACTGCGGCAATTACCGCAGCAACACTAGTCCAGAGTGTACCTAACCACGGACCAAAGATGGCTCCTCCAGTTAAATTAAGTGCTGTTGAAGGGAGTATTAACACAGTCGCTACAACATAAAAGATGATATAGATCACTGGTGCCCAGATCCCAGCCTGTCTCAGCCAAGACTGAAGTTGCTCTGGCTCAATGCCTCCAAGTAAATGCATCACTAAAGCAGTTGCAAAGAGACAAACAAATGTGAGCAAGACAACAAACCGCTTATAGTTGAGCATCAAATAACGCTCCTACTTATCCAATCAGTCATTACATTTATCTCCGGTAAAAAGTTATTTTTATCTACCGTAATAGTAAATTTAACAGTTAATTTTATCATAGATAAAACCGTAATCATACCATATTTTTTTTATATTATTTTTTTGAGGAAATCCAATTATCATTTAGTGAATATTTTTTTGGTAAACCGTAGAGTTCACGAACTAGATAAATCGGTCTTTGTTTCGATTCTTCAAAGATGCGACCAATGTATTCACCAATTATACCTAGTGTCAGCAATTGCACTCCTCCTAAAAAAAGTATGACTACCATTAATGAGGCGTAGCCAGGAAGATCAATCCCAAACAGTAACGTACGAACTATTAGGAAAGCAGCATAGAGGAATCCAGCTATAGAAAGGATGAGACCGACATAACTCCAAACCTTTAAAGGCAGGAGACTAAATGATGTAATACCATCAATGGCAAAATTCCAAAGTCGCCAATAGTTCCACTTAGTGATTCCATCATAACGTGGAGGGCGATCGTAGAGTATAGAAGTTTGCTTAAAACCAACCCAAGCAAATATCCCTTTCATAAAACGGGTTCGTTCTGGCATTTGCTTGACAGCATCAACTACACGCCGATCAAGCAAACGAAAATCTCCAGTATTGGAGGGAATTTGCACATGGCTTATTTGACCAATAACTCGGTAGAAAAAATTGGCAGTAAAACGCTTAGCCCAAGTGTCTCCCTGACGAGAACGGCGTGTTGCATAAACAACATCGTAGCCCTCACGCCATTTGTTAATCATCTCCCCCATCATTTCAGGCGGATCTTGGAGATCTGCATCAATTGGTATAATGGCTGCACCACTAGCAAAATCGATACCAGCACTTAGAGCAGCCTCTTTACCAAAATTACGAGATAGATTGATAACCTTAATTACAGGATTTGAGTAATGGTGCTGGAGCAATAACTTTAGCGTGTTATCCTTGCTGCCATCGTTGATACAAACAATCTCATAGTTGATGTTGAGATTGTCTAGCCCTATCGTAAGGCGTTCAAACAGGTAATCAATGTTGGACTCTTCATTATAAAGAGGAATCACAACGGAAATTTCGATATCGTCTTCTGAGTTAGAGAACATAACAAGCAACCTATAATCGCCATTGTATAACAATACAATTATCGTTTATTTTGTTGACCTATCACATAAATAACGGATATATATTAAATATATTTTATAAAAAAAATATCAATATTATTGGAAATTATTTTATTTTTGTAATAAAAAAAATTGTTTGTTATAGGCATAATTTATCCTATATTTTTGCTCAATTTTATGCTTAAATGATTCTGGCGTCTTATATAAAAAAACATCCTGGAATTCCTCAGGAATAGTAGGTTGGTTAGGCTCGATAACTAGCTGAAGTTTGACCTTGGGATCTAGTAAATGACTCAATGCCATGATGTCACCAAAGCTACCACCGCCATTTTTGGAGGCTTCACCGCTAACTACTAATGGCATATCTGCTCGATTAATAATCTCCGCGATTTTTTGATTATCACTGCGACTAGGTCTCACTGATTGAATAGCACCAGACAAAACTCCTGCTGCCATGAGAGTTATGGTAATTATTCGCAAATGCTTCCGCTGCAAAAATTTTATTTTCGTGGAAGTGAACTGAGTAGAAAGAAAGTAAGCAACGGCGAGTTGGCATCCTAAGTAAGACGGAACGAAATAACGAGCGTTAGTTGAACGTATTCCACCAGACACTAAATCTGGAAGAGCTAGACTCAGTGAAATTGGTATGATTAAGGTGACAACAAATAGCCATATTTGCTTGGGGGTGTGTCGGCACAGAACATAAATTGAGTACCCCACTAGAATTGCCATAGCAAAGGCTAGCAAAGTTTTCAGAGATCCTGGAAGCCAAAATTTGGTTTGAAAAAAGACGGATTGAAGATTGAAAATCCAACTTTGTACTAAAGTGTTTACCGGCAGTGACATATCCATCCAGGCTGTTACTTCCTTTAGTTTGTCCAGATGGGTCAAAATCACCAGAAGCCAGGGCGAGAACGCCACAACTGAAACAAATGATGTTAATAAGTAAGCAACAGCTTTCTGACTTAGCCGAAATCCCTCATTGACAGCCACGTAAATTCCATGACCAAATAAGACAAAGACAGAAAATACAGCAGAATAGAGCGATAGTATTGTAGTTACTGTATAAATCACCCATGCAGATTTTGTTCCTAACCTCATTGCCCGCAGCAGTGACACGCTCATTAGTAAAGTCGTAACTGCCCACAAACTGTACTCCCGTATTTCTTGTGAATAGTACACATGGAAAGGAGAGATAGCTACTAATCCCATCGCTATCCATGCTGTCAAATAGGACTTAAAAAGTTCCAGACAAAGCCAGTAGATACAAGGGAGTGCCAACAGGCTGATTAAGACAGGTAAGCTTCTGTTTATGGTTACCGAATCACCTAACCAATGAAACCAAAACCGTGCTATTAAAAAGTAGATAGGCGGGTGATGTTGATCCTCTGTCACCAGCCCATTGATAGTGTCAAAAAATGTTTTTTCATAATTAACACTTTGATACTGTCGTAGTTCTTCAACTCCAATTATGTGACCCGTAAATACTTGTTGAATTACCTCCGGTACCGTATAACCAGAAATTCTTAGTAAGGTGTAACTCTCATCATGCCAATAAGCTCTTGTTTCAAGATTACAAAATCTAAAAAATACTCCTAATATCAATAAAAATATAATCAGTAATTTTAACCAATTTGGTGGAATTATCAACCTGGATTTGATGATTTTATTCATATAATATATCTCATCATATATTATTTATTTTTAATAAAAATTATTTGATATTTTTTATATTATAGTATCCTTATGACCTAGATTTAACTGTGGTTTATGTTATACCTATATACAGGTATACAGGTATAAAAATACTTTATTAAAACCTATTTACCTATACATTTTTTGATAAATTGCTTGACAGCATTCTGGTAATTTCGCCTGATAGCCTTGAAATAGCCTGCTCTGATGGTTTTGTCTTTGATCAGATCCATAAACTTGAGAAGTTTAGTTATAAATGATACATTATTGTTTAATCTTAAAAATTCCATGGGTTTCCCCCCCATTTTGCGATCATACCAAGACAACAACATGCCTTGCTTTAGAAACATAAATGGTGTCAGCCCATCATATTTAGCATTTGCTGCTAGATGGGTAGGTAGATTAGGATTCACCTTTCTAAATGCCTCGGTGATCAGTGCAATGCCATTTGGTTTTAGCATGGAGTGTATATCTCCAATAGCAGCAAATGGATCACTCAGATGCTCTAGCACTTCAAAGGATAAGACTACGTCATATTTACTAGATAGACATTGGTTGTAATCACTTATAAGAGTTATAGATTCATCTAATAAACCATAATTAGCAAACCGTTTTGTAGTAAAGTCGAAGGTTTTGCTACCTGGGAAATCAAAATAATTAACATTGAAGCCATTTTTAACTAAAGAAATAGAATCATTACCGCTACCGTCACCTAGCATGAGAATTTTGATTTGCTTAGGATCTAATCCCCACTTTTCAGTGTATAAGCTGATTCGGTTTAGTGCTGACTCAGTCCATTTTTGTCGAGCAGGGTTTATCCAGAAAACAAGGGTTTCAAAGATAAATCCGTAGCTCTCGCGGTAGAGTTGCTCCATATGTTCGTCATAGTGGTGGGGTGTTACCTGGAAGACAGGTATATCCTGTAGGACATTCCAGCCCAGATTCATACCTTCCATCCATACTCTGTGTCTAACTTCTTGCTCCGATAAATCTGTAAATTTAGTAATTTCATTAACGATATCGTCAAAGGATAAAGGAATATGTGATGCTATGTCTAATTTCATGATTACTAGATTTTTTTACTGACGGTTTCAACTAAATTTTTTATTATTTAAATAATACTTTTATATCTAACTAATTCAGGATTGAATTAGTTTTTAATTAATCATGAATTTCTGATTAACGTCTTTGTCCAGTTCACTAATGGCAGGGAGGACAATCCCTGACTTACCTTCGCCTTAAGACTCAGCTTGGGTACAAACAGTTTTGGTGTAGACTTTACTAAGTGAGCTTGAGAAGGTCTAGTCAGTTTTTGGTAAACCAAACAGGCTCCTACTCCTAACTGATGGTGGGAATTAGCTGCACAAATTCTGATCGGTAATAAACCAGACCATCTTGCTAGTATGCTTAACATTACTTTTGTGAAAATTGTAGCTTTTCCTACCACTAATAAAAATCCCGATTCAGGGAGTTGTGGTTCAATCTCTACCAGAAGCTCCTTGATAGATAGCAGCTTATCCGGCAAATCCACCATTACCATCTGAAATTGTTTGCCCCCTGTCAGCTCTAAAGGCAGACTTTGTAGCTGAACCTGGTCTTTAACCTCAACCTTGGAGCACCAAGTTTTGACATCTGCTAAAGCTTCTGTAGTATTAGCATAAGTAATATCTAACCGTGGCAAGTCTGCTAAATCTGACAGTAGCTCTTTATTTCTACCTTTCCAGTAGAGAAGTTTGATTTGAGAGTTAAGCCGATGGATTTCTTGAATCAGCTCGTAAATTTTTAAACGAATGACAAATTTTTTTTCGTCTATCGGCTGATTAATGTGCAGCACCCGTGTGTCATGTTCTAAACGGAAAGGCGGCTCAATCTCACCCTGTAAGATGTAGCGGTATAACTTTTGCTGTATTGCTTGTTGACTGTAGCAATCTATCAGCTTTTGATGACCTGCTATAGCAATTTTTTCTGCTTGCTCAGGATGCTTTAGATAAAACTCAATCTTATCCAGCAGCTCATTTTCACTATCATAGCACTCTAGGTGAACCCCTTCTTCAAATAGAGAAAATAAACCTGACTGAGGACTGAGACGGTCTGTTAGTAGTAAACCTCCTGCCATGAGTACTTCAAAAATCCGGCGATTTGTATCTCCATTTAAACCACAATTCAATACTATCCGGGACTTACTGTAGTCCTCTAAGGATTCAACATATGGTTTGCGACTGATATCAATTTTGACGCCATTATCCTGCAGGAACTTTAGTAGGTTGCTGCGGTAGACGTGCAGTGATGACTGAGAACCTCGGAAAATAATATCGTAGGATTTGGCTTCCTTCTTCTGAGGAACATAGTGCTCAATGACAGGAGTTCCTGGTAACCAGAAGACATTTTTCAGACCTGCTTCCACAAAGAAATGTAAATGTTGAACCCCCTGATAGACCCAATGGTAATCACAGTCAAAGCTTTGGCAGTATCTAATCATGCCACTTAGAGACTCATCACCCCAGTGAAAAGTATCCCCAATTTTCATGACTTTTGGACATGTTAATTTATCAAGTCCTCGCGGCATGAAGTGCATATTCCTGGCAGACATCTGCACTAGATCAGGATAGAAATCACTGGGTAATTTATCTAAAATAATATCAATAGAGAATTCTCCCATTGGGACGGGAATAGCTTTACCTGCCTTTACAGCCTCTGGCGGTGGATTAGGGCAAGCAGTTAATAGTTGAGGGTCATTTTCTCTTAATCGATTCAGATTGAACTGAGAAATTGATACAGGACCAGAAATAATACGTAGTTCCTTAATCATTAAGGTAGTGCCACAAATTGAGAGGTTGTCATAGAATCAGCTACTTTTTGAGCCAAAGCCTTTAGAGTGCTATGCAGTTGGTGCCATAATCAAGGCTTGAGCCTGCACTAAATCCTCAGGGGTATTAATCTCCAAAACTGCCCTTTCAGTAAGACACACCCGAATGGCAAATCCATGTTCCAGTACTCGCAACTGCTCTAAGCCTTCACACTCCTCTAGGAGTGTGGGTGACAGTTGAGCATATTTGCTCAGGAAATCTCGCTCAAAAGCATAGAGTCCGAGATGGTGAAATACAGGTGCATCTCCAGAATTACGGAAGTAAGGAATGGGAGCGCGGGAAAAGTAGAGGGCGTGACTTTTGCGATCGCATACGACCTTGACTGAGTTAGGGTCTTGATAGTTTGTTGCCATATCCAGAGGACAAGCAAGAGTCGTCATTGCAGGAAACTCCCCTTTGAGATAGGGACTTACCAGCTGGGTCAGCATCTGAGCAGTAACAAAAGGTTGGTCTCCTTGGACATTGGCTATTGCCGTCATTTCCGGATAACGTTGAGCTACTTCTGCAACCCGGTCAGTACCAGTAGCATGGTCTGAGCTAGTCATTTCTACCTCTCCCCCAAACTTCCCCACACAATCCGCAACTAATTCAGAGTCAGTGGCAACTACCACCTTAGTGAAATCAGGACAACGTTTAGCTGCTTCATAAACCCTCTGCACCATTGGGCGATCGCCAATCATTGCCAAGGGTTTGCCAGGAAAACGAGTTGAATCATAGCGAGCAGGAATAACGGCAAGAATATTCATAAACTAAGTTACCTAACGGGTGATATAATGACTGTTATTAAATTTATCAGTAGCTTTTTTTAACTCTCGTAAAGACGAGAAATAACTGGAGTATTGCCACAGGTTTGGGCGTAAAATAAATTATCGAAAAATATACTTTATAGCTTTCAAATCTACCAATATCTCTTACCCAAAACAAAGACTTGATTATGATTCCGAGACCGCAGTTGCTGATTATGGGTATGATTTCGCCCCCCTAACCCCCCAATACTGGGGGGAAGGAAACTCTCAAAGTCCCGCGCCGCCAAATACTGGGGAGAATTAGCGGATGCTTCGATTTTTTACAGATGGGGATTTAGGAGGCAGTAGCCAAATAATACAAATAAATTCATACTTAAATTCAGCAACGCCTTATGATCTATTTGTAAATGCTATAGCTAAGTCTACTAAACCAGGGTGAAAGCATCAGACGTGATAGTTGTTGCTTGCACCCGATTTAGTAAAGCTAACTGTTCACCACCATTGATAATCCAGGTATCATTGGTATTGGAACCAGTACCTTGAGTGATTGTCAGCTGCTCCCACCTTAAACCACCAGATAGTGCCAGCCAATCTTCACCAACTACAAAATCAGTAATGGTCTTAGTTCCCTCTCCTGGGGCTAAGACAAATATGTCGTCACTAGCACCTCCAGTTAGTAGGTCATTACCACCACCACCATTAATGATATTGACATCTCCATCACCTATTAAAATATCGTCATAAGGTGAGCCAATCATGTTTTCAATATCATTAAGAGTATCTTCACCACTATTAGTATTCAGAATGCTGTTGTACCAAACATCAGCAACCTTTCCATAACCTTCTACATTGGGGTGAACACCATCTGGCAAATCACTGGGCACTAAGGCACTGTAAACATCGACAAAAGTTACGTTTTTGTCTTCCTCGACCTTGTCACTGACAATATCGGGTATAGATAAATTAAAATCTATGCCCTGCTGTTGTTGTGCTGGAGTTGGAATAAAATCACTGTCCGGTTGCTCTGGATTTGTACCAAGTGGTGGGATTGAGCTTACCAAAAGCTCTGTATTTGGTAACTGATTAGTAATCTGATCAATCAGATTACTAAGCCGTAATGGTGCATTGCTAACATCGTCACCTTTGAGTATGTCATTGGTGCCGATCATTAACAGCACCATATCTGGCTGATAAGTGTTTAACCAACCATTAACATTATTGGCAATATCACGAATTCTCCATCCCCCAAATCCCGCATTGTCTTTATCAAAGCCATCGGGTCCAGTAGACCGGGGGCCAACAAAATCTATGTTGAAACTATCATCGACTAATAAATTCCACAAATCATCACGGTAAGCTGCTGTATCTCCCCAATCCCGACCAGGCAAGCCGAAGGTGTTGGAATCACCTAGGGGCATAATCTTAAACGGCGTGTCAGGTGAAGTGGCAAATTTGTGAGTGACGATATCAGTTTCCAGGTTGGCAATGATAGAGCCGTTTGCCTGAACATAAGTTATAGTATCAATTCCGTTGCCCCCATTAAACGTGTTGTTACCTGTACCACCATTAATTACGTTGCCGAAGTTGACAGTTGGTGGGTCTAGTTCAGGCTCAGCCTCAGGAGTTGGGGTCACAGATGGTGAGACCGGAATCAAATCAAGGTAGTTGATGTTGAAGCCCCCACTCAGTACATCCAGGCGCAATTGATGAGTCCCGGCACTGAGGCTGAGCACTTGGGAAGACTCGATCGTCTGCCAAGTTCTCCAGCCACCAGTGTTGCCCAAATTCACACTGGCCTGTTCTCCGTCTAGACTGACTTGGAAGCTATGATTGCCATTGAGTGCAGAAGCCACACGAGCTTCGAGTTGATAAGTCCCGGAACTGGGAATGGTGACCTCATAGGTCAGCCATTCTCCTGACTCAATCCAACCCACCAGCGGCGTGCCATCTACATCGCCGCTGTAAGAAATATCCACATCCTCAAAGCGATACTCTCCACCATTATTGCCAGGGTCAAGATCGTAATAAGCTACCCCTTGACCACCAGTATTGTAGTCTTCTGCTTCGATGCGAACAGTAGAGCCGCTTGCCTGAACATCAGTTATAGTATCAATTCCGTTGCCCTGATTAGAGGTGTTGTTATCTGTACCACCATTATTGCCGTTGCCGACCTCAGGAGTTGGGGTCACAGATGGTGAGACCGGAATCAAATCAATGTAGTTGATGTTGAAGCCCCCACTCAGTACATCCAGGCGCAATTGATGAGTCCCGGCACTGAGGCTGAGCACTTGGGAAGACTCGATCGTCTGCCAAGTTCTCCAGCCACCAGTGTTGCCCAAATTCACACTGGCCTGTTCTCCGTCTAGACTGACTTGGAAGCTATGATTGCCATTGAGTGCAGAAGCCACACGAGCTTCGAGTTGATAAGTCCCGGAACTGGGAATGGTGACCTCATAGGTCAGCCATTCTCCTGACTCAATCCAACCCACCAGCGGCGTGCCATCTACATCGCCGCTATAAGAAATATCCACATCCTCAAAGCGATACTCTCCACCATTATTGCCAGGGTCAAGATCGTAATAAGCTACCCCTTGACCACCAGTATTGTAGTCTTCTGCTTCGATGCGAACAGTAGAGCCGCTTGCCTGAACATCAGTTATAGTATCAATTCCGTTGCCCTGATTAGAGGTGTTGTTATCTGTACCACCATTATTGCCGTTGCCGACCTCAGGAGTTGGGGTCACAGATGGTGAGACCGGAATCAAATCAATGTAGTTGATGTTGAAGCCCCCACTCAGTACATCCAGGCGCAATTGATGAGTCCCGGCACTGAGGCTGAGCACTTGGGAAGACTCGATCGTCTGCCAAGTTCTCCAGCCACCAGTGTTGCCCAAATTCACACTGGCCTGTTCTCCGTCTAGACTGACTTGGAAGCTATGATTGCCATTGAGTGCAGAAGCCACACGAGCTTCGAGTTGATAAGTCCCGGAACTGGGAATGGTGACCTCATAGTTCAGCCATTCTCCTGACTCAATCCAACCCACCAGCGGTGTGCCATCTACATCGCCGCTGTAAGAAATATCCACATCCTCAAAGCGATACTCTCCACCATTGTTGCCAGGGTCAAGATCGTAATAAGCTACCCCTTGACCACCAGTATTGTAGTCTTCTGCTTCGATGCGAACAGAGTTCATAACCTACTCCTAATAATTTTTATTTCCTATTACACGAGTAGGTAGATGCTTCTTCAAGCTTGCTCAAAGTATACCACTTTGAGCAATGTCATGGAGTCGAAGTAAGCCAATACAGCGTTTGTGTTTATCCACCACCGGCAACACGGAGATTTGAGAAGTCCGATTTTCCATAAGCTGTAAGGCATCGTAAGCCAGTTGGTCAGGTTGAACCATTACCGGATTGGGAGTCATAATTGCTACTGCCTTGAGGTGTTCTAGCTCCGTTGGCTTGATTTTGGCAATCGAACGTCGTAAATCACCGTCAGTAATAATTCCGAAAAGTTCACCCTTATCGTCAACTACATTGACTGCTCCCAAACTGCCTTTAGTGATAGCACCAACAATTTCAATCCAGCTGGCTTGAGGGGAAATCACAGGGTTGTCTTGGTCTTTGTGCATTAAGTCTGCGACTCTCAAAGTCAGGCGCTTACCCAAACGTCCTGCCGGATGATTCAGAGCAAAATCTTCTGGCGTTAGCCCCTTAAGTGGCATTAGTGTCATTGCCAAAGCATCTCCAATTGCCAGAGCAACCGTTGTGCTGGTAGTTGGAGCAAGATTAAAAGGACACACTTCTTGATCAACGGAAGCATCAAGCACAACATCTGCATTGCGAGCAAGAGTAGAGTTCAGGTTGCCCACAATCGCAATAATCGGTAATTGCCGACGCTTGAGGTAAGGCATTACAGCCACAAGCTCATCGGTTTCACCACTGTTGCTCAAAGTCACAACCACATCTGAAGAGGTGACGCTCCCTAAGTCACCGTGCATAGCATCCCCTGGATGTAGATAGGTTGCTAGAGTCCCCGTACTCGTCAAGGTAGCAGCAATTTTACGCCCTACAATTCCTGACTTGCCAACTCCCACCAATACCACCTTACCTCGACAATTAGCTAAAAGCTCAACAGCTTGCTCAACTTCCTGAGGTTGAAGTCGATTGGCAGCTAGAGTAATTGCATCAGCTTCAATTTTTAGCCTTTCAACAACCTGTGAAAAGCAAGTTTTTTCCATTAGGGAAAGCATAGGTTTTTATAGATTTTTTCTAATCAAATTACATCCCGCAAAAAAGCAATATAGCTAATAATTTAACTGGCTAACCATCTAAATTATGAATTATTTTATTAACCAGTTTTTTAGGCCATGGAACAGGTGAGTCAGATTGTAATGCAGACTGAGGCAGCTGGCGCTTAGGGCCTGAAAATTCAAAGATAATATTAAATAGTCTGCGATATTTGCCTTGAGGACAAGTGAGGGGTTTGACACCATGCCAAGCATTTGGAGTGTTTTTGAAGATAAAGCTAAAATTATCCAAAAACTGAGTTGGTGTAATGGTTGTGAAGTCAGTAAAATCTGGGTTCATGGCGTCAGTTAGTTTGCCACCCAGTACCAGGGTAGAGCCTCCCCAATCAGGATTCCAGTCTTCACTGGTATTGAAATATAGAATATGAGTACCAATTTTCTTCGGATCATCTGTGTGAGGAGAAACCTCAGAGTTGGTCACTCCTACATGCCAAGCATAACGAACTCGGAAATCATAAACTTCAAACAGGGACTTGATAAAATTTTGATAGTCCAAGTTAGTTTCTAACTCTTCCAGAAACCTCTGCCAGCTTTCAGGTAATTGTTTGAGTTGAACTATACCTTTGTTTTTGCGCTTATGCAAGTGATAATTAGATTTTTCATAGGCAAGATAGTAGCGGTCATGGGGTTTTTGATCATAAACTCGCTTTATAGATTTGTGCTTCTCAAAATAGTTTAAATTAGGAAAATTATGATTTAATTCTTTAAATCCTTCTGAAGTTATAAAATGATTTAAATTTAACCATGGAAATGGATATTTTAATCTGAAAAAATCTTTGTTTAATGAGTGTAATAAATCGTAGTCAATAAATTTTTTATTCATCTCCAATTACTCCATCACGACTTTGAGATGACCGGGTGCATCTCAATGCATACTGTTTGACCCGGTGGTGCGTTACGGGCAGCAACCTAACACTGGCTACGAGGCTTAAAATGGGGGCGAGCCCGTCTTATCACGCACCCTACGCAACTAGAAGCCTGTGCCACAAAGCTGACCGCTGACCGCTGACTGCTGACCACTGACTGCTGACCGCTGACCGCTGAATGCTTACTTAAAACCAACTAGTTTTTTTAACGGATTTAATCGCCCTTTTTAAAGAAGCTATTTCCCGAGCCATGGTTGAGAAATTTCCCTCTAGTAAATCACGCCTGACGTAGGAACGAACAAGGCTTAAATCAATATCATTTTGGGTTATATAACCGCAATCCCTAGCTTCGTTAAAGTACTGAAACCATAGATCTCCATAGGGATGATTGGTATACTTCCAGGGTTGAGTGTAGAGGTTCGTATAGTGGATTAACTTCGTATCTTTGTCATAGTAATCAAAGACATTCCAAAGGGGGTCTAGTTCTCCGATCTGGTAATGGTGATGAGCAAGAAAAGCAGGACTCATACGGGCAAGGTCAGGGTAAGAATACAGACCTTGCTCAATTTCGTCGTAGTAGGTTTCTAAATCAAAGTTGCATTTTTGACAATCGATCAGCATTACGCTCAAGCCCCAAAGGTCTTTAGCTTCACTGCTATAAGCTCTTTTTGCCAGGAAATCACAGCCATTCAAAGGTGTGTCTAATAGTTCACCAATATCAGTCAAACAGATAGTATCTGAGTCAATATAAATAGCTTTACCTTGATAGTTACAGAGCTGTGGAATCAAATATCGGTAGAGACTAAACTCAGTTGTATTCCGATATTTAACTCTTAAGGACATGGGAGCGATATAAGGCTGATCATCATTAAGTTCAATAGCATTGTGGGTGCCATTGAAAACATAAATATCCAGTTCCCTATGGCTATGCTTACGAAGAGAGTAAATTGATACTTTCCTCTCCAGTAGACTCGCTTCGCCAGATCCGATAAATACTCGCACACGCTCTTGATTTTTCATGGCTAATTTTCCTAATAGTGCTAGGAATTATTTATTAGTAATAATTTGATTAGGTAAATCTATGTGACTTTGACTAGTCTTGGAAAAAACTTGATCCTGTTTACTCTCTTTAGGTTCACCACGTTTACGAATAACCTTGCCTGGTACTCCTACAACTACGGAGTAAGGCTCAACACTCTTGGTTAAAACTGTCCCAGCACCGATGACAGAACCTTTACCTATTCTGCAACCATCAAGGATTCTTACTCCCGCTCCTATCCAAACATCATCTTCTATAATGACACCTTTCTTAGTAGACGGTTGAAGGTCGATAGGCGTATCAAGATCATCAAAGGTATAGTTTGAAGTAACAATTACAGTATGGGTAGCGATTCTGACCCAGTTTCCTATAACTAAGTCACCTGCACCATAAAGAAAACAGAAAGGGTTGACACTACAGTCACTACCAATTTTTATCTTACCCTGTGCAGATATGAGCATTGCTGAACTTCGGATAATTGAGCGATCGCCAATATGAATAGCAGAGTCTTCCAAATTACATTTAAGAGTTACATTATTTTCTACAATGACTCGATTTCCAAGAAATAATTTACTTAAATTATTTTTGATTACGCTTTTGCCTATATAACAGTCTTCCCCAAGATTTCCCAGGTTTTTATGGTAATAGTTTTGTATTACTTTTTTTTTATAATTATTCCGTAAATTACGAATTAACTTAAATAAGTTCCACATATTTGATAATGGTTATAAAAAAAATTATTGGGGTAATGCTTTCCATTTTCTAGGTTGATAAAATTGACATTGTGTCATTAATGAATTACTTTTAACTTTGAAGGTTAATGGTACGTGATCGTAGATATACTTAGGTGGCTTTTTGACCCAGACTCTACTAGAGTAAGAACCAGGTCTTAATCCAAGATAAGGCATTTCTAACTGAAGTTCAACTAGTCCATTATAAATTTTTAATATTGTGTTGTCTAGGTGACTATCGAGGTTTAATAATGGTTCCCCTTCTCCTGCAATTTCTCTAATCTGAAAACAAAGGATGCCATGAGAAATTTCTGTGTGAGCTTTGCACTTAACACACAAGTATAAAGGTTGACCACTCATAGGATATTCAATCCTATTTCCTTGTCCATCTCTAAAGTAAACGCCAATAATATCTAAACCAGTGCTTTCTTCTGGTGATTTTTCTTTCAAGAAAACAGCTCCCTGTGATTCCTGTTTGTTATCTAGGAACAAATCTTCATCATATTTTTGCATTACCACAGCCGCCTTACCAACTGCTAGTAATTTTCCTCGTTGAAGATAAATTGCTGAATCACAAATAGATAGAATAGAATTAGGATTGTGAGCTACTAGAACAAACGTTGTACCTTTATCACGTAATTCAGACAGCTTTCTATAGCATTTCATCCTAAACAGAAGATCGCCGACTGCTAGCACCTCATCAATCAGAAGAATATCTGGTTCTGTATGAATTGCACTAGCGAAGCCTAACCTTGCTGCCATTCCAGAACTATAGGTTTGTACCGGCGAATCAATCGCATCCCCAATTTCCGCAAACTCTAGAACTTGATCAAACCGCTGATCAATTTCTTCCTTCGACAACCCCAAAATCGACATATTGGCATAAATATTTTCCCGCCCTGTCAAAATCGGATTAAACCCTGCTCCCAAAGCAATCAATGGTGCCAACCGACCTTTAACTTCCACAGAGCCAACATCCGGCTTAATCAAACCACTAATAATCCGCAACAATGTCGATTTACCACTACCATTTGTCCCCACTAAGCCAATAGCTTCTCCTCGTCGCAATTGAATACTGACATCATTCAGTGCCCAAAACTCCTTTTTCCGCAGCTTCTCATCCTTCTGCCTCAATCCTACTAACTCAGTGGCAATATCATGGACCCCATATAATAAAGACCGCTTCAAGTCCCGACAAAACTTTTTAGAAACCCCATTAACCGAGAGAATGACTTCACTATCCTGGGATTTGTCCGCAACGTCTCGCTCAGTGCTACTAATCATAATTAAGAACTGATCCTCTCAACTACAAAAGGGATGGATAGACGATAGACAATCCAAGCTAGGAGCAATCCCACAACAGCAATCCCACTCGTAACCCAAAATCCCAGAGGTTCTGATATCACACCTGTCGTTGCCAACTCTCGTGTTGTCACCAGCAAAGGAGTGACTGGATTCAATTTCACAATAGCGCCAAATACCCCCTCACTAGGAACTGGGTAGACAACTGGAGTCAGAAACAACCAAAATCCAGTTGCCAAAGTAAGACCCATAGAAAAATCTTTATACAAGGCTCCCATCGGGGCTAATAACAAGCCAATAAATGTTCCGAATAAGACAAGATGAATGAAAGCCACTGGTGCTATAATCACGCTCCAACTTACTGGCATCCTGAACCAGATAAACAAGCCCACAATCAGAATCAGCTTGATACCAAAGTTAAAAAATACTTGACCCAGTTTGCTAAGAATAATGGCTTCACGGGGGAAATTAATTTTAGCCAACATCGCCTTTGCCTCGGTCACCGCTTGGACAGGACCATTCAGTGTTTCCACAAAAGTCTGCCACAGGGTCATGCTAAACATCACATAAGCTGGATAGGGCAAGCCCGTGCTACCAACATTAATCACCCCGTTACTCTTAGCCAAAGTAAAGCCAACAGCCGTCACAATTGGTGGTATAAAAGCCCAGATAATTCCCAGCAATGACTGGCGGTATTGAGCACTGATATCCCGGACCAGAAGTCGCCAAGCTAGTTCTCTAGAAGCCAGCAAGTCTCGCCCCATCTCTTGAAATAATTGAAGCGGATGCCTCATCTGACTCTCAGGGGTATAAACCACCCTGGGTAATCTCTGATCTGATCTTTGAGTCCGTTTCAAAACTATCTCCTCACTAAAATCCCTATGGTTACTCTGGTTTAAACTTGTGGAATAACAATCAATTATTTTATCGAATCGATTATATAATAATAAATTTTAAATTAATTTAAAATTTATTATTATCATAGCTTTACCATAGCGCCCTGCTAGGTTTTAGCTCTGAGGTATTTATACTTATTTAAGGTATTTTTTAAAAGAGTGTAATGGCCATTAATAAAACGTAATAATATAGGTTTTATTGCTAAAATATCAATGGTTTACAACTCTTTAAAGCTTGAATAATTTGATACTATTTTTTTGCTATAATCTACAGGTTATGGTGAGATTTTAAATCTAGAATTATGGTTTATAATAATTATCTGTTCAGTTATTCAAGAGTTATTGGTTAAATCTGGATAGTTTAGCCAATCAATTAAATTCATTGGTTCAGAAAAAAAACTCTACCCCAGTTGACCAAACTATTCTTCAGCCAATTTTTTTTCCAATCACCAGCCTTGATATCAAGTTGCGTTCAAAGATATCACGATTCACAATCAGGAGGGGGAAGAGGGGAAAGAGTCCAGAGTATACCATCGGGCACCTCTGGTTTAGAACCGGACTTTCCGACCCGTCTGTTGCCGGTAATATCATGTCAGGATAATTACCCTTAATAAAAATCTCCCCCATCTGGCCATCTGGCCATCTGGCCATCTCCCCACACTTCCCACCCTCCCCAAGCTCCCCGCGCCCCCCAAAATTGATGGGTATTCAACCAGACTTGATATAAGGGGTTAATCATTTCCCGACTCTTCGGATTTCAGCTCTCGGATCACTTAGCAGTTGGATAGTAAAAGATTTAGCTAAAGCTTCAAGAATCCCGGTCTATTTATAGCGGGGAGACTCAAGACAACCCATACAGGGCAATCACCAGTGGCGGAATAATCAATGCCATCAACAAACTTAATGGGGCACCCACCCTAGCAAAATCCAAAAACCTGTAACCCCCTGGCCCATAAACCATGGTATTGGTCTGATACCCAATCGGAGTCATAAAACTATTGGATGCTGCAAACATCACTGTAAACATAAATGCCAGAGGATTGAGACTCAAACTCTTAGCTACCTCCACAGCAATCGGCAATAGTAACACCACCGAAGCATTATTAGACAGCACCTCTGTGATCAGGACAGTAACCACATAGAACAGTGTTAACAACCAATAACCAGGGAGATTACCCCCCAGTGCCACTAAATTTTCCCCTAACCATTGGGTTGTGCCTGACTCCTTCATGGCTATTCCCAAAGGAATTAACCCAGCCAGCAGGAAAATAATATCCCAGCGTACTGTTCCGTACAGTTCCCCAGGCTTGAGACAACCAGTGATCACCATCAAGACTACTCCCAACAAGGCACTCACCATAATCGGTAGTACATTAAAGGCAGCTGCTAAGACTACCCCTACACTAATTGCGATCGCAATCCCTGCTTTGTCTCGCCGTAGGGTTTCTAAATCTCGCTGTCCAATCACCAACAAATCTCGACTGGTTTGCAATCCCAACAAACTTTGCCTCGGACCTTGTACCAACAGCACATCACCAAAGTGCAAGCAAACTCTTCCAAGTCTTTCTCTGACCAGTTCCTGTCCCCGTCGAATTGCCAAAACCGTACCGTTATAGCGTTGTCGAAACCGCATATCCTTTAAGGTTGAGCCAATTAAATTAGAGTTAGCCAGGATCAACACCTCAGCAATCCCTTCCTCCCCAGAGGTAAGACCCGTTTCCAAGGGTTGCTTTCCAAATTGGACATCAGCTAAGATTTCTATCCCTCGTTCATCTTTGACTCTCAGCAGACACTCCCGACCAGACCTCACAATCAAAATATCCCCTGGTCGCAATACTTTATCTGCCAGCGGTTGGGGAAAACGGCTACCATTGCGAATCAGTTCCAAAACGTCCAAATCAAACTTCCGCTGAATTTCACTGGCACGTAGGGTTTGCCCCACTAGGCTGGAATCTGGTGTAATGACAATTTCACTGACATACTCTTTGAGATTATAGTCCTGAGTGACAATACCATTGCTGGCTACTTTACGGTTGGGCAAAAGTCGGGGTGCCACTAGAGCCAAATATGCCAATCCTATGGTGAATGTAATTAGCCCCAATCGGGTGAATTGAAACAAGCTGAAATCACCATAGCCCAACTGTTTAGACAACCCACTGGCCAAGACATTAGTGGAGGTGCCAATGGTAGTGATCATGCCCCCTAAGATAGTGACAAAGGATAAGGGCATCAAAAGCCTAGAAGGGGAAATACTTTGCTTGCGGCACCAATCTTCTACAATAGGAAGTAGTACAGCCACCACAGCGGTATTGTTAATGAAGCCTGTTATGGGCCCAGCAATTATTCCCATGGTAAAGATTTGCTGGGTTGACTCCTTGCCTCCCCACTTCAGCAGTAGGTCATTCACGATTTGAAGCGCCCCAGTTCGGGCAATCCCAGCACTGAGGATAAACATAGCCATCACAGTGATCGTGGCAGGGTTGCCAAAACCGGAGATTCCCTGTTCTGGGGTGACTAGCTTTAGAAGCATAAGTAATACCATCACTGCGATCGCAGTGATATCCACTGGCATCCATTCCCTAATGAAACTGATTAAAGCTAGTAGGACAACGCTCAGGGTTAGAAATATAGTCATAGATAGCGATCGCTCTCACCAAAAAAGACTACCTTAGTTAGGTAGCTCATGGACATCCATCAAACATTTTGATAAATTTACCTATCCATGGAATTTATCTCGCCATATACTAGCCAAAATGATTCAATAACGCTATTAGTTAGCGTATCCTTTATCAAACTAATTTATAGTTATAGCAATGAGCATAAGCCTTAGGAAATCAAATTAATTTAAAGGTAACTTCGGAACTTCGGAACTTTGGAACAAGCATGTACTAATCTTTATTCCCCGAATTCATCCGTGACTATGAACTTAATTATTCATTATTATCTATTCAAGTAGATCCCTTAATTAAAACTTTAAATTAAGACACCCTTGATTTAAAAAAAATTAATAATAAACTGTCAATTATTGTTGACTGTTAACTGTTGACTGTTAACTGTTGACTGTTAATCTTACCATCCCGCCAACAAAAAAATCAATTAAATTAAAATTGAATAAACTCCTGGGGGTTGCTCTGAGGATGCCAGGGGAACAGGTAGCTTCTGGAGTAGGGGAGTAGGGGATATTCCATGTCCGTCCCGATTCCCCCATCCCCCCATCTTCTTCAAAGTAAAGCGTGGTAGCTCACGCTTCGAGCAATTTTCCACTTCCCATCAAGCAGAATTCCCAGAGGGATCACCCTTACTACCCTTGTCAATACGCTTGATCGGTTTCGGTCTTGGTCTTTGGGGTTTGGGTGCTGTGGCTGTAGCCACGCCATCCTTTTTACGAGGAGGGCGTGGCTTCGGGTAACTCTTTTTAGCACCAAAACGTTTTTTATTTTTATTAAATGGTTTCCTCTTTGGTCCAAATTTGTTGAGAAAACCAATATCGTTTCCTTCCTGGATCACCAGGGTATTGGCTTGCAGCTGTGCATGTAAATCCCAAAAATGACCAACGACCCTTTCTCCCAGGCAACCCTTAAGCTTTAACTTGAAAAACTTAGGCTTATCTGACTCTTTACGAGGTAATTGCCTAATTTTAACAACGACTTGTTCCTTCTCCCGCGAATGGTAGATCACCTCGCCACGAATGGAAAAATAGCCATCCTTCGGAATCGGTTCCGCCTCAGCTTCTGAGGAGTCATTTGATGTCTCGACTTCTGCTTCGGACTGAGCAACTCCCGAGTCAGTTGTTTCAGCTGAAGCTGTGGGTTCGAGAGTTTCTGGTTCCCAGACGCCAACAATTTGGACATGTAAGTTATCGTCTGCTTGCCTGATGCGGGGATAGACAACCCAGAGGTGGGGCTGATTGAGATCTAAGTGATTCTTGACCAAACTCATGACCCGACCGAGTAACACCGCATCAATCAAGGTTCCATCTGCCGCTACAAGTGTTCCCCTGGTCAACTGCTCTGCGGAAGGCATATATTTGCCATTGACCAGACCAATGGCGCGGTATTGCCTAGGTTCACTGGGGGCAGGAATTGGGTGCTGTCTTGAGACCTTACTTGAGACCTGAGTAGTTACTTTCCCATTAGATTCAGCTAAGGGAGCTGATTTGGTGGTATCTTGAGAGCCACCAGTTGGTGTTTCTGGGGGCTGGTTTTGCACACTGGATACTTCCGGTGGTTGGATTCCAGATGACTCAGCTGAGTCGGGAAGCCGATTCACAGACGAATTCATATAACCTCCTAGCGGCGGAGACACATTCCCATGGGTGGTTTTGACTGACATTGGCAGCATTGTTTTGTCAACATCTTCCAGCTTTCCGGTGTCCTTTCCAGAAAAAATTATCCTGGATTCTTGCCACCACAAAACTGGAGGGTGAGCGCACTTGGTACTAGTCTACCCACTGTACAGAATGCAGTGAGATAAAGGCTAGATCCGCAAAGTTTATGGAATCTTTAATCTGAGCGGTTTCTAGCCGATTTAACTGAGCTTTAATGCTAGCTTATTTAATAGATAGGATTTATGGGAGGATACTTTAAAACCCCCAAATCGTTTCATAATGGCAATAGAGTTCAAGAAGGTTTTGTGTCTCAAAAGCGCAGTCTGTGGATCAAAATAGTGCTAGTACTAGCTGTGCTAGCGTTTATCGGTATTTCGATGATTCCTTTGCTAGGGAATATTTTCAAGGATAATCCCGCCTCTGTTGGGGCAACACCTACAGCTACACCAAATATGTCTGCCCAGCAGCAAGCAGAACTAGAAGCTCAAGCCAAGGGTTATGAACTAGTCTTGCAGCGAGAACCAGAAAATTTAACGGCTTTGAGAGGTCTGCTGGAGATACGGCTGCAGCTAAGAGACATCAAAGGCACGATTGAACCCCTAGAAAAGTTAGCCAAACTCAATACTGACCAGACAGATTATGGAGTCTTGCTGGCTCAGGTAAAACAACAAATTGGCGATCGCGAAGGAGCAGCTCAAGCCTATCGGGACATATTAAACGCTAAGCCTGGGGATATGAATGCTCTGCAAGGGTTAGTTAGTTTGCTAACCCAGGAAAACCGCCCAGAAGCAGCCATCGGTTTGCTGCAAGACACCTTAAAAAGTTCCCAGCAAGTCAATGAAATTAAGCCTGGGAGCATTGATGTCATTTCTGTGCAGTTGTTGTTAGGTCAAGTTTACGCGAATCAGAAGCGTTATGACGAAGCCACAGCTATATATGACCAGGCAATCAAAGGCAACCAAGATGACTGGAGACCAGTGCTAGCTAAAGCCATGATTTTTCAAGAACAGGGTAACACTGAAAAGGCTAAACCCCTCTTTGACCAGGCTACATCCCTAGCACCAGCCAAGTACAAAGACCAAGTCAAACAGTTGGCAGCCGAAACTCCAAAAACTCCGGAAACTCCCGAAATTCCCGAAACTCCCGAAGATTAGTGATGAGTAACCGACACAGAGTACTAACGCTAGTTACCCATGACTCGACCACTGAGGCAGTCTCGGACTAGTAATCAATACTTCCGCTCTTTCGGTTCAAACAAGGTCATGCTTACCGGTTTATATTGCAGGTCAATACCTGCGGATGAGTAAAAAGCTAGGGTGTGTTTGAGAAAATTGGGATCATCCCGTTGGGGATAATCCTCCCGGCTATGGGCACCCCGGCTTTCTCGTCGGTTCAGGGCAGATGTAAGAATGATTTCTCCGACTATCATTAAATTGCGCAGTTCCAAGGCTTCGATAATTTCCGTGTTCCAACAGTTGCCTTTGTCATCCAAATAAATTTGCTGGTACTGTTGTTTCAATTGTTCCAGTTGGTTTAACCCCTCCTCCATGGAAGCTTGGTTACGGAAAACGCCACAGAATTGGGTCATACAGTCTTGGAAGGCTTGACGCAACTGGTTAAGCCGTAAGGTGCCAGATTTTTCCACAAGGGCTTTGATTTTTGCCTGGGCTGCATTGAGGTAGGATTGCTCATCAATGTCTGGTAACTTCCGGTCTTGGACGTATTTTGCGATCGCAGCACCAGTTCTTTTGCCATAAACGACACATTCCAACAGGGAATTACTCCCGAGGCGATTTGCCCCATGAACAGAGATACAGGCTGATTCCCCAGCGGCAAAGAAGCCCTCAATTAACCCATCTTTACCACTATGGACTTGCCCATCGGTGTTGACAGGGATTCCCCCCATGGAGTAGTGGGCAGTTGGTCGTACTGGCATTGGTTGATGTACTGCGTCAATACCAAGCAAGCGATGGGCTTCTTCCCAGCAAAACGGAATCCGACTCATAATCTTGTCTTTGCCCATATGGCGCAGGTCAAGGTAAACAAAAGGTCCACCTGCACTGCCATCAGGATGAATTCCACGACCAGCTCTGAGTTCTAGGGTAATCGCTCTTGAAGTAATATCCCGGGGTGCCAGTTCCATTTGTTTGGGGGCGTAGTCGCTCATAAAGCGATCACCTTCTGAGTTAATCAGATAAGCCCCTTCCCCTCGTACCGCCTCAGAAATCAAAACCCCCACCGGATACAAGCCCGTAGGGTGAAACTGTACAAACTCCATATCTTCCAAAGGCACCCCAGCCAGAGCTGACATTGCCAGACCATCCCCAGTGGAGGCAAAGTCATTGGAGGTCGTATTAAATACCCGTCCATAACCCCCGGTAGCGAACATGACAGCTTTTGCCCGTACTACTTCCACCTTCGTGTCTAGGAGCTGGAACATAACCACCCCTTTTGCCTGACCCTCTTCCAAAATCAGCTGCATAACGTACCACTCATCGTAGAGTTTGACACCGTTATGCCGGAGATTGTTCACCAGTTCATGCAAAATGGCGTGACCCGTCTTATCTGCCGCGTAGCAAGTGCGCCGATGGGAATGACCTCCAAAAGCCCTCTGAGCAATCCGACCATCCGGTAAGCGGGAAAACAGCACCCCCATGTGTTCCAGCTCAATGACTACCTCTGGAGCCTCTTTGGTGAGGATTTCTACTGCATCCTGGTCTGCCAAGTAGTCAGACCCTTTAACCGTGTCAAAGGCATGGGCTTCCCAGCTATCGGACGCATCAACATTCTTCAGAGTAGCTGCCATACCCCCTTGGGCAGCCACCGAATGGGAACGAATTGGGTGAGTTTTAGCCACAAGGGCGACATCCAGCTTAGGCTCAGAGCGTTTAATCTCTAAAGCAGCGCGACATCCAGCTAATCCCCCACCGACAATAATGACATCGTGTTCTAGCATCTCGGTCGTATTATGGAATCCGAATTCCTATTTTATGCTCTAGGTTATAGCCTCTAGGCATCTAGCCTCTAGGCATCTAGCCCCTAGGATTCTGACAAAGAATGAAGCGCCCCTCATCAAGCACGGAGGCTCTCAACTCTCCTTCCCCGGGTTCTGAAAAAGCCGGGGATGGTTCGGATTCTCTTCAACCGGTCGCCTCAATCGGTTTCTGTCTAGGCGCTCTGCCGACCGCTGTTGATGTGGTTTCCTCCTCTTCCATCTGAGCAATTTCAATATGGTTTAACAATGTAGTCACGAAGGCAAAGAGCAGGAAGGGCAGAGATAGTACCAAAATCAGCCCGACAGTTGCCAGAGCGTAAATTTGGCGGTCAGCACTCCAAAGAGCTAAGGCTGAGGCGAGACTCAGGAAAATTACGATTAACCAAACCATAATTTGTCCATAAATGTCACCAAAGCTTAGGGTGCAGACAATGCGATATCGTTGTAAGTTATCCATGGCATCTCTTGACACATTTCTTTATTTTTGTGACATACTCCCGACGCTGACAAGCGCGGTACAGCGCGGGCTTCTTACCAACTCCAGCCATCGCTTCGGATACTCGGTAAGCTTTATTAACGACACGGGATGCCCCTCCGCGCCGGAACAATACAAGAAGTTCTAGAACCAAAGTACTGCAGGTGCGAGCCCGTTGGTGCGACCCAAGGCCGGGTTCCCCGGCCTTG
>NZ_GL890825.1:238554-255365 GCF_000211815.1 Moorena producens 3L
GCGAATTTAATTCGCCGACGGAAAGCGCACCTATGGAATTTTACCCATTCACAGATAACTCAAACTATCGAGTTTTTCTGAAGGTCACCCCATATTCTTTGTTGTCAAGGTTTAATTAGTAGGTGGCGATTAGCTCTTAATTTGATGTCCCTACTATACCTAGTATGTCACAGTTAATTGGCAAGCTCCGTTACGACCCTTGCCCCGCTGTCATCCTAGAGATGAAACCTTAGAATAGGGTCGCCTTAATCAATGAGTTTTAACCTTTTTCCGCATAGCCTGCCAACCATAAAGGCGACCCTATTCTTACGGTAACTTCAAGACACTTACCCTATCGGGTAAAGTGCGGGGCTTCTCGCGGTTTAGCTAAGCATATGCGTCTCATCCAGGTTTGGGGGATTTCTCAATAATTTTTAAGAGGAGCGCAACATCACTTTACATTTAGACCTTAGTCCTATGTATTTTGTGAGCCAAATTAAGCCAGATGGTATTGACTTTTGACCAATAACCAAAGAGCGCCCTCGGTAGGATTTGAACCCACGACCCAGGGATTAGAAATCCCTTGCTCTATCCACTGAGCTACGAGGGCATAGCTATATCATACATCAGAAAAAACTGTTTTTGCTTGGCTGGTGATCGGGTACCAGTCTCTGTGTGGCTAATACCTAGTCCTATCAAGGCGCTTTGGGGGTATTCACTCCTGTGTCGGTAAACCATAAACAACTATTATACCAATTTCAAACGGGACAGTCAAGGTCAAGGAGGAACAGGGAACTTAGGATCAAGCAACAATGGCTCCGGTAACAGAAAGCATTCCCCGTTAACCGTTGCCCGTTCCCCGTTCCCGATCTCAGGAGAGCCTTGGGCTTAAGTGGATAGCCACCACAATTATCGATTGCTTGTCTCAATTAGCGGTAAGACTCAAGGCACTTAGCTCGAACCCGAGTTAAGGTAGGTACATAGTCAGTGTCACTGATCAGAACTTAGTCAGACCCTGTCACAAGGATTCTGATCAGGAGATAGTGACTAGTACTCTGTCAAAATTGAATTGAGGGGTAAACTATACTTTTCCGGATTAGGCACGCTTTTACTAGGCATTAGGTATGACTTAACACCTTGCCACCGTGCCACCGTGCGACCTTGCCCTAACCCTCAAAACTAAATTGACAGAGTACTAGGGGGTTAGAACACTTCGTCAACAGCACCCCCTGACCCTGTCAGGAGTCATGTGCCAGTATCATGTTTATTTTGAAAAGGCAGGATGTTGAAATCTCTAGTATTCAGCACCCACAGAGGGAGCAGCAAATCCCGATTCTCAATTACCAGGGGCAAACCTTTCGCCTGCTCAGTGTATTTGGTTCCACTCAGGAAGAGGAAGCCATAGCTTTCTGGCGAGACCTCACCGATAATCGGGGCAAAGCTTGTGTATTGTTGGAAGAACCTGACCGCTACAGCGTTTGGGGAAAAATCCGTCTGGAGCAATTAGGCACTGAACCCAGCTCTGAGGGCACTAGGGTATCCTACATTCAAGCCTGTCTTTTGCTACTACAGACGGTGTATATGGATGTGGAAGACTTCTTAGGAGCTAGACAAGCTGGGTTGTTTCAGAAGGATATCGCCAAGATCTTGATAGATTTAAACTTTCCCCAGGTTGAATCGACCCAAGCTGTACAACAATTGCTCAAAATCGACCCCCTTACCAACTCTGATTTTCCTACCTGGGAAGAACATGATTTGATCACCCTGTTGCAAGAACTCTATCGCTTAGGTAAAGACTATTTTGGCAATACCAACTTTGCTCAGGGGGTTAGCGATATATTGCAGGATATGCCCCCTCAGGAGCAAACTCAGTTTATCAACTGGCTTAACAACTCTGATCTTGGTAATCTATGGCAATAATCTACAATTGAAAATAAGCTTAAGAATCATAGATATTTTAGCTGCCTAACCATAGTCTTATTGTGCTAGTCAGTGATAAGTGTGAAATTCCTTATGAGCAGCTCTGCAGAACGGTCATCAGGTAATCTATCCCCCCTCAGCAGCAATACCATCATCTATGGTGGTATTGCTTGGGCGATTATCTCCCTATTATTCTTCTTGCTGTTTGGGATTACATCCCCTGGGCAAGAAAGTCCATTTTGGTACCTGATTACTACCTACTTTTTAGAATGTATACCCTTCCTAGTAGCAAGTATTCTCTGTTTCAGAAATTGGCGTAGCCCTCAGATTGCCAGTGGACGAAATGTCTGGCTAGGACTTGGTCTGGGGAATCTGTTCTATTTGATGGGTGACTTGATATTCGGTGTGTGGGAGCTGTATTTTCACCTTAACCCTGATGTATCACTAGCAGATGTGTTTTACTTATCGTCCTACGTATGTCTTGGGGTAGGCATGTTTTTAGCAGTTATTCCCAGGCGCTTAAACTTAGAACTTTGGCAAGGGTTAACGATTGTAGCGATTGCCATAGTGGGGATGGCCTTAGCTGCTTTGCTGTTACTTGCCCCTTCCCTCGAATCCAGCACTCCTGAATCTGGTGATTTGATAATTGCGTATTCTATTTCTGACTCGACCACAGCAGTTCCGGTCAAGGACAATAATGCTATGGTCATCTCGGCAGAGCCATCTGAAATAACCAACTCTGAGGCAAATCAGAGTACCGATCATAATTCTCCAAGGTGGGCTATTGAACTTGACAACTCACTGAGTGCCTATTCAAACCAATTGACGACCCTCTACATTGCTTTCGATGTAATTCTGCTGATTATTGCCTCATCCCTACTGTTAGCGTTTTGGGGTGGACGTTTTTCCCAATCCTGGCAAATGATTGCCGCTGCCACATTTTGCCTGTACATTGCAGATATGTGGTTTAAGTATGCTGAGACTAGACCGAACTACGAAAGTGGCGGTTTACCAGAAGTCTTTTTTGTATTCAGTGGTGTATTGTTTGCAATAGGGGCTGCCCTGGAATATCAAATATCGAGCCGTTCCCGTCGTGGTTCACGCAGGCGAGCTGAAAAAGTAGCATGAGTCCAAGAAAACTATCTGATGTCGATAAACAGGACATCCTAGAACTATATCGACAGACAGCAGAGACAACTTCAACGCTGGCTGACCGTTATGGAGTTAGTAACTCCACCATTAGCCGTATCCTTAAGAGCAACTTGTTGGAGCCAGAATACGAGGCTCTAATCCAACAAAAGCGCTCTAATCGTACTGCTGATCATGTTTCCTCTTCTACTGTCAAAACGGCTAAGCCTGTGGTAGATTCAGCAGCTCAATCATCACTAGTTGGACTCGAAAATGAACCATTAGCAAATGAACCATTAGCAGAATCTATCAGTGATTTATTGACTTCAACCTCTACTGATGGACGTCGGCGGCGTAAGCGTTCCTCTGTGGCTACTCAACCACCAGTGGAGGAAGAGGAGCAACATACCCAACTGCAACTAGATATTACCACATCAGGTTCAGATGAAGATAAGTCTGTTGATGACCAAGATGAATTCTTACCTGAGGATAAGGGACTAGCAACTAGGAGATTCGCTGAGTTGCTGGACGAAGATTTAGGGGATTTGGATCAAGATGATGATTTAGAGGATTTGGATGACCTAGATGATCTAGATGACCTAGATGACCTAGATGATCTAGATGACCTAGATGAAGATTGGGACGATGACTTGCCAGATCCTGAGATTCACGAATCCATCAGAACCTCTGTGGCTAAAAGCGGTTCTTACATTGAAATTTTGCCCCTCTCGGAAGCTTCTCTTCCTAAAACCTGCTATTTGGTAGTCAGCCGAGCGGCGGAGTTAATTGCTCGCCCTCTGAATGAGTTTAGCGACCTCGGACAAATTCCTGACGAAGAAGTTCAAGAGACAACCTTGCCAGTATTTGAAAACCATAGGGTAGCACGGCGTTTTTCTAACCGTTCTGAGCGAGTCATCAAGGTTCCTGATGCTCAGATGCTTCAGAAGACCTCTTCCTATTTGCAAGCTAAAGGAATTACCCGATTATTAATTGATGGTCAGGTCTATTCTATTTAATATCAAGTCCCCTGGCTTCTGGGTGAGGGACTTTCGCCCTTAGGGTTTTAGGGAGTCGGGAGTCGGGAGTCGGAATTCCCCCTACTGCTGGCGGAAGGGTGGGAGGGGGGAAGCAAATGGAATGTACTTCATAAGTATTTGAAACGCTATAACTATTGATATAACTTACTTGATATAACTTAAGCGCTTTGAGCGAGGGCAAATAGTTGGTCAGCTGTGGACTCAATCAGCTCCCGTTTAACTAGTCGGTAACGCCAAGATTCTGGTATCCCTTGATATCCATAAAATGCCCCTGCCAATTGTCCGTAAACTGCCCCGGTGGTATCAGCATCATCACCCAAGTTGACGGCTAACAGACAGCCTTCCCGAAACGAGCTACTGTGCTCAAAGGCCCATAACGCGGCTTCTAAGGATTTGACTACATAACCTGTCCCCTTAATTTCTGGGGGCTGGCGGTATTTGAAGGATCCTGTGGCAATTTCGTGTATTTCCCCAACCATTGGGTTTTCTTGCCAGTATTGAGGAATGGGGCAATAGAGTTCCGAAAGCAGTTCTTCTTTGCTTACTCCATTAACTGCTCCCACTAGCAGGGCCCCCAAGTAGCGACAAGCATCGACAGCGGTTGCTACTCCATGAGTGGTGCGTGAACTATCACCAGATTTCTCGATCGCTTCTCTGGGTTTTTTAGCATAAAACAAAGGCACAGGAGCCAAGCGCATGATAGACCCATTACCAGCACTACGGGGAGCTGTGGAACCACAGTAAGGGTTTTGGGTTATTTGAAATTGCTGCAAGGCTTGGGATACTGTGTTTCCAATGTCAAAACACTGACCTGTGCTGCTGAGATAACCTTCTCGGGACCATCGCAGATACTGCTGTAATTGATCAACTGGATCAAACCCCTGTTGCTCAATCAAACTATGGGCTAAACACAGAGCCATGGATGTATCATCAGTCCAGTAGCCAGGCTTCAAACCAAAAGTCCCACCACCCACCATATCTTGAATCGGGGTAAAAGAGCCTGGTGGCTTAAACTCTAAAGTAGTACCGACTGCATCCCCGACAGCCAATCCTAAGAGACTGCCACGGTAACGGTTAATTAGCTCCATGAGATAATTCCTCCTGTGACATACTCCCACACTGACAAGCACGGTTCAGTGTGGGCTTCTTACCAACTCCACCCAACGGTATCGGCTTTCGCCGACGCGGGGCGCGTTCGGATACTCGGTAAGCTTTATTAACGACACGGGATGCCCCTCCGCGCCGGAACAATACAATAATTTCTATTTTTAATTAGTAGGTGGCGGTTAGCTCTTAATTGATTTTCCCTACTACATCTAGTATAGACGATATTCAATTGTAATTGTTTCCTTATTCCATGCAATAAGAGCGCAAAATTCATCCCATAAGACGCGCGCCTTAGATAGGGTCGCTTTACTACATGCATATTTAACCCTTTTACGCATAACCGACTAACCATAAAAGCGACCCTATCTTACGGTAACTTTAAACACTCATGCTGCGCATTGAGATGTGGGGCTTCTTTTGCTAGAAGCTAATCCATCACCTCTGCTACTCTAGTGTTGGTGTTTTTTGCATCTTCGCGGTTAATCAAAATCCTGATTAACCCAACACCTCACCCGGAGCTTGTTCAACCCATGAAACCGTTACTCAGACTCTGGCCTATAGCCTTGGTAAATAGACTGGTTTCCTTTCAGCAAACCATTAAACATCAGGGTTGGTGGATTTTGCTATTTGTGATCGGCATGATAATTCCTCTATGCCAGCTTTCCCCATCCTACGCCAGTAGTACCTTTAAGGATGTCCCAGAGAATTATTGGGCACAGCCGTGTATCACCAAACTAGCACAACAAAATATTATCAGGGGTTACCCAGATGGTACCTTTAAACCGAATGCTCCGATCACCAGAGCTGAGTTTGCTGCACTGCTTCTGAAGGCTTTCCCTAGTGCTCCTCAAGTGCGCACTGACCAAAAATTCGTGGATGTACCAACTAATTACTGGGCTAATCAGGCTATTCGTAATGCTGATAAAACGGGATTTTTGGCTGGCTATCCTGGTAGAGTTTTCCGGCCTAAGCAAAATATCCCTCGTGTCCAAGCCTTAGTATCTTTAGCGAGTGGATTGAAGTATCAACCGGTTAACCCTTCCGTAGAGACTTTAAAGGCAGCGTTTACTGATGCTACGGCAATTCCGAACTATGCCCAAAATGCGATCGCAGCAGCTACGGAAAATCAGATTGTGGTCAATCCCCCTAATGTGAAGCAATTCAAACCTAACCAACAAGCTAGTCGAGCTGAGGTAGCTGCTTTCTTGTGCCAAGCTACCCAAACCACTGGATTGATTCCTAATCAATACATTGCTAAGGTTGAGCCACCAACTCCTGGTTCTACTGAAGCGGAGTTAAGGGGGGTATGGCTGACAAATATTGATAGTCAGGTACTGTTTTCTACTACAGCAGTAACGGATAGCCTAGAAAAACTTAAGGAGCTGAACTTTAACACGGTATATCCTACAGTGTGGAATTGGGGTTATACACTATATCCGTCTCAAGTAGCTAAACGGGTAGTGGGACTGGAAGCACGAATATCCACGGAGTTAGAAAAAGACTTATTTGACCCAGAAAAGGGGGTACAGGGAGGACGAGATGTTCTCAAAGAGATTGTCGAGGTGGGACATGACAATGGTTTGAGAGTTATTCCCTGGTTTGAATTTGGCTTCAAAGCACCTTCTTATTCTGAATTAGCCAAACGCCACCCAGATTGGCTGACCCAAACCAAAGATGGGGTCAAGACTCAAACTACTAAAGGATTAGAACCAGAGGATGAAAGACTACAAGAGATTGTTTGGCTCAATCCTTTTAAACCAGAGGTACAGCAATTTATTCAAGATTTAGTTATCGAAGTTGTCAACAACTATGATGTTGATGGGATCCAATTCGATGACCACTTTGGCTTGCCAGTGACCTTTGGTTACGATGATTTCACAGTAGAATTGTACAAAAAAGAACACCAAGGTAAATCTCCCCCCACTGACCCAAAGGATGAGGAATGGGTACGGTGGCGAGCAAATAAAATTACGGATTTCCTAACCAAGCTGTTTCGAGCAGTTAAAGACAGTGTTGAAGACAGTAACAATGATGTGATTATTTCCCTATCTCCCAATCCCCAGCGTTTTTCTTACCAATTCTTTTTAGCTGATTGGGCAACTTGGGAACAACGGGGTTTGGTAGAGGAACTAATTGTCCAGATTTATCGAGATAATTTCAGCACTTTTATCTCGGAATTAGACAAGACAGAAGTCAAAAGAGCACGGAGTCATATTCCGGTAGGAATTGGGATTTTAAGTGGTCTCAGAACTCGTTTAGTTCCGGTATCACAAATTCAGCGGCAAGTGGATGCTGTCCGACTGCGGGGATTTGCTGGTGTGTCGTTTTTCTTCTATGAAACCTTGTTGAATATGAGTGATGAACCAGCTTCTGAGCGTCAGAGCGGTTTTGAGGTCATGTTTCCTGAGTTCGTGAAAGCACCAAATATAGAGGATTGGAAGAAATCGAATTGAGCCGTTGCTGAATTGAAGTCTGTTGCTATAAACGCTATTTTCTATTAGTTTACCACAATTTAATTATTTTTCGGAGATGTCTAGTCGTCGGAGTATATATCGAAATCATATCAATCGATTCTATCCCTCCTACATGCTAAATGGAAACTCTTCGATTTGCCGAAGGTAAACCCGAAGCAACTGGCTGTCTGGGGACGCGCAAGTAATACCAGACTTAGCAAGTCCCTTAACAGTATTTTCGCAATCCAACTTTGACGTGAAAGAGGATGCCTCTAAATAGGTTAGCTGAGTTCCAGGAATTTTTTTCGTTAAAAACGGCAAGATGGGACTTAAAACATTTTCTGGGGAACTCAAGATCACATCCCGCATTTTTGATTCCCAATCGGGATAGTCTATTTGCTCGATAAGGTAGCCGAGAGAACGAATGAGATCGACTAGCTCCCCTATCTGCAAACACTGAGGATTGACTAAGTGGAAGCTTTTTCCTAGGGATTCTTTCTGCCTAGATAGATAAACAATGGCTTGACTAACATAGTCTACTGGTGTCAAATCGAATTCAATATTGAGATCGGGAGCAATGCCTTGCTCGACAAAGCTCTTGAGCAGGCGACCTAAGGTTTGCTCGGCATTAGATGCGCCAGTTTTACTGTGCCCGCTAATCGTCCCTGGTCGGTATATACTAACCGGAATACCAAAAGAATGTGCGGTTTTCAACAATTTTTCTGCTACCCATTTACTTTGAGCATAGCCTCCATAGACTACTTCACAATCTTCCAGAGGGTCTTCTTCTCGAATGGATGGCTTGTTGAAATACCCTGTTGACTTAAAAATAGCGGGTGAAGAGATAAAATGGACGGACTTGAGTTTGATTTGACTGGCTAATCTCAAGATTTCCTGAGTTCCTCCCACATTGGCTGCTCGCATAGCTGTGTAGGGATAGGCTAAATTCAAGAAAGTGGCAGAATGATAGATAATATCGATTTCCCGCGCTAGCTCCTCGAACTGTTGGTCGTGTAGTCCCAAAAGTGACTGGGACAAATCCCCTATCACTGGAATAATCCGGGAGTTGAAATTTTCATATTCCAGTAAATAGCGATCTAGGTTGTTGGTAATTTTCTGCTTGCCTTCAGCAGTAGTCTTACAGCCACGAACCAGGCAATAAATCCTGGCTTGGGTTTGTCTGAGGAGTTCATCGAGTAAAAAAGCACCGAGAAATCCCGTTGCTCCAGTCAATAAAATAGCATTGGGTTCGGAATAATACCCAACAGAAGTAAAGTTCGGTTTGATGGTGGGATCTAGAACGGCTTCTGAAAGCAACTCTTCCACAGTCATGCTTTCAATCCCTGCAGCCTCTTCTGAGTTGCTGAATTTATCGATTGCTTCAGCCATGTTAGCTACTGTGGGTGCTTCTAACAAGGTGCGTAGGGGGAAATCAACTCCAAAAGCGTGTCTTACTTGGAAAAGGAGCCGAATTGCTAGCAGAGAATTTCCTCCTAATTCAAAGAAGTTGTCCCTCAGGCCAATTGGATGGATGTGTAAAACCTGACTCCAGAGTTGGGCTAATTTTGTTTCTAGTGAGGTACGGGGTGGGACAAATTCTTGCTCTAAAATAGGTCGTTCGGGATTAGGTGCAGGGAGCGATCGCCTGTCTAACTTACCATTAGGGGTTAGGGGCAACTCGTCTAAAACCACAAATGCGGCAGGAAGCATGTATTCTGGCAGCTTTGCTTGGATAAGTCTTCGCAATTCTGGCACAATTTCTATCCGAGATTCTTCACCCACAGTGCTGACAATATAAGCGACTAAGCGCTTGTCACCCGGAATATCTTCCCTAGCAATTACTGCGGCTTGTCTCACCACAGGGTGTTGAGTAAGTACTCCTTCAATTTCCCCTAGTTCAATGCGGAAACCGCGAATTTTTACCTGATGATCGCTACGACCGAGTAACTCAATATTACCATCGGCAAGATAGCGAGCTAAGTCTCCTGTTTTGTATAATTTTGACTTTTGACTTACTCTTCGAGAAGCCGCTTTCGCGTCTATGACTTTTGAATTTTCAAAGGGGTTGGTGATGAATTTTTCTGCTGTTAATTCTGGGCGGTTGAGATACCCCCTGACGAGATAGTCTCCGCCTACGTAAAGTTCCCCAGTTTCTCCTCTGGGAACGGGTTGCATTTGCTGGTCTAAAATATAAATTGGCAGGTTAGCAATCGGGCGAGTTATAGAAAAGTTACGCGGTTCTGGTTCTGGTTGACAGTTCCAGGAGCTAACAACAATGGTTTCAGTAGAGCCGTAGATTTCAATTGCTTCGCAATTGGGAAGGCTCTCCCAAAAGCGTTGTTTGAGAGCAAAGGGAAATGCTTCCCCACCTACAAAGATTCGTCTGAGATTCCTGCAACTCTTCAAGCCCGGATCTTCCAGGAAAATCGAGAGCATAGAGGAAACAAAATAAGCAACGGTAATTTGCTCTTGGGCGATTAGCCGAACTATGTAAGCACTATCTTTTTCACCGTCTGGTTTTGCTAAAACAACGCAAGCTCCAGCCATTAGAGGCCAAAATAACTCCCAGCGACTGGAAACATCAAAGCTGAGAGAGGCTTTGTGCAAAACGCGATCGCTTTTCTGATAGGGAAAAGTCTCTTGAAGCCAGCCCCAGCTTTGACAAACCGCTCTATGGGGCATCATTGCCCCTTTTGGCTTTCCGGTTGACCCAGAAGTATAGGTAATGTAAGCTAAGTTTTCTGCTCCAACCCTACCGACTGGGTTAGTATTGCTTTCTACAGCTATTTTCTGCCAATCTGTATCCAAGCAAACTAGATGTCCTTGATATTCGGGAATTTCCGCCACCAATTTCTGTTGCGTCAACAGCACTGACACCTGGGTATCATGGAGCATGAACTCCAAACGCTCGCTCGGATAGGATGGATCTAAGGGCACATAAGCCCCCCCTGCTTTAAGAATCCCCAAAAGTCCGATCGCTGTATGGATAGAACGCTCCACACAAATCCCCACAAGGGTTTCCGGTTCTACACCTAAGGAGCGCAAATAGCTGGCTAACTGGTTCGCTTTGCCATTAAGTTCTCGGTAGGTTAACTGCTGGTTGTCACACACAACCGCAATAGTATCAGGTGTTCGTTCTACCTGGGCTTCAAATAACTGAGGTATGGTATTCATATACTTTGAGGTTTTGGGTGTTAGGTATTAGGTGTTAGGTGTTAGGTGTTAGGTGTTAGGTGTTAGGTGTTAGGTAAAACACCAATTCTTCCGATGACCTAATTTTTCTTATTATCCTTGAGTTTTTCGATCAGAATGTTGAGCATTCTTCCTATTTCATCGCTTAGCTCTAAAACAGGTTGTAACTCCGAGTTTTTAAGATAAGATAATCTACCAGTAATTAGCAAATGTGTTTCCAATTCTTTCAGAGATCCATTAGCTATGGAGAGATGATGGATATAGTCTCCCAAATGCAGTCTCCCTTTCCCCTCAGCGATGTTAGCTGGAATTGAAACGGCAGCTCGTTGAATTTGGCTGCTCAGTCCATAAATCTCAGTTTTTGGTAACTTAGAAGTAAGTTGGTAGCATAGTACAACCAAGTCCATTGCCCGATTCCAAACCTTTAAGTCTCGATAACTCTTAACTTCGATCACCTGGATCACCTTTTTCGTTTAGTCATTATCTAAAGCCCAACATCTAACACCCAAAACCTAACACCTAACACCACTTCTCTGATGCACTCTAGCGCACGTATGAGGCTCCATTAATATCAATGTTGGTTCCAGTTGCCGAGGGGACTTGTCCGGATAAGAGGAAAACCACCATGGCAGCAATTTCCTCTGGCTGGGCGATTCGCTGTAGGGGAATACCTGATAATATCTCAGACAGAGGATAGTTTTGGGTAAATTCCGCAGTCATCTCGGTATCAACAAAGCCGGGACAAATAGAATAGGCTAGTATGCCATCAGCCGCGAAGTTTCGAGCAATACTTTTAGTGAAATTACTCAGTGCTGCTTTGGAGGCTGCATAGTGCATACACTCTGGGGTGTCACCACGATGAGCTGCACGACTGGAAATATTGACAATAATTCCTCCTCCCTTGGACTTAAAGTGTTCTATGGCGCGTCTGGTGATGGAACTAACAGCAATCAGGTTAACTTGAAGAGTTTTGAGCCATTTTTCTTCCCAGACTGAGGGATTATCATCCAAGCTGAGTTCGGTCATGATGGCGGCATTATTAACAACACCATCAATGGCATATCCCAGATTAATAATTTCCTCCACTAATTCTTGTCCTGCTTGGGGCTCGGATAAGTCTTTTTGAATTACAACACAATCCGTTTTTGCTTCGGATGCTAACTTCTGGGCTGGCTCAATATGGGAATTACAGTGCACCACAACTCGTGCTTCTGACCCAATAAGATGTTCGGCGATGGAGTAGCCGATTCCTGTTCCTGCTCCTGTTACCAGAAATGTTTTTTCTGCGATCTTGATCATTGCATTAGTTCCATTAGGTTAAGATTCAGGATTTCTGGCTAGGAAAGAAATCTGGTTTCCAATCCGCAGGCACTTCTCCCACTTCGTTCTTAAAATCGTGAAAGCTGTTCGGCGAAGAAATGGCTATAAAGTGTAGGTCATTGCTTGATTCATTCCTAATTTGATGCAGCGCTCCCGGAGATATTAGTATGCCATCACCCGAATTAAGAACATGTGTTGTGTTCTCAATTACTATAGATGCTTCACCCTCAAGTATAAAGAAAAACTGTTGGGCAACTTCGTGGTAATGTTCTACTCCCCTGCTGTTGGGAGGCATAATTTCCTGTGCAACGGTTAAATTGTCATTGGCTAATAAATGCCATCCTTGACAGCCAGTTCCCCATTGAAAATTTTCGGCAGTAGCTTTATTGATGATCTTTGCGTGGTTTGACATTGCTTTTTTCTCTTAAATCTAAAGTTACTTTAGCATGAGCAAAACTTAGGAGTTTACTCATGCTTTCTTGGCACGGATAAAATATAACTGCTGATAGAGATTGCCCTCTTCTTCTAGAAAGGGGGAGGGTTCTCCTTCTAGATCTGCTAGTTTTTGATAGCTTTGGACAAACTCTGTGTGATAGTTAGCTAAGGCAACATTAATTCTGTGGACAACAGCCCAATTGGCATCACCCCGCTCTTCCCAGTTAATAGAATAGTCTAAAGGATTGTCACTATCGCTTTCAATTCCTTTTCCCCAGTATTTTTCCATTAACCTATGGGTTAGTCTGGGGCCATTTTTACTGGTGGCGATGAAGAGAATTTCCCCTCCTGGTGCCAGGTAGGAACTACCTTGGGTAATTAAAGTGTCCATTACTAGTCTGCCGCGATCGCCATTGCGGTTCCATTCTTCACCCCGAAATTGGTCAGCAAACTTCAGCCTTGCTTGCAATTTTTCCTCCGTATCAGGTAGTGCTGGCGGGTTGAGATAAATGCGATCAACTTTCCCTTCAATCTCTCGATTCCCTTGAATTGCAGCAAAGCAGTTAGACTCAAAACTTTGGAAATCTTTTGGGTTAAGACCATTCAATGCCCAATTGCTTCCTTGCAGGGTAACGGCATAAGGGTTTAATTCCGTGCCAATTACCTGAGCTGCACCACCTTTTCCGGCGACTATGCCAAACATGCCTAAGCCACCAGCAAAATCCATCACCACCTTGCCCCTACAATCATCAGCAGCTACTAGCTCACACATTGTGAGGGAAAATAGTGAAGAAGGTGTCCAAGCATTAGGATGGCTTTCTAGTAAAATATCTAAGTCATTACTGAGATGATATTTGACAATCGTGCCCGCCTCTAAAGACTGATAATCAATGTTACTGTCCGAGTCGTAGGTAATAATTGTTTTTTGTGTACAGAAATCTTTGTCTGTTTCTAAATTCAGATCTGGAGTTTTCATTAATTCTATTTGTCTTCGGTAAAGCTACACTAATTGGAAAGTTTCAACTGTTTTTTCTAGGTAATAATATGCTAGAATTTCGCAAAATTCACTGTAATAAAATAGTTGTATGCCCAAATCCTCCATTTGATTAACTTCTTGGTAAGTGGGAGTACGATAATATGTTCTTTTACTAAGATCCTGTTTTACATCCCAAGAAAAAGGAAAAGAATATCCTTGAGCTAACTCATCGATGTATTCTAAAAATATTTGGGCACCCTTTTTGTAAATTAAACATAAATTTTTTAGATAGCTGTAGTTTTTATTAAGATCTACAGAGTAAGCTCCTATGATGCTACCTGTATCAATTCCTTCCTCAACAATATGTAAAGTGCCGTAAAGAGATTTTCCTTCAGCCATATCCCCTGGGGGGGCGACGAAAATAGTTATAAAGCAGACAGGACAAGCGATTTAGCTCTCATTCCTCGTAAATAATACTTCCATTTATTACGATTAAGTCTCATTAATTCTCGTACTAAATTAATACACTCATCGCTAAAACTGACCCAATTTTGAGCATATAATCCTATATAAAAACTACTGTGTCGTCGTTGTGAACGGCCATCTTCTTTTACTCTGCCGATATATTTTTGAATTCCTTTTAGTTTAATTTGCTGTCCTTGAATGGTAGCAGAAGTATAGGCTATTGATATCAATAAAATTAGCGAAATCAACCGATCACCATAGACATTAGTGTCTTCTAAATTATCGCCTCCTGTTTTAAAATCTCTAAACATTTCTTCAATGCCAAACCGTTTCTTATAAGCAGCAATCGCCAATTCTAAGGAATTTAAATTTGTCATAATGAACCATCCTTCTTTGGGGATAAATCCGGAAATATTACGCTTCCATTTGCATGCAACGTTAAAAGTGCTAAATCCCTTTATTTTAGTTATTTTTACTCCTTTAATAAAGAATGAAGTTCCTGGTATTAACCCAAGATTTGATAACTCAATCCAAATTTTCTTTTTGACTTCAATAAACTCATTTTTTTTGAGACGTAAACAAAAGTATACAGACTTTTCTGACAACCATTTCGCTAGCTTAACAGAACAAAATTCTCTATCTCCCAATAGGCAAATTTTATAATCTTAAAAATGGGAATTATGTTGATAGATGACTGCTCTGTTCTTTAAGATTACTGCTACCTAATTTTGGCATCAAAGTAAAGTATATTGGCAATGCTCTTTTATCCCAAATCAGGCTAGTTACTAAAAGATTTATTTTACCCCAATTTGTACGGTCAATTGCTATATAAACTAGTTCATCTGTTTCAAAGTATGTTTCTAGTATACTAGCTATGATAGGAAACCAAATAGTTTCAAATCTTAGATTTGGTAAAGACAAAAAGCGCTGAATTCTTTTTCTTATACTTTCAAATTTTATTCCAAGAGGTAAAGCATTTGCTAACTTTTCTATGCTAACTCTTTTGATTGATTGTACAAGCATCACTAAAATATTTAATAAAATAAAATTACGATACTTTAGTTGAATTTTAAGATGCTTTTGATAGAATAAGGGTAACATTTGCAACAGATAGGTCTTATTGACAATTTGAGACCTATCTTTTTCTATCACAGATCGTTACACTCTTGACGTATCAATCGTTTCAAGCCATATCGTCGCCCCCCCAGCCATATCCCACAAGGAACACCACACGCCAGCACGTTCAGGAAGTTTTGATGAGTGAATATTGAAAATCTTACCCACACCATATTCACTTGCTACTTTAATAATTTCTGAACTGATGATTAGATTGTTCCTTACAGACAAACTAATGTAAGGTTCATGTTCTTTATAAATAGCAATAATTTTCTCCTGTTCTTCTCTGTTTTTCGTACTTTTGATGCGATACAATTTGCATTCGTAGTGTCTCGCCATTTGATTGAATGTCATCAAATGGCATTTTTTATTGCCTAGATTTTTTTCAATGTCAGGGAAAACTATGTTACGGATATAATCTTTAGTCAAAAAATTAAACTTAGACAATTTTTCGACTTGGCTTTCTGCTTTTCTCGATACTTTTTGTGACAAAAATATATGAACTTTAAAGTTTATATTGCTCAAAAAAGGAAGCAAAAAATTTAGAGTTATATTAGCGATAATATCTTCGTTACAAAAAATAATCATATTTTTATGCTGATTATTTTTGTCCCTTTTTTGCCTAAAATTGTCTTCACAATTATTCATATCTTCTTGTCATTACTTACTTGTCTATTAAGATCCTCTATTCTGAGTTTACTCTCTAAGTCTTCTGGATAGTTATCGGGACTAAAGTAAGCAAGTTTAGAGAGAATGTCGCTTTGTGTTTTCCAGGCCAATTCATCTTGTAAATATGCCTCAAAACTTTGGCTTGTAACCACCTTTTCTAGTTCTTTGTGTCCAGTAAAATAAATTCCCTGGTCGATGGGATTGGCAGTATTATTATCGAAAGTCCAACGCAGAACTTTTCTAATCTTCGTTTCGGAGTTAGTAAATCCTTCTCTACCATGAAAAGCAACTAAATTTGCCAGCACTAAACTTTCCCTAAGTTCTTCTAACAAAACGCTTGTGTAATTCTCTGGATCTTTATTAAAATTCCAGATCCAGTTCATTGCTATCTGAGTCAAAGCGCTTTTACATTTATATTCAACATCACCATCGGCGCGATAACCCGTTGTAATGCATCTTTTTTCCTTATGGTAATTAATAATTGGTTTACTAAGATGACCATCCGTTCCTTCCCTAAAAAAGGTAACAGCATCTGCTTCTTTTAAAACAGCTAGATAAGGCAAAGGAATAGCATTTAAAAGATGCTGTCCACTCGCCACACGAGTTTCCCCTCCTGATTGAGCATTTTCTAGGACTGTAAACACCACCCAATCAGGAACGACTTTTAAGAATGTGCTGTCTTGATGGACTTCCTGATGACCGTTGTATTTATTACCCTTAACACGATCAGCTGGATTTGCCATCATCAAAACATCATTTTCTTTAAAATCAACGCCATAGTCAGCTAACACTTTTCTGGCTAAAGCATTCTCATTGGATTCTATTTTGCCAGCATTACTATAGGGTTGTCGCACTTGTTCCCCGAGCAATAAATGCAACTGATTTCGCCATTCTTGAAAACGTCGATTATCTAATAACGCATCATTTTCGTGAGTACGGAGAACAAAAAAACCATATAGATTTGTCAATAGCTGCACGTCCCTGCGAATCCCATCATCTGAAAGCTTTCCCCCA
>NZ_GL890825.1:255397-358919 GCF_000211815.1 Moorena producens 3L
ATAGTGAAATCTTTTTTGTTAATTTCCTGAGTTGATATAAAAATCGTAATTGTTCTTTACAAAATTCCTTTTTTTGATGTAATTATCTAGATACATTGTCATTCATAACATTAAGATGATTTATATGTCAATATATGTCAAGTTTTCTCTTGCTCTTGATAGGCTTTAACTACAGCCTTAATAGTATCATGATTTTCCTTTCTTTCAATTATTTCTCTTGTAACTTTAACAGATTGGTGTAACCTATAAGCATAAGATTTTCTTAACTTTATAAAGTTTTGTTGAATTAAGTAACAAAAACACCTTAGCCCACCGCTACCGGGAGGGAGCATGTCATTTTTGCTGGGGGGGCGACATGAATGGCTATAAAGCTGACAGAACAAGCGCGGGTTGACTGACAAAACTAATCAACCACTTACTGGTAGGTTTGTATTCTGAATTCCAGTCGATAGTCGTTTATCCTGAAGGGGTGACATGGAAGCTAGAATGTAACCATAATAAGCGACCTAGCTCTTATACCTCGTAAATAATACTCCAGTTTATTGGGATTTAAGCTCATTAACTCCTTCACCAAATCCCAAAACGACTCCATAAAACTCACCCAAGTTTGACCATATAAGCTGACAGGGCGCTTGTCGCCCCGTCAGGAAAACGGCTGTAAGATTTACTTAATCAAAAGTCTCTCAAACCAGCACTAATAAAGACTCAAAATTCTTCAATTTCTTAGCTTCATTATTATTAGCATATCCATAGACGCGAGGAAGTTGCTTAGTGCTTAAAAGTACTTTTCTGACCTCAGAGTTGGATACATTACTTAGGTTTCTGCCAGAAAGAAGAGCAGTAATGGCAGCTATCCCCAATGCCTGACCAACACCAGCATTGAATTCCACAATTCTACCAGCGGATGAAGCAAACCCTTGAAAACCAGAACCAGGACTAACAACGGTTAAATTAGGAACTGTCTTAATTTGGGCATGCTGGATGCCAATGTTGAAAATTGGCTTACTAAAACTTACACTTTTTATCCCGTTCTCAGAGGCTCTGTTACCAAGACCTTCGATACCACCGCGCACATCAAAATGATAGCCAAAGGTTCCCAAAGCAGACCAATTCGGTGTGCCACCTAAGAGCATTTGGGAGCCATAGAGAGGGTCTACTACACCAGTAATATTGCCTGCATGGCGGATATAAAGTTCAGATGCTGGCTTAACGGCTTTCGCTCCGATACCCTTTAGCCAAGTTTCCACGAAATTCATCTCTTCGAGAATCTTAGCAGAGGGTTTAGCACCTGCTTTAGCAAATTCCTCTGCTTCACTGCCATTGACCTTACACAGGAGGGCATTCCAGGAAAGCCTACCCCCTGGAAGAATTGCCACATTGCCTTCATCTGTTCGCCTTCCTGGAGACTCCCGCTATAATCGCGAGATTTAGCGGTGAGAGGAAAGGTCAGAAGTTCCCTTAGAATAGTGGTTTGTTCGCGAACAAACCACTATTCTAAGGTTTCGTCTCCGGAAGGACAGAGTTTGAATTTTGTCTTGAAAGTTCACATTTAATATCTTACAATGTGAATATGACTGAAAAAGCTTACCGTTACCGTTTTTACCCAACCTCTGAACAGGAGAACCTGTTGAGAAGAACTTTAGGCTGTGTAAGGCTGGTTTACAACAAAGCCTTAGACGCTAGAACCAAAGGATGGTACGAAAACCAAAAACGGATTAGTTACAAAGAAACTTCCTCAATGTTGACAGGATGGAAAAAACAGGATGACTTATTTTTCTTAAATGAAGTTAGCTGTGTACCACTTCAACAGGGATTGAGACATCTTCAAACCGCTTTTACTAATTTCTTTGCAGGTCGAACAAAATATCCGAACTTCAAGAAAAAACGTAACGGTGGTAGTGCAGAATTGACAAAATCGGCATTTAAATGGAAAGACAATCAAATTTATCTGGCTAAATGCAAAGAACCTTTACCTATTCGTTGGAGTCGTCAATTACCTAAAAACTGCAATCCAAGTACCGTTACGGTCAGCTTAGATCCATGCGAACGGTGGCATATCTCAATTAGATTCAATGACTATAGAGACTTGAGCTTGCCTCCAAAGGATAAACAAATTGGTTTTGACTTGGGGATTACCAGTTTAATCACGACCAGTAACGGCGACAAAATTCCTAATCCCAAGCATTTTAAAAAACTAAAGAAAAAATTAGCTAAATACCAAAAAGCTTTGTCACGAAAACAAAAAGGTTCTAACAATCGTTACAAGGCAAGATTAAAGGTAGCTAAGATACACGCAAAAATCAAGGATGCTAGAAGAGATTTTACTCACAAGCTAACCACTCAACTGGTCAAAGAAAACCAATTGATTGTGTTCGAGGATTTAGCGGTGAAAAATATGGTGAAAAATTACAAACTAGCTCAGGTAATCAGTGATGCTAACTGGGGTGAAATAATCCGTCAGGTCAAATATAAATCAGAATGGTACAACCGTAAAGCTATTTCCATTGACAGATGGTTTCCCAGTACTAAGTTGTGTTCTGTATGCCTTAATCGTGTGGAATCTTTGCCTCTGAGTATCCGGGAATGGGATTGCCCATCTTGTAACGCTCACCATGATCGCGATATTAATGCATCAATTAATATCTTGGCGGCAGGGCTTGCCGTGTCAGTCTGTGGAGCGACTGTAAGACCTGAAGAGAGTAAGTCTCGGAAGGCTAGTGCTAAGAAGCAGAAACCTAAGTCGTGAGTCTTAGGAATCCCTCGTTATAATCTTTGATTTAACGAGGGAGGATGTCAACACCAAATCCAATCACATCGTAAGAACGTTCTTGATTACTGGCCATCTTTCCCTCACCCCAATTCCTGAACAACTTGATGAACTGATAATTCTAGTGTTCTATAGCTGTCGGATATTGACAGTACCCTTCGGGGTACTATTGATTTTCACTATTTATTCAAATTAACTTCTTGGTGGTGGGAATCGAGAAGAGTGATTTTTCGGAATTTTCCTACATTCTCGATCAGGGCTACTAGGGGGAGAGTGGGAGGGTGCATCTCATATTTGTAAAAAAGAAGGGGAAGTGTGGGAAGTGTGGGGAGTGTAGGAATTTTCGCGGGAATTTTTGCCTAATTGCAAAAGCAAGGGATGCGCCGACCTGAGGGGGTTTCCCCCACTCGCGCTTTGCCTCAAGACAGTGAGATGCACCACGGTAATCTTAGCCTGCTCAGTACTTATTTGCTACAACGAGATAGCTACCATAGATTGACATCAACGGAAAATGCCAACCTAAATACTGGGATACCCTACCTGATCCATATAATTTAACTCCTGAGAATCCATGCATTTGCAATCTCAATCGCAGAACTTCTGGAAAATGCTGAGTTAAATGGCTGACACCGTAAACTGACATTCCAATGATTTTATTTTTTATGTAATTAGGATTGGGAGTGGTAAGCAACAGCCTTCCGCCAATCTTCAACACTCTTTGGAATTCACATAATGTTTTATCTACATCGGCAGGATACAGGTGTTCAAGAAACTCACCAGCAGTAATCACATCAAAAAATCGATCTTCCATAGGTATGTCTGTTGAAAGACCATAGACTTTTTGTGAATAGCACTCAGGCAAAACATCTAATCTTTCTTGTACACAATCAAGACCAAATAATGTCAGGTTCGGGTTCAACTCCTTAAAACGTAATCCACCTCTACCCGTATTGCAACCTACATCAAGAATCTTTACAGCTCCTTTCTGAAAAAAACTGAAGAATTGTTCGTACCTTTTCAAAGTAAAAGGGTCGTGTTCTGAACGATTTTGTTGAACATTCTGAACTTCGTACTTCTTATGCAGATTGACCATGTTTGCTTCTCCAATTCAACATAGACATGACTAAACTCCAAAGCGTTACTGAATTACGGGATGAATCAGGGATAGACAGGTATTTGCCTCGGTGGCACCGGCACCTCCGGCTAACTTCAGGTAATGCACTAACAGTCCTATCGAATGCTTCAGCATTTCTACTGACTTCGAGTAACACAAAGTCTTGGGATGTAGCCGAGCCAGATCGTGCCTCAATCGAGTGAAATCACCCGAACCTCGGGTCATATACAACTTGTTGACGATATCTGGTCTCCATCCGGGATGTAGTTGGGATACACCTTGAAACCATCTGTAACATACAACAAACACTGCCACAAACGCTTCGTACGCCCACACCAGTTCAAAGGTCATTGTACTACGGTCTCCGATTCCCTAAGCTAGAATACCAGGTTCCAACTGGTTGACGGCTGTCGGGACCAGAACCTGGTTTTTTTAGACCCTACTATGGGCTTGCAACTCCGAAAAGTTCCCCCAGTTCTGGAGTATAGTTTGGGTCATATAGCGCTACGCGCAAGTCAGAAGTTAGAAGTCAGAAGTCAAAAGTAAGCTATGAATAAGTTTCGGAGTTTAGGAGCGATGCAGAGGTGCGACCCGTGGCGAATTTAATTCGCCAACGGAAAGCGCACCTAAGCGGTCTTGGGGGTTTCCCCCACTCGCTATTGCATCAAGACAATGTCAAACATCTGAATGCGTAGTGCTATAAGCATCCGGAAGCAGCCCACCCACCTGCACGGGCCGAGGTGATGATGGTTGTATGATGAAACCCATTGACCATTTTTGAATTTGGGTAAGCATTCAGCCGTTCGCGTAGCTTGCGCCTATGTGCAATGCGCAATGCGCAAACGGGAGAATTTAATAGTTCGATATTAATCAGAATTGAAAGTCTGGGGAAAAGCCCTTGGCCTAGCGGATTGGCTGATAGCTGAATGCTTACACTTCAACTTAACAACCTTGGCCAAAGGCCACGCGCTTCGCAGCAAAGCGGGACGAAGTCCATCGCGTTCAACTTAACAACCTTGGCCAAAGGCCACGTGATCGCGTTCAACTTTCAACCGTTCAACCTTCAACCGTTCAACCGTTCAACCGTTCAACCTTCAACCGTTCAACCTTCAACCGTTCAACCTTCAACCGTTCAACCTTCAACCGTTCAACCTTCAACCGTTCAACCTTCAACCGTTCAACCTTCAACCGTTCAACCTTCAACCGTTCAACCGTTCAACCTTCAACCTTCAACCGTTCAACCTTCAACCTTCAACCTTCAACCTTGGCCTAAAGGCCACGCTACGCGAACAATCTTCAACCCTTGAAATTAGCCCCCAATTCCCAGCCTTCCTGCCAAAGCGGGATTAATGGGAATCAGAGTTGCGACCATTAAAAACAACGCCAATAACCCCCACAATGCTCGAGTATCATCGAGTTCGGTAATTTCATTGAGGCTAGGACGCTCCAAACCCCGCTGCAAGAACAAAATCAAGATTCCCCAGTACAAAATTATGGGATTGGCTGGATTGATTAAGGCCAAAATCCCCAAAATCACTAAGGTGGCAATGGTAGTAAGTCGAGCAGTTTTGCGTCCGTAGATAGCTTGGACAATTCGCCCACCATCTAGTTGTCCTGCGGGCATTAGGTTCAAGGCTGTTATGGTTAAACCTAGCCAACCGACAATGGTGAGAGGGTGAACATCCACTAAAGACTCTTGGATAGCACTACCAAGCACTAACTTTGCCAGCCCTCCGACTAAAATTGACCCTTGGAAGAATTCCACTGGCACCTGAAAAGCACTGCCTTGATGAGAAAGGACTAATCCTGAAATCAGCATCACTAGAGACACTACACCACCTACGGCTGGTCCGGCTATGGAAATATCAAATAATACTTTTCGATTGGGTAATAGGGATTCGAAGCGAACCATAGCACCAAATGAGCCGATTTGCAAGCTGGGAAGGAAAAAGGGTAGGCTGAGGCGAACGTCGTGAGCTTTGGCTTGCCACCAGTGACCGAGTTCATGGGTAATGAGAACTATCCAAATTCCGATGGTAATCGGTAAGGCTTCCCGAAACCGTTCAGGTTCACTGAATAAATCAAAGTCAAGCAGTAACCCAGATACTTCTAAAGTGGTGAAAAATGTCGCAATTACCAGGACAAGGGCTAATATTTTTTGCGGAACTGTAGTGGTTCGTGGGTCATTGGTACTGGGCAAGATAATGACAACTGGTTTCCCTTCTGGATTATCGACTAAAAATAGCCGATAGCGATCGCTTAATTTTTCCTCTAGATTAGCTGACAAACGAGAATGTACCAATTCGGCATCGTTTCCCCGCAGATTGCCTGTAAAAATTGCCCCTTCCTGATATTTTATAGTTTCCGTAGCAAAGAACGTATCAATCCCAAAAATCCCTTTAATAACTTGTAGGTCTTCATCAGGAATTGTAGCTACTCCGATCCTGGTGGTATTCGGACCCTCGGATACGGCAGTTAAATTTTTGTAAGCTGCAGTATCTTGCTCCTCAGACTTTTGGGCATCCTTGCTTTGTTGTTGCTCCTCGAACAGTTTGGTGGCACGCTCCCGCCAAACTTCATCTTGACCTGCTGCACGTAAGAGCCTGCCCAAGTAGATGTATAGGCCGGTGGAAGCGACTAGCAGAAATAGGATCCCAACGATATTCAGGTAAATTCCCATGCTGACTAAGCCAAAGAATAATAGCCAGGGCAGTGTCAAGACTACTGACTGCAACCAGGCTAAAATTCCTAGCTTGCCGTAAGAACGAGCGCGGTTATAGCCCCAACCTAGAACACCGAGGGCTACGAGTATGATCACCAAAGTGACAGTAGTCTCTGATCCGTTAAACATTATCAATTCAATTTTGATGGAGTACTAGTTTGTTTCCAACTTTGGAGAGCGGCCCTGAGATCACTTTGGTTTTGCTCTAGGAAGCTGGCTCCCTCTAGCTGGTCTAATCCTGTCCAGTACATTAGTAGCGCTAGTTTTACCTGCCTGCCACTGCGCTCTAGTAAGTGAGCGCAGTCTTCTCGGCTGAGGTTGGTCAGGTCTTTGAGGATGCGCAGGGCTCGGTCATGAAGTTTCTTGTTGGTCACTGCCACATCTACCATGCGATTGCCGTAGACTTTGCCAAGCTTTACCATCGCTCCTGTAGAAAGGATGTTCAAGGCCATTTTAGTGACAGTACCGGCTTTGAGGCGAGTAGAGCCAGCTAGGACTTCCGGACCAACTAGCAGCCGAATATCAATATCAGCATCAATACTGACCTGTTCAGGGGGGACACAAGCGATCGCAATCGTGGTTGCGCCCCGCCCTCGTGCCTCTTGGAGTGCGCCGTGGACAAAGGGTGTGGTCCCACCTGCGGTAATGCCTACCACCACATCTAGGTCATGTACCCGGCGATGGGCGATCGCTTTTGCACCATCTTCCTGTCGGTCTTCCAAATCTTCAGAACTCCGCACCAACGCCCCTGCTCCTCCAGCAATGATCCCTTGGACTAGGTCTGGGGGTGTACAAAAGGTGGGGGGACATTCGGCAGCATCGAGGACTCCCAAGCGTCCACTGGTACCAGCTCCCACGTAGAAGAGGCATCCTCCTTGACGCAATGCCTTTGCAGTGCAGTCAATGGCTTGAGCTAGCTCGCTACGAGCTGCTGCGATCGCATCTAGGGTTTTGGTATCCTCTTGATTAAATAGATCGACTAACTCTAGGGATGTCAGCTGGTCAAGGTTCTGACTATTGGGATTAATCTGTTCGGTCAGTAGATGTCCCCGTTGTTCTAAATTTTGCATTATATTATTTAGTCATTGGTTGAAGGTTGAAGGTTGAAGGTTATTTGGTTGAAGGTTATTTGGTTTAAGGGTTTAAGGTTGTTCGCTTAGCGTGGCCTTTTGGGCAAGGTTGTTCGCCTTTGGCGTTCCCTTAGGGTAGTTTGTTTGCCTAGGGTGGCCTTTTGGCCAAGGTTATTTGCCTTTGGCGTTCGGTGAAGGATAGGTTGTTTAGTTGTTTGGTTGTTCGCCTTTGGCGTTCGGTGAAGGATAGGTTGTTTGGTTGTTTGGTTGACGGCTGAAGGTGGACGGTTCAAATGTATTCCTCAAATTTTTATCAGCTTACAATAAATTTTCCAACTGACGGCGAATGCGGTCTAGATCTGATATTTCTGATTCTTCGGTTTTCTTGAGGTCAGGTTCTTCGGTTTTCTTGAGGTCAGGTTGCCAATCCGTCTTTTCTAGATTTGTTTCCGGTGGCATGGCCAACATTCCTTCACTAACCAACTCCGACTCATAACCAGCCGATTGGCAAAACTCCTCAATCTCTTCTAGATCGATAGCTTCCACGGTGGGTGTTGGGAAATCCTGAGCTTCGAGCAATAAAGCAAAGCGGGTAGCATCGTCTTCTTTTTCAAACATCAATACCGTTTGCTTATCGCCAATTTGGATAGTGTGAATTCCCTCGTTTTCTGTCCGGGCATTAAATAAAAGGACGTATACTTGCTTAGGTGCCATCATAAATCTTATATAACCTTAAGTAATCGTTATTTTTTAATTGTTTTTATAGGATATCTGATACCATTTTGCTTTAATGCCAGGGAGAGATAGCAGGAGGGCCAAGACAGGCAAGAGGGGCAATAAAAAATGGTCTATTTGTAGCATTCTTTGAGCTACTTGATTAATAATTCCACTACAATGCCACTGCTAAACCATCTTAGCAGCAACTGAGCTATCACCACGCTCCCCATTTAGCACGCTCCCCACTTAGGACTGACCCACTCTCCGACTCAGTCTCAGGACTCAACAGGCTCCGCACTCAACACCACCATATCGTGCCATCAAGGTATTGGTTGAATCTTCTTGATTGCGCAGCCAAGCCCACATTTGGTCTCCGAGGCAAAAATGCCACCACTCTCTAGGATGACACCGGAACCCAGCCGAGTACATTAAATTTTTTAACAGCTGTCGATTGTAGTGATAAGGCAAGTCTTGCTGATTGGCGTAATAATCGGGATGGGAGCGTGGTGAGACTTCATCAATCTCAGAGCCCATATCAATGGTTTCACCGGTGGCATCCACCAGGGTAATATCTAAGGCAGCACCTGTACTGTGAGGGGGTGGAGTCATGGGGTTAGAGCTGGGTACTGCCCAAAATTGATAGACTTGTTCCCAAATCGCTTGCTGTTGTTGTTCCGATAGGATGCTTGGGTTGAGTTGTTGTGCCTGAGCTACTTGGGCAAAAGTATGGTCAACCATGAATTGTTGGACTTCCACCGGTCGATAGCCATCAAAAATCTGGATGCGCCAACCTGGATGCTGCTGTTGGAGTTGGCTTTGAGCCACAAAGAGTGCTTCTATCACACTCTCGCGCAGATAATAAGGGGAAGCCTTACCATAAGGTGCCCCCAGTTTTTGGTAGGGGTGAGGGTTACGAGCGGCAAATTGTGCTAAGGGAATGGGGATGAGGGGTTCTCCACACTCTACAATTGGGATTTGCTGATAAGGTTTCATAGTTGCAGTTCTCAATTGCTTGAGGTAATTACTAGCAGTTGGTTGCGAGGGAGTCGGGAGTAGGGAGTAGGGAGTAGGGAGTAGGGAGTAGGGAGTAGGGAGTAGGGAGTAGGGAAGTCGGAAGTGGTAAAAATTCTGTTTACCTCATTACTCTCATTACTATGAGAACCGCTATAGTTTTTCTTTTGGGCATTTTTGGAGTTATCAAAAAGCGTTGATCAGCGCGAAGCATATCTTTTGGCAAAATTAGAAAATATTTAAAGTCTTTTAACGGTCACATTTTTAACACCTAAAAAACTCAACCTAAAACCAACTTTTGCCTTTTGCCTTTTGCCTCTTGCCTTTTGCCTCTTGCATGATTTAACTACTTTTTTACCATACTCAAACCACAAGAGCCACTAATTATTCCCTGTTCCCTGTTCCCTGTTCCCTGTTCCCTGTTTCCTGTTCCCTGTTCCGAAGTTCAACACTTCTAGATTTATCCCTATTACCATTAGGATAAACGTCAGGCACGGGATCATAACCCCCTGGATAGAGAGGATGACACCGTAGAATACGCCGAATTCCTAGCCAACCACCCCGACAGACACCAAACCGCTCAATCGCTTGGATAGCATACTGGGAACAGGTTGGGCGAAAGCGACAGACTGGAGGAAATAGGGGCGAAATAAAAGCTCGATAGCCTCGAATTAGCCAAATCAGTAAAAGTTTCATGTAATGGTCACCCCATCTAATACAGTAATAAATAGGTCTTAAAGTATGCTGCCATCAGATCCTTGTTTAATTCTGTAACCTGGATAGAATCAATCCCAACCCTATGGCTGCAAATTGCACTGATTGCTGTCGGTCTCGGTGCGATTGTGCTGCTGGCGGAAACACTACATCAGCGCACCGCCAGGGATTCAGAAATTACCCGTAAAATTGTTCACATTGGCACCGGTAACGTTATTTTAGTGGCTTGGTGGCTACAAATACCTGCCTGGGTAGGTATCTTGGCATCAGTTATCGCTGGTGCGATCGCTCTTTTGTCCTATTACATTCCTATTTTGCCTGGTATTAACAGCGTTGGGCGCAAAAGCCTAGGCACTTTCTTCTATGCTGTCAGTATTGGTGTCGTGATTGCCTGGTTTTGGCCCTTACAACAATTCCAGTATGCCGCTATTGGTATTTTAGTGATGGCATGGGGGGATGGATTGGCAGGACTGATTGGTCAGAAATTTGGCCAACATCCCTATCAGGCTTGGGGGATGCAAAAAAGCTGGGAAGGGTCTGGAACCATGGCTGTCACTAGCTATGTCGTCAGTAGCCTGATCCTTTTCGCTGTTCAAGGTAATGTCTGGGAAACCTGGTTGATGTCAATTGCGATCGCATTTTTTGCCACACTATTAGAAGCCTTCTCCAAGTTCGGGATTGATAATCTCACAGTTCCTATCGGTAGTGCAGCACTAGGGTTCTTTTTAAGTCAAATCCTCAGCTTGGGTTGAAGGGTTCTTGAAATAGCTCAAGTTATGAGCTTGTGCTTGAAAGTAGATATTAAACTAAGAATCAATCAAACGTTGATAGTAAGGGAGAGTTGAGTCAATGTTACAGTTTTACAATAATCCTATGTCCAACAATGCCCGACGGGTATGGATTGCTTTATTAGAAAAACAGATTGACTTTGAGCCTGTTGAAATAAAATTAGATGGAGATCAATTTACGCCAGAATTTATTGAAATCAATCCCTTTCATCACATCCCAGTCCTAATCGATGATGGATTTAAAGTGATAGAATCCTTAGCCATCTTAGATTATTTAGAAGCTAAATATCCAACTCCTGCTCTGATGCCTACTGACCCCCAAGCTATTGCTACAGTGAGGATGATACAACTGGTCAATGTCAATGAGCTTGCTCCTGCTATCGTAACCTTTATGCGCCATAACTTGGAGATTGAAGTAGAAGCAAAAAAATTAGAACAAGCTCAAAAACAAGTTGCCACAGTGATGAAATTTTATAGCGAAAAATTGGGCGATAAAAACTACTTTGTAGAAGGGCAATTTACGTTAGCCGATATTGTCGCCGGTTTGTCAGTATATTTTCTCAGCAAGATCGGCGTTTCTTTAGCAGACTATCCCTCAGTGCAAAATTGGCAAACAGCTTTACAGGAACGGGAAAGTTGGCAGCAAGTTCAACCAACACCAGAAGAGTTTGAAATGTTTAAAGCAAAAGTGAAAGCAATTTTGTCGTAAGCATTCAGCGGTCAGTGGTCAGCCGTCAGCCGTTAGCCGTCAGCCATCAGTGGTCAGCGGTCAGTGGTCAGCTTATTTTATTCAAAGGTGCGCTTTCCGCATCTAATTATTAAATTCGCCACGGGTCGCACCTAAAAGCACCGATTGCGCTACTTGAGGTGCTGCGCGAACAGTAGCCTGGCCATTTCCGTAGCGTGGCCAATGGCTGATAGCTGATAGCTGATCGCTGATCGCTGATAGCTGATCGCTGATAGCTGATAGCTGAATGCTTACATTTTGTCAAGGTAAACCACTAGAAAATTGGCAACCGCTGAGTTAATGGGAGTAGGGAGTAGGGAGTTATGAGGTAAGCATTCAGCCGTCAGCTATCAGCTATCAGCTAATGCGCTACGGCCAAGCTACTGCATCACAGTGTTCGCTTCCAGCTTAAATCATCCCACCAATAGGCAACCCCACAACACCCTTAAGGGCGCACGGCGTGCGCCCCTAAGGGTGTTTTGTATTCCAGCAAGAACCGCTATAACCCAGGGTTCATATTATAGCTAAAATCGAATTTACCAAGATGCCTCTTTCTGCTCAAAGGGGTCACCGCTAAAGGGTTGAACACCAATAGCAGGATAAATGTCATCATTAGGACCAAAAATCCTAGCTACTGCTTCAGAAAGATATTGAATACTGCTTTCCAATAGTTTGTAAAAAGCCATAAAATTGCTCTCCTGAATTAGTTGAGTTAGAGTTGAAAACAGCAGTGGCTATAATTAGCGCGAACCTTTCCCTTTTCTGGTGGTTCGTGAGTACTGCCATGCTGTCATCAAATTGCTGTTCTCAAATTATTGAGTCTTAACTGTGAGTACAGACTGAAAGACGTTTCTGTCTGGTGTACTTTATCTTATCGAGGATTATCGATTCAGTGCCAGGATTAGTAATATTTGTTTGGTAATATTTGCAATACTTTTCTCAAGCTTGACTAATCACTAAGATTTGTTTGGTAATTTTGAGAGGATTGTTAAAAAATCTGTACCTATTTAAAGTTCCTTTACCTTATGTTAAACATTACTCCTTAAACAGTACTATTATGAACCCTAAAGACCAGGAATTAATACCTACAGCTGAGGACTATAGCTTATTAACTGACCTGTATCAGCTGACCATGACAGCCTGTTATAGCGGTGAAGGCTTAGCCCAAAAACCAGCTTCCTTTGAACTATTTGCGCGACGTTTACCTAATGGCTTTGGTTACTTGATTGCTATGGGACTCGCTCAGGTACTGGACTACCTGGAACAGTTTCGCTTTAGTCCCCAGGCACTGGACGCATTAAAAGAGACAGGCATTTTTCAGGGAGCACCGGAACAGTTTTGGTCACTCTTAGCAGAAGCAAGCTTCACCGGTGATGTCTGGGCAGTGCCCGAGGGAACAGCAATATTTGCTAATGAACCGTTTTTGCGGGTGGATGCTCCTCTGTGGCAAGCACAGATAGTAGAAACTTACCTACTCAATACAATTAACTATCAGACCTTGATTGCCACTAAGGCAGCACGGCTAAGAGATGTGGCGGGGGCCGAGGCTACCTTACTAGAGTTTGGCACTCGACGGGCCTTTAGTCCTCAGGCATCCCTGTGGGCAGCACGAGCAGCTATAGCAGCTGGATTGGATGGCACATCTAATGTATTAGCAGCCCTGAAATTAGGATGTCAGCCTCAAGGAACCATGGCTCATGCTTTGGTGATGGCGATCACAGCAGTATCTGGAAGTGAGCAGGATGCCTTTACGGCCTTTTATCGCTATTTTCCCAATGCTCCCTTATTAATAGATACCTACGATACTGTAGCAGCCGCTAAGAGTCTGGCTCAACGAATCGCAGCTGGGGAAATCCAAGTGACTGGAGTACGTTTGGATTCTGGGGATTTAGTCACCTTGTCCCAAAAAGTGCGATCGCATTTACCCAATGTCTCAATTTTTGCCAGTGGGGATTTAGACGAGTATGAAATAGCCAGACTCAAACAGGCTGGTGCTTGTATCGACGGTTATGGACTCGGAACTCGGCTAGTCACTGGAAACCCAGTCAATGGAGTCTACAAATTAGTAGAAATTGATGGCATTCCCACCATGAAACAGTCCAGTAGCAAAATCACCTATCCAGGGCGCAAGCAAATCTATCGCCAATTTCACCAAGATACAGTTATCAAAGACCGGCTAGGATTGATGAGTGAATCCTGCCAAGATCATGAGCAACCTCTGCTGGAACAAGTCATCAAACAAGGTCAACGACTCAAGCTGCCAGAATCCTTAGACGTGATACAAAAACGCACAGCTGCTTCTGTTGCCAGTCTTGCCACCTCAACGCGACAACTTCATCAGCCCACCCCACTACCTGTAGAAATTTCTGATGCCCTACAACAGCTCACCATAGCTACCTCCAAAAGGTAAAAGGCAAATGTTAAATTTCAAATCACAATTAACAATTAACAAATTGCTACAAATACCGCCAGCACAGAAGAGACGTGTAAACTACCAAAATTACTGGAAACGCCACTCTTCCAAACTCCATTAATTTGCTAATCTTGATTTTACCAGACTGAAACCCCTCACTATTCCCAATCACCACCATCAACAACTGTAAGCCATTGAGTACGTAAACGATAAAAAAGGCATAGTCGAGAGCCACTACATAGCCAACCCCCTCCGGTAGTCCTTCTATCAAGCTCAAATGGTAAAATACAATCGCTAGTAGCAAGCCACTTACTGCTTCTACGGACATGTGATCGAAAGGGAGAAACATGAACAGGTATCCCACCACCACAAAAAACAGTAGAGGCAATAGATTCTTGATACTGAAACTGACTAAATCCCGCTTGATTTTAATAACCACATTGAATCGGGAATATTCGATATCTGAATCTGTGTCGATAAATCGTCGATTGCCCAAAGTGGAATCGTTAATCACCGTATCCTGGAAAAAGGTAGCATTCTCAACACTCCAATCGGTAATCTTCTCAAACACTTTAGCTCTCTCCCAATTTTTGAGAACTTCTTCTGTAGTGGTATCTCGCATTCCCACGAAGTCCACTACATAAATTAGCTTGTCCCGAGTTAGGTTAATATGTCGAAATCTCGCTGATAGAGTCTGATGGTCAAACGGGTAATCATGAAAATCAAACTTTTCATGAAAATCGCCTTTAACCCGGTATACTTTATAATTTATATCATCGTTTAAATCTGTATCTATCGGTTCCTTTAAGGTCAATTTTTCTCCTGAATCTAGCCGCTCAATGCCATAATTTGTGAACTCGATTTGGTCTGCAGTAATATCGCCTTGGTACCTAAACCAAATGTAAAAATCCACCAAATAGGAGGACGTTTTTTCATCTATGTGACTAATCTCATTGATATCCATCCCGGTGTAAACGATATGGGTTTTTACCATATAGTTATTACCAACCTTTACAATTTCACCACTGTCGAGCTGTTCTTGCAGATTAGCAACAGCCCGTAAGTCCGGTATTATTTGCAGCTGGCTAAACGCTGAAATAAAATTTCTTCTATCAAAAATACCCACAAAAACTGGTGCTACTGCATTGCCGTAATAGTCAAAATAAATATTTCTGGTTGCCCCCTTGAACGCCGTTTCCTGGCTATTAATAGTTGCTAAGCTCTCTTTGAGCATCAAACGGTTTTTGGGTAAATCGTCCCAGGTAAGATCAGAGCGCTTAATTGCCTCAACAATGGCTTTTGCCGCATCATAATAGCAAGTCGCCACCCATCCCGGCGCTTGTTTGTACTTCTTTTCAAATTCGTTTCTGAACTGTTGACCCCCATCATCAGAAATGTCAAAAATAATCGGAGCAATGGCATAAATTCCATTGGTAAAGAAGCCTGGTTCATCCATCTCCTCTGGGGAGTCTTCAAACCGTTGCCCCAGGGATATTTCGGCTAAGGAGTCACCGCCAAAAATGGGGAAATTCATCCCAGAACTCCTCATTTTTGCAATTAATCCAGCCACTTGATTGCGATTCGCTGTCATCACAATCACTCCTGGGTCTTTCCCGCTATTGTTTAAAGCCAATAAATCTTGATAAATCGTTTCTATGGCTTGGTCTATATCATCCCCTAATACCCACTTACTTACTACTTCTCCCCCTAACTCCCGAAACGTCTCTTCAACAGTCTTCCCTAAGGTCAAGCCATAAGTGCTGGGGCTGTAAACTAGGCTAATCTTGGAAGATCCCAGAATCTTTTGGATATAATTGGCGATAAAAGTACCCTGAGCACTGTTAGAAAAAATGGTGCGAAAATACCAAGTGTTCGATTGGGTGACCGCATCAGCAGTAGCTGAGCCGGTCACCGCAGGAATCTTATGGTCTTGATAAACTTTGCCAGCAGCCGTAGATACCCCACTACTGTAATGACCAATCACTGCGATCGCATTTGATTGAGCAATCTTCTGAGCAACCTGGCGTGCCACATCCGGATTGCCTTGGTCATCATAAACCTCTAGCTTCAACTTTTTGCCCTTAACACCGCCAGCCTTGTTAACTTGGTTAATGTAAAGTTCAGCACCGTCTACCATTGCTCTGCCTGAGCGTTGTGCTGATTCACTAGCATTGCTTAACGGAGCTGCGATCGCAATGGTTATCCTATCTTTATATCCCTCGAAGCTATCAATTGCTACAACTGTACCGAAGGCAAGCAGTACGATAGATACTAATACGATGGCTTTTTTTAGCATATATCACCTGATCAGTTGAATGGTCACAGATTACAGGTTACAGGTTACAGGTTACAGGTTGAAAGTTACAGGTTACAGCTTGAACGCGATCGCGTGGCCGAAAGGCCAAGGTTACAGGTTGAAGGTTACAGGTTGAAAGTTACAGGTTGAAAGTTACAGGTTGAAAGTTACAGGTTACAGGTTTAACGTTACAAGTTACAGGTTTAACGTTATAATGTGCATATTTAACTTTAAAGTTTATATTTGACAGGTTTAACGTTACAGGTGGCCAGTTATACATCCGGCTTTCAGTTCTTAAGCCTCTAATCTTCAACCATCAAACCTTCAAACTATCAAACCATCGACCTTGGCCTTTCGGCCACGCGATCGCGTTCAACCATCAAGCTTGGCCTTTCGGCCACGCGATCGGGTTCAACCTTCAACCTTCAAGCTTCAACCTTGGCCTTTCGGCCACGCGATCGCGTTCAACCATCAAGCTTGGCCTTTCGGCCACGCGATCGCGTTCAAGCTGACCTGACTTCGTGACTGGGCAATCATGCCCTTGCTGCTTTGGGAAGATTAAGCGCTTCTAAAAACCACGAATTAGAACTGTCAATAACATCATTTAAAACAGGATAAAAGCTGGTTAACAATGACCAATGACCAATGATTAATAGACTGAAGTCTAGCCAATTGAACGTTTTTCCAATCAACCCTGCCTAAAAAAAACAAAACATACCTTAGGACTTTTAGGCTAAAATAGTTGGCAATTTTATCAATACTTTTTTAATTTAATTATCTTTCTTCACTCTCTTATATCTATTACTTATTTTTAAAATAGCGGTTATCCTATTCATCAGGTAGACAGGATTTTTTCCCGATTCCCGATTCCCGATTCCCGATTCCCGATTCCCGATTCCCGATTCCCGATTCCCGATTCCCGATTCCCGATTCCCGATTCCCGATTCCCGATTCCCGATTCCCGATTCCCGATTCCCGATTCCCGATTCCCGATTCCCGATTCCCGATTCCCGATTCCCGATTCCCGATTCCCGATTCCCTGTAATAGCACCATAGCAATTGCTTTAGGTAATACCCTCAGGGTGATGACCGTGACTTCCGTGCTATAAGTTGGATAAACTAATAGCTCGTAACCATTCAGCGCTCAGCCCCTCAGCAGTCAGCTTTGGAAGGGTTAAGTTCTATTGCTCTGATCTGAATGTGAGCTTTTCCAGGCTTAGATACCTGTCTAATTGTCTCATTAAATAAAAAAATACACTAAAAAATACACCATTAAAACTTTTACGCAAAGATTATGAAGCATAATTAAAAACAGGGATAAATAATGAAGAAAATGTGAAGAAAATGTTAAATTAAGCTGAAGTGATGATCTGATCTTAAGTTGTGATCAAATGGCGCAGATCGACCTAGGCGTTTCCTGTCCATGGAATACTGTCAAGAAAAACGTTTTGAAACTTTCATGAACTTATGGCTATGAGGCGGTGGATGAACCTTCCTGTAGTGGTATCAATTTAATTGTAGTTAAGAATATAATTTATATTTAATGAGTAAAGTATTGTATTATACTGAAAGGTTGAGCTGATTTGTTAAGTGAACAACATAATTATTATCTTGGCTGAAGTCAGCCTGGTCATCGTAGTTTTCTGTCTAGTCAACTGGCTGGTGAGTAGACTATTCAAGCAACTGATCAGGGTTGCTTGGTTCCAAAAGGTGAACAGCAATGCTAGAAACCTCCGCCGGAACCTCCAGGCGCTGATCGTTATCTGTTGTATAGCGCTATGCCTTGTAATTGTTGGTGGCAACAGTTGGCTGATCTATCGGGGGAAAGACCTCAAGGAATACACACTCGGGTTAGTCAGTAATATTCCCAAAGGATTCTGGATAACCCTTGGCACTGGGTTAGGCAAATGCATCTGCCTTCTGATGCTAGTTGCCTTCGCCATAAAACCCTTGCAGCGTTTGCTCAACTATGGCTGTGTTCGGGCAAAGAAACTAGAACAAATCACTGCTAGTGATGAAAGCATTGAGGATTTCTTTAGTTACTTAACCAAAATCCTCACCAGTGGACTCTGGCTGCTTTCCCTAATCTGGTGTAGCCAGTTTCTGAAAGTGCCAGAATCCACAGCTAAGTATCTGTACGTTCTTCTGAACATCTATCTGATTATTGGAATCGGGTTGCTCATTCTGAGATCCATTGTGGTCATTATCGATAGCATAGACACCCTGACTGTTCAATACTCTAGCCCTGAGAATATCCTGCGATTCTATAGCAATCTCAGGCATCTGATTCCTTTCTTTAAGCGGTGCCTAGAATATATAATCTATGTTAGCATTGCCACCCTGGTGGTTGAGCAGATAGAGATAATTGCTAACTTAGCCACCTATGGATCGAAAGCTGTCAAAATTATCGGTATCATCTTCCTGAGTCGCGGCTTGATCGTGATCGCCAATTTGTTCCTCCAAGAAGCACTGCTGAGGTACCCGAAGCTGACTGATGTGCAGCGAAAGAAGCGGTTAACGATTATTCCCGTACTAGAGAGTTTACTGAAGTACTTGATTTACTTTGGTTCGGGTATATTGATCCTCGATACCATAGAAATTGACGCCACCCCAATCCTAGCGGGTGCTGGCATTGTGGGGCTAGCAGTGGGTCTTGGGGCGCAGAATCTAATTAACGATATGGTTAGTGGATTCTTTATCCTCTTTGAAAACTACTACCTGGTAGGTGACTATATCCAGACAGGGGAAGCGGAGGGGATTGTGGAGGCGATTGAACTGAGAACCACCCGTATTCGACACGTCAATGGTCAAATGTATATTATTCGGAACGGGGATATTGGCTCAATTACCAACTACTCCAAGGATTATATCTATGCTGTAGTGGAAGTTGGCATAGAATATGATGCTGACCTCGATCAGGTGTACAGGGTGATTGAAAAGGTGGGACACCAGTTAAAAGAAAAGTATTCGGAGGTACTTGAACCGACCAAGGTGGATGGAATCGAGGACTTTGGGGATTTTGATCTGTCCATACGAACCATTACCAAAGTTAAACCAGGAAAGCACCACCAGATCAAGCTAGTGCTTCGTAAAATGATTAAGGATTTCTTTGACCAGGAGGGAATTGAATTAAACGCTCAGGATCCGGTGTTTATTTTGAAACAATAGGCTTGAAACAAGCTTAGCCTAGGCAATGGAGGTGAGATCGCACCAGTTGATTGGCCTTGGCCTTTGGGCCACGCTACGCGAATGGCCACGCTACAGTATCGGGCGGTTGAAACTCCCACACTTTGAGGGGCGTTGCACTTTTAGAGAGATTATTGGTGGTGGGATGAAAGAGATAGAACAGTGGGAAGAAAGGTAAGTAAGCTGTAAAACATCTACATCAAGCATATTATATTGATCGCATCTACATATTGGTCGCATCTACATTTAATTGATTTATAAATTGAATCGGCAAGGGGAGAAGATTGTATAGTTTTTCCCGCTTATTCAAAAATAGACAAATTAAATAGGCGACAGCTTAGTAAGGTGGGTTAATAACGCACCTTACTCAAGGGAGTTCCTGGATAAGTCCTGATCAGTTGGAGTTCTCAGTAAATCCTATTTGATTTGTCGGATTTCTCAGGCTATATCCATTGTACCAACTGTCATGCCCCCTAGTTTAAGGACTTTTGTCAATCAACTAGGGGGCTCTCACCATTGGTCTCAGGGCTGAAGCAAATAAGCTATATATAGCGTGTAGCAGTTGAAGCGTTCGCTTAATTGCGGGACGCGCATCCATCCCATTCTGTTTCCTTTGAGTGTACCCTAAGCCGTGGCGCGTTTAAATTTTAGAATTCTGAAGCTAAAACCCAAGCCTAGGCTTAGATCGCTTTTCACGCACTAGATACTGAAGAGCAAACCTAATCTCAAACCCCTTTGAGCTTTTAACTAACTTTTAACTAACTATGGTCAATATAGCCCTGTTTGGTACCAGTGCAGATCCCCCAACTTGTGCTCATCAATCCATTCTCCAGTGGCTATCCCATCACTATGACCAAGTGGTGGTTTGGGCGTCAGATAATCCATTCAAGTCTCATCAGACTACCCTAGAACAACGTTCCCACATGCTCAAGTTACTGATTGAGGAGATTGACCCGTATCAAAATCCGATCCGTGTCAGCCCCGACTTGAGTAGCTCTAGAACCTTGGAAACCATAGCACTAGCTAAACAGCGCTGGGGATTACAGGCAAACATGACTCTGGTGATTGGTGCTGATTTAGTCCGTCAGATGCCCCGTTGGTATCAAATTGAACAATTGTTAAAACAAGTACAGTTGCTGGTGATACCTCGTTCAGGATATGGAGTAGATCAGGCTAGTTTAGAAAAGTTGAAGCATCTAGGAGCACAATTAGCGATCGCTGATATTACGGTACCATCAGTTTCCTCTACAGCGTATCGTGAGAATGGTGATACAAAAGCACTGACTCCTCTGGTTAAGGACTATATCCATCAAGAGCAGTTGTACCAATGACCCAAAGCAGCACCAAACAGGTCAAACTACCAGCTCTAGCCAACGTCCAGGTCGGGGTTGATCCTGTGATTTTTTCCCTCAATACCCAACAAAGCCGCCTTTTGGTACTCCAAGAGGAAGCCTTCCTCGGTAAATCGAGTTTACCAGGAACCTTGGTGTCGGACGGAGAATCATTAGACAATGCTGGGGATTGGCCTTGGCCTTTCGGCCACGCTACGCGAATGGCCACGCTACGCGATTGGCCTTGGCCTTTCGGCCACGCTACGCGAATGGCCACGCTATGCGATCGGATTTGGGCAGAGAAAATTGGAGTTAACAACCTGAACCTAGAGCAACTGTACACTTTCGGAGAACTAGGTCGTTATCAACCAAAATTGGTTAGAGTCGAGGTTACCTATAACCACCACTATGCCATGGGTTACCTATCCGTCAGTTACTTTGCCCTAGTGGGACTAGAAGAAGCTAAATTCAACACAGATCATGTCAGTGGTATTACCTGGTATTCCATCGAGCATGTGCCGCAGCTCGCCTTTGAGCATAATCCAATTTTGGACTATGGTTATCGGCATTTGCGCAACAAATTGGCAGACAATCCTGTCGCCTTTGACCTGTTCCGAGATGTATTTACCCTCAATAATATCTATACTATTTATCAACTGTACACCACAGTTTTTTTTGAAAACGTCTCGGATTATTACAATTTTAGCCCTCGTCTTTTAAAGCTATTATTCCTGGCGGATACTAGTTTAAGAGTATCTCATGGAGCAGGTCGTCCCTGAAATTTGTACCGCTTTGATGCGGAGGCATATGGTCGTTTAAAGGATAAACCGTTGGTATTTATGTAGCAATGAAAAAACATCTGTAATTGTGGTTCAGAAAATCCTATTTATTGAGGATGACGATTTCAATCGAGAAGTTATCACTGAATACCTTCAGTTGCAAGGGTATGACGTTTGCGCTTTACCCCATGGGTTAACCATTAAACGAGACCTCGCCGACTTTCAACCTGACTTGATTCTGCTGGATCTCAAATTACCAGAAGTTGATGGCTTTACCTTGATCGAAAAACTCAAGAAATCCCAATGGGCAACAATCCCTATAGTTATCCTTTCTGCCTACTCCTTCCCAGCAGACAAAAAGCGAGCTCTCAGACTAGGAGCTCGTCGTTATCTAGTCAAACCAGCGCTTCTCAGAGAAATAGAACAAGCCATAGAGGAAGAAATAACCAATTGATATCCAGTCCGCTTTTTTTGTCATTTGTCTTGAGAGCCACAAGGCTGAGCCGCCTGCAAAACACTCTTGTGGTATACAATACCGATGGTACCGGAGATGATATGAGTTTGAAGTCTTAGGCAGGACTTACGCAAAACTCGGCCACAAAGGTGCTTCCACAAAAGCGCTTGGTTAGTTAATAACGCACCCTACAGATAGGGTTGTTGCGTAAGTCCTGTTAGGGAAATCATTGACCCCTTTGGGGAATTCAAAATTCAAAATTAAAAATTAAAAATCTAGAAGCGATGCAGCGCGGTCTTGGGGAGGCAGCGCGGTCTTGGGGAGGCAGCGCGGTCTTGGGGGTTTCCCCCACTCGCTATTGCCGTGGTCTCCCCCGGAGACGAAACCTGATTACGTTGAGCCTTTATGGTTGGTAGGTTATGCAAAAAAGGGTTAAAACTTGAGGCGCGACCCCGTAATTTAATTCTTCAAGCGGAAAGCGCGCCTCCATTGATTAAGGCGAGCCTGTCTTACGGTAACTATCGCCAAAGGCGACGCTTGGCCGTAGGCCACGCCAAAGGCGAACGCGAACAAACCACTCGCTATTGCCGTGGTTTCCCCCACTCGCTATTGCATCAAGACATTGAACAAATTTTGAATTAATTAATTCCGGGTACAAGCCCCCCGGGGAATTAAAAATTAAAAATTAAAAATTAAAAATCTAGAATTGTCCGAATCATTTTGAATTAATAATTTTGAACTTTGAATTGGAGCGTTCGCGCAGCGTGACCTACGGTCAAGCGACTTGACATTTATTGTCCATCAGTCATGGAATTAGTTTTTTTTGATTCTGCTGTAAGATAAATTACTCAAGGATTTGGCTCAGGTTCTCTATAGACCGTCCCATCTTAGCAATTTTTTATTCTGTCTGAGACAGTCCGAGAACTGCATTTTGAAGTTGGTTAGCTAGACTTTGAATCTCTTCTCGATAACGGTTTTATAGTTCTTCCACGTTCATGATTTATTAATGATAACTTAATCTACACTATCAAGGATTAGGTTTGCGTTAGGGTTTACGTTCGAGTTTACGTTTATGTTTACTTTCGTTGCCACCTGATTATTATTTATTAGTTTAAAACATCTAAACAACGGTAAAAAAAATAAAAAAAATCGACATTTATACCCCTAAATACTTATCAATATTAGCAGAAATGTTGAATGATAGTTAAAAAACTAGACAAATAGCCTCTAATTTGATAAAATAGAGGCCAAATAAAAATATAATAATGTTGCTTAAATGATATCAAATTTTCCACAAATCATCAAAAAACACCTAGGAAAACTACCTACTGATGATTATCCAGTCCTCAATACTTTCCTGTCTTGATGCAGTCGCTCATGGGGGAAACCCCCAAGACCGCGCTGCATCGCTATTTGTATCAACCTGGTTAGAATTTGTATTAGACCAAAGTCAAACTAGTATGAGGAGTTTATTTAAGCGTTTGAATGTACGTGGCATAGATGTAGACATATCGACTTTCTCTAAGGCGAGCAAAGTGAGAAATCCAATGTTGTTTTATAATTTGTTAATTCAATTAAGAAAAGCTCTACATAAAAGCCCAAAAGTAGGGAAGAATAAATTAGCATTATTTCCGATTGATTCGACCATAGTAACATTAACAAGCAAGCTTTTATGGAGCCAAGGCTTTAATCAAGTAAAATTATTCAGTGGCTTAAATTTATTAACAGCAGAGCCAGGAGGAATAATGATTCATTTTGGTCAAGGTCATGATAGTAAATATGGGGATAACACAATAGAATCAACTCCAGAAAACGGAGTTGGCGTAATGGATAGAGGATTTGCGAGCTTGGAGAGGATAAAAAATCTAAAGACCAAATATAATCGTTATTTTGTATTAAGAATTAATCAGAACTTTCAGCTAGAAATGTTATCAAATGGGCAGGTTCTAATCGGAACCGGAAAAGATCAAATAGAAGCTAGAGTAGTCAACTTTTGTGACCTCGAAACTAAAACTGAATTTAGACTAGTGACTAACCTACCAGAAACAGGTGAATCAGAAATAAGTAATGAAGATATTGGAGATTTTTATCGTTGGCGCTGGCAAATAGAGTTATTCTGGAAATTTTTGAAGATGCATCTAAAACTCGACAGATTAATCACAAAAAATATCAATGGAATTGAGATACAAATATATAGCTGTCTAATTGGTTATGTTTTATTACAATTAGTGGTGATTCCAAAATGTTTCGGTAAAAAAACATTAGATAAACTACGATATTTACAAGCTTTTATGTGTGAAAATATTAGCTATGTACATTGGTTTGATAAGATGGTGTTCTCGTGAACCTATCTGGCGTGTTATAGGTGTAGTGTATCTAATTTTAGGTACATAACTCTTGGAATTCAACATTTATGCAATATTAGTAATTTATGATATCATAAATTACTAATATTGATAGCAAGTTTTTTAGTTGATTTGCCAATAAGTTTATCAACTAATTAAGAAGTAAAAATATCAACAAAAAATGCTAATTATAAGCAAGTTTTTGGTTTGATAAAAAAACCGGATTGGTCAAGACGATATAAACTGTATATTTTGTCATTTAATTACTAACCAAACCCAGATTACTAAAGATTGTGTGAAGTAGATGGCCTAAACTATAAAAAACAATCAAAAATGATGAAGATTGCGATCGCTCAACTCAACCCCACCATTGGTGATATTACAGGCAACGCTCAACGGATTCTTGAAGTAGCCAACACTGCTGCGAGTCAGGATGTGCGTCTGTTGCTGACACCAGAATTATCCTTGTGTGGCTATCCACCACGAGATTTGCTGCTCAATCCCAAGTTTCGAGAGTCGATGACTACACAAGTGCAACAACTAGCTCAGCAGCTACCATTGTCTCTAGCTGTTTTGGTGGGGACAGTAACACCGAATACCAAAGCAGAGCTTGCTGGTGGCAAACCTTTATATAACAGCATTGCTCTACTAGAGGGGGGAAAAGTACGGCAGATTTTTCACAAGCGACTCTTGCCCACCTATGATGTTTTCGATGAAAACCGCTACTTTGAACCAGGACGGGAGAGTAATTCCTTCACCATTGATCACCAGCCATCAGCAATCACAACTCAGAATGCCCACTCTCCAATTAAAATCGGTGTTACCATTTGCGAAGACTTGTGGAACGATGAAGAGTTTTGGGGCAAACGCAGCTATCAAGTCAATCCGATCACAGACTTAGTTCAACAGGGTGTAGACCTAGTGGTAAACTTGTCCGCCTCACCCTATAGCGCGGGTAAACAGAAAACTCGGGAAGCAATGTTGCGCCATAGCGCTAGCCGTTACCATACACCTATCCTCTACGCCAATCAGCTAGGAGGCAATGATGACCTGATATTTGATGGGTGTAGTGTAGCATTTAATCAGGCTGGTGAGATGGTATGTCGCGCCCGTGCCTTTGAAACAGACTTAGTCATTTTGGAATATGACCGAGAAACACACGATCTGGTCACCCCACCAGAAACAACTATAGAGTCTCCACCATCGGCAGCAATAGCACCAGCCCCAGCCAGCCTAGACGAAGAAATTTGGTCAGCCTTAGTCCTAGGAGTCCGAGATTACACCCGTAAGTGTGGTTTTAAAAAAGTAGTAATTGGTTTGAGTGGTGGGATTGATTCTGCTCTTGTAGCTGCTATTGCCACCGCCGCCTTAGGACCAGAGAATGTCTTGGGGATTCTCATGCCTTCTCCCTACAGTTCTGACCACTCCGTCAAAGATGCTCTCTCTTTAGCACAAAACCTAGGTATTAAGACTCACACCCTAGCCATTGGTTCCTTGATGGAAGGGTTTGACCAAACCTTAACCTCTCTATTTGCTGGGACAGAGTTCGGTGTGGCTGAAGAGAATATTCAATCCCGAATTCGGGGCACCTTACTGATGGCGATCGCTAATAAATTTGGCTATCTCCTGCTTTCTACTGGCAACAAGTCAGAGATGGCAGTGGGTTACTGTACCCTCTATGGTGATATGAATGGTGGATTAGCTGTAATTGCCGATGTTCCCAAAACCCGGGTCTACTCCCTATGTCGGTGGCTAAATTCTAGGGCAGAGGAGTCCCAGGTTAATCAGAAGTTGCAGGTTAGTACGCTCAATCTTGAACCTTCAGACTCCTCTTCTAAGCTTCAAGCTGATCAGCGTCAACCTGCTAACCTAACTGACTCGAACGCCAAAGGCGAACAACCTTTAAGCCAAACAGAAATTATTCCTGCTAATATTCTAATCAAGCCCCCCAGCGCTGAATTAAAACCTGGTCAAGTAGACCAAGATTCCTTGCCATCTTACGATATCCTAGATGATATTCTCGAGCGACTGATCCAGCAGCACCAAGCCCCGGAGCAAATTATTGATGCAGGTCATCAGCCCGAAGTGGTTCACAAAATCATCCGACTAGTCGCTCGTGTTGAATTTAAGCGCCGACAAGCCCCGCCAGGCTTAAAGGTTACTGACCGCGCCTTTGGTACTGGCTGGCGGATGCCAATTGCTAGTCGTTGGCTATAGCATTAGTCTATTAATGATTAGTCATTAATCATTAGTCATTAGTCTTTGGTCTTTGGTCTTTGGTAATTAGTCATTGCTAAAGACCAGAAGACTTATTGTTGACGACAATGGACTAATACTGGACTAATAACTAATCACTACCTAGCCAGGGAAGTCTTGTTCAAGAAATCCATAATAGAATAGCAGTTTCGTGATCGAGTAAGTGGGACGGTAAAAATAAACGTAATAGTCTGGTTGTTGACTGTTCACAGTCTATAGAACCCATTTGATAGAAACTAGGATTGATTGAAAAAGGGTACAGGAATCCCCCCTAACCTTAATAAGGGGGGTAGGTAACAGTAGGAAAGAGCTCCAAGTATTTTTTTGGTGTTATGGTAAGCATTCAGCTATCAGCTATCAGCTATCAGCTATCAGCTATCAGCTATCAGCTATCAGCTATCAGCTATCAGCTAATGCGCTACGCGCACGCTACGCGAACAGCTTTGGAATAAAACAAGTAAGCATTGGAATAATGCTGAGTTACCTCACAGCGTCGTTCGCACAGCGTGGCCAAACGCGCACGCGTGGCCGTTCGCGTAGCGTGGCCAAAAGGCCAAAAGGCCAAGGCCAAAGCCTGTGCCACAAGGCTGACGGCATTAGGCTGACGGCATTATGCTTACTTGTTATGACAAATCAGCATTGGGTTTCATGATTTATTTGGAAATACTAGATGACGTTTACTGTCAGCAGTGAACAGTCAAGGATCAACAAAAAACCTGGTCAATTGGAGCTAAACGGTAAGCCTTCAGGGCTCAGCTGCTCAGGAGTCAGCTAAAGCATCGACCCAAACTTAGGTATTTGGGTCTGGATGGGAGTAGATGATGGGAGTACATAAGTATTCGGGCGAGAATGTTCTTTCTTAAAGGTTGGTTGATTCAAGATTGCTTGTAGCTAAGGGCTGATTAGGAATGGCTGAATTCTGTTCGCGTAGCGTGCGCGAATGCGCATATGCTGAATGCTGACATCGTATTAATTTGCTTATTAATTTACTGGTGCAGTTGGTTAAAATTATGGTGAAAGGGTAAGAGGGAGAGGTAAAAATAAAAATTTCCCTCTATCTTGACTAGTTAAATTGAAATTTTTCGCCATTTTGGAATGAATTTGTTTAATCACAATCGCTATAATTTCACCAATTCCTACTGCTAGATTGTTGAAATTTGTGCTACACTCTTACCCGATGTATTTGAACCTAGACGCAGCAATTAATAGGGATCCTCTGATTGTATCTCCCGAAACTCTAGTAACAGAGGCAATTGCCCGCATGATCCAGTTCGACTCTAGTTACGTACTCGTCCAGTCGCAACTGTCATTAGTAGGCATTTTTACTGAGCGAGATTTGCTAAAGGTCATAGTCGAAGGGATTGGGCTTTCTGGACTAGCGATCGCTGACGTGATGACCACAGAATTAATTACACTACCAGCCACTGAAGTCGAGAATGTCGAGAATATAGTCAAGCTACTGTCTCGATTGCGCCAACATCGGATTCGTCATCTACCAGTTGTAGAGGATAGTGGACGACCGACAGGTATCATTACAGAAAATAGTTTGCTGCAAGTGCTAGAACCAGCAACAATGTTGGCTACTAATCAACAGCTGGTAGACGGAGTTAATCAGCCCACGGCTCAACTAGAAGCCACAAATCAGGAACTAGAAGCATTTGCCTATTCAGTATCCCACGAGTTAAGCGCTCCACTACGAAGGATTAAGAGTTTTATTAAGGTTCTATCAAAGGACTATCATCACCAGTTGGATCTCAAAGGACAACACTATCTCCAACGTATATCTGCTAACAGTCAGCATATGTGGAAACTCATTGAGGATTTGCTAGAGCTTTCGAGAGTTAGCGGTGACCCGATGCACTACCAGCAGGTTGATTTGAGCAAGATGGTTGCTGAAATTAGGTTAGAACTCACACAAACCCAACCTGAACGGAGCGTGGAATGGGTCATTGCCAAAGGAATTCAGGCTTATGGAGATAGTACGTTGCTCCGGATTGTTTTACAGAATCTACTCCACAACGCCTGGAAATACACATCCCATCATCCCCAAGCCAGGATTGAATTTGGAGTTTGCCCATTGTCCGCACCTCAGACAGGGGGGCAAGAGCAAACTAGTGATGAAGCGATCGCCTATTTTGTCCGGGATGATGGAGCTGGCTTTGATCTGGCTGACGCTGACAGATTATTTATCCCTTTTGTACGCTTGCACAACGAAGCCGAGTTTACTGGCAATGGCATTGGACTCGCTACTGTAAAGCGTATTATTCACCGACATGGTGGCAGAGTCTGGGCTAAAAGTGCAATTGAACAAGGAGCAACGTTTTATTTTACCCTTCCACCCTTCAAAAATTATTCGCTATAATAACACCATTGCTTGGTCTCCTCCACACCTAAAAACGTAAGCATTCAGCCGTCAGCCGTCAGCCGTCAGCCGTCAGCCGTCAGTGGTCAGTGGTCAGCTTATTTTATTCAAAAGCACCGATTGCGCTACGGGCACGCTGCGCGAACAGTAGCGTGGCCATTCCCGTAGCCTGGCCTTTGGCTGATAGCTGATAGCACCGATTGCGCTACGGGCACGCTGCGCGAACAGTAGCGTGCCCGTAGCCCATTAGCTGATAGGTGATAACTGATAGCTGAATGCTTACCTAAAAACTATTGCAATCACTACTGATCTAATGATTAGCAATAGTTAAATTACAATTGATGATCTGTGTGCAAACATAAAAATGACAAAATGGCAGCCATGTGTTTCATTTTTATGATAATACAGGCTTTAAGATGGCTTTGGTAATTATGGCGCTTAGGCAATTTAAGCTGTTAGGAATTGAATTTACAGAAATCGCAGCTTGTTTGCCCCCCTGCTTGACGCGGGGGGTGAAAACAAGTTAGGGGATGCACACCCCTGGTCTACTTTCTTTGTGATTAGGAGGTGATATAACTAGTGCAATACGGGACAAAGAAAATATTATTATCTGGATTATTGTCTGGGAACATACCAGATGAAACTAATGACCTACTTGTTTTCTGGTGTGAACAAGCCAACAACCTGTACAAGCAGGCTTGGTAGGCAGTAAGACAGACTTATTTTGAAAACTGTGAGTATTACACTTACTTTGATGCTTATGACATGTACCGAGTTGGTCCCAAAGACGGCGTTGCTTAATAATGTAATGATTTTAATAGTAGGTGCGCGCCTCCAAGGCCGCGAGCAATCCCTCGCGGCCTTGGGTCGCACCTGTGGAATGGGCATCTTGCTTAGGTGCGCTCTTACTTGGCGAATTAAATTCGCCACGGGTCGCACCTGTGGAATGGGCATCTTGTGTGGAACTGGCATCTTGCCAGTTTCAATATATTGTCGGGCGGGCAGGATGCCCACTCTACTCCTATTCATTACTTGATTCAGAAACGCCGAGAATACAAGAGTATTAAGGTTAGCTATGGTCAACTTTGCAAAGCAAAGATTTCAAGGATAATCCGCACTACAAAGCACTAGGTGTTAACCAAGTTCTAGTCTAAGGAGACTTTAGGAGAAGCCATTTATCGGTTGGGATTAAACCTAAACTTACCTGAGTTCGACATAACCAACTATCCGGCAATTGAGGAGTCAGTAGTCAGGAATCAGTAGTCATAATAATTGATTTTCCATCCAGGAATTTTTAATATAAATTTGCTTGGTAATCCACTAATCGTTATTGATACTACCACTAACCTTGCTAAATTATTATCCTGATTTCTGAATTATGTATTCTGTATACTCCTCAAAACCAGCCAATTCAGGTAATGACATCGATTTGAGTTAAAAATTAGCCATAAATGTGTAGATGATGAGATTAGTAATATCATAATCCAAAAGCTTTCTAATCAAGTAGAAACTTATTGAACAATAGATAGGACATATCAATGAATAAACCACTGCGAATTTTGATTGTCGAAGACTCAGAAGATGATGCTGAGTTGCTGGTGGTTGAACTAAAAAATGGTGGCTACGAAGCAATTTATGAACGAGTGGAAGCACCAGGAGCAATGAACGAAGCCTTAGATAATAAGGGGTGGGATCTTGTGATTGCTGATTACTTCATGCCTAAGTTTAGCGCCATTGGTGCCTTACTACTCTTACAAAAAAAAGGGTTAGACTTACCGTTTATTATCGTCTCCGGCTCGATTAAGGAAAATATGGCAATCGCTGCTATGAAAGCGGGAGCCCATGACTATTTACTTAAACACCAGTTAGCACGATTAGTTCCGGCGGTGGAGCGGGAGTTAAGAGAAGCAAAGGTGCGCAAAAATTACCGGAAGGCAATCAAGAGGTTACAAGACCTGACGTTTTATGACGAATTAACCGGTTTGCCTAATCGGACATTGTTTTTATACTACCTGCGCCAGTGGTTTAAGCCAGTACAGCCAACTCACAATCGCAAATGTCTACCGATGGCATACCCGATTATACCAACTCTTTGCTGGGATGAACCAATTGTTGGAAACACTCAGAAGGATAATGTATTTGCTGTGCTATCTCTGACTCTCAGTCGCTACGGAATTATCCAATACAGTCTAGGTGATCTACTCAGTGAACAACTCCTAGTTGCTACTGCTCAACGCTTACAGGAATGCATCGGTGATCAGGATATATTGGCACGGATGGGAGAGAATAAATTTGCGATTTTGCTCTCGAATATCCAAGACTTAGCTCAGGTGAAAGAGACAGCTGAGCGTATCCATCAGGAGATTTCCATCCCATTCGATCTCAATGGGCGAGTTGTGTCTTCTAATTGCTACATTGGTATTGTCCTGAGTACCATGGGGTATGAGCAACCGAAAGATTTGCTGCGAGGGGCAGATACGGCGATGTATTATGCCAAATTAGAGGGGAAAGGAGCCTCAGAAGTTTTTCATCCTAGTATGCAAAAGAGAGCTATTGAGCGACTACAGTTAGAAACCGACTTACAACAGGCAATTAAATACGAAACATTGCATCTGAATTATCAACCAATAGTGTCCCTGACAACCGGCAAAACTATTGGTTTTGAAGCCTTGGCCAGGTGGCAGCACCGCACTCGCATCAAGGTTAGTCCTAGTGAGTTTATTCCGGTAGCAGAAGAAACAGGACTAATTATCCCCCTTGGTGAATGGATTTTACGGGAAGCCTGCAAACAGTTAAGCCTTTGGCAAGACCAGTTTCCTGATTATTCTTCTTTGAGTATCAGTGTGAATCTGTCTGGTATTCAACTCAACCAACCCCAGCTGATTGACCAGATTGACCAAATCTGCACCACGTTAGAATTGAGTGGGGCGAACTTGAAGCTGGAAATTACTGAGAGTGTGTTGGTAGATAATGCCTCAGTTGATAGCACTATCTTGCATAAACTCAAAGACAGAAATATAAAATTGTGTATCGATGATTTTGGCACCGGATACTCATCGTTTTCCTATCTAAATGATTTGCCAATTGATATCATTAAAATTGCTCGTTCTTTTATTAGCCAAGGATTTACAAAAAATGGTAAAAATTTTGATACGGTAGAAGCGATTGTAAATCTAGCTAAAAAACTAAAAATTCAGGTAATTGCTGAGGGTATAGAAACCCAAGAACAAAAGGATATTTTGCAAGATTTAGGCTGTGAATATGGACAAGGATTCTTATTTGGTGAAGCCCTCACTGCGGAAACGGTGACCAATTTGATGTTAACCAAGCCAGATAGGTTTTGGTAATCGCTATAGTAGGAATTAAGACAAGCAAAAGGGTATCCCCCAATACTCACCGACGATCGGGGGGCAAGCTTGGATGTAAAAGAGGCTAAACATGAAACCTGACTTGGAAAACAGATCCTACACTGCAAGAGCTGACCATAGACTAGGTTATTCAGTCTTGAGCACTTCTTACCACTCAGGACAATGGGCGTTGCTGAATCAAGTAATGAATAGGAGTAGAGTGGGCATCCTGCCCGCGCGAAAATCTCTTGAAACTGGCAAGATGCCAGTTCCACCAAGATGCCCATTCTACAAAACTCTTAAAATCATTCCATTATTCAGCAACGCCGGAAAATGCACTCAAGAGAATGGACTGAGCACTCAAAACTCAGCACTCAGTTTGCTTAAACGTTTACTAATTGCCACAGCGGTGCTGTTGGCTGTTGTCCCTACCACGACTAGTTGCAGTCTACTGGAACGGCAGCCTCGGTCAAACTCTACCTTGGTCTACAAAGGACCAGTAAGGCAGGAGGTGAAAGCTGGTTCATTGATACCAGGGACTGATATTCGGTACATCAGTAGGACGGAGGAGAAAACTGCTGAAGTGTTGATCAATGGACAACGGGCATTCAAGCGCAGTGGTGACTCTCTAGACTGGACTGGAAGCCCTCTGAGGGGAGTCGAAATGGGCCTGAACCAACGGGTATTAGTTTATAGTGAGGAACGCCTACAAGCTGGTGGTAGTGTTAGTCTAACGGTAGATGGGGTATCTTCTAAACCTGGTTGGGTACCGCAGGTACCGGACAAAACAAACCCCAGTCTAGTGGTTTACAAGGTTCCAGTTTTATACCGAGTCAAGCAGGGAGAAACAATTCCTGGAACCACTTTGAGTTATACCGGCAAAACTGAACAAGGTGCGCAGTTGGGTGGATTACCGACCGGAGAGTCTCCTTACCGCCAACGGGGTGACTCGATTAGTTGGCGAGGGGAATTACGCCCTAGAGTTTATCTCGATTTAGTAGTACGTACTGCCTTCTATAACGAAGACCGTCTGAGTGTGACTGGCTTTGCAACAGTTATCCTAGCAATCGGTGGTTGACGGTGGTTCGCCCTTGGCGTCCCTTTTTGGAGTTTGGATGTTAGAGTTAAGGGTTGAGATGGCTACTTGAATGGCGGGAAGACCCTACATTGGTCGATGGACAAATCTAATGCGATCGCAACTGAAAATCAGCATGCCCTGAAAAAACTGGCGTCGGCAGTAGAAGCCTCTCAGGGACAGTTCAAGCTGATTTTAGCCCGCTGCAATTATATCAGGGTGCGTTTCCGTTTGGTAGCGCAATTACCAACACTCTGCTCGGTTGACATTAATACCGTAACCCTTAAGCCATCGGACAACGTGCTCTATGACACCATTCGGTCAATACTGGCAGAAGAACGCCCTAGTGCTGTGATGGTGTTGGGCTTAGAATCGGTGCAGAATCTAGCACAGATGCTGAGTGTGACTAATCAAGTGCTCGAAGAGTTTCAGAAAAATCTTCCTTTCCCCTTGGTGTTATGGATTACAGATGACGTTCAGCAGCAACTGATCCAGTTTGCTCCAGATTTCGAGAGTTTGGGGACACGGATAGAATTTGCGATGTTCCTTGGGAACCGCTACGCGAACGCAACAGAAACCTTAATTACTGAACTCAAAGAGACTACTGATGCTATCTTTGACTATATTGTAAAATCAAATAGTATAGCATACTTTGTCCCTACTGATATAGGTATTCTATGTCACGGGGAAATTGATGCTGCTCTGAAGGATTTACAGCATCGCGGTGAAACCCTCGAACCTGCTCTCAAAGCTAGTATAGAATTCCTTCGCGGTCAAGAGGCTTATGCTAACTATCAGTTGGGTAGTGCAGTAACTCACTATGAGCAAAGTTTGGCATTTTGGCAACCAGCGCCAAGGGAGACTGAGAGATGGGTAGATCACGAGATCAGGAGATCAGGAGATGGGGAGAGTGGGAAGAATGTTTCTTCATCTAATTTAGAAGATCTAGAATATCTAGGTAATTTAGACGATATAAATAACTTAGACGATCTAGATAATTTAGAAGATCTAAATAACTTAGAATATCTAGATAACTTAGAGGATATAAATAACTTAGAAAACGGAAGTGATACTACGGTAAATGAGATTACCGTTTCTGATCAGCAATTCCTGGAGCGTCAGGGAATCGTCCTGTTTTACATTGGGTTGTGTTATTTCCAGCAGGGGGAAAAGTCTCGGGAACCAGAAAACTGTCTCTATTGGAATGATGCTAGAGGATTATTCCAGCAGTGTCTTGATCGGTTTGAGCAGTTGAATCGTCATGATTTAATCACTAAGTTGATCAATCAACTAGGTGAGGTGATCCTACGTCTGGAGGATTGGGATGATTTGTATCACTTGGCTCACAATGCCCTAGGGTTACAGCAACGCCAAATCCTATTAGGGGCGCAAGGTCTGGCACCACTAAAAGCCCAAGCTTACGGATTTTTAGCAGAAGTCGCTGTTAACCAATCTCGTTGGCAAGAGGCTAAGCAAAATGCTCAGAAAGCATTAGATACGATAGCGACAGTTTCCTCTGGTGTTGCAGAACAGGGCACAGAGGAAACACAGGAAACACAGGAAACACAGGGCACAAAACCATCTCTTAACTCAGGAGTCAGCATTCAGGACAATGCACTCCAGACCATGCACTCACTTCAAACCAGTCTGTATCTACTACTGTTAGCTCAATCTGAGCAACGGCTAGGTGAAGCTGAAGCTGCACTCCAACATCTAGAACAGGCAAGGGTTATTGCACCTGAGGATAATCCTCGGTTTTACACTCGGATTTTGCAGGGATTGCGATCGCGTAGCGGTCGGTTAGGGAAATCGCTTTATTTCCAGCAGGGGCAGTATCTCCAAGCTTTCCAACTTAAGCAATATCAACAATCGTTAGCGCAACAGTATGGTTGGGGAGGGTTTATTGGTGCTGGTGGATTACAGCCACGACAACAGATAAAGTTGGTGGGTTTGCCAACAAATTTGATTGGAGCGCAACGCCTTGCCCCCCTAGAGGAGGAAAATCCAGAAACTATAGCGCTAGAAATTGCCCAGTCTGGGCGACAGCAGGATGTCAATCGATTGATTGAACGGATTGGAAGCAATGATTACAGGCTAATTGTGATTCATGGAGAATCAGGGGTGGGCAAGAGTTCTCTGGTGAATGGGGGATTAGTACCAGGGTTGAAACAGACTGTAATTGGTACAGAAGATGTGTTGCCTGTAGTGATGGCAGTCTATAGCAATTGGGTAGAAGAATTGGGACGGTTATTGGTAGAGGCATTAACCGGAATAAATATAGAGACATTGCATGGAACATCTCTACAAAGCCCAGATATTATTATACAGCAATTGCGGCAAAATGAACAGCACAATTTGCGGACAGTACTGATTTTTGACCAGTTTGAAGACTTTTTCTTTGTTTACCTGGATAAAGCTCAGCGACGGCAATTTTTTGAATTCCTAGAAGAGTGTGTTACTAGTCCGTCAGTTAAGGTGATTCTGTCGATGCGGGAGGATTATCTCCATTATTTACTGGAGTGCGAACGGGCACCATGGTCGGGTAGCCCTAATCCCATGGCCAGTATGGAAATTATTGGCAATGACATATTAAGTAAACATGTGCGCTATCCTTTAGGTAATTTTTCCCGAGATGATGCTAAGTCGGTGATTGAGCAAGTAACTAAACAATCATCTTTTGACCTAGAACCAGCTTTGATTGAAGAATTGGTACAGGATTTAGCTGGGGAATTATCGGAAGTACGTCCGATGGAATTGCAGATAGTAGGAGCGCAATTGCAGGCGGAGAGTATTACTACCCTGGAACACTATTGGGAACGGGGTTCAAAGCAAGGATTGATGGCGCGGTATTTGACTGGAGTAGTGGAAGATTGTGGACCAGAGAATCAGCAGGTGGCGGAACTGGTGCTATATTTACTAACAGATGAAACAGGCAATCGTCCCCTGAAGACTAAAGCTGAGTTAGCGAATCATTTAGGAACAGAAGCTGATAAATTAGAGTTGGTATTAAGGATTATAGTAGAGTCGGAGTTGGTAGTTAAGGTACCGGATAGTGTGGCTGAACGCTATCAATTGATGCATGATGATATGGTTTCTTATCTACGACAACCAGCACTGAAGTTAGATGAGTTAATAACAAAACTAAAACAAGCTGAGCAGGCTAAGCAGGGATTGGCAAACTCTAACCAAAAAGCCAGCCATCAGATTAGGATTGGGTCAGCAGTATTGAGCCTGACATGGGTTAGGTAAACGGACACAACAAATTGGCTCTAGCTTCGCTGGCACTGAGAATTTCCATTGGCATCTAACTAATGTACAACTTACTGTACCACTTCCAAAAGCAATGCAGTCGCTCCTCATAAGCGACTGCATCAACACAATATAGCAGGGGAAGGAAAGGAAAAATTGGCTCAAACTCAGACATTCACGGTCTGGAGCTGCTAAAACCTGATCACCGCAAAACCCTATCAGTATTAGGGCGTTGCTGAATTAAGGAATGAATGCGCGATCATTTGGTTTGATTGAAGCCCCCTAAATCCCCCAATTCTGGGGGACTTTGATAGTTTTGTTCCCCCCAGAATTGGGGGGCTAGGGGGGCAAAACCATACGCATAATCAGCAACGCCAGTATTAGAAGCTTTAGGAGGTTGACTACGACGGATGTCGCGCCAAATCTGAGTAGCTGCTAATGCTCCATCGGCAGCAGCAATGACAACCTGATTCAGTCCTACCTTTAAATCACCAATGGCAAAGATCCGAGGATGGGAAGTGCGGGCCATTTTATCTGTAACCAGATTCCCTCCCTTCTTCTCCAAATCAAATGTGTCTAGATATTCGGCATGGTATTTGGAACCCATGGAAATCAAGCCAGCTTCCAACTCAATTACTCCACCATCCGTTAATTCTACTCCAGTCATCTGATGGTCTTCCCCTAAAAATTGCTCAACTGGGGTTTCTATGATTTCATAACCCTGTTGTTGTATTTTTTGTCGCAATTCATCATTTACCTCGAACAATCCTTGGGTAAATAAAGTAATTTCAGAAGTAAACCAACCCAGAGGAAAAACTACTTCCGCATTACCTGCCGTGCTAGCAAATACCCCCACCTTTTTATCAGCCATTTCATATCCATCACAAATCAGACAGACATGGAGGTTATAACCTGCGTAGTCATAGACATTTCGCATATTTTCCAAGGCTGGTAGATAGTCAATAATGCCACTAGCAGCAATCAGGTATTTAGCTCGAAAGGTATAGTTTTCACTATTGTTTCGACCGACTTTTACTCGTACAGCAAACGTCTCACCCTCATCAATTACTTCTTCGACAAAAGCATCTAGTATATCACCACCGATAGACAAATAATGCTCTTTACCTTGTCTAAGAACAGAACGACCAGGGGTATCGGGAGGTAAACCCAGGTAATTGTGGAGTTCCTGCATCCAAAAAGAGCGGGCTTTGCCTTTATCGATAATCAACGTATTGAGTAAGTAACGCTGGAGATAGATTCCCGCAGAAAGACCTCCTGCGCCACCTCCCACAATAATGGTGTCGTAAATTTTGTCAGTGGATTCTTGAAGATTTTGTTTTTTGAGTTTCATGATATTACCTCTGTAGTGGGTTGGAATAAAATCTATCGTAAGCATTCAGCGATCAGCGGTCAGTGGTCAGCGGTCAGTGCTCAGCAGTCAGCTGATATAACAGAGATTAAGCCAATGCTTACCTATTTGATTCAAAAGCTGAAAGGTAAGCATTCAGGCGTCAGCCTTCAGCCTTTAGCTGAAAGCTGAAAGCTGATAACTGATAGCTAATAGCTGATAACTGATAGCTGAAAGCTGATAACTGATAGCTAATAGCTGAAAGCTGAAAGCTGATAGCTGAAAGCTGATAGCTGAATACTTAAACTATTCAAATGAAATTTGAAATTAATTAAGATGTCCTGTTTTAACGTAAATTAAACAGCCTTCTTGACTAAAGGGAGTATGAGTACTGCCATCAGGATTGCGTATCCAAGTTCCTTTAGGATAAGTTCCATGTTCATCTTCAAACACCCCTTCAATCACATAAATTTCTTCTCCACCAAAATGACTATGGTGTTTAAAAATAGTTCCAGGTTCCCATTTAACTAGAGCAACATTTTCTGTACTATGAGTATGTAAGGGCATTACCTGTAATCCTTTAACTAAACCTGGAACCCAAGAATTATTAGTTGTATCGATTACTACTCGCTCTTGATCGTCAGGAGACATTTGCCATAGTTTCACCAGAATCGTACAACCTGATTCACTTTTAGGAGTATGGCTTGAACCTACGGGATTGCGGACATAAGTACCAGAGGGATAATCTCCTTTTTCATCAGAAAATATGCCATCTAAAACTAGAAATTCTTCACCACCACCATGAGTATGAGCAGAAAAGAAACTACCAGTTTCATAGCGAACCAGAGAGGTTGCTCTAGCTACTTCCTCTCCATCCCTTTCCAACATCCGACGCTGTACACCGGCCATAGGAGAATCAACCCAAGGTAGCTCTTCGCTATAGACAACAACTCGTTGACTTAAATCTGCATGAATCTGCATGGCAACCTCCTGACATTATGTTTATTGTTGGAATCTCTAATTATTGCTTGAGATTGCTAGTACCATCACCACCAGCATCAACCCCACCATCCACAGGAAGAATCACGCCGGTAACCCAATTGGCATTAGCCAGATACAGCACTGCATCAGCAATATCTTTCGGTGTGCCAACTCTGCCAAGAGGCTGCTGCTGATTCAAATCATCCACAGTTTCTTGGTTCACTTCCCCCAGCAATGGTGTAAGAACAATGCCAGGGGCTACAGCATTAATCCGAATCTTGTCTGCTGCTAGCTCCACAGATAAGTTTTTTACCATTGCTGTGATAGCAGCCTTCGCCATAATCGGTGCAGAAGACGGCAAAGCCTTAATCCCATTAAATGCAAGTATTGTACTGATGTTGACGACCGCGCCGCCATCCCCCTGCTTTCTCATCTGTTTGACGGTTTCCTGGGTTAGTGCAAAAGTACCCCTTACATATCCCAGGTACCGTGAGAGCTCGTCAATTGTGTAATCAGTGAAGTTCTTGACGGCAAAGATGCCTGCATTATTAATCAAAACATCAACTCTACCAAACTTGGCAACGGTCTCAGTAACCATTTTAGGAGCGAATGTAGGATCAGTAATGTCCCCTGCTATAATCTGGATGCGATCAGGCTGATTCAGCTTTTGGGCTGCACTTTCAAGCTTTGAGAGAGTTCTGCCATTGATCATTACATTTGCCCCAGTGTTCAGAAACCCTTCAGCAATTGCATAGCCTATGCCAGTTGCGCCACCTGTAATAATAACAGTTTGAGTGGCCATACTATTTACCTCCAATTTAGTTCAACGATTCTTATCGGTTTACACCTCATGACAGCTAAGTAGTGGGAAATAACTAAGACTAATTGTTAGCTCTGTCTAAAGTTTTGCCAATGTTGACAAAACTTTAGACAGAGCTAACAATTTTTGTCCGACTACTTATACTGTCATTATACCTAATTATGGACTAATTTTCCTGACTACTTAGGGGAATTAGAACGAACAAAGTTGCGAATGTAATTAGCAATCAACTCTAGATCTTCCTCAAGGGCAAAATGACCGGTATCTAGGATATGGAATTCGAGGTTTTTGAGATCCCGCTTGTAGGGATGGGCTCCTTCTTCGGGAAAGATGTAGTCACCTTTGCCCCAAACAATTAGGGTTGGAGGTTGAAACTGACGGAAATATTCCTGCCATTGTGGGTAGAGACTCGGGTTAGTACCATAGCTGTAAAACAGTTCCAATTGAATTTCTTTGTTGCCAGGACGGTCGAGCAAATATTGGTCGTGGAACCAATTGTCTGGAGCAATGGTTTCTGGATTGCGCACTCCATTAGTGTATTGCCACTTAGTCGATTCGAGGGTTAGAAAATCCGCTAGAACTTGAGCATTTTCAGGAGTTTTGTCCTGCCAGTAAGCCTTGAGTGGTTCCCAAAACTCTCGCAAACCTTCTTCATAGGCATTACCATTCTGCACAATCAGCCCTAGGGCGTGTTTTCAAAGTTTTCGGCAAGATTATGATCCCCCCCAGCCCCCCTTAAAAAAGGGGGGAGCCATACTCAAAGTCCCCCTTTTTTAAGGGGGACCAACGGGGGATCTCCGAGTTTGAAGACACGCCCTAGCACTTTGTTGGGATATTTGCTAGCTAGACGGTAACCTACTGGTGCGCCATAGTCCATCACATAGAGAAAGTATTGTTGTAAATCCAATTTAATCGTCAACTTTTCGACGATATCTGCCAATTTATCAAAGCTATATTCAAATTCATCAACCTTCGGCATGGAACTGGCACCAAAACCAGGATAATCTGGGGCAATCAGGTGGAATTCGTCTGCAAGGGCGGGAATTAGATTTCGGAACATGTGGGAGGAAGTAGGAAATCCATGTAACAAGAGGATGGTAGGGGCGTTTTTGGAGCCAGCTTCCCGATAGAAAATATCAAGTCCATGGCCAAAAGGCCACGCTACGCGAACAATCTCAATAGTTTTGTGCATTGTGGTGTTTAGGTTAGTCATGATGATTACGTTCCTTGGTGATAATTGATTTAGTTTTTACAGTTCAAACTAGATGAGGAGAGCTTCAATTTTAGGGAGAAAGTTGAGCTAGTTGTTTCTCTAACTCTTGAATGCGAGCTTCTAGGGAAGCTTTCATTTGGGCAAATTCTTCTTCTGAATAACGAATCGGGATATGTTGGGGACAATTCCAGTCAAATGCCTCAACTTTAATTATGAATACTCGTCCCAATTCCGCCTGATAATTAGGATCGGCTAATTGATTGAGCAGTTGTGGGTCGTTATCAATAACTTGAGCCCTTCCCCAAATCTTTAATCGGCGACGGTGAGCGTAATCCATCAAAAATAGAAAAACGCGATCGCTTTCAGACAAGTTACCGACACTGATGTATTGCAGATTTCCTTGAAAATCCACAAAACCCAAGGTTTTATCATCCAGAACTTTGAGGAATCCTTTGGGCCCTCCACGAAACTGGATGTAAGGCCAACCGTTACTGTTGACCGTACCCATATAGAAACTATCCCGTGCAGCGATAAATTCTGTTTCTTTAGCAGTCAGAGTATCTGTGCTGATGCCTCGTTTGGCGAATTGGTCATAAATTTCCCGAGAGCCGTAGCGGGTTTGAGCGTTTTTGACTCCAGGGGTAAAAGCAATATTGGTAAATTGTCGTGCCATCAGAAATCCCCTTATTTATCTAGACCGTTATTTATGTAAGCTGCATTTATGTAGACCGGTCTGTCTATTTTTAGGTTAATAGACAGGTCTGTATAAAGTCAAGGATTTTCCGCTGATTTTTTTGTAAAGTTTTGTTAAGCAGTGCCCGATAGTCACAGGACACTGAGGAGGGGAAAGTGTTAGCCTAAACTAGACAGACTTGTCTATTCAAATCTGATTCAGTAACCATGACCAAATTGACTTCATCTCGTAAACCAGTTCGCGATCGCATTTTAGAGAAAGCCTCTGAGCTCTTTTACAAAGAGGGTATTCAGAATGTGGGGATTGATCGCATCATTTCCGAGTCTGGTGTGGCCAAGATGTCACTTTACAACCACTTCAAATCGAAGGATGCTCTGATTGAAGCATTCCTACGACAGCGGGGCGAGAGCTGGCGTGCCTGGTTTATAGAAACTGTTGCCCAACATAGTTCAGATCCCAAAGAGCGTCTATTAGCAATCTTTGATGTGCTTCAATTATGGTTTGAGGCTCCAGATTTTCGCGGCTGTGCTTTCATTAACGCTACTGTAGAGTTGGCCAAGCCCAATCACCCAGGTTATCAGGCGGCTTTGGAGCACCAACAAGCGGTTTATGCCTATATTCTCGATCTGGCTCAAGCTACAGGCATTACTGATCCTGAATTATTGGCTCGACAGTTTTTACTGCTTGTGCAAGGCTCAATTGTTGTAGCGATGATGGAGGGGAACTCCATAGCAGCAGCACAAGGGAAAACCGTTGCTTCAGGATTATTAGGGAATAGGGAGTCGGGAGTCGGGAGTCGGGAGTCGGGAAGTCAGAAGAGGGAATAGGGAAATGCGATCGCACTGGTTTGTGGACGGTTGAGGGTCAATCAAAAAACCGTTGCGTCAATGGTGTAGATTAAATCAAGATCAACTATGACCAAGTCAACTATCGAGTTGTCGCTTTTTTCCCCGCGCCAAGCACGGGGGTTTTCAGCTTTCAAGAACTCTTCATAAATATGAAAGAGAAGATGGAAATTAGGACAACACCAATAACGAGATTCTCGACAGGTAGGGTAGATTGAGGGTTTTCAAGAAAATTGACTGTCGGTCTGACCACATTTTCCAGATTTATGGGATTGTTAAACTGGACTTCTTGGAAATAAGAATAACTAGGCTCATAACTAGGCTCTTGGGGATTGATGAACACTAGAGAAACAGTTTGAGCCATCGGACTCACTTCGGCTAATTCTTCAAAAACCAAGTTACGGGTGCCGTTAGCAGTCCTGGCGATGGCTGGACTGGTTGAGTTATAATAGATATCTGTGGTGAGAGACACTTGACTAATAAGTAGTACTATAACTAAGGTTACAGGTAAAGCACCGCCTAGGCTATAGGGGTTTCTAGTCCAATCATACCATTAATAGATAAGATTAATAGATACGATTTATACTGAACAACTAAGACAGGAATAAAACTAAGCTCAAAGGAAGTTTAGGGACTAAGACTGTTGGCATTTTGCACTTATCAGCACGAGACCGATGTACACAGATACCGGATAGACTCAGAGAACGTCTATCGGTTAGTCTATCCTGTATCTGTATGTAAAAACCCATGGTGTGCTTTTCTGGTTGATCAAATGCATTCAGGGGGGACTATCCAAGCATGGTTTTAAGCCATAGCTGGATAAAGCATCACCCCTAGAGACACCACACCAGCAATGATCATGAGTCCAGCTGGCATAAACTTGCGAGTTTTAGCGAGCCGGATCGCAAAGACAATCACCAGTGCAGCTGCTACGGCTATCCCTAAGGTTTGTGCCCAGGGTTGTTCTTGAAGCTGCATTATTCCAGCAAATATTAGCAATAAACCGCTAATTACACCAGAAATGAGAGATATTTTGCTTTTGGCTTTAGCATAGCCCATGATTCCCCCAATCAGGGCTAAGATGCCGTATAAGAGTACTGCTGCAATACTTAGATTCATCATTAAATTTTTTGTCAAACTGAACTCAGTTATACCTCTAGCTCGATACTTCTTTGGTCAAGTCAGCAGAAAACTTAACATTAGGGAGTAGGGAGTAGGGAGTAGGGAGTAGGGAGATTGGATGCAGTCATTAATCGTAGGGTGGGCAGTGCCTAGCAACGGGATTGGCAAGCTTGGTCAATCTGTCTGATCCACTGCCCACCCTACATGAACCAAGCTGATTGAGACTGGTGCCAGATGTCAGGGAGTAGGGAGATTGGATGCAGTCATTAATCCTAGGGTGGGCAGTGCCTAGCAACGGGATTGGCAAGCTTGGTCAATCTGTCTGATCCACTGCCCACCCTACATGAACTTGGTGAGGTACATTTTTAATTTTAGGCAAGAGGCAAGAGGCAAGAGGCAAGAGGCAACATAAAAAAAATATTGTGTACCTCATTAATCTAAAAAATGCTCTAGTGATTGACTAGCAACTAATCAAAATAAGAAGTAACGCTGTGCCATGGGTAAAACCGTTGCGGGCTCGCATGTTAATAATTCCCCATCAGCTCTGACTTCATAGGTTTCTGGGTTGACCTCAATCTGTGGCAAGGCATCGTTGAGTTTCATGTCGGTCTTGCTCAAGTTGCGGGTGTTGGAAACGGCAACAGCGGATTTTTGTAAGCCAATTTGAGCTGGGATGTCTTGGTCTAAGGCAGCTTGGGACACAAAGGTAACGGATGTGGCTGCGATCGCACCACCAAAACTACCAAACATCGGACGCATATGAATCGGCTGGGGTGTGGGAATACTAGCATTGGCATCACCCATTTGGGACCATGCGATCGCACCACCTTTAATCACTATCTCTGGCTTGACTCCAAACATGGCTGGACGCCACAGACACAAATCCGCTAGCTTCCCTTCTGCGATGGAACCGACATAATTAGCAATTCCGTGAGCGATCGCAGGATTAATCGTATACTTGGCAACGTAACGCTTGGCTCGGAAATTGTCATTTTCCCCAGTTTCCCCAGTAGTGGTGGATAACACTCCCCGTTGCACTTTCATTTTGTGGGCTGTCTGCCAGGTACGGATAATCACTTCACCCACCCGTCCCATGGCTTGAGAATCAGAGGCAATCATACTAAAAGCCCCTAAATCATGAAGGATATCCTCAGCAGCAATAGTTTCCCGACGAATCCGGGACTCAGCGAAGGCCACATCTTCAGGAATCCCCCGGTCTAGGTGATGGCACACCATGAGCATATCGAGATGTTCTTCTAGGGTATTAACGGTATAGGGACGGGTAGGATTGGTAGAAGAGGGCAATACATTAGCTTCACTACACACTTTAATAATATCTGGAGCATGACCGCCCCCTGCTCCTTCGGTGTGGTAGGTGTGAATGACTCGGTTTTTGAAGGCAGCAATGGTATTTTCCACAAACCCAGCTTCATTAAGGGTATCGGTATGAATTGCCACCTGGACATCAAACTGATCCGCCACACTTAAACAGGTATCAATAGCCGCTGGAGTAGTGCCCCAGTCTTCGTGCAGCTTCAATCCCATGGCACCTGCTATCACTTGTTCCTGTAATCCCTCGGGTTTAGCACTATTGCCTTTCCCTAAAAACCCTAGATTCACAGGAAATGCATCCGCAGCTTGCAGCATCCGGTGAATATTCCAAGCACCAGGAGTACAGGTTGTGGCGTTAGTGCCAGTGGCTGGACCTGTACCACCGCCGATCATAGTAGTGATACCAGATGCGATCGCAGTTTCAATCTGTTGGGGACAAATAAAGTGAATGTGAGCATCAATCCCCCCTGCTGTGACAATCATGCCTTCCCCAGCAACTGCTTCGGTGCTAGGACCAATAATAATAGTGACATTGTCCTGGATGTAGGGATTTCCAGCTTTGCCAATGTTAACTATTTTGCCATCTTTAATACCAATATCGGCTTTAACAATACCCCACCAATCCAGGATTAGGGCGTTAGTGATCACCAAATCCACAGCACCCTCGGCGCGGGAGATGGGGGATTGTCCCATCCCATCTCTAATCACTTTACCACCACCGAATTTAACTTCATCACCATAGGTGGTGTAGTCCTGTTCCACTTCGATCACTAGTTCTGTATCAGCCAAGCGGATGCGATCGCCTACGGTAGGACCATAAGTTTCGGCGTAGGCACGACGATCCATACGATAACTCATCAACAACTCCTTGATTAAGGGTAATAGGTAATGGGTAATGGGTAATAGGTAATGGGTAATGGGTAATGGGTAATGGGTAATGGGTAATGGGGAATTTTATCCCCTCGGCCAAACTCTGGGATTACCTCTGGGTAGCGCTTGCTTTAGAAAAAAAATAGTAACTGTATATCAAGTTGACAATATCAAGTTGACCGATCAAGTTGACCATTAATTTTGCCATTGAAGCCGTACACCTGACGACTACCAACAAGAGTGACTAATTCCACCTCTCGTTCGTCTCCCGGTTCAAAGCGGATAGCGGTGCCAGCTGGAATATTTAAGCGCATGCCTTTAGTAGCTTCCCGGTCAAATTGGAGAGCTTCGTTGACTTCAAAGAAGTGAAAGTGAGACCCTACTTGAATAGGGCGATCGCCTGTATTCGCTACCCGTACTCTGATGGTGGTACGACCAGCATTGAGTTCTATTTCCCCTGTTTGGGGAATGATTTCGCCTGGAATCACTAACTAACTCCTTAAACCCTGACTAGCTTTTCATTATCTGGTGAATTAGTTGATTATCTCGTGAATTAGATTTTTTTGTAGCCTTAACTTACACACTGAAGTATATAGGAAGTGGAGTTTAGTTTTTTTTTAAGGTTCTAGGCTCTAGGCATAAGGGGTCTACATTGAATGGCTCTAGGATTCTGGGGTATGAAGCTGCGCGATCTTAGCACGGAGGCTGTCAACTGCTTTTTTTTGTACCTATTACTTATTACCTATTACTTATTACTTATTACCTACTACTTATTGCTTATCACCTATTACTTATTGCTTATTACCTATTACCATTACCATATTTTTTGTTCTAGCTTATCTTTTCTTTACACAGTCTTTAATCAATTAATCCTGACTTCTATAGTCTGTTCTGAATAATCTATATAGGTGTTATTGAATTTTTATTTATTAAATAGTTTATGGTTATATTTCTACAGTTAATGATTCCTTTTTGGTCAACTCTGACATCTTACATTGCTTTTAAAGCTATACTAATCGCCAAAAATATCCTAATTATGGAAAAATTTTGCTTGATCAGCAGCCGGTTATTCAAAAATTTATTTTGGCAACTATTCGCAATATTAAATTAGTCATGACTACTATCCATACTTTTTTATTTTTCTTGTCTGGTGTTTGATTTCTTTTAAAGTTTTTTTACCATTGTTTGGTGCTTATGGGACTCCGTTCATTAGTTCAATTATGGAACATTTTAAAGTTCCAACTCAATGAATATCAACCCAACAACAATAGGATTCTTGAATCAAATGAGCCTAAGTTCAAAGAAATCTTGACGAAACGAATCCAGATTGTTGATAACTGTCTTTATACGATTAATGACTGTATGAATAGCCTGAATAACATCGTAGATCATCAAGGAACTGCACAACTGAGCAGTGAGCAAATCAATGACCTCAGAAACCAACTTATCCATCTCACAGAAGAACTCCGTCAACTCCGGTGAATCCTCTGATGATTTAAGATGAGTTAAACAGTTACTTATCAAGCTTTTTGTGGGATTAACGAATTGGGTCATGTACAGTAACCAGTTTAGTCCCATCGGGAAAGGTTGCTTCTACCTGGACTTCATTCACCATTTCGGGGACTCCTTCCATCACATCATCCCGCGTCAGCAGGGTAGTGCCGTAACTCATTAAATCAGCTACTGGACGTCCTTCCCTCGCACCTTCCAAAATTTCCGCAGAAATGTAGGCAACGGCTTCTGGGTAATTCAGCTTCAACCCCTTTTCCTTGCGGCGTTCTGCCAATAAGGCGGCAGTAAAAATTAGTAGTTTATCCTTTTCTTGGGGTGTCAGTTGCATTCTCCTATCCTGTGGTTAGTAGCAATTTTGATATTACAACGGCCAAACTCGTGGCTTAATAATAGGACGCCCGAATAGATTAACGCGCAACAGTTGCCAAACCTCCGTAAACCAGTGTCTCACCTCCTCAGTCGAAGCACCACGATAGCGGCATAATAATCCTGGCATTAGCTGAGTTACCCCAGCTTCCCCTACATACTCCCTAGCATTCCAAAGTTCCCTGGCTTGTTCGATAATCTCTGATGATAGCGCTTCCCCTACCAAAACTAATGTTCCTACCACTGGTTGTCCCGCTAAACCATAAGGACTAGAGAAGGTGGCTTCGCTAGCTGGTAACCATTGTCGGTCAATCCACTGGGGATGTCCTTGCTGCCAAACTTCCGTATGCGATCGCCAATTTCCCTCCACAAACCTTTCTCCTCTAGCACTCCGTCCAAATCGGGTAATTTCCCAGCCTAACCAACGGGCTCCCGGCGCTAATTCTACCCGCAAATCCTGCCGGTAAACTGCACCATTGAATACAATCGTTTCCTGGGGCAACCATTCTAAACAAGCACCAGTCTCTACTTGGATCCGGATGATTTGTCTAGTTTCTGGCTGTTTTATACTAGCGCTATAGTTATTAGGATTAGCGCTAGAGATATTTGGTCTAGCTTCTGGTTGGTTTAGACTACTGCTAAGCTTTTCATGATTAGTGCTATAGTTTCTTAGACTAGCGCTAGAAGTGCCCCTACCATAAGCTTTACTAGCAGCAGCAGTGGTGATTAAAGCATGAGTCCCCGATTCCAGGTGGATATCTTGAGACAGTCTGTCCCGTGCTACCATTCCTCCAGCGGTATGAAGTACGACACTGTGACAAACCCCTAGCCCTTCTGGATAAAACGGTCGCTGTACCTTCAAGGGAGCTTTGGCGTAGGTGTGAATAGGTTGAGTTTTCCCCTGGCAATAGGCAAAGCGTAATTCAAGGCTGCCATGCCATCGAGATTGATCACTATCTGTCGGTTGTGGTTGAGAAAGTCGATTCACCAATAGTTAAAGGGCAATGTAGGGTAATTGACCGGGTCGCTTGGGCGTTGCTCAATATCAGAATCATATCAACTATAGTTGAGCAAGTTACTAATTACCGATTACCGATTACTGATTACCGATTACCGATTACCGATTACCGATTACCAATTACCAATTACCAATTACCAATTACCAATTACCCTTAAGTCTTCAACAATTTGGCAAGCCTTGATCTGTCACTAATTGCCCGATTGAATCGGTGCCAAACTAATCACAGTACGTTGGTTAACAGGAGAAGTCGGGTCAGTACCAGGTTGGGGTTCAGAGAAACCTAATCCTTCCACAACGAATTGATGGGAGGGCTAGCCACTGTTGACGATTTTCTACAAATATCTTGCAGTATCTTCAAAAATATGTTAGACTTTGATTAAGAATCTAGTGTCATTGAAAACATTCTGGTTCCTTGAATTGAAGCCGAAAACCAAAGCTTTAATGATAGTGGTTGCGTTTTCTATTAAACACAGATTTATGCGCCTTGAGCGGAACAAAACCTATCTTGGCCTTGGGAGATACCCCCTGGCTGCGAGAGCAGCTTGCATTAGTGGGCTAAAATCTGCAAAGTAGATTTTGGTAGCTAAAAAGTATCGGACTTAATTGAAACGAAGCCTTGGCAAACTTGACTTCACCTAAAACTTCTAAGTTAGTTAGGGGCTGGGGGTTTTGTCCCTCTGCCTCTGGCACTTGAGTCCGATTAGGTTCAGATTTTTGTTCTGGTTGCGATTCCTTGGCTTTATCATCTGCCTCAGCCACTTGAGTGGCGGTAGAGTCAGGTTTTTGTTCTGGTTCAGTCACGGTTTTTTCCGGTTCTGATTCCTTAGCTTGATCCGCTTCAGTGTTAGAGGAATCCTCAGATTTAGCCGCAACTTCTGGCTTTTCCTCACCTTTTCCTGGAACTGAAGCCTCAGTGTTATTATCTGCCTCAGCTACTTGAGTGGCGGTAGAGTCAGGTTTTTGTTCTGCTTCAGTAAGCGATACAGCGCGGTCTTGGGGAGGGAGCGCGGTCTTGGGGGTTTCCCCACTCGCTATTGTATCAAGAACGGTTTTTTCCGGTTGTGATCCCTGCGCTTGATCCGCTTCAGTAGAATCATCTACTTGAGGTTGAGCCGCAACTTCCGGCAGATTCTGATCAGTGGGAAGGGTTGTAGCTATACTTTGCTCAGCTGTTGGGGGCAGATAGTTAGCGGTAAACAGTTCTGTGGTATTAACAGGAACATCTTTTGCTTTACCCGAAGCTACCAACACTCCCGCAGTTTCCCCTATTATTGTTGCAAAAGTTCCTGATTTCATCCAATCTTTCGCCTCAGTTGCTGTAAAAAACTGCATTCCGTTACTGGCAGTTTCCCCATCCCTGAGATTAGCTTTCTCTACCTGGTCGTAGTATGTTTCTACAAAATCTTGGATCTCTTTGGGATTGGATTTCAGGATACGCTCAGAGGCCACTACTACATCTAAGTTGGGTTGATTACCATCTGTTTGCTCTGTTCGGTTCAACAGAGCAACGATTTTGCCGTTAGGCTTGTGAGTCAGGAATTGGTCTAAGCTAGTGCCAATCAGATCAGCTTGTTCCTGACCCAGAGCTGCTGCACGAGTTTCCTGGTCTGACTCTTGAGCATAATTGAAACCAATCCCCCGCTTAACCAGAGCGTCTCGGAAGTTAGCACTACTGAGGATTGAATAACCACGGTCGGTATCCCCTAATCCCTTAAGGTTAAGGTTTGTTTGAGCATCAGCATTCTCGGTTGCATTCTCTGTTGTCGTAGAAGATGTAGTAGAAGAGTTGACATCTTCTATAGACGGAGTACTAATAGGCTTTAATTGCAAGGAGCGAGAGTTAGAGCTACTTACCCACCAGGCTGCACCGATGAGTAAAGCAAATGCTAATGCCAAGCTCCCTGGGATTATTTTATTGTCAGTAGTTTTCTTTTGATTCATCTTGATGCACCTCTCATACTCTTGCTATGTTGGCTATAATTTACCACCTTTGTTGCCAATTATTTCAGGCTTAATAAAAGTACATGTGGGTGAGGAAATTTTGTACTGGTTTTTAGGGATTAGGAAATAGGTAACAATAATTTAATTTAGATGTACCTCAGGCTTACTAGGAAACGCTATAGTAGTCTTTTGTAGTCTTTTTTCGATTTTATCTATTTTGCATTATAGCGGTTATAAGTTGATGCTGATTAGACGAGTAAGGGCGCACAATGTAAGCCCTTAAAATTAATTTATGTAATTGATTGAGGTTATAATAATTATTATAAATATTCGTAAATAGATTTAAGTTAATGTAAATTTAAGACAAAAAAAAATAGTTAATGAGAGGATAAATTGCCGTAAAAAAGCAATACTTAGTAAGGATTATAATAAAATTTTTACAAGGCTTGAAAAAACTAGTGATGGCGTAAAAATTTTAGTGATTGAGTAGCCTAGAAGATTCCAGACTAGTTGTGCGATCGCATTAAATCCCATTAACTAGGTTTACGGTCAAACTCGGATCTTAAAAGCAACCAAACTAATGACTAACGACTAATAACCTATACATCTGGTGTATTATGCCAGACAATAAATTCACACTCATCTAGGGGTAGCGTACAGTCCTATAATTCGGAAACCGTGCAATAATCGTGTTTACCGTGACTGGATAATCTTTCCCTATGGTGCAAGTGCCTGACTCTACCGCCGAACTCGCTGCCCTGCTCAACGAACCCATGGATCTGGATTTCCAACTCCCGGACCCAGAGGATGAAGAAATTCAGGAAACCGACTTTGAACAGCTAGTGGATTACGCTTGGCGAGTATGCGATCGCTTTGACTTACAGACCGATATCTGGCGGGGACGGATTCTACGAGTAGTAAGAGACAGGGAGAAAAAAGGGGGTGAAGGAAGGGGAGCTGGATTTTTAAATTGGCTCAAAAGTCGGGAAATCGGCAAGAGTCAGGCTTACTCCCTGATTGAACTGGCTAACAGTGCCGATACTCTGTTAATCGAGGGTCAGCTTAGTCATGATGCCATTAATAACTTCAGTAAACGGGCATTTGTGGAAACAGCTAAGTCGGCTCCCGAAGTCCAGCAGCTGGTGACAGAACGAGCTCAACAAGGCGATCGCATCACCCGCCGGGAGGTCAAACAGGCATCTGATCAATGGACTGCCATGTCCTCAGAATTACTACCAGAGGAAGTTAAAGAAAAATCCGCTGAAGGGGGTCTCCCATCCAGTTACCTAGCCCCATTGGTCAAAGAGATGGAAAAGCTGCCAGAAATCCACCTGATTCCATTACAAGAGGCAATTGCTACTAACCCAGATGTGGACACAGTTAAACACGTGACCTCAGATGCCCGTTGCTTAGCCAAGTATCTAGATGCATCTGCCCAAGTCCAAGCTATCAATCACACATCCTTGGATATGGAACTGGCTTTAGATGAAGCGCTACGGCTTGAGTGTTTAAACACTGCTGCTGATTTAGTGAAACAAGCCTTGGCACTAGAAAAGACTGTTGGCAAACTCTATACCACCTGGAAGCGTTTAGGTAGTCTGTCAGACCGATTGTATGTGGATACCGGGTCAAGTACTCCCCACTTGCGATTGCTGCTGACCTGTATGGATCGTCTAGCGGGTGACGTGATTGAAGTTCCTTTGGACGAGAGTGGAGAGCAGCTGATTCGCCTGAAAGTCATGACTGAAACGTAAGCTATCAGCAATCAGCTGTCAGCCGTCAGCCGTAACTCAGACCTTACGTTCGCGTAGCGCTGCCTTTGGCCTTAGCTTACCTCTTTTATTCAAAATCACATCAAGTAGCGTGGACACAAGTCCTTGGCTGAATGCTGATAGCTGAATGCTGATAACGGAATGCTGATAGCGGAATGCTGATAGCGGAATGCTGATAACAGAATGCTGATAACGGAATGCTGATAACGGAATGCTGATAGCGGAATGCTGATAGCGGAATGCTGATAGCGGAATGCTGATAGCGGAATGCTTACCTCCAATGACTAAGGGGAATTGGTATTTCATTAAGCTATTGGCCAATAATGCCCATCTTAATAGATAATAAACGATTGTTGTAGTCTAGAAAAAGGCTGAAGAAATCTATCGATCAGGGGATGGGCGACGATTTGGCTGTGAAAATAAGGCGTGCAGGGATGAAAGACAGTTTAGATCAGATGAGCGAGAATATACAAAAATTTTCTACCTTAGTAGACCTGCTACGTTACCGAGCAATACACCAGCCGGATCAGATAATCTATACATTTCTACTGAACGGGGAAACCCCAGACCGCTACCTTACCCATAAACAGTTAGACAACCACGCCCAAGCGATCGCATCCGAGCTTCTACACCAGAACGCTAAAGGGGAGCGAGCGTTGCTACTCTATCCACCCGGTTTAGAGTTTATCACAGCCTTCTTCGGCTGCTTGTATGCGGGAGTGTTAGCCGTTCCTGCTTATCCCCCCCGCTCCAATCAAAATTTGTCCAGGCTAGAGGCAATTGTGGCAGATGCTCAGGCCAAATTTGCCCTCACTACTACCCCTCTATTAGAGAAAATAGAGACTCAGCTAGCTGAAAATTCCGCCAACAAGCAACTGAAGTGGCTGGCTACTGACAATCTGCCTACGCACCAGGAATCCGATTGGCAGCACCCGGACTCTAAGGGTCGCGTCGCGCGTGACCCGCGCGCTAAGACACAACCGCCCGTGCGCCAAACAAGCAACACCCTGGCTTTTCTACAGTACACCTCTGGCTCAACGGGTAAACCCAAAGGAGTGATGGTTAGCCACGGGAATTTGTTATACAACTCAGCTTTGATTAATCGGTGTTTCCAAGATACACCCCAAAGCAGAGGATTATCTTGGTTACCCGCTTACCATGATATGGGACTGATTGGCGGCATCCTACAACCCCTTTATGTTGGTCTTCCCATCATCCTGATGGCTCCAGTAGATTTCCTCCGCAAGCCTTACCGCTGGCTAAAAGCAATTTCAAAATATCAGGTGACTACCAGTGGTGCTCCGAATTTTGCCTATGAGCTGTGTGTGCAGAAAATTACCCCTAAGCAATTAGAAACCCTAGACCTGAGCAGTTGGCAAACGGCCTTTACTGGTGCAGAGCCGGTTCGAGCCTCGACATTAGAGCGATTTGCTCAAAAATTTGCCCCTTGTGGCTTCCGTCGGGAAGCATTTTACCCCTGTTATGGCATGGCAGAAACCACATTATTAGTCACTGGGGGCTTGAAAGACCAACCTCCAGTGGTAAGGGAATTTGAAGGGGAAGCTCTTGAACAAAATCGAGTGGTTCCCGTGCCAGAAAATCGTCTCAATCAGTCTAATGGTCAGTCTAATGGTAATGTGCCGACTCGAATCCTGGTCGGGTGTGGGCGGACTTGGTTAAATGAAAAAATTGCGATCGCACACCCCCAATCCCTCACCCAAGTCGAAGCCGGTGCTGTCGGAGAGATTTGGGTAAAAGGGCCAAGCGTTGCTCAAGGCTATTGGAATCAACCAGAGGTGACGGAAAAAACCTTTAATGCCTATCTAGCTGATACCGGTTCAGGACCATGGCTGCGCACTGGTGACTTAGGATTTATCCAGGATGGTGAGTTGTTTGTAACAGGTCGTCTCAAGGATTTAATTATTATCCGGGGTCGCAACCATTATCCCCAAGACATAGAATTGACCGTAGAAAAAAGTGATCCGGCTCTTCGCCCTGCCTATGGCGCAGCTTTTTCTGTGGAAGTGGAACAGGCTGAGCAATTGGTTATTGTCCAAGAAGTCTCCAGGAATTACCTGCGGAAACTAGATGTAGATCAAGTGGTTGAAGCCATCCGCAGTGCCATCTCCCAAGAATACCAGCTTCAAGTCTATGCTGTGTTATTGCTCAAGACCAATAGTATTCCCAAGACATCCAGTGGCAAAGTACAGCGCCATGCTTGTCGAGCTGGATTTCTAAACAATAGCTTGACAGTTGTAGGGCAATCGAGCTTGGCGCAGCAGCCAACCATTGCCCCAACCAAACCAGAAAAAGAACCCACTACTAATACTATCGGCCTTCAGCAAACCCGCCATACACTTCAAAAGTGGATAGTAGATTGGCTAGCGCGAGAAACAAAACTTCCTGCCAGGTCTATTAACATCAGCAAGTCTTTTGCTGATTATGGTCTAGATTCAGTAACAGCAGTCGAACTAGCTAATGATCTCGAAGAATGGTTAGGGGTGCCTCTGTCTCCTACACTGGCTTATGATTATCCCAATATCGAGTCCCTTGGCCAATATCTGGCCACAGTAAGTCAACAAAGCAACTCAAACCAGGGGGACAGCCCAAGAAAAATCGAACCGAGAGTGTCGAGTGCAGGTAGTGAGATGCAACAATTATGGGAGGCACAGTTCCAGAATCTGGATCGGTTCACCTCGACACCCTTTTATCGTTCACCGGTGACGGTTCAATCGATTTCCTCCAGTGGTGATCAAGAGGTAGACCAACTCTTAGCTGAGTTGGAAATGCTTTCAGAAGCACAAATCCAAGAAATTCTGGGAAAACCCATCAAATAGTTCCTAGATCTATGTTTCGATCTATGTTGCCAGTGGATGATATTGCTAAGCGGATTGCCAATCTCTCCCCCGAAAAACGCGCCCTTCTTGAGTTGCAGCTGCAAAAGAGGAAAGGGTTAAAAGAACCTATTGCTATTATCGGGATTGGCTGCCGCTTTCCAGGTGCCTCTTCCCCAAACTCCTTCTGGCAACTGCTCAAAAATGGTGTGGATGCTATTACTGAAGTGCCACCAGACCGTTGGGATATCCAGAAATTTTACGACGGGGATCCCACCGCACCAGGCAAAATGTATTGCCGTTATGGTGGTTTCCTAGGGCATGTTGATCAATTTGATCCAGAATTCTTTGGCATTGCTCCTCGGGAAGCTACCTATATCGACCCCCAGCAGCGACTACTGTTGGAAGTAATTTGGGAAGCACTAGAGGATGCAGGCCAAGTGCCTAGCCAAATCAGTGGAAGCCAAACGGGGGTCTTTGTTGGCATTTCCACTAATGATTATGGTCAGCTGCTCCTCCAAAGTCCAGAGGTGGTGGATACCTATACCAATACTGGTGTAGCTTCCACTATGGCAGCTAATCGCATTTCCTACCTACTGAATTTAAAAGGGCCAAGTCTAACGGTTGATACCGCTTGCTCCTCATCCCTAGTGGCAATTCATTTGGCTTGTCAGAGTATATGGAATGGTGAGTCAACCCTAGCCCTAGCAGGGGGAGTGAATTTGATGCTAACCCCAGTGGTGACGGTTGGGTTGAGTAAGTTAACGGCTTTATCTCCTGATGGTCGCTGTAAGGCATTTGATTCCCGTGCCAATGGCTTTGTCAGGGGCGAGGGGGCTGGGGTGATAGTAGTAAAGCCCCTATCCAAAGCCCTGATCGATAAAGATCCAATTTATGCTGTGATTCGAGGCAGTGCGGTTAACCAAGATGGGCGCACTAATGGGCTAACGGCTCCTAGTAGAGATGCTCAGGAAGCTGTTCTAGTCTCGGCCTACCAGCAAGCGGGCATTTCACCGTCAGATGTGCAGTATGTAGAAACCCATGGAACCGGAACCCTACTGGGAGACCCGATTGAAGCGATGGCCTTGGGAAATGTCCTAAAACGCGATCGCCTTTGGCGCGGCTTCGCCGATCGCGAAGCGGTTCTTTTGGAACATAACTCTGATAACAACTCTGATAACAACTCTGATAACAACTCTGATAACTACGGTGCGTTATCCGGTGCGTTATCCGGTGCGTTATTAACGCACCCTACCAACAAGCCTGTTGCTATTGGCTCGGTCAAATCTAATATCGGTCATCTAGAAGCAGCTGCTGGTATTGCTAGTTTGATCAAAGTCGCCCTATCCCTCAAGCACCAAGAACTTTTACCAAGCCTCCATTTCCAGGAGCCAAATCCCCATATTCCCTTTGATGAACTGCCCCTGCGAGTACAGCAGCAGTGGGAGCCTTGGCCATGGGATGTTATTCCGCCATTTGCTGGTGTAAGTTCTTTCGGTTTTGGAGGAACCAATGCTCATGTGGTGCTACAAGGAGCGCCAGACTTGACAAAAGCGACAAGTAATGATAAAGAAAAAAAATCTCAAGATCAAAACGATCAAGAGCAAAACTATCATCTATTTACCTTGTCTGCCAAAACGGCAACCGCCCTGCAAGCCCTAGGAAAGCGATACATAGACTTCATAGCATCTGAGCCATCAAGCACACTGGCAGATATTTGTTTGACCAGCAATAAAGGGCGATCGCATTTTAACTATCGTCTAGCCCTCCTAGTCCAATCCACTGACCAGTTGCAGCAACAACTGACCAAGTTGACACAAAGCGAAACGATTTCGGATAAAATAGCACAAAATAGCCCTACTCCCCCCGAAATCGTTTTCCTCTTTACCGGTCAAGGCTCTCAGTATAGTGGTATGGGACGGCAACTCTACGAAACCCAACCAATATTTGCTGGCTATCTCGACCAATGCGCCGAAATTCTGCAATCCTATTTAGAACAGCCGTTACTGGATGTGCTGTATGCGGAAATCTTCAGCGACAACAGTGACAACTCAACATTAAATCAAACGGCCTACACCCAACCAGCATTATTTGCTCTAGAATACTCCCTGGCTCAGTTATGGCGGTCTTGGGGCATCGAACCAACCGTGGTTATGGGTCATAGTGTTGGGGAATATGTGGCAGCAACTGTAGCAGGAGTCTTTAGCTTAGAAGATGGGCTAAAGCTGATTGCCCAAAGAGCGCGTTTGATGCAACAGTTGCCAGAAGGTGGTGAGATGGCGGTGGTGTTGACCAATGAGCAGCAGGTAACTGAGGCAATTCAAGCCCTATCCGACAAAGTCTCAATCGCTGCCATTAACGGTCCGGAAAATATTGTGATTTCTGGGGAAAGTGAGGCGGTTCAAACCGTGATAGCCCGACTACGCTCTCAAAAGGTCAAATCACTAAAGTTGCCAGTCTCTCATGCCTTCCATTCTGCCCTCATGCAACCAATGGTGGCAGATTTTGCCCAGGTATTATCGGAAATATCCTTACATCCCCCGCAAATAGAGATAATCTCGAATCTAACTGGAAAATTAGCTACTGCCGCGATCGCTACGACCGAGTATTGGTGTGACCATGTCCGTGGGTCCGTTAAATTTTACCAGAGCATGGAAACCCTGTATCAACAGGGTTATCATCTGTGTGTGGAAGTAGGACCGAAGCCTAGCCTATTGGGAATGGGCAAAGCCTGCTTACCGAAAGGAAAGCTCACAGCTATACCAAGTTTGCGCCCAGGAAAACCAGATAGTCAGCAAATGCTGGAAAGTTTGGCAAGCCTATATAAACATGGCGCATCAGTAGACTGGGGAAGATTCCATCAGCATAACCCCGGTCGTCTAGTTTCCCTACCCACTTATCCTTTTGAACGGCAACGGTATTGGCTAGATACCACTTCAGTAAAACCATTATCCCCGATTTCCTATGGCCAACTATCCACTCCCTCCTATGGGGATTGGTTGTATGAGATAGCATGGCGACCTAAGGATGTAGATTCATCTGATGTATCTACTGATATATCTACATCTAGTACAACTTGGTTGATTTTTGCTGATCAAGGCGGCTTTGGAGAAACATTTGGAGAAACATTAATTCAACAGCTGGAAGCAAAATGCCAAAAGGTTTTGCTAATTTCCCGTGGTTCAAGCTATGAACAATTACAAGCAAACCATTACCAAATTAACCCAGCGCAACCGCAACAGTTTCAGCGTCTGTTAGCTCAAGAAGTCGAATCCCTAACAGCAACATCTGTGATTGTGGTTCATATGTGGAGTTTAGATACTCCCGCACTGGACGGATTCCAAACATTTCCCCTAGATGTAACCTTAGAAAACGGTTGTGGTAGTGTCTTGCATCTGCTGCAAGCTTTGGTGAAAGCAGAATTAGCTCAATCCCCCCGTCTGTGGTTAGTTACCGAGGGCACCCAACCGGCAGGTAAGACAAAAAAATCCTTACGGATTGCCCAGTCTCCCCTATGGGGTTTAGGTGCTGTTATTGCCCAAGAACATCCGGAACTCTGGGGAGGGATAATAGACCTAGAACCAAGCCAAGACTCAGCACTGAGCACTGAGCAGCACTACCAAGAGCAATCATTAATGGTGCTCAAGCAGATATTACGGCCAGAGGGAGAAAACCAATTGGTTTTGAGGGATGGACAAACCTATGTGCCTCGACTGATTCATCAACAGCAACAGTCCCAACTTGCTAGCTCACCATTGCAGCTAAAACCAGATAGCACCTATTTAATTACTGGTGGTTTGGGGTCACTGGGGTTAAAGGTAGCTGAATGGATGGTAGGCAAGGGCGCAAGGTATTTAGTACTGGTAGGACGAAGCCAACCAAATCCTAGGGCGTCAGAAATAATAAAGAAATTAGAAGAACAAGGTGTGATGGTAGTCCTGGAGCAGGTGGATGTATCCCAGGAAGCACAAGTTAGGGACTGTCTCAACAGAATTCAGGTTTCCCTACCCCCCCTCAAAGGAATTATCCATGGTGCAGGGGTCCTAGAGGATGGGGTGCTGCTGCATCAAGATTGGGCAAAATTTGCCAAGGTGATGAAACCGAAGGTTGAGGGAGCCTGGAATTTACACAGGTTGACTCAGGATATAGCCCTAGACTTATTTGTACTATTTTCTTCGGCTACTTCTATCCTAGGTACCCCTGGTCAAGGAAACTATTCCGCAGCTAACGGATTTTTAGATAGCCTAAGCCATTATCGACAAGGCCAAGGTAGCCCAGCTTTAAGTATTAATTGGGGACCTTGGGCTGAGATGGGTTTAGCCGCTGGCGTCGGTAAACGGATGGCAATGCTGGGAATCGAGCCAATTCAAGCACCACAGGGATTACAGATACTCGAACAACTTCTTCTGGCACAAGATGGGGCTCAGGTGGGGGTATTACCGGTGGAGTGGTCAAAGTTAAAAGAACGACTACCGATAGAGTTACCGTTATTCCTATCAGAGGTAATCACAACAGAAACACTACCGCCTCAGGGGGATGGGGAAAACGACAATTCTGGGATTTTTGATCAACTGCTCGCCAGTACAACAACCCAACGGGAAGAGTTATTAAAAGATTACCTTAAGCAACAGATTGCTAAGGCTTTAGGGATAAGTCGGGAAATCTCAGGGTCGAGCAACCTGATGGATTTGGGTGCTGATTCCTTAATGATTGTAGAGGTACTCAATTCTTGTAAGAAAGACCTGAAGATAACTCTTTATCCTAGGGAGTTTTATGAGCGACCAACGATTACGGCTCTAGCTGAGTACTTGGCTTTGGAGATGGAACGGCTTCATCAGCCCCAGCCAACCCAAACCTCATTGACCACTACTAGTCTCTCAGATATTAAGAATTGGGCTAATCCTTGGGCATGGAATAACAATAGCGAACGCAATTTTACCAAACCCAGCCAGCGCAATCGGAGCATGGTGTTTTTGCTCTGTAGCCCTCGGTCAGGCTCTACGTTACTGCGGGTGATGCTAGCTGGTCATCGGGATTTATTCTGTCCACCAGAATTACACCTATTGCCCTTTGACACTATGGCTGAGCGCAATCAATCCCTAGGTTCAACTCACTTAGGAGAAGGGTTAGCGCGAGCTTTCATGGAAATCATGAACCTAGATGCCGAAGCAAGTACAACACTGGTAGAGGAGATAACGGAGCAAGATTGGTCAATTCAGAAGGTTTATGGCAGGTTACAGGAACTAACGGGTAAACGTACTCTTGTGGATAAGTCTCCTACCTATGCTGGCAGTCTGGAAACCCTAAGGCACGCGGAAGATTTATTTGAAGAAGCGAAGTATATTCATCTGGTACGTCATCCCTATGCTGTAATTGATTCGTTCGTGAAAAATCGGATGGATAAAATCCTTGGTTTTGATGAGGTGGACCCTTATTGGCTAGCAGAGCAAGTTTGGACAACCTGTAACCGTAATATCCTAGACTTCTTCGAGGAAATTGCACCATCTAATCATCATTTAGTGTATTACGAGGAACTAGTCAAGCAACCTGCTTTGGTGATGGCAAAGTTGTGTGAGTTTCTGGGTATTCCTTTTGATGAGGCGGTTTTAGAACCCTATCAAGGTCAGCGGATGACCGATGGCGTTCATCCCCAATCCCTACCGGTAGATGACCCCAATTTCCGCAACCATAACCAAATTGATTCGACTTTGGGAGAAGTTTGGCGGCAAATCCAGTTGCCCCGGCCTTTGGGGAAATTTGCGGAAGAGGTGGCGACACGGTTAGATTATCAATTGCCGTTACTGGTTGAACCTTCAGCCCAACCAGCCAACCTACCCGACTCGAACCCGAAGGGCGAACAACCTTCTAACCTTCAACCTTCTAACCTTCAACCTTCTAACCTTCAACCTTCTAACCTTCAACCTCCTAACCTTGGCCAAAAGGCCACGCTACGCGAAGAACTTGAACCGATGCAAGAGTCTTATCTAGACGTGCGGGGTTTACAGCTTTGTCTGTGTAGTTGGGGTCCGGCGGATGGAGAATTAATCCTATGTGTCCATGGTGTGTTAGAACATGGAGCGGCTTGGGAAGAAATTGCCCGTCCCTTAGCAAGTATGGGATATCGAGTCGTTGCACCTGACCAGCGAGGCCATGGACTTTCCCAGCATGTAGGTATGGGAGGGTCTTATCAATTAATTGACTACTTAGGGGATTTGGATGCGATCGCCTTTGGCACGGCAGAGCCGAACGCAAAGGCACTGACAGACCAGCCATTTATTCTAGTCGGTCATTCCATGGGGGCTGTAGTTGCTGCCACCTTTGCCAGTGTCAGACCGGAAAAGGTCAAATCCTTACTATTGCTGGAGCCCGTGCTACCAGGAGAACAGAAGGACGATCAAACCGCTCAAAATATAGCAACCCACTTAGATTATCTAGCATCCCCACCCCAACACCAGGTCTTTGCGGATATCGAAGCTGCTGCTAATCGTCTGCGCCGCTTAACCCCCAACCTCTCTGAAGAATTAGCTTTAAAACATGCTCAGCGACTTACCGAACCTTTTGATGGTGGTGTACGTTGGCGCTGGGATCCAAGACTGCAAATTCGTACGGGAATTGGTTTAAGTGGAACAGGTTTTAATCGGGATAAATACACACAGCTACTGAGTCAAATTAAAGCTCCCACTACCTTAGTTTATGGCAATAATAGCAACTTTAACCGACCCGAAGACCTAGCCTTACAACAAGCTGCAATACCTCACGCTAAAACAGTCAAACTATCAGGAGGACATAACCTCCATGTCGATGCACCAGATGCTATAGTTGCAATTATCGCCGAAAAGCGATTAAACCTGAAAAATTAAAAATTGAAAAGGTAACAAGTAACAGGTAAAAGGTAACAGCTAAATTTAACAATATCCATTACCAACTATAGCATTTTTCATAGCTATGAGGTACACATTATTTTTTCCCTATTGCCTCTTGCCTCTTGCCTATTGCCTATTGCCTCTTGCCTATTGCCTCTTCCCTGCTCCCTGCTCCCTCCGCTATACTAACAAATGACTAATTTAGAGCTTTTCTGGGAAATACCCTTATCCATACTCTCTTTCATATTTTCCCGCATCCTAAGATTTGTGATGCAAACCATCGGAGGATACTTTACCTCCAAAAAAAACACTAAAAATCTCCAGTGGCAACTCGTATCAGCCGAGTTTTTAAAAAAGCCCATCAAATTAATTTGGGCAATGAGTCGAGCTCGTTGGAATCTTCACGCTATTATTTCTCTAGTTGGACCGATTCAGGTCAAAGAGCTAATTAGCTTTGATGCCAGTGCAGCTAAACAATCAGCCCAATCCTGGACATTAGTAGTTTACAGTCTACCAGATTTTGAAACCATCACTAATATCAGCTCCCTGACCGTATCCGGAGAAAACCAATGGGAATCCGTGATCTTAAAACCAGGTAAATACTTATTAGGTTTGCGGTATTATCACTGGTCAGAGACAGTAGAGCAACCTACTGTTAAAGCAGATGGTGTTAAAGTCGTAGATGCCAAGCAAATTCACGCCCCTACTGATATCAACAGCTTTTACCGTGACCTAATTAAACGAAAAAATTGGCTTCATGTCTGGTTAAATTATTATGTCTTCAACCTGTTGCACTTTAAGCAATGGTTACCCCAGGCATTTGTTAAAAAAGTATTCTTACCTGTACCGAATCCAGAAACCAAATTTTACTATGGTGCCTTGAAAAAGGGAGAATCGATTCAATTTAAACTAGCACCATCCTTGTTAACAAGCCATGATCTTTACTACAGCTTGTACAGCCGTGAATGCTTTCCGCTAGATTGGTACAAAATTACTGAAGGGGAACATAGAACATCTGCTAGTGAGCAGAAGTCTATTTATATTGTTCGGATTCATCCGAAATTTGAGCGAAACGCTTTATTTGAAAATAGTTGGGTGAAGATAGCCGTTGTTTGAAGTATTACCTACTATAGCAGTTATCAATTGGGTGAGCTACAAAGTCTTCGGTTTTAGGGAGTAGGGAGTAGGGAGTAGGGAGTAGGGAGTAGGGAGTAGGGAGTAGGGAGTAGGGAGTAGGGAGTAGGGAGTAGGGAGTAGGGAGTAGGGAGTAGGGAGTAGGGAGTAGCGGTAATAAAATTGAATGTACCTCATAAGTGCGATAAACGCGATAATCTTTATTGATAACTATATAATTATAAGGAATTTTTCAGGATTATAGATTAATAGTTAAAGGGATGCCCTATAGAATTTAGGATATTACTCTGAGAGTAGCTCGATCGGCAACATTACTGTAAAAGTCGTCTTTCCTGGCACAGACTCCACCAAAATCTGACCCTGATGTTTATCCACAATCTTTTTAACAATATCTAGCCCCAAACCACTCCCTTCTCCAGGGGGTTTAGTGGTAAAAAAAGGCTGAAATATTTTTGGTATAACCTCCGGGGGAATTCCTTTACCACTATCAGTGAAACTGACTTTTATCTGATCATCCTCCTTTCTAACATCAATGGTTAAGCTTCCCTTACTATCCATAGCTTGAATGCCATTATGAATTAAGTTCGTCCAAACTTGATTAAGTTGGTCGGAATAGCAAAGAATAGCAGGCAAGGAATAGTCATAATTTCTAATCACTTCGACCCCGTATTTTAGTTGATTATAATAGAGAGTTAAAATAGTTTCAATCCCTTCAATAATATTTGCTTCTATTTTGTTACCACTAGAATCATCATGGGCATAAGTTTTCAGGGCAAACACCACTTTAGCAGCTCGTTCAGCAGCGGTAACAATGTTACGGGTACTGGTTTGGAGATTAGCAAATTGATAGGCAGTTTGTAAAATTTTTTCTCCCTCTGGGTCTTTGAGAAGGGGCAACAAAGGCTCTAGGTCATCCGAAACCCCAATTCCCACTAAAATATTGGCGAGTTTTGCTGCTTTCTCAATCGAGTGGGATGTCATCTGGCCAGTCAAGGCTCTTCTGATTTGACGTTGTTCCCGAGTAGATAAAGGGGTCGTTTGTTGGCTCGACCGTTCTAGTAAGGTAAAGAAATCCGACTGACGTTCCTTGGAAAGTGCTTGAAAAAAGGAAGGTATAGCAGTGTCACGAATTTTCCTGATCAAAAATCCCAGGGAGTGTGGAAACCCCGCCTATGGGCGACCGGGGAAGAGAAATGAGAGACCGGGGCGGAAAAACGAGCCGGGGTATTTATTCCCCGTCAGCTTCTTATGATGTGGATATTCAATGGTATTACATCCCAATCTTCCCCATCCTCTTGTTCAGATCTCTATTTTCCCCAGTAATTCACCAATCTGGGAAAGTTTCCGGTCAATAGCAATGACAGTATGTCTAGATTTGGGGATTAAGCCAAGGCTGCACGAGATTAGCCCTACGCCTACTAATAATATCGTTGCCGTTTACATCGTCAATTGTAAACAGTGATGGGGAGATGGAGAGATGGTGGGATGGGGAGAGCGTCAATTGAGGCAAATCCAAGTTGTCAAAAATTCTAATGCTACGAGATTTGATATAAGAGAAGCGTGGGATTCGCATCTCATTTTGATGGTAAGCTAATCTTGAGTTATGGCCTGTAATCTGACCCAGAAACCCACTGACCATTGACTAATGACCAGTAACTATGTCACCAGCAAAAAACAGAACCTTTAGTCTCGACTTTGAAAAGCCACTGGTTGAGCTGGAAAAACGAATTAAGCAAATTCGGGAACTCGCAGAGGAAAACAATGTCGATGTTTCTGACCAAATCCGCCAACTCGAGACAAGAGCAATCCAACTGCGTCAGGAAATTTTCAATAGTTTATCACCAGGGCAACGGCTACAGCTAGCCCGTCACCCTAGGCGTCCAAGTACCCTCGATTATATTCAGGCAATTACTGATCAGTGGTTTGAGTTGCATGGCGATCGCGGTGGTTATGATGACCCAGCCCTAGTAGGAGGGATTGGCTCTTTGGCGGGTCGTGCTGTGGTAATATTAGGACATCAAAAAGGTCGGGATACTAAAGATAATGTAGCTCGCAACTTCGGGATGGCTTCCCCTGGGGGCTACCGTAAAGCGATGCGGCTGATGGAACACGCTAATCGCTTTGGTATGCCGGTTTTGACCTTTATTGATACCCCTGGTGCTTGGGCTGGTGTGAAGGCGGAAGAACTCGGACAAGGAGAAGCGATCGCTTATAACCTCCGAGAAATGTTTCGTCTGGATGTCCCCATTATGTGTACAGTTATTGGTGAAGGAGGTTCCGGCGGTGCTTTGGGAATTGGTGTTGGTGATCGGGTTTTGATGTTTGAAAACGCTGTCTACACTGTAGCTAGCCCAGAAGCTTGTGCCGCCATCCTTTGGAAAGATGCTAGCCAAGGACAGCAGGCAGCAGCAGCGTTAAAGATTACCGCTTGGGACCTCAAAGAATTAGGGATTATTGACAAAGTTTTATCGGAACCCATAGGGGGAGCTCATGGGGATCCCTTGGCAGCAGCCTCTATCCTCAAAGATGCCCTCTTGGAAAACCTGGCAGAACTAACTCAATTAACGGCTCAACAGCGCCGGGATTTGCGCTATCAGAAGTTCCGAAATATGGGTATTTTTGTAGAAAGTTAGTCTTGAAGGAGTGAACAGGTAAAGGGGCCAGATGTATATCTGCCAAGTGGCCAAGGCGTTGCTGCTCAACTGTTGATGATCTCAAGTATAGTTAGGTTCGTTAGCAATTACAGCTACCAACTTAAGGCGTGACAAGTGATATAGCTATATATAGCAAGGGGCTCATCCTCTGGGGCATTGAGCTAATCATGCTTGCCATTTTCTCCGATGTTTACCTTGGTAGCCCAATTACCAATTACCCTATCCCGATTTTTCTATCGTCAAAGTTTATTATTGACAGCCCACTTGGTAGCTCAATAGTTTGCCGATGATGATACAATTAACAAATGTTCACAATATTCTAAGGTAGTTAGTCAGTTTGCTAAACAATTTCGGACACACCGAAAACCTAGCTGTGCCTTTGGAGATTAACTGCCCTAAGGGCGTGTCTATAATCTCGGTGCCTAACCAACTCACTAAACCTAAGCTTAATTCGACTGGGTCAACCTCTGGTGACCTGGTAGCTGACCTAGCGAATTTAAAGCTAGCAGATTTAAACCAAATACCTGCCTTATGTGGGCATTTGCTTCGGAGCAATCCTGAGTTTTATCCAGACCGTAGAGAAGCATTTGTAACAAAATCTTGTAAAATTTGATGACATCGACGACTGTGGAGCGACGCGCCATAATTACTGGGGCGAGTAGTGGTATTGGCAAGGAAACAGCTTTAGCCTTTGCTAAGGCAGGAATCGATGTAGCCTTAGTCAGCCGTTCCCGGAAGAACTTAGAGATGGTTGCTGCTGCTGCTAGGGCGGCTGGGGTGGAAGCTAAGGTTTATCCATTTGATTTAGCTGAGCTGGAGCAGGTTAGATCTTGGATAGAAGAAATCACAACAGATTTTGCTCCGATCACTATTCTCGTCAATAATGCGGGAATGGCTTACACTAGATATCTCAGTGAGACACCGCTATCAGATTGGCAGCGCTTAATTGACCTTAATCTGACCAGTGTGTTTCAGTGCATCCAGGGGGTTCTGCCTGCTATGCGTGCCCAGCACCAAGGCACGATCATTAACGTGGCATCAATTGCTGCTAAGCAACCCTTGCCGGAATGGGGGGCTTACAGCGTTAGTAAGGCAGGTATGATTGCCCTGTCCAAGACTCTAGCAGCGGAGGAAAGCCGCCATGGTATCCGGGTAGTAAGCATTTGTCCAGGTGCAGTCAATACCCCTTTATGGGATGCAGATACAGTTCAGGTGCAATTAAATCGGTCAGGGATGTTGACCCCAGAAATTGTTGCCCAGTCAATTTTGCACACCGTCCAGCTACCACAACAGGCTGTGATCGAGTCGTTGACTCTGATGCCCAGTGCCGGGATTCTTTAGGGTATAGGTAATAATAGCACACTTTTGGTTAACTGAAAGGTTATTGCTGTGTCAATTTAACCTGTCCCTATGGTCTGGCAATATCAAGTTCATTTTTGTTTACAATCTAATCAGATTAATCATGACTATTGCTTCTTCCAATGGTTTCAAGCGTGTTGAATCTGTTTCAACTGCTAAAAGTATCAATGGTAATGAGAACAATCAGCTAGAGACCCGTCCTGACCGCAATACCCAGAATGGTCACCAGCCCAATTTACAACCTCCTTTGGAAGAACTGAACCAGGAGATGATCAACGCTGTAAGCACTATATTATTGGGTGTTGGTGAAGACCCGCAACGAGAGGGACTGCTCAAAACCCCTAAGCGGGTAGTCGAGGCAATGCGATTCTTGACTGGTGGTTACAACCAGTCTTTAGAGGCAATAGTCAACGGGGCAATTTTTGACGAAGGTCACAATGAAATGGTACTCGTCCGGGATATCAATTTCTTTAGCCTCTGTGAACACCACATGTTGCCATTTATGGGTAAGGCTCACGTCGCCTATATCCCTAACCAAAAAGTGGTAGGACTGAGTAAAATAGCCCGTGTGGTCGAGATGTATGCACGGCGACTGCAAGTCCAGGAACGGCTGACTCGCCAGATTGCCGAAGCCATTCAAGCTGTCCTAGATCCCAAGGGTGTGGCTGTGGTTATGGAAGCTACCCATATGTGCATGGTGATGCGCGGTGTGCAAAAACCAGGGTCTTGGACCGCCACCAGTGCGATGGTCGGGATTTTTCAAGAGGATCAAAAAACTCGTGAGGAATTTCTAAACCTAATTCGTCATCAGCCGAATTTCTTTTAGGGGTTTGACTTAAACGGTTAACTAATCCTACTCAAAAAGTCATTAGTCATTAGTGATTAGAACTCTGGGAAAATTAACGTTTAGCTCAGACATGACAAGGAGTAGAGGCATGATTTTCACCAGAGTTCTATTAGTCCAATGTGAACAACATACATTAGTAACTGTAGTTACTGATGACAGATGGTAAGCTATAGCGCGTGTCGCGTATCAGCTAATGCGCTACGCGCACGCTACGCGAACAGCGAAAGGCCTTTCGCCACGCTACCGGAACAGTTTATGCCCATAGCGCACGCTACACCGAACAGCTTTTGAATAAAATAAGCTGACGGCTGATAGCTGACGGCTGAATGCTTACGACAGATGAGTAATGACTAATGACTTACCTTAGCCACTAGTTAACAACATCCTCCCTAATAGTCTCCACATCAAACATAATGGAAAATTTTGCCTCAGGCATCATCTGCTTTAAAACTCGTAGATGTTCTTCAGCATTGCCGCGCCGTCTGAATCGGCCAACGGTGATATTGCTGAGCTTGGGTTGCAAAAGGACAATGATCCAGGGATTGAGCTTTTCTCTATAATTCAACATAGGTTTTCCTTATAGGTTTTCCTTGAGACACTTGAATTTGGAGCCAAATTAGCTTCCACTACCATCAGCGACCCATCTTAGACGTTGGGAAGCTCGTACCATGGGGTAACCCATGTGCGGACGCTTACTTAGGGAAACAGCCCCTCATCATGAGCGGGCAGGATTGATGACCGGGTTATTAGTACATATGTACTAATTTGGGGGTGAAATTGAACGCAGCCTGACAGTTCTGCTGATTTTTTGTCTAATTCTTCTCACTTTTTGTCTAATCAGTTATAATAGACGAGCAAGTAATGGTGAATTAAAGTCTATTAAAGTTGATGACCAAAGCCGAAAATGCACTGGTTAAGGACAGTGGAAATCAAACCTCCTGTGGATAAAGCAATCAAAATCAGAAATTTGACGGTGGGGCATCCCGTCAGAAGTAAAGCTTGCCTTATACCCGAACACGGAAGCGTTTCTGTAAGGAAATAGCGATGGCTGGGGTTGGCGAGAAGCCTACACCTATCGATAGAGAGGTTTGGTAAATGTCACCGTAATTAGTTGCGGGTTAGATTGCCCTGATGAGGCAAGTCTGCAGGTGTTGAAGCGGCTTACTTTCGATTGCGCGATGATTTGCCTCTAGCTTGGCATAGCTTGGGGAATATTAGCTGTTTGGTGCAAACATTTTACAGAAAATTTATCTACGGTATGGTTAGTGGTAAGGTATTTTACTGAACTAGCTAATAACCCTATGTGAGGTCGCCAAACTGCTTGCTGCTGTCTGGCAAACAAGAAAAGGGCAGAAAACAAAGTTAACTGCCCTATTTTAATTAGGGCTTACGCAATTTAGCCATCGACACAGGACATGTAGGTTTTAGAGGGTAACAATAACACTACATGTAGAGTTCATCCGCAAGCCCTATTTAAGCAAACCGTTCAAGTTTTCTTGAACAATAACAATTTATTATGAAAAGCCAAGAAGATCAACCTCTAACCCTGGTAAAACTCAGGGAACATGTCAATCTGACTCAAATGAAATTAGCCATTGCTGTTGGTGTCAGCATTACGACGATTAGTGACTGGGAAAATGGCAAAGCCGAACCACGTTTAAAGCACGTCAGGCTCCTGATTGAAATACTGGGTTGTTCTTTCGAGGAACTTTGTGAAGCCTTTGACCAAGCAAAACAACGTCGTTAGTAAAGCGACGGGTGCGCGGTCAAAGGGAGCCAGTGTGTTCAAAGGGAGCCAGTGCGGTCTTGAGGGGGACTCCCAAGACCGCACTGCATCCGATCTCCCGACTCCGATCTCCCGACTCCGATCTCCCGACTCTCATTAACCCAGGACTTTCTACCTCACCCAATTGAGAACTGCTATTATATATAAACCTATATATATACATAGGGAGACTCTTAAACCGGGAGAAATTGGGACAAGCCCGTACAATCCGGTCAAGGTGCATTTTATTGTTGTCTAAGTGAGGAGTGGTCATACAGTAATTGGAGTTAAACCTGCCACTCACTATTTAGACGTTCCTGACATCCCGGCCAGGAGCTGCTTGAAAGTCTGAGTTTTAGTATGTTTAGAGTCAAGCCATCCAAGCTCGACTGCATTAGCTAAACTCAGTCCCAACCCTTTCAAGTAACGCGCAGTACGACGCAACAACACTGCCTGAACCTCAGCCCTCGAAGAGAACCGAGAAATTTCGAAGTCCGTACCCCGAGCAAGGATGTTTTTGGCAGCATTGTGGTCAGCCTGCAACACGACCCCATCAAATCCGGTAAAATTGTCCCCAGTCCTTTTCCCTAATAGGGTTCCATTCCTAGAGTCAATTTGCGACGTGTAGCTAGGCTGAACTTCCGTGACAACCGATCCAGTCCAATTAGCCCATTTTTGTAAGGAATCTCGCATCAGTCCAATCATCCAGCTATTAAGCTTGCGAGACATGGCCTTGGACTGGCGCTTATTCGTAATTGGTTGTGTTAAATCTTCTGCAAAAACTTTTAATGCTTTTCCTCCAAGTAGTGACTTGGAGGCTTGGCCAATAACGGCGAGTATTTCACCAAGGTCTTTCCTGTAACGGCGGTTCTCAGTCTTTCTGCCAAGATTGTTCTCCAGGATTCGAGCAGACTTAGCCGGATCAATTTCTTCCAGCTTTCTGTGCAGTGCCCAAAGTTTTCCTCGGTTCCGGTTTTTTGCGCATATTCGATCTGATTTCTTTGACGCCAACCTGCCCAGACCTTTGCCATGAGCTTTCCCTTCCGAATCAAAGAAAGCCTCTGTGTACCCCTTATCAATTCCGATAGATGGACGCTCCAAAGGAACGTCAACTCTTCCATGATCTACCAGAAAATGAACTTCAAAACGCTGAAGCAACTGGTTGTGAATTAGTCGGATCTGCCCTTTGATCTTGCGGTTAGATCTGACTAGTACCTTGTTCCTTTTTCCTCTCTTGAGACCAGCTAATTCCAGTTGGTAGGTGTTTCGAGATACTCTCTTACACTTGTAGCCGCCTTGTTGGTAGACTATTTTATTTCGGATCCAAGAATGCCCTCTTTGGTACTCCTTTCTGACCAACCTATGGAGCAGTGGACTGTCCATGAAAGCCAAGGTCTTCAGTTGTAGGCATTGGTCTTTCCTGACCTTTAGATTGGCTTTTCCAGGAAACCTTTTATAAACCTTTTTGACAACAGCATCAATTGAGGCCGCTTGTTGAGCAGTGATAGCTTTTGCCACATCACTGACCGTCCATTCCATCAATTTAGAAGGCAGACCTAGTGAATCAGGAGTCCTGAAGGTTCTGACCTCGGGGTAGGACTTTTTCCAGTCGATTCCCCAGTGATTGATACTCCCTAATTTGTGATCAGATTCAGACCTAACAATCCCAAGGTTTTTCATAGTCGCTAGCAACTCATTTTCAACCGACTTGGTCATCCCCACTACGGGGACAATTTGAGTCGATATTTTCTTGTTTGTTGTTGACTGCTTTGGCATCGTTAGGTCTTTGTCGTCTTACGTCTATTTTATCCTAATTTGTCTAATCTGTCTACTTCTTTGACGGTATTTTTTATTTCTTTTTCGTACCGACGAAGGAAGTAGAGCTTAGAGCTGAAGCAATGCATTATGGACATAAAATCATCGATCAGTTCCTGTTGAGGAGACTTATAGGTGTGATTCAATACTATGATTTGGCATTTGTGCAGGGAACAAAACCACTCCACGAAATCAAAACCAAATCGGCATAGTCGATCTTTGTGAGCAACGACTATGGTCTTTATCTGTGAACCAGCAACCTTTTCCATTAACTGGATGAACTTACGTCTCTTGAAATTTAATCCAGAACCGTACTCTGAGTAGCACCGACACTCTGGATAACACTGCCCCAAGTACTCAACCTGAGACGCAAGATCATCCGACTGAGACCTGGTAGACACTCGGGCATAGAGAATAACGGAACGTGAATCCTCTCCGTCTACTAAGCGCTCAATGGAACTGGCCAAATAGCGTCGGTGCCCGCCGGGAGACCTAATACATTCAATCTTGCCTGCGTCTGCCCATCTAGATAAAGTCTTTGAGTTATAGCCATATCTATCTTGGGCTTCTATGGGAGTGAGATCCATAGGATGTCTAATTGATACCGATATATCCTATATTATCCCATTTTTAAGGGGTCTGAACGTGAGGCTACATAGGCGTGAAAATGAACCATTAACCCAATTGATATCTCAGCTGAAAGTTAATTTCCCCAAAGGTCTAATGATTCAACGCTTAGGAGCATTATCAAAAGCACGAGCGATCGCATTCCAGGCTAACTTGGGCTGGAAATCTGCATCGAGAGGTAGAGGTCGCACTGGGGCACCATCTGACCGGGGATGGAAGCTACTTAAGTATGTGTAGCGATCGCTAAATCCCCAGGTCACTACTGCAATCACGGCTGGCTCATCAAGCACAACAGACAGATAATCTTCATAAGCTTGAGCCACCATGCGATCGCGTACAGTCACATCCTTTGGTAACTTGTCATCTCTGACATCTAGTTCAGTAATCAAGATTTTAAAACCCATACTCGCCACATCTCGGAGAAACTTCCGCAGGCTGTGGGGGTTAATCCGTTTATTCCCTCGCAAGTGAGCCTGGATTCCCAGGGCATGACAGGGGGTTCCCTGAGACTTCAACCCCTCTAGTAGCTTCAATACAGCCCTACGCTTGGCTTGCTCATCACTCGAATCATAACTCAGTCCATACTCGTTGTAGAGTAACATTGCCTTGGGGTCAGCAACAGCTGCAATGCGAAAGGCTAGGTCAATGTATTTCGGACCTAAAAATTTTAACCATGGCGTTTTGCGTAAACCATCTGCCCGTCCTTGGAAGGTAGCGATCGCTTCATTCACCACATCCCAGGAGTGCATTTGTCCAACATAACGCCCAGCCACTGTCTTTATATGTCTAACCAAGAACTGTTCAGCATTTTGGCGGTTTACTGTCTCCTCAAACCAAGGGGGTAACGAGATGTGCCAAATTAGGGTATGTCCCCGAAACAGCAATCCATGAGTCTTGGCAAAGTCTGCCATCCAATCCCCAGCCGTAAAGTCAAACTGATGGGGGTGAGGGCACAGGGGAGGGGAAGAAGGAGTAGAAACAAACCACTTGAGTCCCCATCCGGGAACCAGCATGGCACACTCTTGAGCAAAACGGGTACCTAAGGCTGGGTTTGAGGATAGGTCTGGGAATCGACTCTCGGCTCCATAAATTAATCCTTTTGCTGCTGCACGCTCTTTTAAAGAAGCTCCTTGAGCTACTGCAAAGTCTCGCTTCGGGTCATCAATAGCTTGAATTGAGTTACTTTGTCTGATAGATTTACACCTTGTCAGAGGGCCGACACTGGCTAAGCTACCTAAACCCAGTAATAATTCACGTCGTCCAATCATTAACTTGTTTTTACTCCTAGGAATCATCACCTAATATGCCTAGCTTTCATTATTTCAGTGATTTATCGCTGAGGGGGTGACAAAATAGCCTAAAAAGCTTATTTTGTAAAAAATGCCGGAATTTATGGTAAAAAAATATCGGTTTAGTTATCTCAATAAGACCAATAAACATGATAAGCTTACCGTAAGCATATGCGCTACGCACACGCTACTTGAGGTGCTTTAAGCTCATGCTTACGGTTTTAAACCGATTTTTTTAACCCCAAAAAACTAATTGATCTAGTGAGATAGCACAGGAATTTTTCAGGCATCAATGAAATTGATAATTATAGTTCAGCTATTACGATTTATTCATTCTTTTTATGGAGTAGTTGGCAATTTCATTGTAGGCATTAATCGTTTGATTGGCTAGTTCTTGCCAATCAAAAGCGTCTAGGGGAGCTTGTTCTGGACGGGGAGTGTTTAACGCCCAATCTAAAGCGTTTTCAATGTCATAATCAGTAATTTCTCCTGTATAGGTATAGACCCATTCTTCACCAACTTGGTCTTGAACTTCAGGGAGAGCGCCAATTTTAGGAACTAATATGGGTAGGTTAAAAGAGAGGGCTAAGAAAGCACTACCAGAGTTTAAAATCTCGCGGTACGGCAAAATAACTAAGTCAGCAGCACTAAAGTACCATTGCATATGGTCTTGGGGTATGAAATTTAGGTTAATTCGGACTCGTTTATCTAAGGCGGATTCCCTTTCAATTTCTGCTGCTAATTCAGGAAATTCTGGACTACCCACAATGTAGAGTATGGCTTCTGGGTCAAAAAACTGTCGGAAAACTCGCATCAATTTAGGAGCATTTTTGTAAGGTCTAATTTTACCAAACAAAAGCAATACTTTCGCCGAAGTTGGAATTCCTAGGTAATGGCGAGCTTCTTGAGAACTGACTTGATTAGAATACTGCCCTCGGTAGTGACCATGGGGTACTACAAAACCAGGAATATTCTTTAACTGAGGGAAGCGCTCTTGGGCAGATTTCATCCCAGTTTTGCTAAGGTTAATGTAACCATCCAACTGCCTTGTAAAGGCTTTCCAAAACCAAGCCTCTAGTTGCGGGTAAAGCTGTTCATGAGAGGCTAAGTTGTGTACTGTCCAGACAATTTTTGTACCCCGCCAGCGAGCCAAAATCATCAAGAAGAATAGAGCTAACGTTTTTGCGATCGCTCTGAAGAAGTTAGGTTCATTTAAGTTTCGTTCTGGCCAGTGCCGATGCCAGATAGAATAATCATTTATCAGCAATTTTTTAGGAGAAAACTCATGGACATCAACCCCCAAAGTAGCCAGGTGGGTGTAAACTAGCCACGTATAAGGGTTTTTGTCACGATCTTTAAAGGCTGGTTGGGCAAGAATTTTCATATTGCACCTACTCCATTGAGCTTTGGTTAACTTTAGAGCTGCCGTTACTTGCAACCTACTACGTAAACCTTGAAATCCAGTACCAGTCAAGGTGTCTACCGCCAACTACTTCATAGCTTTAAAAAAACCTAAACGATCTCAGGTTTATAGTGACCAGAATTGATCAGACTGATAAAATGGTATATCGAATATTTTAACATAATTACGCACAACATCGACTTCAGATTGGGTCATCGTTTGTTTCCATTTATTTATTTGTTGGGTGCTTATACGTACCTTGGAATAACGACCAGGTATATTGTTAGTTGAACTCTGGAGTACATGGTTTTCTACCCGCCTATTCCATGGCAATTCAAACTTCTCAAATAGCTCTTTGAACTTACCAATAGGGTCTAAGCATAAGTCCTCATAAAAGACCAATAACCATTCAGGATTTCGAGACAATGCATCGGCTACAACACGATGTCTTGCTGCCCAGATAGCTGCAAAGATTTCTATGGGCGTTTTTGCTTGCTCTATCACTGAGCGGTAGGGTTCGAGATGATCTTCAAATAAGCTAGATTGATCTAATAGAGTATCTCGGGAAAGCTCAGCAGGAGTTTCTTTGTTAATTTCTGATAATACGGTGGGGCAAGGATGTCGAACAATTACCAATAGTTTTGGATTGTAGCGCTTGAAAACCCACTCGATGGACATCAGAGATGCTACATCTTTCACGATAATTTGATAATTAGGCAGTGCTCTAGCCCAGAAACCTCGGTACCAAGCGCCTCCAAAAGGTAGACCTTTGAAGACATTATCAAAAGCATTTTCAAGCAAGTCATCTCGCTCACCAGGTCGTGTATATCGGAACCATGTTTCCATGTTACCTTTTCCAGTAATCTCTGGATTACATGGCTCGTAGTAGTATATAGCACGATTTGCGGTGGACAATGTTTTCCCGACCCAACTTGTACCGCTGCGACCATGACCTAAAATCAAAATTGGGCGTTTACCAACTTGCCAGTGATTCAAAAACCACGAGGTAAGATAGTAGCTGGTATTAGTAATTAAACGTTGTTTCCTCATTTATCTTTTACTGAATTGACAGTTAATATTTTGATTTTTACTCAAGCAATCAGAGGTTTAGTGGTGTTTTTTTATATAAACCTCGAAATACTGCTCAAGTCTGCTAACTAAAAGGCTAACTAAAAGGCTAACTAAAATTTAATCACCACTAAACACTAAAATAGTAGAAAAACTATCAATTTTTAGCGATATAGTGTTTCTCATAGTTATGAGGTAAAGTAAATTTTTCTAACCCCTACTTCCTAGTCCATAGTCCAATTAAACCCAAGGGCTTCGTACCTCACCCAATTGAGAACTGCTAGATCAAGATTTAGCTTGAGCTAACTGGTTAGACTTTGAAAGTGAAACCAGACAATCTAGTTCCGAAATAACGCCTTCTATTGCTTTATAACCAAATAAGTCCTCAAGCACACCTGGATTAACATTATCCCTAAAAGGATGGGACAAAAATCTGATAATTGCTTCTGCAAAGGATGACTTATCTACAGCAATTTCAAAGTAGTGATGAACCTCTTCTGGTAGACCTGCTATTCCCTGTGGTGTAGAAACAATCGGTCTACCAGAAACCAGCATTTCTAGGGACTTTATACTAACGCCACTCCCAGCTGAAACTGGATTAATGAGAACGCGCCCGGACTTGTATACTTCTGTAGAAGACACTGGATTTATTTTCAGATCAACTTCTGCAGTTTCCTCACATAGCTGCCTAACGTGCTGGACAGGATTTGAACCCGCTATTAAAACAGTAAATGTTGGTAACGCCAAACGTATCATCGGCATAACTTGGGTAATAAACCAGATTATTCCCGCTACATTGTTGTCCGAAAAGAGGTTACCCAAAAAAACGATATCATAGACAGGATTGGTGCTTAGTTTATCTCTGGATATTGCTTCCCTATTCTCTTCATGAAACTCAATCAGAGGCGGTAAGTAGCGACCATTGGTCAATCCTTGACTTCTCCAAAAATTTAGGTCATCTAGGGAGATATCGTAAAATAAAGTACTATTTTTTAGTAAATTTGTTTCATAGGTTTCCAAGTTAGACAGTGATAAATATCGTTTGAGCTTGTTTAACCCTTTGGCAGACGCAAGTTTTCGCTTATAGTACAAATGCTCGATATTGTGAGAGCGAATAACCAGCAGCAGATTCAAGTGTTGACTTAACTGATTTGCTACTTCTCCACCGTGAATACCATCCAGGAATATAACATCAGGATTAAACCCAGCCACATCAGACAGTAATAGCTTGAATTCTTTACCTCTAACAATTCTAGATGTAACTTCCAAAGGATACTTGAGTAAGTCAATTATCCGCCGAATAAAAGAACCGACTGTCCTTGGAAACTTTATAAAAAAAACTTGCTTGGCATACTTCCTAATTTCCAGGACTTCCTCTGGTTTTGGAGTATGGCTACACCAGCAGATAACTTGTATATCAGTCCCTAAATTAGAGAAAGCTTTTATCCTTCGCCACATGTCTAATCGCGCCCCATGGATGGGCGGATAGGGAATATCATGGCATACTAATGTAATCTTCATAATAGCGCTACTCTTCCTCTCAGTTGTTTGCTCCTATAGAATTAGTCATGATAATTATCAGCAGTGACTTGGAATTATTCAATAACCTAGATTTTTCATAAATTAAGCAGATTTAAACTAATGTATAATTTCACTATATTATCAAGATATATGCTCAATAATAGTTAGGGAAATTTCCCACTTGATCTTGACAAAATATATCGAGAGCACTAGTTAAATACAAATTATTTTTTTGTTAGCAATATCCAAGGATTTGAGTAGTTCAGATTTTGAAAAGATATGAATCGGAAATCCGTCGGCAATATAACCCTTTGTATTAATCGGAGCAATATAGTAGTCAGGGGTTGGAAGCGATGCAGCGCGGTCTTGGGGAGGCAGTGCGGTCTTGGGGGTTCCCCCCATGAGCAACTGCCGTGGTTTCCACGGGGCTTACAGCGATGCAGCGCGGTCTTGGGGGTTTCCCCCATGAGCGACTGCATCAAGACAGGTGCGGACGCAGGTTCCGCACACAGAACCCAAACCATGAGCGACTGCATCAAGAATTGAGGAATTTTGGTGATGCTAGTCATACACTATAAATACTTTAGAGTCACTGGAGGAACTACTTGATGAACAGGAGTAGGCAAAGTCTTGTAGACTAAGTATTCACCTAACTCCTACCTGCCATAGTAGGGCGGTCTAGTTGATCACTGGCTATCTTTGATTCCTTACGAGATTTGTCAAAAGCACGAGCAATAGCATTTTACCCAGACTTTAGTTAGAAGTCCGAGGTAGGAATTAAAAGCAAGGCAACGTGCTGATTGGCTTTGCCAGAGACTTATTGCTAGCTCTAGTTGATTGTAAGAGAATATCCGTAAAAATTATGTAAAGCTTTATTAAAGAAAGTGAAATTTCATCCTAAGTAACAGCAAATTTTTTGTAAAAATCAGCCAAGGTCATGAGTAATGGTGATCCGATTACCGATTACCCATGAGCAATTAGCTATGAGCAATTACCCAAGAATGTTATGTTGCATCCCTCTTAGAGAAAGGGGATAAAGATTAATGTTCCGATTCTTGAAGGCGCTTGCTTCTAGTCACCTCTTGCCGATATAAGACAAACACTAATAGCCATAAGCTGAGCATCCTCAAGGAATCTGAGGTTAAACTTGACCAGGCAGCTCCCTTCCATGAATACAGAGGAATTAACCAAAGGTTTAACGAAAAGTTCAACAGAGCTGCCGTTACTTGTATGCTACTACGCAACCCTTGAAATCCAGCACCAGTTAGGGTGTCCGCCGCAAAAAACTGCATGGCTTTAAAAAACGGTATCGGTGCTAACCAACGTAAGGCATTGACTACCTCACTATAGTCTTCACCTATGATGTAGGGTACCATTGGAGCCGAGATAAACAACCCGATACCAGCAGCTATTCCGTACATACCAGCAATTGGTGATAGACGCTTGGCCAGATTGAGACTTCCCCGGATGCCAGCGGCTCCCTTCTGAAAAAACTTGGCATAGGAAGCGGCTAACAGAGATTGTACAGGGACAAATGCCACATCAATTAAACGGTATGCAGCAGCATATATACCTGTAGCTTGTAATGTAGAAAGACGCGCCAGCATGGTTTTATCTACATTGTTGTTAACCGTTTCAGCACAAAGGTTGACAGAAAAGTAGAATCCCTGAAGCATCTCCGGCTTGATCTTTGATATTGCCAATTTAGGAGTTCCTAACATCCGATGTACCATCAGAAATCCAACCCCAGCTGCTATTGCTGTACTAGCCAGATATAAAGCTGCCCAAACTACAATATCTGATGTCTGAAAGAAGCTGACAAAACAAAGTGTTGCCACTAAGTTTTTTAGACTGAGTAAAAAATGAATCTGGGCGGTGTGCTTAAGCTGACTGACCGCGATAAATGCCTGACCAGCGGTGGCTAAAATTTTCAAAAAGAGTAAGTCAGACAAAAATACCAAAAATATTAGCAGGGGCGACGTTCCTTGAGGTAAAATAGCTGGAGCTATAAGCATAACTAAGGCAATTAGCACCAAACTAGAGGTAAAAACCATCAACAGCGCATTGCCCCAGTATTCCTTGAATAAGGCTCGGTTTCTAGAGACATTTTTAATTAAAACATCTCCACTACCCCAGGTAGCAAAAGGTGATATAATCGCCGCTAAAGCCGTCAAACTAGCAAACAGACCATACTGTTGAGCACCGAGGGTACGAGCAATAATCACGAAATAGGCCGCTTGGACAATCATCTTCAGAAATTTAGCCAATAGCATCCACAAGGTGTTACGTACTAGGGATTTCTGAAATATGCCAATGAGCCTGGATTTGAGGGATTGAAAATTCATATCAAGTAGTTTGGATCATACCTTTTTGCTGCCAGGATTATCTGCCAAGTTGGTAACTGATCGAAAATCATCTCTGATTACCCAGACTAAGAAGACAATCAGCGAATTATTGGTATGACTTATACCAAGTTGCCATCGAAGATATTACTCTAAAAGTTAGCATCATAATATCTCTGAAGGCAACTTATATATTATCTGATTTATCCCTACTTATATGGCTAATTTTTTATTATCCTCACCCTTAGGCTGACTAGCTGCTTAATCCCACTAATTCTTTGCTGTGCCATGCCGATATCTCCCGCCTTAATAATTTGAAGAGCTTTTGATTGTCATTGGCATAGATAGTGTAGAGTTTTTGAATCGCTGATGGACTGGGTCGAAGCTTTTGGTGTTGTAAGGGTAAGCGCTGATCAACACGATTAATCAAGCCACGCATAAATGGGAAACGGGTTCCGAGATAACGAGCAATTGGTGAACTAGTGCTTTTATGGACTTTTTTATACTTTTTACTAAAATCAAACGAAGAATCTATCTCAAGGAATTCACAAACCTTTTTCAGAGAATCGTCTGAGTTTTGAGCAATGTCTTCTTCAAAGACTAGAATTAGCATTTGCTTAGGATCGAAGTAGTCATAGTAGCCTTGCAGTTGGCGATAATATCGTCCCATGTCGATGATGCCATAGCGCTCAACTAGGGGTTGTTGATCACCAACTAATAGTTCATCAAGGTCATCATTGAGAGATATAGCTCCATTTTTGATAAAGTGATTTATAGCAGCAATGGCTCGTTCAACTGGATTTCTTAGGACTACAATAAGCTTTGCTTCAGGCAATGTTTCGTAGATCAGCCGATGGGAATAGGGAATTTCTTCGAGGGGGTCATAGTAGACTTTACCCTGGGCATCAGGCAATGGATCGATCCATAAGTAATTAGGAGTTTTTTCTCCAATAACTTTTTCTCCATTAACATCAGCAAAATGGTTTTTATACCATTCAATACCTTGATTGAGATTATAGGTCTTATTAAAGTAATGAATCTCATTTCCAGGTATAAATACCTCAGGATGTTCCCTGAGATTATGGGCTAACCAGGTAGTTCCAGCCTTTTGGGCTCCAATGATTAAAAAGTTCGGTAAAGTCACTAAAAACTGTCTCGTAATATCGAACTGCTATTTCGCCGTTGTTAATTATACCTAGATTAAAATCTATAAAACAATTGACTATATTGCTGATTATCCTAAGTAATTTAGCTGATTATCTCTACGCAAATTTAGGTATTAATACGGATTATTTTCCCTAACTAGAGAATAATTTGAGTAAGAAATCATGACCTTATTATATAAGACTATTAACTAGTATACTTTTGGGTAATTATTACTACCCAGCTCCTACCAATTATTTAAGATATATTAACCAGGAGTTAATCAGGGTAAACGCATCTAATTTGGTATAAATGGTAACAGACAAAAATATCATTAACTCAATTTTTTGGGTAAATTCCCATAAATCCCATCCTAAATCAGTTTTTTTGTTCAAAGTCAGCGGAAAATTCGTTGACTTTGAACAAAAATCAAAGTCGGATTTGCGTACGCAACCAGAATGTAGAGTACTCTCAAATCGACCTTGGATAACACGGCCAATAATTGAGAATAAATTGGGCTTATTGATAATAACCAGGGTGATTCTAGATTTTTGATACTATTGTTTACTTTTTAACTGTAAGTTTTGATACAAATTTCGATGCGTTTACCCTGAGGAGTTAATCCGTAACTTGTTGATAAGTCAAGATGCGTATAACTCTGCGGATTATTTTTGCTAGCCAGAGAATAATTTTAGGACGAGATGCTGAACTAAGGGGCCAATAAATTACTGGTTTTACAAGACTATAGGGCATTAGTCCTACCCACAGGAACCAATGACTCCAGAGTAGCTTCTTTTTCCAATTAAATTTAGAATATTTCCAGATTGAGCAATATCCTTTGTAAGCTAAGACTACAGGGGAATCAGAAGCAAAAGGATGATGGTGAGGATCTAGTCGTAAAGAAGCGATACGGTGAATCAAATGATTGGGGTCACGAAAGCTCAAATCCGGGCATACGTGATAGCCGAACTCAGTCGCCTTGCTTACTAAATAGTTATACTTGATAAAATCATGGTTGATAGACCGACGAAACCGTTCAATGGGAATGGTTCCCTTAGAAAAAGCCCACAAATTCTTCCCATGTTGTCGGTATGCCCCAAGGGGTTTTTCAATCGATACCACTTGCCCATAAAATGGGTTCAGGGTGACTAGATAACCATCAGCAGCTATGGTAAAATCAGATTCGGGTATAGGAAAAATTTGAGCTAGTGCTGACCGTGCAAAACTATTGCCACTGGTTACAGTACTGCTGTACTTTCCCTTCTCCAACAAAATTGGCCAAACGGTGCCACTATCAAATGTTATGTCTGGAGCTGGATGGATACCAATAAATTCACTAAGGGCATTGACCAACTCTAAACGATATTGCACCTGAACTACCCCTGGTTTCCAAACGGCTACCACTTCGGACACCGCATTAGGGAATAAGTAATCATCAGCATCTAAAAAAATTACAATCTCCCCACGGCTGACATAAAAACCGGCATTGAGCGCTGATGCTTGCCCACCATTTTTTTTGAGGATAGGAGTAATTTGCTCACCGTAGCTATTGATAATATCCTGAGAGTTGTCAGTGGACTCATCATCCACCACAATGACTTCGGTATTTGGATAAGTCTGACTCAGGCTACTGTCAATTGCTTGAGGTAGAAACTGACCGTAATTGTAGTTGTTGATTACAATGCTGACTAATAACTGACAGTTTTCATTCATTTCAATAGGTTTTGTTGTCGCTCTAATGGAATAAGCACCGAAAGAGCTACAGATGTGTATAGCACCCAAAAGATATTGTTTTGTATCATCACTGATGTCTCTGTGATATTGGCTAACACGGTATAGGTTAATAACAATAATGGCCAGAGATTCTCTGATGTTTTACTTACACGAAGCCAAGCAATAGCTCTTAGTAAACTAAAACTAAATCCAATTAGGTAGATTAATACTCCCAAGATTCCTAAAGCTAGCCATAGGTCGAGCAAGCCGTTGTGGGCGTTGGGAGCTGGCCACAATACTGCACGCCAGACATAGGCAGATTCACCATTCAAGCCATTCCAGAATGAACCATAGCCATAACCGAACCACGGCTGTTTCTCAATCATGTCCAACACGAAGGGCCATAGCTTTGTACGACCGGTTAAGGTAGCATCTTTACCGATTGCACCTAGCAAAGCGTCTGCATTATCTAGCAACCAGATTAAGACGCTGCCTCCGAATGTTGTCATGGCAAATATAGCCGGAATCAGTAAGTAATATCGCCACCGTAACATCCGGTATAGATATAGAGATAATAACATAATTATAAGACTAACCAGTGCAGTTTTTGAAGTTGTAAATAGTAAAAGAATTACGGCAAAGCCAAACCCCCCCCACAACAGTAAATTATTTTTTTTGCCCCGAATAGCTAGGAGCAAAAATACGACTGCACTGGGCACCATTACTTTGCCAAGAACATTTTTATGGACGTAGATTCCTCGCCAAGTTCCAGCATGAACTCCCCCCATAATCCCGTATTTCGGCAGAGCCACAATAAACAGAAAACTGAGCAATATTGCTACTCCGAACGCCCAACCCAGCATTTCTAGCTGTTCTTTCATGGTGTAGCGACTGGCGAGGTAAACACCAAACAAGGTTGTGCCAATTAGGGCAACAGCACGGTTGATAGTCGTTGTTGGTTCAGAAGACCAGAAAACAGATACTACTGCTATCCCCACCAACAGACTCAGCCACCTATCTTTACTGAGGACATAAAGTACCTTTTTCCACCGTAGTGTTAGGAGGAAAAAGGTAACGAGATAAATTAATACGAACAGCAATCTACTGAGGGAGGAATCAAATTCTTGTATGACATCCCCCTCACTTCTGCCTCCTGATAAAATTACAGTGAGTACTCCTCCTGAATAGAGCACCAAGGAAACAGTAGTGAAAATCGGTTCAAAAAATGCCAAAATTTTTCTCATGAACCTTGGTTTATAGCAAAAAATTGTAGGTATACTATTGTAGTCATAATGTTATATGCAAAAAGTTACTAATTCAGAACTTATATCATGTTTGGAGGCTTCTTTGTGGTATAATGAAACTAGCCATATAAATGTAGCAAGCTTGCTGGGGAAGGAATAGGCAAGTTTCGCCACGATTATGGCATTTCAAAACCATGATATTGCTTGACTTCACAGGTTTTTTAAACCCTGACCTAAGAGTAATAATACTCCTAAACTTGATATTAAGCAGTGATTATTTTCTACAAAAGCTTACTTTATACAAAAATTGTTTTAGTGAAAAGATAACCTGTATACAAAACCTGATCTAAATCTGCAAGTATAGGATTTCAATGGGTTAATCCTATACTTGCGAACTAGGGCAATGGATGGCATTGTTTCAAGTTAGTATTATCTGGCCAGCTAAGAGTGAATCTACACCCTTAAACCTGCTGAATCTAAGAGGCTCAGGAATTACCCAGATAGGGAAATGAAACCCTATCCCTAGGGTTGATTTATATGTCAAGCTGAGATGGATAAAGTCGGACTAACTAGAGATTTGCCATCAAAGTAGTCAGGAATCGGTGCTCCCATCAACCTCAAGATGGTTGGGGCTATATCTACAGGATGAGCCTCTGGCAAACTAGAACCTGGGGTTATTCCTGGTCCAGTTGCCATCAAGAAGCCTCTGGCTCGGTGACCACCAGGACGATTATAGGTAATTGGACCAATGCGTCCCACATCAGGACTATCCACTACATCTGTGGGACACTCGTGCCATACGACTACTAGGTCAGCATCTGGCAGTTTGGGGTTATCATCTGTGGCTACGTTATGGGTGCGCACTACTTGTTTAACTAATGGTTCTCCTGTCCTACCATCGGTAAGGCGATAAAGGAAGTCTGTTAGGTTATCGCACAGAGCATCATACTCGGAAGGCTCAACAATACCATCTCGTTCCCGTCCTTTGAGGTTGATGCGAATATGTCCATCAGCAAAGGCCGGTAAAGCAAAGGCTTTCATCTTGGGCCACAGGGGAGTATATAGAGTAGCTGGCATCCAACCCAATTGCACTCTGTGCTTCATGAGGGGATAAGGAGAGAGTAAACCGTGCTGGCCAGATTGTAAAAAGGCTTTATGGGTCCAGGTGTTGAACAACTGCTTAATGGGATTGGGTTCATAAATCTGTCGCCATACTTCCCCTGGCCAAGAGTTGCGGATTGGACGAGTAATTGGTGGTGGGGGAGTGACTCCGATTTTGCTGGGAGTAATGGCATACTTGCCAGGGAAGTTATACCGATAGACCAATTCTGGCAGGAACATCATGCTCATCAAGTCGGTAACATTGGCAGCCATGCCATGAACTGCGAAACACAAGATATAGGCATCCTTAGGCGCAGCAGCGATAATTTTTGCGATCGCATCATCCACCGCTTCAAAGATTTTCAGCATGGGGTCTCCAGCCTTACCATTCTTTTTGCTCTGGTAAGGGTAGAGCTGGTGATCTGGTTGGCTGCGGTCCCACAGGTCATGACCAGCACTGTGAGTTTCACCGAAAGCGGTCACGAACAAGTCCCACGGTTCACGCTGAAGTAAATCCCGACAAATCTCTGAGCGGGTGGAGATACTAGTTTTTAGAGCTTGCTGAATCCATTTAAAATAAACTGGATCCCACCAGCGACCATTATCTTTATGGAGCACTGGGTTTTTGCCGTATTGGGCAATAATATTGGGCAATAATTCCGGCGGTTGGGAATGGCTTGGCACAAAGGGATAATGTCCCCCCCAACCCAAAATTTGTAAGCCATTAATTTGATCTGACAGTGCTGATACTGGTACATCAAAGGCAGCAACCCGGTAGTCATCCCCTAAGGCATAAAAGGGATTATATTCTTTATAATCGTATCCACTATAAATTTTGTCGCAGACTACTTTATAAGTGTCTGGATAAAATTTTATCGTATCCCAAAAACCGGTTTTATCTGGTAAACAACCGGTAGAAAACATCACCCACAAGGGTTCAGTGGAGGAAAATTCAACTGTCTTCTTGTTGTAGTTAACGGTATTGTTCAGGCGACCATAGATTCCTTGTTGCCGTATTTTGTTGAGGGTCTTCAGATGTCCTTGGGACATCCAATTCTCCAACAATAGCGGGTCAGCTGCATCCAGTCCAATAGCAATTACAGGGGTTTTCATGATAGTTTTTTAGATAACTTTTTAGATAAAAGTAAACCTAATCTATAAAAGCATGACGATCATGTCGGCTTGACTAATCATCAATATTACTAATCGGTAAATTGGTAGTTGATGATTATCTAGTTTAGGATTACTGATTAGTAATTACCTATTCCCAAACATCCTATTTGGTTGGGTAAGTAATTAACCGGATTTGATAGTTTAATAATAATGCTTAATTGCTCACTATATTCATCAGTTAAGTAGTTATTTATTAATTCATAAAAAAATAGGTGTTTAGTCTATTTATAGTCTGGATTGATCCAGGGTATTCAATCATTAATTTATAGTGTTTTTTTGTCTAGGGAATAGGGAGTATTCATAATTCATAGTTTTGAATCATCTCCGGGAAACATTCGAGGTTTTTTTAGTCTGGGCTTGACGCTGTACCAATCTTCTTACTGAGCCATAATGGAAGTATTCCTGTGACTGGTAAAAGTAACCAATGGATTCATCTTTTTGAATGACACCATTAGCCACCAAACCCAAAACCGTCTGACCGGAACTATCTAACATTTGTTTAGCCACATTAGCATTAGCGAAATCCAGCACACCTGGTCGAGCCACCAACAACATGCCATCAGTCATTGGACTTAAGCAAAGGGCATCAGCAGTCAGAAGTAAGGGTGGGGCATCAATAATCACAAAGTCATATTGGGTTGAACATTCCTGAATCAGGGAAGCCATTTGCTTTGAATCCAGGAGTGCCAAAGGATTAGGAGGCATTACCCCAGCGGTGAGAACATCAAGATTTTCCATGGCTTTACAGATGGCAAGCTCTAGAGGCACTTCACCAATCAGTACCTGGCTCAAACCAGCCACATTCATTACTTGCCAAATATAATGCTGACAGGGGTGACGCATATCGGAATCAATCAGCAAAACCCGACGCCCCAGTTGAGCCATAGCAGCGGCCAAGTTTGCTGATACCGTAGATTTGCCTTCCTTGGAAACGGAGCTAGTGACTACAATAACTTTAAGTGGGTGATCAGACCTGAGAAATTTCAGATTCGCTTGAATCATTCGGTAGACTTCACTCACCATGGAATGAGGCTGCTCTGTTACGGGCAATTCCCCTCCGAAAAATAGGTCATCCCGACGACGGGAGAGCTTCTTGTGCTTGAAAACTGGAATCACCCCTAGCACAGGATATCTTAACAACTGCTTGACTTCTTTGAGAGTTTTTATAGAGCGGTCTCTCATTTCCAAGAGCAAGACAGCAGTCGTGGCCAGTGTGACCCCCAACATCACCCCTAGAGCCAACACCTTTATTTTCTTATCACCTAAGGGCTTTTTAGGGACTATTGCTGGCTCAATGATGCGAGCATTAGCGGTATCTTGGTTTTCTGCGACCTTTAATTCATTGAGATTTTTCAACAGGGTTTCATAGGTCAAGCGGGCAGCTTGGACTCGTTGTTCGAGCTGCTGCTGAGTTTGCTCCAACCGAGGAAGAACATTTACCCGTTGTTCATAGGCAATTCTAGCCTTAGCAAGAGTTGATAATCCTTCTGCTAAACTTTGACGTTTGACTTCTGATTCAATAAAATCGTTAATCAGTTTTTGTTTGAGCTGGTCAACTTCTAAAAGCCCTTGAGTAATTTGTATCTGAGTACCAGCCAGACTTTGAGAGCCTAGTATTTGATTAATCTGCTGTTGTAAATGACCTCTGAGGGAGCGTTGCTGCTTGGTGAGCCGAATCATGATCGGGTGATTTTTACCGTAACGATTTTTCGAAACCGCTAATTGCCGCTCAACCTCTTGCAGTTCTTGGAGTACGCCCTGTACTGAAGTAGACTGACTCAGAGCACTGATAGCAATTGCTTGCTGGGGATTAAGACCGACCTGGTTTCTCAAGCCAGCAGCTTGGGCATTGGCTTCTTCAAGTTGAGCTTGAACTGTAGTAATTTGGCTGTCTAAGTCAGCCATCACCGCTACCAAAGACCGGGCTTCTTCTGTGAGGGATACAACCTGATTGCGTTCCTTAAATTGCCGTAGAGCAGCTTCTGCTTGCCTGACATTGGCTTCACTTTGAGGAAGTTGGTTAGTAATAAACTCACGGGCTTTTGCTGCTTCCGACTTTTTGGATAGGATCTGATTCTCTATATAAAGCCTCATTAATTGATTGATCACCGCAGCCCCTTTTTCTGAGTTCTTACCCTTGTAGGAAAGCCTAACCACATCGGTGCCACCCACAATTTTGACAGTGAGCTTTCTTTTGAGGGCTTCCGGTTGCAAAGGTAGACCTTCGTTATCAGTGAGGTTGAGTTGATCAATGATCTGTTGCAGAAGCGGGTGGGAGTAAATCACCTCAACTTCAGTACTCAGAGGGTTCTGGGCATCAACCAGAGGGCGTAACTGGTCAATTTCCTCCCCCAACCCAGTCAAGAAAGCGGTTCGGTCTATCTTAAACAGTAGTTTTCCTTCAGCTTCATAGGAAGGCTTGAGAAACAAGGTAGACCAGGCAGCTGAGATAACTGTAAATAGGAAAATAGCAACTGCTGGCAGCCAACGACGTTTCAATAGCAGTTTGTATTGGCTAAGATCGAGATCTATAGAACTTCTAGACTCCATAAGTTCTTCAGGGGCTCCCCCTAGGTAGATTGCACAATAAAATAATTTTTGGTATTGGTGCGAATTAGCTACCAACCCTGCCATCGGTTAGATGCAACCTATATATGGAAATACTAATAAAATTTAATCATATCAAAAGTCACTCGACATTAAAGAGTTGGTAAATATATGCAAATTTTCCGTGATTCTTGTGAACATAAGAAAGTTAAGGGGCTGACCGGGTGTCGGGTATCGGGCCAACGGGGGTAGGGTTTTGCGACCGATTGTTGTGTCAGTAAGACCAGCAATCCCTAGAGCTGTTGAGTCTTCTATCTTCTGACTTAACCCAAACCCGGTCAGCCGTCAGCCATCAGCCGTCAGCCATCAGCCGTCAGCTTATTTTATTCAAAAACACCGATTGCGCTACTTGAGGTGCTGCGCGAACAGTAGCGATGCAGTGGCCTCACGGGGGTTTCCCCCACTCGCGCTTTGGATCAAGACAGCGTGCGCTATGGGCATAAAGTGTTCGGTGTAGCGTGGCCACAGGCCTTTGGCTGTTCGGTGTAGCGTGGGCATTAGCTGATACGCGACACGCTGATAGCTGAATGCTTACGGTCAGCCTAACCCCGCTGGCTCCATTTCTGGCTAAACTTTTACCAGATTGAACCATTCTGTTGGCCAGTGAGTCTAAATAACATCGGAAAACAAAGCGGTGAGGGAGAACCCAGAGTTGTCAGTCAGATCAGCCCAGGCTTCCAAAGAAGATTCTGCTGCTGCAAAAACAACCAGCACAGACACAGAGTTGGTATTGCAGTGCCAACAGGGGAACCAGCAGAGTTTTCGCCAACTATACCGACGCTATCAGCAGCGCGTCAGGTCAACTATCTATCAGCTATGTGGTGCTTATGCTCTTGATGATTTAGTACAAGAGGTGTTCCTACGAGTTTGGAAAGGCTTACCAAAACTACGGCAACCTTCACAGTTCTCCACCTGGCTTTACCGCATCTGCTGGAATGTGGCATCGGATCAGCGGGGCAAATTGCAACGGCAACGTGCCTTCAACCTTCAACTTCCAGAGGACACAGCTGATCTACCCCTCAAAAATGCCAAATCCTCCTACACTCCTGATCTGATGCAGTTGCACTATCAGGACATTATTCAACAAGGTATGCAACAGCTGAGCTTGAACCATCGTGCTGTGCTGGTGCTACATGATTTAGAGGATTTGCCACAAAAGGAAGTTGCTAAAATTTTGGGCATAGCTCTCGGAACGGTTAAGTCTCGTCTTTTCCACGCTCGAACTTCCCTACGGAAATATATCATCCAACAACAAGGAGAGATGCCATGACTCAGTTTCAACCTGATGACCAACAATGGCAAGCATTTCTGCGCCAACATCGACCTAGTCCTCCACCAGCAGCATTTGACTTGGAGGAACGAGTTATCAATGCGATCGCTAAATCCCCACCGCCTACTCGTAAACCAGAGCTTTGGTTGCTTCCCTCAGCGATCGCTGTTGGTTTACTGATGGCTTGGAGTGGTTACCGCACCCACAATTTAACCACTCTAGAAGCTTTCTTAGAGAAAAATTGGCATGGAGTTGTGGGAGAGACATCGATGAGCAATGTCATTCATACTCCACCAGCTGATTGGATGATCTTAGCCAATACTGGACAATAAATGAAATAGTAGGAACCATCACCTCAGGATCACCTATAGAGGATAAGGTTTGACCTGTCAAAAGGTTTGCTCTAGCCTAGGCTATGGCAAGGGAAAAGTGTTTTTTTTCCCTTCAACCTTCAACCCACCTTCAAGCTTCAACCCACCTTCAAGCTTCAACCCACCTTCAACCTTCAACCCACCTTCAACCTTCAACCCACCTTCAACCTTCAACCTTCAACCTTCAACCTTCAACCTTCAACCTTCAACCTTCAACCTTCAACCTTCAACCTTCAACCTTCAACCTTCAACCTTCAACCTTCAACCTTCAACCTTCAACCCACCTTCAACTTTCAACTTTCAACTTTCAACTTTCAACTTTCAACTTTCAACTTTCAACCTTGGCCTTTCGGCCACGCTACGGGAACAACCTTCAATATTTCTTACAAACTTTAAATTAAAGACATTTATAGGTAACTTCCATGCTGTTACGTCCAGGTTATATTTTGTCAATTCTCATGGTTACCCTGACTGGCTGCACTGCTGTAGCTAATTCCAACCCTGTAACCTCTCAATTGATTCCCAGCCCCGAGGGTCAACAACACCCAAAATCGAGTAGGCATAGTAGGTTAATGAGGCAACTCAATCTTAACCAGGTGCAAAGGCAGCAGCTGAAAGCCATTAAGCTGGAGTATGAAGAATCCATTATAGATCTTCGCCAGCAAGTGAGTCAAGCGAAGCATAAATTAGGTGAGTTGATGGTGGGTACAGCTGACACACAAACTATCCGCACTCAATACCAACAGGTTCAAATATTGAACCAGCAGCTAGGAGAGTTACACCTTGAGAGTATGTTGCAGATGCGAGAGGTGATGACTCCTGAACAACGCATCGAGTTTGCTCAATTCATGAGACAGCGCCGCAACCAAAACCCTCTATCCGATTAGGGAGAACCACAAAGGACAAGGATTTTGAAATTTATTTATCTACACGGTTTTGCCTCTAGCCCTGAGTCAGCCAAGGCGGTGTATCTACAGCAAGGGTTTGCTAGCCTAAATGTCTTTCTAACAATTCCTGACCTTAATCAAGATGATTTTAATCATTTAACCATAAGTCGCCAGATTAGTCAAGTGGCAGCATTACTGCCCTTAGATGGAACACCAGTCACGTTAATCGGCTCTAGTTTGGGTGCTTTTACCGCTGCACACTTAGCACAAAACAATCCACAAATCAAAAGATTGGTTCTACTAGCACCAGCATTTGGCTTCCTTGGCCATTGGTTGCCCAAATTAGAAGCAGAACAGCTCTATCAGTGGCGGAACGAGGGATATTTAGATATTTATCATTACCGAGAAAAGTGCTCGCTGCCCTTACACTACCAGTTTGTAGAAGATGCCCGTAATTATGAGGGTTTGGAGCTAGGGCGACAAGTACCTACCCTGATTCTACATGGGTGCGATGATGAGGTGATTCCTATCATGGCGAGTCGTGATTATGCCAGTACCCGCCCTTGGGTGCAATTGGTTGAATTGGAGAGCGATGCTCCTTTGGAGCCGCTACGCGAACACGGTTTGCGGGACGTGATGGCGTTGATTTGGGCAGCAGTTCGGGAATTTTGTGATATTTAGGGTTGAGGGTTAGTCGGGTTGTTCGCCTTTGGCGTCCCTTGTCGGGTAGGTTAGTCGGTTCAGGGGTGAGCTACTCCAACCCAACACTAACTCCAAACCAACCCAACACCAACCAACCAATTCCCCCTAACCCTAATAACACCGGAGTCAACCAATTCCCCCAGCGCACATACAACGTCTGAGTTTGTCGTCGATAAATCGTATCTGCGTGCAACTCATAGGTATTAATCCCCGATAGCCATACTGTTTTGCCATGGGGGTCTACAATACCGGAATAGCCGGTATTGGTTGCTCTAACTGTCCACCTATCTGTTTCAATGGAGCGCATTACATCTTGAGCATGGTGCTGGGCAGGCATACTATTACTGTAATGGGCATTATTTGATGCAGTGATAATAAACTGCCCACCAGCGGCAGCTTGATAGCGGAAGTGCTCGGAAAAAGCTGACTCATAACAAATTCCTACCACTGCTTGACCAAAGGGTGTTTCTAATAATTGGTCAGGCTTACCTGCTGCTAAGTGAGAATCAAGAGGGGATAGTCGGTCAATTAAACGTCCTAGGAATTCTTCAAAAGGAATATATTCTCCTAAGGGCACTAATTTGACCTTATCGTAACGGCTGAAGGTCTCACCAGTACCGGTGACAGTAAACAAACTATTGGTAAGGCTACGCCCGATTTGCCCATAGCCTCCTACCCAAACTAATACCCCTTTATCTAATATTGCTGAGTAGAAAGAACTACGAGTGCGAACCTGTTCTTCCCAAAGAAAAGGTAAGGCAGTTTCAGGAGTTAGCACTGCGTCTACCTTTTGATCTGCCAATGTCTGGTATCCAGTAGTGTAACCTTTTATAGCACGCTGCCAGCCAGCGGAGTAAAGTTTAATTTCATTGGGGATGTTTCCTTGAATAATACCGACTTTAATAGCAGAATCATTTGATTGCTCAATCGGTTTACTATACAGTAACCATCCCAGCAGATGTAAGCTGATTAATAATCCGATCGCTATACCCAAAAGGGTTGAATGTTGGAGGTTTTTAGGAGTCGAATATTGTTCGCCCTTGGCGTTACCGTAGGGTAGGTTGTTGTGATCACTTTCAACGTTCAACCTGCCAACGTTCAACCTGCTAACTTTAAAACTACTAACCTTTAATGCGCTTTCAGCTATTAAACCATTGACGGCGACAATAGCTGCTGTAACTGTTATTGGACCGGATAATTGACCGAGGTGCAAAATTATCAGGTTATGGGGACTTTGGGTATAGGATAAGGAAGACCAGTACAGGGGACTCATACTCCGCAGGGTTTCTATGCCACACCACAAGCCTGTACCGATTAGAACCCGCAAGCAGGAGGTTAAAAGAACATAGTTTTGAGTGGGGGTAGGGAGATTTAGATCACGATTTAGATCAGGATTTAGATCACGTTGTTGTGTAGCTTTGGTGGATGGGAATTTACAGCGGTTTTCAGATGAATTGACCTCACTACCTTTAGCTGCAAGCCCCCTAAATCCCCCAATTCTGGGGGACTTTAACTCAATTTCCCCCTCCAGTGCGCTTTCCGTTGGCGAATTAAATTCGCCACGGGTCGCACCGCAAAGTTGGGGGGCTAGGGGGGCGAAACTTGCTGTAATTGATTGAGTTATAGAGATTCCTATGGCCCAGACAGCTACTAGGAGTGCTCCCCACAGGGTAATGAATATCCAGCAGAATAATGCGATCGCAATACTAGCTAGCCATGGTACCCCCATCCAGTCCATCGGGTGAATACCAGTAATCCAAGATAGAGCTAAGCCATGATAACCGATACCCCAGATCAGACCAGATAAAGCATTGCCACGAATACTCTGACCCCTGACTACTATGAACCATAGAGGCACTAGGGCAATCCACGCTAGGGGCCAAGCTTCTGTTGGTGATGGTGTCAGTCCCATCAGGATGCCACCGATTAATGGTAATAGTAAACGATGTATAGACAAAATGAACTATATAAATAAAATCTCAAGTTGGCGCACCACCTGCTACACGATACAAGGTTGTGTAGTAATGCACTAGACCACTACCCACTGCTATAGCGTAGAGCAGAGTTACTAAAACAGCTACCTGACGTTGCCAACGCCAAACTTTCATCAAGCCTGCTGCTAGAAGAATTAAGAAATAGGGGGATACAATTAGTAGATAGCGAGCTTTCCATATGGAACTGGAAACATAGGATATCAATAAGATAGATCCGGCAGGTAATAATGCCCACACTTTAATCCACCAGAGTTTTGTTGAGGGGTGCCTGCTCAATAGAGCGATCGCAAGCAAGCCGATTGCCATGGCTGTATATGCCATGTAATATAGCAAAGGTACAAGATTTGACGTTAACACATGCTCTACAAGCCAGTCCATGATAGACTGCTGATTGAGCTGTTTCATCAGGTCGTTGGCACTGATGCCTGACCCTAGTAAGTGTCTCAATGGCCAAAAAGCTGTCAAGTGGGTGACTTCAGAGATAATTAAGATAATGTTGGGTTTTGGGTACTGTGTAACCCAACCTTTGAGGAATTTAGTGGAAGACTCATTAACTGCTGATACCAAAGGAAGCCAACAACTCCCAATCAGCAGCAGCCTGATCCCAAAGGCAAATAATCGGCGCTTGTGATTACGGAACTGCCATCCAATTAATACCAGATCTGGCACAAACAAGGTCACACTAACGGGAGTAGTCACCAGGGCTAGAAACCTGGCCACAGCCCACCAGTTGATGGCAGCAAACCTGGGATTTTCAAGGGCATGAACTAGAGCTAAGGTACCCCCTAAACTTAAGAAGGGGATTAGGGTGTACATCCTTACCTCTTGGGCATGGTTGATAAACAGAGGCGAGAGGGTTAGTAAGAGGGCGGCAATCAAGCCAACTGGCTTTCCAGCTAAGCGACGACCCAGCAGGTAGATTAGGAAGATACTGCCTAGTCCAAAAATTACAGATAGCCCACGCAACCAAACGGTGCTAGTGCTAAACTGCATCCAAATGTGGAGAATCATGAAATAAAAGGGACGTGTCAGATTCTTCGGAGGCAGTGATATCCCACTCTGGGTTTTGTTAATGCTAAATAGCTCATCGTACCATAAGCTCTCTGTGCCGAGTTGATAGAGGTACAACCCAGTAGCGACTAGTAAAATTAAGCCGATCGGCATCCACTTCTGGAGCAAATTGGCTCTTATTCCAAGTGCTGGTGTATTCAGTTTCATGGTGATGGACAGTTAATTCAAATTAGTTAAGTAGTATGATTTCACTAATATTAGTTAATTAAAATTAGGGATTGTGAGCGCAATCCTAGTATTCTGTGAATTTAGTTTTGAGCATTAGGGGAAATAGCAATCCGTGTAGGAATTGAGATAATTTTGATGCCATATTCCCTACTCCCTGTTCCGGTGATCCGCTGTTCCCTTTGCTAAAGTGTTAGGTTTTCCTATTTAATCCCTAGGGCTATCCGGTCTAATGCTTAATAGCAATTAAAAGTAATTAAAACTAATAGTAGAGGATTTTCCAGTTTCTAGGACCAAAACCCAAAATCTTTATCAGATATTTAAATAAATCTCTGATCTTTATCGAATATTTATTTTTACCGAGTGATCAACGGCCTAATTTTTCCCTTGCCTGCTGACGCAGATTCTTAGCATTGGGGTGATTCGGCTGGATTTGAAGTGCTTTTTCCATCGAATCGATCGCTTGATCGTATTCACGTTTGGCCCATAAGGCTGCCCCTTTATTACTCCAAGCATCCGCAGAATTAGGATTGAGTTTAATTGCCCGATTATATGCTTCTATGGCCTCCCTGTAGCGACCGAGTTTATGGAGGGCTACTCCTCGGTTAATCCAGGCGTCAGCAAAATCGGGCTTGATTGCGATCGCTTTCTCGTATAAAGTTAGCGCTAGAGTTATGGCGGTTGGGGTATTTTGGGATTCGATAGCTGCACCTTTACTCCACAATGCTTCGGGGTAGTCAGGTTTAAGGGCAAGGGCTTGATCGCAGGCAGCCAGTCCTTCTTGAGTACGGCCCAAGGAATTCAAGCTATAGCAACGACCCCAATGAGCTTCTGCTAAATTTGAGTCCTTTGCGTTCGCGTAGCGTGGCCATAGGCCAATCGCTTTTTCGTAAGTCATCAGTGCTTGCTGGTACTTTCCTGCTTGCCGCAAGCTATCCCCTTGGCTGTTTAATTCTGTTGCAGTTGGTTGTGTTTCCTTTGGTTGTGTTTCCGGGTCGGATGCCGATTTTGCAGCTGATTCGGTATCCGATTCGGGAATAGTTTTTTGGACTGAGCTGGTAGTAGTAATTTCAGGGGTGTTGCTAACTACGGCTGGAGTTGCAGGTTTTGACTCAGAGGTGGTGGTCGAGGTTTCCGCAACGGTATCGCTAATGTTGTCAGTTTGAGTGACAGGTTTGGGAACTAGAAAAGTCTTAGTACCGATCACAGCAATACTGATACCCATCCCTGCTAACACAGTAATCATCAACCAAGGCTTCATTAACCATCTTGGGATGATCTCTGATCTGGCCTGGGTTTGTGCTGATGTTGCTGAAACAGAAACAGTCTCTTCCGGAACTGTAGCAGACATAGCTATTGTTGGTGCAGCAGTTAGCCTCTGAACTGCTGCCAACGCTTCTACTGCGGTCGGATAGCGGTCACGGAAATCATAGCGCACCATACAGTCCAGGATATCCGCTAATTCTGAGTTAACTTGGATGTTAACTTGGACGCGATCGCGCCAGTTGATTTCCCCTGTTTCGGAGTTTTCTTTCAGGAACTTGGGATGAATTCCGGTTAATGCCTGGATACCTACCATACCCACCGCATAGATATCGCTGCTAAAACGGGGATTGCCACCGAACTGTTCTTTGGGGGTGTAGCCATGACTGCCAATAGCAATGGTTTTGGTTTGCCCGGTTTCGGGATCGATAATCTGGGTGCTAGCTTGCTTAACTGCCCCAAAATCAATCATGACAACTCTACCATCCTTGCGGCGGCGGATTAGGTTTGGGGGTTTGATATCACGATGGATCACACGTTGCTCATGGACAAATACTAGGACTTGTAGAATGTCTTGCAACAGAGCAATAACTCGATTTGATTCCCAAGGCTGACTGATTTCTTGGTTGAGGGGTTGTCCATCAATAAATTCTTGCGCCAGATAAAACTCGTGATTTTCCTCAAAGTGCGCCAGCAACTGGGGAATCTGATCGTGGTTACCCAGCTGGTAGAGGACTTGGGCTTCTCGCTCAAATAGGCGTTTGGAAATTTCCAAACACTCAGGATCCGTCACCTGGGGTTTTAGCTGTTTAATCACACATTGGGGAGTTCCTGGCAAGTGCAAGTCCTGTGCCAGAAACGTTTGACCAAAGCCACCTGCTCCCAGCTTGCTGATGATTTTGTAGCGACCGCCTAAGGGGTTTGCGGAATTTATCGGTTGATTGTTCATGGTTGAGGTTTGATTCTACTCGCTATCCCAGAAGTCGCTACAGGTTTACAGGTTCAATAAGCCGGAGTTTAATTTTAATTTTAAGCAATCAGCTATCAGCTATCAGCTATCAGCTAATGCGCTACGGGGAAAGTCCCAGCGTCGAAGCCTGTGCCACGCTACTAGATCGGTGCTTTTGAATAAAATAAGCTGACGACTGACCGCTGACGGCTGAATGCTGACGTTTAGTTCATTTATTAATTTTAACCGTATACACCCAGTCTTTGTATTTTGGTTCCCGATTTTCGGTAATTGCTGCTAGGGTATCCTTGAGCTTTTCAGTTATTGGTCTGTTTGGAGATAAGTGATAGTTTTCGATTCGTTTAACTGGAGTGATCTTTGCCGCTGTTCCACTCAGAAATACTTCATCGGCAATAAATAGTTCGGATTTATCCACTGGTCGTTGTCTAGTTGGCAAGCCCATGTCTTTAGCAAGGGTTAGAATACTATCCCGAGTAATTCCTTCCAGGATATCCTGGTCGAATCCAGGGGTAATCAACTGCCCATTTCTGACCAGAAAGATATTCATCCCAGAAGCTTCCGATACTTTTCCCTCAGAATTCATCATAATGGCTTCATCAAAGCCAGACTCTACTGCTTCGCTTTTCGCCAAGGAAGAGGTAATATAAGCTCCACTAATTTTACCTCTCAAGGGTAAACTTTGGTCTTGTTGTCGATACCATGAACTAATCCGACAGCTAACTCCCTCAGGAGATAAATAATCTCCTAATTCTAATCCATAAACAAAAAAGTCTTTTTCAATATTATGCAGTCTCGGGGAAATTCCTAAATCTGAGGTATAGACAAAAGGGCGGATATAAAACGATGTAGTTGGTTTATTTTGTTTGATAAACTCAACGATAATAGTCTCGATTTTATCAGGAGGTAAATTGTAGTGTAATAACCGGGCACTATTACTTAGGCGTTGGCAATGGCGGTCTAACCGAAACAGTAAACATTGCTGTGGGTTTTCTGGGTCAGGGAGACAGCGTAATCCGCCAAAAGCTCCCGTGCCGTAGTGCAAGGCATGGGTAGCAATGGAAATTTTGGCGTCAGCGAAAGGGACAAACTTGTTCTGAAAGTAAGCAATGGGCAAAAAATCAGGCATAGTTAAAATCAGTGCTTCAAGATTAATTTATCTCAGTTTAACGAGATGCTGACAGCATGGTCTCAATGGGGTTTAGCCTTCTTGTCACCCCGTCAGGAGGAACTGGCTCCTCCCCACGACCTACCCAAAACCCTACACCGGACACCCTATCTAATTTTCACCCTTGTTATCATCCCCTGAGCATCGGTGGGTATGGTTGACAAAAACTTTTTCATGTGCTAAGCAAAACTCAGCACTCACCACTGACCTACTCAGCACTGATAGGTGCATCTCACTTTTGTTGTTTGACCCGATGGTGCGTTACGGGCAGCAACCTAACCCGGGCGTTGAGGCTGAAAATTAGGGCGAGCTCCCCTAACGCACCCTACAGAACATTTTCAAAGATGAGATGCACCCGCACTGATCCACGATGTTCCAGTTACAAGGAGTGAAATCTTGGCTGAACCGATTTATATTCAATTGACCTGGGAAGACCCAGAAACGGGCGAGTTAAAGAAACCTGTTCTGAGACCGCCAATTGCTGTTGGTCGAGAAAATGACCATTTGCCAGAACACTTAGCAGGTCAATCTGTGTCTCATCTGGTACTTCTTGACAAGGAAATTTCCCGGTATCACGCCCTGATCACAGTGGCTAATACCCAACTCTATATTACTGACCGCAGCGCCAACGGTACGTTTATTAACGGGCGGAAGATTCGCTCTGGTATTCAACCTTTCTCAAGCAAGGACACCCTGCGGATTGGTCCGTACAAAATTACAGCGACCTTGAAACGGGAAAATGATCTCAACGCCACTGCACAGAACTTTGACCAGACGAGTCTATTAGGTGAGAAAAGTGTCACCAACTCTCTGCCCAAGAATAAACCTGTGGTTTGGTTGATTGGCTTAGTGGTACTGTTAATAATGGGAGTCGGCACTTGGTTCGTGGTCAGCGGTCTGCTGGAGGGGTTAAAACCGGGAATGCAAGATGAGAAAAACGATTCCTCTACAAATTTAGAACGGGTAGTCCACAACAGTTAGTTACCTCAACTAGTTACCTCAACTTTAGCCATGAGATTCAATAGTTATGGAAAATGAGAGCTAAATAGAACGTAACCTATGGAATCTCTTCTAAATGTTCGATTTTCCATTAACCCTTTCCCAAGAGCTAGGCTTCGGCGTTGCTTGGGATTGGTGTTGCTAGGTGTACTTACCCTACTGCTCACCCTATTACCAGCCTCTACCTTAGCACAGGAATTCTTGGCAAATGGTAAGGAGAAAGCTCCTGTGGTGGTGGATGGTATTGAGTTGTTTCAAGTGGGCAACGCTGGCAACTTTAGCGCTACTGAGCGAGCCGAGCTGATCAATCAGCGGTTAGCAAAGGAGGTGAAATCTCTACAAAAACCTGAATATGTGGACATTGAATATGTCGGGCAAAACGAGGGGATTCTTCGTACCAAGTTTACCGAGCGCATTATAGTCACGATTACCAAGGCAGATCAAATTCCTGATACTGATCCTCTTGAGCAAGCCGAGAAATGGGAGAAGCTGATTGAAAGGGCAATCCGGCAGGGCAAACAACAGCGCATGCCAGATTATAGTCGTCAGGCAGTAAGGTTTACAAGCATAGTGCTGGTGTTGTTAATCCTGTTGTACTTGCTGTTACGCTTGTTCAGGCAATTTGCCTTGCGGAAACTGACCTCCTGGCTAGGGAATCCCGCTTCTCCTTTTTTCCCTTGGCACGACCCAGCCAAATTATTTCTCGGGGCAGCCCTGTTAGGTTTACAGGTTATCCTGTGGACTACAGTTATCTTAACTATTAGTGATCTATTTCCCCAAGTTCGCAGTTGGCGTTATGAACTGTTAAACTTCCTCAAGTCTCCTGTAATTGGTCCGGGAGAAAGCAAATATTCTGCGATCCAAGTGCTGCTGTTGGTGGTATTAACCGTTGTGCTATGGTTTGGGGTTAGTGCCCTCACCAGGCTATTCAGGCATTACATCTTGGGTAAAACTGGCGCTGATTCAGGGGTGCAAGACGTGATTGCTCTCCTGACCCAGTATGTCCTGACGTTTTTGGGCATGATTATCATACTCCAAAGTTCTGGGTTGGATTTGAGTTCCCTAACCATTTTTGCTAGTGTCTTAGGGGTGGGGATTGGCTTTGGTGTGCAAAATATTGCTAACAACTTTATCAGTGGCTTAATTATCACCCTAGAGCGACCGATTCAACAGGGGGATTTTATTAAGGTAAACGATTTAGTGGGAACTGTGCAGCAAATTGGTTCCCGCAGTACAGAAATTTGCACGTTGGATAAAGTCACAATAATTGTGCCCAATGCCCGCTTTTTAGAAACTGAGGTAATTAACTGGAGTCACGGTAACCCGATTTCCCGGCTCAAGATTCCAGTAGGAGTGGCTTATGGCTCTGATGTGGAGCAGGTCAAGAAGGCACTCTTGGCAGCTGCCAAGAGTCACCCGGAAGTGTTACTGAGGCCCTATCCCCAAGTTTGGTTTCAGGAATTTGGTGAGAGTTCCCTCAAGTTTGAGCTGTTGGTCTGGACTGGAGACCCCAAGCGACAGCCTAAAATCAAGAGTGACCTCAACTACCGGATTGAGAAAAGTCTGCGTCGCTATGATATCCATATACCATTTCCTCAACGGGACCTCCATGTGCGATCGCCTCAGTTAGAGAAATTGCTCATGGCTTGGCTGGGGGAGCGTCAGCCAAAACCGCCAGAAAACCAACTCTATATTCCTAATGGGTATCAGTCTGAGCCGCCCACCCAGGATTCCTTAGTTTCAGGTTTCCTAGAGCCGATGGATGAGGTAGATCTAGACTCTTACCCTACCGCTCCTTTGCAAGAGGATATGGTAACACTGGACATTGAAACCTTGGTCGAGGAAATGCGTCAACCAGGAGGGTTGGAAATTAAAGACCGTCGCTATCGTCTCAATAGCTATGGATGCTGTTTTGTGGGGTCAGAAGCCGTAGATTGGTTGGTAAAACGGTGTAATTCTACTCGGGAAGACGCAGTGACTGTTGGACAGATACTGATTAATCGAGGTATTATTCATCATGTTGCAGATGATCATCCTTTCCGAGATGAATAATTGTTTTACCGTTTATATNTAGAAGAGAATTAAGGTCAGCTATCAGNTATCAGNTATCAGCTTTCAGTATTCAGCTATCAGCTTTCAGCTATCTAGCTTTCAGCATTCAGCTATCAGCTTTCAGCTTTCAGTTATCAGCATTCAGCGATTAGCGCTTTCAGCTATCAGCTATCAGCTATCAGCATTCAGCTATCAGCATTCAGCGATTAGCGCTACGCGCACGCTACTTGAGGTGCTATTAGCTATCAGCGATTAGCGCTACGCGCACGCTACTTGAGGTGCTATTAGCTTTTAACTTACAGGCAAAGGCCAACGGCTGACCACTGACCACTGACCACTGACCACTGACCACTGAAGGCTGACCGCTGAAGGCTGACCGCTGACCGCTGACTGCTGACCGCTGACCGCTGAATACTTAAATTAGTTTCAATAACATCCTAAAGAGTAGCGAGTATCAACACCAGTATCAGTTATGGGATTAGTAGCAGAAGCATTTTTGCATAGCTCCCGGTATTGCTTAGAATCCAAAATTGCAAAGGTGAAGTCAGCGCCGGTAATATTTGCTCCCTTGAAGTTACATACATTAATGAATGCATAGCTAAAATCTGCTCCCTGTAGATTAGCATTAGTGAAATTAACTTTGGTAATGTTCGCACCCTTAAAGTTAACATTGCTCAAGTTGGCTGACTGTAAATTGACACTGCTAAAAACAGCGTTATGGAAGTCTTGACCGGATAAATCCTGACCGCTTAAATCAGTGTTTGCAAAGGTAGCTTTAATGGTGGCAGCGCTTTGGGCTTGGGCTGGCAGAGGCAACACTAGAATAGTTAGTGCTAGTAGAAAGGCTGCCAGGTGTAGAAAGTACTTGCAGTACTTCATGAATCGCTCTAATCCTCCTTTTGATTAAAAGTTGCTGACAAGGGTAACTATATCAATCTCTGTGAGAGTTGTGAATAGGTAAATATAGGGCAATTGTCAGCAAGGTTTGAGGGAGATTGCTTATGGTTTTAAGGCAAGAGGCAAGAGGCAAGAGGCAATAGGCAATAGGCAAGAGGCAAGAGGCAATAGGCAAGAGGCAATAGGCAAGAGGCAAGAGGCAATAGGCAAGAGGCAAGAGGCAATAGGCAATAGCGATGCATCAAGAGAAGGATATTGAGAGCATAAATGAATTGTGAGAATTTTTGTTCCCTGTTCCCTGCTCCCAGATCCGCTGTTCCCAGATCCGCTGTTCCCGTTGCTATAGACAGACATGAGTCATCTTGGTAAAGGTTTATCCCAGATTACGTATTTCAATAAGTAGTATATAAGTTACGGAATTCTGTTGGGAAGCGATTGACATGATTGTCACGCTACGCGATGAAGCGTTCGCAAAGCGTGGCCCAAAGGCCTCAGCTTCCGCGCTTATGCGATCGCATTCTGGGGCACTTTGCGATTGACCTTGGCCTTTAGGCCACGCTACGCGAATGGTCACGCTAAAAGCGATGCTCGGTACGAGCCGCTACGCGAACGCAAAAAACAGACTTTACTGAGTATTAGGACTTACGCATTTGCC
>NZ_GL890826.1 GCF_000211815.1 Moorena producens 3L
CCATCTGGCCATCAATCGTCTTTATGATGGGTATTCAACCGGACTTGAGCTTACCTCTCAATGTAAGCATTCAGCTATCAGCTATCAGCTATCAGCTATCAGCTTTCAGCTTTCAGCTTTCAGCTTTCAGCTATCAGCTAATGGGTCCGATGGGTCGAAGCCTGTGCCAAGCTACAGATGGTGCTTTTGAATAAAACAGGTAACCATTCGAATAATGCTGAGTTAAGTCTGCTAACGGCTGACCGCTGACGGCTGACCGCACCTCAAGTAGCACCATCTGTAGCGCATATGCTTACCCCTCAATTCAATTTTGACGGAGTAGTAGTCTCCGACAAGTGTTAAGGGTTATGTCAAAAATTGTAAAAAAATGTAAATATAATTAAGGTAGACTATGAAAAAATAAACGGTTTTAATATCATGGATCAACCCCAGCCATCAACACCGGAGTTACTCAAAACCATATTGGAACCGCTACTAGTAGATTTTGACTACTGGTTTGAGCGATCGCTTTCGTTGTTAGAAACTGAAGATATCACCTTTTTGAGCACGGAGGAACAATCTGACCTACTAAAGCGGGTAAAGCAAGCCCAGCAGGAGGTAAATACAGCTAAAATGCTTTTTAAAGCTACCGATGGTCAAGTAGGAGTTGAACTTTCTACCATGATGCCATGGCACCAATTAGTGAGAGAATGTTGGGGAGTGGCAATCCGGTGGCGATCATTGGCATCCGGTGCATCCGAGTCAGCGGCCTCAGGGAATGACTAATCTTGACGCACCTAGATTCAGGAAATGATTGAGGAAATAGTGGACTACCATTTGTTAAGGTTAACTAACCACCTATAAAAAGCCGTTTTTTATCCCTGAGCAAGACAAGGAGTTAAAGACCAACTATTCGGTCGGGAGGATAATACGATGTTACACCTAATTTATCTAATTGCCTTTACTGTTCTAGCATTTTTAGCGATTGGAAATTTAATTCGTAACCTATTAAGTTTGAGTTTTGATTCCCAGCGTTCTTTCTCAGCATCGGGAAAATCACCCGCCCAATGGGGTCGGAATCAAGTGAATGCCAATCCATCTCCTGCTAAGTCAGTACCGCACCCGGAACTGCTTGATGATAGTGGCAACCCTATCAATGAACCGCTGTTAGTGATGCGGTCAATGACCGTTGAAGACGCTCGCCAACAGTTAGACGCTATATACAATTCTTCTCCGGGTAACACCAAGGGCACGCCAGAAGAAAACCAGTAGTCTATTGATTTCACGTTAGGGCTAGACCAAGGGAAAGGGGATAAGCAAAACTATTTCCCCTGACCGAATTCGTCGGTGGAAAAACTATAGCGCTGCGCCCAGGCAATAGGGAATAGGAAATAGCGATGCAGCGCTGAATCCATTTTCCTTGACAGACAGCATTCAATTAGTAAGTATTAAACCGGACTAGATCTGATTTATTTGCCATAGGCAAACCAACTTGCATTAGCACTGTAAACCCGCGTGTCTCCCCAGGTTTCCAATACATAATGAAACCCCTCTCGGTTGACATCAGTGACATCAACTTTTAATCGGAGATTTTCATCATTATCACTATCGATGTCGTTTAAAGCAATATAAACCACAGGCTCAGAAGCAAAGTTGGTATTAAACTTTTGCTCACCTGATATTCTTCGTCTGCCATCACCCTTTGATAAATTCCCTTCCCTAACAGAAATTTCTCCACTCTCCAGTCTAATCTGTGAACTAGCCACTTCTTCGATACTTCGAGAGATAGTAATCAGCTGATTACTATCTTGAGTTAAGTTATTGATCCGTTCAACTATATCTCCCAAGGCGACTGGGTCTGATTCTAGAAGAGCATTAAGTTTTTTCTCTATAGTAGAAGCGTTGATATCTAAGCTTTGCACCTTACTATTTAGATACTGAGCTTGTTTTTGATAGTCTTGAGTTTGGGCTTTGATAGTTTGAGTTTGTTGCTGAAGACCTTGCAGATCAACTCGGTTATCAAATAGAGAATTATTTATACGTTTGTTGAGTTTATCAAGTTGTTCTTCTTGATTTTTTAGATGTCCTTTTACAGAACTATCAACAAGACTAGACATGACTACAAAACCACTGACGGTGGTCAATAGGGTAGTAAAAACCAACAAGCCAATCACTAGGTGAAATTGTGTTCTAAATTCCTTCCTGAGTTCCTCAGCTATTTTGGGTGAAAATAGTTGTAATTCTGTATAAATTAAAGCTCTGATATCTGTAGAGCGCTTATCCAGATAACTTCGGTAGGTATCTAGTTCTTTCTTGAGATCATCTCGTTCGCTTCTGAGGCGATCGATAGTTTTTTTAAGTATGTCAAAATCATTCATAGTAACCAAGTGGCTAAACACCGACAATTCCTTAGATAGTTTAGATAGTAAGATACTAATCAACTATCTCCATTATTTCGACAAGCCCGCCAAATACCCTATGGGCTGTTATAGCTGAAATTGCTCTATTCGCCAACTACAGAGGCTGATCTGATGGCACCCAGGATAATCCATGGTGAACAGTAAATGGTGATAGGTAGGGGGTTGGCAAAATTATCTCTTATCCATTACCCATTACCCATTACCCATTACCTACTATAGCGCTAGTCGCTCTAATCATTGCACTCTGTTAAATAATGCTTCGTGAGACCCGGAGCTGGGGGGATTCCGGAGATCTAAATCTAAATTTAGAAATTTTCTAATCAATTGAGACGATCAGCATCAGCCAAAGGATTCCAGACTTAATGCTCATGGTGAGGGGCGTTACGTACCTTCCTGATTGTATAGGGCAAAACCCCTACCAGCAGAGCAAAGGCTTCATCTGGCAGTTGGGCAATAGTGTTGGCATCAAAACCAAATCCCTCAAACTGTTCAAGAATCTGTTGGGTTCGTTTTATCGGACTTGGATCTTCTGTAATTTGTTTAGTCAGTCGAATCCATTGCCGCCGAATCAAATAAGCACGCCGTCGCTCTTCAGCTGATTCTGGAGAAACCAAAGACAGATTGCCCACTGGGACTACTCCCTGACAATCAAGATCAAATATTCCTCCTACAGCCGAACCTGGTCCTGCGAATTCTGCATGGTAGTGCTTATATATGATTAGGCCATTGCGACGCCTACTATTAACAATTAACAATTGTTTATCCCGAAATTGCGAGAGAATTTCTGATGGCTGTGAGTCTCTCATCTTATTCTTGCAGAGGTTCAGGCTTTCCTGGTTCATGCCACTTAGGGGTTGAGGATTGGCGAGACCCTGGTTGTGACCAACCACCTCCTTTGGGTAAAGAGCTATCTGGTAATAGTGTTGGTATTCACTCTCCATCTGAAACTATATGGCGTAATATCTTAGAGCAGGTAAGCACCCAAGCTAAAAGCCCCGATCCGCTTTCCTTAAAATAGCTGTAAATTTTTGAAAATACACAAAAGGGAGAGTCAAGTTTTGTTCAACTACCATTTCCAACTATAAACTTGGGTTTAACCTAAGTTTATAGTTATCAAAAAACACCTCAAAATGGCTTCAAGACACCAAAACTTTGTATGGCTAGATACTAAATTATAGATGATTTGGTATCAATAGCTACAATTTATCGGTATAAAGCAACTTTTGTGGTTTAGTACCGTAGATTTCATGGGATTTACAAGTAGACCGTAACACAAATCAACTAAATTTCGACCCTGGCGAGGTCTTCAAACAACAATTTTCTTGAAAGCTTTATCAATAACCCCCTTTTTGATCTGTTACCAAAAACGATACTCTGCTACAGATAGTCTGAACAAAAATGTTGTATTACATATTTTGTTTGTTTTGTCAATGTGATAAATCACCAAATGTATGTGTTATTCGTCAGCTTGATAACTCCATTATGACGAAATTCAGCCTACTAAGACAGACTCTGACCCGGTGAACTAAAACCAGCAGGATTAATCTGCTTGTGTAAGAGCAGGCGTTTGGGAAGCCTAAGCAATCCTCCGGTATAGCTTGGTTCTACCCGATGCAGTTCATATCCCCTCTTGAGATAAAGTTGCCTGGCCTGATAATTGTTTTCCAAAACATGCAAGTAGAGGTCTTGAAAGCCCCATTCTAGGGCAGTTTGCTCACAAGCCAAGAGCAAATTTTCTCCGACTCCTTGCCGCCGACAAGACTTTCTGACAGCCAGATTGGACAGGTAAAGATGTTGGCAGTTGGGCTTTGGCCAGCAATAGCGAGAACGGAGTGTTAGCTCTACAGTACCAGCTAGCATGTCACTGGTACCAGCAGAACCGGAAACGGTAGTGACGGCGACTAAACACAGGTAATGGGGTAAACTAGATCCCAGTCTGTGGCGCAAATCTTCGTAAATACCCAGTCTTAATAGAGGGTGAAGCCAGCTGATGAGCCCTTTTTGAGGGTGAAAGCTATCTGCAAGAATATCTGCTACAGTGCTGATATCCTCACATTGAGCAGCACGTATAGTGACTTGAGATATACCACCAGCCAAGGTATCTTGACCAGTAGGGACAGATTTATGAAGGGTTAAGAATGAAAAGCAGGAATCCACAACTACAAAATTAAAATTATTTGGGAATGGTAAACTCTATTATTTGGGAATGGTAAACTCTAACTAAAGTATGTAGACTATACGCCGAAGGGGTTCTAAGTTCCCCCCCCCTAGCTTCCCGTAGGTTCAAGGCACCAGAAGGTATATGGCTAAGAAGTCTGAAGGAGGTATGAGCAATTGAGTTCGAAACTATTTACCCCATTTCAGGCCAGGTAAATATTAAGGTAAATAGGAGACATTAAACGTTATACTTCATAATTAATACCTTTTCTTGATGCAATAGCGAGTGGGGGAAACCCCCAAGACCGTAATGGTGCGTTTACAGTCGTCGAATTAAATTCGCCACGGGTCGCACCTCTGCATCGCTTTTGAGAAGTTTGATCAAAATCGGCTGACGGGATTAGCTTAAGTGATTAGCGACCACCTTAAACTAGAAAGTCTTCAAGATCAGGTAGTTCACACACCTTAAACTAGAAAGTCTTCAACGTCAGGTAGTTCACATTATTCTATCGCTATTGAAACATGACGAATCATAAGACTGACTGGACCCCAATCATTAAGAAATTTGTGGCGATAGTAGGCAAAAATGGTGTGGTTCAACGTCGTGAAGAATTGTTGACCTATGAATGTGATGGTCTGGCCAGCTATCGCCAACGACCAGCGGTAGTAGTGCTACCACGCACTACCGAACAAGTCTCAGAGGTGCTTAAGATATGCGATCGCTATTCTATTCCTTGGGTGGCACGGGGTGCTGGCACCGGATTATCCGGTGGTGCTCTACCTATAGAAGATGGTGTGTTGATTGTCACTGCCCTAATGAAGGGTATCCTGGACATTGACCTGGAAAATCAGCGAATTGTAGTACAACCAGGCTTAATCAACAACTGGGTGACCCAAGCGGTAAGTGGTGCGGGTTTCTATTATGCCCCTGATCCCTCCAGTCAAATTATTTGTTCCATTGGTGGCAATGTGGCTGAGAACTCTGGTGGTGTCCATTGCCTCAAATATGGTGTGACCACTAATCACGTCATGGGGTTAAAATTGGTTCTTCCGGACGGTTCAATTGTGGATGTAGGGGGATCAGTTCAAGAAATGCCTGGTTACGACCTAACCGGCTTATTTGTTGGTTCCGAAGGCACCTTGGGGATCGCTACAGAAATTACCCTGCGCATCCTCAAGAGACCAGAATCAATTTGTGTCCTCCTAGCGGACTTTACTAGCATTGAAGCTGCTGGTACTGCAGTGACTGACATTATTGGTGCTGGGATCATTCCTGCGGGCATGGAAATGATGGATAATCTCAGCATCAATGCGGTAGAGGACGTAGTGGCAACAGGTTGTTATCCGAGGGATGCTGGAGCAATATTGCTGGTAGAACTGGATGGCTTAAAGGTAGAAGTGGATACTAATAAACGGCGGGTTGCCCAACTGTGTAAACAGAATGGGGCAAGAAATATCACGACGGCTAGGGACGAAGAAACCCGCCTGAAATTATGGAAAGGTCGCAAAGCGGCTTTTGCTGCGGCAGGGAAGATTAGCCCCAATTATTTCGTCCAAGATGGGGTGATTCCTCGCACTGAGTTAGCGGGTGTTTTGAGGGAGATTGAGGCATTAAGTGAGAAATCTGGGTACACAATAGCTAACGTATTCCATGCGGGTGATGGAAATCTACACCCCCTAATCTTGTACGATGAAAAGGTGCCTGGGGCATTAGAAGAGGTAGAAAATGTTGGTGGCGAAATCCTCAAACTCTGTGTCAAAGCAGGGGGGAGTATATCTGGGGAACATGGGATTGGTGCGGATAAGAACTGTTTTATGCCAGATATGTTCACGTATACGGACTTGGAAACGATGAAATGGGTTAATCAGGTATTCAATCCCAAGGGTTTAGCCAATCCAGGCAAGGTATTTCCGACACCCCGGACTTGTGGAGAGGCAGCAAATGCCGGAAAAACAACGGAATTTGAGTCTATAGAGCGTTTTTAAACTAAGTTTCGTGAGTTCGACATGAGCCTTCGTTATCCAGAACTCAATCCCTTCGCGACCATTCAAAATTATCAATTCAAAATTCAAAACTACCCCATAAATGAATTGGGTGTGGCTCTTTTGGAAAGACGTTTGGTCAGGTTTAGAGAGGTATCGGAAGAGTAGGAGGAGCAGTAATAGAGCAACGAGCTTGAATTAGTCGTTTCATCAAAGGAAGGCCATCTTTGTACAAAGACAAGTGATTACGTTTATGCTCTTGCTTTAAGTGAAAGGGCCAATACTCTTGCCAATCACCGCTAACATAAAGCGAGCGCAGACGTAAAACCGCCTCAGCACCCATAAGACTCCATCTAGCCCCGGTAATGTCCATCCTGTCTTTGATTAAGTGACGACAAGCGCCCTCAATAACCCCAGTGGCAATGGGAAGACCAGCTTTCAAGTAATCGTGGTATTTGAGGTAAGCAGCGTTGTGAGTAAATATCTGGCACACTTATCCACTGGCTGACGTTGTGATGCAGAAAGTTGGCGCTTTGTAGCGCTACCACGCATACCCCCAGCAACTGTACTCGATTTACCTTCAAGGATCAGCAGTAAACGTTTACTAACCCAAACTTCGGCTTGTTGACTAGTGTCCGAATAGAAGGCAAATGCAGCCTTCCACAGATACTCAATCACATGAATAATATCCAGGACAATCGTTAACTTGAGATGGTGTTCGCGAGCAAATTTTTTCAAAGCGCGATAATTGTGTCTTGTTACCATCGACCAGAGCGCAAAAACGCTTGTGTTGATTGGGGTCGCGGTGTAATGCCTCGTCAAAAGCTTCTTTTATAACAAGTGATGGTTCTTTAACTAAACTTGCCCAAACACGCTTACCGATTGGTTTGGGTCGTTTGATTTTTTTGTGTTCTTCTTCTGTGCTGACAATTTGTTGAGGTGTACGAACAAAAGGGTTGATGGTATAAACTGAAGCCACTGTTGCCATTCGCTTTGAATTGCGTTTTTCCCCCTTAGTTAATCGTTTATTTAACTTCTTGCTATTTGCCAGCGCTCTTTTTTGCGTGGGAGCACGTAAGTCTTCTGTAGGCATGACAACACCCTTGCCATCCACACTAATAACTACTATTTCCCCCGTCTCCTTCAATTCAACCGATTGTGCTTGTTGATGAGCATAGAATTGATCAAAGTCACAAGCACTTTGATCAGCCAATTGTTCAACTTGTCGCTTACCAACTTTTGCGGCTGTTGTTTTCTGTATGATTTCGACTGTTTCGCCAAACCCTGAACGAGCTACTTCGACAGCCACTCGCTCTCTCAGTCCGTGGGAGTATTTTTCTACTGGTAGGTTTAACTCGGCATCGAGTGGGTTGAGGGAAGTTATTTTTCGTCCACCATAACCGATTCGATTGGCGATGATCGTGCCGAATATTGTTGTCGAGCTTCCTTGTAAATCTCTTCTTATGGGTTCTCTTGGCTTCGTCGTTACCTAAAGCATTCTCCTTCGATCTCGTCATCACTTCGTCTGTCGAAGTAACCTTGCAGCAGTCGTCTTAATAGTTCGTATCCGTTTTCAAGCAGTTTACTCTCTAATTCCCCATGTTGTAAACCGCAAACACTATCTGAACCCAGCCAGTCCACTATTTCTTCAAATAGCTCTCGCGCTTGTGAGAAAAACATGTCTTCATTTGAGATCGATGGTTGCATAGGTCCAAACTTTTCCTGAACTACTGCTGACTTTTTCAGCTGGTCACCC
>NZ_GL890827.1 GCF_000211815.1 Moorena producens 3L
GGTTAGAAGTTACCGTAAGAGTAGTGCAGCCTTTATAGTTGGTAAATTATGCAGCATAGGGTAAAGGTTTTGTAGTAAGGCTGCACTACTCTAAGGTTTCATCTCCGGTCAGTATCAACGGTGGAAAAATCCTGGTTCTCGACCAGCCTGAAAGCTGCCCCGAATTGGAACTTACAGCAGATCTTCTCTCCATCATTCACGTCTTCTCTTGCAGAGTCCACGGACTCCGGAAATACGGCAAAAAAATCAAAGAAGATTCGAGTGTTCCTAAGTCCTGAGCAACGTTCCATGATAAAAAGATGGTTTGGAGTGTCTCGCTATGTCTTTAACAAGACCGTAAAAATTATTCAAAGTGGAGAAGTTAAAGCCAACTGGAAAGCCATTAAAACTGGCATCTTAAATGACCTTCCTGATTGGTGCAAGACAGTGCCTTATCAAATCAAATCTATAGCGATTAAGGATGCTTGCACCTCCGTCAGAGAAGCCAAGAAAAAGTACAAAAAAACTTCACAAATCAACCGGGTAAAGTTTAGGTCTAGGAAAAATCCTACTCAGTCTTGTTACATCCCAAAATCGGCGGTTTCATCTAAAGGAGTTTATCACACAAAATTAGGGGCACTAACCTTTGCTGAAGCACTCCCTGAAAAAATTTGTGACTGCCGATTGGTTAGCAACAACGGAAATTATTATTTAGTAGTTCCTTACACTACTACTCAAGAAAAGACCGAAAACCAAGGTAGAGTAGTAGCTTTAGACCCTGGCGTTAGAACTTTCTTGACGTTTTTCAGTGAAACTTATGTTGGCAAAATTGGCCAAGGTGACTTCTCGCGAATCCAGCGATTATGTCATCACCTAGATAGTCTTATTTCAAAAATAAGCAAAGCCAAAGGTAAGCAAAAACGTCGAATGAGGAAAGCTGCTAGAAGGATGGTAATCAAAATCCAAAATCTAGTTAACGAGCTTCATCATAAGGCTGCCAGATTTTTCGTAAATAACTTTGACGTAATATTACTCCCTACTTTTGAGACATCTCAAATGTCCAAGAAGTCAAAGCGAAAAATCAGGTCTAAGACAGTGCGCAATATGTTATCTTTTGCTCACTATCGGTTCAAGGAATTCTTAAAACACAAGGCGATTGAGAATGGAAAAATAGTAGTGGATGTATGTGAAGCATATACCAGTAAGACTGTTAGTTGGACTGGTGGTGCGGCTCGTTCTTACTAGGAGCCTCTAGAAACTAGAGGGGTATGAGTAAGGGGAATCGTGAGGGTAACACCCTCAAAAGATTTCTAACTATCTATTGGATGGCGGTGAAAACCCGCCCCTTGAAGAGATAAGTGACTCCCTATCTGGCCACACCGAGCAGGGCGACATCCCTACAGAGTGAAGCTGGCACCAGGGCGCAATCAGTTGAAAAGAAGCAGGTAACAACACTGGCGCTAAAGGGGAGGTGACATGGTTAAACAAGTCCTAGAAAAATGTCCTACCAGCCTACCATAACCTGAAAAACCAATATGGAATGTATCCTCTACTCTCACAGCGTCTTCTCCAGAATAGCTGTAATCTCCGAGAGGAGGATGGGCAAATTGGACTGACCTAAATCACCACAACAATCTAATAGATGGAACGAGTAAAAACGGCAGCAACACGAGGTCTAAGGAACGGTCGAAACCCTAGTAAGTTATGTCAAACTTAATCCCTCCTGCCGGGTAGGATGTGACCGAAAACTGGTCACGGGTATCAAGTATATAGACTTTGGAGAAGAGCATGGGTAGACACAGCAAAAAAGCTAGTGACCTTTGGAAAGGGCAACAGTGGAAGAAACTTCGCCAAAACCTTTTTCGCCTACAAAGACGTTTATATAAAGCAGTTCAAGCTGGAAACCTGAGAAAAGCCAGGTCTCTACAGAAACTGATAATGAAATCCCGCTCAGCACAACTACTGGCCATCCGTCAAGTAACACAGCTCAACAAGGGTAAGAAAACCCCCGGCATTGATGGTAAGTCATCCCTCACATACCGGCAGAGATTAGAGCTACTTGAGCTATTGAACCAATATGGCTCCGACTGGAAACATACTGGACTACGGGAAGTCCCGATAGCCAAGAAGAACGGGAAAACGCGAATGCTGAAAATCCCGACAATCGCTGATAGAGCATGGCAATGTCTAGTGAAATACGCCCTAGAACCTGCACACGAAGCTACCTTTCACGCCCGGAGTTACGGGTTTAGGACTGGACGAAGTGCGCACGATGCCCAAAAACACGTGTTCAATAACCTGAACTCAAGTTGCAACGGCATCACAAAAAGGGTCATAGAACTAGACATCAAAAAGTGTTTTGACCGCATATCACACAGCTCCATAATGGATAGACTGTTAGCACCGGCATCCATAAAACAGGGGATTTTTAGATGTTTAAAAGCGGGCGTCAGTCCGGAATTCACGGAGCAAGGAACACCCCAAGGAGGTGTGGTCAGCCCACTCTTAGCCAACGTGGCACTAAATGGAATTGAAAGCCTACACCAATCAATCCGCTACGCGGATGACATGGTAATATTCCTGAAACCTAACGAAGACGCTCAAAAGGTGTTAAAAAAGGTCAAGGAATTCTTAACTGAACGCGGAATGGAAATCAGCGAAGAAAAGACCAAAATAACTCACTCGACAGACGGTTTTGACTTCCTGGGCTGGAACTTCCGAGTCCAGAAAAATGGAAAGTTCCGAAGTATTCCCTCAGCGGAAAACCTAAGAACCATCAAAAAGAAGATTAAAGCCGTGGCCAACAGCTCGAACTATGGTGCAAAAATAAAGGCTGAAAAATTAGCTCCCATAATAAGGGGCTGGAGAAATTACCACCGGAATTGCAAGATGGACGGCTCCCGAAACTCTCTGTGGTTCACTGCAAAGAGAACAGAAGAGAAATTCAGAAAAGAGAAGAAAATCAATCGATACGAATCCGAAAGATTAGTAAAGAAAGCATTCCCGGCGGTGAAATATAAGGAAAACAAGCATATTAAAGTCAGGGGCACCAAGTCCCCCTATGACGGAGACTTGGTGTACTGGAGCCAAAGGAACTCTGGACTCTACGATAATGCTACTTCCAAAGCCTTGAAGAAGCAAAACCATTGCTGTGGACATTGTGGTCACAAGTTAATAGGCAACGAATCTGTACACCTTCATCACCTAGATGGAAACCACGACAATTGGAAACCAAAGAATTTAATGGCGGTTCACCAGAGCTGCCACCAATACATACACAGCAGCCAAAAAGATACTTAGGAGCCGTATGCAACGAAAGTCGCACGTACGGATTTGTAGGAGAGATGCTCCCCTTAATAGGGGACATCGACTCTAACAATTGGTCAACGTTGGTGGAAGCAAGATTATTAGATCGAAGATTGATGGCCGGATAATGGATTGACCTTTGGTCACGCTTTCGGCAAAGCCGACGCTGCGCGAACGCGAACGGGACATCAATGGCGCACGAGGAATATTTCTTCGTGCCTTGGTAGATACACCCTGGCTGAAAAATCAGCTTGCATTGGCGGGCTAGAGTCTGCTTGGTAGACTTTAGTAGCTAAAAAGTATCGGAAGCGTTCCCGTATCAGTGGTCAAAACCATCACCAGAATCCTGACTAAAGGGGATAACGTTTAGGGGAGAATTGCTGCGCTATATTCGTGGTTGCTAAGGGTCTGTTGGGAGAGCGGTTTTTAGGTCTTTTGGATATCGTTCAGGATTAGCCATGATCTTGAGCTTTGGCAGCCTGTAGCACTTTTAACATCGTATCCGCTGCCTCAACCGCATCATAAGGCGACCACACTGGGTAAGACTGGTCAGGTTTAATTAAATCAGTTTCTTGTTGGGCTAGTTCCGAAATCAGAATCTGTATGATATAGAACTTGTCTGAGCGACTCAGTTCTCTCAACGTCGAGATTAGTTCTGATGAAACCATATAAACACTCCGCTCAAGTCGAGCGTACCTTTCTATTCTAATAGTCCTCGTCCGCTGCCATGAAGTTTTTTTTCCTGGACTTCAGTATCTATTAAGGCTTAAATTTATTTAACTTTATAAGTCCAGATTTCTAAACAAGTCTTCAGGTTAGTATTAGGGTGGGGATAATATCGCTCTCCACGCTTTATTAATTGCCATTGACCCAAGTAGAAGGATTGATTTACCTGTTTCTACTGCAACTACTACTGTATTTATTGTTATTGATAAAATTGCCTGCTTATAATATTCGTTTTTAACTTCATCATTTTCCATGACCTCATCAACCCGCTCCTTTCTATAGACATTTTATGCACGAAGTTTCACAAAGATACCACGAATAACTTTTTCTCACCCTCTGCTGCAAAAGCAAGACAGGCTTTGATGTCTTCGGACGTTAGTTCAGAAAAATCTTCTAGAATTTCTGCTTCTGTCATTCCCCCGGCCAGATATTCTAAAATGTCGTAGACGGTAATGCGCATGCCTCTGATGCAGGGTTTACCACTGCGTTTTCCAGGCTCGATGGTGATGATGTGGCGATAGTCCATAGTTTGTTAGTCTTGTGTTATTTAACTCAATGTTAAAAGAAGTCCCACAGCTCCGGTGTTGATAGCTGATAGCACCTCAAGTAGCATCTCAAGTAGCGCATATGCTTACACCTTTTTTTACAACAAAAAGCTATGAAGCAGCAATTCTAAACCCAGCATGTTGGTAGAAGTAGGGACGGAACCAGTTACGATAGAATGTGGATGCTTCTGTTCCAGTAGTCACCCAAGCACCACCAAGCATCATGTTATGTTGGGTATCAAAAAACGGAGCAGAATAATCTTCATAGAGCCGATGGGGCTTGAATCCTGGTAGCGGCTTGAAGTCATCACTCAGCCACTCCCATACATTCCCCCGCAGGTCATAGAGTCCAGTAGGACTTTTAGCAGTTTCTAACATACCCACTGGGCTAGGTGAGCCAAACTTGAGATTTAGATTGTAATCCTCTATCCCAAAGGGGTCTTGCTGGAAATTTGTGCTACTTTCATCAAGCTCAGCAGTGGCAATATTCCACTCTGCTTCACTCATCAAACGAATCCCTTTACCCTTCCAACGACAGTAAGCCATGGCTTCATGATGATTCACTTCAACGGGCCAATCGAGAGGTAGGTCAATCTCGTCAAACAGCGCTCGATAATTGTAGCCACAGTTGTCGCCACCATTGCTAGGTATCCAGAATTTAGGGTGCTTAATATTATAGGTTGTCTTCCAAATCCAGGATTCTTTATCCCAGTAATCTGGATTATCGTAGCCATTATCATTGACAAACTCCAGAAATTCTCCGTTGGTAATCAGATACTGACTGGCTAAAAACGGTTTAACCTCTACCGAACGATTGCCATATTCACTATCCCAGCCATAGATAGGATAATCCTCTGGTTTACCAAGTGCTACCGAACCCCCAGAAACTTTGAGCATTTCATTCTTGGAAACCTTGCCATTAGAAACAGCATAATTCCAGCTGTCAGGACGTTCAAGCCGCTCTACAGGCAGTTGTCGGATCAGCATCGAAGAGGTTTCAAAGTGGATGCGACTGTGTTCAATTCCCATCATCAGCGCCCAAAGAGGATGATTTTGATGAATTGGCAGATTCAGAGGAGTCTTTTCGATAGTTTCTATAACCACCCCATACACTTGATCTCGATACCGCCAAACCTCTTCCACTTTCGGCCAGTGGATATCTTTGGTTGCTTGATCGAGTTCTTCAGGAGTTTCCGGGTCTACACCAATCTCAAACAGGATTTCATAGTTAGGATTAATGGGTTTATCCAATAACCCAACCCCAAGGAATTTATTGATGTAGAAGACAGCAGAGTGACCCAAATAGAAAATCAGACGGTTTCTTAAGGGGTCGGGACTGATATAGAATGTTTCTTCCCCAACCAGACTTTTCATCAGAACATCTTCGAGTTCCCATGAATTCTTAAAGTAATTGATAATAGTTTCGCTATTGCAGGTGTCAAGGCGAGGGAATTGAGTAGATTCGAGAGTATCCATCCTTTGAGTTCCAAATACTATTCTTCAACTTAGGGGTGTCTATATTCAGCGGTCAGCGGTCAGCGGTCAGCGGTCAGCGGTCAGCGGTCAGCAGTCAGCGGTCAGCGGTCAGCAGTCAGCAGTCAGCGGTCAGCAGTCAGCGGTCGGCTTATTTTATTCAAAAACTGTTCGGTGTAGCTTGGCCACAGGCCTTTGCCTGAAAGCTGATAGCTGATAGCTGATAGCTGAAAGCTGAAAGCTGAAAGCTGAAAGCTGATAGCTGAAAGCTGATAGCTGAAAGCTGATAGCTGATAGCTTACACGTCGATTACACAGTCTGTATCTGACACAGGAGTAAACCAAACCATTGCTTAATATCAGTCCAAGCCTGAACTGTTTTTAGTCCCCGATCGTTTAGATAGTGCTCCATCTGCTCCACATTGAATTTGCGAGAAATTTCTGTAAGCATGCTTTCTCCTGCTTGGAACTCAACCGTTAAATCCAGGCTGGCTAAGCGCACAACATGGGTCTGCTGGCAATGTAAATACATCTCAATCTGAGTTTCCGATTGATTATAAATCGCCTGATGGGTAAAGCGATCGAGGTCAAAATTTCCTTGGAAACGCCAGTTCAGATGTGCCAGCATATTCAGGTTAAATGCCGCAGTCACCCCCTGAGTATCATTATAGGCAGCTTCCAGAATCTGCTTGGGTTTTTCTAAGTCAATGCCCAGCAAAAAGTAATCTCCTGGTGCTAGTAAAGCTGTCATTTTCTCAAAAAAGCGATCGCACTGTTCAGGAGGAAAATTCCCCAAGCTACTACCCAAAAAGAAAACCATCCGACTAGGTAATGGTGTTGGAGTTAATTGGCTCAGGGCGTGTTCATAGGTTCCGACCTGACCCTGAACCTTTAACTTGGGATAATCCAGCAACAGCTGCTTGGCACTCTCTTCAAGAATCTCCCCACTGACATCAATAGGAACATAGCGCAAAGGATATCCCTGGTTTTCATAGGCATCCAACAACAAGCGAGTCTTGGTAGAGCTGCCACTACCCAGCTCCACCAATTCGCAAGCTCCCGTCAATTGGGCTACTTCTACAGCATACTGTTGTAAAATTTCTGCCTCTGTGCGGGTGGGATAATATTCCGGTAACTCGCAGATTTCCTCAAATAATTGGGAGCCTTTTTGATCGTAAAAGTAACGAGGTGGCAAACATTTCGGCGTTTGGGTTAATCCTCGAATGATATCTTTGCCATCATCTGTTGCAGTAGGAAGGTTGGCACTCCCGAGATAGTTAATTCCTAGGCGATCCTCACTGAATCTCAGATTCTTTGTGGTCTCTTGAAAAGTTGTTGACATAATACTCTTTTAATTTTAGTTTTCCAAAAACAGTTTTCTAAAAACAGTACATTTATACTGCTTAACCCATGTTCGGATTAGCACCGGTTAAGAGTACCATAATTTTTACCAGTTTTAAATAGCTCTTACTTTGGGTTCGCTGTCCAAAGTAAGAGCTATACTTTGTCGATTTTGCCTGAGGGCAGGGCAAACCCATCTAAATTAGTTTGACAAATAAGCAAGAGTATGATCAATGAAAGCTAAGTTAACTTGATGGCCAAATTTTATGGCCAAATATGATATAATGAAATCATCACTAATTTTTTTTTTTGAATACAGGCTCTTTCCACTGCTAAATGCTTCCTTTCCCAAAGATTTTAATTAACATAACAAGTACGTAATATCCAAATTTATTTAATACTACAAATTTTTTATAGGCCATAAATCAACATTAATGATTATGAAAAACACTGATATTCAAATAAAAAATATCTCAGATTTAAAAAGATTAGGTTATTTAATAATTGATAATTTTTTGACAATTAGGGAATGTGAAACCCTTTTAAAAACAATCGCTAATTATCGACAAAAAAAATATGAAGTAACTGAAGTTTATCGACCTTTTAAAGAAAGAGATCTTCGATATTTTGTAATTAATGGGCAACAAATTGAGAAATACTTACCTGAAGTATGGCAGTTATACGAGAATGTCAATCTATTAGTGAACAAAGTCAGTAGTCAGGTTCTATTTCCTCTTAGTAACAAATTACCAGCAGTTAACATTAACATCATTAAACCAGGTGGAGAGTATCGATGGCACTATGACAGAAATGCTGTTACCGCCTTACTATATTTAAATTCAGTAGAAGGTGGGGAACTAGAAATGTATCCTAACTATAGGCTTAGGTTTGGCAGGAAAAACCAACAATTCACCTTTATACAAAAGTGCTTGGATGCTGTAGTAAAGCTTAAGTTAATTCGATATTTTTTTGGTAAAAAAGTATTTATCAAACCTCGTCAAGGGATGATAGTGATTATGCAAGGAGACAAATGTCTTCATAGCGTGAAAGCGTTAGAAGGTGAACAAGAAAGAATTAATGTAGTGATGAGTTACGACTTTCCAGGAGTGGAGTTTATTGTAGAGAAGGGGCTAGATTCTTACTTGTATACGAATCAAAAGGGAATTTCTTCAGATCCAAATTATGTATAGGGTTCCTAGAATCACCTGTAGTGGTACACAAGTATTGATTTTAGTTTCCTTTACTTTGACCAAACCCTAGCCAAACCACAGCAATAATAGGCGATTTCTTACAAACTGACAAAAAAGTGTTAAATATAACAAAAAATGAAACTACTGTATTTTTTGGTTGTCCACCATCTTACTTAACAAAAGATTTTTTACAACACTGCAAAATAAACTAAAAGAATGTATTCAAAGTAGATTACTTGTTTTAAGTTCGATATTAAAGAATTACGGAGACAATGTTTTTTTATTTAAAAATAATGATTATACAAGCCCAGGTGCATATCTTTTGACAAGAGTGGTATTTGCACCTAATGTGTACAATGAATTTTTGGACAATACTGCGGAATGAAGACTTTCACCAAAATACTACTCACTCTTATTCCACACCATGAAGTTGTATATAGTCTAATATAACTGAGGACATGAAACCAAGACCAACTCCTATCCCTCCCAGTCCAGGTCAAGAATCTGTTTGGGATTATCCTCGCCCTGCCATTTGGGAAGATACAACTAAGCATATCCGAATCATTTTCAATGATATCGTTCTAGCTGAGACCAGACGAGCTAAACGAGTGCTGGAAACAAGCCATCCCCCCATATACTACATTCCCGCTGAAGACATTAAGTTGGAATATCTAATTGAAACACCACGTCAAACCTGGTGCGAGTGGAAAGGTAAGTGTTTATATTACAATGTTGTTGTGGGTGACAAACAAGTAGCTAATGCAGCTTGGCGTTATTTTCAGCCAACCCCTCATTTTACTGAAATTAGAGACTACTACGGTTTTTATCCTCGTCCAATGGATGCTTGCTATGTGGATGATGAGTTAGTTATACCCCAAGCTGGCAATCTTTATGGTGGCTGGATCACCAGTGATATTGTTGGACCTTTCAAGGGAGAACCAGGAACAATGGGTTGGTAGATGGGTTAGTAGATTTGGTAGATAGTGGGTGATATTTGGGAGCAGTCGAGGGGGACGATTACTTGCCCCCCCTCCCAATTAAATGTGCTAGATCTAGACTTGCCCGTTTCTGTTGTAACCTGAAGAAATTTACAACAACCCAGCAAAATGTAGCGGTCCAGTACCACTAATCAACTCCAACAGTAAAGCAATAAACCCAATCATAGCCAGACGACCATTCCAAACTTCTGCTGCTGTAGTCATGCCCCACTCCCAGCGCTCTGGAGGGTAAATTTTGACTGTCTCTGGGGGACGAATTACCTCAGAGAGTTCACGGCTGGGTGATTCGAGAGCGTCAACTACCAAAGTTGTCAAAGACTCAATAAACAGGGGATGGGTATTGAGGGCTGGTACCCGCTCAAACTGCTTAATCCCTGATTCTTCTGCTATTTCTCGATACTCAATGTCAATTTCTTGCAGGGTTTCGATATGTTCCGAGACAAAACTAATCGGGACTACCAGCAAATCTTGAGTATTCTTAGCTCCGAGTTCTTGCAAGGCATCTTCGGTGTAGGGTTGGAGCCATTCTACCGGACCAACCCGACTTTGATAGGCCAGAGTATGGGGATTGGGGCGGTTGAGGGTTTTCATAATTAAGGCAGTGCAATCCTCAATTTCCTGCTGATAGGGGTCTCCAGCTTCTGTGACATAGCTGATCGGGACACCGTGAGCACTAAAGAAGATATGAACTTGATCAGGATTAGAAAACTTATCGAGTTCCTGAGCAATTAAATCAGCCATGGCTTGGAGGTATTGTGGCTGCTGGTACCAGGAGGGAATGACTGTGTGTTCAATCTTGCTCAGGTCTGGGTCTTCTGTCCACAGATTTTCTAGCAGACGGAAGCTAGAACCACTGGTGCTGATAGAAAATTGGGGATAAAGCGGTAGAATAACTAAGCGTTCGATGCCATCCGCTTTGATGGTTGCGATCGCTTCTTCAGTGAAAGGATGCCAGTAACGCATTCCCACATAGACACTGACCTCTTGCCCTTTCGTTTGCAAATGTTCCTGGAGGGCTTGAGCCTGGGCGTCTGTAATCTTCCGTAGAGGGGAACCACCGCCAATTTGCTTGTAGTTCTCCTGGGATATCTTAGCACGCTTAGTCGAGATTAGCCAAGCCAGGGGTTTTTGCAGCCACGGAAAAGGCAGGCGAATGATTTCCGGGTCAGAAAACAGGTTGAATAGAAAGGGACGAACATCCTTTAACTGATCTGGCCCACCTAGATTAAGCAATAATACCCCAACACGACCCATAGTTAACACAGCTTCCCATAACTTTCATATTTGTTACTGATTTTAACAATATATTTTTTAACTTAAATTTGCAACAAGAAACACAGATCTTTACGAAGGAGTGAGTAGTGGCAACAGTTCTTAGAGCTTGGAGTTATCAGTACCAATGGCTGTATGATAGTATTTCCCGGATCGCGGCTTTGAGCGTGGGTGGAGAGAGACGATTCCGCCAGCTACCGTTACAGGGCTTAACAATTCATTCAGGAACCAAGGTGCTAGATCTCTGTTGCGGCAGTGGTCAGGCAACCCAGTTCTTGGTGGAATTGTCTGAGCATGTCACAGGTTTAGATATTTCGCCACTATCCCTAGAGCGAGCGCGGCGGAATGTTCCCCAGGCCAACTATGTAGAGGGTTTGGCTGAACAGATGCCATTTCCAGATGCTCAATTTGATATAGTTCACACCAGCGCCGCACTCCATGAAATGACCCCTGAGGTGTTGCAGCAGATTATTCAGGAAGTTTACCGGGTGCTTAAACCAGGAGGAGTATTTACCCTAGTGGATTTGCACAAGCCAACTAATGTTTTGTTTTGGCCAGGGTTAGCGGTATTTATGTGGTTGTTTGAAACCCAAACAGCTTGGCAATTACTGGAGACTGACTTGGTCAAAGGGCTTGAGGAAGTGGGGTTTAAGGTATGCGATCGCTCCTTGTACGCAGGTGGTAGTTTACAGGTGATTCAGGTGACCAAAGGGTAAAGGCCGACAGTAACCAAAAAACCTACCCGAAGGGAAGGCCAAGGGCGATCAACCTTCAACCTTCAACCTTCAACCTTCAACCTTCATTTTTAAACCTTCAACCTTCAACCTTCAACCTTCAAACTTCAACCTACCCTACACCTAACGCCAAAGGCGAACAACCAAATAACCTTCAACTATACAGCTGACCTACATATTCCCCATAACCGTTGTAAAGTAGGGTGGGTCGTTTGTCCCAGGATAAGTTAGGACCGCTACTGATGAATTTTTCTGTAGCTTGTGACCATCTGGGGTGAGGCTTATTGGGGTTAACATTTGCCTCAAAGTCATATTCATAGGAATTAATAGTATTCCAGTAGGTAGCTGGCTGGTTAGCTAAAAACTCGACTTTGACTATAGATTTTGCTCCTTTAAAACCATATTTCCAGGGCACTACCATGCGAATAGGAGCACCATGCTGCTTGGGTAATAGATGACCGTAAATACCAATAGCAAAAAATGCTAGTTCGTTAGCCATTTCCTCAACACGTAAACTTTCGGTATAAGGCCAAGGTAAGGAACCAAGGTGTATGCCTGGACCAATAGTAATTTTGCGGTCATAATAGGAGGTAAATCGCACAAATTTAGCCTCTGAAGTAGGTTCTACTGCTTTGATCAGCGCTTTCATGGGAAATCCGATCCAGGGTAGCACCATTGACCACGCCTCTACACAGCGGAAGCGATAGATCCGCTCTTCGATGGGAAATTTAGTTTGCAGATCATCTAGGTCATAGGTTTGGGGATTTTTGACTAATCCCGTCACCTGTAGCTTCCAGTCTTTGGTTGGTAAATTTTGGGCTGCTTGCCAGATCGATTTACTGCCGCCAAATTCATAAAAATTGTTGTACTGTCCAGCAAGATCCTGATCAGTGATGGGTCTGTCAACACTGGCAAAAGCTGGATTGGTTGCTAAGGATTTTAACTTAGGTTGATTTAGGGTTTCCACAAGAGCTTTGTCTGAGGCAGAAGAGGAAGCTTGACAACCAAGAATTGAGAGCATTCCAGTGCCTAGGCTGGCACCAACTAAATTTTTGAGAAAGCGACGTCGGTTAGAATAAGCCGTTTCTGAGGTGACTTGTTGCTCTGGCAGTTCCCAGGACTTTGGTACACGAATGATGGTCATAAAGTAAGTGATATTGTTGACGGTGAGCTTTTAGCAGTCAGCCTCTGAGGCTCTGGAGCTTATTTAAGCATTCAGCAGTCAGCCGTTAGCCGTCAGCCAAACGCTAGTGCGTGGCCATAGGCCAAGGCTCACGCTACGGGAACAGCTTTCCGTAACAGACATTAAACGAATGCTTACCTGTTTTCTTGATGCAAAGCGCGAGTGGGGGAAACCCCCGCAGGTCGGCGCTGCATCGCTTATTCAAAAGCTGTTCCCTTAGCTTGTCGATAGCCCATAAGCTGATAGCCCATAAGCTGATAGCACCTCAAGTAGCTTGCGTGGCACAGGCTTCGACGCTGTGATGTAGCGCATTAGTTGATAGCTGAATGCTTACGAGCTTATAGCTGGCAAGGGTAGCTTTTCAAGTAGTGCCTTGACTGATAGCGCCAGTTAAAAGCTTAAGTTATACTTGTGCCAAGTATAGTTAATAACTATAGTTAAAATTACTACCGCTTATTTTTTTTTATAAGGATGTATTAGGATGCCAGATTAATGTCATGACTACTAAAATAAAAATAAATAAATAAATAAAATAACGTAAATAAAAAAACCAGGAGAAAGCTGATGATCCGTAAAACACTAGTTATAGTAGGAATCGGCTGGATAGTTGTGGGATTGGTACCTCTTGCCTATGCTCAGTCAGGAGCGCAGTCTAGTGAGCCAAGCGGTTCAGTAACCCTGTCTGGTGACACCCTCCGCCAAGTTAATGGTCGCACGGTCTCAGACGATTATGGCACCTTTTTCCCAACATCACTAGAGCTGGAGGAAAAGGAAGGCTTAGGTAACAATTTACAGCCTAAGTTCAAGGTTGGTTCAAGTGACAATGTAGACATAGTTTTTGGGGATACCATCCAGCAGGAAGAACTTAATGTGTTTCCTCAATCCCCAACTACTCGCAATACTCAAAAAGTCCAGTTGGCGGTTCCACTAAGAGAGTAAAGGTTGACTAAAAGTTTGTTCTAAGCACTGATAGCTAAAGGGTTACTCAACCTCTGGTTCACCAGTTCAGTAGCTAGGCTAATTGCAGCCTTCATGCTAGTAGCGTTAGCAATGCCAAGACCGGCAATATCAAACGCTGTGCCATGATCAGGAGAAGTACGCACAAAGGGTAAACCGATGGTAGTATTGATCGCTCTGTCAAATGCCATGAGTTTGACAGGAATTAAGCCCTGGTCATGATAGAGTGCCAAATAAGCATCATGAGCATTATCAGCGTACTGCTGGTGGTTGCCGTACCAAGCCTGACCAGGTTTTACCCAAAGAGTGTCAGGAGGTATTGGTCCATCTAATTGGATAGTCGGGCGTTGCTGGCGCTCTTGCTCTAGCCAGGGAATCAGCCAATCTTGTTCTTCACAACCTAGCTGACCCTGCTCACCACTATGAGGATTTAACCCAGAAATCGCGATTCGAGGTTTGTTGATGCCAAAATCACTAGCCAAACAGGCGATCAGTAAGTCTAGTTTACTCCCCATCAATAGTGGCGTTAAGGTATTTGGGACTTGACTTAAAGGAATATGTGTGGTAGCTAAAAGTGTACGTAGCACCCAACCACTATGGGGCGATCGCGCTACGAAGAGCATCCCAAATTGTTTGACACCAGAGTAGTGGGCTAGCACTTCAGTTTGACCAGGATAATCATGTCCTGCGGCTTTCCAGAGAGACTTGGCAATGGGTGCGGTCACAATACCATCAAACTCACCACGTTGGGTGAGTGCGATCGCATTTTCCAGATACATAAAACTAAGAGCACCACTAGCAGCATTACCAACACCTGGGGTTATTTGAGGCCGTTGTCCGTAATCCAACTCAATGTCAAGGATTGATAATGTCTCTGGGGAAGCTAAAGTAGCTACATCTTCAATCCCCTGCTGACTTAGCTGGGTGTAAGCCCCATTCAAGAGGTACCGACTGCCAATCACGGTTATCTCACAATTCCTAGTGACTTGGGAATCTGCCAATGCCTTGAGGACAACTTCTGGTCCAATGCCTGCCGGATCTCCCAAGGTCACCGCTAACCTAGGACGCCTTGGTGGTGAGTTAAGTTTTCCTGTCAAAGACATGTTCTGATGGTTTGTTGACAAGTCTGACATAATTCGTAAACACTCCAGTACCCTAACCCCTTTGCTGGAATACTCTTGCTCAGGATTTCCATAGGATTGCTATATTCTCGCACCCTAGTCATGATACCTTGTAACAAAAGTACATAGGAGATCATAAAACTAATGGGTACAGAAATTTTCAATGCAGCGTTTTTGTCCTTCACCCTGATTCTTGTGGGTTTGGGCTTAGGCTTCTTGCTACTCAAAATCCAGGGAGTGTCAGAATAGTTTCTAGTGAATGGGTTATGGGGTAACGGCTGTGGGGTTTGGTCAAGAATTCTGGCACAGTTTTCTTTTAAACCAATCACTTATGCTGTCTTAGCCTAAACCCATTCTCCCACACCCCTCACCTGATGGCGTTGCCTATTGAATACCAGAAAAATGAGAGATCGACAAAATTTCTGATAGAATCTTATAGAAAGTTTAAGATTCCTTACTAAAATTACTATAATGAACTTGTTGGTCGTCGGTGCAACTGGCACCTTAGGAAGACAGGTGGTTCGTCGTGCACTAGACGAGGATCATCAGGTACGCTGTCTTGTACGCAGTCCACGAAAAGCTTCTTTCCTTAAAGAATGGGGAGCAGAACTAGTACAAGGAGACCTGTGTGTTCCAGAAACCCTACCAAAAGCCCTGGAAGGGATCACAGCTGTCATTGATGCGGCAACATCGAGACCAACAGATTCTCTGACCATCAGACAGGTAGACTGGGAAGGGAAAGTTGCCCTCATTCAAGCGTCTGTGGCTGCTGGTATAGAAAGATATGTCTTTTTCTCAATTCTGGGAAGTGAGAATTTTGCTCATGTCCCACTGATGGAAATAAAGCACTGTACAGAACTATTTCTGGCAGAATCAGGATTGCCACACACAATCTTGAAACCAAGTGGCTTTATGCAAGGCTTAATTGGTCAGTATGCGATCCCCATTTTGGATGGACAGGCGGTTTGGATTACAGGAGAAACCTCTCCCATCGCCTATATGAACACCCAGGATATTGCTAAGTTTGGCATTCGTGCTCTGGAAGTTCCAGAAACAGTAAATCAGACATTCCCGGTTGTGGGAACCAGAGCCTATAGTACCTACGAAATCATTAACCTGTGTGAGCGGTTGTCCGGTAAAGATGCTAAAATAGCCCGACTCCCAATAAATTTTTTGCGGGGTATGCGGCGATTCGTGAGATTTTTTCAGTGGGGCTGGAATGTGGCAGATCGGCTTGCCTTCACTGAGGTGCTAGTGAGCGGGAAACCGCTGGATGCACCGATGGATAAGGTATACGAGGTCTTTGGCCTAGACCCTAAGGAAACCACAACTTTGGAAGAATATCTACAAGAATACTTTAACCGGATTATGAATAAGCTCAAAGAAATCGATTACGAGAAAGCTAAAAAGAAGTCTAAGAAGAGGACTCCTTTTAAATCTAAATCCTAGATATTTCCTGGAAAATCGATAAGCGGGAGGTTTTGGGGAGCCAGTGCAGCAAAAGTGCTTCTCGACGGGGCTTCCAAGGTGCGGATGCCAGCCTGAGCACACAGCCGGTTCCCATAGCGCGACTGCATCAAGACAGTAGCTGATTAAATCACAATTGTCCATGATGTTTCAGATAATTTAATCCAAGTAGTTCAAGACGGGGACTGGTGAGTATACCAAAAGCAGGCATTATCTACAACGACCTTAAACCAATGGCTTGTAGCGTTGCTGAAGAGTTGCACAACCAATTGAGGACTGCGGGTTGGGAAGTGTGTATGGCGACAGGGGTTGGGGGAATTCTGGGTTATTCGAGTCCTCAATCACCAGTGTGTCATACACCAATGGACAAACTAGCCCCCCCTGGTTTTGATGACCAGATGGCTTTCGCAATTGTATTGGGGGGAGATGGTACAGTACTAGCGGCTTTTCGCCAATTGGCTCCCCAAGGGATCCCTGTGCTAACGGTGAATACAGGTCACATGGGTTTCTTAACAGAGACCTATGTCAATCAGTTGCCTTCTGTCTTGGAGCAGGTAATGGCAGAAGAGTATGCTATAGAAGAACGGTCCATGCTTTCTGTGCAGATCCTGCGAGATGAGACGATTTGGTGGGAGGCACTTTGTTTAAATGAAATGGTATTGCACCGGGAACCTTTGACGAGTATGTGCCATTTTGAGGTACAAATAGGACATCACGCACCAGTGGATATTGCAGCTGATGGTATAATAGTCTCAACACCCACTGGCTCTACTGCCTATTCTCTAAGTGCTGGAGGACCAGTATTAACTCCTGAGGTGCCGGTGTTGCAACTGTTGCCCATCTGTCCCCATTCTTTGGCATCTCGGGCATTAGTCTTTGCCGACACAGAGCAATTAACCATTTTTCCCGCTACTCCCAATTCGATGGTGATGGTAGTTGATGGCAATGGTGGTTGCTACGTCATACCAGAAGATAAAATAAAAGTTAAGCGATCGCCTTACTCCGCTCGATTTATCCGTTTGCAAGCACCAGAGTTTTTCAGGGTTTTGCGAGAAAAGTTGGGGTGGGGATTGCCGCACATTGCTAAACCGACCTCTGTGGAGTTGCCTTAGAGCGTACATCCATGTCAGAAAGTTTTGTCAACTAGTATTCTCGAGCTGGGGAGCTGGGGATATAGGTAAACAAAACAATCAGGATTTTCTAGATCAGGATTTTCTGTATAGGCTTTCCTCCAGCTGAATTGAAGAAAGCCAGGCCATGGGAAGGGGGGTTAGGCAGGAGTGTCAAAAACGGTGATTGCTGCCTGTTGGTTACGAGAAACACCATTAGCTGGAATCAACTAACCATAAGGGTTTCCTGAACGTGTTGCTCGAAAGTTGTATTCATACCTAGTACTATTAATCTCGATCTGGTAGTTTCTGGTGGTGTCTGGTGGTGTCCCAAATCCATGTATGTAATCTGTGAAACGCAACTTCGGATCAGGGGGGCTTGTGCAACTATACCCCGGTAAGATAGGAGTATCCACCAGCAACTGGCTATTCATGGTCGGTACTTAGGCAATCAACCCAAACTATTCTATGTCTGCTTTGAATCGCAATACTCGTCGTCGGCTCAATAAATTACAACAGACTTCCAGTGTGTGGGAGGGAGACCGCCGTCCCCTGTCAGTTATTGGTAACAATCATCAGCCGGATGGTGAGGGTCATAATGATTGCATTCTTTGGGTGGATGGCTCAGAAGGCATTGTCAGGGCAATGGATTTAGTATCACCAACAATGGGACCAGAAGCGATTGTTCGTGCCCTTATGCAAGCCATGGAACATCCCCAAAGCCCCGCCAGACCAGCACGACCCTCAAAGATTGTTGTTCGTAACCGAGAAATTCAGTTTTTTTTGCGAGGTGTCCTTCAAGGGTTAGACATTGGAATTGATTATGTACCCAATTTACCCTTGATTGACGAACTGTTTCGGGGATTTGAGGAAATGGCGGCTACTCGACAACCCCAGCTACCACCTAAGTATGCCGACCTACTTATAGAAAAAGCCTATGAAATTTGGCATGAAGCTGCTTGGGAAGTAGTGGCTGATCATCAGATTATCTCGATTGAATTAAATCGCTGGGATTTGGAAACTCTATACGTCTCAGTAATGGGTATGCTGGGTATGGAGTACGGGGTACTACTATATCGGTCCTGGGATTCCCTGAAACGGTTCCGATCATCAGTGCTGGCAGATGACTCGTGGGACAAGATGGAACAAGCTTTCTTAGGGCAAGATTGCTTGTTTTTAACCTTCGGGCGGTTTGGGGATGATACCGAAGATGAGGATGAAGAGGATGATATTGATTTAGCTGATTTACCAGTATCAGAGATTGTACCTGGCTTTGGTACAGTCCATCCCTTGGAAGGAATGCGACCTTATATTTATGAAGAAGAAGCGATCGCCATTTATGTTGCCCTAGAAGCCATTCAGCGATTTGTTCACGATTACCATGAGCAATTAGATGACGAAAACTTACCCAAGATTGGTAAGCGTTACCGCATCCCGGTACCCCTAGAAGCAAAATCTACTGTTAACGTTAAAGTTAACACCCATCCTGACCTAGCGGATGAGTTGTTAGAGATGGCAATTGAGTCCGAGGAAGATGATTTCGATTCAGGGTCGATGACCATACCCTTACGGGATGACCTTGTGCCAAAGGATGCTTTCCTCAAGCTGGGCATGATGTCTTGGGAAGCAATAGAATCTATTCGCTCTGGTGTCAAATCCTATCAGTCTCAGAATATTAAAGCAATCGGGGAAGGCATGCCAGTTATTTTGATTCAAACCACCCGACCAAAGGCACAAGTGTTGATAGAACAGATCCAGACTGCTGGTGGAATCAAAGGGATTTGCTTTAATTCAGGGGAAGACCCCTTTGAGGGCACACGCTACGACCTTGGCATTATCCAAACAGAAAACAGCAGTCTTTATTTGTTAGGAGAGTTTTCTGAAACCGATACCAACCATGCTGCTGCCCGCGAGCAGTGGGAGGAGGGTTGTGAAAATCAGGGCTATTGTGGTTTAGTTATTGCCAGAGGTCTAGCAGGAGCATCTCGGGGTAATCCCAAGCCTCGTGACATGATGGCATTGTTTGAAGCGCGATCGCTCTCCACTACAGATTTGGGAATAGCAATCCTGAAGGCAGAACCCTCAATAACTGAGCCACCCTTTTGAGTTTCTGATTGAGAGAATAGACCTCTTGCAAAAATAACTAAGCAATCATTTTGGATAGCTTCTAAGTCAATTTTGAGACCTATTCCCTATTCCCTATTCCCTATTCCCTATTCCCTGACAACTGCCGCGAAGTCTAATGATTGAGAGACTGCCCACCCAGAAGCCTGATCGGATCACGGGATGAGCTAAAGCAGCAGCAGCCCCGCGCTCTACCCGAAGGGTGAGCGTCGGGAAGAATGCGAGCGAGATGAGGAGGGTGGGTCAATCAATGCCGAAGGAACTGAGGCGAGTGCGACCCACACCGACGAGACGAGCAACTCACTCAGGCAATGAACGAATAAATTCCCGCAGAACATCCGTGATGGATCTTTCGGTTTTTCGACAATAGGAATCCAGTCGATCTTTTTCGGTTTTAGGGAGTCGAATCTGGATTGTTTCTTTACTGGTCATGATTGCAGTGTATGGAAATATGCACTACAATAGTATCACGACAATATTTTTTCCTATGCGAACCGCCTACCAGTACCGATTAAGATTGACTCGACAACAGCAAGTCACCATTGACCAATGGCTTGACATTTGCCGTCGGCAATACAACTATCGGCTGGCAGAGCGGTTTAATTGGTGGGAGCAAAATCGCTGCGATATTAATGCCTGTCCATTGGTATGTCATCTCCCAGAATTGAAAGACCGTCCTGATTTCTATGCTCAGAAACGGGATCTGGTCAACTCGAAAAAGCTGTTCCCCGAATACAAGGATCTGCCGTCACATACTCTGCAAGATGTGATTGCACGAGTAAAAAAGACGTTTGATCGATGGCTCCAAGGGGATTGCAACGGCAAGCGAAGCGGTAAGCCCCGGTTCAAAGGAGTTGGGCGTTATCGTTCAATTGCGTTTCCAGATCCCATTAAGCCAGAACATATTGACGGGCGATTGATCCAGCTACCAAAGATTGGCAAGTTGAAAATGATTCTGCATCGTCCGTTGCCAGATGGCTTCAAAGTGAAAACAGCAACTATTACCAAGAAAGCGGATGGGTATTACATCACGTTGTCGTTACAAGATTCGTCGGTTCCCGTTCTTACTCCTGATGCTCCAAGTCTCGATAATACCATTGGGATTGATATGGGATTGAAAGAGTTTCTGGTAGATGATTCGGGGGCATACGAGCCAATTCCTCAACACTATCGCAAAGCAGAGAGATGCCTGAAACGGTTGCAGCGCTCACTTTCTCGTAAGAAGAAAGGTTCCAACCGTCGAAAGAAAGCTATTAAGCGAGTCGCTAAAGCTCACTTGAAAGTTTCAAATCAGCGCAAAGACTTTCACTACAAAACCGCCAAAAAGCTTTTATCTCAAGGCAAGAATTTAGCACATGAAAAGCTGAACATCAAAGGTCTAGCCAAATCTAGGCTGGCAAAATCTGTTACGGATGCTGGATGGGGTCAATTCCTGCAAATTCTCTCAATCAAGGCTGAAAGAGCCGGATTGTTGGCAATTGCGGTGAATCCAAACGGCACTTCTCAAAACTGCTCTGAATGTGGTGCAAAAGTCCCAAAAACGCTCTCAGACAGGCTTCATAACTGTTCTGAATGCGGGCTGACGATTGACCGTGACCACAATGCAGCAATCAATATCAAGTATTTGGCGGTAGGGCATTCCGTCAATAAAGCTCAGGTAGCGTCCGATGCAATAGCAGGAGTCCCTGAGAAGCCCGCGCTCTATGCGTGACTCATGAGCGTCGGGAGTATGTAACTAGACCAACAACACCACCATCCCCTGGGATTACTTCACCAATTTTACATGCATTTACCTGCTGTGAATTAAACGATGTTAGGGTTTGCTCAACCTGCTGTTGAGGAACAATCAGCACAAAACCAATCCCCATATTATAGGTATCAAACATTGCCTGAGGACTAACCTGACCTGTTTGGGCTAGCCACTTAAAAATTGGTGGAATCACCCAGCTGTTGGGATAAATCTGGACGGATTGTCCAGCACCCAGGCAACGAGGGAGGTTTTCTGGGATACCGCCGCCAGTAATGTGAGCCATACCGTGAATCTCGATACCAGCCCTACGAGCATCAAGCACCGGTTTGACGTAAATCTGAGTTGGTGTCAACAATTCCTCCCCTAAGCTTTTACCAGCTAAAAATTCCGGAGTTATGTCCCAGGAAAGAGCGTTGTCTGGGGAATCCTGAACAATTTTCCGGATCAGACTAAAACCATTGCTGTGGACGCCCTGACTGGCCAAACCAATTACCACATCTCCAATTTGGACTTGGGAACCGTCAAGCATGCGGCTCTTTTCCACAATTCCTACACAAAATCCTGCTAGGTCATACTCAGCGAGTTCGTAGAAACCAGGCATTTCTGCGGTTTCCCCTCCTAGTAAAGCACACCCAGCCAGACGACAACCTTGGGCAATACCGGCAACAACCTGAGTCAGTTGTTGTTGGTTGAGCTTGCCAGTGGCTAAATAATCCAAGAAAAACAGGGGTTCCGCACCAACAGTCAAGACATCGTTGACGCACATCGCTACCAAATCAATGCCAACAGTGTCATGGCGGTTGAGGTCTTGAGCCAATTTGAGTTTAGTACCAACTCCATCAGTTCCAGATACCAGCACTGGCTCAGTATATCCAACTGGCAGCTGAAAGCAACCACTAAAACCACCTAGTCCACCTAATACTTCCGAACGGTGGGTACTTTTTACCAGGCTACGGATTTGGTTAATAAATCCTCGACCTGCCTCAATATCAACACCAGCGTCTCGATAATCCATGGGAAAACAAAAATGCTTTTGAGCTAGAAATGCAGGATGTATTTTATATCAAGTCTGGTTGAATACCCATAATTAAGGAGAGGGTGGGGAAGATGGGGAGAAACGGAGGTGTGGGGAGATGGGGAGATAGGGAGATTTTTATTAAGGGTAATTATCCTGACCTGATCTTACAGGGTAGTGTCGATCAAGACCTAGGGGGCAAATAGGGTCAGATCAGTAGTGTTTTGATGAAGGTAGTGGTCAGCGCCGTGGTCAGCGCCGTGGTCAGCGCCCTTTCTTACCAGAATTGGTTGCACCTAGTCTGTATTCAAGTTTACTTTATAGAGGAAATTTGTTGAGGTTGATTCATTAGTTATTTCGCAGATCTTGATGGGATTGATAAGAATTAACTATTATTGGCGTTACTTCACAAAAACTTCACAAAAGCTCTAACCACTAATATAACTTAGTTTGTGGTCAATCTACAACAGTCGATTTTGACAAGTTATTAGTAACAGCTTCATAAAATGGGGATTCCACCATCAGAAACTTCATGGTATTCTGTTTCAGGTTTTTAGTTAAATCACTAATAACCAATTTGTGAGGAGTTAATGGGCAAGTTGAAGTTATGTTGCTGGGTTTCTTGCAGCACCATAATGCCTAAAACTGCCAATTATCGTAGACAACAGACCTATGAATCAAAAAATTTGGGGTGGCATCACCGCTTCTTTCCTAACAACAGTTCTCGGTACAACAACATCAACTCCTGTCTCATCCGCTGAGACAGTTGTTCAGACTGTGAAAGGAAATTCTGATACCCAACTGGCACAAGAATTGCCATCTAGCGCAACTGCAGCAATAAAAAAACTACCAGCTCAGCCCACACCAGAGTTTCAATTGGCTGAGTTTCCAGAGCAACTGAGGACTGCCAGTACCTCAGAAATCATTACCAATATTTATGCTTATCAACTGGCAGGACGTCAGGCAGCTACACTGTATGTCCGCAGTATTCCTGTTCTGACTTTCCTAGGTTCACAGGGAATCAATACTGACCCTAGCAAAGACAGAGTTGCTACTGAGGTTGAAAAGATAGCAACTCCGTCTTCTGTTGCCCCAGGCAACGCTACGATATCGGATGCTAAGGGGTCAGAAAATGACTCAATTCAGCGGGCTCAAGTGGTTGCTGCTCGGATCAATGAACTTCATCGCAACAATGTCAATGCTGAGTCAATCACTGTCCGTTGGAATGGTTCCTACAAAAGCTACAGCATCCAAGTCAATCAGGAAGAATTAGTCCAAGTTGATCAGAATACAATTCTGCCAGATACCACTAAAGACCTGGCTGAAGATGCTCTACAAGCTACTAATCGATTGCGACGGCTGATCGGTTACGCTCCCCCTCTCAAAGAAATTGCCGACTTACCGCCAGCACCAAAACCACGAAGAGTACAGAAAGTAGCTAGGAGTACCACTCGACGAGTAAGAAGTCAGATGAGGGGTATGGCTTCTTGGTATGGTCCGGGTTTCCATGGCCGACGCACTGCCAGTGGTGAGCGATTTAATCAATACGCCCTGACTGCTGCTCATCGTACCTTGCGGTTTGGGACTAGGGTGCGGGTGACTAACATGAGAAATGGTCGCTCCGTCATTGTGCGAATTAATGACCGTGGACCCCACAGCAGGAGTCGGCTCATTGACCTTTCCAGGGGCGCAGCCCGAGTTATCGGACTTGAAAGATCCGGCACTGCTGCTGTGCGTCTAGAGGTTTTATATTAACTTAAATCTTCAACGGCAATGGGTAATGGCTAATGGGGAATGGGTAATCGCTAATTGTAATCTAATTCCCAATTCCCAATTCTCCATTACCAAAGGTGAAAAAAAGTTTGTTGCAGGTAGACACGACAATTAGCTGTCCGGCAAAATTCATCCCACACCTAATGCTACGCATTAGGTGTGGGATGAATTTTGCACAGGGTATTATAAAATTGCTATAATATATGTACTGATAAACAAAGCCGTTCGCGTAGCGTGGCCTACGGCCTTAAATGCTGGGCAAGTCAGCCACTTACGTGCCTAAAAAATAGAACTCATTATATTGTTCCGGTGGGTCGGGGCATCCCGTGTCGTTAATAAAGTAACCCGTGTATCCGTTCGCGCCCCGCGTCGGCGAAAGCCGATAGTGATGGCTGGAGTTGGTAAGAAGCCCACACTGTAATCTTCGATGAGCGTGTGGGAGTATGTCACTATTAGTATGATCCGTGTCCCTGCTTAAAGTAAGCATTCAGCTAACTCCCTAGGCTGAATGCTTATTGTTTAAGTGGATAGCCTCTAGCAACTAAGCTGTGAGGCTTATAGCGCTACCCGCAAGTCAGAAGTTAGAAGTCAGAAGTCAAAGGTGCGCTTTCCGTTCTCCGTAGGAGACGCGGGGCGCGTTCGGCGAATTAAATTCGCCACGGGTCGCACCTAAAAGTTAGCTATGAGTAAGTTTCGGAGTTTAGGAATGTCCTAACAGTAGCGCGTAGTGCTATATCATTTATCAACTGATATTTCATCAGCTAAGGGCTTTGACTATACTGTTAAAGATAACCCTGACTTACCACTGATGACAGAGGTGAAATCTGCCACAATTCCAGATGCTGAAAAACTCTCAAATCAGCAAGTTCAGATGTTTGATTTTGCTAAGTTTCCAGATAAATTTAGAACTCTTCCTAGTTTAACCTTGCCAGGGTCTGAGCTAATTACGACTGAGGAGATTCCAAAGTCAGAAGAGAAGAGAGCTTCTGCCAATTCTAATCTCCAAGGAAACGCTATCCTGATCGGCTTAGCTTCTCCTCTCAAAAAAAGCACTGCTTCACCACAGACATGGCAACCACTAAAAGTACCAACGATTGCAAGGCGTAGCCGTCGCCGAGTGCGATGGAGTGTAAGGGGGATAGCTTCCTGGTATGGTTCAGGTTTCCATGGCAGGCGCACTGCTAGTGGCGAAAGATTCAATCAATACGCTCTGACTGCTGCTCATCGTACTTTGCGGTTTGGCACTAGAGTCAAAGTGACTAATCTCAGAAATGGTCGCTCTGTCATTGTGCGGATTAATGACCGTGGACCTTATGTCAGGGGTAGGATTATTGACTTGTCCAGAGGAGCTGCCAGAATAATTGGACTGGTAAGGTCTGGCACTGGGTCTGTGCGTATAGAAATTCTTTATTAAATTAATTAGTTATTAGCCAATAGAAATCTCCAGGAATTACTTGGCAACTCCTGGAGATTTCTATTTATATAGGACTATGTTGCTAACATCAATAGGGATCTAAACTCTAGAGTCTTATGCACCTGTTTACAACAACTGCTGGATTACACTGCTACTTAGAACGTCAAGGTCATGGCAAGGAAGTGGGTCTAGTAACCACTATGGGAGCCTTGCACAGCGGTCACTTAAGCTTAATTGAGCGGGCAAGACGAGAAAATTCTCTGGTGATTGTTAGTATTTTTGTTAATCCTCTTCAGTTTGCACCGACAGAGGATTTTCAGGAGTACCCCCGTGGATTGGCTCAGGATCAAGAACTTTGCCAACAGATTGGAGTTGATGCAATTTTTGCTCCCACTGTGGATCAGTTGTATGGTGACAATCCAATGCCCACTGCGGACAAGGGTGATGAATTGACTCAAGTGGTTCCACCCAAAGCCATGACTTCTGTCCTATGTGGTGTCTCTCGTCCTGGTTTTTTTCAGGGTGTGGCAACTGTTGTGGTCAAGCTGTTGAATTTGGTACGACCAAACAGAGCCTATTTTGGTCAAAAGGATGCCCAACAGTTGGCAATCATCCAGTGTATGGTGGCAGATTTTAAGTTACCAGTGACAATTGTTCCTTGTCCGATTGTGCGGGAAAAGTCGGGACTCGCTTGTAGTTCTCGCAATCAATACCTGACACCAGAGCAAAAAGCCCAAGCATCATTACTATATAAAGCGTTGCGTAGCGCTCAGAAAGCGTTTCAAGGTGGATTATGCGATCGCATCAATCTGATTGAGAGGGTTATGTCAGAATTAGCTGGAACCCAGGATATCCAGGTCGAGTATGTGGAATTAGTACATCCTGTTACTCTCACTCCCCTCGAACAGGTTGAAGAGCAAGGATTATTAGCGATCGCAGTTCACTTAGGTACAACTCGTTTAATTGACAATATACTCCTGTCCCACCGCAAACCGATTGTGGCCATTGATGGTCCGGCTGGAGCTGGAAAATCTACCGTTAGCCGTTTGGTAGCCAAAGAGTTAGGATTGATGTATCTTGATACTGGTGCCATGTACCGGGCTGTGACATGGCGGGTGCTCAAAGCCGGTATTGACTTGGAGGATGAGCTTGCGATCGCAGAATTAGTCAGTAAGTGTACAATTAATCTGACTAATAATCAACCGGGAGAGTTTGGGATTCAGGTGTGGGTTGATGGAGAAGAAGTTACCCAGGTCATTCGCTCACAGTCCGTTACTGCCAAAGTGTCTACAGTGGCTGCCCTGAGTTCAGTACGCCGTGAGTTACTCAAACAACAGCAGCGCTGGGGTCGTCAAGGAGGATTAGTGGCTGAAGGTCGTGACATTGGCACCCATGTCTTTCCCAATGCAGAAGTCAAAGTATTCTTAACGGCTTCTGTCCAAGAAAGGGCACGTCGCCGTCAGCAAGACCTGAAAAACCGGGGGCAAGAGGTGAGCTTAGAACAGCTGGAGCAGGAGATTCAACAGCGCGACCTGAAGGACAGCACCCGTGCTGTAGCCCCCTTGCGCAAGGCAGCTGATGCTATTGAAGTACAAACCGATGGTATGAGTATTGCAGAAGTTACCGATTGTCTTGTCAATATCTACTATCAGCAATTGTCACCGGATGGCTGACCGCTAATCTTAAACAGACAATTAAACAGACAATTAGGCAACAGCTAGCCACCAGTATATAAGATGATGGTTAGTTATAGATGATAATTTACTTTCCTGGTATTTTTGCAGGAGCAAAGGAGACCAATTTTGGCAAAACGTGAGGGCTTATTCTGGTCGCGCAGTACATGGATTATAATTGCTGCTATTCTAAGTTGTATGGCTGGCTACACCTTGAAAACAAGTCGATGGGCTAACCAAAATATTGCTGCACTAATCACTAGGCAAATGCCACAGCAGCAAACTGACTCAAAGAAGGTTGAAACGTTAACTAAGCCGCCAGATAAAGGTTTGCAGCAAGGTATTGCTAAATGGGCAGAGCAAGAGAGAGGCAAGCAGATTAACTATGTTCCTCCGCAATTTCGGGGAAAATATATCGAGGACGTTGAGCTTAAAACTCCACAGAAAGTAATTGCCTTGACCTTTGACGATGGTCCTTGGCCGAAGATGACTAACGATGTCCTACACATCCTTAAAAAATATGATGTTAAGGCAACTTTCTTCGTGGTAGGGAGAAATGTTTATCTATATCCAGAAGAGCTTAAGAAAATTGTGGACCATGGTCATGCCCTTGGCAACCATAGTTGGAACCATAGTTATTACTATCATAATCCCTTAGCAGCTGCTAAGGAAATTGATAATACCACAGCACGGATTTACAAAACTATTAACGTTAAGACCTCTTTGTTTAGACCCCCTGGGGGGATAATGAACAATGGCTTAGTGGCTTACGCCCGAAAAAAAAATTACGTGATTGTAAAATGGTCAGCTGACTCAGAGGATTACTCGGTAAACCAACGTCGGTTGACCTATAATGTTCTCCGCAGAGCGAAACCGGGAGGAATTGTGCTACTCCACGATGGTGGCGGCAATCGTGCCAAGACGATACGAGCTTTACCGGTAATTATTACTGAATTGAGAAAGCAAGGTTACCAGTTTGTGACCGTACCAGAATTGTTGGATATGGCACAAAAAGAGTTGGAGATAGCACAAAAAGAACAGAAGTGACATGTAATTACTTATCAACGGTTAATCGTTAGGTAACCATTCAGCTATCAGCCGTCAGCCGTCAGCTTTTTAATAAAACAGGTAAGCCTTTGTTTAATCTCTTTTACGTCTGCTGCCAGGGATTCATAGTCTTGGGCTGATGGGCTTTTCCCCCAGGTTAAACGCCTATAAATTTGTATTAAAAATTACAGTCAAAAAGTAAACAATAGTATCAAAAATCCATAATTAACCTGTTTATTCTCCATAAGCCCGATTGATTATCAATTATTTGCCCTGTTATCATTAGTCGATTTGAGAGTACTCTACATTGTGGTTGCGTACGCAAATCCTCCTTTGATTTTTGTTCAAAGTCAGCGGAAAATTCGTTGACTTTGAACAAAAAAACTGCCTCTCTTGGTGCCCGTTCCCTTGGCGAGGAAACCTCGCGCCTTGTCGCACCGCTTTAGGATGGGATTTATTCGAATTAAAAAAAATTAAGTTAATCAGTTTTTTTATGTTACAATTTATACTAACATTAGATGCATTTACCCTGACTTATATAGCAGTACGCATTCAGATTAGGACATTCCTAAACTCCGAAACTTAATCATAGCTTACTTTTAGGTGCGACCCGTGGCGAATTTAATTCGCCGAACGCGCCCCGCGTCTCCTACGGAGAACGGAAAGCGCACCTTTGACTTCTGACTTCTAACTTCTGACTTGCGCGTAGCGCTATATCATGTCGGGATAATTACCCTTAATAAAAATCTCCCTATCTCCCCATCTCCCCACACCTCCCACCCTCCCCACTCTCTCCTTAATTATGGGTATTCAACCAGACTTGATATTAGATGGGGGGATTTTTGATGCAGGAAAAGAAGTTACAAAGTTTTATCCAAAGTCCAATATCACTGGGGTATTCCTGAATCTGATCAGGAGGTTCAGGAATGGGGTTAGGGGTTTCCTTAGTACTACTTCCCTCAGATGAAACTTCCTCCAATGTTTCCTCGGCATCTTTGAAGGGAGAGGAGGAATCATTTTCTTTTTTTAGCTTCAACTCCGAAGAGTTCCTTTGGCTAGCTAATTCCTCTAGGGTATCTTGTAGACCTGAATAGTTCTGGATAACCAATCTCCTGACGGGTGAAGCTTGATTTGGAAGTTTCATGCTCTTTTTTCCCTTCTGAAATTTGGGATTTCATTAAGGGTGTTCAAACTACCCTGCCAGAAGAGTCGGACGGACGGGAAATTGCTGGCATCGCTAGGTGTTGCAGAATCCTTCCCAATTTTGTCCAAAGTCCAGTATCACTGGGGTATTCCTGAATCTGATCAGGAGGTTCAGGAATGGGGTTAGGGGTTTCCTTAGTACTGCTTTCCCCAGATGAAACTTCCTCCAACTCAGATTTTGCAACAATATCAAATGTTTTCTTGATATCTTCGAAGGGAGAGGAGGAATCATTTTCTTTTTTTAGCTTCAACTCCCAAGAGTTCCTTTGGCTAGCTACTTCCTCTAGGGTCTCTTGTACACCTAAATAGTTCTGGACAACCAATCTCCTGACGGGTGAAGCTTGATTTGGAAGTTTCATACTCTTTTTTCCCTTCTGAAATTTGGGATTTCATTAAGGGTGTTCAACCAGACTTTATATTATTGAGGATACCTCCCTAGAGGCAATTATGCACAGAAAGTGTGATGGCACTTAGAAAACTAGTGCAATCACACATTTGCTATCATTTAGGTTCGCGACTATATGTTCTAATACGCTCCCAGAATTTAGCAGCCTTGAAACCTAAATTAGGTTTTTCCGAATAAGTCTCTGCTCACGGGCATATATTCGCAGGGCTGTTTCATTTTCAATTTTTCGGTTCGCTGAAGCTCCCGAGTGGCAGCGGTTTCGCCCCTGTTTTTCTATTATTAAACCCAATAGTATAAAAAAACGGCGATTTGCGTGACCTTAAGGGGCTTTGAGCCCCTCACCCAGGAATTTTAGGGTCGAGCAATGTTACGCCCCTGGGCATATAGTCGGGATGCTGAAGCAAGCATTCCAGGCTGCGCTTCTTGACAGACCTTGCCCCACTTGCTGGTCTATGCAGTTTTTACAGTTTTGTGAGATGGGTGGCAGAGCTGTTGGCCCAGGGTTAACCGGTGGTGGTGGTGCTAGAAGATTACCATTAGATGCTTGCACTTGCCGCCCTTGGTTTAGAGCTGCAATTGGATTAATACCAGTCTTGAAGCCTAAATAAGTTTTTCCTAGGGAGTCCCGGCTAACGGGCTTAACTTGAACTGGAAGTTTCATATGATTGCTCCTTGTTTTAGTTAATTCGTCAATGGTTAGACAGAAAGAGAGTCAGTTAGGAATGATTGTCTTTTTCTGATCGCCTCAGCAAAGCAAAGCCAACTAACTTGCGCAAACTTTCTTGATGTTCTGGGGAGGATAATAACGCCAGCAGTGCCTCAGGCAGGTCTAAACGCTGCAAACGCTGTCCTTCTTCTAGGAGAGAACGAAATTCAGTGGTTTCCCAACCTAATTGCCAAAAAAAGTTTGTCCCCTCGGCAGGAGCGAATTGAAGCTTGGCTTCACCATTAGCTGTAGCCTGATCCAGACTGTTTTGGATGAGCTGCAACCCACTATGGGAAGCCAGATCCGTGAGCCACCAACTCAACTGGGGCTGTGCCCACAAATCCCTAGCTAGGGCTGCAACTTGCTCAGGATTCAGATAGACAAGCAGCCCTTCCGTTACGATCAGTACCTTTTTTGTCTCAGAGCCAATGTCCCGAAAAAGACGCTGCCTTGCTTGGGAATTGGTCACGTCAAGGGGAACAGATTTGAGTCTGCACCCAGGCTTGATGCTAGCCAGTTTACTAGCTTTATAGTCTAAGACAGTAGGGAAATCAACCTCAATCCACAGGAGTGAAGCTGGTACAGGCAGACGGTAGGCACGGGTATCAAGTCCTGCTCCTAAGTTCAGAACTGCATCGACTCCCCCTTGCTCAATACTCTGGATAATCAACTCGTCCATAACACAGGTGCGCACGATACACCCAGGGGCGTGGGCCTCCTGCTGGGGCATTTGCTGCAACACCTGCTGTCCCCGAGTTCCCGCCAAAATCCGGGCATAGGGATCCTGAAAATGAGCGTCTGGGCGATCGCTCTCCAGAACCCGATAGAAGGCTGTGAGGAAGGCTGTATCAGAGATGTCTTGAACGGGTAAGGAAGTAAGACTCATGCTCAGACTCCTGAAGGATCATTCCTACGAGACAATTAGTGCTAGATAAGAGAGCCTATAGCTGCCGTTAAAACTGGAGTTACAATTGGAGCTACAGCCTCCGTAACTCTAAGAACATCATCTATAGTGTCACTAGCTTCAACACCATTGACACCATTATTCAAGGACAGGGTAGTCCCGGAAACTTTTCGTTGAATGGGTGCAGTTTGTTTCGGTAATTTCATGATTATTTCTCCTGAACTAGGCTGTTACTTACTTGATTAGATGTGAGTTTTCGCCTAACACATACCCTAACCAAGGGGGGACATGCCCAGCTTGAATGGGAAGTTTCATCACCGTTTCTCCTGAATCAAGTTTAATCAGATTCCCTGTGCGACCTCTTCAACATCTTCTGCTGTAAAGGAATAACCTTCCGCTTTACCGAGTTTGACTAGAACTTGGGCAAGGTTGCCTTTGTCAGTTGTTGTCTGCAGCTTCTCACTTAGCTTTTGTTGCAAGGCTGGATCTTGTTTAACATCTGTCAGAAAGTGTTCCAGGCTTCCCTGGGCCAATTTGTAGAATGCTGAGATCAGCTCCTCAACAGAATTAGCACTCCACGATCCAGGCATTGTCATCACATCTTGAGCGGCAAAGTTGTAACCACCCTGAGTTTTGGCGAGAGCCAGCAATTGTTCGACAAAGGCACCTTTATCCGTTATCTTGTTCAGTTCTGCTTGCAGATTAGGGTCGTTTTGAACAACCCAGGAAAAATGTTGCAGGTTGCTTTGTTTCTGTAGCTTTGCCAATAATTTGTCAACAATTTCAGTCAGTTGAACCGTCGGCTCAGCTTCTGAGGTACTCGGAGGTTTGCTTTTTTTTTTGGCTATTGTTCGATAAATGGCCTGGTGAATATTCATGGCTTTTATTACTAAGTTGAATCCTGGAGTTAGTTAGTCGAGCCAACACCATCAAATCGGGATACTCTTAAACCGGTATTAATTGGGACAAACCAATATCAAACGGTCAAGGTGCATTTTCTTGTTGCCTGAGTGAGGAGTGGTCATGAACCATTGGAGTAAGTCTTCCACTCATCTTTTCTAGGCGTTCCTCAAATCCCGTTGAGGAGTTCCTTGAAAGCCTTAGTTTTGGTATGCTTAGAGTCAATCCATCCAAGCTCGACTGCATCAAGCAGACTAAGTCCCATCCCTTTCAAAAAACGCGCGGTACGACGCAACAATACGGCCTGAACCTCGGTCTTGTTCATGTACCGAGAAATCTCCTTGTCTGTACCTCTGGCAAGGATGTTCTTAGCAGCATTGCAGTCAGCCTGTAACACGACCCCATCAAATCCGGTAAAATTGTCCCCAGTCCTTTTCCCCAACAGGGTTCCATTTCTGGAGTCAATTTGCGACGTGTAACTAGGCTGAACTTCTGTGACAAGCGAGCCAGTCCAATCAGCCCATTTCTGCAAAGAATCTCGCATAACTCCTTTCATCCAACTATTGAGTTTGCGGGACACGGCCTTAGACTGGCGCTTATTTCGGATCGGCTGTGTTAAATCTGAGGCCGTAGGCCACGCTTCGCGAACAGCAAACACCTTTAAAGATTCCCCATTAAAAAGAGACTTAGAGGCTGCTCCTATTATCGCCGTCAGTTCTGATTGATTTTTTCTGTAACGGCGATTTTCTGTTTTTCTGGTCAGATTATTTTCGAGTATTCGAGCCGACTTGGCCGGGTCTATTTTTTCTAGTTTTCTATGAAGTGCCCAAAGCTTACCCCTGTTCCGGTTCTTTGCACATATGCGCTCAGACTTTTTGGTGGCTACTTTTCCTAGTTCTTTTCCGTGAGCTTGACCCTCTGAGTCATAGAAAGCCTCAGTGTAACCCTTGTCTACTCCTATACTCCGACGTTCAGATGAAATCTCTACGGTTCCATAGTCTACCAAGAAGTGAATTTCAAATCTTTGCAGGAGTTGGTTGTGGATTAACCTTATTTGTCCTTTTATTTTTCGGTTAGACCTAACAACTATCCTGTTCCTCTTCCCTCTTTTTAATCCAGCTATTTCTAACTGGTAAGTATTACGGGAAAGTCTTTTGCATTTGTACCCTCCTTGTTGATAGACTATCTGGTTTTTACCCCAAGAATGTCCCCGCTGAAATTCCTTTCTGACAAATCTGTGTAAGAGGGAGTTATCGAGGAAAGCTACGGTCTTAAGTTGTTTGCAAAGCTCTTTCCGCTTCTTTTGGTTATCTTTCCCAGGGAACCTTTTGTAAACCTTTTTAATTACCGCTTCAGTGCAAGCAGCTTGGCTCGCTGTAATGGCCTTGGCTACATCACTGACCGTCCATTCCATCAATTTAGAGGGCAATCCCAGGGATTCGGGACTTCTAAAACTCCTGACTTCTGGGTATGCTTTTTTCCAGTCGAGTCCCCAGTAGCTAATGCTTCCCAATTTGTTGTAAGACTCAGAGCGAACCACACCAAGTTTTTTCATAGTAGACAGTAACTCAAGCTCAACCGACTTTGCTATCCCCACTACAGGGACGATTTGAGTCGATATCTTCCTGGTTGCTCCTACTTTTTTTGGCATGGTCGCAAAACTCTGTGTCCTATTTTAATTATACCATAGCGCTAGTAAATTGTCCATGTCTGATTTATACGGTTAAATACATTATTATCCCTATTTTTAGGGGTTTGGCTGCGAGGCGCTCAACTTCTAAGCTAAGCAATACTTCAACTCTAAAGCCCACCATAGGTAGCTGAGCATCTTGCTCTTGACTGTCCAGAGAATATCTGACAGCCACAGAAGTTGGCTGGCATCAAGAATCTCATGGGATTGTTATAGTTGGCACCATGAAGTAAATCAAATTTAAGGTTGCGCAACTCCTCCACTGCCCCTGCATCTATTAATATTTGCAGGTCTACTGTTGTGGAAGGGTCAATCAGGTCTGGTCTTTTAACGGGTACAGATTGCTTCGGTAGTTTCATAACTTGATCGCGTCATGGATGTTTACCTTTGTTAATGGTTGTTGATGGGTCTGTAACTACCTAGCACAGACCAGTTTCCCTCATCAAATCCAATCAATTTGGACTCAGAATTTGAGGGTTACTTCCAAGCCTGATGCACCTGATGTCCCTCTCAGTATTTCCTCAAAGGCAGTAGTGCTAGGTTTAACCCCTTTCTCGTTAGATATTGCTGCTGAGGTGGAAGGACGTTGAACAGGTACAGCTTGCTTAGGACATTTCATGGCCGTTTCTCCTTTTTTAAAAAAAATATCTGACTAGAGCGCATCCCAAATTCTGGGTTGACCCATGGTCACCGGCATAATATCGCTAACATCAATTGTATATCGCAGGATTTTTTTGGCTCGTCTATCGTTTTCTGGGTCAAAGAACTTAAGCTTGACATCCCAGCAGTCTGAATCGACTCGGCAGAAGGGGCTTCGTTCAACCCCAATGGTATCAAGCTGCATAGACCCAGCAGTTGAACTCGACGAAGTCTGTAGTACAGTCACTAAGGCATCTGCAAACTGAAAGGCATTGGTCGCAGCATAGTTGAAAGCACGTTCTTGGGAGGTTTGACCAAGATTACGCAGATCGTAGTAAATGCGTTGTAGAAACGCTCTTAATGCATAATCGGTCGCCTCAATCAATTGATTCAACAGGCTTTCATCTATGCCGCCTGCCATAACTGCGTTAATGACATCCTGGATTAAGATCTCAATGTGCCAACCGTACAGTCCTCGCAGATTATACAGTTCAAGTACAGGAACAACTTGACCAGAGAATAGTTGAACGGTTTTACCTGTTAAAATTCCTGGGATTGAAACTTTATCGATGTATCCTTTGTTGTAATCGTTCTGGGCAATTTGTGGCAAAGCCTGCCCCTCTAGAAACTTGCTCAATTGCTTGTACACCAATTGAGCAGATGGACCTTTCGCCTCAATAGCATAAATGGGGGTCAGCTCTAGATTCAATGTCCAAATCAGGGATTGAGTTTCTGATAGGTTGTCTGTTCCCTCATTACGGCGGACTTCATAGTCGTTCTGGCTATCTAGCTGCAGATCACCATTGCCATCGAGTATGGGAGTACCCAGAAGATAGTTAGTCATCTGCCTCACATCAAATGGATTAGCAGGAACAGCAGTCTCAGTATTTTCATTCTCTGCTGAAACTTCTCTATTAACGTTTTGAGAATCCACTAAGGGCATCAGCTGCTTAAAGCTATCTTGACGAGCCTCTGTGCCAAAGTCATAGCCAATGGTGCCGATTGCGTAAACCAAAGCCTTTGACCCACTATCACAGCCACATCCCATGGAAGGGACGACACCGCTGGGGGTAACCCTAGTAGGAGCAACGGTGTTAGCAGCTATAGCGGGTACCGCACCCATCTGCCCATAATGAACCGGCATTCCCTGTTGAACGGGCGTGGCGTGCTGAACCGGTGCAGTCTGAGCAGCGGGAACGACTCCCATCTGCTGATAATGAACCGGCATTCCCTGTTGAACGGGCATGGCTTGCTGAACCGGTTGATTATAGCCAGCGGGAACCACTCCCATCTGCTGATAATGAACTGGCATTCCCTGTTGAACGGGCATGGCTTGCTGAACCGGTTGATTATAGCCAGCGGGAACCACTCCCATCTGCTGATAATGAACCGGCATTCCCTGTTGAACGGGCATGGCTTGCTGAACCGGTTGATTATAGCCAGCGGGAACCACTCCCATCTGCTGATAATGAACCGGCATTCCCTGTTGAACTGGCATGGCTTGCTGAATGGGTGCAGTCTGAGCAGCGGGAACGACTCCCATCTGCCCATGATGAACTGGATGAACGGGCATGGCTTGCTGAACTGGTTGATGATGGCCAGCGGGAACGACTCCCATCTGCTGATAATCAACGGGCATTCCCTGTTGAACTGCCATGGCTTGCTGAACTGGTGGAGTCTGAGCAGCGGGAACGACTCCCATCTGCTGATAATCAACGGGCATTCCCTGTTGAACGGGCATGGCTTGCTGAACTGGTTGATGATGGCCAGCGGGAACGACTCCCATCTGCTGATAATCAACGGGCATTCCCTGTTGAACTGGCATAGCTTGCTGAACTGGTTGATGATGGGCAGCAGGAACGACTCCCATCTGCTGATAATCAACGGGCATTCCCTGTTGAACTGCCATGGCGTGCTGAACCGGTTGATTATAGCCAGCGGGAACGACTCCCATCTGCTGATAATGAACGGGCATTCCCTGTTGAACTGGCATGGCTTGCTGAACTGGTTGATGATGGGCAGCGGGAACGACTCCCATTTGTCCAGAACTAGCACTGGGGACAACCGTCGTTTCGTAGACTTGCTGCTGATTAACCGATTCAGCCGAACCCAAATTACTGGCTTCACTGGGTTGCATTCTTTCCACCTCCCAATTCTGATTGGACATTTCTTGTGTTTCCCCTTTAGTAATCAACTCATATGCTCCAGGAATATTGAGACGACCTGCCAGACAACGACGAGCATCTGGAACTGTATCTGGGTGGCAAGGTAAGGCACTTTCAAGCAGTGCCTGACGGATGAAGTGAGGATCGGGTTTTTCTCCTCGTTTGAGCTGGATGCTCATTAACAGTGCTACCAGCCCAGATACAATTGGAGTCGCAAAGCTAGTCCCAAATTTTAGGGTGGTACCTCCACCAAGCATGGCTCCCAAGATGTTTTCACCAGGAGCCAAGATTCCCTGGTTTTGGTAAGCCTGACCCCAATTACTAAAATCGATTGGCAATCCCTGGTCATTCATTGCACCCACAGCTAGTACCGAGGGCAAAGCTGCCGGAACATGAAGACATTCACAGGCATTATTTCCCGCTGCTGCAATGATTAAAACACCATTCTCATGACAGTGACGGACAGCCTTTTCTAAAATGGGGTCTGCTGCACCAGATTCACTGAGTTCGCCTCCACTGATATTTATGACATTAGCTCCTTGTTCAACCGCCTGATTAATGGCTCGAGCTAGGTCTATTTGCAACAGTGAACGATTCTGACGATCAGAGAATACTGGCACAATCAGCCCACGACAACCGGGGGCAATTCCCTGAACTGGACTACCATGCTGCCCAAAAATTACGCTGGCAATGTGAGTACCATGACTAGCCATCTTCCCCACAGGAGCATCTGAAACCAGTGTAGGCAGCTTAGTTAGCTGAGCCCCTTGAAAGCTGGGATGAGATAGATCAACTGATCCGTCAAGAACGGCTACACATACCCGCGAATCGCCAATAGATTCATCCCACAGGGATTGAAGTCCAGGCAATTTTGACGCTGAGTAGTTAAACATCTATTGGTTATCCAGAGAAGTGCTAGGGAGAAGGGAGTCCTTGAACCTCCCGTCTTCAGGGGAGATTTAGTGAAGCTACTAGCGCTGGAATCCCTTAGCCACTGCGGCGCAGCGCCCTATAGCTTTCACCCCGATAGCAATTATATACACTCCTCTCATGAAATAGTGAATATATTAAGAAATGTTGAATACATTCACAAAATTTGACATTCATCAAGAAGAAGTTGATTCCTATTGACAGGAGATTACCTCAACATCGGCTCAGTCTTTCAATATAAATATGAATTTTTATAATAATTTATCTCCAACCTCTTGGGTAATTTCGAGTAACTGTCAAAAAAATAATTAATAAATTAATTAATCTAAATCTTGTAAATATTGACTTAGAGATTTATTATTAAATAATAATCTCAACAGCCAAGGCCAATAGAGATAATTAAGAATTATGGCATCACATAATCAACAATAAGCTGAAGCTAATTAAACGAAGAGCCGATGGATTCATAAATTTTGATAATTTCAGACTGAGAAGTTTTTTAACTTGGCATTTTGATGGTTAGTTTTACACAGTAGGTTCCGTAGAGCCTAAAAATTCTGTTCATCTTCACAGGACTGCCAGGGATTTCGTGGCGAAGCGGATGCCTGCCCTCGCTTACTACCATTTTTCAATCTCAGGTTTGATTAGACTTCGCGGCAGTTGTCGGGAACAGGGAACAGCGGATCACCGGAACAGTGGACAAGAATTGACGCAAAGCGATGCAGAGGTGCGACCCGTGGCGGCGAGCAATCCCTCGCCATCACGGAAAGCGCACCATTACGGTCTTGGGGAGGCAGCGCGGTCTTGGGGAGGCAGCGCGGTCTTGGGGAGGCAGCGCGGTCTTGGGGGTTTCCCCCATGAGCGACTGCCGTGGTTTCCACGGGGCAAACAGCGGTGCGGACGCAGGTTCCGCACACAGCCCCTCCCCATGAGCGACTGCCGTGGTTTCCCCCACTCGCTATTGCATCAAGAACACTATTAGAAAAATACTTTTGCAAGATGTCTATTATACTGGCCAGTGGCAGGCACACGAAATCGAGTGTTAGCGATCTGGCAGTCCTGGGAGCATCCTTTGGGCCATCCAGCTCCGTAGATTGACAGTCATAATTTGTCCACAACGGCCGCAAGTGGGGATGATTTTGTGTTATTCTCGCCTAAGGAAACGGGATCGCTCCCAACCTAACTTAAGTAAGCGAGAATGCCACCGCTATCGCTAAAATCATCCTCACGCTTGCTCTCATAGTCCAGAAGCCCTGTCAAACACCTTTCAGGTATACTCCGATTACCAACCTTTTTGATACATTGCCCTACAAAAAACACCTCCTAAATCAAGGGGATTTGGTATGACTATCGACTACTGGCAAAATACTTGCTGCACTGCTTTAACTATTCTGTTAAGATCCGTCATCTCCAATTCTGGATAGACTGGTAAAGATAATAACCTTTCCACGATTTGCTTTGCTATTGTTAATCGTCCTACCCGATGAGGTAAACCATTTTGATAAACAGGTTGATCTGGAATCAATTTCGGATATATTCTCATAGTTTCGATGCCAACAGAAATTAAGTGGTCTTCTAATTTCTGTCTTGTCTGGACTGAATCCGTTATCACAGTGTATAGATAATAAACATGAGTTCGCCCTGGAGCAACAAAAGGAATCTGTAGTGGTAAACCATCAAAATGAGCGTTGTAATAATTAGCAATATAATTACGACGTTGGTTCCACTCTTCTAAGAATTTTAATTCTAAATTTATTAATGCGGCTGTAAACTCTCCCATACGCCCTCTTAGCCCAAAGACCTCGTGATTATAACGATTTCCAGGGATTCTACCTAAATCAGATAAACGAAGGACTTGTGACACATTCTTTGCATCTTGCATTGTGATCATGCCACCATCTTCTAATCCGCCTATATTTTTACCATTATAGAAAGAAAAACAACCAAAATCTCCCATACTACCAGCATAGTTGCCATAATAAGTAGCCCCATGTGCTTGTGCGCAATCTTCAATAATTTTTAGATTGTACTTTTTAGCTATATCCATTAATCTGTCCATATCAGCCATTTGCCCATACATATGTACTGGGATAATCGCTACTGTTTTGCTAGTAATAGAATCCAAGACTGCATCTGGATTAATGGTTAGTGTTTTGGGGTCTATATCTACAAATACTGGAATACCTCCGACTGCATTTACAGCATAAGCTGTTGAAATAAATGTTAATGAAGGCACTATTACTTCATCACCTGGATTGATTCCAGCGCACATGAGTGCTATTTGCAAAGAGATAGTTCCAGATGATGTGGCAATTCCGGTTGTTCCCCATAAATCTTTTATCGATTTTTCAAGAGCAATAACACGATTTCCGCGTCCTGTATATTTTCCAGATAAAATTACTTCGTCAAATAACTCAAGAATCTGTTTTTTGAGAAACTCAAAGCGAAAACTATAGCCTTCAAAGGGAATTTTGGATCTACCGAACCTAGTGTCTATAAAACCGTGCTTATTCCCGACTAGGTCTGATTGGATGGGGTTTTTAGAAAAAATCATTCTATCTCTTGATGCAGTCGCTCATGGGGGAAACCCCCAAGACCGCGCTGCATCGCTTAAAAACTCAAATTACCGTCCAATCAGGATTATACTACAGCAATCCTAAATCATTTATTTGTAAAATCAGCATCTGTAATCGTTGCTGTGCAAGGGTTATAGCGATAGCTTTGGCCAATAGATTTAACGAATCATTTAGGACTGCTATAATTATTTTATAACATTTTTACACAGCCAGTTCGGTATAGCCAATTTAATTAGTTAAATTTTACTTAAATTCCAATTCTTTTGCGTCCTGTGCTGCAAGCCTACGCCAGACCTTAAGATTTACAGAAGGTAACTACGATATCCGATAAATTCATCAGTGACGAGTCTAATCACATTGGCTATTATGCTTACTGTATTGAAGAGTATATTAAGCGAGGCAATCGTGATTGGGTAAGGGAGATGATGATTCGTCGTCAAGCATCTGTGAATGAATTTTGCCTCGAAAAGATCGACCTAGAGCAGGTGAAAGGTTGAACGCGATCGCGTGGCCTAAAGGCCAAGATTCTTCACAGTTGAATCTTGACAGGTTGAAGGTTAAAGGTGATCAAACCAACCTTCAACCTTCTAACCTGCAACTTTTAACCCAAGCCAACCTAGAACCTTGGCCAATAGGCCACGCGATCGCGTTCAAGGTTTTTAGCCTACTGTCGAAGAAACTAACTCCCGTTCCTCTACCACATCAGGATTGGCTTGAGGAGTATCCGCCTCAGAAGGCGGTACCACTTGCCAGAATTTGGGCAGATATTCAGACCAGTTATCCAGAATCATCTGGGCTTTCGGGCTACCAGTCCGAGTGGCATGGTCTTGAATTAAGCCTTTCAACTGCTGCTCTCCAGCCGCTGAAATCAGCCGTTGAATCTTGACATCCTGGTTCACTTTGGCGGGAAAACTCTCCTCTTCATCTAGGAAGTAGGCTAAACCACCAGTCATACCAGCACCTACATTGCGTCCCACTTTCCCTAAGACTACAATTACACCACCGGTCATGTATTCACAGCAGTGATCACCAGCTGCCTCAATCACAGCACAGCCTTTAGAGTTGCGCACACCAAACCGCTCACCAGCACCGCCATGGGCAAATAAGGTTCCGCCAGTGGCACCGTAGAGGCAGGTGTTACCTACAATCACATTGTTAGCTGGGTCGTAGGTGGCATCAGCGGGTGGTTTGATAATAATTTCACCACCATGCATCCCTTTACCTACATAGTCATTGGCTTCACCAGTTAAAATCAGGGTCATACTAGGCAGGTTAAAGGCACCAAAGCTTTGACCCGCAGCCCCCTTGAAGTTGAGAGTAATGTTTCCATCGAAACCACTGTTACCATACTGCTTGGCAATTACTCCAGCAATTCGAGCCCCTACAGTACGGTCAGTGTTCACGATGTCCACATCTTTAGTCACAGACCCATGGTTTTGAATAGCATTCGTCAGGTCAGCGTCACCCAGCAGTTGATCATCTAGCACTGGGCCGTTGCTGTGGACATCCTTATGGTTGAGCCAACTGCGGTCTGTGCGAGTATCAGGCAGCTGAGTCAGACAATCTAGATTCAGCATAGATGTCTTAGTCAACTCAAGGTCCTCCCGGACTTTGAGTAGATCAGCCCGACCAATGATATCCTTTAAGGAACGGTAACCTAGTTTGGCAAGAAGCGATCGCACTTCCTGAGCCACAAAGTAGAAGAAGTTGACAACATGGCCTGGAATCCCGCTAAAGCGCTGGCGCAGCCGTTCTTGCTGAGTAGCAACTCCTACAGGACATTGATTGGTATGGCAAATCCGTGCCATAATGCAGCCTTCAGCAATCATCGATACCGAACCGAAACCGAACTCTTGTCCTCCCATCAAGGCCGCCATCAGTACGTCCCAACCAGTTTTTAAGCCACCATCTACCCGCAGCAAAACGCGATCGCGTAGTTGGTTTTCCATCAAGATCCGATGTACTTCAGTTACTCCCAGTTCCCAAGGCACTCCAGCGTGCTTAATCGAACTCAGGGGAGATGCTCCAGTCCCGCCATCATGACCAGAAATTTGGATTACATCCGCATTCGCTTTAGCTACCCCAGCCGCAACAGTTCCAATCCCAATTTCTGCCACCAACTTCACAGATACCTTAGCTTGAGGGTTAATCTGATGCAAATCAAAAATCAGCTGCGCTAGGTCTTCAATCGAATAGATATCATGATGGGGTGGTGGGGAAATTAGGGTTACCCCTGGCTTAGAACGCCGCAGCTTAGCAATGTAGGGACTGACCTTCTTACCCGGTAACTGACCCCCTTCCCCTGGCTTAGCACCTTGAGCAATCTTAATTTCTAACTGCTTCCCACTCATCAGGTACTCTGGTGTTACTCCAAAACGACCAGATGCTACTTGCTTAACCGCAGAGGAAGCAACATCCCCATTACGTAATCCCTTTAAGTGAGGTAGAGTCTGAGAATGACCAGTCTGATCCACATCATTCAGAATGGTGAAGCGCACTGGGTCTTCACCCCCTTCACCACTGTTGGATTTACCGCCAATCCGGTTCATCGCAATAGCTAGAGTTTCATGAGCTTCTCGGGATAGAGAGCCTAGGGACATTGCGCCGGTACAGAAGCGCTTGACAATTTCCTCAACAGGTTCTACTTCCTCGATCTCAATAGTAGGTTGGTCGCTGTTGAAGTCCAACAAATCTCGTAGTGCAGTTGCTGGACGCTCTTCCAACAGTTTGCGATACACATCGTAGTGGTCGTAGGCTTCTTTGTTAGCTTCAAGGTTTGAAGGTTTAACCTGCAACTTGCTAACTTCCAACTCTTTGTGATGTTTCCCGTTGCCATTGTTAGAGGATTGGTCACGGACGAAAGCAGAAACCGCCTTGTGTAGGGCTTTAGCCATTTGAGGGCTGTTCATGTGATACTCGCCCCGAGGACGGTAATTGATAAAGCCAAAGTTTTCCAGTTTCTTAGCCGTCAGGGGGAAAGCCCGCTTGTGAAACTCCATCACTTCCTGAGCTAAATCAGCAATACTCAAACCTCCCAGCCGGGATGTAGTTCCCTTAAAGGCTAGTGCCAATAAATCCCCACCAATGCCAATAGCTTCAAAAATCTGAGCGCCATGGTAAGACGATAATAGGGAAATTCCCATCTTAGATAGGATTTTCAATAAACCTGCTTCTACCGCCTTGCGATAATTTTTCTGAGCTTGGTCTATGGTTAGGCTTTCCAGTTTCCCCTGGGCCATCAATTTTTGAGTTTTAGGATTAGCCCACCAATTCCGCACCGATTCCCAAGTCAAATACGGACAAACTGCTGATGCACCATAACCGATTAAGCAAGCATAGTGATGAGTACTCCAGCATTGAGCCGTTTCCACAATAATGGATGCCTTCATCCTTAATCCTTGAGAGATCAGGTGGTGGTGAACCGCACCTACAGCCAACATCGGTGGAATATAGGTGTAGTTTTCAGAAAGCCCTCCAGCAGTTTTATCACTCAAAATCAGAATCTTTTTGCCAGCCCTTACCGACTCAGCCGCTTGGTCACACAGACGACTCACAGCTACTTCTAGCCCCCCCGGACCAGTAGCAATTTCAAATAAAGTAGACAGTTCAGCCGTCTCAAACCCTGAGGCTTTCACCGCTGCCAACTCGGCCTCATTGAGTACTGGGGTTTCCAGCTTTAACAACTGGGCATACTCGGGCTTAGCTTCTAATATATTCCCTCGCTCACCCAGCTCTATACTCAACGACATCACCAAACTTTCCCGCAGAGGGTCAATAGGTGGGTTAGTGACCTGGGCAAAGCGTTGTTTGAAATAGTCATAGAGTAGTCGAGACTTATTGGAGAGTACCGCCAAGGGAATATCATCTCCCATACAGAAAGTAGGTTCTTTCCCCTGGGTGCTCATCGGCTGGATGATCATCTCCACATCCTCAGCAGTGTAGCCAAAAGCGGTCTGCTGACGCAGTAACTCAGCCGCATCTTGTTCAGGAGCCTCAGTAAAGGGTTGGGGTTCCAATTTTACACGATACTGCTTCAGCCATTGACCATAGGGTTGCTGAGCTGCCACCCGTTGCTTGATGTCCCAGTTTTTTAGAATTTCGTTGCTTTCCAGGTCAACAGCAATCATTTGCCCTGGTCCGAGTCTGCCCTTTTCCACAATCTCGGATTCTGGCAAGTCCACTACCCCCACTTCTGATGCCACCACCACATAGCCATCCCGGGTAATGCTATAACGAGCCGGTCGTAATCCATTTCGGTCTAGGCTGGCTCCCACTGTTTTCCCATCACTGAATACTAATAGCGCTGGACCATCCCAAGCTTCCTGAATTCCACTGTAGTATTCATAAAAATCAACAATTTCCGGATAGTTATCCAAATCCGGCTGATTTTGGTAAGCCTCCGGCACCATGATCATTAATCCTGCCAGAGGACTGCGTCCAGATTGCACCAGTAATTCAAATACATTATCTAAGATGGCTGAGTCACTGTTTTCTGGATTGATAATAGGCTTGATCTCATCTAAGGAGTTATTTGGTTTCAGGTTAGTTTCGGTTGCAGATTCAAGGTTATTTGCCTTCAACCCTTTTTCCCAAACCGGATGAGCCAAGTCAGCCTCTCGGGCGATCATCCAGTTGACATTGCCCAACAGAGTATTAATCTCACCATTATGTCCCAACAAGCGCATCGGTTGAGCGAGGGGCCACTTGGGCATAGTATTGGTGCTAAAGCGTCGATGATAGACAGCAAAACCACTCTGGTAATCAGGATTTTTTAAATCTAAATAAAACTCTCCAAGTACCGCTGAGCGCACCATGCCTTTGTAGACAATCGTGCGACTAGAAAAAGAGCAAAAATACCAATCCTCAGGCACTCGGATGGTACTCTGAGATTTTAGGGCCTTAGCAATGCGACAGCGAGTTTTGAACAGCAAACGCTCCAGTTCATCTCCTATCTCCCCTTCAGAGGCTACGATCAACTGTTCGATATGGGGTTGATTGGCTTTCGCTTGGATACCCAGGATCTCTGAACGTACTGGTACCACACGCCAGCCTAAAACCTTTAAGCCTTCTTGAGCGAGGACTTCCTCAACAATTGACTTACCTTGGCTAACCAACGTCTCATCCTGAGGCAAGAATACCATCCCAACTCCCAACTGCTCCGTAGGAGGCTGGTCAATTCCTTGTTCGGTCAACCATTTTTGCAACAGTTTCCAGGGAATAGCGGTCAATAAGCCTGCACCATCCCCTGAATCTTGGTCAGCACTACACCCCCCCCGGTGTTCTAAACAACCCAGTGCCACTAGAGCTTGTTCAATCAATTTATGGCTAGCTATACCCTGCCCAGAAGCAATAAAGCCAACCCCACAGGCATCTCGTTCCTCCACCAACCAACGTTGACCTGGATACGGTATCCTTTTGTGATAGTGTTGTAGATCTTCCTGGTTTTTATGGTTATCGATATTATTCATCCAATTATTCACGGTGTTTAGTGATGCTTTCATTACAGACTGAGGACTATTAACCTAGTAGCAGTGACCTATAGACTGCTACTAGGCTGGAAAAATCAACAATGATTTACCATCAATGGTGAGCCAGAATTTGGTTGGGTCTAATCCCGAGTCCCTGGGTGGAAAAATCTATCAAGCTTTTTTTCCCTTAGAAACTCCTATCCTGAGTATCCAATGAAATCTGGTCAGCTGCTGACACAAAAGCTACATCCTCCGACACAGAGCAAGGGATGTAGTTAACCTGATCAGGTTTTACCAGTAGCAACACGCTTAGTGCTTCAACAAGGGCATGCAACTAACCACCTAGCTGATGACCAAAGTGACCAGGGTTCCCTGACGCTGGCATAAATCCTAGAAACTTACCTATATAGGTGGATAGTCATGATATAAGAAATAGGTTAGCGATAGCAATACCTAATTTCTCCATAAACCTACTGAAAATTTTACTCGGGAAGAAATTGGTGGATTTACCGTAGCAGTGATCAAGACCATTGAGCGAAACTCAAAATAGCTTTCTTAACGACTCTTTTGCACTGACAGGACTTGATGTTGTCACAGTAGCCTTCATCACAGTCTTAGTTTAGACCAGGTGGCATCTCCTCTCTAAATGCCTAGGTATTAGGCTCATGGTCTTAGGTCTTACAAAAGGCGGAGTTGAGGGCCTCCGTGCTTGACCCGGAGTGCTTCATAACTTTTTTAGAACCCACTTAGCCTAAATGCCTAGAGCGTTGCTCAATTTTTGAATGAATATAAGTAGAGTGGGCATCCTGCCCGCGCGAAAAGATATTGAAACTGGCAAGATGCCAGTTCCACGCAAGATGCCCATTCCACAGGTGCGACCCGTGGCGAATTTAATTCGCCAAGTAAGAGCGCACCTAAGCAAGATGCCCATTCCACAGGTGCGACCCAAGGCCGCGAGGGATTGCTCGCGGCCTTGGAGGCGCGCACCTACTCTTATAGCAGAAGTCAGAAGTCAGAAGTCAGAAGTCAGAAGTTAAACTCAAGCCAAACTGTAGTTTGAGACTTTTGTCATGTCCTAATTACCCTGGCGACTGCTATAAAATCATTCCATTATTAAGCAACGCCATGCCTAGAGCCTAAATGCCTAGAGCCTAGGTTAAGAGTATGTGAAATTAAACCTTCTCTATAGTTTTTGCTGACTGATTTAGGCTATGAAAGGTATGCTTTCAGCCAAATCAGTCCTTTGAGGAAACAGGCTACTAGCAGCAACCAATGCTCAATGGAACCCTTTGATGGTGACTAGAGTAACACCAAAGACCGGAATTGATACTACAAAAGTGTGGACTAAGATCTCCAAGCTAGCCATTACCCTCTTGCTCCTAATTCTATTCCCAGCATCCGTAGCTACGGCAAATAGGCGAGTTGGAGCAATTGAACCCTTAATCTTAAATAGCTTTAAAGAGTTACTTAACCAGTTGCCCCCAGCAGATGAAGAGACCCCTGTCCTCGTTCAAAGTTTATCCCAAACCACCCAGGAGAACATCCTAGTTTTAAAGGGGAAGAAACTATTGGAAGAGCTACCACCCATGCCTGATAACACCTTAGAGGTAGAGTTTTTCTCTGTCCCCCCCCAGGTGATCCGACAAGGGTTTCAAGTGTATTTAAATGGTCAGCGGATCAACTTACCTTGGCAGCAGTGGCTGGTCGGAACCTCAGTGCGCACTGGCATCAGTGATGTAGGAGCGATGCAAACTTTGGGCATAGAAATGCTCAATAGTAAAGATTTTACCAAGCAACCGATCCGGTGGTTTTCTAAACCCCGGAGTACATCAGTAGTTTTCCCCAGCCAAGTTAGTGGTGCTTATCGATATCTAGATATTACCGATTTTGCCAAAACAGCAGGTTGGCAGTTACAAGTTCACGGGGATAAGCTGTATATCTCTTCCATGCCAGCCAGGGTGAAGGCTATCCGCCAGGGACGTCAGCCTTGGGGTAATCGTATTGTTCTTGATTTAGACCGCCCAACCTTCTGGCAAGTCAATGACCGACGCACTGAAGGTGTGATTACAGTAGCTGCCTCAGCCGACCAGTCACTAGTCAAGGGTTTTAATGCTCTAGAGGGTGCCAAGATCCAAGGGCCTGAAGATGTAGCTCCCATTTCCGTGGGCGCTCCTATGGATAAACCGGTTATCCGCTTAGAAAGCCATCAGAACCAAACTAGGCTCAGGGTGGATTTCCCCAAAGGTAAACGTCTGCGAGTTTTCACCTTGCCTAACCCGTTTCGATTGGTGATTGATTTGCGACCCGATGCCATGGTCAAGAAAAATATTCTCTGGGCACCTGGCATCCAGTGGCGTCAGCAGTTGATTAGTCTCAAAGATACTAGTTTCCCAGTGGTGTGGCTGGAGGTTGACCCCAAATCTCACCACTTGCGCCTCAGACCGATTGGCAGTAATGCTACGACGCAAGTGGGAACAGCCCCACTAATTAAAGCTGCTCAGTGGTGGCAAGCATCTGCTGCAATTAATGCTGGCTTTTTCAACCGTAACAACCAATTGCCCTTAGGAGCAATTCGCCGTGATAGTCGGTGGTTATCTGGTCCAATTTTGAATCGGGGAGCGATCGCTTGGAATGATCGCGGTCACGTTAAACTCGGACGACTGAGCCTGACCGAAACCTTAGTTACCTCAAACCAGAAACGTTTGCCAGTACTATTCCTCAACAGTGGTTATGTCAAAGCTGGAATTGCCCGCTACACTCGCGCCTTCGGACCAACCTACACTCCCTTAATTGATCATGAAATCATCGTAGTTGTCCAGAACAACTCGGTCACCCATCTTTTGCCTGGAGGACTTGCCGGTCAGCAAGCCTTTCCTATCCCCCCCAATGGCTATCTAGTTACCCTGAGGGCCAACAGCACAGCCGTTCATGATCTTAGTATCGGTACCCAAGTGCGAATTGAGGGAAGTACCTTTCCCGCTGACTTCAATGGCTACCCCCATATTCTCGGTGGTGGACCACTGCTACTACAAGATAGGCTTATTGTTTTGGATGGCAAATCGGAACAATTTAGTGATGCCTTTATTCAGCAGTCTGCTCCACGCAGTGCTATTGGAAGCACTGCTAATGGCACATTGATTATTGCTGCTTTTCAGTATAGTCATACTGGACGTGGCCCAACATTAAGGGAAACAGCTCAGTTGATGCAGAAATTGGGAGCCATTAATGCCCTCAATCTTGACGGGGGTAGCTCAACTGGACTTTATCTAGGTGGTCAACTCCTAGATCGCTCTCCCTATACAGCAGCACCAGTTAACAACGGTCTGGGCATCTTTTTTACACCTGTTCCCTAATAGTTTAAGAAGTATTAAGTATTAAGTATGAAGGAATTATGAAGTGCTCATATTTATTAAGATTTTCCGAAATCACGAATCCCTTAACTATAGGTTTATTCAGCTTCCACTTAGGTCAAGATAACTATATAAGAGTGTAAAGAATTGATATAAATTCAGGTAATAGACTAATCTGACATTAAAAAAATAGTTATAGTTTGCTAGGTTTGGTTATAGTCAATTATCCTTGATTTTGTTTAAGCTAGAAATTAGTAACCGATTAGTCAACTTTCCCAAAATCACTTAGCTAGACGTTTTCAGTAACAAAACCATGGTTCAGTCAAAAGAAATTTCTCAAGTTTCCGCAATTACCCTACAGTCATCCCGAGTAGCTGAAGGCGTTGCCGCTACCGAACTACGACCTTGGGGGTCATTCACTGTCTTAGAAGAAGGACGGGGATACAAAATCAAGCGCATTGAAGTCAAGCCGGGTCATCGCTTAAGTTTACAGATGCACTACCATAGGAGCGAACACTGGATTGTTGTCAGTGGTACAGCTAAAGTTCTTTGTGGCGATAAACAAGAAATTATTCATCAAAATCAATCAACCTATGTTCCCCAAGGCCATGCTCATCGACTAGAGAATCCTGGTGTTATTCCCCTCGTTTTAATTGAAGTTCAGAATGGAGAATACCTCGGAGAAGATGACATTATTCGTTTTGAAGATGACTATGCCCGTAGCAAAGCAGAAGACAAATAGATTGAGTCAAGTCGCTTGACCGTAGGTCACGCTATAGGCATTGCCGACGCTCCTTGAGGTGCGAACGCTCCAATTCAAAATTAAAAATTATTAATTCAAAATGACAATCAGTGGGGGCTTGTACCCGCCACTGATTGAAGACCACAACTCGCTTGACCGTAGGTCACGCTGCGCGAACGCTCCAATTCAAAGTTCAAAATTATTAATTCAAAATGATTCGGACAATTCTAGATTTTGAATTTTGAATTTTGAATTTTTAATTCCCCGGGGGGCTTGTACCCGGAATTAATTAATTCAAAATTTGTTCTAAACTTGATGCGTGAATTTTGAATTTTGAATTTTGAATTACCCAAAGGGCTCATTAGTTGTAAGTCTTTAGTTAGTAGTCATTAGTCATTAGTTATAAGTCTTTAGGATGCCCAAAAAAGCCTCTTGGCAGTGGCAAATTAAATGACTAATGATTAATGACTATTCCTTTTTGAGGTAACATTAGCTGGTGCTAGTTGTTGCGTATAGTTACTATCGTTAATGATTAAACTGAGTAAAGCTGCTGCGAGTGAGATTAGACGTGTACAGTCCAAGGGTCAAAAGCCAGAGGCCAAATTACGTCTAGGTGTGCGCCAGGGGGGGTGTGCTGATTTTTACTACACTATTGACTTTGAGCAAGTGATCAATTCTGAGGATCAGGTCTATGAGTGTGATGGCATCAGTGTCATAGTAGACCCGCAAAGCCTAAAAACTATCAATGGCTTAACTCTAGATTACTCAGAAGACCTCATGGGAGGAGGGTTTCGCTTCCATAACCCTAACGCTTCAGAAAGCTGCGACTGCGGTAATTCCTTTCGTGTAGACCCATCACAGGAGCCAGATTGACACCATAGTGTTATTATTGGTATAATTACCTTTGGTTTGTTTGTAGTTGATTAAGTTCAATCAACCAATGTTTATTAAGCCGTAACCCATGCCCACCATTCAGCAGCTCATTAGTAACGAGCGCTTCAAAGCTAAGAAGAAAACTAAGTCCCCAGCGCTGAAACAATGTCCCCAGCGCCGTGGTGTTTGTACTAGAGTCTTCACAACCACACCCAAAAAGCCGAACTCAGCCTTGCGAAAGGTGGCAAGGGTTCGTCTGACTTCAGGATTTGAAGTAACAGCTTATATTCCTGGTATTGGTCATAACCTACAAGAACACTCCGTCGTGATGATCAGAGGCGGTCGTGTTAAGGACTTACCTGGAGTGCGATATCACATTATTCGGGGTACCCTTGATACGGCAGGAGTTAAGGATCGGCGTCAAGGTCGTTCTAAGTATGGGACGAAGCGCCCTAAGTAAACTCACGAGCATTAACCCCTCTACAGTAAGAGACTTCCAGCAATAGAGTTGCTGTAATCTCACCCATGCCGATAAATAGCGCTTGGTCGTTGCCCAAGGAAAGATTCAATTCCTGAAGCCTAGGCATACTAGAAAGCTGCACTGATTAGCTTCTCGTACAACCTGTAAACAAAAACAGGATTTACAAGACCAACCATAAGCTAACTGTATAACCAAGGTTAATCGCACCAGGGTTAATCACACTAGGGTTAATCACAGGAGTGTATTTGTTTGCCTTGGTTAATTTTTAATAGTAAACTGTATTTTTGATTTTTTCTGAAGCTTACTTATGTCTCGTCGCTCAGTTGTTAAAAAGCGTCCTGTCCCCCCTGACCCAGTCTATAACAGTCGCCTGATTTGTATGTTGGGGTGTAGACTGATGCGTCATGGCAAGAAATCCCTTGCCTACCGAATTATCTATGACGCAATGAAAATCATTGAAGAAAGAACTGGAGCTGATCCCATAGAAACTTTTGAAAAAGCTGTGCGTAACCTGACGCCTCTAGTAGAAGTCAAGGCTCGCCGGGTTGGTGGGGCAACCTATCAGGTTCCTATGGAAGTAAAGGCTGAGCGAGGGACTACCCTAGCCCTACGCTGGCTGATTAAATTCTCCAGAAGTCGCTCCGGTCGGAGCATGGCTAGCAAATTGGCTAATGAGCTGATGGATGCTGCCAATGAAACCGGAAATGCTATTCGCAAGCGTGAAGAAACCCATAGAATGGCCGAGGCAAATAAAGCTTTTGCCCACTATCGGTACTAATTACCCTAAAAGTTCAGAACAAGAACCTGGTAGCCATAAGATAATGTCCACAAATGCCTAAAAAACTTAAAAAAAGTATAAAATTGTAAATAGATAGCTACCTGGTGAGGAAATGGTGGCACCAGATAAAGGAGGTAACCGTGGCACGCACCATCCCCCTTGAGAAAACACGCAATATCGGAATTGCAGCTCATATTGATGCGGGCAAAACAACAACAACTGAACGAATCCTGTTTTATTCCGGAATTGTTCACAAAATTGGTGAAGTCCATGAAGGTACAGCTGTAACTGATTGGATGGACCAAGAGCGGGAGCGGGGAATCACGATCACTGCTGCTGCGATTAGCACCAACTGGCGAGAGCATCGGATTAATATTATCGATACTCCCGGTCACGTTGACTTCACCATTGAAGTGGAACGCTCCATGCGGGTATTGGATGGTGTGATTGCTGTGTTTTGCTCCGTAGGTGGTGTCCAGCCTCAGTCTGAAACAGTCTGGCGGCAAGCAGACCGCTATCAGGTACCTCGAATTGCTTTTGTTAATAAAATGGACCGGACAGGAGCAAACTTCTTCAAGGTCTACGAGCAAGTTCGTGACCGATTGCGCTCCAATGCTGTTCCCATCCAAATCCCTATTGGCAGTGAAAAGGATTTTAGAGGAATTGTTGACTTGGTGCGGATGCGAGCCAAGATATACACCAATGACCTGGGAACTGACATCGAAGATACAGAAATTCCTGAAGAGGTCAAAGAGCAAGCCCAAGAATACCATGCCAAATTAGTGGAATCGGTGGCTGAAACTGACGAGGCGTTAATTGAGAAGTACCTTGAAGGAGAGGAAATCACGGCAGAGGAAATTCGTGAAGCCCTGCGCAAAGGAACCATTGAGGGCAGAATCGTTCCCATGCTGTGTGGCTCTGCATTCAAGAACAAAGGGGTTCAGCTGCTGTTGGATGCGGTTATTGATTACCTACCAGCTCCGATTGATGTTCCGCCAATTCAAGGTACTATGCCTAAGGGTGAAACCGTCGAGCGGGTGGCTGATGACGAAGCCCCTATGTCAGCTCTGGCATTTAAGATTATGGCAGACCCCTATGGTCGCCTAACTTTCCTACGGGTGTACTCTGGGGTACTGAAGAAGGGGAGCTATGTCCTCAACTCCACTAAGGATAAGAAGGAACGGATATCTCGCTTGATTGTATTGAAAGCTGATGACCGGATTGAAGTAGAGGAGTTGCGGGCTGGAGACTTGGGCGCTGCGGTTGGTTTGAAGCATACTATCACTGGGGATACTATTTGTGACGAAGAGTCTCCGATTATTTTGGAATCCCTCTTCATTCCAGAACCAGTGATCTCGGTGGCAGTAGAGCCAAAAACCAAGCAGGATATGGAGAAGCTATCCAAAGCCCTCCAATCCCTATCTGAAGAAGACCCCACCTTCCGTGTCAGCATTGACCCAGAAACCAACCAAACTGTGATTGCGGGCATGGGTGAACTGCACTTGGAAATCCTGGTAGACCGGATGCTGCGAGAGTTTAAGGTAGAAGCGAATGTGGGCGCTCCCCAGGTAGCCTATCGAGAGACGATTCGTAAATCAGTCCAGGCGGAAGGTAAATTTATCCGTCAAAGTGGCGGTAAAGGTCAGTACGGTCACGTTATTGTTGAATTGGAACCAGGAGATACTGGTAGTGGTTTTGAATTCGTCTCCAAGATTGTAGGTGGTTCTGTACCGAGAGAGTACATCTCTCCTGCTGAACAGGGGATGAAGGAAGCCTGTGAATCAGGTATTCTAGCAGGGTATCCAGTGATCGACGTGAAAGTTACCCTAATAGATGGGTCTTATCACGACGTAGACTCTTCAGAAATGGCATTTAAGATTGCTGGTTCTATGGCCATGCGGAATGCTGTGATGAAGGCTGCGCCAGTACTCCTAGAGCCTATGATGAAAGTTGAGGTTGAAGTGCCCGAAGACTTCCTTGGGGATGTCATGGGTGACCTCAACTCCCGCCGTGGTCAAATTGAAGGTATGGGTTCTGAAGACGGCATTGCCAAAGTCACTGCTAAAGTTCCATTAGCAGAGATGTTTGGTTATGCTACGGATATCCGGTCTAAGACCCAAGGTCGGGGTATTTTCTCTATGGAGTTTAACACCTATGATGAAGTACCTCGCAATGTGGCAGAAGCCATCATTGCTAAGAATCAAGGGAACGCATAACAAAAAAAAGGAACATGTAATTCATGGCACGCGAAAAGTTTGAAAGGAATAAACCCCACGTCAACATTGGCACGATTGGTCACGTAGACCACGGCAAGACTACCCTAACTGCTGCTATTACTATGACATTGGCGGCTCAAGGGAAGGCAAAAGCGAGGAACTACGAGGAAATTGATGCAGCTCCTGAGGAAAAAGCACGGGGGATTACCATCAATACTGCTCATGTAGAGTACGAAACCGAAAATCGCCACTATGCCCACGTAGATTGCCCAGGCCACGCTGACTATGTGAAAAACATGATCACGGGTGCGGCGCAAATGGATGGGGCAATTCTGGTGGTTTCTGCCGCTGACGGTGCCATGCCACAAACGAAAGAACATATCCTCCTAGCTCGGCAGGTGGGAGTTCCTAACATCGTGGTTTTCTTAAATAAGAAAGACCAAGTAGATGATGAAGAACTCCTAGAGCTAGTAGAACTGGAAATTCGGGAACTGTTGAGCGATTATGACTTTGACGGGGACAATATCCCGATTGTGGCTGGGTCAGCCTTAGAGGCTGTAAACGCCCTGACCGAGAATCCAAGCATTGCCAAAGGTGACAATGAGTGGACTGATCTGGTACTAGAACTGATGTCTAATGTAGACTCATACATTCCCACACCAGAGCGGGATGTGGATAAGCCATTCCTGATGGCAGTGGAAGATGTCTTCTCCATCACTGGTCGGGGAACTGTTGCCACCGGTCGAATCGAGCGGGGTAAGGTTAAAGTTGGTGAGACGGTAGAAATCATCGGGCTTAAAGAGACCCGTAACACCACCGTAACTGGTGTGGAAATGTTCCAGAAGACCCTAGACGAAGGGATGGCTGGAGACAATGTTGGACTACTGCTGCGGGGTATCCAAAAAGAGAACATTGAGCGGGGTATGGTACTTGCCAAGCCCGGTTCAATCACCCCTCACACCAAGTTTGAATCTGAGGTATATGTCCTGAAGAAAGAAGAAGGTGGACGTCATACTCCCTTCTTCTCCGGCTATCGCCCTCAGTTCTATGTACGAACCACTGATGTGACTGGCACTATTGATGCCTTTACTGCTGACGATGGCTCTACAGCTGAGATGGTGATGCCAGGCGATCGCATCAAAATGACAGTGAGCCTGATCAACGCCATTGCGATTGAACAAGGAATGCGCTTTGCTATCCGTGAAGGTGGTCGCACCATCGGCTCAGGTGTGGTCAGCAAGATCCTCGAATAGCAGTACTCTACTATAGAGTAGGAGCAGGGAAGTTCTAGCTTCTCTGCTCTTTATTCATGTTTATTTACGCTAACAAAAGAACCTAGAAAATTAAAAAAATGGCAACTATTCAACAGCAGAAAATTCGGATTCGACTAAAAGCCTTTGATAGACGCTTGCTGGACACTTCCTGTGAGAAGATTGTAGATACAGCAAACCGGACAAATGCTACAGCTATTGGCCCGATTCCCTTACCCACTCGACGTCGTATTTACTGTGTTTTGCGATCGCCTCACGTTGATAAAGATTCTCGGGAACACTTTGAAACACGTACTCACCAACGGATTATTGATATTTATCAGCCTTCTTCAAAGACTATTGATGCTCTGATGAAATTGGATTTGCCTGCTGGAGTTGATATTGAAGTTAAGCTTTAAGGATTTAAAGTCCCGGTAATCATTGATAAAATAAGATGATTGATAGCCTTTGGTTGATTGTTAATGGAAAATTGACAATCAACCAAAAATTATAAGTATTCAACTAGAAGTAAAATCGCAACTCATCAACTTTTCTTCTAAATAAACTAGAAAAGATATAATGGGAAAACCCCACCAGGCTTCAGCAGTAAGACAGTGAGCAAAATATTACACAAAAGCCTGGTCAAAGGTATTGTTATTGCTGCTCCCTGCGGGGGCGACAAGTAAGTCATAAAGCAGACTGGATAAGGAAAGTAGCCCTCATGGTCTTGAAGGAATAGAGCAGTCTATGAGGGTCAAAAGAAAGGTAGGCGTTGCTGACGCAAAGAATGGTTTACTAAAAAAAAATATGCAATGCCCGATCCTATCATAGCAAAAAAAATCATCAATAGGTTCATCAATTGTCTTGATGCAGTTATCAATCAGGCTGATTAGTTATTTTTAAAGTATAAACAAATTTCCCTTTCTGGTTAAGCATTCCACTAGTGACGCAACACCAAAGAATTACCTATAATGAAAATTTAGTTACACCTCGTGATGTTCAGCAACGAGCTTAACCGAGAACAAAATGCGATCGCTAGCCACGTAGAAGGCGCAATTTTGGTACTTGCTCCGGTTGGTACAGGCAAAACTCGTGTTTTAGCAGAGCGGGTTTTATGTGCAATTAATCAGGGTATCTCTCCTCAACGAATTCTATGCCTGACCTTTACCAATCGAGCTGCCAAGGAAATGAGCGGGCGGTTATCTCAGTATTGTCCAGAACAACTACAACACCTAACAATTAAAACTTTTCATGGTTTGTGTGCCTCCATACTACGGATGGAAGCTCGTCAGATTGGATTGCCAACAGATTTCGTGATTTATGACGATAATGATTGTCTCGAATTGGTTAAAGAAGTTTTCCATGTATTGAAAGATAGAGATGCCCAGCAGTTGTTTTCTAGCTTAGTTAAGTGCAAAATTCAGGCTGAAAACTGTAAATTATCTCTAGATAATCTGGTTGAAAATCTATATGCCCCATTAGGGAATAACTACGCTCAATGTGCTGCTCAGTATCAAACTATCCTTCAAAAGCGTCATGCCTTAGACTTTGCAGATCTGATATTTTATGTTCGTCTCATGGTACACCATGAACCAGAGATTAGCCAACGTTGGACAGATAAGTTTGATTTTGTTCAAGTTGACGAAGTTCAAGACACCCATCTGTCAGAGTATGGTATTGTCAAGCACTTGGCTGCCAACAGTGGTAATTTAGGGATGATTGGAGATTTAGATCAGACTATTTATGAATGGCGAGGTTCTGAACCAGAGAAGGTAATTAAACAATTTTATCATGATTTTAATCCTAGAAGCTATTCTTTAACCTGGAACTATCGAGCAACAAAAGTCCTGCTGAATGCTGCTTCTGGATTTGCAGATTCCTTTGAACATCGACAAACAAACATTACACCAGCGCCTGAGTGTAAAGATGGTGATTTGATTCAATTCCATTTAGCAAATAATGAGTGGACGGAAGCAGAGTGGATTGGTGGACAAATCCAGCAACTAGCAAGTAAGCAAAAGGATTTTGTTTACAGTCGAGTAGCAGTTCTTGCTCGTAACCATAAACGCACAGAGATTATCAGTCAGATATTGGAGCGCATGGGTATTCCTTGTATTACAGTTGAGCGATTCCAATTTTTCATGCGACAGGAAGTCAAAGATGCTCTTGCTTACCTACGTCTGATTCTAAATCCTTTTGATGCAGGGGCAATGCGTCGGATGTTGCTACGTCCAAGTCGTGGAATTGGTGATGGGACGATTAAAGCTGTAATTGAAGAAGGCAAAAATTGTGGCTTTAGTTTAACTGACATGGTATCAAGCCGCACATTTAAAGATGGAGATCCTTTTAGTGAACTTTTAAGCGCCTATTCATCTGGAGTCGTAACAGTTTTTGACGTGGAAACAACAGGGTTTTCAGTGAGTCAAGATGAAGTGGTGGAAATTGCAGCAATTCGTCTAGTTGATGGTAAAAAACAGGCTAGATTTCACGCTTACATTACTAATACTGTCAGCGTTGGTGAGTCGGAACGAATACACGGACATAGCGATCGCTTCTTGGCAGAAAATGGTAGAAATGCTAAACATGTATTTGGTGAGTTCTTCGAGTTTGTGGGGGATTCTCTGCTAGTTGGACACAATGTGGGCTTTGATATTAAGATGGTGACAGCTCAAGCTCAAAAAGCTGGTGTTAGTTATCCAAAAAAGCTGCAATGGGAGGACACCCTAGAACTAGCCAATCGTTTCATTGAATCTGAACGCTACAGTTTAGAAGTTTTGGCAGAGCATCTCAATCTTACCCACCTACCTAGCCATAAGGCAATGGATGATGTGGAAACCACCATTGATTTGTTGGCGCTACTCATACCTTTGGTGGAACGAAGAGCGGATTATCGTCAAGCTTTAGTGTACCGTTATGGCGAGGTATTTGAAGGACTTGCTGAACAGGTAGAGCACTGGCGCGATGTCAGCCAATCATTAAGACCTTCAGATTTGCTGGATACATTATTGGTAGAATCTGGACTATACAATTATTATCAATCTCAAAAGAAACGCCTGCAAAATATCCACAATCTTTTACGGTTTTTCCAAGCACAGGACGATCCAAATTTGCACCCTGACACAGCTTTACGTAGCATTATTGAATTTACTGCTCTTGCCAAAAACTTAGATCGAGTTTCTCAAGACAATAATCAAGTTCCAATTATCACAGTTCATCAATCCAAAGGTTTAGAATTTGACAGTATTTTCATTGCCGGTGCTGTTCAAAATGAATTTCCTAATTATTTTAGTGTTCGCGATAATAATCTTGAAGAAGAAAGACGGTTGTTTTATGTGGCCATGACTAGGGCAAAACAGAGGTTATTTATATCAGCTTATTCCCAAGATGCCAGCGGTTTTTCAAAAAAAATTAGTAACTTTATTATTCAAATCCCAAAGGAATGCATTCAGTGACTGAACAACCACCTACATATCGCCGTTTTCATCCTATTGTTGCCGATGCTTACAATGCTGTACATGAGTGGCTTGATGGTAGTAGCCTAGCCAAGGGATACAAATCAATAGATCCTCGTGGCAATTGGCAAGAGATACTAAAAGGAGAAGATCTAACGAGTGTGGCTTTTCAGTATTACTATCTTTTTCCAACACACTACTTTAAAGCTGCACACATTTTAGAAAATGTGGTTGGAGAAGACAGATTAATAAGCTGGCTTAGGCATAAGCAAAGATTGTGCATTCTAGATATTGGATGTGGTGCTGGAGCCGGTACTGCTGCTTGTATCGAAGCAATACTTAAGCTGAAAGAAGAAGAGAAAATTCCAAATGATGTCAAAATTTTTGCTATTGGTGTAGATCCAAATAAATTCTCAGTTATTCTTTACAAACAACTGATGGATAAATTTAAATCTTCTACTTTAGACAAAATGGGGCTTGATTTTCAATGTGTTATGAGTGGCTTTCCAGAAGCTACTCTTGGGATTATCCAAAATCTTAAAAAAGAACTCGATATCTTAAAATTACCTTGTCTTTCAAATATTTTAACAATTCAATTAAATGTTATTTCTCCACTCAGCCAAGTTTTCAGAAACCAAGAATCGGATTATAATTACTTGCTGGAGATAGATCCTGAAATGTGTAATTTTATTACAGATATTCCTGAGAAATTTGGTAATGCTGAGGCTCAGGCTTATAAGCAAATAATTGAGGATGTCCCAGTTGATACAATGCATGTTTTAACTATTGCAACTAAAAATATTGAAAAACATGTTCAAGGAAATACTGATAGTAAAATAACTTTGGAACAACGAGTCATAGAAATGGCATGTACTTTTAGAGAAAGTATAGGAAAGCGTCATACAGTTGAACAAATATATAACGCTAATAACGAAATATATTTTATTAATCCTAAAAGTAGCTATTGGAGAGATAATAAAGGAATCATACAGTATAAAACAAAATTCTATGCTGATTTTCAGACAATCTGGAGTGCAGATCGAGCAGAAGATAAAGATTGGAATGAAGTTATAAGTCTTGATAATCTCAAATTAGCCTGGGCTAGGGCACGTCGCAATCTCTTATCGGAGTCTTTATATGATGAAACTGAAGTGCGTATTTTTGAAACTAATTTAGATTTCAATATTTTAAATTTACAAGAACAATTATGTGCTTATGCTAATGATGTTGCCTTTGTAGATCAAACCATCTCTTATAAATCTCCTAAGAATGTGGTAAAGACTCGTCCAAGAGGACTTTCACGGATTGAAGAAGAAATTTTATCCGTGGCCATTATTCAGAAATTAGGTGACAAGTCATCTCAACTAAGAGGTAGTAGCTACGCCTACAGAATCTCTGGTAAACAACGAGATACAGAATATCTTTATGAGTATTATTTTAAAGCTTATCGTGATTACCTTAACGAAGCACATGATAGTGCTAAAAATTATCCTAATGGGGCAGTTTTAAGAGTAGATATTGAATCATTTTATACAAAAATTATTCAAGAAAAGCTTTGTGATGAACTTTCTACGGAATTAACAGAAAGCGAACGTGTACGTTGGCTGATTAGGTTATTACTTTCTAAAAATATTGATCAACATGAATTAGGTCAGGGTATTACTCAGGGAAATATTGGTTCAGGCTTTTATGCAAATATTTATTTAACTTCAGTGGATGCCAAATTTGGCAGTGGTAATGAATGGGGAGTTGAACTACATCGTTATGTAGATGATATGATTTTCATCATTCCCAACCCAGAAGATATGGAGGTAATTGAAAATACTGTAAAAGATGAGTTACACAAGTTAGGACTAAATCTCAACGAAAACAAAACAGAGAGAATATACCAGGTTTCTTCCTTTTTAGAGCAATCTGATCAAGATCAATGTCTAGATGAATTGAGCGATCGCTTTGATTGTGTGGTCAATCCACTGTGGATAATGAATTCAGAACACCGCGCTATTTTTAAGAGTGCCTTTCACAAGGATGAACTATGGTGGTATCATATTCATCATTATCAACAATGCCTAAGAGAGATCAAAATTTATATAAATGATACAGATCTAAGTCACAAAATATATAAGTATTTGCATAATGCCAAAGGCCGTGAGCGAGACTTGGCAAAACAGAAAGACGTTTTTGGATTAGAAGGAGAATTAAAGTATACACAACTGCCATATGATGAATCTTTTAAGGCAATTCGTCAGTGGTCTGCTTCTTTTATTACTTCTAATAAGGTTTGGAGTAAAAATAGAGATGAATTGCGTAAAGACCTAGTTGATTTATTAGAGGATAGCTGGCAAGCACTGTGTAAATTAAATGGTAGTTATCCAAATCAGACACGGAAATTGGAGAGATATATTCGTTTTGCCCTCTATAGGCTTTCTATTTTAGGATTTGAGGATATACTTAGCACCTTAATGGAAATTTTGCGTAAAGCTTTTTGGATTATTCGCAATCCCATCAATGTGCTGGAGAATCTAGCCAAGCAAGGCTATATAGCTGAAATAAGAAGCTTACTGACACATTATCAAAACCTTGAAGAGCCTGTTGAGTATCTAAAAGCAGTTACAATCAGGGCAATGCGCTTCTTCCCAAAAATCTCTGATCAAGAATGGGAATTGATTGTTAAATTTGCTACTAGTTTAGATCGTTCATTTAGTATTGCCGAAAAGCTGATGGCAACTGAAACCTGGTTATATCTAGGGCACAAATATAACGATTTTAAACAAAATCATCATATTGACGCAGTAAACAAGGCTCTTAGCTCTGAACCACCAGAAAGATTACAAAAAAACTATCTCTTGATTTTGGGACAGTTTGAACCTAAAGCTGTTGAACAGTTCCAGGTTAATAAAAATGATCCTATGCTCGTTACTGCCAAAAAGCTTGCTCTTGAAGGTAAACCATCTGGCATATTTGATTTACCAGAGCCTAAAATCATTCGAGAAAATTACTACAGTGGACAAGCACCAAATGATAGTGATCAAGAAGCGTATTAAGGAACTGTAGTCTATACAGGTAGAGAAAACTAGCAAAAGTCATTCTCTATCTACTATCACTTTACCATCTTCTCTTTGCACCCTATGTCTAGCAAACATAGCTATAACCTTCAGCTTTCTCGGCAAACTCTAACTCCCTAGCCAAACGCCAAGCCACAATAGCAGGTAAACCCTTCTCAAGAATCCTAGCACAGGTACTTTGATAGTGATACTCCACTACCAGCAAGATTACCTGGTTTGTGTGACTATCATAGATAACATAAGTAGGATTAGCTGATCTGTGGTGGGCTTCTGCCACCGAAGCTACATTAAAAATTCCCTTGAGGGAAGCATTTAGAATCTGACTACTCCATTGACGAAGCACTATCGATCCGTCTGGTTACAGAGCAGCATTAATTTGCTTGTATCGAAGCTTAGAAACTTTACTGATAGAACTAACTCTCGGACAATAATGCCTTATAGACCGCAAGCTCCTCAACTTCAATAAAAATTCAAAACTTTAATACCAAGAATCTGACCTATGCAAATCACAATCGACCTACCTCCAGATCTCGAACAAGACCTCATCCGCCAAGCGGTTCAATCAAATGTCGGGATCCAAACCCTTGTTCTCCAAGCGTTACGCCAGCTAATCCAAACAGCACCTAGCTCTATTTCCCAGTGGTCGGATGCCGTATTGTCTTATGAAGGAATTCCTGATTTCCCGGCTTTCGAGTCCTATCGTGATCAACTCCTGCCACCTCGTGAACCGGAATTATTCTGATGCGATACCTTCTCGATACTTGCGTGATCAGCGACTTCATTAAAGGTGAAGCTGGGACTAGAGTCAGACTCAAGCAAACGCCACCTGGGGACATTGCTGTTTCTGTTATTACGGTCATGGAGTTACGCTATGGCTTGGCAGTTTTTGATCGAGTTTCAGTGAGATATTCCCCAAGTAGCGGAGAGTTTAGCTGCATTGCAAGTCGGTTTACTGGCGCGTCATCTTTTTGCTACTAGGATGGCGTGCGATCGCATTCTCCCAAAACTGACCAAGCCCATACTTATAGCATGGTACGTCTCTAACCGCCTGCATTGTAACATTTTTTTACTAATAATGATTATTATTAACAATAAAAAGAATCATTATCACGATAGACTGTTCCCTGGGAGGTTCAGCCAACTAAGTGTGAACCTCTGATAACTATTTTCTTCATTAGGGATATCAAGGAAAAGCCTATGTCACTGAACATTACTCCAGAGCTGTTGAAGCAGGCACAGGAGGGTGAGGTTAATCAAGAAGCTTTTATTGAGAGCATCAGGCAATCGTTACCTTATGCCTTTGGAATTGTGGAAGACCTGGCCAAGCGCTTGGCACAGGGTCAAGCGGAATGGGTAGAGCATTCGGTACCACCACCAACTGAGCAAGATCGAGCCCAGCTATTGCGGATGATAGGTGGGGATGCGATTCGTGGTGCAGTGGAACGTTATTTCGGCATCAAGTTAGCATTTCAAAACTGCCACAAAACCGCTATATTTCGTCCAGAAGCTTTAGAATCACCGGCTTATCAGGACTTTATTTCTATTCGCAGTCAAATTCTGAACCAGACACCAGAACTGATCCATTGTTAAAACTAGGCCAGAGGCTCTAGCTACTAGAGCCTAGGCGTGAAAATAGATATCATTAAATAGTAACCTCACAAGTGACAGAACCTTCAGCCAGCTCAAGGGGTGCAGGTTCAAGGTAAAGCTGAATAGCCTCACGCATATTTTCTAGTGCTTCTACTTTAGTTTCACCACAGGAAGTACAACCAGGAAGTTCGGGGCACCAAGCTGCCCAGTCTCCGTTATCTAGATCAGGCTCAAGAATCACTCTCCATTTCATCAGACTTCTCTCTAAACTCAGTATTAAAATTGGTCAGCATTCAGCCCTCAGCGGTCAGCTGTCAGCTTTTGAATAAAAGAGCTAAGCTTTGGCCACAGGCCAAGGGCTTTTGCCCAGACTTTCAATTCTCATTAATCTCGAACTATTAAAATCTCCCGTTCTCGTAGCGTGGCCATAGGCCTGCATAGGTTGATTTTAAGCATGATAGCTGATAGCTGAACCCTGACCGCTGACCGCTGACCGCACCTCAAGTAGCACCATCTGTAGCGCATATGCTTACAAAGCATCAGCGGTCAGCAAATAAGCTGAATGCTTAATACTGATCGCTGACAGCTAAACTAGAATAGAAGGTTAAATAATCTAATCGGTAATTCAATTAGGTTGAAAATACCGCTAGCAGGTCTGGAAATCCTTTCGACGTTGTCCGCAGTTTGTGCTGCACCATCCCGTTTAACAATAATCACATCATTAGGCTGCAAGGTGGGATTAGTTTCCTCGTTAACTGGAGCAGTAAAATCGATTTCAATTTCTCTTTTTTCAACTGTGCCATTGCGATTCAGGCGAACTAATTCGACAGAACCCTTTTCAGCACGAACGTCATCAAATCCCCCAGCGGCAAGCAAGGCTTCATTCAGAGGAGAATTGGGCTTGACTTCCACATTACCAGGTCGTTGAACTTGACCAACCACATTGACCGGGATGGCAGCAGCAGAAAGGTTGGAATCTGCTAATGCCAATGCTACCTCTGGAGCAATTTCGTCAGCTTTGGTGACAAGAATTGTATCTCCCTCCTTTAAGAGGATATCCTGAGAGAGGTCACCCTGTCGCAACAATTGCCAAAAATCCAAGGCAATTTCTTGTTGTGTACCCCCTTGGGTCAAACGTCGCACTTTAACTTGGCGAACGTTAGCGTCTTGGGTAATGCCTCCAGCGATCGCGATCGCTTGGGTTACAGTTGGTGGTGCATTGGTGCTACGGATATCAGCACTACCGATGTTAATGTTGTTATTACCCAGAGTTTCTCCCTTGACCACATAAGCTCCTGGGTTAATCACTTCCCCGACCACAGCCACTTGAATCGGACGGCTGGCATTAGCTGCAAAACTGGCATTGGACAATAGACGGGTTTCCTCTGGGTTGATAGCAGTAGTAGTTCGGAGCAAGATTTCATCCCCATCCCGCAAGGTAACATCCTGCCTGATATCACTTCTGTTAATCAATTGCTGGAGATTGATATAATAAGTATTGCGCTGCCCAGAGCCTTCACGACGCCGAAGTTCTACTTGCTTAACGTCTGCTGTTAGGGTAGCCCCCCCAGCCAAATTAATCGCTTGAGTCAGGGAGGGAAATTGCTGTCCTTCATTCAGACCCATGGTGTAGGCTCCAGGGCGACTCACTTCCCCAGCCACGGAAATTTTTAAAGGACGGGGTTTCACCAGACTCAAGGAAACTACTGGGCGTTTGATGTAAACTGAAAAGGCACTGGTGACGAGTTCGCTAGCTTGATCGAGAGTTTTTCCCCTTACAAATACACTACCAATCAAGGGTAAGTTAAGGGAACCGTTCACCAGTACTTGATACTGACCACTGTATTCATCAACATCAAAGATATTCAGATTAAGAACATCTCCAGCATCAAGGGTATAAGCTCTGTCTGGTGGTAAAGAGTTACGCACAGGGGGTGTGGCTGCTGATACCGTGTTACTCTGATTCACCTTAATGAAGTCAGCAATGGATGGTGGAGCTGGTACCTCGATCGGGGATGTTGAAGCTGGTACCTCGATCGGGGATGGTGGAGCTGGTACCTTGATTGAAGGGATTTGAGCTAGGCTAGGTTTAGGTAGGGTAATAGCGGAAACCACCAGTAAGCTTACACCCACCACTGGTCTAGTCAATCGTGGTTGTAGACTACTGTGATTCTTAGCAATTTCGCTTAATATATCAAGGGGTCTTTTTTTTCCTGGGTTAACTGTATTGTTCATAAACATATTGACTCTTGCTAGATAAAGACACACTAAATTGTTCAGAAAATCCGGAATATGTTGTGACTCAAGCCACCTCACCAATCTGTTTAGGGTTGTTTAGGGTTCATTGACGCTTCCCTTGGCCTGTCATGTGTAATTGGTTATTGGTAAGCATTCAGCTATCAGCTATCAGCTATCAGCTATCAGTTATCAGCTTATGGGCTATGGACAGGCTACTTGAGGTGCTTATGGGCATAGGGTAAGCAAAGGGAACAGCTTTTGAATAAGCGATGCAGAGGTGCGACCCGTGGCGAATTTAATTCGCCTACGGAAAACGCACCATTACGGTCTTGGGGAGGCAGCGCGGCCAAAGGGGGTCTCCCCCATGAGCGACTGCCGTGGTTTCCCCCACTCGCTATTGCATCAAGACAACAGGTAAGCATTAGTTTAATCTGAGTTATGGAAAGCTGTTCCCGTAGCGTGAGCTAAAAGCTGACGGCTGACCGCTGACGGCACCTCAAGCAGCGTGCGCGTAGCGCATATGCTTACGGTTATTGGTGAGCTTGATCTGGTCTAGTGTTTCATCTCTTGATAGGCAACCTATAGGTAAAGCGCACTCACTACTATGACGTCTCTGATTGTGGTTGCGTCAATA
>NZ_GL890828.1:0-21605 GCF_000211815.1 Moorena producens 3L
AGTTGTGTTTTCTGACTGGGTAGGTTGTGTTTGAGCCACTGACCCATTAGCGGCACTACTGGATAAAGGTTTAATGCTTACAATCTTCCCTCCCATGCGAGCAATACGCTGCATTTCCTGCTTCATGCGGTTATAGGGCACCGTCAACAAAACTGTGCCACTCTGACGAATCGGTCCATTTTGACGAAGACCGACTACCTCATAAAGGTAAGTGCGACTACCAAATTCTGTAACAGTGCTGGAATTAGTAGACTCGCTAGGACTGTACATTGCTTCTATTGCTCCAAACCAAACTGACTATGTATTGCTAACTATGTATTGCTAAGACTTGCCTTGGCACCACAAACAGACTCACGGTCGATGGGTGAGCGGCTAGCTAGTAATAACCCCGAATAATGCCTTATTAGCGTAACATTGTAAAGCTATGCCCAGTAATGTTTTTGGTTTATCAGGGAGAGAATTAGTGTAGAGGCACTGGTAGGCACTACTCTCAAGTTACATGATCAGTAACTCAAAAACTGTAAATCCTGAGTCAGTTTAATTTTTTCTTTAAAAAATGCCCAACAAACCTTAGCATAAGTACTAAGCGAGGTAATGCTACTGACAATCAGCCTTGTATAAGCAATCTGGTTTTGGTAGAATCCACTATGAGCAGCTAGTAGTAAATACTTAAGCAGAGCTTGGCTTTGGTCTTCCCTAGTGGTTAGTACTTAAGCGAGTGGATTTATGGTGGCATGTTATCAAGCACCACTATAAGCGTGTGTCAGATTGCTCCCAGGCTTGGGCTTTGGCTTACTGAAAACTGATTTGAGAATATGTTTTACGTTAGAGGGAAGATATGACCACAGATCTGGAGAGGGTGGTAGTTATAGGAGTTGCTGGAGACTCAGGATGCGGGAAATCAACGTTTCTGAAGCGTTTGACCGACCTATTTGGCCAGGAGTTCATGACGGTGATTTGTCTGGATGACTATCACAGTCTGGATCGCAAACAGCGCAAAGAAAAAAGGGTTACTGCCCTTAATCCTAAAGCAAATAACTTTGACTTGATGTATGAGCAAATCAAAGCGCTAAAAGAAGGTCGGGGCATAGACAAACCTATTTACAACCATGAGACCGGTGAAATTGATCCACCAGAACGGGTTGAGCCAAATAAAGTCATAGTCATTGAAGGTCTGCACCCTCTTTATGATGAGCGGGTGCGTGAGCTGGTTGACTTCGGCGTTTACCTAGACATTAGCGATGAAGTCAAAATCCAATGGAAAATCCAGCGGGACATGGCAGAACGGGGCCACCGTTATGAGGATATCCTAGCGTCGATTGAAGCTAGACGTCCAGACTTTGAAGCTTACATTGAAGTCCAGAAGCAATACGCTGATGTGGTCATTCAAATCTTTCCCACACAGCTGCTTCAGGGAGAGGCAGCTAAGGAAAGCAATCTACTGCGGGTGCGCCTACTTCAGAAGGAAGGGGTGGAAAACTTCGACCCAGTTTATCTGTTTGATGAAGGGTCAACCATCGACTGGAGACCTTGTGGTCGCAAGCTAACCTGTGCTTATCCTGGTCTGAAAATGTACTATGGGCCAGACAGCTACATGGGTAACGAAGTCTCTGTACTAGAGGTAGATGGTCAGTTCGATAACCTAGAGGAGATGATTTACATCGAAAGTCACCTCAGCAAGACCTCAACCAAGTACTATGGAGAGATGACCGAGTTATTGCTCAAGCACACCGATTATCCTGGCTCTAACAACGGTTCTGGGTTGTTCCAGGTTCTCGTTGGTCTGAAGATGCGGTCAACTTATGAAAGCTTAGTATCTGGTGAAGCCAAAGTAGCAGCCAAGGTGTAGTATGGTCTACAGGAGCTGATGGATAAATGTTTGCGTGACTCCAATTCCATCAGCTTCCTCAGACGGAACAAACCGAATCAGAGCATAAGATTGGCATGGTATCGGATAGAGTTATAAGAATTTGGATAGCCAGTGTTTTGGTGTTTTTTGTTATGGTGGAAATCTACCAGTGGGTTAGACACGTAACTCTACCACTACCGGTGTTTATCTTAGCAGGAGCCTTATTAGCGATCGCTTCTAACTATGGCAAGCATCCAGGCTGGATTTTTCGCCAGCCTTCCTTCCCATCTGATTCATCTGATGCCAATCCAAGCCAAGGCAGCCAAGACCAAGACATTGCCAATACTGCTAAATTAAACGCTACAAAGCAGTCCTTATTTCCTACCTTGCCTCTCCCACAAAAATCAATTTCTTTTATTATTAATCGTCCTTTTGAAAAAAAAGATGGATGAAGAATTCATGTCATCTTTCAGCCGTTGGGCTTTGTCTCACCCTAAGCGATCAGCTTTGTGGATCAGGCTTCTAGCCTGTGAAATAACTCAGATGAAACGAATGCTTACCTCTTTGATTCAAAAGCTGATAGCTGATAGCTGATAGCTGATAGCTGATAGCTGATAGCTGATAGCTGATAGCTTAGATCAACCGTTCATATTCCGCTTCATTTGCTCCAACTCTTCATCCATTTCCCAGCTTTTAAACTGTTGCTCTAAAGGGTCTACACCAGAAGGGATATTGTATTGGTTACTGTTGGTAGTCTGATTCCAGGCAAATGTCTGGGAGTTCTGCTTAGGCTGAGAACTTGCGCGAGCTGCTGCTGTATCTCTAGCTTTAGCCTGCACTTCAGCGCGATGGTTTTTAATCTGTTCTTGGAGTTCCTTGGCTTTCGTAATTCGCTGTTTAACCCCTTCCATCTGGCCCCAAAGCTGATTGCCTTGACGTAACAGAGCTGCTTCTCGCTCTTGAGCTGCTTTAGCCCAATCAAATCTGTTGTGGGACTTCGCCTTGTCAATACGCTCATGCCAACGTTGAATGTCTTTGGCAACGGCGAGAATTTGGTCTTGCAACCGCTTTTCCTGTTGCTGTAAGTCAATAATTAGCCGCAGTGTGTCTTTTTCTTGCTCGCGCAACTGCTCCTCTAGTGCCTGTAACTCTAGATGAGGATTGTTGCGGAGAAATTCTTCTAGACGACTTTCTAGAAATCGATTCAGGTCTTCAAATAGTCCCACTGCACCACTATCCTATATCCTATTAGATCATATATTTTTAACTCTGTTATATCAACATATCTCAGCTTATCTGAAATAGCTACAGGAATGGTATAGCAGAAGTCAGAAGTCAGAAGTCAGAAGTCAGAAGTCAGAAGTCAGAAGTCAGAAGTCAGATGTCAGAAGTCAGATGTCAGAAGTCAGATGTCAGATGTCAGAAGTCAGATGTCAGAAGTCAGAAGTCAGATGTCAGAAGTCAGATGTCAGATGTCAGATGTCAGATGTCAGATGTCAGATGTCAGATGTCAGATGTCAGATGTCAGATGTCAGAAGTCAAACTCTTGCGCTTACAAAGGGTGTGAGAATTTTGTCATCTCCTAACTGCCCTGGCGACTGCTATAACTATAGTTAGTTATGAATAGTTAATTTAAAATTGGGCATTGGGATTTGTGCGATCGCGATCGCACAAATCGGGTACGCGATTGGCCTTTGGCCACGCTACGCGTACGCATACATAATATAATCGACTATAAAATACCATTGGCAATTGGCAACCGAGCCATCCTGTTGTTAATTTCCTTAGAGCGTTAGAATTTGTTTTTTAAATTCGATATGGTGATTTATTACAGTCATGATCTTACATAACTAAAAATGTTGTCCAACGTAAATTGAACGAACTTCACCATTGCGTCGAATCACTGCTTCCTGATTATCTACAGAGACTAGAGTCCAACCGCTATTAGCAATTGCTTCCCCCAGCTTAACCCGTTGGGTAACACCATCAATTTTAAACAAAGCAGCAGATTGTTCTCCTAGCTCCAGTAATCCCACCAAGGTATGTTTGATGGCAGGTGATGAGGGTGGGGGAGGTGGGGGCGGAGGGAGTCGGTCAAGAGTAGCGGTGGGCAGGGGGTCTGGGATTGGTGGTGGCGGTAATTCTAGAATAGTTGGTGGTGGTGGTTCTAGAACAGCATTTGACGGTGGTTTCGGGATTGGTGATGGTTTAGGTGTAATTTTAGGGGTGGTAGGAGGGGATGGTTTAACTGGCGCTGATGGCGCTGAGGATGCTATGGCAGGATCAGGGGTTGGAACCTTTTCAATCGGGATGTAATAAACTCGTTCTAAGACACGTTCTTTGACAGCAGTTGGTGGTGCAGTTGGTGCTGAATTATGAGCTACCGGACGATTGGGAGGCGTGGGGTTTGGTAATGATTGGGCGATCACAGGCTTTTTGATAGCTTTTGCTTTGCGGTCAATCACTTCTAGCGATCGCAACATATAGTTAATAAACTGGGCATCAGGTTCTGAGACTTTGCCTTGTTGAACTGATCCCAAAGCCACTAAGTTGTTCAACCATGACCAAGTTAGCTTTCCCTGGCTAGTCAGCCACATCATTGTGATTGCTGATAGGGACAGTAAGGCTAAAGCCCATAGGAGCTTGTCTAAAAACTGACCAGAGTGATCGGCGACAGTACTAGAGTTAGTATCTGCCGTTGTCGTTTGCAACTCACTTGAGGTGGTTTCGGCTAACTCCTGTGTTGAGGGGAGTGGGGATTCCAGAAACGGAATGATTGCCCCTGGTATGGGAATTTTCGGGATTGCTATCGGTTCCAAGGAGACATAGTCTGGCTCAGGGGGTTCTGTCGGCAACTCGCAGCCGTTCTCAATCATTTGGTACAGATCCCCAAATAAATCATCCATTAACCTATCGGCTTCAGCATCTACCGACCATGGCTGAATGGGAAGGGGAGGGTTCAACCGCTCTGTTGATTTTTCTTTGGTAATCACATCCTGAGACATCGATGGTATCTCTCGTTACTATGACTATGACTATATCTTTCAGAAGATTATCTTCCGAGACCCAAAACTAGACTTTTCTATGGGAAAAATCCTCCCATGGTTGGATATCCCGTCTGGTGATCAACCAGGGAGCAATAACGAACCTGAAATTAGGGAGCCACAACAGCAGTGAACTTTCGTTCCCGCACCTCTAGATATACCAGCAAGGCATTGATATCTGCTGGATTAACCCCGCCAACTCTGGATGCCTGACCAATAGTCATAGGTTTGACCTGGCTAAGCTTTTCACGAGACTCCTTGGATAGAGTTTCAATAGCAGCATAATCCAAATCTGGTGGTAACTGCCGATTAGCTTGCCGAGAAACTTGGTCAATTTGCTTTTGCTGACGCTTAAGATAACCATCATATTTTAGATCAATTTCTGCTCCTTCCCGTTCCGACTGATTCAGGTTAGGGTCACCGAGTCCATATTGGTCTAGATTGACATAGTGGAAACCAGGACGACGTAGTAACTCAGCTAAGGTAATCGAGTTTTTGATCTTTTGCTGGGTATCGGATGCGATCGCAATTCCGATTGGATCATGTTCCTTAATCCGTACCGACTGGAGTCGGGCTTTTTCTGTGGTGATGTTTCCCTGTTTTTGTTGATACAGCTGCCACCTACGGTCATCAATCAAACCCAGTTTCCGTCCTAAAGGAGTCATACGGCGGTCAGCGTTATCGGACCGCAATAGTAACCGATACTCCGAACGGCTAGTCAGCATTCGGTAAGGTTCCCGCAGGTCTTTGGTACACAAATCGTCAATTAACGTGCCGATATAGCTTTCTTCCCTAGGAAACACCACCATTTCCTGATGGCCTACATAGCGCACTGCATTAATTCCCGCTACAATCCCCTGAGCTGCTGCTTCTTCGTAGCCAGTGGTACCATTAATTTGTCCAGCGCAGAACAATCCCTCAATTTTTTTAGTCATCAGTGTTGGATAACACTGAGTCGCTGGTAAATAATCATACTCAACCGCATAAGCAGGACGGAGCATAGCGCAATTTTCTAATCCCGGAAGAGTTTGCAATAGCTGCAACTGCAAATTCTCTGGTAATCCAGTAGAAAATCCCTGGATATAGAGTTCTGGAATATCTCGTCCTTCTGGTTCAATAAAAATCTGGTGGCTTTCCTTATCAGCAAAGCGCACAATTTTATCTTCAATACTAGGGCAGGAACGGGGTCCTTTAGCCTCCACCCAGCCTCCATAGATTGGGGATAGATGAAGATTGTCCCGAATCAACCGGTGAGTCTCAGAAGTCGTACGGGTCAGATAGCAATACATCTGCTCTCGTTCGACCCACACATCTGGGTCAAAGCTAAACCAGCGCACCTCCTCATCCCCTGGTTGAGGTTCCAAGTTGCTGTAATCTACGGAGCGCTTATCTACCCGTGCGGGGGTTCCCGTCTTGAGTCGTCCCGTTTCAAAGCCTAAGCGGTTAAGGGTTTCAGTCAACCCAATTGCCGCAAATTCCCCAGCCCGTCCTGCTGACATGGACTTGTTTCCCACCCAGATCCGTCCACCCAGGAAAGTCCCAGTTGTCAAGATTACTGCCGATGCTTGGAAAGCCACACCGAAGTAAGTCTGAACACCTATCACCTGATCATTAGCCCCTAGCACCAAATCCGTGACCATGGCTTCCCGGAGAGTCAAGTTTTCTTGATTTTCTACAATCTCCTTCATCACAGCCGCATATTCTCGCTTATCCGTCTGCGCTCGCAAAGCCCAAACCGCTGGTCCCCGTGAACAGTTCAGTACCCGCTTTTGCAGGTAGGTACGGTCAGCCATTTTGCCAATTTCTCCACCCAAAGCATCTACCTCATGGGTGAGTTGAGACTTGGCCGGTGCTCCCACTGCTGGGTTACAGGGTTGCCAAGCAATTTTGTCTAGGTTGAGGGTAAGTAGGATAGTACGACAGCCCAACCGTGCTGAAGCTAGGGCGGCTTCACAACCAGCGTGTCCCGCGCCAACTACAATCACATCAAAGGCATCTTGGAAATCTACTTGGGAATGCATGGGTCTAAGGAAGGATCAGAAATCAAAGCTGAGGAATTCTTTACCATAAAATGGTTCATTTTTTATAGTTTAATTTAAAAATTAAGGGTTTGGTTTGATAGTTTACTGTCTACTAGCCTTCAATCGTCAACCCTCAACCGTGAACAACAAACCCTTTCACGCCCAGTTAGCATTCAGTGTAAGCATTCAGCGGTCAGCGGTCAGCGGTCAGCTTAAAATCAACCCAGCGTAGCGAAAAGCTTTGTGGCACAGGCTTTGGCCTTGGCCTTTTGGCCTTTTGGCCACGCTACGCGAACGGCCACGCGTGCGCGTTTGGCCACGCTGTGCGAACGACGCTGTGACTTAACTCAGATTAAACGAATACTTAGCTATTTTATTATTAAAGGTTTCCTCCTCAATAATCGTGCCCATAGCACATAAGCTGTTCGCGTAGCGTGCGCGTAGCGCATTAGCTGATAGCTGATAACTGATAGCTAATACGCGACACGCTGATACGCGACACGCTGATAGCTTACCCTTCAGTGATAATTTTTGGCACTCTGAAGAAATCACCATCCTGCTCAGGAGCTTCCCTGAACATACAATCCCTGTCAGTATAGGGTTTGAGAGTATCCAGTCGAGTCACATTGCTAATATCAATCGCCCGTGTAGTCGGCGGCACATCCTCAGTATCTAATTCACTCAGCTGTTGAAAATATTCGAAAATACTACTCATCTGAGCTGCCAATTTCTCCTCTTCCTCTGCTTTCAGTTCTAAACGAGCAAGATTGGCAACTTTTTGGACTTGTTCGCGGTCTATCATAATTTGGTTATAAAAAGGCTTAGCCGAAATCAAAAACTATAAAGACTATCGTAAGCATATGCGCTACAGATGGTGCTACTTGAGGTGCGGTCAGCTGTCAGCTATCATGTTTAAAATAAAGCTAGTTCCCGTAGCATGGGCATTGAGCAAACGGGATAATTTAATAGTTCGAGATTAATGATAATTCAAAGTCTGGGGATTTGCCCATCAGCCAAAGACTATGAATCCCTGGCAGTAGAGATAACAAAGATTAAACGAATGCTCATCTGTTTTATTCAAAAGCTTTCCACTTAGCCTGTGCTTAGAGCATTAGCTGATAGCTGATACGCGACACGCTGATAGCTGATAGCTTACAGACTATCAAATTTATTAACTAGAAGCTAGCCGCTAAAAGTAAACATCCATCGTAGAACGACCTGTAGTTTTCAGCCAATTTTGGGCTTCAATGTAGTTATTAGGAGCAAGGCGAATAGCTCGTTTCCAATAATCAGCCGCTTTGTCATACAAAGCTTCTGCCGCCTCACTGTCTCCAGCTTCCTTCAACTGTTCACCTTGATAATGGTAAATTACGGCTACATTATTAAGGGCCTGAGGCATACGGGGGTTGATATCAAGAGCCTGATGATAGAGTTCTAAAGCACGCTCATGCTCACCATTACTCGCTTGAATCAGCCCCATGTTGTAGATAATAAAGCTGCGGTCGTTGGGGTCTTCCTCCAGTTCCAACGCTTTTTTGTAATTATCCATAGCTTCAGCATATTCCCCATCCGCTTGAGCTGACATACCATCTCGGTAATAGACAAAAGCTTCCTTGGCTTGCTTATTGGTAGGCAGAATCTTTAACAGGATGTCTGCCATCACCGTAAAGGTTTTATCAATAAAGTTATCGTTGCGTTGAGTGCGTGGCATAGTTGCGTGGGTTTATAGTCTTCACCTTGTAGATCATCCTATCTCGTCATGTCAGCATTTAGCTATTAACCTCTCAGCACTCAGCTCAACAATCCAGGAAAACTTAAGCATTGATTGGGCTAACTGCCGCAAGTACATGATTTACCTTGAACACCCCTCAATAAGCTGATATAGCGCGTAGTGCTATAGCTCAAGTCATGGCTGTGTTATAGCAGTCGCCAGGGCAGTTAGGACATGACAAAAGTCTCAAACCTAAGTAAGCGCAAGAGTTTGACTTCTGACTTGTGACTTGTGACTTGTGACTTGTGACTTGTGACTTCTGACTTCTGCTATACCTAGAGCGTCAACTGACTTACTGTTATAGAACTTCATTAACACATCTATTTATATATGTCAATAAAAATATGTGTTAAAATATCAGTAAAATCACTTAGAATAAAAGCATGGTAGATGAACCCTGATAATTATCCCCGGAGCTCCAGTTTCCGGGGTTTTCTCTAGGGGTCTATTGATAATTAATACAACTTTCGAGGAACGGTCTTGCCGCTAGTCGTCAATCATCCCCTGCTAAACCTTCCGGATAGTGGAGAAGTAACTCAGAAGAAAGAAATGGTAGATGCACCCTAATAATTACCCCCGAAGCTCACGGTTCGGGGGTTTTCTTTGGTAGATGCTGCCATAGACCATAACTTGGCTGTCAGCTAAAAGTAAAGTCCTCTCTAGGTTTAGCAATCATATAGAATCTTTAGCCATACCTTAGCTTCCGGATTTCAGTAACATCACTCAGAAGAAAGAAATGGTAGATGCACCCTGATAATTACCCCTGAAGCTCACGGTTCGGGGGATTTTTTTTTGGTAGGTGCGCTTGCCGTTGGCGAATTAAATTCGCCACGGGTCGCACCTGTAGATGTTGCCATCACCGCCTCAGCTGGCTGTTGGCTAAGAGCAAATTTCTCCCCTGGGTTTTGTGATTGATTGACTAGTCAATTTACTAGTAATCCTTCCGGATATCAATCCGATCAATCAGAAGAAATAAATGGTAGATGCACCCTAATAATTACCCCTGAAGCTCACGGTTCGGGGGATTTTTTTTTAGGTGCGCTTTCCGTTGCCGAATTAAATTCGCCACGGGTCGCACCTGTAGATGTTGCCATCAGCTCCTCAACTGGCTGTTGGCTAAGAGCAAATTTCTCCCGTGGGTTTTGTGATCCATTTACTAGTAATCCTTCCGGATATCAATCCCATCAATCAGAAGAAATAAATGGTAGATGCACCCTGATAATTACCCCTAGGCTCAACGGTTTGGGGGTTTTCTTTTGGAACAGTTGTCGAATCCCTATCAAAGCTAATATTTACCAGAGATATTCCGGCAATTTTTTCGACTATTTTATTGGTCATAGTTCCGGAGAATAGTTAAGTAACTAAGAAGAAAGAAATTAGATGCAACCTGATCAACACCCCTGAGATCTCATTGGGAGTTTTTTAGCAGTAGATCAATTGCGATCTATGTCACTAGTTACTAGAAGCACCGTCTAAGAGTGTTTTTCACCCATTTACCTTTCTGAGTGCGGTTCCGATGTTTATGGTCTGACCGCCTAGAGGAAACTTCCTTATTATAAGGCTACATTGATTGGGTGATGATGATTGCTCAGAAAAGACTGAGTGCCAAATAAATTAGCGCGTTAATCGTTTTTAATCCCAGCTCTGACGAGACTGGGTTTTAAAACTTCGCGCTTACTTGCGATCAAGTATCCCAGCTGTTAACAGCCAGAAATTTGGTAGTTTTTAGAATTAGTCCCAACCCAATATATCATACGTGACAGCTCCCACACTGACTCTTTGAGTTCAGTGTGGGCAACAAGCGCCAATCCAGCTATTGCTTAGGAGGCGCTGGGCTTTAAGAACGGACTGCCCTCTCTTGATGCAGTCGCTCATGGGGGAAACCCCCAAGACCGCGCTGCATCGCTGCCGCTCTGTTTTCTTGGTCTTTTGTTTAATAATGTTTGACCAACTTCCCAGCATTTATGGCCTTTGGCCACGCTACGCGAACGGCTTTGAAAGTCAGTATTTCCAGTATAACACATCGATTGGTCTAAAGTGAAAGACTCTGTGCAAAATTCATCCCTGGAGACGAAACCTTAGATAGGGTCGCTTTATTACAAAAGATTTAACCAAAGGTGCGCTTTCCGTAGGCGAATTAAATTCGCCACGGGTCGCACCTCTTTTACGCATAACCGACTAACCATAAAAGCTCCACTATCTTACGGTAACTTTAAACACTCATGCTGCGCATGTTCGTTGTGGGGCTTCTTTTGCCGGAAGCTAATCTGGTAAGCAATAGCTATGGCTTGGGAGAAAATGGTACACCTAGACCATTTCCCCTGGAGTAGGAGATGCTCCTCTATTCACGCATACCGACTACCCACTGATAAGTTCCATGTGCCAGCAAGTCTTTCACTAGTTCATAAGTAACGCTATAGTTAGACCTTGGTACGGTCAGTCAAGATTTCGTAGCCATCAGTTGTTACCAAAACAGTATGTTCAAACTGAGCGGATAGAGAATTATCGACCGTAACGACTGTCCAACGGTCAGATAGGGTGCGTGTGAACTTAGTACCAGCATTCAAAATTGGCTCAATCGCCAAAGTCATCCCAGCACGCAGCTTGACATTCGGCAATTCCCGGGTGCGGAAGTTGAACACTGAGGGGTCTTCGTGTAAATTTCGCCCCACACCATGACCCGTATAATCCTCCACGATACTATAGCCATAAGTTTGGGCATGGTCTTCAATCGCACCAGCAATGTCTAACAAGTATTTCCCTGCTTTCACTTGTTCGATGCCCTTGTAGAGGGTTTCATTTGCCACCCGAATTAATTGACTCACTTCTGGTTTGACCTCTTCAATCGGAATAGTAATACATGAGTCTCCGTGAAATCCCTGATAGTAGGCACCTGTATCAACTTTCAACACATCACCACTGCAAATTACTTTCTTGGCACTAGGAATACCATGAACTACTTCGTGATTAAGGCAGCTGCAGATCGACCCAGGAAAGCCGTAGTAGCCTTTGAAACTTGGGGTTGCTCCCATCTGACGGATCCGCTTTTCGGCATAGGTATCTAAATCCGCTGTGCTCATTCCTGGCTCAACCATTTCAGAAATTTCTTTGAGTACTGTTGCCACAATAGTTGCCGCCTGCCGCATGATCTCAATTTCACGCTCAGATTTGATTTCAATCCGTCGGCGTTTTTTCTTGGGACGGGAGGGATTAGAGGGATTAGTGACTCCTGAAAGCAGGTTACTTAGAATGTTCATTTGATAATTATTAGTTAATTAAGAATTATTAAAGAATTATTATATCTTTCGATTTTCTTTCTATTTTCGGTTCCTAGCTCTATTGAGTAAAAATTCCTAGCAAGATGGATCCCAACACTTCACTAAGAATAGGATAAATCCCCTCTTTCAACAAAGAGCCATTCCAGTTAACCACAACTTGATATTAATGGTCGATTTGATTTATAATACTGATATCGGAATAGTTTATAAAATCAAGTTTAGAGTTAACTGATGAATAAGTCCGTTTGTACTACTGAAGCAGCATCTCTGTTAGGAATATCTTCTAGACGATTGAGACAACTCCTCCAAGACGGTCGCGTCCGGGGTGCCTATAAAAGCGGCAAATTCTGGATTATTCCTCTGTTCAACCATTTACCCCAAATCATCAAGGCCAGCCGTGGCCCAAAGGGCAAGTGGCGTAAAAGTCGTCCTCCGGCTCTAGCTAAGATCAATGTCAATCGCAATCGCATTGGTAGCAACAACACTAAACGTCCCGAAGAGCGTCAGCCAGTGATTTCTGTAAAACGAAGCGGCAACAATCTATACGGCAACCAGGTAGAAATTCTTGGTCCGTGTCGGATTGTGTATCAACCGGATCACCCTCTTGATTGTGGTGCTCGTCTGTGGATCGAAACCTTTAGTGATATTCACTTTATCGGTGGTAGTTTTTCGGCCATTGGCTAGTCGAGAGTCGGGTTATATTTATCTTTTTCCTGTTGCATTTTTCCATAACAACAAACTGCCGATACCTAGGATGAGTAAGGCAAAAATCCCTATGGGCAACCACCACTGTAATAATTGAGGCTCTGATGGTGCAGTATCCTCGAAGGATTCTGAAAAGGATTCTGAGTGCTGGTTAAATTCAGGTTCAGTGGTAGGACTTGGCACAGTCGCAGTTTTTTCCCAGGAGTGACTGTAACGTCGTACTTGATCTCAAATGGCTTAAAACTAGCTCCTGATTTAGGAGTACCGCTTAAGACTAACTCATAGACTCCCGCTTTAGGAAAGACTAGATCAGCTCCAGGAATACCAAGGTATTTTTCAGCTGATATAGCTTTGAGCTGTGGCTCAAGGATAGGGGAATTCCCTTGGTCTGATGAGGATTTAGAATAAACCACTAATTGACAGTCACATTGCTCTAGGGGAATGAGTTGTCCCCCTTGGCGAGTAAGGGCAAACCATGCTAGAGCAGGTTCTCTAGCGCGAGGATTGTGATTGGGTTCAATGTGGAAGGTAGCACCGACATCGGCAGAGGTTTTAATGTTGTGAGAAATTATCGGAAAATACTGCTCAGTTCTGAGTGCTGAGTTTTCAGTAGAGGAAATGTGGGATCGCAGTTGAATGGTCATGGGGGTTAACTCTTAATGCTAAGATTTCTTCAAAGATGCTCTTAGCTCCTAACCAGAAAATGCCGGAGATACAGAGGATATCGAAGATCACACATGAATCTTTTGATTATAAATTGCTATAAGTTCACAATAAGGATGAATGGCTGATGATAATATTTACCATAGTCTTATAGCTAAGGAACATAAGCACGGAATGGTTTTAGATTTGCTGCTGGTCATGACCCTAGGGTTTCTGGGCAGTTTTGGTCACTGTGTGGCAATGTGTGGACCTCTGACAGTGGCGTTTTCCCTATCTCAGCAGCAGGAAAAGTCTCCAAAGTGGCTCCATCAGCTGGGTTTTCATAGTCTCCTTAACCTAGGACGAACAATTAGTTATGCTCTTGTCGGAGCTGCACTTGGGGGTATGGGTTCGGTCTTGATTGCTAGTGGTCAGTTGGCTGGGATTGGCAGTGGATTGCGCCAAGCCATGGCAATTCTGACTGGTTTAATGCTTATTTGGTTTGGCTGTGTGCAGCTTAAACCCGATTGGATTCCCCGTCTGCCCCTATTACACCCCCTATCTAAAGGGATTGGGCATCAACGGCTGACGGTCGCGATGACTAAATTGTCTGGGGAATCTCAGTGGTGGACACCAGCCCTTTTAGGAGGAGTCTGGGGTTTGATGCCTTGTGGATTCCTGTATGCTGCTCAGATTAAAGCAGCGGAAATGGGTAATCTTTGGTGGGGAGCAGCAACGATGCTGGCCTTTGGACTGGGAACGATGCCCATGATGCTAGGAGTGGGTGTATCTGCATCTAGACTCAGTGTTAGCAAGCGCAGCCAGCTGTTTCGCCTAGGAGGCTGGGTTACCCTCACGATTGGTATTTTAACCCTTCTCCGTACCGATGCTATGGTGGATTACACCGGTCATGGGGCGCTGCTGTTACTGATGTTAGCTTTGATTGCTCGTCCGATTAGTCGTTTGTGGGCTGGGCTGTTACGCTATCGTCGGGCTTTAGGAGTGGGGGCATTTGTGTTGGCGATCGCTCATACATTTTTTAGGCTAGACCATGCCTTGAACTGGAAGTTAGATGCTATGGGGTTTATGCTACCGCAGCATAAGTGGGGTCTGTTAGCAGGAATTTTAGCCCTCGTGTTGATTACCCCAGCGGCTCTCACGAGTTTTGACCACTTACAGAAGGGTTTGGGCAAGCTTTGGCGACGGATTCATTTATTGAGTATCCCTGCTTTAGTCCTAGCTGCAATTCATGCCGTGATGATTGGTTCGAGCTACCTGGGACAGTTAGCTTTGACTGGAAACAACCATCTCAGAGCTGTCAGTTTGGGAATAATTACCTTAGGAGTTTTGCTAGTGCGATCGCGTATTGTTTGGTCAGGGTTATCCCTAGAAAAGTTCTACCTTCCCCCCAAATCTTGGTAATGGTTACTGATTTTACACTGAGCTTTTGACCCATCCACTTCAGTGTTAGCTATTCAGTATTACCTATAGTTAACAATATTTTCTCTGCTTCAAGCTAAACCCTATGCAATTTAGGTGTAAAGTAGCTATAATCGGTAAATTTTTGGTGGGCTTTATGGGATTGCGAAATTGGTTAACTGCTACTGCTGTAGCTTGTCTGATTTGGGTGATCAGCTCGGCATTTGCTCCCCCTGCGTTGGCTGTGATCCGCATTAAACTCTCCAACTTGTCTTCCCAGGAGTGTCCCTTAGAAATTGGGAAAGGCAGGGTGATCAGTGGTGGGGGGTCGGCTAGGCAGGCTAGTTGCTATGTTATCAAGGGTAAAGCCAAGAATCCCACTGGCAGAAAGGTGTTTGATGCTGATGTTTTTGGTCGTATCTTGGATGCCAATGGCAATAATACCTTCCCAAATCGGGGTCGCGTGGGGTTAATTGATGAAGTGGAACCAGGAACCAGTGATTTTGAAATCCAGGTTACGGTTCCTGCTAATGTAAAAACGCCTCTGATCCTTAAGGGTTTTAAGGCATCCGGTTTTAGGAACAGAATTGGTCGTTGACTGGTTCAGGATTAAGTGCTGTCGCCCCTGTCTTGATGCAGCGCCATCTTGGTAAGGTCACCTCACCAAGACGGCTTAGGTGCGCCTGACCCGTAATTTAATTCGCCACGGGTCGCACCTATGCATCGTTTTCCCATTTATCCTTTACCTATTCTAGATAAGCTAAATTTAGAGCACGCTAATTTGATACTGTGAACAAGGATTAGAACTTACTATTCTGATTACAGCTGTTGATCACGGCTATGCTAAAACAGCCCAGCTACAATTTGTAGAAGAAAAATCGCCACTATGGGGGAAAAATCTATACCTCCAAGGGGTGGAATGAAGGAACGGAAAATATTCAGGTAAGGGTCAGTAATTGGACTTAAGACAGAAGCGACCTGATTCGCCCAATCCATTGTTTGAAACCAAGTTAACAGAATTCGGACAATTAATAGAACTAGATAGATTTGGATAAAGCTCTGGAGAGTGCTGGTGAGCAGTTCTGTAGCCATAGATTTATAAGCTTTCTTAGTAAGTTTGTATGAGTGTTATGCCTTGATGTTAAGTTTAACGGATTTAGATCACCCTGTGCCTGAAGACCAATGCAGTACAGCTTTAAAATGCCTAAAACAGAATTATTTCATGGCTCAAGCACCCGTTCATGTGTATTTGCCTCAGCTGTACCTTTCACTGTGCTGACTTGTTGACGTACATCGTCAATGGCTGAATTGAGCTGGGCAATTTTGTCTTCCAAACTCTGACGTGCCGCTTCAATGCTTGCTTCTGCCTTTAGTTCGCGCTTTCTAGCCCTAATTGCCTTAGGGTCTGAGCGCTCAGAATTTAACATAGACCGATCTTCCTCATCCTTTTGATTACTTTTACCAGCAGTAACCAAAGCGCCGATTAATCCACCTATCAATCCCCCGACTACTGCTCCAGTCAGGAATCCACTTGCAAAACCATCTTGCTGACTCATGTTGCTCTGTTGCCCTTGATTTGAAAAATGCAGCTTTTATCCAGATTAACCCATCAAGTTTGAGAGGATCTTGCTGATTAGACAAGGGGTTTGCTACCAGCCCTTAATTCATAATATCGTATCGGAAGCGTTTTAGACAAAGCTTTGAAAGCCCGGTCTGGTGAGCGAACCGGGAATGTGAACCTTGGAACCATGATCAGGAAGTCTAGGTAGAGGTGTTCCAGGCAACACCTCTACTATCAATTGGATTTGCTGTCTAAGTCTGTCAGGGTAATAGGGGCTTGTCGCGGTTTCGGTCAAGTTCCAAAAGCGCGATCGCCTGCATCACCCAAGCCTGGTACTATATATCCCTTACCATTGACTTCCTCATCAATCATGCCAGTGTAGATGGTCAAACTAGGATAATCTGCCCCCAACTTTTGTAAGGCTGGTGGTGCTGCTACCACGCTAATAATCCGTGTTAAATCTGGTGTTGCGCCTCGTTTTTTAAGTTCTGACATTGCCAACATCATTGTGCCACCAGTAGCCAGCATCGGGTCGAGAACTAGGACTCGTGTATTTGGGTCAAACTGATTGGGTAAGGTGTTCAGGTAAAAATTGGCTTGTAAGGTTTCCTCATTTCTGACCAGACCAAGGTGATAAACCGATGCCAAGGGCAGCAAAGTTTGGGCTCCATCTAAGAGCGCTAGTCCAGCCCGCAAAATTGGCACAACTACTATGGGTACTTCTGGATTCACCATAGTTACCTTGCACGGAGCTAGGGGAGTTTGCACTGTTAGTTCTTCATTCGGCAACCAATCCCGCATTGCTTCATAGGTCAACCAGCGTCCCAACTCGGTCATAGCGCTTTTGAACAATGGAGGTGGTGTCGAGGCATCACGGGCAACCCCTAGCCAGTGCTTAACTAGGGGATGGGGTGGAACATAGACACGTAGTTGGAGAGTCATAACAGCTAGTAACTATAAGAATTAGTGATAAACAAATTAGGTAGTGTTAGAGGAATTGGGCAGTAGGGTTTTTCGGAATAACCACAAGTCTTAATCTAGTTGATGATAGTTTCAAGTTTTACATTGATGAACACAGTATTAAGGAGTGTTTGCTTGATTCAAGCAAACCCTATACAAGTTGTCAAAATAGAGACAGCACTCAAAGGGTTTGCTGATCCTTGTAACTATGCCAATAATACTGTTAAGTCGTCAATTACAAGCAAAAAAACCCCGTCAGCTCAGATATACATCTGAGGGGGTCACCGGGTGTGGGCTGGGGCGGGGGACCCTGGTGTAATGATTGCCTTAGTTCCCAAAAAGTTTTCCTTACAGGTTCGCCCACACCCAGTAAGGCTAACAAGGCTGCTTGTTAGCCTCCCCGGTGGATGGTTACCTAACACTCCCGACACTCCCGACACTCCCCTTTTCGGGAAAATGGCTCCCTAAATGTTGACATTTTTTATCAACAAGCTTATAGTAGTAATAAGTGTTCTCCTCTCATTAAGGATAGGCGGGTGGGACCGGTACGCAGCAGCAGGCTGGTGCCCACTTTTTTTTTTGCATTGGTAATGAACTCCTATCTCAACAAGAAACGCTAAACTCAGATCCATCAGTTAATCTATTTAAATTGCTAATTCCATGACTGCTGGATCCCAACCTTGCCCATCAAGCAATCAATCCCATACCATTTCCAATCAATCGGTATTTGATACTATTGTGATTGGCTCTGGTATTGGGGGGCTAGTAACCGCAACTCAGTTGGCAGCAAAGGGAGCGAGTGTGCTGGTGCTAGAAAGCTATATCATTCCTGGTGGTAGTTCGGGTTACTTCGAGCGAGAGGGGTATCGCTTTGATGTGGGAGCATCAATGATTTTTGGGTTTGGCACCAAGGGGACAACCAATCTACTTACCCGAGCCCTTGAGGCTGTCAATGTCAGTCTGGAAACAATTCCAGATCCAGTACAGATTCACTATCATCTCCCTGGTGGTCTAGAGCTAAAAGTCCATCGAGAGTATGATAATTTTTTGCAAGAACTTACTGCTCACTTCCCTGACCAACGCCAAGGGATTCGCAAATTTTACGATGAATGCTGGAAGGTCTTTAATTGCCTGAATGCGATGGACTTACTGTCCTTGGAAGAACTTGGCTATTTGACCAGAGTATTTTTCCAGCATCCCTTGGCTTGTTTGGGTTTAGTGAAGTACCTACCCCAAAATGTGGGAGACATTGCTCGTAAGTATATTAGCGACCTTGAGTTGCTGAAATTTATAGACATGGAATGTTATTGCTGGTCTGTGGTACCTGCTGACAAAACACCGATGATTAATGCTGGTATGGTGTTTTCTGACCGACATTACGGTGGGATTAATTATCCGGTAGGAGGTGTAGGAAAAATCGCCCAAAAACTAGTGGAGGGATTGGAGAAAGCTGGAGGTCAGATTCTTTATAAAGCTCGAGTGGGGAAAATTCTGCTGGAAAAGGGCAAGGCAGTGGGTGTCCAGCTAGTCAATGGTAAAGAGTATCGAGCAAAACGAATTGTTTCCAATGCTACCCGTTGGGATACATTTGAGAAATTGCTGCCAGCTGACCAAATGCCAAGAGTTGAGCGGAAATGGCAACAGCGTTATCAGAAATCACCGGGTTTCTTGAGTTTACATTTAGGGGTAAAGGCAGATGTTTTACCACCTGGTACAGAGTGTCACCATATTGTCCTAGAAGACTGGGAAAATATGGAGGATGCGGAGGGGACTATTTTTGTTTCGATTCCTACCTTGCTTGATCCCAATTTAGCGCCAGAAGGCTATCATGTTTTCCACACCTTTACCCCGAGCTGGATGGAAGATTGGCAAGGGTTATCCCCTCGTCAGTACGAACATAAGAAGGAAGAGGCAGCTGGAGGCTTAATTGAGCGACTGGAGAGGATTTTTCCTGGCTTAGATGCTGGATTGGATTACATGGAGGTGGGAACACCACGCAGTCATCGACGATTTTTGAACCGTATGGATGGAACCTATGGGCCAATTCCCCGCCGCAAATTAATGGGATTGTTGGGAATGCCGTTTAATCGGACTGCGATTCCAGGGCTTTATTGTGTTGGGGATAGCACCTTTCCGGGGCAAGGTTTAAATGCAGTAGCGTTTTCGGGATTTGCTTGTGCTCACCGTATTGCTGTGGATTTGGGATTCTAGGTAGAATGCTTCTTAGGGAACAGCGGGGGAATAGGCAATAGGGAACAGGCAAGCTAGCAATAGGCAAGCTAGCAATAGGCAATAGGGAACAGGCAAGCTAGCAATAGGCAAGCTAGCAATAGGCAATAGGGAAAAAATCCTGTGTACGTCATTAATATGAGAATCGCTATAAAATATAGCGGTTTGCGACTTTGTTAAGTACATATTTATGGTTTTTTATAGAACAGGGAACAGCGGTTCACCGGAACAGGGAATAGAGCAATTGGCATCCAATCTAAGTTATTTATTATTGCCAATTAAGAAGTGGAATTTATCTTTTTTGTCCCATTTTCATAATTAACTTATCTGCAAAGGGCTATAAGTATTCAAACGCCAATCAGATCACACTCGCCACAGTTCCCAAACCTCCTTCTGTTTCCCTATTCCCTGGGTGCATCTCACTTGTGCAAAAACACTCTTCGGCAATAGAAAGCTAATATCATTTTATGACAATTACCTTTAATAAAAATCTCCCCCATCTCCCCACCCTCCCAGGGTTATTTCATTCTGGATCTAGGTAACGAGTTTACAGTCTTTCAGCCATCACTAACCGGAATTATCGAAGGCTGAAAAGACGTATCCTCGTAAATGCATAAAATATTGCAATTTAGAATGAAACAGCCCTGCCACCCTCCCCACACTTACCACCCTCCCCACACTTCTTTTAGTTATAGATTTACAAATATGAGATGCACCCTATTACCTCAGGGTAAGCTCATATAATTTTGTATAAAATGTACTTTACAAAACTATTCAAGTATCCTCCTAGACCAAAAATTAAAGTCAAACTATAATCAAGTTTTAATCTGAGTTTAAAAACGGATAAATAGCAAATGATTAAGGGTTTTGTTTCTCAATTAAAAACCCAAATAAACTTTGAATGTAAACAAGTAAAAAGCCAACAGTTAAACTCCATCAATGCTATCGAATCTAACTTATTAAGTTATGTCGAATATATCGAAGAGCCTAGAGTCCAAAGAACTCAAAAACACCTCCTAAAAGATATTTTAGTAATCGCTATTTTAGCCGTCATTGGAGGTGCAGAGGGCTGGGAGGACATGGAAAATTATGGGATTGCCAAACAACAATGGTTAGAATAATTCTTAGACTTACCCAATGGTATCCCCAGTGATGATACTTTTCGACGAGTTTTTGTTCGCGCAGCGTCTCCGAAGGAGAAAAGAATTCATCCCGATGCTTTAGAACAATGTTTGGCTAAATGGCTTCAAAGTATGCTCGGTTCGATTGCTGGATAGATTGTTCCTATAGATGGGAAAAGTCTCAGAGGTTCTTATGACCGTAATCAAGGAGTAAAAGCCCTGGGGGGGCGACAAGCGCCCTGTAACCCTTGATATATCTGAAATTGAGCGAATTATGGTAAAAAAAGATAGGCCATAACTTGTCAATACGACCAATAAGATTGAAAATGCTACCATAATTATATCAAAAACATCTAAAAAATCTACTTTCTAAATCTCAATTATTGTTTTTTTACCTTATAATAAGAATTAGACAAGACCCCAAAAATATCAAAATTAAAAAAATTGCAGAGTCACTCCCTTTACCCATTCAATTTAACTCACGACGTAAAAAACTACAGAGATTTTTATCTTTGCAAGTATTTGAGGTCAAATATTTGTGGTTTCCAATTATTCGAGAATGGATAAATCAAACATGTACGTGCATAGCAAAAAATCTATTTAGCTATCGATAGAACTAATTGGTTTGAAGTTACCGTAAGACAGTTGAGCCTTTAATGTCGGCAGGCTATGAGTAAAAGGGTTAAATCTTGTAAATAAGGCTCAACGTAATCAGGTTTCGTCCGGAAAAACTATAATTTGTTAATGATTAGTATCATTTATAAAAACCGAGCAATTCCTAAGGTGCGCTTCCGCCCAGTTTATTGTTGCCCAACTAGCCACACTCTAGATAGAAGAAAGTTCCAGACTGGCAGGAATTGATTCACAGAAAATCTTGGGATGTTTGGAAGCCCCGTCTATGCACAACCGGGGTGCTGATTTTAGTATCTGATTTTACTGTTTGGGCTGCGGNGAGCAAATTTTACTCTTTTGAGATCTACTTTTTTGAAATCTATCTATTTTTGA